>NC_021237.1:1325000-2525000 GCF_000397205.1 Pseudomonas protegens CHA0
CATGCCGAGCAGCCGATCTACGATTTCCAGCTGGCGGTGGAACGCATCGAGGCCTGCGTGGCGGCCGTTCGCAGTCTGCCCTTTCCCTTTACCCTGACCGCCCGGGCGGAAAACCTGCTGCACGGGCGTGATGATCTGGCAGACACCATTCGCCGCTTGCAGGCCTTTGCCGAGGCCGGTGCCGATGTGCTCTATGCCCCGGCCCTGGGCAGTGCCGAGGATATCCAGCAGGTGGTGCGAGCGGTGGCGCCCAAGCCAGTGAACGTGCTGATGTCGGGAGGCCTCAACCTCAGCGTGGCGCAACTGGCGGAGCTGGGCGTCAAGCGCATCAGTGTCGGTTCGGCCCTGGCGCGGGCCGCTTACGGAGCCTTCTACCGGGCTGCGCTAGATATCCATAGCCACGGGCGTTTCGATTTTGCCGACCGGGCGATGCCGTTCGGGCAGATCAATCAAATGTTCAAGCAGCCGTGAAACGGGAGTGTCTGTGCGGGTAGTGAAAGTCCTGGGCGCCTTGTTGTTGCTGGGCGCCCTGTTGTTGATCGGTGTTCGCCTGGGCTGGTTGCCCGTCGCGGACAGTTGGAATCCCTGGGCGCCGCTGGACGTGCGGGCCAAGCCCAACCTGTTGACCCGTTTCAAGCTGGCGCGGCTGCGGGATGACCCGCAACTGTGCGACCAGGTGCTGGCGGGCTCGGGTTTGCGTACCAGCCGCCAGCTCGACAGCCGCACGGACGTCGCTTGCCCATTGAGCAATACCCTGCGTGTACAGGGTGGCGACGTGGCCCTGAGCAGCAGCTTTCTTGCCAGTTGCCCGCTGGCGGTGGCCTTTGCCCTGTATGAGCGCCATGGCCTGCAGTCGGCCGCGCAGGCGGTGTACGGCCAGCGGGTGGCGCGAGTCGATCACCTGGGCAGTTTCGCCTGTCGCAACATGTACAGCCGCGAGAGCGGTGCCCGCAGCCAGCATGCCAGTGCCAACGCCCTGGACATCGCCGGCTTTCGCCTGGGGGATGGGCGCAGCATCAGCGTGCTCCGGGATTGGCCCAAGGACAGCAATGAAGGCCGGTTTCTGCGCCTGGCCCGGGATGGCGCCTGTGATGCGTTCAACGTGGTGCTGGGGCCGGACTACAACAATGCCCATCGCAACCACTTTCATCTGGATGTAGGGCCTTGGTGGGTGTGTCGCTGAGGCTGGGCTCAGGCGGCGATGCGCAGGTTCTGCAGGATCAGTGGGCGGGCCCAGCCGATATCGAAGTCCATCGCCCGCTGTTGCTCGATGAGTTCCTGAGGCGGGAACGGCTCGGCGGGTTTGTCCAGCAGGTCCAGTTCGAATTCGGCGATCGGCAGGTGCAGTGGGCGGGGCTCCGGCGCAGGGCCTGGAGCAGGAATCGGCTGGCCGGCGTTGAGCACGATCGGGCGTACCCAGCCACTTTCGAAATCCTGCTGGCGCTGTTGGGCCACGATCTCTTCTGGCGGGAAGGGCGGGGCGGGTTTATCCAGCAGGTCCATTTCAAACTCGGCGATAGGCAGGAACAGCGGCTCCGGCGGGCGGACCTCGGTGTCTTGCACGTCGCAATGACGCTGGTTGACGATCTGCGCCAGCACATCGCTGCCGCCAGCCGGTTCAACCGGGCCATCGATGGCCACCGCCGGTACCGATTCAACGCTCGCACCTTCACCCCGTTGCTCGGCCAGGGCCTGGGCAAAGAAGTCCTGCCACAGATGGCTGACGCCGCTCAGTGCCTGGGAGTTGCGCAGGCCATAGTCGCCGTGGGGCGAGATATAACCTATCGATGTGCGTTGAATGTCTGACATTGCTCTCGGTCGACGCTTGAGCTCTGGCAAAATGGCCGATAGTCCTGTTATCGGCAGTTTTTGCCGATCATTAATTTTTTGAGTGTGTTTTCAGATGAATGAGCAACCCGCAGCCTGCCGCATCAAAGTCGAGGCCCTGGGCGCCGGATTCGCCCCAGCGGCCGAGCAATGGGCCGAGCGCCTGGGGCTGGCGCTGCAGGTCGATGAGGCCGAGTTCGCCTTGCAAGTGGGGGAGCAGGGCCTGCAGTTGCAGCAATTGGGGCCGGACGCGCCCGGGCCGGTACGGGTGGATTTCGTCGAGGGTGGTGCAGCCCATCGGCGGCTGTACGGCGGCGGCAGCGGGCAGATGATCGCCAAGGCGGTGGGCGTGGCCCAGGGCGTGCGACCACGGGTGCTGGATGCCACGGCCGGTCTGGGCAAGGATGGCTTCGTGCTGGCGACCCTGGGTTGCGAGATGAGCCTGATCGAGCGCCAGCCATTGATTGGTGCGCTATTGGAAGACGGCCTGGCCCGCGCTGCGCAGGACGCCGAGGTAGGGCCTATCGTGGCCCGCATGCACCTGCTCAAGGGCAATTCCATCGAGCTGATGCGCAACTGGCAGGGTGAACCGCCCCAGGTGATCTACCTCGACCCGATGTTTCCCCATCGGGAGAAAAGTGCCCTGGTGAAGAAGGAAATGCGCTTGTTCCGGCCACTGGTGGGCGATGACAACGACGCCCCGGCCCTGCTCGCCGCGGCCCTGGCCCTGGCCAGCCACCGGGTGGTGGTCAAGCGTCCGCGCAAGGCGCCGTGCATCGAAGGGCCCAAGCCCAGCCATGGGCTGGAGGGCAAATCCAGCCGCTACGACATCTACCCGAAGAAGGCCCTCAAGGCCTGAGCCCCCTGTAGCAGCCAGCTTGCCGGCGAAGGCGGTCTTCAGTCCGCTTCGCTGGCAAGCCCGCTCCTACATCAGCCAGCGCTTGCGCCTGCCGGTTTCTACGGCCGGTAGGCGCGGATGAACAGCGCCACCACTTCCTGCACATGCTCCTCTGCGGCGGCGCCCCTCAAGGGTTCGCCGCAGCCGTAGAGCAGGCGGAAATTCGCCCCGCCCTTGAGCATGCAGAAAAAGTGCTCGGCGGCGTTGCGCGGCTTGTCGATGCGCAGGGTGCCCAACTGATTGATCTTCGCCAGCAGCCGCTCCATGCCCAGCAGCACCCGTTCGGGACCGGCCTCGATGAAGATCTGCGAGAGCTTGGGGTCCTGGCTGCCCAGCGTCATGATCAGGCGGTGCAGGTTCACCGACTCGTCGCTGTTGATCAGATGGTGAAAGCCCCGGGCGATGTTCAGCAGAACATTCTCAACCGGCGTGTCGGGGGTCAGTTCGTAGATCAGCGTGGGCAGCTGTTCTTCGCACTTGGCCACCACAGCGGCGGTGAACAAGGTCTCCTTGTCATTGAAATGGCTGTAGACCGTGAGCTTTGAAACCCCGGCCTCAGCGGCGACCGCATCCATGCTGGTACTGGCGTAGCCATTGCTCAAGAACAGGACTTTGGCTGCTTCGAGAATGGCCTGGCGCTTGGCCAGATCCTTGGGCCTGCCTGGCCCAACGTTTGCGGAAATATTGTCGGACATTTTTTCGCTGTTAATACTGGACTGGTGAGTTTGCTATTAATAACATACCGGCCAGTATAAATATTCCAAGCACCATTAGCGAAAGGTCGCCGCCATGTTCCGCTATGCCTTGCCAGTCAGCCTGGCTTTTTTTCTGTCTGCTTGTGGGCACGAAGAGCCCGTTCAAATTGGCATCCGGCCGGCCATGGTGGTCCAGCCAGAGCCTTCGGCAAGAGCTTCGGACAGCTACCCGGGCGAGGTGCGCGCCCGCTATGAGCCGGACCTGGCATTCCGTATCGGCGGCAAGGTCAGCCGACGGCTGGTGGAGGAGGGCGAGCGGGTCAAGGCCAACCAGCCCCTGGCGGAGCTCGACCCGCAGGACGTGCGCCTGCAACTTGAAGCCACCCGGGCCCAGGTCACTGCAGCCAGCGCCAACCTCAACCTGGTGCGCGCCGAGCGTGATCGCTACAAGACCCTGCTGGAGCGGCAGATGGTCAGCCATTCCCAATACGACAACGCCGAGAACCTCTACCGTTCCGGCGAAGCGCGCCTGAAGCAGATCAAGGCCGAGTTCGATGTGGCCAACAACCAGGCCGGCTACGCGGTGCTGCGCGCGCCGCAGGACGGCGTGGTGGCCAAGCGTGCGGTGGAAGTGGGGCAGGTGGTGGCGGCCGGGCAGACGGTCTTCACCCTGGCCACCGATGGCGAGCGTGAGGTGCTGATCAGCTTCCCCGAGCAGAACTACGGCCGCTTCAAGGTCGGCCAGCCGGTATCGGTGGAGCTCTGGACCCAGCCGGGCCAGCGTTTCGACGGGCGCATCCGCGAGCTGTCGCCTGCTGCCGATCCCAAGTCCCGGACCTTCGCCGCGCGTATTGCCTTCACTGCCGGCAAGGTTCCCGCCGAGCTGGGCCAGAGTGCTCGGGTGTTCATCCAGAGCGGCGATGCGGTGCCGCTGTCGGTGCCGCTGTCGGCGTTGTCCGCGGAAGGCGGGGCGACTTATGTCTGGCGGGTGGATGCCAACAATACCCTGCACAAGACCCCGGTGCGGGTCGGCGCCTTCGGCGAGAAGAGCGTGCCGGTGCTGGAAGGGCTGAGCGCCAGCGATTGGGTGGTGGCCGCGGGGGTGCATGTGCTCCATGAGGGCTTGCAGGTGCGCCCGGTGGATCGCTCCAACCGCGTGGTCAATCTGGCGGCCAAGGAGTAATCCCCGATGGGTTTCAACCTTTCCGCCTGGGCGTTGCGCAATCGCCAGATCGTTCTGTTCCTGATGCTGCTGCTGGCCATTGTCGGTGCGCTGTCCTACACCAAGCTGGGGCAGAGCGAGGATCCGCCTTTCACCTTCAAGGCCATGGTGATCCGCACCAACTGGCCCGGGGCCACGGCCCAGGAAGTCTCGCGCCAGGTCACCGAGCGCATTGAAAAGAAGCTGATGGAGACGGGCGAGTACGACCGCATCGTGTCCTTCTCGCGGCCGGGGGAGTCCCAGGTGACCTTCATCGCCCGGGACTCGATGCACTCCAACGAGGTTCCCGAGCTGTGGTACCAGGTACGCAAGAAGATCAGCGATATCCGGCAGACCCTGCCGCCCGGTATCCAGGGGCCGTTCTTCAACGATGAGTTCGGCACCACCTTCGGCAATATCTATGCGTTGACCGGGCAGGGCTTCGACTACGCGGTACTCAAGGACTACGCCGACCGCATCCAGATCCAGCTGCAACGGGTCAAGGACGTGGGCAAGGTCGACCTGCTGGGCCTGCAGGACGAGAAAATCTGGATCGAGCTGTCCAACGTCAAGCTGGCGACCCTGGGCCTGCCCCTGGCGGCGGTGCAACAGGCCCTGGAAGAACAGAACGCAGTGTCCACCGCCGGGTTCTTCGAGACCCCGAGCGAGCGGGTGCAACTGCGGGTGTCGGGCAATTTCCAGACCGTGGAGCAGATCCGCAATTTCCCGATCCGCGTCGCCGGTCGTACCTTCCGCATCGGTGATGTGGCGGACGTGCGTCGTGGTTTCAACGATCCGCCCGCGCCGCGCATGCGCTTCATGGGTGAAGACGCCATCGGCCTGGCTGTGGCGATGAAGGAGGGGGGTGACATCCTGGTGCTGGGCAAGGCCCTGGAAGGCGAGTTCTCGCGCCTGCAGAAAAGCCTGCCGGCGGGGATGGAACTGCGCAAGGTGTCCGACCAGCCGGCGGCGGTGAAGACTGGGGTGGGCGAGTTCGTCCGGGTGCTGGCCGAGGCCCTGATCATCGTGCTGCTGGTGAGTTTCTTCTCCCTGGGAGTGCGGACCGGGATGGTGGTGGCCCTGGCGATTCCCCTGGTGCTGGCGATGACCTTCGCCACCATGTACTACCTGGGGATCGGCCTGCACAAGATTTCCCTGGGGGCGCTGGTGCTGGCCCTGGGCTTGCTGGTGGACGACGCGATCATTGCGGTAGAGATGATGGCGATCAAGATGGAGCAGGGCTTCGACCGGATCAAGGCCGCCAGCTTCGCCTGGACCAGTACCGCCTTCCCCATGCTCACCGGCACCCTGATCACTGCGGCGGGCTTCCTGCCGATCGCCACGGCCCAGTCCGGCACGGGCGAATACACCCGTTCGATCTTCCAGGTGGTGACCATTGCCCTGGTGGCCTCGTGGATTGCAGCCGTGGTGTTCGTGCCGTACCTGGGGGAAAAACTGCTGCCGGACCTGGCGAAGATCCACGCCGCCAAGCACGGCGCCGAATCCAATCCCCACGGTACACCCTTCTACCAGCGGGTCCGGCGGGTAGTGGGCTGGTGCGTGGAGCGGCGCAAGACGGTGATCGTCCTGACCATCCTGCTGTTCGTAGGCTCGGTGATGCTGTTCCGTTTCGTTCCCCAGCAGTTCTTCCCGGCCTCGGGTCGCCTGGAACTGATGGTCGACCTGAAGCTGGCGGAAGGCGCGTCCCTGAGCAACACCGCCGATGAGGTCAAGCGCCTGGAAGCCCTGCTCAAGGAGCATGCGGGCATCGACAACTACGTGGCCTACGTGGGCACCGGTTCGCCGCGGTTCTACCTGCCGCTGGACCAGCAACTGCCGGCCACCAGCTTTGCCCAGTTCGTGGTGCTGGCCAAGAGCATCGAGGAGCGTGAAGAGCTGCGCGGCTGGTTGATCGAAACCCTCAACGAGCAGTTCCCGGTGCTGCGCTCGCGGGTCACGCGCCTGGAGAACGGGCCGCCCGTGGGCTACCCGGTGCAGTTCCGGGTCACCGGCGAGCACATCGAGGAAGTCCGCGCCCTGGCGCGCAAGGTAGCGGCCAAGGTGCGAGAGAACCCCCATGTGGTCAACGTGCACCTGGATTGGGAAGAGCCCAGCAAGGTGGTCTACCTGAACATCGACCAGGACCGGGCCCGGGCCTTGGGAGTGAGCACCGCCAACCTGTCGAAATTCCTCCAGAGTTCGCTGATCGGTTCCACCGTCAGCCAGTACCGGGAAGACAACGAGCTGATCGAGATCCTGCTGCGGGGCACCCGCGAGGAACGCACCGAGCTGTCGTTGCTGCCGAGCCTGGCGGTGCCTACCGAGAATGGCCAGAGCGTGTCCCTGTCCCAGGTGGCAACCCTGGAGTACGGCTTCGAAGAAGGGGTGATCTGGCACCGCAACCGCCTGCCCAACGTCACCGTGCGCGCCGACATCTACGGCAAGGAGCAGCCGGCGACCCTGGTGCAGCAGATCCTGCCGACCCTGGAGCCGGTTCGCGCGGAGCTGCCCGATGGTTACCTGCTGGAAGTGGGTGGCACGGTCGAGGACTCGACCCGGGGCCAGAACTCGGTGAAGGCCGGCGTGCCGCTGTTCATCGTGGTGGTGCTGACCTTGCTGATGATCCAGCTGCGCAGTTTCTCGCGCACGGCCATGGTGTTCCTCACGGCGCCCCTGGGATTGATCGGGGTCACCTTGTTCCTGCTGGTGTTCCGCCAGCCCTTCGGCTTCGTGGCCATGCTCGGCACCATTGCCCTGTCGGGGATGATCATGCGCAACTCGGTGATCCTGGTGGACCAGATCGAGCAGGACATCAAGGCGGGGCACAAGCCCTGGGATGCGATCATCGAAGCCACGGTGCGGCGTTTCCGGCCCATCGTGCTGACCGCCCTGGCGGCGGTGCTGGCGATGATCCCGCTGTCGCGCAGTGTGTTCTTCGGGCCGATGGCAGTGGCCATCATGGGTGGGCTGATCGTGGCGACGGCGCTGACCCTGTTGTTCCTGCCGGCGCTGTATGCGGCCTGGTTCAGGGTCAAGAAAACCTAGGAACCGGTATGCGGGAATACATCCTGTAGGAGCCGGCTTGCCGGCGAAGAGGCCCTTGGGGCAGGCGCTTGTCCTGGCGACGTCTTCGCCAGCAAGCTGGCTCCTACAGGTAGCGGGGAGGCTTACAGGGTGCCGAAGACTTTCTTGGCCAGGCTGGTGGCGGCTGCCGCCGGGTTCTGGCGAATGGTTTCTTCCTGCTTGCCGATCATTTCGAACAGGCCATTGAGGGCTTGTTCGGTCACGTAACTCTCGATGTTGGCGCTCTTGGCATCCAGCACGCCGAGCGTCGCAGCCTGGCCGGCGAAGGAGTTGTACTGCTTGGCCAGGCCGACCTGGTCAGTGGCCTGCTTGACGATCGGCAGGAACTTGGCGCGGATCTGCTCGCGGCTGCTCTTGTCCAGGTATTGGGTGGCGGAGTCCTTGCCGCCGGCAAGAATGCCCTTGGCGTCAGCCACGGTCATCTTCTTCACGGCATCCACCAACAGGGCCTGAGCTTGCGGGACAGCGGCCTCGGCAGCCTTGTTCATGCTGGTTTCAAGCTGATCGACCTGGTCGCCCATGCCGAACTGTTTCATTTTTTTCGCGACCTTGCCCAGGTTGCCTGGCAGCTCGATGCGCACCTCGGGGTTGTTGCTGAAACCACCTGGGGTGCCCAGCTGTTTGACGGCGATCTGCGCACCCTGGGTCAGGGCATCTTTCAGGCCACCGCTGGCGTCACCCTGGGACAGGTCGCTCAGGGACAGGGCCAGGGCGCTGGCGGAGATCAACAGACCAGCGCACAGGCTGGTGAAACGAAGCGAAGTACGGAGCATGGCGGCTTCCTTGTGCAATAAGAATTAACGAACAGCGTCGACCCGCAGCTTCAAGGGCTGCGGGTCGCTGCCGTCGAGTTTAACGGTGTTGTTTTCGGTGGTGATGAAGACCAGCTGGCCAGCCACTTCAATCCGCGCGCTGACCGAATAGCGGTGGCCGGGCTTGACCTGGGCCGGGTCGTAGCTGAGGTGAAAGGGCAGCGGCACCTGGCCCTTGACCGGACCACTCTGCTCGGCCAGGACCACGGCAGGGGCGTCGGCCAGTGACACGTCCTGCAGGCTCACGCTCAGGGTGGCGGTCGGAGGCAGGGCGATGCGCTGCAAGTAGAAGACTTCGCCGTCGAGGCTGGCCTTGGCAGCGGGATTCATGGACTGGCAAGCGCCGAGCAGCGCGGTGGCGGCCAGCAGGCTGAGCTTTTTCATCGCGGATCTCCGTATCGAGGGCGCCGCAGCTGCTCCGGCGCCCGTAAGAATCTAGTCGTTTTGCGCAGGTGCCGCGAGCTGGTCGGCGGCGTCTTCGCTGCGGTGCAGGGCGACCTGGCGGATCGACAGGCGAATTTCTGCCGGCAGCACGCGCTTGGCGGCACCTTCGGCCAGCTCCCCCAGCGCTTCGTGGTAGCTCAGCTTGCCGGCTTCGTCGCGGCGCAGCACACCCTGGTCCAGCAGGGTCTGGATAAAGTGGCGGAACAGGCTCTTGTCGAAGAACTCCGGGGCATTGAGGCCATGCAGGATCGACAGGCGCTGGGCCATGACCGTGCACAGGTCTTCCAGCTCCTCGGCGCTGATGCTGTTCTGGCCGCTGTTGAGCAACAGGGAAATAGCCATGTAGAAGCGTTGCAGGGTCTGGGCAATGCTCTTGGACAGCAGGGTCAGCAGGACGAAATGCCGCGAGCTCGGGGCCGGACGCTGGTACAGGTCCTTCTCGAAGCGCAGCAGGCCCTGTTCGACAAAGGCCTCCAGCCACTGGTCCACCACCGCGTCCAGCTCATCCAGCGGCCAGCGGATGAACAGCTCCGATTGCAGGTAGGGATAAAGCGCGCGGGTATAACGCAGGATCTGTTCGCGGCTCATGCGCGACGAGCTCTGGAAGAAGCTCGCCAGCAACGCCGGCAGGGCGAAGATGTGCAGCACGTTGTTGCGGTAGTAGGTCATCAGGACGGCGTTCTGCTCGTCCAGGTAGAGGATCTTGCCCAGGGCGTCGCTCTGTTCGGCCAGCAGGTCCATGTCCTTGACGTGCTGGATCAGAGCCCGGCCGTCGCCTTCGGGCAAGGTGGTGTGGGGCGAGTAGGGCACGCGACGCAGTAGTGCCAGGTACAGGTCCAGGACCCGCGCCATGGCGCGGTCGTCCAGGGCCAGGCGGGTGGTGGAAAGCAGGGCCAGGGCCACCAGGTTCACCGGGTTGATCGCCGCGGCTTCGTTGAGGTGCTGGGCCACCCGCTCGCCGAGACGGTTGGTGGTTTCATTGAGCCAGGCCGGGCGGTACTGCGGGCCCAGCTCCTGGGTCCGCCAGTCCGGCTGTTCCTGGTCGAGGAATTCCGCCAGCTTGATCGGTTCGCCGAAGTTCACCGCCACCTGGCCGAAGCGCTGCTTGAGGGCGCCGATGACCTTGAAGATGTCGAAAATCGACTCTTTCTTCTTACTCGCGCCGCGCAGCTCGCCCAGGTAGGTCCGGCCTTCCAGCACCCTTTCATAGCCGATGTACACCGGTACGAAGACGATGGGCATGCGCGAGGAGCGCAGGAAGCTGCGCAGGGTGATTGCCAGCATCCCGGTCTTGGGTTGCAGCATGCGCCCGGTGCGCGAACGGCCGCCCTCGACGAAGTACTCCACCGGGAAACCCTTGGTGAACAAGGTGTGCAGGTATTCGTTGAACACCGAGGTGTAGAGCGGGTTGCCCTTGAAGGTGCGGCGCATGAAGAAGGCCCCGCCGCGACGCAGCAGGCCGCCGATCACCGGCATGTTGAGGTTGATCCCGGCGGCGATGTGCGGCGGGGTCAGGCCGTTGCGAAACAGCAGGTAGGACAGCAGCAGGTAGTCGATATGGCTGCGGTGGCAGGGCACGTAGATCACTTCGTGGCCCTGGGCGATCTTCTGCACGCCTTCGAGGTGGTTGACCTTGATCCCGTCGTAGATCTTGTTCCAGAACCAGCTCAGCACCACTTCCAGGAAGCGGATCGCGGTGTAGGTGTAGTCCGAGGCGATCTCGTTGCCGTAGCGCAGGGCCTGGGCCTTGGCTTTTTCCGGGGAAATCTTTTCGCGCTCGGCCTCGTCGAGGATCGCCTGTTTCACCAGGGGCTGGTTCAGCAGGCCCTTGACCAGGTTGCGCCGGTGGGAAATGTCCGGGCCGATGACCGCAGCCTTGAGGTTGCGAAAGTGCACCCGCAGGATGCGCTGGGCCATGCGCACGGTGCGCTCGTGGCCCTTGTTGTGCTCGATCAGCTCGCGCAGGTTGATCGGTGCGGAGAACTGCACCCGGGTCTTGCGTCCCAGGATCATGATGCTCAGCAGCCGGCGCAGGCGCCCGGTGACCGCCCAGCTGTCGGCGAACAGCAGCTTCCACGGGCTCGATTCGCTGTCCGGCGACTGGCCCCAGAACACGCTGACCGGAATGATCTGTGCATCTTCGGCGGCATTCTGGGTCAGGGCGCTGACCAGCCGGGTCAGGGTCGGTGGCGCCCCGCGCTTGTCCTGGCGACCAAGCCAGTCGGGCTCCGGGGTCAGGTAGAAGAAGGCCGCCGGTTCCAGCAGGTTGCCCACCGACACCGGCAGTACCGGACGTGGCAGCCCAGCCTTGGTGCATTCGGTATCGACCACGGCGAGATCGGTCAGGGACGGGTTTTGCAGGACGTAGAACACCGGTCGGCTGCGGTCGAGGTCGAGGGTGAAGGACGACTGGTTGATGGTTTCCGAGCGGACCCAGAGGTACAGCAGTCGGCGCAAGGTGCCAAACACAAGACGGCGGATCGGGGAGCGGGTCATACGGCTTCTGCGTGAGTGAGTAGAAAACCGAGCAACTGCTCGGGGCCGGTAGTGTGCCGGATTCGCCGAAAATCGGCAAAAAAGCGCCGAAACAAGATTGAGTTGAGAGTTTTTACGCCTGTCATATACTCGGCCGACTCTCCCGCGGTCGTATCGCTTTCACTCATAGAGAGGCAGGCTGGGGGAAAGTTCTCAGGGTTTGGTTGCAGTGCGCCAATCCAATAATAAAAAAATGAGGTATGGATTCATGACTACTCGTGAGACAGGCAACGTGAAGTGGTTCAACGACGCCAAGGGCTACGGTTTTATCCAGCGTGAAGGCGGGGCGGACGTATTTGTCCACTACCGGGCGATCCGTGGCGAAGGCCACCGCTCCCTGACCGAAGGCCAGCAGGTGGAATACGCTGTGGTCGAAGGCCAGAAAGGTCTGCAAGCCGAAGACGTCGTCGGCCTGTAACCCACCCTGTAGGAGCTGGCTTGCCAGCGAAGGCGCCCGTCTATCGAACGCAAGTCTTGAAGGCCTCTTCGCCGGCAAGCCGGCTCCTACGGGTATGCACTGTTCAGGCAGTGCGCCAGGTAATCTCTTCTTCACCGTCGGCGCTGATGCGAATCCAGCGATCGGCGGACTCTTCACCCTCTTCCTCGACCCAGCTGCCCGGTGCGCAGCGCACCTCCACATTCAACGCGGCAAAGGCGGCGCGGGCGCAGGCGATGTCGTCATCCCACGGGGTCTGGTCGCTTTCCAGGTACAGGCTGTTCCACTTGCCCACGGCCTTGGGCAGCCAGGTCACGGGCACCTGGCCTGCGGTGCATTTGTAGGTCTGGCCTTTTTGTACCCAGTCGCTGCACGGGCCAAGCACGGCGCCCAGCCAGGCGGCGATGGCCTTGTAGTCGACGTCGGCGTCTTTCAGGTAAATCTCGATATCGGGCTGGCGCATGGATGTCCTCATTGCCGGTCTGAAAAATCCATTCGCGGATTTCTTCGGCCGCGAGCACAGGCTCGGGGCCTTGGGTTTTAGTGGGTTATTGCAGCACGAAGTAATCGTAGCGCATCGATACGCTGACCTCGAAAGGCTCGGCCTGCTCGATCACCGCGGCGCGGCGCTCGGCGCTGGCGCGCCAGCCGTGGGGCGTCATGGCCAGCAGGTTGGCGCGGTCTTGCGGGCGTTCCAGGTGCAGCTTGAACTCCAGGGTTTCGCTGTGGGCCAGGGCCATGCCTTCGGGCACCAGGGCCAGGTGCTTGTCGTCGGTGTATTCGCGTACTTCGTCGTACAGGCGTTCGCGCAGTTCCATCAGGTGGCCGCTGGTGGGACCTACCTTCATCAGGCCGCCGCCGGGGCTGAGCAGGCGCTTGGCCTCCAGCCAGTCGAGGGGGCTGAAGACGCTGGCCAGGAACTGGCAGCTGGCGTCCGCCAGGGGGATGCGCGCCATGCTGGCGACCATCCAGGTCAGTTGCGGGGCACGACGGCAGGCGCGCTTCACCGCCTCCCGGGAAATATCCAGGGCGTAGCCATCGGCAGCGGGCAGGGCCTGGGCCAGTTGCGCGGTGTAGTAACCCTCGCCACAGCCGATGTCGACCCAGCGCTGGGGCGCGCGTTCTGCCGCCAGCTCCGCCAGGCGCCGGGCCACCGGGGCGTAGTGCCCGGCGTTGAGAAAGTCGCGGCGGGCCTCGACCATGGCCTGGTTGTCGCCCGGGTCACGGCTGTTCTTGTGCTGCACCGGCAGCAGGTTCAGGTAGCCCTGGCGTGCCCGGTCGAAACGATGCCCGGCCGGGCAGACCACGCCGTTGTCCACGACGTTCAGCGGGGCACTGCAGAGAGGACAGGCAAGCATCAGGCGAGCAACTTGATCAGGGTCTGGTAGTAGATTTCGGTCAGCACATCGAGGTCGCTGGCCAGTACCCGCTCGTTGACCTGATGGATGGTGGCGTTGACCGGGCCCAGTTCCACCACCTGGGTGCCCAGGGTGGCGATGAAGCGCCCGTCGGAGGTGCCGCCACTGGTGGAGGCCTTGGTGTCGCGCCCGGTGACCTGCTTGATGCTGGCCGATACCGCGTCCAGCAGGGCGCCGGGTTCGGTGAGGAACGGCAGCCCGGACAGGGCCCACTCCACATGCCAGTCCAGGCCGTGCTTGTCGAGGATGGCCGCGACCCGCTGCTGCAGGCCTTCCACCGTGGATTCGGTGGAGAAGCGGAAGTTGAACAGCGCGGTCAGTTCACCGGGAATCACGTTGGTGGCGCCGGTGCCGGAATTGAGGTTGGAGATCTGGAAACTGGTGGGTGGGAAGAAGGCGTTGCCGTCATCCCAGTGCTCCGCCGCCAGCTCCGCCAGGGCTGCGGCCGCCAGGTGGATCGGGTTCTTCGCCAGGTGCGGGTAGGCCACGTGGCCCTGTACCCCGCGCACGGTGAGCTTGGCGCCGAGGGAGCCGCGGCGGCCGTTCTTGACCACGTCGCCCACCAGGCTGGTGCTCGAAGGCTCACCGACGATGCACCAGTCCAGGCGCTCCTTGCGTGCCGCCAGGCGCTCCACCACGGCCTTGGTGCCATGGTGCGCGGGGCCTTCTTCGTCGCTGGTGATGAGGAAGGCTACCGAGCCCTTGTGGTCCGGGTAGTCGGCGACGAAACGCTCAGCGGCTACCAGCATGGCCGCCAGGCTGCCCTTCATGTCCGCTGCGCCACGGCCGCAGAGCATGCCGTGCTCGTCGATCAGAGCGTCGAACGGGTCGTTCTGCCAGGCCTGGACCGGGCCGGTAGGCACCACGTCGGTGTGGCCGGCAAAACACAGCACCGGGCCTTCATGCTGGCCATGGCTGGCCCAGAAGTTGTCCACGTCCTCGATGCGCATCGGTTCCAGCTTGAAGCCGGCATCCCCCAGGCGCTGCATCATCAGCTTCTGGCAGTCGGCGTCGATCGGCGTCACCGAGGGGCGACGGATCAGATCACAGGCAAGTTGCAGGGTCGGCGAAAGCTCGGCATGGGCCGTCATGGGTAACTCCGGTGCAAGGCATTGTGCAGGAGCCGGCGGGGCGGCGAGGGCGGTTTAATCGATACACCGCGTTGCTTGGTTCGCTGGCAAGCCAGCTCCTACAGGGTTGGGCGAGGCGCGCAAAATGGCGGATATCTTAAAGCAAAACGGCGGCCAGAGGCCGCCGTTTAGTGCTTTGGATCGATTTAGGTTGCGGGAGCCGGCTGGCTTTCTTCCGCCGGTTTTGGCAGCGACGAAAGGAAGGCCATGACCAGCGCTGCCACGTAAGGCAAAGACTGCACCAGGAGCATGGTCACCCAGAAGCGCATGTCGTTGCTCGGCAGGCCCTGCACCAGGAAGATCCCCAGCGCCGCGCCCCACAACAGCAGCATGATGAACAGCTCTTCCCGGGCTTCCGAGATCGCCACCCAGAAGCCGTGGTTGTCGGCGTTCTTCGGGGTGCGGAAGAACGGGATGCTGCTGGTGAAGAAGCCGTACAGCACCGCCTTGGCGATGGTGTGGGACAAGGCCAGGCCCGCCAGGGCCGCGCAGAAGGCGTCCTTGAGGTTGACCCCCACCGCACGGCGGTAGAGGAAGATGATCTTGCCCACCTTGAACACGAACAGCGCCAGCGGCGGGATGGCGAAGATCAGCAGCGGCGGGTCGACCCGTTGCGGCACGATGATCATCGCCGCCGACCACAGCAGGGCGCCGACGGTGAAGAAGATGTTCATGCCGTCCGCTACCCACGGCAGCCAGCCCGCGAGGAAGTGGTAGCGCTGGCCACGGGTCAGCTCGGTGTTCTTGCCGCGCAGCAGGCTGGCGGTGTGGCGCTTGATGATCTGGATCGCGCCATAGGCCCAGCGGAAACGCTGCTTCTTGAAGTCGATGAAGGTGTCGGGCATCAGGCCCTTGCCGTAGCTTTCGTGGTGGTACGCCGCCGACAGGCCTTTCTCGAACACCCGCAGGCCCAGCTCGGCGTCTTCGCAGATGCACCAGTCGGCCCAGCCCAGCTCTTCGAGCACTGTGCGCCGGGTCATGGTCATGGTGCCGTGCTGGATGATCGCGTCACGGTCGTTGCGGGTGACCATGCCGATATGGAAGAAGCCTTTGTATTCCGCGTAGCAGAGCTTCTTGAAGGTGCTTTCGTTCTGGTCGCGATAGTCCTGGGGCGACTGCACGATGGCGATCTTCGGATCGGCGAAGTGCGGCACCATGTGCTTGAGCCAGTTGCGGTCGACGCAGTAGTCGGAATCGATCACCGCGATCACTTCGGCGTCCTTGGCGGTGTGCGGCAACAGATAGTTCAGCGCACCGCCCTTGAAGCCGGCCAGGGGCGCGACGTGGAAGAACTTGAAGCGCGGGCCGAGGGTCTCGCAATAGGCCTGCACCGGTTCCCAGACCGCCGGGTCCTTGGTGTTGTTGTCGATGATCAGGACTTCGAAGTCCGGGTAATCGAGGTTGGCCAGGGCATTGAGGGTCTGTTTGACCATCTCCGGCGGCTCGTTGTAGCAGGGCACGTGGATCGAGACTTTCGGCCGGTAGCTGGAGTCCCCCTCCACCGGCAGGAATTCGCGCCGGCGCTTGTGGATCCACACCGCTTCGGCCAGTTCATGGGCCTCGGTCAGCAGCACGATGAACACCCCCAGCGCGCCGAGGGCCAGGAGGAAGCCCACCGTCAGGCTGAACCAGGTGCTGTATTGCTGGCTGTAGTCGTAGCCGATCCACACCAGCACCGAACCGCAGAGGAACGCGATAAAGGTCAGGAAGGTCCGGCCGCGCTGGCGCAGGGCCGAGCCGTCGATCATCAGCAGGGTCAGCGACAGCAGCGCCAGCACCACCGAGCCGATGGCCAGCACCCGCCATTGCGGGATCGCGACCACCGGGCCTTCGAAGTTGAATTTCTGCTGGCGCGCGGCGTTGAACACGCCCCAGTAGGCGCCCACCGAACCTTCGTCGCTGGCCTTCCACGGCTGGTCGAAGGCTTCGATGACAAAGTAGTTGTAGCCCTGGCGGTTGAGCTTGTTGACCAGGGTACGCAGGTAGATCGCCTGGTCCGCCGGGCTGGCGTCGGCGCCACCACGCATGCGGCCGTTGCTCGGCCAGCCGACCTCGGACAGCAGCAGCGGTTTTTTTGGGAACATCTTCTTCAGGTCCCGGGCGCGGTCGAGGACGAACTGCTCGGCCTTGTCCACCGGGATGAACTCCCAGTAGGGCAGGATGTGCGCGGCGATCAGGTCGACGTGCTTGGCCAGCCCCGGGTTTTCCTCCCAGACGTGCCATTGCTCCGAGGTGGTGACCGGAACTTTTACCGCGGCACGCACCCGGTCGAGAATCACCGACAGTTGGTCGGCGGTGATTTCCTTGCGGAAGATCGCCTCGTTACCCACCACCACCCGCACGACGCTGCGGGAGGTATTGGCCAGTTCGATGGCACGCATGATTTCCCGCTCGTTGCGCTCCAGGTCCGGGCTGATCCAGATCCCCAGGGTCACGCGCAGGCCGAACTCTTCCGCGAGCCTCGGGATGTCTTCCAGGCTGCCGTCCACCGAATAGGTACGGATGTTGTCGGTCAGCTTGCTCATGATCTCCAGGTCGCGACGCATTTCATCGTCGGACGGGTACTGGTCCTTCTGCGGGAACTGGCCCTGCTGGAAAGGCGAGTAGGAAAAACCGGAGATCTGTTCCGGCCAGTCGGGGGCCGAGACCGGGCGATTGATCAGCGCCCAGAAACCGGTGAACAGCGCGGCAATGGCCAGCACTATCACCAGGTTGAGTCCAAATTTACGCGATGACATAGCTATTTCGGGTTCCAAAAGGTGTGGAACGAGGGAAGGGTTGGCAGGCGCCAAACGGCGGGCATCCTACACCGGCCCTCAACTGAGCGTACAGCGCACAGAGGAAAGCCAGACCTTGGGCACTGTATTCGGGTTTAAGTTCTTTACTTGTAGCTTCAAGGTTAAAACTTGTCGCGTTGAGGCCCTATAATGCGCGCCGGTTTTTTAGGTGATGGTCATGAGTACAGAAGATCCACGGTTTGCCGGCGTCGCCCGTTTGTATGGCATTGAAGGCCTGGAGCGGCTGCGGGCGGCCCATGTGGCGATCGTCGGCGTCGGCGGGGTCGGTTCCTGGGCGGCGGAAGCCATCGCCCGTTGCGGGGTGGGCGAGATCTCGCTGTTCGACCTCGATGACGTCTGCGTCAGCAACAGCAACCGCCAGTTGCACGCGCTGGACAGCACTGTGGGCAAGCCCAAGGTCGAGGTCATGGCCGAACGCCTGCGCGGCATCAATCCGGACTGCAAGGTGCACGCGGTGCCGGACTTCGTCACCCGCGAGACCATGGCCGAGTACATCACCCCAGACATCGATTGCGTGATCGACTGCATCGACAGCGTCAATGCCAAGGCGGCGCTGATTGCCTGGTGCAAGCGACGCAAGATCCAGATCATTACCACCGGCGGCGCGGGGGGGCAGATCGACCCGACGCTGATCCAGGTCTGCGACCTGAACCGTACCTTCAATGACCCGTTGGCCTCCAAGGTGCGTTCCACCCTGCGCCGCGACTACGGTTTCTCGCGCACCGTAACCCGGCACTACAGCGTGCCTTGCGTGTTTTCCACTGAACAGCTGCGTTATCCGAAGCCGGACGGCAGCATCTGCCTGCAGAAGAGTTTTGTCGGCGATGGCGTCAAGCTCGACTGTGCCGGCGGCTTTGGCGCGGTGATGATGGTGACCGCGACCTTCGGCATGGTGGCGGCGACCAAGGCGGTGGACAAGATTGTCGCCGGCGTGCGCCGCCCGTCGGAACGCAGCAAACCCGCCGCCCCGTAGGAGCTGGCTTGCCAGCGAAGAGGGCCGCGAGGAGGGTGTAAGGCTTATGAGCCTGTTCGCCAGCAAGCTGGCTCCTACGGAGTTAGGGGGCGCTGGCCAGTTCGCTCATGCGTTGCAAGACGGCGTTCAGGCCATTGCTGCGTGAAGGCGAGAGTTGGCGCGACAGGCCCAACTGGTTGAACCAGTCGGCCAGGTCCACTTCCCGCAACTGCTCTGCCGTCAGGCCATTGACCCGCGCCAGGAGCAGGGCCACCAGCCCGCGAATCAGCCGCGCGTCACTGGCCGCGGCAAACTGCCAATGACCGTTTTCCAGGGCCGCCACCAGCCAGACCTGGCTTTCACAGCCGTGCACCCGGTTGGCCTCGACCCGGTCGGCCTCGCTCAGGGGCGGCAGGCGCTCGCCCCATTGCATCAGCAGGCGCGCCCGCTGTTCCCAGCCGGCAGCCCCCTGGAAAATCTCCAGGGCGGCGACGGCATCCGCCGGCAGGCTCATCGCAGCAGTTCCAGGGCCTGATCCAGGGCTTCGAAGAAACGCTCCAGGTCCTCGGAATCGTTGTACAGCGCCAATGACACGCGAATCGCTCCGGCCAACCCCAGGCTCTTCATCAGCGGCATGGCGCAGTGATGCCCGGCGCGTACGGCAATGCCTTGTTCGGTCAGCAGGTGCGCCAGGTCGGCGTTGTGCACCCCATCCACGACAAAACTGACCAGGGCCACTTGCGGCGAGCCCAGCAAGCGGATGCCATTGCGCGCCTGCAAGCCGTGCAGCAGGTAGGCGTGCAGCGCTGCTTCATGGTCGGCCAGTGCTTGCTGATCCAGGCCGGCGAGATAATCCAGGGTGGCACCCAGGCCGATGACCCCGGCAATCGGCGGCGTACCGGCCTCGAACCCCAGGGGGGCGGGGCGGAAGCTGGCGTGCTGGTAATCGGCGTCCTGGACCATTTCACCACCGAACTGCCAGTGGCGCAGGCCCTTGAGTGCTGCATGACGGCCAAACAGCACGCCGACCCCATCCGGGCCGTACAGCTTGTGGCTGGAGAACACATAGAAGTCGCAGCCCAGGGCCTGCACATCGTGGCGGCCATGGACCACGCCCTGGGCGCCGTCGATCACCGTCAGTGCGCCCTGGGCCCTGGCCATGGCCAGCAGTGGGGTCAAGGGTTGCCAGGCGCCAAGCACGTTGGACAGCTGGCTCACCGCCAGCAAACGGGTGCGCGGGCCGATCAAGCGGCTTGCCGCGTCGACGTCGATCAGGCCGTCCGGGTCCAGGGGCAGGACCATCAGCTTGAGACCGCGACGTTGGGCCAGTTGCTGCCAGGGCAGCAGGTTGGCGTGGTGCTCCAGGGCGCTGATGACGATTTCATCGCCCGGGGAAAATTGGTGCTCCAGGCTGTAGGCCAGAAGATTCAGCGCGGAGGTCGCGCCGTGGGTGAAGACGATTTGCCCACTGTCACCGGCATTCAGCCATTGGCCGACCTTGCTGCGGCTGTCTTCGAACGCTTGGGTGGCGTGGGCGCCGGGCAGGTGTTGCGCACGATGCACATTGGCCGCGCCATTGGCGTAGTAGTGCGCCAGCGCGTTCAGCAGGGCTTGGGGTTTTTGCGTGGTGGCGGCGTTGTCCAGGTACGTCTGGTCCTGGCGATGCAGGGCGGCGATGGCCGGGAAGTCGGCGCGCCAGGGGGAGGCTACAAGCATGGTGGCAGAACTCGTTTGAACAGGCCGGGCGCCGATGATAAGCGCCTGGCCGGTTCCAGTGAAACCGAATCGCTGCTTAGTTGTGAGCGTGCAGCGCTTCGTTCAGCTCGATGGCCGACTTGTGGGTCTTGCACTCCACTGCGCCGGTTTCCGAGTTGCGACGGAACAGCAGGTCCGGCTGGCCGGCCAGTTCCCGGGCCTTGAGCACTTTGACCAGCTGGTTGTTCTCGTCCAGCAGCGCCACCTTGGTGCCGGCGGTCACGTACAGGCCCGACTCCACGGTATTGCGGTCGCCCAGCGGGATGCCGATACCGGCGTTGGCGCCGATCAGGCAGCCTTCGCCGACCTTGATCACGATGTTGCCGCCACCCGACAGGGTGCCCATGGTGGAGCAACCGCCGCCCAGGTCCGATCCCTTGCCGACGAACACGCCCGCGGAAACCCGGCCTTCGATCATGCCCGGGCCTTCGGTGCCGGCGTTGAAGTTGACGAAGCCTTCGTGCATCACGGTGGTGCCTTCGCCGATGTAGGCGCCCAGGCGAATCCGCGCGCTGTCCGCGATACGCACGCCGCTCGGCACCACGTAGTCGGTCATTTTCGGGAACTTGTCCACCGAGAACACTTCCAGCAGCTCGCCGCGCAGGCGGGCTTCCAGTTGACGCTCGGCCAGCTCGCCGAGGTCGATGGCACCCTGGCTGGTCCAGGCCACGTTCGGCAGCAGCGGGAACACGCCGGCTAGGCTCAGGCCGTGCGGCTTGACCAGGCGGTGGGACAGCAGGTGCAGCTTGAGGTAGGCCTCTGGAGTGGAGGTCAGCTGGGCATCTTCGGCCAGCAGGGTCGCTACCAGCGGCTTGTGGCTTTCGGCCAGGCGGGTCAGCAGGGCCGCCTGGGTGGCGTCGATGCTCTTCAGCGCGTCGGCCATTTGCGCGGCCTGGGCGGTGGTGAAGGTGATGGCCTGGTTGCCTTCGCTGTAACCGAGGATCGGTGCGACAGCGGCAACGATTTCGGCGGCAGGGTTGAGCAGTGGCGATGCGTAGAACACTTCCAGCCAGGCGCCTTGACGATTTTGGGTGCCGACACCGAATGCCAGGCTGAACAGAGTAGTGGACATGCAGTTACCTCTTGCGAAATAGAGTGAGCAGGCTTACTTGAGCGCCGCTGCGTAAAGGTCTGGCTTGAAGCCAATCAGGGTCTTGTCTCCGAGGTCGAGCACCGGGCGCTTGATCATCGAAGGTTGCGCGAGCATCAGTTCAACGGCTTTCGCCTGGTCGAGATCGGCTTTGCTTTCGTCATCGAGTTTGCGAAAGGTCGTGCCCGCGCGGTTCAACACCACCTGCCAGCCGTGCTCGTCGCACCACTGATTCAGGTGCTCACGGTCAATGCCGGAGGTTTTGTAATCATGGAAGTCATAGCTGACAGCGTGTTCATCGAGCCAGGTGCGCGCCTTTTTCATGGTGTCACAGGCTTTGATGCCGAAAAGGTGCAACGTTTTGCTTGAAGCGGTCAAGGAATTGCCCCCTTTGGAGATGCTGGAGATGAAAGGTCACGGATTATGCCACGACCGCGCCGATTCGGCGTCGGCTGCTGCGGGGCTTTGTCGCATTGTGTTTCCACGCCCGGGCGCCGTTGCGACTTTTGTGCAGCGGCGTAAACGCAGCTTAAGCGGCTAATATGGCACTTCTGCGGTGAATTCCTGCCGCCGTTGTGTGTCTGCTTTGAAGTTTCAGATCGGGAAGCCCGCTTTATGCAAACCGCCTATACCGTCCTCATCCTGCTGATGCTGGTGAGCCTCTCGCGTCTTGTCGGACGGGTGATTCCACTGCCGCTGCCCCTGGTGCAGATTGCCGCCGGCGCCTTGCTGGCCTGGCCGACCCTGGGGTTGCACGTGGCCCTGGACCCGGAGCTGTTTCTCTTCCTGTTCTTGCCGCCGCTGTTGTTTTCCGATGGCTGGCGCATGCCCAAGCGCGAATTCTGGCGCCTGCGCGGGCCGATCCTGACCCTGGCAGTAGGGCTGGTGCTGTTCACCGTGGTGGGTGCCGGCTACTTCATCCATTGGCTGCTGCCGAGCATTCCGTTGCCGGTGGCCTTTGCCCTGGCCGCCGTGCTTTCGCCCACCGACGCCGTGGCGGTATCGGCGATTTCCCAGAACCGCTTGCCCACGCCCCTGATGCACATGCTCCAGGGGGAGGCGCTGATGAATGACGCCTCGGGCCTGGTGACCTTCAAGTTCGCCCTGGCAGCGGCGGTGACCGGGGTGTTCTCCCTGGCCAACGCCAGCCTGACCTTCGTCCTGGTGGCGGTGGGCGGCCTGGCGGTCGGCGTGGCACTGAGCTGGCTGGTGGGGCGCCTGCGGGCCTGGATGATCGCCCGAGGCTGGGATGACCCGGCGACCCACGTGGTGTTCATGCTGCTTTTGCCGTTCGCCGCCTATGTGCTGGCCGAGCGCCTGGGAGCCTCGGGCATTCTCTCGGCGGTGGCGGCGGGGATGATGCAGAGCTGGCTCGACCTGCTGCCGCGCCAGACCAGCACCCGGCTGCTCAATCGCAGCGTCTGGTCACTGCTGGAGTTCGCCTTCAACGGCCTGATCTTCCTGCTCCTAGGGTTGCAGCTGCCGGACATCATCAAGGCCGTGGTCAGTCACGAGACCTCGCTGTGGCCGACCCTGTTCTACCGTTGCCTGGATGTGGTGGCGATTTTCCTGGTGCTGCTGGTGTTGCGTTTCATCTGGGTGCAGAGCATCTGGCGCCTGTCCGGCCTGCTGCGGCGCTGGCGCGGCAAGGGTGAATTGACCCTGGTGCCGACCGCCCGTTCCTGCTGGTTGCTGACCGTGGGTGGAGTGCGCGGGGCGGTAACCCTGGCCGGTGTGATGTCGGTACCGTTGTTTCTCGGTGCCGGCGAAGCCTTTCCGGAGCGCGACCTGCTGATCTTCATCGCTGCCGGGGTGATCCTGCTGTCCCTGGTGGCGGCCTGCATTGCCCTGCCGCTGCTGCTGCGCGGCATTGTGAAGAGCCCTGACGACAAGCGCCGTGGGGAAGTGCGGGATGCCTGGCGCAAGACTGCCGAAGCGGCGATCCATGCCCTGGAAGCCGAAGAAGTGGCTGACACCGGTGAAACCCCGGATGCTGCCCAGGCGGCCCTGGCTACCGAACTCAAGGGGCGCTTGATGGCCGAGTACCGGCATCAGTTGGAGGTCTACAACGATTCCGCCGAGGCCCAGGCCCTGGCGTTCCAGATGGACTTGCTGGAGCGGCGCCTGCGGATCAAGGCCCTGCGTGCGCAACGGCTGGAGCTGTATCGGCTGAGCCGCCAGCATCAGATTGGCGACGATGTGCTACGCGAAGTACTGGCAGACCTGGATATGAGCGAGGCCAATCTGGGGCAGGTGAAGTGAGGCGTTCGCCGGCAGTCGGCTCCTGTTGTGGGAGCCGGCTTGCCGGCGAAAGGCCTCAAGCGCGACGCAGCACGAAATCGCGAATCCGTTCCGCGGCTTCCACGCATTCCGCCAGCGGCGCTACCAGCGCCATGCGTACCCGGCCGGCGCCCGGGTTGGTGCCGTCCACTTCTCGCGACAGGTAGGAGCCCGGAACCACGGTCACATGCTCCTGTTCGAACAGGTCGCGGCAGAAGGCTGCGTCATCCCCGGCCACGTTCGGCCACAGGTAGAAGCTGCCGTCCGGGCGCTGCACATCCATCACGGGCGCAAGGATCGCCAGCACCGCGTCGAATTTCTCCCGGTACAAGGCGCGGTTGGCGCGCACGTGCACTTCGTCGTTCCAGGCGGCGACGCTGGCCAGTTGGGTCTGCACCGGCATGGCGCAGCCGTGGTAGGTGCGGTACAGCAGGAAGCCCTTGAGAATCTCGGCATCACCGGCGACGAAGCCCGAGCGCAGGCCCGGCAGGTTGGAGCGCTTGGACAGGCTGTGGAACACCACGCAGCGCTTGAAGTCCTTGCGGTCCAGTTCGACGCAGGCGCTGAGCAGGCCCGGGGGCGGTGTCTGTTCGTCGAAGTACAGCTCGCTGTAGCACTCGTCGGCGGCGATCACGAAGTCGTGCTCGTCGGCCAGTGCGATCAGCTTCTTCAGGGTGTCCAGCGGGATCAGCGCGCCGGTGGGGTTGCCCGGCGAGCACAGGAAGAGGATCTGGCAGCGCTGCCAGATCTCCACCGGCACGGCGTCGAAGTCCGGGTTGAAGCCGTTTTCGTCGAGGCACGGCAGGTAGTGCGGCTTGGCCCCGGCGAGGAAGGCTGCGCCTTCGTAGATCTGATAGAAGGGGTTGGGGCTGACCACCAGGGCGTCTTCGCCGCGGTTGACCACGGTCTGGGTGAAGGCGAACAGCGCTTCGCGGGTGCCGTTGACCGGCAGTACATTGCGCGCCGGGTCGAGCCAGAGCGCGGGCACGCCAAAGCGCCGTTCGCACCAGCCGGCGATGGCTTCGCGCAGGGCCGGGATGCCCAGGGTGGTGGGGTAGACCGCCATCTGATCGAGGTTGCTGGCCAGGGCTTCTGCGACAAAGCTTGGCGAGCGGTGCTTGGGTTCGCCGATGGACAGGGCGATGGCGCGCTTGTCCGGGTTGGGCGTCACGGTGCCGAGCAAGGCGCGCAGCTTTTCGAACGGGTAGGGCTGCAACTGGTTCAGAGCGTTGTTCATGGAGGCGGTATCTCACTCAAAGCGGTGGTTCGGACCCGTCAGATGCTCAGGCGGGTCATTTCGATAGTCGGTTCGTGGCTGACGCTCAACTGCTCGACGATCGCATCCTGCAAGCGGCTGCACAGCTGGGGGTCGGACAGGGGCTGGTTGTGCGCATCGGTGATGAAGAACACGTCTTCCACGCGCTCGCCCAGGGTGGCGATCTTGGCGTTCTGCAGCGACAGGTCGAACTCCAGGAAGATCTTGCCGATCCGCGCCAGCAAACCCGGGCGATCCGGGGCGCTGAGTTCCAGCACGGTCACCGGGCGTTGGGCGTCGTTGTGGATAGTCACCTCGGGGGCGAAGGCAAAATGCTTGAGCTGGCGCGGCACCCGGCGCTGGATGATGGTCGGGTAGTCGTCGGGGTTGCGCAGGGCGTCGGTCAGGCCCTTGCGGATCTGCTCGACTCGCTGCGGGTTGTTGCCGATGGATTCGCCGTCGTTGTCCAGGACGATGTAGGTGTCGAGGGTGAACTGGCTGCTGGAGGTGATGATGCGCGCGTCATGGATGTTCAGGTTGAGCTGGTCCATGGCGGCCACGGTCACCGCGAAGAAGTCGTGCTGGTCCGGGGCGTAGATGAAGATCTGGGTGCCGCCCTCGAACTCGCGCTGGGTGATTTCCTTGATCAGCACCAGTGGCCCGCCATCGGCCGGCTGCTGGAGGATCGCGTCGCTGTGCCAGGCCACGTCGCCGGCGGTGTGGCGCAGGAAGTAGTCGTCCCCCAGTTGGGACCAGAGTTGTTCCACTTCGTCCGGGTCGGTGCCGTTGCGCACCAGGATGTCCAGGGCGGCGCTCTGGGTCTGGCGGATCTGCTCTTCGCGGTCCACCGGGTTTTCCAGGCCGCGGCGCAGGGCTCGCTTGGTCTCGGTGTAGAGCTGGCGCAACAGGCTGGCGCGCCAGGAGTTCCATAGCGTCGGGTTGGTGGCGTAGATATCGGCGACGGTCAGTACGTAGAGGTAGTCGAGGCGGGTCTGGTCGACCACGATCTGTGCGAAATCGTGAATCACCTGCGGGTCGGACAAGTCCTTGCGCTGAGCCGTGGTGGACATCACCAGGTGGTTCTGCACCAGCCAGACGATCAGCCGGGTATCCCACTGCGGCAACTGGTGGCGCACGCAGAAGGCTTCGGCATCCACGGCGCCGATTTCCGAGTGGTCGCCATGACGGCCCTTGCCGATGTCGTGGTACAGACCGGCCAGGTAGATCAGCTCGGGCTTGGGCAGCTTGCCCATGAGCTTGCTGGCCAGCGGGAATTTCTCGGAGATCGGCGTGTACTGCATTTTGCGCAGGTGCTTGATCAGGTTCAGCGTGTGGGCGTCCACGGTATAGATGTGGAACAGGTCGTGCTGCATCTGCCCGACGATGAAGCCGAACTCCGGCAGGTAGCGTCCGAGAATGCCGTAGCGGTTCATCCGCCGCAGGTTGCGGTGGATGCCGATTTCGCACTTGAACAGCTCGATGAACAGGCTGGTGTTGCGGATATCGTGGCGGAAGTCGTCGTCGATCAGGTGCCGGTGTTCGCGCAGCAGGCGGATGGTGTCGGCGCGCACGCCCTTGATTTCCGGGTGCTGGGCCATCAGCACGAAGATCTCCAGCATGGCGAACGGCGTGCGCTTGAATACGTTGTCGTTGATCGCCTCGATGTAGCCGTCGTGCAGTTGGAAGCGCGCATTGATCGGCTGTGGCGGTGCCTCGTCCTCGGGGGCGAGGATCACCTCCTCGAAGTGCTGGATGATCAGGTCGCTCAACTGGGCGATGCTCATCACCACCCGGTAGTACTGCTGCATGAAGCTTTCGATGCTCTGTTTCGCATCTTCGCCCTCGAAGCCCAGCAGGGTGGCGATGGAGCGCTGGTGGTCGAGCAACAGGCGGTCCTCGGCGCGCCCCGCGAGCATGTGCAGCGCGTAGCGGACCTTCCACAGGAACTCCTGGGACGAGGCCAGGAGCGCGTTTTCGCTTTCCACCAGGAAGCCTTCGCCGGCCAGGGCCCGCAGGTTCAGGGTGCCGTACTGGCGGCGCGCGACCCAGAGGATGGTCTGGATGTCCCGCAACCCACCCGGCGAGCCTTTGACGTTGGGCTCCAGGTTGTATTCGGTGTCGTTGTACTTGTGATGGCGGGCCTTCTGCTCGGCCCGCTTGGCCAGGAAGAAATCCTTGCTCGGCCACATGTGCTCGGTGCTGGTCACTTGCAGCATGCGCTGGCGCAGGTGCTCGGGGCCGGCAATGGTGCGGCTTTCCATCAGGTTGGTGATCACCGTCAGGTCGGCCCGCGCCTGTTCGGCGCATTCGTCCACCGAGCGCACGCTTTGCCCGACTTCCAGGCCAATGTCCCAGAGCAGGGTAAGAAAGCGTTCGATGGAGTCGCGGAAAATTTCGTGGTCGGCGCTGTCCAGGAGGATCAGCAGGTCGATGTCGGAATAGGGGTGCAGCTCGCCGCGACCGTAGCCGCCGACCGCCACCAGGGCGATGTCGGCGTCGTCGCTCCAGCTGAACTGGTCCCAGGCCTTTTGCAGGATGTTATCGATGAACCAGGCGCGGTCTTCGATCAGCCGGCGGATCTCCCGCCCACTGCGAAAGCGCGTATCGAGCACTTCCCGTGCCTGGCGGATGGCCTTCTTGAAGGCGGCGATAGGGCTGGCCTTCAGCGCCAGTTCCGCCTGGAACTGGCCGCGGTCGAAGAGTTCGGGGTCCACCTGCGGCATCGATTGGCTTTCCTTTCTATCTATAAGGTCGGGACGCAGCGTTGTGGATCAGGCTGACACCCGGGCGATGGTGTCATCGCTGCGCAGGGTGAAGATCTCGTAGCCGGTCTCGGTGACCAGCAGGGTGTGTTCCCACTGCGCGGAGAGCTTGCGGTCCTTGGTGATGGCGGTCCAGCCGTCGCCCAGGACCTTGGTGTCGGCCTTGCCCTGGTTGATCATCGGCTCGATGGTGAAGGTCATGCCGGCCTTGAGCTCCATGCCGGTACCGGCACGGCCGTAGTGCAGGATCTGCGGCTCTTCGTGGAACACCTTGCCGATGCCGTGGCCGCAGAACTCGCGTACCACCGAGAAACCGTTCTTTTCCGCGTGCTTCTGGATCACTTCGCCGATGTCGCCCAGGCGGCAGCCCGGTTTCACCAGTTCAATGGCCTTGTACATGCATTCCTGGGTGATCTGCGACAGGCGCTCGGCCCAGACCGGCACGGTGCCGACGTGGAACATGCGGCTGGTGTCGCCGTGGTAGCCGTCCTTGATGACGGTCACATCGATGTTCAGGGTGTCGCCATCCTTCAGCGGCTTCTCGTTGGGAATGCCGTGGCACACCACGTGGTTGATCGAGGTGCAGATGGATTTGGGGAAGCCCTTGTAGTTCAGCGGGGCAGGGATCGCACCTTGCACATTGACGATGTAGTCATGGCAGATGCGGTCCAGTTCTTCGGTGGTGACACCGGGTTTGACATGCTCGGCAATCATTTCCAGCACGTCGGCGGCCAGTTTGCCGGCGACACGCATTTTGGCGATGTCCTCGGGAGTTTTGAGGGTGACGGTCATACAGGCTCTCTTGACGCCCAGGGGCGCGATAAACACGGAAATGGCTCGAAAACCCGCATGCGCAAAGCTTGGCCTACGATGGGCCAGCAAGGTTTTCAAAAGCCGCAAAGGTGCGATTCTAACAGAGGCTCAGCGCAAATCTGAGGTTCTGCTGGCGCTTCTCTCTATACAATGGTGCATTCTGGACCGATTCCAAGAGGCGGGTAAAATGCCTGCGGATCGCCGAGTGTGAATCCGGGTTCCGTTTTTGCCCTTGCTGTGGTATAAAATGCGCCGCTTTCCGGGGATGCCCCGAAAAGCTCAAACCCACACACGTGTCGACACGATGACCTGGGTGCCCTCAGCACAAGCTGTTGGTTGGTCATTGGGATACGTGGAGGCCTAACCCGACTTATTAAGGAACTATCATGTCCCAAGTCAACATGCGCGATATGCTGAAGGCCGGTGTGCACTTCGGTCACCAAACCCGTTACTGGAATCCGAAAATGGGCAAGTACATTTTCGGCGCGCGCAACAAGATCCACATCATCAACCTTGAAAAAACCCTGCCAATGTTCAACGAAGCTCTGACTTTCGTAGAGCGTCTGGCCCAGGGCAAAAACAAGATTCTGTTCGTCGGCACCAAGCGTTCCGCTGGCAAGATCGTTGCTGAAGAAGCAGCACGTTGCGGTTCGCCGTACGTCGATCACCGCTGGTTGGGCGGCATGCTGACCAACTACAAAACCATCCGTGCTTCCATCAAGCGTCTGCGTGACCTTGAAGTGCAAGCAGAAGACGGCACCTTCGCCAAGCTGACCAAGAAAGAGGCGCTGATGCGCACTCGCGATCTGGAAAAGCTGGATCGTTCCCTGGGTGGTATCAAGGACATGGGCGGCCTGCCTGACGCACTGTTCGTGATCGACGTTGACCACGAGCGCATCGCGATCACCGAAGCCAACAAGCTGGGCATCCCGGTCATCGGCGTTGTCGATACCAACAGCAGCCCGGAAGGCGTTGACTACATCATCCCAGGCAACGATGACGCCATTCGCGCCATCCAGCTGTACATGGGTTCGATGGCTGACGCTGTGATCCGTGGTCGTAACAACGTTGCTGGCGGCACCGAAGTGTTCGAAGAAGCTGCAGCACCGGCGGCTGAAGCCTGAGTAACTGACGCGTAGCGTTGACTCAGCACGCAAAAAGGGGGCTTGGCCCCCTTTTTGCCAACTCGAAAATCATTTCGTCGTCGCGCCCCGACAGTTTCTGTAATGCGGGGCTGTTATGAAGTGGTTTCGGGGCAATGCCCAAGAATTGAGCGCCCGTTCGATCGGGTGGAATGGTTGAAAACCTATCCAAGAGGATTTTGAAAATGGCAGAGATTACTGCAGCGTTGGTCAAAGAACTGCGCGAGCGTACCGGCGAAGGCATGATGGACTGCAAAAAGGCCTTGACCAAGGCCGGCGGCGACATCGAAAAAGCCATTGATGACATGCGTGCTTCCGGCGCCATCAAGGCTGCCAAGAAAGCAGGCAACGTTGCTGCTGAAGGCGCTATCGCCATCAAGGACGACGGTAAAGCCGCTGTCCTGCTGGAAGTCAACTCGCAGACCGACTTCCTGGCTCTGCAGGACGATTTCAAGGCATTCGTTGCCGCTAGCGTGGAAAAGGCTTTCGCTGACAAGCTGACCGACGCCGCTCCGCTGATCGAAGCTCAAGAAGCTGCCCGCCTGATCCTGGTTGGCAAGACTGGCGAGAACGTCAACATCCGTCGTCTGGCTCGCGTTGAAGGCGACGTGGTCGGCACCTACCTGCACGGCAACAAGATCGGTGTTGCGGTTGTTCTGAAAGGCGGTTCCGTTGAGCTGGCCAAAGACATCGCCATGCACGTAGCGGCCAGCAACCCTGAGTTCCTGCTGCCATCGCAAGTTTCGGCTGAAGCGATCGAGCGTGAAAAGGCTGTGTTCCTGCAGCTGAACGAAGACAAGATGAAAGGCAAGCCAGCCGAAATCGTTGAAAAAATGATCGCTGGCCGTATCAGCAAGTTCCTGGCCGAAGCCAGCCTGGTTGAGCAAGCTTTCGTCAAGGACCCAGAAATCACCGTAGGTGCTCTGGCCAAGAAAGGCGGCGCTGAAATCGTTTCCTTCACCCGTTTCGCGGTAGGTGAAGGCATCGAGAAGAAAGAAGACAACTTCGCCGAAGAAGTTGCTGCACAACTGGCTGCTGCCAAGCAACAGTAAGACGGTTTTTTCAACTGTCGCCCAGAAGAGGCTGCCCGCTCACGCGCGCAGCCTCTTTTCAAATGGGCAGGGTAATTTAGTTGTTTATCCTCGGAACCGCCTTACAAAGTCGTGTTCTGATGGCGCTGTGACAGCGTCAAGCTAGAGTGAACGCAGGCTGTAAACAGCCCGCAAAGAATTTTTTAAATACGCCGCAGGAGAGATTCGCAATGGCTCAGCAGGGCAGTGGTTATCAAGCTCGCTATAAACGCATTCTACTCAAGCTTAGCGGCGAGGCCCTGATGGGCTCGGAAGAGTTCGGGATCGATCCCAAGGTGCTGGATCGCATGGCGCTGGAAGTCGGCCAGCTGGTTGGTATCGGCGTCCAGGTAGGCTTGGTGATCGGTGGTGGCAACCTGTTCCGCGGCGCTGCATTGAGCGCGGCCGGGATGGATCGGGTCACGGGCGACCACATGGGCATGCTGGCCACTGTGATGAACGCCCTGGCCATGCGTGATGCACTGGAACGTGCGAATATCTCGGCCATCGTGATGTCGGCTATTTCCATGGTCGGCGTGACCGATCACTATGACCGTCGCAAGGCGATGCGCCACCTGAACTCCAAAGAGGTGGTGATCTTCGCGGCCGGTACCGGCAACCCGTTCTTCACCACCGACTCCGCAGCCTGCCTGCGCGCTATCGAGATCGATGCCGACGTGGTGCTCAAGGCAACCAAGGTCGATGGTGTTTACACTGCAGACCCGTTCAAGGACCCGCATGCCGAGAAGTTCGATCATCTGACTTACGATGAAGTGCTGGATCGCAAGCTGGGAGTGATGGACCTGACGGCAATCTGCCTGTGCCGCGACCACAAGATGCCGCTGCGGGTATTTAACATGAACAAGCCCGGCGCCCTGCTGAATATCGTGCATGGTGGCGCTGAAGGAACCCTGATCGAGGAAGGCGAGCAATGATCAACGAAATCAAGAAAGACGCTCAAGAGCGCATGAAGAAATCCCTGGAGTCCCTGGCCCATGCATTCGGCCAGATTCGCACCGGCAAGGCTCACCCCAGCATCCTGGGCAGTGTGATGGTGCCTTACTACGGTACCGACACACCGTTGAGTGGCGTTGCCAACGTTACCGTGAAGGACTCCCAGACCCTGCAGGTAGTGCCGTTCGAGCGCAATATGCTCGGAGCCATCGACAAGGCCATCGGCAGTGCCGGTCTTAACCTCAATCCGACCAACCTGGGTGAGCTGCTGCTGATCAAGATGGCACCGCTGACCGAGGAAACCCGCAAGGGCTTCACCAAGCAGGCGCGTGCTGCCGCCGAGGATGCGCGGGTTGCAGTGCGCAATATTCGCCGCGATGCCCTGGGTGAGTTGAAGAAGCTGACCAAGGACAAGGAAATCAGCGAAGACGAAGAGCGCCGTGGCAGCGCCGAAATCGATAAGCTGATCAAGGACTTTGAAGCTCAGATCGCCAAGGCGACTGAGGAAAAAGAAAAGGACTTGATGGCCGTATAAGGGTCAGGCGTTTTCATGGAAAAGACCAAGCAGTCCGTGTTGTCCTCGGTGCCGCGTCATGTGGCAATCATCATGGATGGTAATAACCGCTGGGCAAAAAAACGCTTTATGCCGGGTGTCGCCGGGCATAAGGCGGGTGTCGATGCGGTACGTGCAGTGATCGAAGTGTGCGCTGAGGCCAAGGTCGAGGTGCTGACCCTGTTTGCCTTTTCCAGTGAAAACTGGCAGCGGCCGGCTGACGAAGTCAGTGCCTTGATGGATCTGTTCTTCAAGGCCCTGCGTCGTGAAGCCAAGCGCCTCAACGAGAACAACATCAGCCTGCGGATCATTGGCGATCGTTCACGCTTCCATCCCGAGTTGCAGGCGGCGATGCGCGAAGCGGAGGCCATTACCGCGGGTAGTGATCGTTTCATCCTGCAGATCGCCGCCAACTATGGCGGCCAGTGGGATATCGCTCAGGCCGCCCAGCGCCTGGCGCGCGAGGTCCAGGCCGGGCATCTGCGGCCCGAGGACATCACTCCGGGCCTGCTGCAGACCTGCCTGGCGACCGGCGACCTGCCGCTGCCGGACCTGTGCATCCGGACCGGTGGCGAGCATCGCATCAGCAATTTCCTGTTGTGGCAGCTGGCCTATGCCGAGCTGTATTTCTCCGACCTGTTCTGGCCGGACTTCAAACACGAAGCCATGCGTAACGCATTGGCCGATTACGCATCTCGCCAGCGACGCTTCGGTAAGACGAGCGAGCAGGTCGAGGCTGGAGCCCGGGTTTAATGCTTAAACAACGAATCATTACTGCGCTGATCCTGCTGCCGATCGCCTTGTGCGGGTTCTTCCTGCTCGAAGGCTCGGGGTTCGCCCTGTTCATCGGTCTGGTGGTAAGCCTCGGTGCCTGGGAGTGGGCGCGTCTGGCGGGCTTCGAGGCGCAGCTGGCTCGGGTGGCCTTCGCCGTGGTGGTGGCGGCGCTGTTGTTCCTGATGCATCTGGTTCCGGGCGTTGCGCCCTGGGTGCTGGGTGCTGCGGTGCTGTGGTGGGCGCTGGCGACCTACCTGGTGCTGACCTATCCGCGTTCCAGCGAGCAATGGTCCGGTGCCGCACCCAAATTGTTGATCGGCCTGCTGATCCTGCTGCCGGCCTGGCAAGGGCTGGTGTTCATCAAGCAACTGCCACTGGGCAACTGGTTGATCATGGCGGTGATGGTGCTGGTGTGGGGTGCGGATATCGGTGCCTACTTCTCCGGCAAGGCCTTCGGCAAGCGCAAGCTGGCGCCCCAGGTCAGCCCGGGCAAGAGCTGGGAGGGCGTGTACGGCGGCCTGGCGTTGAGCCTGGTGATCACCGCGGTGGTGGGGCTGGTGCGTGACTGGACCCTGGGGCAGATGATTCTGGGGCTGCTGGGTGCAGCGATCGTTGTATTCATTTCGGTGGTCGGCGACCTGACCGAGAGCATGTTCAAGCGCCAGTCGGGTATCAAGGACAGTAGCAACCTGCTGCCCGGTCATGGTGGGGTGCTGGACCGCATCGACAGCCTGACCGCGGCCATTCCGGTGTTTGCCGTGCTGTTGTGGATGGCTGCGCTGTGACTGCTGTACAGCAGATCACGGTTCTGGGGGCTACCGGCTCTATCGGTCTGAGCACCCTGGATGTGATTGCCCGTCATCCGGATCGTTATCAGGTGTTTGCCCTGACGGGCTTCACGCGTCTGGCCGAGTTGCTGGCGTTGTGCGTAAAGCATGAGCCCCGTTTTGCGGTGGTGCCCGAGGCCTCGGCCGCCAGCCGCCTTCAGCAAGATTTGCGCGCCGCCGGCCTGGCTACCCAGGTGCTGGTGGGGGAGCAGGGGTTGTGCGAGGTGGCCTCGGCTCCGGAAGTCGATGCCGTGATGGCGGCGATTGTCGGTGCGGCGGGGTTGCGCCCGACTCTGGCGGCGGTTGAGGCTGGCAAGAAGATCCTGTTGGCCAACAAGGAAGCGCTGGTGATGTCTGGCGCGCTGTTCATGGAGGCAGTGGGCAAGAGTGGTTCCGTGCTGTTGCCTATCGACAGTGAACACAATGCGATCTTTCAATGCATGCCCGCGGATTTTTCCCGCGGGCTGAGTCGGGTCGGTGTGCGACGTATTCTTCTGACGGCTTCGGGCGGTCCTTTCCGTCAGACGCCTCTGGAAGAGCTTGAGCATGTTTCCCCCGAACAGGCCTGTGCCCATCCGAACTGGTCCATGGGGCGCAAGATCTCCGTGGACTCGGCAAGCATGATGAACAAGGGGCTGGAACTGATCGAGGCCTGCTGGCTATTTGATGCCAGGCCTTCCCAGGTCGAAGTGGTGGTGCACCCGCAAAGCGTGATCCACTCGCTGGTGGATTACGTCGACGGCTCGGTCCTGGCGCAGTTGGGTAATCCGGATATGCGCACCCCGATCGCCAATGCCCTGGCCTGGCCGGAGCGTATTGATTCCGGTGTAGCGCCGCTGGATCTGTTCGCCATTGCTCGCCTGGATTTCCAGGCACCCGACGAGCAGCGGTTCCCTTGCCTGCGCCTGGCACGGCAAGCTGCCGAGGCGGGTAACAGCGCTCCGGCCATGCTGAATGCGGCCAATGAGGTGGCGGTATCGGCGTTTCTCGAGCGGCGCATCCGCTACCCGGAGATCGCGAGTATCATCGATGAGGTTTTAACCCGTGAGCCTGTGGTCGCAGTCAATGAACTCGACGCAGTGTTTGCGGCAGACGCCAGGGCTCGAGTCCTGGCGCAACAATGGTTGCAGCGTAACGGGCGATAGGATTCGCGACCGGGGCGAGTGGCGGCGAATAGGATTGCGGAGAAAGTAGATGAGCGCGCTCTATATGATTGTCGGCACCCTGGTAGCCCTGGGTGTGCTGGTCACCTTCCATGAATTCGGTCACTTCTGGGTCGCCCGTCGCTGTGGCGTCAAGGTTCTGCGCTTCTCCGTGGGCTTTGGCATGCCCTTGCTGCGCTGGCATGATCGTCGCGGCACCGAGTTCGTCATCGCCGCTATCCCGCTGGGCGGCTACGTGAAGATGCTGGATGAGCGTGAAGGCGAGGTAGCTGCCGAGGAGCTCGATCAGTCCTTCAACCGCAAGTCGGTTCGCCAGCGTATCGCGATTGTTGCTGCCGGTCCGATTGCCAACTTCCTCCTCGCACTGGTGTTTTTCTGGGCCCTGGCGATGCTGGGCAGCCAGCAGGTGCGGCCGGTCATCGGTGATGTAGAGGCTGGCAGTATTGCTGCCAAGGCCGGGCTCAGTGCCGGCCAGGAAATCGTCGCCATCGACGGCGAGCCGACTACCGGCTGGGCGGCCGTGAACCTGCAACTGGTGCGGCGCCTGGGTGAAAGCGGTGCGCTGCAGGTGCTGGTGCGTGAGCAGGGCGCCACTGTGGATTCGCCACGCCAGCTGGAATTGGATAAATGGTTGAAAGGGGCTGATGAGCCGGATCCGATTCGCTCCCTGGGCATTCGTCCGTGGCGTCCGGCCCTGCCGCCGGTGCTGGCTGAACTTGACCCCAAGGGCCCGGCCCAGGCCGCTGGCCTGAAGACCGGCGATCGTCTGTTGGCCCTTGATGGCCAGCCCCTCAATGACTGGCAGCAAGTGGTGGATTGGGTCCGTGTGCACCCTGATACGAAAATTGTGCTGCATGTCGAGCGCGATGGTGCTCAAATCGACGTCCCCGTGACCTTGGCCAGCCGCGGCGAAAGCAAAGCGCCAAATGGCTACCTGGGGGCCGGGGTGAAAGCGGTAGATTGGCCGCCGCAGATGCTTCGCGAGGTCAGCTACGGGCCGTTGGAGGCGATTGGTGAAGGGGCCCGACGGACCTGGACCATGAGCGTCCTGACCCTCGAATCGCTGAAGAAAATGTTGTTCGGCGAGCTCTCGGTAAAAAACTTGAGTGGACCGATAACCATTGCTAAAGTGGCGGGCGCTTCTGCCCAGTCGGGCATTGCTGATTTCTTGAATTTCCTTGCTTATCTGAGTATTAGCCTGGGTGTTCTGAATTTGTTGCCCATCCCGGTACTGGATGGGGGGCATTTGCTGTTTTATCTGATCGAGTGGGCGCGTGGTCGTCCCTTGTCGGATCGGGTGCAAGGTTGGGGGATACAGATCGGTATCAGCTTGGTGGTCGGAGTCATGCTGCTTGCTCTGGTCAACGATCTGGGTCGTCTGTAACGCTTCGCTGAATTGCGAATCTGCCGCATTTTGCGGCAGTTTGTTTATTGCCAGTTGGAATAAGAAAGGACTTCATGAAACGTCTGCTGCTAACTGCGGTTCTCACCGTATTGATGATCGCCGAAGTTCACGCCGAGTCCTTCACTATCTCCGATATCCGCGTCAACGGCCTCCAGCGCGTTTCCGCGGGTAGCGTCTTTGGTGCCTTGCCGTTGAACGTCGGCGAGCAGGCGGACGACCGTCGCCTGGTGGAATCCACTCGTGCGCTGTTCAAAACCGGTTTCTTTCAAGACATCCAGCTGGGCCGCGATGGCAACGTCCTGGTCATCACGGTAGTCGAACGGCCGTCGGTTGCCAGTATCGAGATCGAAGGCAACAAGGCGATCTCCACTGACGACCTGATGAAAGGGCTCAAGCAGTCCGGCCTGGCGGAAGGTGAAATCTTCCAGCGCGCGACCCTCGAAGGCGTGCGCAACGAGCTGCAGCGTCAATATGTCGCTCAGGGTCGTTACTCGGCCAGCGTTGAAACCGAAGTCGTGCCGCAGCCACGTAACCGGGTTGGCCTGAAGGTCAAGATCAACGAAGGCACAGTCGCAGCCATCCAGCACATCAACGTGGTAGGCAACACCGTCTTCCCCGATGAAGACCTGATCGGCCTGTTCGAACTCAAGACCACCAACTGGCTGTCGTTCTTCAAGAACGACGACAAGTACGCCCGTGAAAAACTCTCCGGTGACCTGGAGCGCCTGCGTTCCTACTACCTGGACCGCGGCTATATCAACATGGATATCGCCTCGACCCAGGTGTCCATCACCCCGGACAAGAAGCATGTCTACATCACCGTCAACGTCAACGAAGGCGAGAAGTACAGCGTTCGTGACGTGAAGCTCAGCGGTGACCTGAAAGTCCCTGAAGACCAGGTCAAGGCGCTGCTGCTGGTGGAGAAGGGCCAGGTGTTCTCGCGCAAGCTGATGACCACCACTTCCGAACTCATCACTCGCCGCCTGGGCAACGAGGGTTATACCTTCGCCAACGTCAACGGCGTGCCTCAGCCTCACGATGAAGACCACACCGTGGACATCACCTTTGTGGTGGACCCGGGCAAGCGTGCCTACGTCAACCGCATCAACTTCCGTGGCAACACCAAGTCCGAGGACGAAGTGCTGCGCCGCGAGATGCGCCAGATGGAAGGCGGCTGGGCTTCGACCTACCTGATCGATCAATCCAAGACCCGTCTTGAGCGCCTGGGCTTCTTCAAGGAAGTCAACGTCGAGACCCCGGCCGTGCCGGGTGTGGATGACCAGGTAGACGTGAACTACGCGGTTGAAGAACAAGCATCCGGTTCGATCACCGCCAGCGTCGGTTTTGCCCAGAGCGCGGGCCTGATCCTCGGTGGTTCGATCACCCAGAACAACTTCCTGGGTACCGGTAACAAGGTCAGCATCGGCCTGACCCGCAGCGAATACCAGAGCCGCTACAACTTCGGCTACGTAGACCCCTACTGGACCGCCGATGGCGTGAGCCTGGGCTACAACGCCTTCTATCGCACCACTGACTACAAAGACCTCGACGTCGACGTGGCCAGCTATGCGGTGGACAGCCTGGGTGCCGGCGTCAGCGTGGGCTACCCGATCAGCGAGACTTCGCGTCTGACCTTCGGTCTGACCGCGCAGCAGGACAAGATCAAGACCGGCCTGTACACCGTCGACGAAATCTTCGACTTCGTGAACAAGCAGGGCGACAGCTACCTGAACTTCAAGGCCTCGGCCGGCTGGTCCGAGTCGACCCTGAACAAAGGCGTATTGGCGACCCGCGGTCACTCGCAAAGCCTGGTGCTGGAAACCACTACCCCGGGCAGCGACCTGTCGTTCTTCAAGCTCGACTACCGTGGCCAGTTGTTCACGCCGTTGAGTGAGAACTACACCATGCGCTTCCATACCGAGCTGGGTTATGGCGACGGCTTTGGTGATACCAAGGGCTTGCCGTTCTACGAGAACTACTATGCTGGTGGCTTCAACTCGGTACGTGGCTTCAAGGACAGCACTCTGGGCCCACGCAGTACTCCTAGTCGTGGTGTTGGTGTAACCGGTAACGTCGGTACGGCTGCCGACCCGGACCAGGATCCACTGCCATTCGGCGGTAACGTATTGATCCAGGGTGGTGCCGAGTTGCTGTTCCCGTTGCCTTTCGTCAAGGATCAGCGCTCGCTGCGTACTTCCTTGTTCTGGGATGTGGGTAACGTCTTCAACTCTCGCTGTGAAAGCACGTCCAACACCATTGCGGCGTCGAACGTGAAAACGCAGTGCAACGATATCAGCCTGAGCAATCTGGCCAGTTCGGTTGGTGTCGGTGTGACTTGGGTCACCGCTCTGGGGCCATTGAGCTTCGCCCTGGCGATGCCGATCAAGAAACCGGATGACGCTGAAACTCAGGTGTTCCAATTCTCTCTCGGTCAGACTTTCTAATAGCCTGATCCAAGATAACGACAATGGATTTTGTAGGAGTGCATCGTGCGTAAGTTGACTCAATTGGTTCTCCTGGCCACCGTTCTGGTCGCGAGCCCGGCATTTGCCGAAATGAAAATCGCCGTCCTGAACTATCAGATGGCCCTGCTGGAATCTGACGCAGCCAAGAAGTACGCCGTGGATGCCGAGAAAAAGTTCGGCCCTCAGTTGACCAAGCTGAAGACTCTGGAAAGCAGCGCCAAAGGCATCCAGGACCGTCTGGTGGCCGGTGGCGACAAGATGCAGCAGGGCGAGCGTGAACGCCTGGAGCTCGAGTTCAAGCAAAAGGCCCGTGACTTCCAGTTCCAGTCCAAGGAGCTGAACGAAGCCAAAGCCGTTGCCGACCGCGAAATGCTCAAGCAGCTGAAGCCGAAGCTGGACAGCGCTGTGGAAGAAGTCATCAAGAAAGGCGGTTTCGACCTGGTCTTCGAGCGTGGCGCAGTGATTGATGTCAAACCTCAGTACGACATCACTCGCCAGGTTATCGAGCGTATGAATCAGCTGAAGTAAGCCATGACCGCGACCATAAAGCTCGGCCAGTTGGCCGAGTTCCTCGGCGCCACCTTGAGTGGCGACGGGGAGAAGGAAATCACTGGGCTAGCCACCTTGCAGGAGGCTGGCCCAGCTCAGTTGAGCTTTTTGGCAAATCCCCAGTACCGCAAGTACCTGGTGGATTGTCAGGCCGGCGCGGTGCTGTTGAAGGCCGCGGATGCCGAAGCCTATGCCGGTGATGCACTGGTAGTGGACGATCCCTACCTGGCCTATGCGCGCATTTCCCATTTGTTCGATCCCAAGCCAAAGGCACAGGCAGGTGTTCATCCTTCTGCGGTGATTGCCGCTGATGCGCAGGTAGATCCTGCGGCCAGCATTGGCCCCTTTGCCGTGATCGAGAGCGGTGCGCGGATTGCTGCAGGTGTGACCATCGGCGCTCACTGCTTTATCGGCGCCCGCTGCGAAATCGGCGAAGGTGGCTGGCTGGCACCACGGGTGACCCTGTACCACGACGTGCGTATCGGCAAGCGTGTGGTCATTCAGTCAGGTGCTGTGCTGGGGGGTGAAGGCTTTGGTTTTGCCAATGAAAAAGGCGTCTGGCAGAAAATCGCCCAGATTGGCGGCGTGACCATCGGTGACGATGTGGAAATCGGCGTCAACACGGCGATCGACCGCGGTGCCCTGGCCGATACCGTCATTGGCAATGGCGTGAAGCTGGACAACCAGATCCAGATCGCCCACAACGTCCAGGTCGGTGATCACACCGCCATGGCTGCTTGTGTGGGGATCTCCGGCAGTACCAAGATCGGCAAGCACTGTATGCTCGCCGGTGGCGTGGGCCTGGTTGGGCATATCGATATTTGCGACAACGTATTCCTCACCGGGATGACCATGGTGACCCACTCGATTACCGAACCGGGCGCCTACTCTTCCGGTACGGCCATGCAGCCTGCTGCCGAGTGGCGCAAAAGCGCGGCACGCATCCGCCAGCTGGATGACCTTGCACGGCGCTTGCGTCAGTTGGAAAAGCGCGTTGGGGACGTGACCCCCGGCGGCAATGCTTCATCTGATGGCTGATACCATTTCCATATCAAGTGTGCACAGCCGCTAGACTGCCTCCTTGATTTGCTAGAGGAGCGTGCGTTAGTCGCGCGCTCCCACTCTTTACTACAGGCTTCCCCCCGAAATGATGGACATCAACGAGATTCGCGAATACTTGCCTCACCGTTACCCTTTCCTGTTGGTGGATCGGGTAGTGGACCTGGATGTTGAAGGCAAGTGCATTCGTGCCTACAAGAATGTCAGCATCAATGAACCGTTCTTCAATGGTCACTTCCCTGCGCACCCGATCATGCCGGGCGTGCTGATCATCGAGGCCATGGCTCAGGCTGCGGGCATTCTCGGTTTCAAGATGCTCGACGTGAAGCCCGCCGACGGCACCCTCTATTACTTCGTCGGTTCCGACAAGCTGCGCTTCCGCCAGCCGGTGCTGCCGGGCGACCAGCTGATCCTTGAAGCCAAGTTCATCAGCTGCAAGCGCCAGATCTGGAAGTTCGAATGCCAGGCTTCGGTCGACGGCAAGCCGGTGTGCTCTGCCGAGATCATCTGTGCGGAACGCAAACTATGAGTTTGATTGACCCTCGCGCAATCATCGATCCGACGGCCGTCCTGGCCGACGACGTTGAGGTTGGCCCGTGGTCGATCGTCGGCGCTGGTGTGGAAATCGGCGAGGGTACAGTGATCGGGCCCCATGTGATTCTCAAGGGCCCTACCCGGATCGGTAAGCACAACCGCATCTACCAGTTTTCGTCGGTAGGTGAGGACACGCCTGATCTGAAATACAAGGGCGAGGAAACCCGCCTGGTGATCGGTGACCACAACGTGATCCGCGAAGGCGTGACCATTCACCGTGGCACCGTCCAGGATCGTTCCGAAACCACTCTGGGTGATCACAACCTGGTCATGGCCTATGCCCACATCGGCCATGACAGCGTTATCGGCAACCACTGCATCCTGGTCAACAACACCGCCTTGGCCGGCCATGTGCATGTGGATGACTGGGCGATTCTCTCCGGTTTCACCCTGGTGCATCAGTATTGCCATATCGGCGCCCACAGCTTTTCCGGCATGGGCACCGCCATCGGCAAGGACGTGCCGGCATTCGTCACCGTATTCGGCAACCCCGCCGAAGCCCGCAGCATGAACTTCGAAGGCATGCGCCGTCGCGGCTTCAGCGAAGATGCGATCCACGCGCTGCGTCGTGCCTACAAGACGGTCTATCGCCAGGGGCTGACGGTTGATCAGGCCTTGGCCGAGCTGGCCGAGCCGGCTGCACAGTTTCCTGAAGTCGCGGTCTTTCGTGACTCGATCCAGTCCTCGACTCGCGGCATCACCCGTTAATCATGAGCACTCTGCGTATTGCGCTGGTGGCTGGCGAAGCCTCCGGCGACATTCTCGGCGCCGGTTTGATGCGAGCTCTCAAGGCTCAGCACCCGGCCGTCGAATTCATAGGGGTCGGTGGTCCGCTGATGGAGGCCGAAGGCCTTGTTTCCTACTTCCCCATGGAGCGCCTGGCGGTCATGGGGCTGGTAGAGGTGCTTGGGCGCCTGCGTGAGCTGCTGGCTCGACGCAAGAAGCTGATCCAGACCCTGATTGCTGAAAAGCCGGATGTGTTTATCGGTATCGATGCCCCGGATTTCACCCTGAATATCGAACTCAAGCTGCGTCAGGCCGGGATCAAGACCGTGCACTACGTCAGCCCTTCGGTCTGGGCCTGGCGGCAGAAGCGGGTGCTGAAGATCCGCGAAGGCTGCGACCTGATGCTGACCCTGTTCCCCTTCGAAGCCCGCTTCTATGAAGAGAAGGGGGTACCGGTGAAGTTCGTCGGTCACTCTCTGGCCGATGCCATTCCGCTGGAGGCCGACCGAGCCGCTGCACGCGCGGAGCTGGGGTTGCCAGAAGGGCCGTTGGTGGCCTTGATGCCCGGTAGTCGCGGTGGCGAAGTAGGGCGCCTGGGCGCCTTGTTCCTCGATGCCGCTCAGCGCCTGCGGGCCATGCGCCCCGGCGTGCGTTTCATCATGCCTTGCGCCAGCCCGGAGCGGCGGGTCCAGCTGGAGCAGTTGCTGGCCAATCGTGATCTGCCACTGACGTTGCTCGATGGCCAGTCCCACAAGGCGCTGGCTGCTTGCGATGCGGTGTTGATCGCCTCCGGTACCGCGACCCTGGAAGCCTTGCTCTACAAGCGCCCGATGGTCGTGGCTTACCGCCTGGCGCCGCTGACGTTCTGGATTCTCAAGCGCATGGTCAAGAGCCCGTACATTTCCCTGCCGAACCTGCTGGCCCAGCGCCTCCTGGTGCCTGAGCTGCTGCAGGACGATGCCACGGCCGATGCTCTGGCCCAGACCTTGTCGCCGCTGATCGAAGGTGGTGAAGAGCAGACTCGCGGCTTTGACGAGATCCACCGAACCTTGCGTCGCGACGCATCCAACCAGGCCGCGCAAGCCGTGCTTGGGCTGATCGGCAAATGACTGTGAGTAACCCGAAAATGCAAATGGGCCTGGATTTCACCCTGGTGGCGGACGCCGAGGACCTGGTGGCCGGGGTCGATGAGGTCGGCCGCGGCCCTTTGTGTGGTGCAGTGGTCACCGCGGCAGTGATTCTCGACCCGACGCGGCCGATTCTCGGCCTCAACGATTCGAAGAAGCTCACCGAAGCCCGGCGCGAGAAGCTGTTCGACGAAATCTGCGAGAAAGCCCTGAGCTGGTGCATCGCCCGGGCTGAGGTCGAGGAAATCGACGAGCTGAATATCCTCCATGCCACCATGTTGGCCATGCAGCGCGCAGTGGAGGGGCTGAGTGTGACCCCGAAGCTGGCGATGATCGATGGCAACCGTTGCCCGAAGCTGGCGATGCCGGCTGAAGCGGTGGTCAAGGGCGATAGCAAGGTTCCGGCGATTGCCGCGGCATCGATCCTGGCCAAGGTCAGCCGTGACCGAGAAATGGCCGCTTTCGAGCTGATCTATCCGGGATATGGCATCGGTGGCCACAAGGGCTACCCGACCCCGGTGCATCTGGAAGCCCTGGCCCGCCTGGGGCCGACACCGATTCACCGGCGCTCTTTCGCTCCGGTGCGGCAAGCCTACGAAGCCCGCGAGGCGCTGGGCGAGATTCAGTCCTGAGGCTGATGTTTTAGTCGAGGCCCGGTACAATCCGGGCCTTGTTGTTTTCGCGCTTATTACAGGATCACTATGCCGGCTTCATTCGTTCACCTGCGCCTGCACACTGAATATTCCCTGGTCGACGGTCTGGTGCGGATCAAGCCGCTGGTCAAGGCGCTGGCCGGCATGGGCATGCCGGCGGTGGCGGTCACCGACCAGAACAACATGTGTTCCCTGGTCAAGTTCTATAAAACCAGCATGGGTGCGGGGATCAAGCCGATCTGCGGCGCCGACCTGTGGCTGTCGAACAAGGACCCGGATAACCCCCTGAGCCGCATCAGCCTGCTGGTGATGAACGCCGTGGGTTATCGCAACCTGACCGAGCTGATTTCCCGCGGCTTCATCGATGGCCAGCGCAACGGCCAGATCATCATCGAGCGTGAGTGGGTGGCGGAGGCCGCGGAAGGCCTGATCATGCTCTCGGCGGCCAAGGAGGGCGAGATCGGCATGGCCCTGATCGCCGGCGATCTCGAGGTTGCCGAGACCCTGGCCCGGGAGTGGATGACCGTATTCCCCGAGCGCTTCTACCTGGAAGTGCAGCGTACCAACCGCCCCAACGACGAAGAGCAATTGCACGCTGCGGTGGCCCTGGCCGACAAGATCGGCGCGCCGCTGGTGGCTACCAACGACGTGCGTTTCATCAAGCAGGAAGACTTCGAAGCCCACGAAACCCGGGTTTGCATCGGTGAAGGCCGGGCCCTGGACGATCCGCGCCGCTCAAAGAACTACAGCGACCAGCAGTACCTGAAAAGCGCCGAGGAAATGGCCGAGCTGTTCAGTGACCTGCCCGAGGCGCTGGAAAACACTGTCGAGATCGCCAAACGCTGCAACATCGAGGTCAAGCTGGGCAAGCACTTCTTGCCTGACTACCCGATTCCCGATGGCATGACCATCGATGAGTATTTTCGCAAGGTTTCCTTCGACGGCCTGGAAGAGCGCCTCAGCGTGCTGCTGCCCAAGGACACCACCGAGGACTACGAGGCCAAGCGTCAGGTCTACGTCGACCGGCTGAATTTCGAACTGGATATCATCATCCAGATGGGCTTCCCCGGTTACTTCCTGATCGTTATGGACTTTATCCAGTGGGCCAAGAACAACGGCGTACCGGTAGGTCCGGGCCGGGGGTCGGGTGCCGGTTCCCTGGTGGCGTATGTGCAGAAGATCACTGACCTCGATCCGCTGGAATACGACCTGCTGTTCGAACGTTTCCTTAACCCGGAACGGGTCTCCATGCCCGACTTCGACGTCGACTTCTGCATGGACGGTCGCGACCGGGTGATCGACTACGTGGCCGAGAAATACGGCCGCAACGCGGTGAGCCAGATCATCACCTTCGGTTCCATGGCGGCCAAGGCGGTGGTGCGTGACGTGGCGCGGGTGCAGGGCAAGTCTTACGGCCTGGCCGACCGTCTGTCGAAGATGATCCCCTTCGAAGTCGGCATGACCCTGGAAAAAGCCTACGAGCAAGAGGAGATCCTGCGGGACTTCATCAAGGTCGATGAAGAGGCGGCGGAAATCTGGGAGATGGCGCGCAAGCTCGAGGGCGTGGTGCGCAACGTCGGCAAGCACGCCGGGGGTGTGGTGATCGCGCCCACCAAGCTCACCGACTTCTCGCCGATCTACTGCGACGAAGAGGGCGGTGGCCTGGTGACCCAGTTCGACAAGGATGACGTCGAGGCGGCCGGCCTGGTGAAGTTCGACTTCCTCGGTCTGCGGACCCTGACCATCATCGACTGGGCACTGAAAACCATTAACCGCGACCGCGCCAAGGTCGGCGAGGAGCCGCTGGATATCGCCTTTATCCCGCTGGACGACAAGCCGACCTACAGCCTGTTGCAGAAAGCTGAAACCACCGCAGTATTCCAGCTTGAATCCCGGGGCATGAAGGAGCTGATCAAGAAGCTCAAGCCCGACTGCCTGGAAGACCTGATCGCACTGGTGGCCCTGTTCCGTCCGGGGCCGCTGCAATCGGGCATGGTGGATGACTTCATCAACCGCAAGCACGGCCGCGCCGAGCTGGCCTACCCGCACCCGGACTATCAGTACGACGGCCTGCAGCCGGTACTGGCGCCGACCTACGGCATCATCCTGTACCAGGAACAGGTGATGCAGATTGCCCAGGTCATGGCCGGCTACACCCTGGGCGGTGCGGACATGCTGCGTCGGGCCATGGGTAAGAAAAAGCCCGAGGAGATGGCCAAGCAGCGTGGCGGCTTCATTGAGGGTTGCGCCAGCAACAACATCGATGCGGACCTGGCGGGCAACATCTTCGACCTGGTGGAAAAGTTCGCCGGCTACGGCTTCAACAAATCCCACTCCGCCGCCTACGGCCTGGTGTCGTACCAGACCGCCTGGCTCAAGGCGCACTACCCGGCGCCGTTCATGGCGGCGGTACTCTCCGCGGATATGCACAACACCGACAAGGTCGTGACCTTGATCGAGGAAGTGCGGATCATGAAGTTGCGCCTCGACGCGCCGGACGTGAACACCTCCGAGTTCAAGTTCACGGTGAACGACGAAGGTCGCATCGTCTACGGCCTGGGGGCGATCAAGGGCGTCGGCGAGGGGCCGGTGGAAGCCATCACCGAAGCCCGCGAGGCAGGACCTTTCAAGGATCTGTTCGATTTCTGCGCCAGGGTCGACCTCAAACGCATCAACAAGCGGACCCTGGACGGCTTGATTCGAAGCGGCGCCCTGGACCGCCTGGGTCCGCACTTCTTCGATGAGCCCAAGGCCTACCAGGCCAATATCGACCAGAACCGCGCCGTGCTGCTTGCTGCCATGGAAGAAGCGATCAAGGCTGCGGAGCAGACCGCCCGTACCCACGACAGTGGCCACGCCGACCTGTTCGGCGGGGTCTTCGTCGATGAGGATGCGGATGTCTACGCCAACCATCGCAAGGCCAAGGAACTGACCCTCAAGGAACGCCTGAAAGGCGAGAAAGATACCCTGGGGCTGTACCTGACCGGGCACCCGATCGACGAATACGAAGGCGAGATCCGTCGTTTCGCCCGCCAGCGCATCATCGACCTGAAGCCGGCCCGGGATACCCAGACCGTGGCCGGCATGATCATCGCCCTGCGGGTGATGAAGAACAAAAAGGGCGACAAGATGGGCTTCATCACCCTCGACGACCGCTCGGGGCGGATCGAGGCCTCGCTGTTTGCCGATGCGTTCCACTCGGCGCAGTCGCTGCTGCAGACCGACGCCATGGTGGTGGTGGAGGGCGAGGTCAGCAACGACGACTTCTCCGGCGGCCTGCGCCTGCGGGTCAAGCGGGTGATGAGCATGGAGGATGCGCGGACCAACCTGGCGGAAAGCCTGCGCCTGAAGATCCACAGCGATGCCCTGAAGGGCGATCAGCTACGCTGGCTGGGTGATCTGTTCAAGCGCCACCGCGGCGCATGCCCGATCACCATGGAGTACACCCGGGATGACGCCAAGGCCCTGCTGCAGTTTGGCGAGAACTGGCGGATCGATCCGGCGGACAGCTTGATTCAAGCCCTGCGTGACCAGTTCGGGCGAGACAACGTCTTCCTCCAATACCGTTGACGGTGAGGTGCCATCATTGCGCCTCATCGTCACTTGAATTTTTAATCTCGACCTCAACGCGTCCGTCCCTTAAGGTAGGGCGCGAATAGACAACCGGCCGGCCCAAGCTCCCTTGGACGTCGAGCCCAGACGGACGCCTATGAACCCGAATTTTCTTGATTTCGAACAGCCGATCGCCGACCTGCAAGCCAAGATCGAAGAGTTGCGCTTGGTCGGTAATGACAATTCGCTGAATATCGGCGATGAGATTTCCCGCCTGCAGGACAAGAGCAACACCCTGACCGAGGACATCTTCGGCAAGCTCACCAGCTGGCAGATCGCACGTCTGGCGCGGCACCCGCGTCGCCCGTACACCCTGGACTACATCCAGCACATCTTCACCGAGTTCGACGAGCTGCATGGCGATCGCCACTTCTCCGACGACGCCGCCATCGTAGGCGGCGTTGCTCGCCTGGACGAGCAGCCGGTGATGATCATCGGTCACCAAAAGGGCCGCGAAGTACGCGAGAAGGTCCGCCGCAACTTCGGCATGCCGCGTCCGGAAGGTTACCGCAAGGCCTGCCGCCTGATGGAAATGGCCGAGCGCTTCAAGATGCCGATCCTGACCTTCATCGACACCCCGGGCGCTTATCCGGGTATCGACGCTGAAGAGCGCAACCAGAGCGAAGCCATTGCCTGGAACCTGCGAGTCATGGCGCGCCTGAAGACCCCGATCATCGCCACCGTGATCGGTGAAGGTGGTTCTGGCGGTGCCTTGGCCATTGGCGTTTGCGACCAACTTAACATGCTGCAGTACTCCACTTACGCGGTGATCTCGCCGGAAGGCTGTGCCTCGATCCTGTGGAAAACCTCGGAAAAGGCCGCTGATGCCGCCGAAGCAATGGGCATCACCGCCGAGCGCCTGAAAGGCCTGGGTATTGTCGACAAGGTCATCGGCGAGCCATTGGGCGGCGCCCATCGTGATCCAGCCGCCGCGGCTGCCTCGATCCGTGCCGAACTCAGCTCGCAGCTGGCCATGCTCAAGGAAATGGATAACGACACCCTGTTGGCCCGTCGTTATGACCGCCTGATGAGCTACGGTCTCTGATCGAGCGCTGCTCCCCCTTGTAGGGGTACGCTCGTTCGCGACCCAGGCGCCGCCATCGATTCGATGGCGGCGTTGTTGCTTATGCGGGCAAGCAGTACGCCACCCGGCCGCTCCTACAGGTCTTGAACACGTCATGAACGCTCTCTGCGCCAAACTACTGCACAGCCTCGCGCCCTGGCGTGACTCCAGGAGTTGGCGCGTGGCTTTCTCCGGTGGCCTGGATTCCACCGTCCTGTTGCATCTGCTCGCCGAGCTGGCGCAGCACCATCGCCTTCCTCCACTTTCGGCTGTGCATATCCATCATGGACTTCAGGCTGCGGCCGACGCCTGGCCGGAGCATTGTCAGGCCTTCTGTGATGCGCTGGGGGTGCCGCTGCAGGTGCTTCGCGTCCAGGTGCCAGCGGGTGCCAGCCTGGAGCGCGCCGCCCGCGAGGCACGCTATGGCGCTTTCGCGCGGCTCACGGCGAGCACTGAAGTGCTGCTGACGGCGCAGCATCGTGACGACCAGGCGGAAACGCTGCTGTTTCGCCTGCTGCGCGGTGCCGGAGTCAGGGGCTTGTCGGCAATGCCGTCAGCGCGGCCGTTGGGTGACGGGCACCTGCTGCGACCCTTGCTTGATGTGTCACGTGCCGAACTGCAGTGCTACGCCGCGGAGCATCAGTTGAGCTGGGTCGAAGACCCATCCAACGCCGATCATCAGTATTCGCGCAATTACCTGCGCCACCAGGTCATGCCGGCGATCACCGCGCGCTGGCCCCAGGCGGCACTCAGCATGAGCCGCAGCGCCGCGCACTTGAATGAAGCCCAGGGCCTGCTCGATGAGCTGGCGATCATGGATCTGGATGCAGCCCGCGGTGCTAGCGTCTGGCCCTGGCTGGATCTGCCCTCACTGGCCCTGGCACCTTTGCAGTCTTTGTCGGGCGCGCGCCAACGCAATGCCTTGAGCCATTGGTTGAGCCGGTTTGGCCGTCTGCCGGATACCGATCACTGGCGCGGCTGGGACAGCCTGCGAGATGCGGGTGCCGAAGGGCGACCGGTTTGGCGTTTGGCCGATGGCGATTTGCATCGTGCGGCAGGGCGAGTCTGGTGGCTGTCCGGCAGCTGGCTGCAACCGGTCGACGGACGGTTGCAGTGGCTCGATCCGCAAAAGCCCTTGCATCTGCCGGGCAACGGTCAGGTGTCGTTCCCTGGGCCAGTGCCGACCGGGTCGCTGCATATCCGCTATCGCCAGGGGGGCGAGATCATGCACCTGGCCGGCCGCGGCCATCGGGACTTGAAGCGTTTGCTCAATGAAAGCGGGCTGCCGGGTTTCGTCCGTGGCAGATTGCCGCTGCTGTATCAGGACGACCGCTTGCTCGCGGTGGCGAACCTGCCGGCACTTGCGACAAACCCCCAGGGTGGCTGGCCATTGCAATGGCTGCCACCAACCAGCGATCAAGGTTTGAGCTGAAAGGGGCTTTCCGGTAGACTACGCTCCCTTCTTGATACAACTTCTGTGGATTCGCCTGAATTGCAGGAGTTGCCGATTACCAAGCAGTCTTTGCTGGGCGATTCCAAAAAATGTGTAGCGAGCAACCTACCGGTGTTTTTGCATCCGGTCTGTCACCACGCGGCGGTTTTTTTGAAAGGTGCACTGTGATTAATGCAGGTGATCGGGGGCTTCGGCCTTCCTTCGCTTTCCCCGGCGGCACTGACCGCTTTAACGCAGACTTCTAGGGTTTTTCATGACGCGCTACATATTCGTCACGGGCGGTGTTGTTTCTTCATTGGGGAAAGGCATTGCCTCGGCTTCATTGGCGGCCATCCTGGAGGCGCGGGGGCTTAAGGTCACCATGCTCAAGCTGGACCCGTACATCAACGTCGACCCGGGCACCATGAGCCCGTTCCAGCACGGTGAAGTGTTCGTCACCCACGACGGCGCCGAGACCGACCTGGACCTGGGCCACTACGAGCGGTTCATCCGCACGACCATGACCCAGAACAACAACTTCACCACCGGCCGCGTGTACGAGCACGTGCTGCGCAAGGAGCGCCGTGGTGATTATCTGGGTGCCACCATCCAGGTGATTCCGCACATCACCGACGAGATCAAGCGTCGCATCATCAAGGGCGCCGGCGATGCCGACGTGGCCTTGGTGGAAATCGGCGGTACCGTGGGTGACATCGAGTCGCAACCGTTCCTCGAAGCCATCCGTCAACTGCGTGTGGAAGTCGGTTCCAAGCGCGCGATGCTGATGCACCTGACGCTGGTTCCGTACATCGCCACCGCTGGCGAGACCAAGACCAAGCCGACCCAGCACTCGGTAAAAGAGCTGCGTTCGATCGGCTTGCAACCGGACGTGCTGATCTGCCGCTCCGACCATCCGGTGGATGTGTCGTCGCGCCGCAAGATCGCGCTGTTCACCAACGTTGAAGAGCGTGCGGTGATCTCCCTGGAAGACGTTGACACCATCTACAAGATCCCGGCCGTGCTGCACGCCCAGGGCCTGGACGATTTCGTCGTCGAGCGTTTCGGCCTGCAGTGCAACGGTGCTGACCTGTCCGAGTGGGAAAAAGTGGTGGACGCCAAGCTCAACCCAGAGCACGAAGTCACCATCGCCATGGTCGGCAAGTACATGGAACTGCTGGACGCCTACAAGTCGCTGATCGAAGCGATGAGTCATGCCGGCATTACCAACCGTACCAAGGTCAACCTGCGCTACATCGATTCCGAAGACATCGAGAATCAGGGCACCGCGCTGCTGGAAGGCGTCGACGCGATCCTGGTTCCAGGCGGTTTCGGCCTGCGTGGCGTGGAAGGCAAGATCACCGCGGTGCAATACGCTCGCGAGAACAAGGTGCCGTACCTGGGTATCTGCCTGGGCATGCAAGTGGCGGTCATCGAGTTCGCCCGTAATGTCATGGGCTGGAAAGACGCCAACTCCACCGAGTTCGATCGCACCAGCGGCCATCCGGTCGTCGGCCTGATCACCGAGTGGGAAGACGCCACCGGTGCCGTTGAAGTGCGTACCGAAGCTTCCGACCTGGGCGGCACCATGCGTCTGGGCGCTCAGGAATGCTTGCTGGAAGCGGGCTCCAAGGTCCACGACTGCTACGCCAAGGACGTGATCATCGAGCGTCACCGTCACCGCTACGAAGTGAACAACAAGCTGCTGCCGCAACTGATCGAAGCTGGCCTGAAGATCTCCGGTCGCTCGGGTGACGGCGCGCTGGTTGAAGTGGTCGAGGCCCAGGATCATCCATGGTTCGTCGCTTGCCAGTTCCACCCCGAGTTCACCTCGACTCCCCGTGACGGCCACCCACTGTTCAGCGGTTTCGTCAAAGCAGCATTGGCTCAACACCAGAAGAAGGCGTGACCCTGATGGCGCAGAAGATCATCCGCGTAGGCAACATCGAGATCGCCAACGACAAGCCGATGGTGCTGTTCGGCGGCATGAACGTGCTGGAAAGCCGCGACATGGCGATGCAGGTCTGTGAAGAATACGTGCGGGTCACCGAGAAGCTCGGTATCCCCTACGTGTTCAAGGCCAGTTTCGACAAGGCCAACCGTTCGTCGGTGACCTCCTACCGTGGCCCGGGCCTGGAAGAAGGCATGCGGATTTTCGAAGACGTGAAGCAGGCCTTTGGCGTGCCGATCATCACCGACGTCCACGAGCCGGCCCAGGCTGCCGTGGTCGCCGAAGTCTGCGACATCATCCAGCTGCCGGCCTTCCTTTCGCGGCAGACCGACCTGGTGGTGGCCATGGCCAAGACCGGCGCGGTGATCAACATCAAGAAAGCCCAGTTCCTCGCACCCCAGGAAATGAAACACATCCTGAGCAAGTGCGAAGAGGCGGGCAACGATCAGTTGATCCTCTGCGAGCGCGGTTCCAGCTTCGGCTACAACAACCTGGTCGTGGACATGCTCGGCTTCGGCATCATGAAGCAGTTCGAATACCCGGTGTTCTTCGATGTGACCCACGCCCTGCAGATGCCGGGTGGTCGCGCCGACTCCGCTGGCGGTCGCCGGGCCCAGGTCACCGACCTGGCCAAGGCCGGCATGAGCCAGTCTCTTGCCGGGCTGTTCCTCGAAGCCCATCCGGATCCGGACAACGCCAAGTGCGACGGTCCTTGCGCCCTGCGCCTGGACAAGCTCGAGCCGTTCCTGGCCCAGCTCAAGGCCCTGGACGAGCTGGTCAAGAGTTTTCCGACGGTAGAAACCGCGTAAAACCGATTTCTCCGGTAAAGTACCGCACGATTATTGCTCAGGCCCCCGGGCCTGAGCCTTATCGTCTGCAAGACTGCCCGCTTTCCCCGCCTTGCCGACGGTAAAAGATTTCCTACAGCTGCGTCGTTTTCGTCAACTTTGGAGTGTTTACAACAATGGCAAAAATCGTCGACATCAAAGGTCGTGAAGTTCTCGACTCCCGTGGCAACCCCACTGTCGAAGCGGACGTGCTTCTCGACAACGGCATCATCGGCAGTGCATGCGCGCCGTCCGGTGCTTCCACCGGCTCGCGCGAAGCGCTGGAGCTGCGTGATGGCGACAAGAGCCGTTACCTGGGCAAGGGCGTGCTCAAGGCGGTAGCCAACATCAACGGTCCGATCCGCGACCTGCTGCTGGGTAAGGACCCGATCGATCAGAAGGCCCTGGATCAGGCCATGATCAAGCTCGACGGTACCGAGAACAAGGCCACCCTGGGCGCCAACGCGATCCTCGCCGTGTCCCTGGCTGCTGCCAAGGCCGCCGCTCAGGACCAGGACCTGCCGCTGTACGCCCACATCGCCAACCTCAATGGCACTCCGGGCGTCTACTCGATGCCGGTACCGATGATGAACATCATCAACGGTGGCGAGCACGCCGATAACAACGTCGACATCCAGGAGTTCATGGTGCAGCCGGTTGGCGCCAAGTCCTTCTCGGAAGGCCTGCGCATGGGCACTGAAATCTTCCATCACCTCAAAGCCGTGCTGAAGGCCCGTGGCCTGAACACCGCAGTGGGTGACGAAGGCGGTTTTGCACCGAACCTGGCTTCCAACGAAGACGCTCTGAAAGTGATCTCCGAAGCCGTGGCCAACGCCGGTTACACCCTGGGCACCGACGTGACCCTGGCCCTGGACTGCGCTGCCAGCGAATTCTATGAAGATGGCAAGTACAACCTGTCCGGCGAAGGCCAGGTGTTCACCGCCGAAGGTTTCGCCGAGTACCTCAAAGGCCTGACCCAGCGCTACCCGATCATCTCCATCGAAGACGGCCTGGACGAGTCCGACTGGGCCGGCTGGAAAATCCTTACCGACAAGATCGGCGAGAAGGTTCAACTGGTCGGCGACGACCTGTTCGTGACCAACACCAAGATCCTGAAAGAAGGCATCGACAAGAAGATCGCCAACTCGATCCTGATCAAGTTCAACCAGATCGGCACCCTGACCGAAACCCTGGAAGCCATCCAGATGGCCAAGGCTGCCGGCTACACTGCGGTGATCTCCCACCGTTCCGGTGAAACCGAAGATTCGACCATCGCCGACCTGGCCGTGGGTACCTCGGCTGGCCAGATCAAGACCGGCTCCCTGTGCCGTTCCGACCGCGTTTCCAAGTACAACCAATTGCTGCGTATCGAAGAGCAATTGAACGGCAAGGCCAAGTACAACGGTCGCGGTGAGTTTCGCGGCTAAGCAGTAGATGGTAAAAAGACACCGGATTGTGTCGGGAAAATCGCTACAGCGAGTTTTTTGCCACTAATCTGATGCCTTAAGAGCACAAGCCTGGGTCTTCCAGGCTTCGTGCTATCAGTAGGTCCGAAGTTGTTGGCATGGCTGTCTTTTTTCACTGGATACCCGATATTCGATGCGCAGTCCCAATTGGTTGTTCCTGGTCTTGCTCTTGCTGCTGGCTGGCTTGCAGTACCGCCTGTGGGTGGGGAACGGCAGCTTGGCCCAGGTTGCTGACCTGACTCAGCAGATTGCCGACCAGCACGCTGAAAACGAGCGTTTGCTGGAACGAAATCGCGTACTCGATGCGGAAGTCATGGAGCTGAAAAAAGGCATGGAGACCGTGGAAGAACGGGCTCGCCACGAGTTGGGTATGGTCAAGGAGGGTGAAACCCTCTACCAGTTGGCCCAATGAGCGACGTATTGCCGGCCTTCTGGGCCGTGATTCCTGCCGCGGGCGTTGGTGCCCGCATGGCCGCGGACCGCCCCAAGCAGTACCTGCAACTGGGTGGACGCACAATTCTTGAACACAGCCTGGGCTGCTTTCTCGACCACCCCGGGCTCAAGGGGCTGGTGGTCAGCCTGGCGGTTGATGATCCTTACTGGCCGGCCCTGGCTTGCGCCCATGATTCGCGGATCCAGCGGGTCGAAGGTGGTGCTGAGCGTTCCGGCTCGGTGCTCAATGCCTTGCTCCATCTGCATGCCCAGGGCGCAGCCGATGACGACTGGGTGCTGGTTCACGATGCCGCCCGGCCCAATCTTTCCCGGGATGACCTGGACAAACTGCTGGGTGAGTTGATGGATGACCCGGTGGGGGGGCTGCTCGCAGTTCCGGCCCGGGACACCCTGAAACGTGTGGACAAGCACGGTCGAGTGCTGGAAACCGTTGACCGCAGTTTGATCTGGCAAGCCTACACACCGCAGATGTTCCGCCTCGGTGCCCTGCATCGGGCCCTGGCCGACAGCCTGGTGGCCGATGTGGCGATTACCGATGAAGCTTCGGCGATGGAATGGGCCGGCCAGGCGCCGCGCCTGATCGAAGGCCGCTCGGATAACCTCAAGGTCACCCGTCCCGAAGACCTGGAATGGTTGCGCCAGCGCTGGTCCAACCGCCGCTGACTGCTGGCTTGCGCTGCACCTTGTATCCGCTGGTGCAGGCTGCGAACGACTCGGAAGGAGGCGCCGCTCTTGAGGCCCTGAAGGCCCTGCGGGCCTTGTCACAGCCTGCGGCAGCAGCTACAGGTCGCGGTACTCCGGGCGCTGCGCCAGCCCTTGTTTCAGATAATCCACCAGCTTGCGCACTTTCGGTGACAGGTGCCGTTGCTGCGGGTACAGCGCCCAGACTGCGGTGTTGGGCGGTTGGTGAGCTTCCAGCAAGGAAATCAGCGTACCGTTCTGCAGGTGCTCCAGGACGTAGTAGTCCGGCAACTGGCACAGCCCTACCCCTTGCAAGGCCGCATCCAGCACCGCCTGCCCGCTGTTGCAGCGCCAATTACCCTGCACCCGTTGCGAAAATTCGCGCCCATCCAGTTCTAATTGCCAGATATCCGAGCTGCCGATCAGGCAGTTGTGCCGGCTCAACTCCGACAGGCTGTGTGGGCGTCCATAACGTTCCAGGTAGGAGGGCGAGGCGCATAGGTACATGCGGCGTGGGGCCAGGCGAGTGGCGACCAGGCGCGAGTCCTGCAGGCGCCCAAGGCGAATCGCCAGGTCCAGCCCTTCATGCACCAGATCCAGGGGGCGGTTGCTGAGCTCTATATCCACCCGCAACTGCGGATAAAGGCTCATGAACCGGGTAACCAGGGGCACGATAAAGCGCTCGCCGTAGGCCACTGCACAGGTCATGCGCAGCATTCCCTTGGGCTCGCTGGTCAGGTCGCCTACGGCCCGCAGGGCCTCCTCGCGACCATCCTGCAGACGTTGGCAATGCTGGAGAAAGGTCTGCCCGGCCTCGGTCAGGGTCACCCGGCGGGTACTGCGATACAGCAGGCGAGTCTGCAAGCGCTCCTCAAGCCGTGCCACCTGACGGCTGATATGGGACGAAGAGACCCCCAGGCGCTCGGCGGCAGCGGTGAACTGGCTGCATTCGGCGACCGCGACAAATTCGTCGATACCTTCCCAACGGTTGTCATTCATTGATTGTCCCCATACAGCAATAATGTTTTGCTTTTGCCTGGATTATTCATCGCATTGCGCTGTTTTACACTCTGTGCCTCGTTTTTATTCGCTGGAGAGTCAGGATGATCAAGTCACGTGCTGCCGTAGCCTTCGAGGCCAAGAAGCCGCTGGAAATCGTCGAAGTGGATGTCGCCATGCCCAAGGCGGGCGAGGTGCTGCTGCGGGTCGTCGCCTCCGGCGTCTGCCACACCGACGCCTACACGCTGTCTGGTGCCGACCCTGAAGGCATCTTCCCGGCGATCCTCGGTCATGAAGGCGGTGCGGTGGTTGAGGCGGTGGGCGAGGGCGTGACCTCGGTGGCTGTGGGTGACCATGTGATCCCGCTGTACACCCCGGAATGCGGCAAGTGCAAATTCTGCCTGTCGGGCAAGACCAACCTCTGTCAGGCCATTCGCGCCACCCAGGGCAAGGGCCTGATGCCTGATGGCACCACGCGTTTTTCCTACAAGGGTCAGCCGATTTTCCACTACATGGGTACCTCGACCTTTTCCGAGTACACCGTGCTCCCGGAAATCTCCGTGGCCAAGATTCCCAAGGAAGCGCCGCTGGAAAAGGTCTGCCTGCTGGGGTGCGGCGTGACCACCGGGATCGGAGCGGTGATCAACACCGCCAAGGTCAAGGCCGGTGATACCGTGGCCATCTTCGGCCTGGGCGGCATTGGCCTGTCGGCGGTCATCGGTGCGGTCAAGGCCAAGGCCGGGCGTATCATCGCCATCGATATCAACCCGGCCAAGTTCGAGATCGCCAAGCAACTGGGCGCCACCGACTGCGTCAATCCGAAGGATTTCGACCGTCCGATTCAGGAGGTCATTGTCGACATGACTGATGGCGGCGTGGATTTCTCCTTCGAGTGCATCGGCAATGTGCAACTGATGCGTGCGGCCCTGGAGTGCTGCCACAAGGGCTGGGGCGAATCGGTAATCATCGGCGTGGCCGGTGCCGGCCAGGAAATCTCCACCCGTCCCTTCCAACTGGTGACCGGCCGGGTATGGCGCGGCTCAGCCTTTGGTGGCGTGCGCGGGCGCAGCGAGCTGCCAAGCTACGTGGAAATGTCCCAGACCGGCGAGATCCCCCTGGATACCTTCATCACCCACACCATGGGCCTGGAAGATATCAACAAGGCGTTCGACCTGATGCACGAAGGCAAGAGCATTCGCTCCGTCATTCACTTCTAAGAGCAGCGGCAAGCGGCAAGCCACAGGCGCCAAGCGGGAGTTCCGCTTGCGGCCCATGGCTTGCGGCGTGCCGCTGGAGGTCTGCCATGAGTCTGGAAAACCTTTCCTGCCAGAAAAGCTTCGGCGGCTGGCATAAACGCTATAAGCATCATTCCCGGGTGCTGGGCTGTGACATGGTGTTCGCCGTGTATTTGCCGCCCCAGGCCGAACAGGGCGGCAAGCTGCCGGTGCTTTACTGGTTGTCCGGCCTGACCTGTACCGACGAGAACTTCATGCACAAGGCCGGGGCTCAACGCATGGCTGCCGAGCTGGGCTTGATCATCGTCGCTCCGGATACCAGCCCGCGTGGCCCCGGCGTGCCCGGTGACCCGGACGGTGCCTGGGATTTCGGTCTGGGTGCCGGGTTCTACCTGAACGCGACGCAGGAGCCCTGGGTCCAGCATTACCGGATGCACGATTATGTGGTGAACGAGCTGCCGGAGCTGGTGGAGGCGCATTTTCCCGCTTCGCACAAGCGTGGGATCAGCGGGCACTCCATGGGCGGTCACGGGGCATTGGTGTGCGCGCTGCGTAATCCGGGGCGCTATCAGTCGGTTTCGGCCTTCGCTCCCATCAGCAACCCGATGGATTGCCCCTGGGGGCAGAAGGCGTTTTCCCGTTACCTGGGGGAGGAACGCTCACGCTGGCGCGAGTGGGATGCCAGCGTGCTGATCGCCGAAGTCACCGAGAAGCTGCCGTTGCTGGTGGATCAGGGGGATCGTGACGACTTCCTTGCCGGTCAGCTCAAGCCTGAAGTGCTGCAGCAAGCGGCAAAGAATGCCGGGCATGAGCTGACGTTGCGGATGCAGCCGGGGTACGACCACAGCTACTTCTTTATCGCCAGTTTCATAGACGACCACTTGCAGCACCATGCACGTGCTCTTAACGCCTAATACCTGCCAAAGCAGGTAGAATCACGCCCTGACTTTTTCGGGGCGTTTTTTTATGCGTATTGGCCACGGCTACGATGTGCACCGTTTCGCTGAGGGCGACTTCATCACGTTGGGGGGGGTGCGTATTGCCCACCATTTCGGGCTGCTCGCGCACTCCGATGGTGATGTGCTGTTACACGCACTCAGTGATGCCCTTCTGGGCGCTGCCGCGCTGGGTGATATCGGCAAGCACTTTCCGGACACCGATCCGCAGTTCAAGGGCGCCGACAGCCGTGTCCTGCTGCGTCATGTTGTCGCGCTGATTCATGCCAAGGGCTGGAAGATCGGCAACGTCGACAACACCATCGTCGCCCAGGCACCGAAAATGGCACCTCACATTGAAACCATGCGGGCCTTGATTGCCGAGGACCTGCAGGTCGAGCTGGACCAGGTGAACGTGAAGGCAACCACCACCGAAAAACTCGGCTTTGTCGGCCGCGAGGAAGGCATCGCCGTGCATTCCGTGGCCTTGTTGCAACGCCCATGAATGAACTGCAATTGTTGGGCCCGCGGGCCTATGGCGATGCCCTGGGCAGCGCCGTACTCAAGGCCACTGCCGAAGACTTCCAGGTTGATGAAGTACTCGATATCCCGCTGAGCGGGGAAGGCGAGCATCTGTGGCTGTGGGTGGAAAAACGCGGCTTGAACACCGAGGAAGCGGCGCGGCGGATCGCCAAGGCGGCGGGGGTGTCGTTGCGCACCGTCAGCTATGCCGGGCTCAAGGATCGCCAGGCGCTGACCCGCCAGTGGTTCAGTGTGCAACTGCCGGGCAAGGCCGATCCGGATCTTGGCGCAGCGGAAAATCACACTCTGAAGATCCTCGAGGCCACCCGCCACAAGCGCAAATTGCAGCGTGGGGCCCATGCCGCCAATGGTTTTACCCTGCGTCTGACAGAGCTCAAGGCGGATCAGGCAGCCATCGACGAGCGCCTGAAGAGGATTGCCGCTCAAGGTATTCCCAACTATTTCGGCGCCCAGCGCTTCGGCTACGACGGTGGCAACCTGGCGGACGCCCGTAGCTGGGCTGCCCGCCAGGCGCTGCCGGAGCAGCGCAATGTGCGTTCGCGCCTGTTGTCCACCGCCCGCAGCTACCTGTTCAACCAGGCGCTGGCAGCGCGAGTGGCGGACGGCACTTGGCAGCAGGCGCAAGTGGGCGACTTGCTGGCATTTACCGACAGCCGCAGCTTTTTCATGGCCGGCCCGGATGAATGCACGGATCCGCGCCTGGCAATTCTTGACTTGCATCCCACAGGCCCGTTGTGGGGCGAAGGCGAGTCTCCGGCGGGTGGTGTGGTTCATGAACTTGAACAGCAGATGGCCGACCGCGAGGCGGCACTGTGCGAATGGCTGATAAAAGCCGGCATGAGCCACGAACGACGCATCCTGCGGCTGCCCATTGGCGGTTTGACGTGGCATTATCCCGAGCCTGATATTCTGCAACTGGAATTCGTCCTCCCGGCCGGATGTTTCGCCACCGCCTTGGTGCGTGAACTCGTCGATCTGGTGCCGGTGGGGCAGACGGACAGCTCATGCGCATTCTGATTTCTAACGATGATGGGGTAACTGCACCCGGTATCGCGGCGTTGCACGCTGCGCTGGCGGATTACGCCGAGTGCGTGGTTATCGCTCCGGATCAAGACAAAAGCGGCGCCAGCAGCTCGCTGACGCTCGACCGTCCGTTGCATCCGCACACCCTTGGCAACGGCTTTATCAGCATCAATGGCACCCCCACCGACTGTGTTCACCTGGGGCTCAACGGCCTGCTGGAGCATGACCCGGACATGGTGGTGTCGGGCATCAACCTGGGGGCCAACCTCGGTGATGACGTGCTGTACTCCGGGACGGTCGCCGCTGCATTGGAAGGGCGCTTCCTGCAACGCCCTGCGATCGCCTTTTCGCTGGTCTCGCGCCAGGTGGAGAACCTTGCGACCGCAGCCTATTTCGCGCGCAAGCTGGTGCAAGCCCAGGCCTTGCTGGATTTACCACCACGGACGGTGTTGAACGTGAATATTCCCAACCTGCCGCTTGATCATATTCGGGGCATCCAGTTGACCCGCCTGGGCCATCGCGCCCGTGCTGCGGCACCGATGAAGGTGGTCGACCCCCGCGGCAAGGCGGGTTACTGGATCGCTGCCGCCGGCGACGCCGAGGATGGCGGGCCCGGCACCGACTTTCATGCAGTGATGCAGGGCTACGTGTCTGTCACGCCGCTGCAGCTGGATCGCACCTTCAATGACGCGTTCAGGAGTCTGGATGGCTGGTTGGAGGGGCTGCGCTGATGGCTCGCGAGCAAGACGATCTGCTGCGGCGGGGAATCGGCATGACTTCCCAGCGTACCCGCGAACGCCTGATCCAGCGCCTGTATGACGAGGGGCTGTCCAACCCTCAGGTACTGGAAGTGATTCGGCGCACACCGCGGCATCTGTTTGTCGATGAGGCCCTGGCCCATCGTGCCTATGAAGACACGGCGCTGCCGATCGGCCACAACCAGACCATCTCCCAGCCTTATATGGTGGCCCGCATGAGTGAGCTGCTGCTGGCGGCCGGGCCGCTGGACAAGGTACTGGAGATCGGCACCGGTTCGGGCTACCAGACTGCGGTGTTGTCGCAGCTGGTGGAGCGGGTGTTTTCGGTGGAGCGGATCAAGGTCCTGCAAGACCGGGCCAAGGAGCGCCTGCAGGAATTGAACCTGCGCAACGTCGTATTTCGCTGGGGCGACGGCTGGGAAGGCTGGCCGGCGCTGGCGCCCTATAACGGCATCATCGTCACTGCCGTCGCCACCGATATCCCCCAGGCCCTGCTCGATCAACTCGCGCCTGGCGGGCGCCTGGTGATTCCGGTGGGGGCAGGGGAGGTGCAGCAGTTGATGCTGATCATCCGTGAAGAACAGGGCTTTGCCCGGCACGTCCTGGGGGCGGTGCGTTTTGTGCCGTTGCTCAATGGTCCCCTGGCCTGAAGGCATTTATCAGGCTGGGGTGAATTCTGTCTGGCGGGCTGTGTCTTAGTGCCGTATCGATCGTCAATGAGTGATACGACGGTCAGAGGCAGGTTCTTGCGGCTGTCCTTGTGCTGGGCCAGCGGTAAAGCGCCTGTGTCCAGTTATACTTGCGTCACTTCACGCCTGAGTCAGGCAATCTATATCGTCAACCACCACAAAGGGAGCGGCGGGTGAGTCTCACAGTCATTGCGCAGCGTATAGGTACAACAAGCTTTCAGCGACTGATGATTGGCCTTGCCTTGAGTTCCTTGTTGGTCGGTTGCTCCAGCACCAAATCCAGCAGCGTGGGGGTGGTCGAGCGCAGTAACACTGTTGCGCCGCAGCGCCCTACGGTGACCACCGGGCAGTACGCGGTGCGTCGCGGAGACACCTTGTTTTCCATTGCCTTCCGCTATGGCTGGGACTACAAGGCGCTGGCCGCTCGCAACAACATCGCCGAGCCTTACACCATCCATCCCGGGCAGGTCATTCGCTTTGACGGCCGCACTGGCACTACGCCGGCGACGGTTGTTACCAGCACCCAGTCCAGTGCCTCTTCCTCCAGCAAGACCACGGTCATTCGTCGCCCGGCAGGCACCACGACAACGCCTGCAACTGCCACCACCACCAACCCAGCGAGCAAGCCGGCGCCTGCTCCGGCTACCCCCGCGGGCCCCGCTCCTACGGGTTGGGGATGGCCTTCGAACGGTGTTCTGATTGGAAAATTTTCTTCAAACGGTAGTTTGAATAAAGGCATTGATATCGCCGGAGATTTGGGACAGCCTGTTTTAGCTGCGTCTGATGGGACGGTGGTTTACGCCGGGAGTGGCTTAAGGGGCTACGGCGAATTAGTCATCATCAAACACAACGAAACCTACGTCAGTGCTTACGGCCACAACCGCAAGCTATTGGTTCGGGAGGGACAGCAGGTCAAAGTCGGACAGACAATTGCCGAGATGGGATCAACTGGTACAGACCGGGTGAAACTGCACTTTGAGATTCGCCGACAAGGTAAACCTGTAGATCCGCTGCAATTCCTGCCACGTCGTTGATCCGTTACCAGCCTGTTCCGCTCACGTAGAGGGAACAGGCTCCAGCGTTGCCAGGGATAAAGGCGCCGCTTGAGCCTGAGGTCGAACTCACCAAAGGACTATAACAATGGCTCTCAGTAAAGAAGTGCCGGAGTTTGACATCGACGATGAGGTTCTCCTTATGGAGAGCAGCATCGATATGGATTCGATGTCGAATAATGAGGGGGCAACTCCACCTTCCGTTCGCACCAAATCCAAAAGCTCCGCTTCATTAAAGCAACACAAATACATTGATTACACGCGTGCACTCGATGCCACGCAGCTGTACCTCAATGAAATCGGTTTTTCTCCATTGCTCTCCCCCGAAGAGGAAGTGCACTTTGCGCGGTTGTCGCAAAGTGGTGATCCGGCCGGGCGCAAGCGCATGATTGAAAGCAACTTGCGGCTGGTGGTGAAAATCGCCCGGCGCTATGTCAATCGTGGCCTGTCGCTGCTGGACCTGATCGAAGAGGGCAACCTCGGGCTGATCCGAGCGGTGGAGAAGTTCGATCCGGAACGCGGCTTCCGCTTCTCGACCTATGCCACCTGGTGGATTCGTCAGACCATCGAGCGGGCCATCATGAATCAGACCCGGACCATCCGGTTGCCGATCCATGTGGTCAAAGAACTCAACGTCTACTTGCGCGCCGCCCGTGAGTTGACGCAAAAACTCGATCATGAACCCTCCCCCGAAGAAATCGCCAACCTGCTGGAGAAGCCGGTGGCCGAAGTCAAACGCATGCTCGGCCTGAACGAGCGGGTTTCTTCGGTTGATGTCTCCCTGGGCCCGGATTCGGACAAGACCCTGCTGGATACCCTGACCGACGACCGTCCGACAGATCCTTGTGAGCTGTTGCAGGACGACGATCTGTCACAAAGTATCGATCAGTGGCTTTCCGAATTGACCGAGAAGCAGCGTGAAGTGGTAGTGCGACGTTTCGGCCTGCGAGGACACGAGAGCAGCACCCTTGAAGATGTGGGCCTGGAGATCGGTCTGACCCGTGAGCGGGTTCGGCAGATCCAGGTTGAAGGGCTCAAGCGCCTTCGGGAAATTCTCGAGAAGAATGGATTGTCCAGTGAGTCGCTGTTTCAGTAGCCACTGGATCGATTCACAAGAGCCCCGATCGACTCGGGGCTTTTTATTGCACGCAGCTTGTGGTTTTGAATGGGCTATTGCCAGAGAAGTTGGCTTAACTCTCAACCGTCATGTAAGCCAAAGATTACTTTTTCGTACGCATTCGGTTCTCGGCTACTTCTGCGTTGTCTAGTTTTGCGTAGGCTGTTTTTTATATTATTGATTTATATAATATTTTTTATGAGTGGCTATGAGTTTCGACCAAGTTTCACACGAATAGTGCGATTGCTCTTGCCGGGGAACTCTCTAATATCAGCCCTGTGTCGACGGATAGACACAGCCATCAAGGACGATGGTCAGGACATCGCAGGAAGCGATTCATCAGGACGATGAAAAGGAACACAGGGACTAGGGAAAAATGTGGGCGGGTCATACCGCCCCTTTTTTTCGTCTGTCGAAAAGTCCCGCCGGAGTTTCCTTGCCCCAGAAACGCAAAAAGGCCCGCAAGGGGCCTTTGGGAACGCAGCTGCAATCAGCGTTCGAGATCCTTGATCTTGCCTTTGACGCCATCCCACTCTTCGGCATCCGGCAACGGATCTTTCTTTTCAGTGATGTTCGGCCAGATCTCTGCCAGCTCGACGTTCAACTGAATGAATTCTTGCATCTCTTCCGGGACTTCATCCTCGGAGAAAATCGCTACAGCGGGGCATTCAGGCTCACACAGTGCGCAATCAATGCACTCATCCGGGTGAATCACCAGGAAGTTCGGGCCTTCGTAAAAGCAGTCCACCGGACAGACTTCTACGCAGTCGGTGTACTTGCACTTGATGCAGTTGTCGGTGACGACGAAGGTCATTTCTAATTCTCTCCTCAGGCGGCGGCAGCGGAGCCCCTACATGACGGGGTCGCCAGGTTTGGGAGCGATAGTCTGCGCAACCAGGCTAATAGTCCGCAGCATCCCAAACCGCGCGAGATTCTAACAGCTTGAAGGCGTTCGCGTTAGATGCGTGTCTTCAATGTATAGAGCATTTCCAGCGCTCGGCGTGGCGTCATGTCATCCAGATCCAGCTTGGCCAGGTCGTCGAGCACCGGGTGCGGCAGGCTGGCGAACATGTCGCTTTGTTGCGGAACCGAGGGTTTGCCCGGCGCTTGAGGCGCCACTTCATGGGGCAAACTGGTGGTTTCCAGGCGGCTCAAGTGCTCCCGGGCGCGGGTGATGACTGCGCTGGGAACCCCGGCCAGCTGGGCTACCGCCAGCCCATAGCTCTGGCTGGCTGGGCCTGGAAGGACATGGTGCAGGAACACAATGCGCTCATTGTGCTCGGTGGCATTGAGGTGCACGTTGGCCACCAGCGGCTCGCTTTCCGGCAGTACCGTCAGTTCGAAATAGTGGGTGGCGAACAGGGTATAGGCGCGCAGGTGGGCGAGACGTTCTGCCGCAGCCCAGGCCAGGGAAAGTCCGTCAAAGGTGCTGGTACCGCGTCCCACTTCGTCCATCAGCACCAGGCTGCGTTCCGTTGCGTTGTGCAGGATGTTCGCGGTTTCGCTCATTTCCACCATGAAGGTCGAACGGCCGCCGGCCAGGTCGTCGCTGGAGCCGATACGGGTGAAGATCCGGTCCACCAGGGACAGCTCGCAGCTAGCCGCCGGGACGAAGCTGCCGATATGGGCCAGCAGCACGATCAGGGCCGTCTGGCGCATATAGGTGGATTTACCGCCCATGTTCGGACCGGTGATCACCAGCATCCGCGTGTTGTCGTCCAGGCTCAGGTCGTTGGCCACGAAAGGCGTGGTCAACACTTGCTCCACCACTGGGTGACGACCCTGGGTGATGCGCATGCAAGGTTCGCTGACAAAACGTGGGCAGTTGAGGTCCAGGTTCAAGGCGCGCTCGGCCAGGTTGCTCAACACGTCCAGCTCAGCCAGGGCACCAGCGGTATCCTGCAACGGCGGCAAATGGCTGATCAGGGTTTCCAGCAGCGCGTCGTAGAGCATCTTCTCCCGGGCCAGGGCACGGCTCTTGGCCGATAGCGCCTTGTCTTCGAACTCCTTGAGTTCCGGAGTGATGAAGCGCTCGGCGCCTTTCAATGTCTGGCGGCGAATGTAGTCCGCCGGGGCCTGTTCGGCCTGCTTGCTTGGCAGCTCGATGAAATAGCCATGGATACGGTTGTAGCCGACCTTGAGGTTGGCCAGGCCGGTACGGGCTTTCTCGCGGGCTTCCAGGTCAATCAGGAACTGTCCGGCGTTCTCGCTCAGCGACTGCAGCTCGTCGAGCTCGGCGTCGTAGCCGGTCTTGAGTACACCGCCGTCACGGATCACCGCCGGCGGGTTGTCGATGATGGCCTTGGCCAGCAGAGCGGCCAGCTCCGGGTAGGTGCTGGTGGTGGCAGCCAGCTGATTGAGGTGAGTGGCCTCCAGCTCGGTCATGGCTTCTTGCAGCTCGGGCAGTGCAGCCAGGGCATCACGTAGACGGGCCAAGTCCCGCGGACGAGCATTGCGCAGGCCGATTCGCGCCAGAATCCGCTCGATATCGCCGATTTCCTTCAACTGCGGTTGCAGCCGTTCGAAACGGTAGCCGTCCAGCAGGCAAGTAATAGAGGACTGGCGCGCTTCCAGCACCTTGAGGTCGCGCAGCGGGCGGTTCAGCCAGCGGGTCAGCAAACGGCTGCCCATGGCGGTCTGGCAGCGGTCGACCACCGATTGCAGGGTGTTGTCGCGCCCGCCCGCCAGGTTGGTGTCCAGTTCCAGGTTGCGACGGCTGGCACCGTCCAACACCACGGTGTCATCCAGGCGCTCATGACGCAGGCTGCGCAGGTGGGGCAGGGCGGTACGCTGGGTTTCCTTGGCATAGCTGAGCAGGCAACCGGCGGCGCCGATGGCCAGGGTCAGGGTTTCGCAGCCAAAGCCCTTGAGGTCCTGGGTAGAGAACTGCTGGCAGAGGCTCTTGTGCGCCGAGTCCCGCTCGAAATCCCAGGGGGCACGGCGTCGCACACCGCGGCGTTTTTCCGCCGGCAGGCCTTGTGGCCAGTCGTCGGGGATCAGCAGCTCCACTGGGTTGATGCGTTCCAACTCGGCCAGCAAATTCTCCCAGCCCTTGATTTCCAGGACGCTGAAGTTGCCGCTGGTGATGTCCAGTACCGCCAGGCCGAACAGACGCTCGTCGCCCAGCACGGCGGCGATCAGGTTGTCGCGGCGCTCATCCAGCAGAGCCTCGTCACTCACGGTGCCTGGCGTGATGATACGCACCACCTGGCGTTCCACCGGGCCCTTGCTGGTCGCCGGGTCCCCCACCTGTTCGCAGATCACCACCGACTCGCCGAGCTTTACCAGCTTGGCCAGGTAGCCCTCGGCGGCGTGGTAAGGAATACCGCACATGGGAATCGCCTGGCCGGCCGACTGCCCGCGCGCCGTCAGGGTGATGTCCAGCAGCTTGGCGGCCTTCTTCGCGTCTTCATAGAAGATCTCGTAGAAGTCGCCCATGCGGTAGAACATCAACTGATCAGGGTGCTGGTTCTTGAGGCGCCAGTACTGCTGCATCATCGGCGTGTGGGAGGACAGATCGGAGGTATTTTTACTCATCGGTATTCAGGCGGATTCGTTGAATGGGTGAAGCAAAGGAGCGCTGGGCTCGGCTTTTTGCAGATGGCGGCAAGGTTACCATGGGTGCCCTGGCCTCGCAGGCACCAAGGCGCTACTGTGTTTGTCCGGTAAATGCAGCACAAATATGCAAAACAGCATTTGTCATTGACTAAAAGTTCGAGCAATATGCGTTCTATGCAAATACGCAACGTTTCTACCGTCTTAAGAGAGCTGCTGGATCGTGACGGAATCTCCCCCACGGAGCTTCACCGTCGCACCGGTGTGCCTCAATCCACCCTCTCGCGGATTCTCAGCGGGAAGATCGTCGATCCTTCGGATAAGCACATCTCGCGGATCGCCGAATACTTCCAGGTGAGCACCGACCAGTTGCGTGGGCGCATGGATATCGCGCCTGCCCGGGCTGCTGCGCCCCGTGACGAGATTCATTCGGAACTCAAGGACATAAGCCTGTGGGACGACGATACCCCTGTCGATGACGACGAGGTGTCGGTTCCCTTTCTGCGCGAGGTTGAATTGGCTGCTGGATCAGGAAGATTCGTCATCGAGGAAAGCGAACGCGCCAGCCTGCGCTTCGGAAAGCGCAGCCTGCGGCACAACGGCGTGCAGTTCGACCAGGCCAAGTGCGTCACGGTGCGTGGCAACAGCATGTTGCCGGTGCTGCGGGACGGCGCCACGGTGGGCGTCAATGCCGGCAAATGCGCAATTGGCGACATCGTTGATGGCGACCTCTACGCGATCAACCACAACGGCCAATTGCGGGTGAAGCAGCTGTATCGCCTACCTACAGGGATCCGCCTGCGCAGCTTCAACCGCGATGAACACCCGGATGAGGACTACAGCTTCCAGGAGATCCAGGAAGAGCAGATCAGCATCCTCGGTCACGTCTTCTGGTGGGGCATGTACGCCCGCTAAGCCAGCCCTCTTGAACAAAGCCCGCCCTTGAGCGGGCTTTTTTTTGCCCGCGAAAAATCCCCAGCTCTTTGTTTATGCGCCCCCATGCATTTCAGCAAATCTTGCGCATAAATAAATGCATTTACGCATTGACTGCATATGCATGAATGCATAATATGAGCCTCAAGCCGCGCAACAGCGGCTGCAAAGACGCTCTTTAGTGGCAAAGCAAAGGCAGCGATGAATCGGCCTCGACGGTTCAGAGGGTTGGCAACTGGCCCGGGTGTGCAGCGTAAAGCACCAAAAGCAGTTATCCGGCGGACAGGGTCGCGGTCGGAGGAACAATTTGAATGGGTCCGTACCGCACCAGTAGTGCCGAAAGACCAAGGTTTGCATTACTGAAAAGCCCGGGCGACCGGGCTTTTTGGAATGCCTGCCTAACGTGGGCCACCAACAGACAGGGACCCTTTGAAACATCGTTATCAGCCTTCTATCAACCGGCCATTTCGCTGGCCTCAATCCGCACGGGAGACGTGAATGACAAACGAGCAACAAGCGTTGCTGGACATGCCGATCTGGCTGGTCATCGTCCTGGCGCTGGTCGGTGGCGTTTCCGGTGAAATGTGGCGCGCCGACAAGGAGGGCGCCCGTGGCTGGTCGCTGCTGCGGCGTCTGGCACTGCGCTCCGGAGCCTGCGTGGTCTGCGGGGTCTCGGCGATCATGCTGCTGTATGCCGCCGGCGTGTCGATCTGGACCGCCTGCGCCTTCGGTTGCCTGACCGCCATGGCCGGCGCCGACGTCGCCATCGGCCTTTATGAGCGCTGGGCGGCCAAGCGCATCGGGGTATGCGAACCGCCTTCCCGGGATTCCCATTCGGACCAGCCTTGACTCACCGGGCGGCTACCGCCCTCAACATGGTCGTGCGCCCCGGGCTTTCGCCACCGGGGCCGCTTCGGCCTGATTCTGGAAGCAGACAATGAGCGTACTGACGCAGCTACCCGAGGCCATCACGTCCACGATCAAGACGGCCATGCCGCATCTGCACAAGGTCGAGGCATTTCCCGAGACCGTTGATGGCTCCGCCGAGACAGCGATCTACTTTGCAATCACCGGCATGGACCCGGGAGCTGATCCGGGCGACGGCCGTAGTTGCCTGCGGGCGACCTTCGAGGCCCGGGTGCGGGTTGACCCGAGCCTTGCGCAAGCCTCCTTGCAGGCGGTTGTTCTGGCAGCGCAGCTCATGGACCTGCTGCGTTGCCAGTACTGGAATCTTGATTCTGTCGATAGTGCGAAGGCGGTGTGGGCCAAACCAGCCGGCACGGCCGTGGATTCGGCGCCGAAAACCGAGTGGACCGTGCAATGGCAGCAGTCCATCTACCTGGGCCAGGAACAATGGCCCTGGCCCGATCAACCCCCGGGAACACTGGTATTGGGTTTCAGCCCCGACACCGGCCCCGGTCACGAGGGGCACTATCAGGCGCCGGAGCAGATGTCGTGAATTACGTCACCGCAACTCACGACCGAATGCTTTCTGGCCTGATCCTGCCTTGCGCTGTGGTCGGCGTGGACCTTGCCGCGGGCAGACTGCGGGTATCCGATGGCGCGGGCTGGACCAGCGCCTGGGTTCGCTGGCACAGCCAGGCCGCCGGCAAGGCCCGGCACTGGCGGGCGCCGAGCCTGGGGGAGCAGGGCGTACTGATCAGCCCCAGTGGCGAGCCGGCGCAGGGCACCTTCGTTCCCGGCCTATATGGCGATGCCGGTGCCCAGCCGGATAACCGCGAGCACGTCGAGGTCTGGCGCTTCGATGATGGCGGCTCGCTGGTCTACGACTGGCAGGCCAAGAGCTACAGCATCTCCCTGCCCAGCGGCACGGTGACGATTCAGGTCGGCACCAGTTCGGTCTTGGTGACGGACAGCAGCATTACCGGCAACGCCGACAGCATCACCCTGACGGGGGCAATCACCTTGAATGGCGAGGTGCAAATCAACGGTGCGAGCTTGAAGCACAACGGGGTGAATGTCGGCTCGACCCACATCCATCCAGCCGTGATGCCCGGCCCCGGAGCAACCGCTCCACCGCAGTGACGCCTTGGCGATCAACGCCGGCCACCCAACCTACAACCCCGATAAACCCGATCAATCTGCCGAATGCGGATTTTTTGTACCCGGAGAAAAGCATGGCAATCCCGAAAAAAAAGGCCGGCCGCACGGCCAACAGTGGCGCTGCGGTCTTTCGCGACACCCTCTACACCTCGCGCATTCTGATCCTGGCGGATGGCCGCGCGCTGTCGGTGGCCCAGGGCGAGGTATCGGTACCGGTCAGCGACACCCTCGCCCGAGACTACCTGGAGCAGCACCCGGACTTTCAGTTGCAGGAGTAACACGATGATCGGAATGGATCGCCGTACCGGCTTGCCGCTGTCCGGCATCGAGCATTTGCGGCAGTCCATCGAGGATATCCTGACCACGCCCTTGGGCAGCCGGCGGATGCTTCCTGAATACGGCAGCAACCTGCGCCGTTATGTCGACTTGCCGGTGACCGGTGGCTGGAAAAGCGCGGTTCAGGCAGAAGTCGCCCGGGCGCTGTTGCGCTGGGAGCCCCGCTTGAAGCTGGAGCGGGTAAAGGTTGTAGCGGTGGTGGAGGGCCAGGTCAGTTTCCAACTGACGGGCCGCTACCTGGGTAATGACGCGGTTTTGGAGGTGACGGCATGAGCATGCTGGATTTATCCGCACTGCCGGCGCCGCAGGTGCTGGAAACCCTGGATTTTGAAGCGCTGTATCAGGGCAAGCTGGCGACCTTTCGCCGCTATATGGGCGACAACTGGACGGCCAATCTGGAAAGCGATCCGGTCACCAAGCAACTGGAGCTGTCGGCCTACGGCGACATGCTGTTGCGGGCCCGGGTCAACGATGCGGCCAAGGCGCTGCTGCTGGCCCATGCCCAAGGCACGGACCTGGATCAGTTGGCCGCCAACGTCAACCTGCAGCGCCTGGTGATCCAGGCCGGTGACCCGCAAGCGGTACCGCCTGTGGCGCAGGTCAAGGAAGCCGACGACGCACTGCGCGAGCGTGTCCAACTGGCCTATGAAGGCCTGACCACCGCCGGGCCGCGCAACAGCTACATCCTGCATGCCCGCAATGCCTCGGCCCGGGTGGCGGACGCCGAGGCCGAAAGCCCGTCACCGGCCTGCGTCACGGTTACGGTGATGAGCCTGGAAGGTGACGGCGCAGCGGCGCCGGAACTGCTGGCGACGGTCGCCGCGGCCCTCAATGACGAGGACGTGCGACCGCTGGGGGATCGGGTCACGGTGAACAGCGCCCAGATACTGCCGTATCGCATCGACGCGGTGCTGCACATGAAAGGGCCGGGCCCGGAAAGCGATGCCGCCCTGGCAGAGGCCGAGCGCAAGCTGGCCGCCTGGGTCAACCCACGCCGGCGCCTGGGCATCGAGGTGGCGCGTTCAGCCATAGATGCCCAGCTGCATGTGGCCGGCGTGGCCCGGGTTGAACTGCGGGGTTGGCAGGACATAGTCCCGAGCAAGGCCCAGGCCGCGTATTGCACCGGCTACAGCGTTACCTTGGGGAGCTGATATGACCAGCCTGCTGCCAAGCAACAGCACACTCTTGGAACGCGCCCTGGAGGCGACCAACAGCAGCGACACCGCCACCATGTTGCGCACCCTGTACAACCCCTCGACCTGCCCGGTGCACCTGCTGCCACAGCTGGCCTGGGCCTGGTCGGTGGATCGCTGGGACCCGCGCTGGAGCGAGACGGTCAAGCGCAATGCCATTCGCGCCTCGTTCTTCATCCATGCCCGCAAGGGCACCATCGGCGCTTTGCGCCGTGTGGTGGAACCGCTGGGCTACCTGATTGAAGTGGTCGAGTGGTGGCAGATGGCTCCCGAAGGCGAGCCAGCCACCTTTGCCCTGAAAGTCGGGGTGCTGGATACCGGCATCACCGAACAGATGTACCAGGAACTGACCCGGCTGATCGATGACGCCAGGCCGGTGAGCCGGCACATGACGGGCCTTGCCATCAGCCTGGAAACCTCCGGTGTCATCGGTTACGGCGCTTATGTGGACCAGGGTGAAGTACTCGACGTTTACCCCCCGACCCCTCGCGATATTGAAGTGATCGGCCGTTACGGCCAGATCATGTGCATTGATGAAACAGACACCCTGGATGTGTACTCATGATCGATTCCAACAGTCAGTTCTTCGCCATCCTCACTGCGGTGGGCGAGGCGAAACAGGCCAACGCCACTGCCCTGGGCACGCCCTGGACCTTCAAGGAAATGGCGATCGGCGATGCCAACGGCACCGACCCCATCCCGAACAGAACCCAGACCAAGCTGATCAACGAATGGCGACGTGCCCCGGTCAATCAGGTGCGTACTGATCCGGCCAACCCCAACATCATCATCACCGAACAGGTGATTCCGCCTGATGTCGGCGGGCGCTGGATCCGTGAAATCGGCCTGCTCGATGCCGACGGCGACCTGGTGGCGGTGGCCAACTGCGCACCGAGCTTCAAGCCCCTGCTGGCCCAGGGTACCGGCAAGACCCAGGTCATCCGCATGAACTTCATCGTCGCCAACACTGCGCAGATCGTGTTGAAGATTGATCCGGCGGTGGTGCTGGCGACTCGTCAATATGTGGATGATTCCCTGGTGGCAGCCCTTCCGGCGGATAAGGTTGCCGGCGCTTATCGGCAAGTCACTATCGATAAGCGAGGCATAGTTGTCAGTGGCACCAACCCCACAACGCTATCCGGTTATGGCATTGCTGATGCATTTACCAAGTCAGAGACCAGTTCAGCCATACAGCTTTCAAAGGAGAGCATCGTAGCGGCGGCGCCTGTTGCACTCGACACACTAAAAAAGCTGGCTGGCGCAGTGGGCGATGACCCTGGCTTTTCAACGACAGTGACGAATGCGCTTGCCGGCAAAGCAGTAAAAGCCACCACTCTCGGTGGATATGGGATTACAGACGGGGTAACAAAAACTGACCTGGCGAGCGCAGTCAGCAATTTGCTTCCCACAACGGGTGGACGGTTGACGGGATCGGTATTGCTGTCGAGTGACAATAACGACTCGCCGGAGTTTGGCTGGGTGACGCCCACCTGTGACGCTCGCATGGATGTTCTAAATAACAACGTGAGGGTTTTTGCAAGTTATGGCGGTGAAACGTCAACACCGCTTCTTTTGAGTCTTGCCGACAGGACCGCCACCGTCTTTGGCAACTTGCTATGGAATGCTGGCAACTTTGACCCGACGCGAAAAGCAGACAAAGCGACCACGCTTGCAGGATATGGCATCACTGATGCTTTACCGGCGAATCGGCTGATCTACTCTCCAAATGCCCCTAAACCCACTGAGGGGGCGGTCGGTACGCTTTGGCTGCAATACGAGGAGCCATGATGAACTTCCACGTAAAACTGGATGGCGGTTACCGGCCTGGTGTCATGCCTTATGTAAAGCTTGCAGACGGCTGGCGAGAGGGTGCGGAACTGTTCATCAAAACCGAAAGTGGGTGGCGCACGGTCTGGCGGCGAACGTTTGTGTTTATCAACACGGTGGAGCGAGCAGGTGCGAGCATTTTTGAGCTCATGGGCAGTCCCGCCAGAGCCCGGAATTATCTCTTTATCAATCGCGCGATGATCTACGGCGGTGGCGCTGGATACTCACTGAGAACGGGTGTATTTCCCCCAGGCTCCACACTGAAAATCATCAATGAACACTACATCCGTGGTGCGGGCGGCGCGGGGGCTTATCCTCCTCGCCCTTTGCCAGGCGCTACAGCCTTTGTTCTGGATTACCCAGCAACGTTGGACAACCGTAACGGGTACATTTTCGGTGGCGGCGGGGGCGGTGGGGATGCCTATTGGCCCAACGTACTGCACACCGGCGGTGGCGGCGGCGCGGGGCGTCCTGGTGGCGTGGGTGGAGGGATGTATCAAGTCTCGACTTACGGCTATGGCTATCCAGCGGCCGGCACTTTGGATGCTGGCGGCGCTGGCGGCTGGTACACCGCCGGGTGGAATGGTGGTGCCGGCGGAGCACCGGGCAGCCCTGGTGTCGGCTCGTCCAATCCCGCTGGTGCTGGCGGTTATTCGATTGAGAAAAATGGCAACAACTTGATCTTTGAAGCGGGCAACAGCCCTGATCGAGTAAAGGGGAATATCTTGTGAATGGATTTAAAGTTCTCTCTGTGTCGGCGACCGCTGGCACCATGCTTGTCGACTGGGGCGATGTGACGCTGAACCACTACATACCCCAGGAGATTCTGACCACCCCCGACATCGATGCCGTGGCCTTGGCCCAAGTCATCGAGAGTATGCGCCCAGCTCCAGCTGTCGCCTTGGAGTTGCCTCAAGCACTCCACGCAATGGTTGAACCTTCCAGCCTTGGAGACGATGAGCGACTCTGGCGTGCCGCGCAGTTGACGACGGTGACCTGGCTGCGCGATCGCCATTACGATCAGCTTGAAATGAAGGTATCCACCAATCTTTCGGAGCAGCAGTTCAACGAGCTTCTGATGTACATGCAATCCCTACGCGACTGGCCCCAATCTCCACACTTTCCACAAACCGAACACCGCCCCGCAGCTCCATTCTGGATCGCCGAACAAACCCGATAAACGCCCCGCACCGCCGGGGCGTTTTCTTTCCCGCTTCCCACTAATCAATCATCCCTACGAGCCCCCTTCACCCGGGGCTTTTTCATGTCTGGAGTTTATCCATGAGTGGTTTTTTCCACGGCGTTACTGTCACCAACGTCGACACCGGCGCACGCACCATCTCGCTGCCCACGTCTTCGATCATCGGCCTGGTGGATACCTTCACCGAAGGCCCTGACTTCAGCGCCAAGGCCAACGACCTGCTGCTGATCACCAATGAGCGTGAGGCCATTGCGGCCTGGGGCCCGGACGCGGCCATCACCAAGGCCTGCCAGGCCATCTACCAGCGGGCCAAGGCGGTGATCGTCGCTTGCGGCGTGGCCAAGGTGGCGGATGCGGCCGAGCAGACCTCGGCGATCATCGGCGGGGTGCTGGCCGACGGCAAGCGTACCGGCCTGCAAGCCTTGCTGGATGGCAAGAGCCGTTTCAACGCCCAGCCGCGATTGCTGGTGACCCCCAAGCACAGCTCGACCCAGGCGGTCGGTACTGCGCTGGTGGCCCTGGCCGACAAGCTGCGTGGCCTGGCGATCATCGATGGCCCCAACAGCACCGACGAAGCGGCCATGGCGTATGCCAAGCACTTCGGCGCCAAGCGCGCCTACATGGTCGACCCGGGCATTCAGTACTGGGACAACGGCGCCAGCGCCACCGTCGATGCGCCGGCTTCGGCCTGGGTCGCGGGCCTGTTTGCCTGGACCGACAACGAGTACGGCTTCTGGGCCTCGCCGTCGAACAAGGAGTTTGTCGGCATCACCGGCACTGCGCGTGCCATCGAGTTCCTGGACGGCGATGAAACCTGCCGCGCCAACCTGCTGAACAACGCCAACATCACCACCATCATTCGTGATGAAGGTTTCCGCCTGTGGGGCAACCGCACGCTCTCCAGCGATCCGAAGTGGGCCTTTGTCACCCGGGTACGGACCATGGACATCGTCATGGACGCGATCCTCTACGGCCACAAATGGGCAGTGGACCGCTCGATCACCGCGACCTACGTCAAGGACGTCACCGAGGGCCTGCAGGCGTTCATGCGTGATCTGAAGAACCAGGGCGCGATCATCAACTTCGAGGTCTACGCCGACACCGAACTCAACACCGCCAGCCAGCTGGAGCAGGGCAAGGTGTACTGGAACATCCGCTTCACCGACGTGCCACCGGCCGAAAACCCCAACTTCCGCGTCGAGGTCACCAACCAGTGGCTGACCGAAGTCCTCGAACACACCGCTTAAGGAGCAGCAGCAATGGCAATGATTCCCGAAACCCTGGCGAACATGAACCTGTTCGTCGATGGCATCAGCTTTCAAGGCGACGTGCCGAGCCTGACCCTGCCCAAGTTGACCCTCAAGACCGAGGAACATCGGGTCGGCGGCATGGATGTGCCCGTCGAGCTGGACATGGGCATGGAGAAGCAGGAAGCCGGCTTCACCACCACCGGTGTGCGCCGCGAGTCGCTGAAGATGTTCGGCCTGGCCGATGGCAGCGGTTTCAACGGCGTGTTCCGTGGCGCCTTCAAGGGCCTCAAGGGCAAGGTCACGCCGGTGATCGTGACCCTGCGCGGCTTGCTCAAGGAAGTCGACATGGGCGATTGGAAATCCGGCGACAAGGCCGAGGTCAAGCACAACGTGGCCCTGACCTACTACAAGCTGGAAGTCGATGGTCGCTTGATCTACGAGATCGATGCCCTGGGCATGAAGCGCGTGATCAACGGCGTCGACCAACTGGCCGCGCAACGTTCTGCCCTGGGCCTGTAAGGAAAAAACATGTCTCAAGCAATCGACAAGACCCCGTCCTGGATGACCCTGAGCAGCGACAGCGTAGTGCTGGCGCTGAGCAAACCGGTGGAGATGAATGGCGTGGTCTGCGACAAGGTCACCTTGCGCGCCCCCACCGTGCGTGATGTGCGTGCGGCCAACTCCGGGGCTGCCGGCGATGATGAACAGCGCGAACTGATGCTGTTTGCCAGCCTGGCGCAAATCAGTGCCAAGGATCTGGAGGGCATGGCGCTCAAGGACTATCAGCGCCTGCAGGCCGGCTATTTTCGCCTGGTGCAAGACGACGAGCTTTGACCCTGCGGTGATGAAGATGGCGGCGAAGCGGCTCGCCAGCGAGCTGCATTTTTCCGCCGAGGAAATCATGACCATGAGGTTTTCCGACATGGTCTGGTGGCTCACGGATTGAGCCCGTCACCCAAGGAGCAGGAGAAGCAGATGGCGAACAAGCTGGAATCAGGGCTGGTGGTGGTGGGTACCGCCCTCAGTTCGACGTGGGACGCCGCCTTCAAGACGGTGGAAGGCCGGATCAAGCAACTGGAGCAGCAGGGCAGCAAGGCCAGGGTACTGGAAAAGACCATTGGCCAGACCCTGCGCCTGCAGGATGAATGGAAAAAGGCCCATGACACCGGTGCTGCTTCTGCCGCCGGGCTGTTGCGCCGGTTGGAACAGAGCCGTGATGGCCTGCGCCAGCAAGGTGTGCAGGTACATAAACTGCGTCAGGAATATCAGGCGCTGGGTAAGGTGGCCCGGGGCTCCGCTCTGCAGGCCCGGGGGCACCAGCAGATCGACCAGGGCAAGGCCGACTTCAAGGCGGCGTATGGCTTGGCCAAGGACGGGGTCGGCAAGCTGGCCATTCCGGTCAAGATCAATGCCGACTATCAGGCGCTGATCCGTGACATCGCTATCAAGGCCGGTGTGGCCAATCAACCTCAGGAAGCGCAGCTGAGCCGCAGCGTCGTTCAGACTTCACGGAATACGGGAATGGCCCGCAACGAGGTGGCGGCTCTGGTGGGGCAGATGACTGCCAAGGGCATGTCGCTGGACAAGGCGCAAGGTTACGCGGGGCTTGCGGCCAGGTTCGCGGTGGGGCAGGGCGCGGGTATCGAAGATACGTCGAACCTGATGCGGGCCCTTGAGCTGAAGGCCGGGATCAGCGACCCCAAGGTCATGGAGCAGGCCCTGGAGGCCATCGCCCTGCAGGGGCAGGCGGGCAACTTCGAGGCTGCCGACATGGCGCGCTTGCTCCCGGCGCTGCTCGAGAGCGCGAGCGGGGAGGGGCTCACCGGCATGGATGCGGTGAGCCAGCTGGGCTCGATGCTGCAAGTGCAGATGAACACCGCGGGCGGTGCTGATCAGGCCGCCGGTCAACTGCAGAACTGGATCGAGAAAATCGGTTCCAGTGAGGCGGTCAAGGCTTACGAAGATGCCGGCATTGATTATCAGGCGTCGCTGAACACCGGTATCCAGAAGGGTATGTCGAGCCTGGAGGCGAGCTTTGCCCTGGCCATGCGCTATGTCAGGGCCATCGACCCGGCCAAGGCCGCGAAGATGGCCGAGGCCCAGGCGCAGATCAGCAAGGAAACCGATCCGGCGAAGGCCAAGTCCATGCTCGAGGCTCTGGAAGAGTCCCTGCGTACCGGTGACCTGTTCACCGATATGCAGATCAAGGCGGCCTTGCTGGCTCACACCCAGGGCCGGCAGCAATACGAGCAACTGAAGAAGGACTCGTTGAGTGCTTCGGGGGTTATCGACAAGAACCTGGCCGAGCGTCGGCAAGCCTCCGCCCAGCTGTGGAAGGAAACCGCGCAGGCGGTCGACGGTGGCATGCTTGCCGTGGGGAAGGCCCTGCAACCGGCCACGGATCTGGTGGCCCAAAGCATCACGCTGGTGGTCGGCAAGCTGACCGAACTGGCGGAGAAGGCACCCTCATTGGTACTGGGGGTGACTGCCCTGGGCGCCACTTATGTCGCGGTGAAAAAGCTGATGGCTGTCTACACCATTGGCAAGGGCCTGCTGAATGTCGCTCGAGGTTCACTGCAGGTTGGCCGCAAAATGGCGAAGCGCTCCTCTGGTGGCACTGCGAGCGGTATCGACTGTTGTGCGCCCATGCTCGATTGCGGCCCGGACAAAAAACGCCGCAAGGGCCGTGGCGGGCGCAAGACGCCCAGGCGCGAGCCTCGTTCGAGGGGCATGGGCAGCAAAGGCTTCAAGAGCCCTTTGACGCCCAGCGGCCTGGAGAGAGTGGCCAGAGGGGCTGCCACCTCTGGTGCCGTAATGAAAGGCGCCGGTTCCCTGGCCAAGGGAGTCGCGCCCTTGCTCAAGGGCGGTGCGATCCTTTCGGTGCTCGGTGCAGGCTTCCAGGTGGCGGACACTTACCTGAATGCCCAGACCCAGGATGAAAAAGCCGAAGGCTACGGCGAGGCGGCGGGCAATCTTGCTGGCGCCGCCGCGGGTGCAGCAGCAGGGGCGGCCATTGGCTCCGTGGTGCCGGTGATCGGCACGGTGATTGGCGGGCTGGTGGGCGGCGCCCTGGGTGCCTGGGGCGGTTCGGCCGCCGGTGGCGCCTTGGGTAAAAAGCTGTTCGGCTCCGACGAGTCGCTCAAGCACTTGCCTGCAGCCGGCCCGCTGATGATGCGCAACGCTGGACAGAACATCCCGCCGGTCATGGGCGATATCGCCAAATCCTTCCAGAAAGGCCAGACGCCCCCGCTGATGGGGCAGGCGGCGCGCTCGATGCTCAGCCCATCGTCGTCTGCTGCGGCGCCGGCCACGATCACCGCGCCGGAGTCGCTCAAACCCCAGGTACCTCCAGTCATCGAGCAGCAGTTCAGCTTCGCGCCCTACTTGTCGATCTCGGTCCAGGGTGATGTGCGCGACCCCGCGCAACTGGCCCGGGAACTGGAACCCCACCTGCGCTGGCAGTTCGACGAGTTCAGCCGCCAGGCTGCCGCTCGCCAGCTGTTCGACGCCGCACACGTTTAAGGAGATCGCATGGCTTACATGGAACAGCTGCAATCGGGGCTGGGTTCCCTGGTGGCGGCAGCGGAAGCGGGGCGGCGCAGTGCTGATGAAATGCTCGGGCCCATGAACGGCGCCATCAGCGACATCAGCGGCGCCGCCCTGGAGCTTGAAAGCCTGCCCGTTGTCGGGCCGGCGCTGGGCGCCAAACTGCAACGCACGATGCGCAGTATCGGTGCGGCGCAGTCGGTGGTGGGGGAAGTCGCGGCCAAGTACAGCCAGGCAGTGACCGTCGCCGGGCAGATGCAGCAGCGTCTTGGCGCCCTGCAGGAACAGGTGGCCAAGGCCGGCGCGGCAATCAATCGGATCGGCGGGCAGATCAGTCCTTCCCTGGGCAACATCTTCCCGACCGCCGCATTTGCCGAACAGACCACTCCGGCGGCCGAGGCGGTGAAGCCCTTCGCGCACCTGTTGATCCTGCAACCGCTCGGGGCGGGCGCCCAGCCTTACTACTTCAACGTCGATACCGCAGCCTTCGAGGCGCTGCGCCGGCAGAGCGGATTCCGCTGGGCCGGTCAGGAGCGCTTGAGCCGCAGTGTCGCCCAGCAGGCGGTGGGCCAGGGTGAAGAGCGGATCTCTCTCAAAGGCACGGTGTTTCCGGGGTTCAAGGGCGGCCTGGGGCAGTTGCAGACCTTGCGCAGCATCGGGCGGCGCTTGCAGCCGCTGAGCCTGACCACCGGCTACGGCGAAGTGTTGGGCACCTGGTGCCTGACCAGCATCGAGGAAGATCAGAGCCACCTGCTGGCCGGCGGTATCCCGCGCAAACAAGGTTTTTCATTGGAGTTCGTAAGCTATGGCGACGACTTGCAGAACGTCTGACGGGGATCTGCTCGATACCTTGTGTTACCAGTATTACGGCCACCTCAACGGCTGTGTCGAGGCGGTGCTGGACGCCAACCAGGGGTTGGCCGACGAGGTACAGCCGTTTCGCGCCGGGCTGCTGATCCGGCTGCCGGAGCTGCCGGCCCGGGCCGAGGCCAGGGTCCAGCTATGGGATTGAGCCCCAACCCCTTTACCCAACCCCGTCGAGCACGGGGTTGGCTTTTTCTGGAGTACGGTACATGACCCCAGCGTTTCGCATCGTCGCCGATGGCCGGGACATCACCGCGCAGATCAACGACCGCTTGCTGAGCCTGCGCACCACGGACAAGCCCGGCCTGGAGTCGGATGAATTCGAGCTGCGCATCGATGACCGCGACGGCGCCGTGGCGCTGCCCCGGCGCGGCGCGAGCATTGAAGTGTTCCTCGGTTACGCCGGCCAGGAGCTGACTCGCCTGGGGCGCTACACCGTGGACGAAGTGGTGGTGAACGGGCCGCCCGATACGCTCGAGATCCGTGGCAAGGCCAGCGACATGCGCGGCAGTGGCAAGACCACCCGCAGCGGCAGTTGGGAGAACGTTGCGCTGCAGCTCATCGTCCGTGACCTGGCGGCGCGCAATGGATGGCAGCCGGTCTGCCCGCTCGTCATCAAGGTGCCGCGCATCGATCAGCTCAACGAGTCGGATTTCAACTTCATCACCCGCCTGGCCCGGCAATACGACTGCACCGCCAAGGTGGCCGAAGGCAAGCTGCTGGTGTTGCCCCGCCAGGCCGGGCAGAGCGCCAGCGGCAAGGCCCTGGGGGTTGTCACCCTCGGGCGTGGCGATGTCAGCCGCTACCAGTTCCGCCTGAGTGACGGCAGCACCCACAAGGCAGTGCAGACCCGGCACCAGGACCCGAGGAGCGGAAAGTTGCGGGTCATCGACCTGGGTAACGATGGTTCGCCGGATGATTCGCCCGCCGTGCACACCGACCGCCACCTCTACCCGAACCAGTCTGCCGCCGAGCAGGCCGCCAAGGCGCGCCTGGCGGCCTTCAACCGCAGCACCGCCAGCCTGCGCCTGGATCTTGCGGGGCGCACCGATCTGTTCGCCGAGCGAATGATCATTGCCCAGGGCTTCAAGGCCGGGCTCGACGGTGACTATCTGGTGGACTCGGTCGAGCAGTTGTTCACCCAGGCCGGATGGACGACCACGGTCCAGTGCAACGGCGGCAAGCAAGGCAAGGCGAAGGCCAAGGGCAAGCCGCCCCAGGCCCGCAAACCCCTCAGGATCGAGCAGCTTTGAGCCTTGATCCCATTCCCCACTGACGGGGCAATCCGCCCACAGGAGTATTCATGAAACCAGGCATCACCCTGGCGATCCGGGATTTTCTCCGGACCTTGATCGTCGGCTGCAGCTTGCTGCTGGCCACTGCCACCCATGCGGCACCCTTTGTCCTGGCCTATACCGACGGCCAGGTCGAAGCGTCCTACAGCAATCTGCAGGCGTTCCACCGCAACCTGTCCGCCGTCGGCCTGGGCAGCACCTACGGCCTGACCGTCACCGGCAAGCTGCATCAGGACGGCATGAACGAAACCACGCAGAACATCATTCGTTTTGCCAAGAACCAATCCCTGGCGCTGTATCCGACTGTTTCCGACTACAACGAAGACATTGGCGCTTTCGACCCGGCTATTTCCCACTCCATCCTCAACGACCGGGCCTTGAGCGCCGGCACCGTCAAGCAGTTGGTCAAGCTGGCCAAAGAGGGCGGATTCGCCGGCATCAACCTGGACTTCGAGAAGGTCGAACCCAGGAACCGCGCGGCGTTTTGCGCCTTCGTCAAAACCCTGGGCAACGCCCTGCATGCCGGCAACAAGAAGCTGATCATCAGCATCCCGCCCAAGTTCAGCGACACCGAGCCTGAGTATCTGCAGGGCTACGACTACAAGGCCCTGGGCGCGGCGGTGGACTACTTTCAGGTGATGACCTACGACCAGGTCGGGCCGGGCTGGAGCAGCGGCGGCTTTCACAATGAAGCCTGGCCCGGCCCCGAATCGGGCTTCGACTGGCAGCAGGCGCTGCTCAGTTACGCCGTTTCCCGAGTCCCGGCGAGCAAGGTTCTGGCAGGGCTGCCCGCATACGGCCAGGACTACAGCATCGGCAACCGGGTGCACTGGTCGGCCTATCAGGAAATCATTGCCGAGCACCGGGCAGCCACTCACCGGGATGCCGCTTCTGCGACGCCTTATGCCTCCTGGGGCCCGGTCAAGAGCTTCGCCGATGGCGTGGAATGGACCCCGGAACGAGCGCAACCCGTGCTCTGGTACGACGATGCCGCCAGCATCAAGACCAAGACCGCCCTGGTCGCCAAGCTGGGCCTGGCCGGCACCAGCGTCTGGGCCATGGGCTATGAAAATGCCGAGTTCTGGGCCGCACTGCAGTCAGGGCTCAAGGCCAGCAATGAGCTCTTGCCGACCGGGCGGGAGTGACTGGCCGGATGGGCTCTGGAGCTGGCTGCCACAGATTCTGCAGTACGCCTGGGGCAGTGATTCCAGGGCGCTTTTGCGAAACCCGTCTCGACGGGTTTTTTCATGCCCGGCAGAAACAAGCCTCACCGCAGCCTCATCCCGTTCCAGGAGCCTTGTCATGAAACTCTCGGCTGTTCTCGATCAGCTACAAGCACAGTGCCCGAGCTTTACCGGGCGCATCATTGTCGGCACCCATGCCGATTCTGCTTCAGGCGTTGGTGCGCCAATGCCAGCCGCCTATTTGGCGCCCAGCAACGATCTGGCCAGTGCCAGCGCCGGGCAGAACATCATTCGCCAGACTATCCGCGACCGCTTCGACGTGGTCCTGGCGCTTGGCGCCGCCGAGCCTGCAAAAGCGCTGAATCCGCTGCACGACCTGCGCGCCGAAGTCTGGCGCGCCCTGGTCGGCTTCAAGCCCGGCGCCGAGTACAACCCGATCCAGTACGACGGCGGCGAGCTGGTGTCGCTCGACGCCTCTGGCTTGCTCTACCGCCTGCGCTTTTTCGCCGAGTTCCAACTCGGTCGCAACCTGCCCAGCCAGCCGGCGGAAACCTGGCATGAGCGTGAACTCGACGGCTTGCCGTCCTTGACCGGGGTCACGGTGCGGGTCGATGCCATCGATCCGGCGGACCCCAATCTGCAACGCCCAGGGCCCGACGGGCGCCTGGAGCTGACTTTTTCAGGAGAGCTGAAGCAATGAGCAAACGCATCACCGTGCTGCCGGTCGCCGGCCGCGCCGTACCGGACCCGGAAGCGGGCGATCTGCTGCCCGCTTCCGGCCGTGAAGTGTCGGACAGCGCCTGGTGGCGCCGGCGTCTGGCCGATGGCGATATCACTAGCAAAGCCGTGAAAGCGGCGAAATCTCAAGGAGCCAAATAATGGCGATCGGTTTCAGCAATATCCCGGCGGACATCCGTGTGCCGCTGTTCTACGCCGAGATGGACAATTCGGCGGCCAATAGCGCGTCCTCGGCCATGCGTCGTCTGATCGTCGCCCAGGTCAACGACAACCAGGCTGGCGACGATCTCGGCAAACTGGTGCTGGTGTCCAGCGTGGCCCTGGCCAGGAGCATTGGCGGCCAGGGCTCGATGCTCGCTTCGATGTACGAAACCTGGCGCAAGACCGACCCGGTGGGCGAGATCTGGTGCCTGCCGCTGCACAGCACTGAAGGCAGTGTGGCCAAGGCTGAGGTGAAGATCACCGGTGCCGCCAGCGAAAGCGGCCTGCTCAATCTTTACGTCGGTGGCGTGCGGGTGCAGGCATCCATCGTCAGCGGCGCCACTGCCGCTCAGGCGGCCAGCGCCCTGGCGTTGAAGGTCAATGCGGCGGTGGATCTGCCGGTGACCGCGGCAGCCGTCGACGGCACTGTGACCCTGAGCGCCAAGTGGACCGGCGACAGCGGCAACGACATCAGTCTGCAACTCAACCGTCTGGGCAAGAGCAATGGCGAACAGACCCCGGCGGGCCTGACCCTGGTGCTGGGCAAGATGGCCGGTGGCACCGGTGTGCCGGATCAGGTGGCTGCGCTGGCGGCCCTGGGCGACGAGCCTTTCGAGTTCATCTGCATGCCCTGGACCGATACGGCCAGCCTCAACACCTGGCAAGCCGTCATGGATGACAGCACCGGTCGCTGGTCCTGGACCAAGCAGTTGTTCGGTCACGTCTACAGCGCCAAGCGCGGCACCGTCGGTACCCTGGTGGCGGCCGGCCAGGCACGCAACGACCAGCACATCACCATCCACGCCCTGGAAACCGGCGTGCCGCAACCGGTGTGGGTCCAGGCCGCCGCCCTGGCGGCGCGGACTTCGGTGTTCATCTCCGCCGATGCCAGCCGCCCGACCCAGAGCGGCAGCCTGCCGGGCGTCGACCCGGCGCCGGCCAGCGAGCGCTTCACCCTCACCGAGCGCCAGTCGCTGCTGAGCTACGGCATCGCCACCGCCTACTACGAAGGCGGCTACATGCGCATTCAGCGGGCGATCACCACCTACCAGAAGAACGCCTACGGCCAGGCCGACAACTCCTACCTGGACAGCGAAACCATGCACCAGTCGGCGTTCATCGTGCGCCGCCTGCAAAGCGTGATCACCAGCAAATACGGGCGCCACAAGCTGGCTGCCGACGGCACTCGTTTCGGCGCCGGCCAGCCGATCGTCACCCCGAGCACCATTCGCGGTGAGCTGATTGCCCAGTACGCCAAGCTGGAGCTGGAGGGCCATGTGGAGAACGCCGAGCTGTTCGCCGAGCACCTGATCGTCGAACGCGATGTGCAGGACCCGAGCCGGGTCAACGTGCTGTTCCCGCCGGACTACATCAACGGCCTGCGGGTGTTCGCGCTGCTCAACCAATTCCGCCTGCAGTACGACGCGGCGGCCTGAGCCGGACCTGCATCGCTGCGCTTTTTCAGCCCGCCTTGAGCGGGCTTATTTTTTGGGAGAAACAACATGGGTCAACTGATCGCGGGCACCTGCTACGTCAAAGTGGACGGCGCTCAACTGACCATCAGCGGCGGCTGCGAAGCACCACTGATGGCCGTCAAGCGAGAAACCGTGGTTCCGGGCTTCTACAAGGAAACCGACCTCACACCGTCGTTCAAAGTCACCGCGCTGCACACCCCGGACTTTCCGCTCAAGCAACTGATCGAAGGCGTCGACATGACCGTCACCTGCGAGTTCGCCAACGGCAAGGTCTACGTACTGGCCGGTGCCTACCTGGTGGACGAGCCTATTGCCAAGGGCGACGACGCCAGCATCGAGCTGAACTTCGAAGGGCAGAAGGGGACCTGGCAATGAGCAACACGGTGAAGCTGCAGGTGCCCATCGAGGCCCACGGCGAGCCCCTGGCCGAACTCAGCCTGCGCCGCCCGACGGTGCAGGAAGTACGGGCGATCAAGGCGCTGCCGTACAAGATCGACAAGAGCGAAGAGGTCAGCCTCGACATGGACGTCGCGGCCAAATACATCGCGGTCTGCGCCGGCATTCCACCGTCCTCGGTGAACCAGCTCGACCTGGTGGACCTCAACGCCCTGAGCTGGGCGGTGGCGAGTTTTTTCATGAGTGCGGCATCGCAGCCATCGCCGACCTGATCGCTGTCGCCTATGACCTGGCCTGGTTCTGGAAGGTTGACCCCGAACAGATGATGGCCAGGCCACTGGATGTGCTCCGCGAATCCCTGGAGCACGCGCAACGGATCAATGCGATGCAGCAGGTGCAGTGATGGCAGACACACAAACCGTAGAGAAGAAGTCGGTGCTGTTGACCGGCATAGACCAACTGTCACCCAAACTCGTCGCCCTTCAAGGCAAGGTCGACTCGTTCAAGAAAAACCTTGAGCAGACCGGGCTGGGCAAGCTGGATATCAGCGGGCTGTTCAAGGGCGGCAGCCTGATCACCCCGTTTCTGGACGGGATCAAGGCCTGCGATGCGTTCAAGGGCAAGCTGGCCGAAGTCGGCGACTCCAGCGCGCCGGCTGATGCGGCCAAAGGCATGAATGTATTCAGTCAGTCGATGGCCAAGGTGTCCTCGGCCATTGATGCCGCCCTGGCGCCGGCGGTGGGGGCGCTGGTGGTCGGTCTGGAGCCCATGCTCAACAGCGTGGCAACACTGCTCGATGACAACCCGAAGCTGGTTGAGGGGCTGGCGATGGGCGCCATTGCCTTCTCGGCGATGCAAACCGCCGTGACCGGGGCGACCCAGGTGCTCGATCTGATGGGCACCGTGACCAAGGCCAGCCCGGTGATGCTGATTGCCATGGGCATTGCACTGGCCGCCGGGGTGATCATTGCCAACTGGACGCCGATCTCGGTCTTTTTCGTCAGCCTCTGGGAAGGTGTGCAGAGCTTCGCGGCGCAGGCGATGGAGGTGCTCAGTACTCTGTTCGGCTGGACGCCCCTGGGCATGCTGATTGGCAACTGGGGGGTGATCACGGCGTTCTTTGCCGGGCTCTGGGACAGTATCCAGGCGATGACGGCTTCGATCGTCGGCTTCCTCAAGGAGGTGTTCTCCTGGTCGCCTCTGGGACTGATCATCAATAACTGGGCAGGGCTGACGGGGCTATTCGCCTCTATCTGGGAATCCCTCAAGGCCTTGACGGTACCGGCGATGGCCTTTCTAAAAGGCCTGTTCGACTGGGGGCCGATGGACATGATCACCAGGAGCTGGGGGGCAGTCACCGGCTTCTTCGCGTCGATCTGGGCGGGGCTGCAACCGGGCATCGACGGGGTCAAGAAAGTCCTGCACACCCTGTTCGACTTTTCCCCGCTAGTGATCCTCTACAACAACTGGGGCGCGGTCACGGACTTCTTCGGTTCGATCTGGGCCGAGCTGCAACCGGGTATCGACTCGATCAGAAAGGCCATCGAGGCCCTGTTCGACTGGTCGCCGATGGAGCTGATCATGACCAATTGGGCCCCCATCGCCGATTGGTTTTCCGGGCTGTGGAGCAAGCTTCAAGAGTTGATGGTGCCATTCAAGGAGCTGTTCGAGGGCGGTTTCGGAGGGCTGATTGCCACGGTCACCGCCAAGGTCGAAGGCTTTACCGAAGCGCAAAAGCAGATCAACGCCGAGGGTAAAGGCGGGCTGGCATCACCCTTTGCCGCAACCCAGGGCAGCTCGCTGACCCAGAATTCCAGTGCGCTGATCCAGCAGAACGCCGCGAACAACCGCACTCAACTCGAAGGCGGTTTGACCCTGCGCTTCGAAAACGCCCCGGCTGGCCTGCGCGCCGAACAGGCCACGACCAATCAACCGGGTTTGAACATCGCTTCGACCCTGGGCTATCGCTCACTTTCCCTAGGAGGTTCCCATGGCGGATAACTGGCGTGATCGTTTGTTGCCCGCATCCTTTCGCGGCGTGCCCTTCTGGGTTGACCAGGCGAAAACCCCGGTGGGGCAAAAAGGCCAGTTGCATGAGTACCCGCAGCGCGACCAGCCGTTTTTCGAGGGCCTTGGCCAGCAGGCGAAAGTCCATGACCTGACGGCCTTCATCGTCGGCGCCGATTGCCTGGAGCAGCGCGACAGGCTGCTCAAGGCCCTGGAGGAGGGCAGCGGCGAGCTGGTGCATCCGTGGCTTGGACGGATGCAGGTCAAGGTCGGCGAGTGCGAGATGACCCAGAGCCGCCAGGATGGTGGCCTGGTGACCTTCAGCCTGAAGTTCTACCCGGACCAGCCGCTGCGCTTTCCTTCGGCGGTGGTCAACACCCAGCAGCAGGTGCTGGTGGCCAGCGATACCTTGCTGGGCTCGGCGGTGCTGCGGTTCGAGTTCGCCACCAACCTGATCAAGCAGGCGCGGATCGGCGTGGATTCGCTGCGCAAGGGATTGACTGAGGTGTACGCGGTCATCGAACACGAGTTCAAGCCGCTGATCGAGTTGTATGGCGACCTCAACACCCTGGTCAAGGCGGTCAAGGAAATACCCAAGGAGCTGAGCACGGAGTTCAAGGGGTTGCTGGAGGATGTACGCGGGCTCAAGGATTTTGCCCGCACCGGCTATCGGCAGATGCTCGCCGATATTTCCCAGCAGGTGGAGGCGGCCAGGCGCATTGATGCGCCCAAGCTGACCACCGGCAAGGACACCACCGCGGCGGTCGAGGCGGTAGCGAACCTGGTCCAGGATGCGTTGCTGGTGCAGATCGCCCGGTTGGTGTCGGCCTTGCCGGTGGCCACCCCGGTGGTCAAGCTCAAGAGCACGCCGCCCCTGGCGCAGCAGGCCAGCCAGCCGGTGCAGCGCCTGGAGGTGCCGGTGGCCGACGATGTACTGGCCCTGCGTGACCAGCTCAACGAAGTGATCTGGCAAGCCGCGCTCAAGGCCGACCCGATGCATTACCAGGCGCTCAACACCCTGCGCCAGCAACTGCAGGGCCATCTCAATGCAGTGGCTTCGTCCGGGGTACGGCTGGTCAGTCTCAGCCCCAAAAGCAGCATGCCGGCGCTGGTCCTGGCTTATGAGCGGTTTGCCGATGCGACGCGGGTCGGTGAAGTGGTACAGCGCAACCGGGTGGCCCATCCGGGCTTCCTGCCGCCGGCCGATCTGCAGATTGCGCGGGAGTGACCCATGGACGAACTGGCAAATATCGTCACCCTGACGGTGGACGGGCTCGACTACAGCGGCTGGAAAAGCGTGGAGATCACGGCAGACCTGGAGCGCCAGTTCCGCACCTTCAGCCTCAACATCACCTGGCAATGGCCGGGGCAGGATGGGCAGGTGCGGATCCGCCCGGGCGCTCGCTGCCAGGTGCGCATCGGCTGCGACCTGGTGCTCACCGGGCATGTCTACAAGGCGCCGGTCAGTTATGACGGCAGGCAGATCAGCCTGAGCATCCAGGGCAGCTCCCTGACCCAGGATCTGGTGGATTGCGCGGCCATCAACCGGCCGAGCCAGTGGCGCCAGCAGGATGTGCTGAGCATCGTCCGCGCCCTGGCCGGCTCTTACGGGGTGGGGGTGCGCAGCGAGATTGCACCCACCAGCAAGTTGCACACCCACAGCATTGTGCCGGGGGAGACGGTGTTTGCCTCCATCGACCGCTTGTTGACCTTGTACCGGGTGTTCTCCACCGATGACGCCGACGGCTACCTGCTGCTGGCGGCACCGGGCAGCGGCGGGCGCGCCAGCGATGCCCTGGAGCTGGGCAAGAACATTCTTTCGGCCAATGCAGCGATGGATTTTTCCGCGGTGTTTTCCGAGTACCGGGTGATCGGCCAGCACAAGGGCAGCGACCAGAGCAGCGGTGTTGCGGTCTGCGAGGTGTCCGGCCAGGCCAGCGATGCCCGGGCTTCGCGCAAACGGGTGACGGTGATCAACGAGGCGGCGCAACTGAGTGCGGAACTGGCTCAGCAGCGGGCTGACTGGGAGTGCGGCACCCGCACCGGCAAGGCGCTGACCACCACCTATCAGGTGCAGGGCTGGCGCCAGAGCAATGGTGATTTGTGGCGACACAACACGTTGGTGCGGGTCATCGACCCGGTGCTGGGTTTCGACCAGGACATGCTGATCTCCAAGGTCACCTGGTCGCTGTCCGACCAGGGCTCCATCACCACCTTGCAGGTGGCGCCGCCGCAGACCTTCGATGCCAACCCGACACCCGCAAAAAACTGAAACCTGCGCCCAACCGCAGGAGCCGGCTGGCCGGCGAAGGCACCCGGCACGAAACCGCGCAATCCCTGTTCGCCGGCAAGCCGGCTCTTCTCCCCCCAAGGAACCCAGCATGAGCCTACTGACACGCCTGTTGGCGCGGGGCACCGTGGTGCTCGCCCATTCGGCCAACAAATTGCAATCGCTGCAAATGCGCCTCACCGCCGGCGAGGTCAACGACGACATGGAGCATTTCGAGCCTTACGGTTTTACCAGCAACCCCCTGGCCGGCGCCGAGGGCATCGCCACCTTCCTCGGCGGCGATCGCTCCCATGGAGTGGTGCTGGTGGTGGCCGACCGGCGCTATCGCCTCAAGGCCTTGGCCGCCGGTGAAGTGGCGATCTACACCGACGAGGGCGACAAGATTCACTTCAAGCGCGGGCGGGTCATCGACATCGACACCGCCACCTTGAATATCCGCGCCAGCAGCGGCGTCATCATCGACAGCCCGACCCTGAGCATGAGCGGCAAGATCGTCTCCCAGGGCGATCAGGTCGCCGCCGGCATCAGCCAGATCAACCACGTCCACAGCGGCGTGCAACCCGGCCCGGGGCAGACCGGCGTGCCGGTGGGAGGTTAAGCATGTTCGCCACTTATGACCTGAAGAACGCCCTGACCCGGGCCGTGGAAATCAGCCTGTTCACCTGGCGCCGCGCCGCCGATGACGACGCCCTGGATGACGACCAGCGCTACGGCTGGTGGGGCGACAGTTTTCCCAGCGTGGCCGACGACCGTATCGGCTCGCGGCTGTGGCTGTTGCGCCGGGTCAAGCTGAGCCGGCAGACCCAGCTCGATGCCGAGTTCTATGCCCGCGAGGCCCTGCAGTGGCTGATCGACGATGGCCACTGCAACGCCGTGGAGATCATGACCGAGCGCCTCGATGCCCAGCGCCTGAACCTGCGCACGGTGCTGATCCTGGCCGACGGCGAGCGCCTGGACATCAACCTCATTCACAGTTGGCAGGTGACCTATGCCGTTTGAAACCCCTTCGCTGCCGGTGCTGATTCAGCGCACCCAAAGCGACCTGGCCAGCGATTCGCTGCGCCAGTCCGATGCCCAAGTGCTGGCCCGCACCCTGAGCGGTGCCGCCTTTGGCCTGTATGGCTACCTGGATTGGATCGCCGAGCAGATCCTTCCGGACAAGGCCGATGAGTCGACCCTGGAGCGCATCGCCGCGCTGCGCCTGAACCAGCCGCGCAAGGCTGCCCAGGCGGCCAGTGGCAGCGTCAGTTTCAACGCGGCAGCCGGTGCCGTGCTGGATCTCGGCACCCTGTTGCAAAGCAGCGACGGTCGCAGCTACACAGTGACCGCCGCGCGAACCACCAGCGCAGGCCTCAACAGCACCACGATCCAGGCCGTCGACGGCGGTACCCTGGGCAATGCCGATGCCGGCCTGGAGCTGACCGCGGTGCAGCCGGTGCAGGGCATCAGCAACTCGTTCACCGTCCTGGCCCCGGGCCTGAGCGGTGGCGTGGCCCGGGAAAGCCTCGAATCCCTGCGCTCGCGGGTGATCCGTTCCTATCGGATCATTCCCCATGGCGGCTCGGCGGACGACTACGAAACCTGGGCCATGGAGTGCCCGGGCATCACCCGTGCATGGTGCCGGCGCAATTACCTGGGGCCGGGCACCGTGGGCTTGTTCGTCATGCGTGACGACGACCTGCAGCCGATTCCCAATGCCGAGCAGCTGGCGCGGGTTCTGGCCTATATCGAGCCCTTGCGCCCGGTAACCGCCGAGGTGCATGTGCTGGCGCCAGTGATACAGCCGGTGATCTACCAGGTGCGCCTGACCCCCGACACCAGTGCGGTGCGGGCCGCGGTCGAGGACCAACTGCGTGATCTGCACAGCCGCGAGGCCGGCCTGGGAGAAACCCTGCTCTTGAGCCACATCCGCGAGGCCATCAGCAGCGCCACCGGTGAACAGGATCACCGCCTGCTGGCGCCGCTGGCCGATGTGCCGGCAAGCAGCAACCAACTGCTGGTATTTGGAGGTTGCCAATGGCTGCAATAAGAAGCGCCGCCCAGTACCAGGGCCAGCTGCGCAGCCTGCTGCCCAGCGGCCCGGCCTGGGACCCGGAACGGGTGCCGGAGCTTGAACGGGTGTTGCAGGGCATCTCCCAGGAGCTGGCGCGCATCGACGCCCGGGCCGTGGACCTGCAAAACGAAATGGACCCGGCCAGCGTCAGCGAACTGGTGACGGATTGGGAAAAGGTCATGGACCTGCCCGACCCCTGCCTGGGCCTGACGCCGCTGTTCGAAGACCGGCGCCTGGCCGTGCGCCGTCGTCTGTTGGCGGTGGGCAGCCAGCGCGCCGCCTACTTCGTCGAAATCGCCCGCAGCCAGGGCTATCCCAATGCCAGCGTCACTGAGCTGAGTACCCCGCGCATGGGCCGCTCACGCTTTGGTCACGCGCATTTCGGCACCTGGCGGGCGAACTTCATGTGGACCCTCAATACCGGCGGCCGCCTGCAACTGGGCCGGCGCTTCGGCGCCAGCTATTGGGGCGAACGTTTTGGCATGAACCCGGGCAGCGCCCTGGAGTGCCTAATCCATCGCAGTACACCGGCGCATACACAGGTGTACATCAACTATGACTAGAGAGGACAGGAATACGTGGACTATCCGAAAAGTGTTCCCAGCGTAGGGCTGTTGAACGGAAAGTTTGTCGATGAGAACCCCGTCACGGGCCAAGTCGGCTCAATGATTTCTTCCGATTGGGGTAATGCAGTGACCGACGAATTGCTCAACGTGATTCGTGCAGGAGGGGAAGAGCCGGCCGAGGCCGAGCATGACCAGTTGCTGGCGGCGATCAAGGCGATCGTGCGTGATTCGATCCCACCGGAGAAGATCCGCACCACCCTGGCCGATTACGGGATCACCGATGCCTATACCAAGTCGGTGACCTATACCAAGGCGGAGATCGAGGCGCTGTTGAAGAACATGTCGGCCTTGCCGGTGGGGGCGATGGTGCCGTTTCCCAAGGGCACGGTGCCGGCCGGATTCCTGGAGGTGGATGGCAGTGTGCAGAGTGCTGCGACCTATCCGGATCTGGCGGCTTATCTGGGGACTATGTTCAATACCGGGGGTGAGGGGGCGGGTAACTTCCGCTTGCCTGAGTCGCGAGGCGAGTTTTTGCGGGGTTGGGATCATGGGCGGGGGGTGGATGCTGGGCGGGCGGTAGGCAGCTGGCAGGCCGATGAGTTCAAGAGTCATACACACTCAGTGAAGGACAGCTCGAGTGCTGGAAATGTGTTTGATTCTTGGGTTTATGGTGATACTGGAAATGGAGTCACCGACGACGAAAATCTAAAAACCAATCCAACAGGCGGAATTGAAACCCGCCCTCGCAACCTGGCGGTTATGTGGTGCATTAAGGCCTGGAACGCTCCCATCAACCAGGGGAATATCGACATTTCCGGTCTGGCTGCGAACGTTTCAGCGTTAGAGACCCGACCTCGGGGCTTGGGTGATGGACAGGCCTGGCAGAATGTTACGGCCAGTCGCGTTTCAGGCACTGTCTACACCAATACTACGGGGCGCCCGATTCAAGTTCAGGCATCTATTACGACCGGTGCGGTTACTGCAACTTGCGGTGGTGTGGCCGTGGCAACTTCTGCCTATCACGCATCGTTCGTGGTGCCGGTCGGAGCAACTTACTCAGTAACTTTTGGTAGTCCAGTCAATCCAGTTTGGTCGGAGTTACGTGCATGAAGTATTTTCATAATCCCGAGACAAACCGTGTCCATGCTTACGATGACGATGCCCCCGCGCATTTCATATCCAGCCAGTTGATCCCGATGTCCGAAGAGGAAGTTCGGCTCCACATAGAAAGTGCGACGGCGCCGTCACCTGTATCGGTAGGAGAGCGTGTCTGGCGTGATTCAGCACTGGATTCGGTGAGGTGGTTGCGTGAGCGGCACCGCGATCAGTTGGAGATCGAAGTACCTACAACGCTTGCCAGTGCACAGTTCAAGCAACTGCTTGTGTACATGCAGGCCTTGCGTGACTGGCCGCAATCGCCGCACTTCCCCGACTCTCAGTACCGCCCTGTCGCGCCATCCTGGGTTACTGAACAAACTGAATAAACGCCCCGTACCGCCGGGGCGTTTTCTTATCCGACCTGCAAACACTGACCATGCCAATAACCGAAGAACAACTGCTGCAAATCATGCCTAACGCCCGCCGCCAAGCGGGCGTTTTTGTTTCTCCACTCAACACCGCCATGGCCAAGCGGCAGATCGATACGCCGAAGCGCCAGGCGGCTTTTCTTGCTCAGATCGGACACGAATCCGGGCAGCTGCAATACGTACGCGAATTGGGCAGTGATCAATACCTGAGCAAGTACGACACGGGCTCTCTCGCCGCACGCCTGGGCAACACCCCAGAGGCCGACGGCGACGGTCAGCGGTATCGCGGGCGTGGGCTGATCCAGATCACCGGGCGCAGCAACTATCGCCAGTGCAGCCTCGGGCTGTTTGGCGATGAGCGTCTGCTGGAGTTGCCGCAGCTGCTGGAGCAGCCGCAATGGGCCGCCGAGTCGGCGGCCTGGTTCTGGGAGCGCGGTGGGCTCAATGCGCTGGCTGACCGCGATGAGTTCAACAGCATTACCCGGCGGATCAATGGTGGCCTGAATGGCTTGCAGGAGCGCCTGCAACTCTGGGCCAGGGCGCGGGCGGTGCTGTGTTTGCCGGTGGTGTGAGGGCTGCCGTCTGAAGGTCCTGCGGACCTTTTCGCAGCCTGCGGCAGCGGCTACAGGTTTTTTTGGCAGGCTGGGTGATTCATTTCCTGCCCGCCTCAGGAGGGCTTGATGAATATCCGTGGCTGGCTGGCCATCGCTGTGGCGGCCGGGTTGCTTTATGCACTCGGCTACGTCAGCGGTGCCGGCAGTGAGCGCAGTAACAACCAACGCCTCGATGAGGCTCGTCTCAAACAATCCTTTGAACAAGGCCGGGCCCTGGGCACGATCAGGGAAAAGGTGGTGGTCGAGTACGTCGACCGTATCGTCAAGGTCTATCAGACGGGCGCCACCATCACCAAGGAGGTTCCTGTCTATGTCTCGAAAGCGGCTGATAGAGCCTGCGTTGTGCCTGCTGGTTTTGTCCGGGTGCACGACGCCGGCGCCGCCAACCTGCCCGTGGCCGGAGGCCCCAGCGTCACTGATGGCGCCGCCTCGGGCCTTGCACTCTCTACCGTCGCCGCCAGCGTCGTCGACAACTACAGCGAATGCCACGCCAATGCCGAGCAATTGAAGGCGTTGCAGCGGTGGGTGCGCGAATCCCAGGCTGTGCTGCGCAGCACTACGGAGATGTTGCTGCAGCCCTGAGAGCAGGTTGTCGATCAACTCTCCGGCTCCACTGGAGCCGGCCGGGTTGGGTTGCATCCAGGTGGAAGGGAGGAGTGACAAGGTGACGGCCAGTGACAGCCAGTAAAAGTGCTATCGCATCAGCGATGCAGGACATTGGCTTATGGCCTCGGGTACTTGGGGATTTATATGAAGTTCGCCTTATTTGGCCGTTTCAGGATTGCCGAATGCGCACGGCTTTGTTTGAAAAATGAGCATGTACGCTCGGAATGAGAACTACTGGAGAAGTTATGCAGAATACTAAAAATATCTTGCTGATGAGCTTGTTTGCACTGATCGGGATTTCCCTCAATGTGAGTGCAGAGACGGCCATGTCGTGGAACCTGGCAAGGGATGTAATGCTGGCCAAGGAGAGCGTCGTGGCGAACTCGCCCTGGACATTCATGCAGAACACATCAGGGGTGAATAAGCCTGAAAACTATACGTTGCTACCTTTCTTCAAGGCGGACGACTGCACTGCTCAACCTGTGACCTGTTGGCAGGATCCGGTATCAGGGGCTCACGTATCGGTCCACTTCAAGACTTATACATTCACTGGAAACGGCAGTTTTGTTATCGCTCCGGGCAATGTGGCGTTTCACCCCGGGAAAAATAGCCAGACGGTTATCCGCTGGAGCAGCCCGGTCGTTGGTGAGGTAAATGTTCTCGGGCGTGTCAACAGCATTCACGACAGCTGTGGCGATGGGGTTGCCTGGTCCCTGAATTTGGATGACTCGGTTCTTCAGTCGGGTAGCTTGGCCAGAGGTACGGGAGCTGTTTTTTCGGTAAGCAAGGTGCCTGTCAGCAAGTTGTCGTCCATCTATTTTGTCCTGGACAAGAAGGCCAATTACTCTTGCGATACCAGCACCATCGACATGCTGATCACCAAGTGACGTGCCTCTATCAGTGGTTCTGGAGGCCGCGCGTGATTGTCGAAGCTGCGCAAGGGAGATAGACCGGTCCAAGAGTACTCAACTCTGATTCCGATCTGACAGCCTGTCACTTGCAAGCCACCTCGCCTGGTGTACGGTAAGCACACGCCAGCCCCATCAGGAGAGGATTGTGAAAGAAATCACCCAGCTTGCCGCTGAACTCGGCAGGCGTTTGCAGGTTCTGAATGCCCACGTCACCACCGCGGAGTCCTGCACCGGGGGAGGCATCGCCGAGGCGATCACGCGGATCCCTGGCAGTTCGGCCTGGTTCGAGGCCGGTTATGTCACCTATTCCAATCGCCAGAAGACCCTGCAATTGAATGTACCGGCCGATTTGTTCAATTCGGTCGGCGCTGTCAGTCGTGAAGTGGTCGAGGCCATGGTCCGGGGGGCACAGGCCAGGAGTCATGCGCATTTTGCCGTGGCGGTCAGCGGTATCGCCGGGCCTGATGGCGGTTCTGCGCAGAAGCCTGTGGGCACTGTGTGGCTGGCCTGGGGGGCGGGAGAGACGCTGACCACCGAGTGCCGGCACTTTCCGGGAAATCGCGATGAGGTCCGCCGACAAACGGTGAAGGCCGCGCTAGAGGGGTTGCTGCAACATGCTGCGGCAGAAATCGCAAATCAGGGGTAGGCGATCCTCGAGCGCTGTGGAATAATACTGGCTACTTATACAGGTGTTGGCCGTCAGGCCTTATTGATTACGTGAGGACTTTAATGGACGACAACAAGAAGAAAGCCTTGGCTGCGGCCCTGGGTCAGATCGAACGTCAATTCGGCAAGGGTGCCGTAATGCGTATGGGCGATCACGACCGTCAGGCGATCCCGGCCATTTCCACCGGCTCTCTGGGTCTGGACATTGCTCTGGGCATTGGCGGTCTGCCAAAAGGCCGTATCGTTGAAATCTACGGCCCTGAGTCGTCCGGTAAAACTACCCTGACTCTGTCGGTTATTGCCCAGGCGCAGAAAGCCGGTGCAACTTGTGCGTTCGTCGATGCCGAGCACGCACTGGATCCGGAATACGCCGGCAAGCTGGGTGTGAATGTTGACGACCTGTTGGTTTCCCAGCCGGACACCGGCGAACAGGCCCTGGAAATCACCGACATGCTGGTGCGTTCCAACGCGGTTGACGTGATCATCGTCGACTCCGTGGCGGCCCTGGTGCCCAAGGCTGAAATCGAAGGCGAAATGGGCGACATGCACGTGGGCCTGCAAGCCCGCCTGATGTCCCAGGCGCTGCGCAAAATCACCGGTAACATCAAGAACGCCAACTGCCTGGTGATCTTCATCAACCAGATCCGCATGAAGATCGGCGTGATGTTCGGTAGCCCGGAAACCACCACCGGTGGTAACGCGCTGAAGTTCTACGCTTCGGTCCGTCTGGACATCCGCCGTACCGGCGCGGTGAAGGAAGGCGACGAAGTGGTGGGCAGCGAAACCCGGGTCAAGATCGTCAAGAACAAGGTGGCTCCGCCGTTCCGTCAGGCCGAGTTCCAGATTCTTTACGGCAAGGGCATCTACCTCAACGGTGAAATCATCGATCTGGGCGTGCTGCACGGCTTCCTGGAGAAATCCGGTGCCTGGTACAGCTACCAGGGCAACAAGATCGGTCAGGGCAAGGCCAACTCGGCCAAGTTCCTGCAGGACAACCCGGAAATCGGCAACGCGCTGGAGAAGCAGATCCGTGAAAAACTGCTGACTGCATCGCCAGACGTCAAAGCCAACCCGGTCAAAGAGACCGAAGACGATATGGCCGACGCTGATATCTGATTGATCCAATGACCGCCGTACTCGATACCCTCGTCGCGGTGCGGCGAACCGCAATGGACCTGCTCGCAAGACGCGAGCACGGTCGTGTCGAGCTGACGCGTAAACTGCGTCAGCGCGGCGCCCCTCCTGAAATGATCGAAGCAGCCCTTGACCGTTTGACGGAAGAAGGCCTGCTGTCCGAATCCCGTTATCTCGAAAGCTTCGTTTCCTACCGTGCCCGATCCGGTTACGGGCCCATGCGTATTCGTGAGGAACTGGGCCAGCGCGGCTTGCAGCGCAGCGATATTGATCTTGCGCTGCGCGAGTGCGGTATCGATTGGCAGGAACAATTGCGTGACGTCTGGCAGCGCAAGTTTGCCGGGCGGTTTCCTGCAGATGCTCGAGAGCGTGCCAAGCAAGGACGTTTCCTGAGTTATCGCGGGTATTCCATGGACATGATCAGCCGCTTGTTGAGTGGCCGAGGCATGGACGACTGAAGCCGTACCCGCTGCATAACGCAGCGGGCTAGGGCTGGGGTCAGTTGGCTTTGCTGGTCTCTCGTGCCCGTTGCGTTGTTTGGGGCTGAGGCCTGGCCCAGTTTTCCGGCAGGTTGATGAAGTCGATCAGCTCGCGCAGGCGACCGTTGTCGCGAGCATTGAAGGCGAATGACAGCCGCGCCAGATGGCTGAACTGCACTTCGTCGTGTTCCTCCCCGCTGTAGGCATGCTGTTGAAACTGGCCACTCAGGCACAGGTCGGCGAATGCTGTCTGCATCTGCTCCAGCGCCTGCTCATTGAGGTTGTAGTTCATGCGGATGACGAACTGTTGCTTGAGCCAGCGGCTGGAGTGGAAGTTGGCATAGAACTGCTGGATTTCCTGCACCGCTTCTTCAGTGCTGTGCACCAGGCGCACCAGCTTCATGTCACTGGGCAGAATGTAGCGATTGGCTTCCAGTTGGTTGTGGATGAAGTCCAGGGCGCCTTGCCAGAACTGTCCACCCGGCATGTCCAGCAGTACCACGGGTACCAGCGGGCTTTTGCCGGTCTGAATCAGGGTCAGTACTTCCAGAGCTTCATCAAGGGTGCCAAAGCCGCCTGGGCAAAGCACCAGTGCGTCGGCCTCCTTGACGAAGAACAGCTTGCGGGTGAAGAAAAAGTGGAACGACAGCAGGTTCTCCGTACCGCCAACGGTGGGGTTGGCATGCTGCTCGAAAGGCAGGGTGATGTTGAACCCCAAGCTGTGCTCCAGGCCTGCACCATCGTGGGCGGCGGCCATGATGCCCCCGCCGGCCCCGGTAATGACCATCAGATCCGAGCGGGCCAGGGCCGCGCCCAGCTCCTGGGCCATGGCGTATAGCGGGTGTTCACTGGGGGTGCGTGCCGAGCCGAAGACCGTCACTTTGCGTCGGCCCTTGAACTGTTCCAGGACACGGAAGGCGTGCTCCAGTTCGCGCAGGGCCTGCAGGGTTATCTTGGCATTCCAGCGATTGAGGTCATCCTCGGCCATACGCAGGACGGTGAGCACCATGTCGCGGTAAAGAGGAAGATTCGGGCTGTTGGGGGCTATCTGGTTGAGTTGCGCTTCGACCTGGTTCGTCAGGTCGACGCCGTTGCTCTGAAAATGACGACTTAACAGGTCATTCGATTGGTAAGGCATTCAGCTTCTCCTTCTGCACAGAACCTTGCGCACGATCGAGATATTCGAATGTGCCACGACACTGCCTGTGTCGCTGCCTGCTCAGCCCAGCGAATGAGCGAATTTCCGGACCCGATCACAGCTGACAATCGCTGGGCAGTGTTGGGGTCATCCACAGAGGTCCTGCTTTCCTTTATTTGAGAACATTTGCACAGCAAGACGCACAAGGACGGCCTCCTCAACCGTCCGCAAGCCGTTTCGGACATGGCTTGATCATGTGCTCATAAAGTCTTGGCTGGCAACCGCTTGTTCGCGGTTTTCCCCAGGCTGGCACCGCTGGTCAGGAGGGGCGGCAAGGGATGACGGCTCTGATTTACTAAGGTGCAGCGTCTGGCGCAGGAGCAGGGGCCGGAGAGAGGCAAGCGGGTTCTGGGCCATGCAGGCCCAGAGCAGGGAGGCAGAGGATGACCATTGTCACGCTGGAGATTGATCCGCAGTTGTATCAGCTGCTGCAAGCCGCCGCCGCTGACCATCAAATAAGCCTGGAGGATGAGTGCCGGCGCCGATTGGCAGCACAGGAGCGGCCATCGCGATACCTACAGGCCCTGGTCGCCGAACTGCGCGCCGATGATCAGCAGCGGCGCGCCGCTCGTTCGTGATTACTTTTTCTTGGGCGTGCTTTGCGCCGGGCAATCCGACTCCTGAAAGCGCGCCGACGCCACCGGGCGATTGGTGCGGTTTTCAGTGAACTCGTAACGCATGATGGCGCCTTTGGCCATCAGCTTGCGGTAGTTGGGGTTGCGGCAGACGCTTGCCCCAAGTTGCAGGTAGACCGCCTTGGGATTGGCGCGCATCTGCTCGGCATGGCCAGACTGCACGCTGAGGTGGTTGATCAGTTCCTTGCCTTCAACGGTATAGCCCTGGTCGAGAATGTTCTCGTTGATTTCCCGAGGAGTGCCGACGTTGCTTTCCGCAGCGACCTTCTCCAGCATTTTGCCCAGTTCGAATTCTTGCAGGGACGCAGCTTGGGCACCCAGGGGCAGGGCCAGCAGAAGGGCGACGGTAGGAATGGTAAAGCGCAACATGAAACTCTCCTGGTGCAGTGACTGATGCTTCGACCAGCCACTCGACTGTGCGTTCAGTGGCGACGAATTATAGGGGGAGAGGCCGCAGGGCGGTACAGGTTTGAACAGATAGCTCTGATAAACTTGTCCGACTTTTTACCCTCTTGAGTGTTTGTCGTGTTGATTTCTGTTTCTTGCTGGCATGTCCTGCGATGAGTCATGCGGTTTCCCGTCTACGTGATCTGCGGATGGCGCGCGTGGCCAAGCCCTTTTTCGCACGCGGCTCACGGGCTGAACGCTGCCCCCGCTGCCGAGTGATTCCCAGCCATTGCCTGTGTGCCTGGCGACCGAAAGTCGTTGCCCGGTCAGCCATGTGCCTGGTGATGCACGACGTCGAACCGCTCAAGCCGAGCAATACCGGTTGGCTGATTGCCGATGTGATCGGCGACACGACGGCGTTCAGCTGGTCGCGTACTGAGGTCGATCCGCAACTGCTAGCGTTGCTGGCCGACCCGCAGTGGCAGCCTTATATCGTGTTTCCGGGCGAGTTCGTCGCGCCCGAACGGGTGGTCAGCGAAGTCAGGCAGGAGGAGGGCAAGCGGCCGCTGTTCATTCTGCTGGACGCTACCTGGAGCGAGGCGCGCAAGATGTTCCGCAAGAGCCCTTACCTGGAGCACTTGCCGGTTCTCAGCCTGTCCCCGGAGAGGCTCTCGCGCTACAAGCTGCGTCGCTCCAAGCGTGATGATCACTTCTGTACCGCTGAAGTGGCGGCGTTATGCCTGGAACTGGCCGGCGATGAGCAGGTCAGCCAGGTACTGGATGCCTACCTCGATGTGTTCAGCACCCATTACCTGTCAGCGAAGTTCCAGAAGGCCATCGATCCGGATGACGATGTGCATGCCCGGCTCAAGCCCTTTGTGTAGTCGTGCTGGAATGAGGCTTTTGTGGCCATAGCTGGGCTACCAGCATGCCGCTGAGCATCAGCGCGCAGCCGAAGTAGCCGCGGGCCTGCAGCGACTCATCCAGCAACCAGGCCCCGGCAATGGCGGCAAATACCGCTTCCAGGGACAGAATGATTGCCGCGTGAGAGGCGATTGCGTCCTTTTGGGCAATCACCTGCAAGGTGTAGCCGATACCGACGGCCACCACCCCGCCATAGAGAATGGCCGGCCCGGCGCCGACAATCGCTTCCCAGCGAAGCGGTTCCAGGCACAACGCCAGGATCAGGCTGACCACCGCGCAGGTCGCAAATTGCAGGAACGCCAGGCGAATCGGGTCATGACGGCCGGCGAAAACCCCCACTAGAATCACGTGCCCACCCCAGACGAAGGCGCCAATCAACTGCAGCCAGTCTCCCGAGGCAACGTGGAAGCTGTCGCTGACGCTCAGCAGGAACATGCCCACCACCGCCAGCACGGCGCCGAGCCAGGTACCCAGGCCAGTCTTGTGGCCAATCAGCAGCCCCAGAAGCGGCACTACAATGACATAGAGCCCGGTGATGAAACCTGCATTGGTGACGGTGGTGAACATCAGCCCCACCTGTTGCAGATTGATGCCCAGGGCCAGGGCCAGCCCCATGAGTACGCCGCCCAGTAGCAGCCCACGATTGAGCAAGGGTTCGGGCTGACGATCCGTGGGTGTTTTACGCAGCACCAGCGGCAAGAGGCAGAGTGAGCCCAGGGCGAAGCGCAGGCCGGAATAAAGGAAGGGGCCGATATGATTCATACCGGAAGTTTGTGCGACAAACGCCGAGCCCCAGATCACCGCGGTAATCAGCATCAGGACATCGGCACGCAAGGCTTGGCTGCGCATGATGGCTCTCTTATTAGTTAGCCAGCTAAGATGCCGCAAAGCTTCACGCTTGACCACCCTGGCTTGGCTGGGCATGCTTGGCGCCGATTAGGGCGCCGGCGCTGTTTGAACCACTGTTTTGCTCAGGCTTTTCGCGGCGTTCGTGCTCTTTGGGTGCGGTGTTCTGGCGTGCCTCCGTGTTGCTTTGGTGAGGGCTGAATGCATCAGTCCTGCCATGAAAAACAGGATCATTTGAAAAATGGCCACATACGAAATCCTGATTGCCGATGATCACCCGCTTTTTCGCAGTGCACTGCATCAAGCTGTCACCTTGGGCCTGGGCCCTGATGTGCGTCTGGTGGAAGTGGCAAGCATTGCCGAACTGGAAGTGCGACTCACCGAAAAATCCGACTGGGATCTGGTCCTGCTAGACCTGAACATGCCCGGTGCCTACGGTTTTTCCGGTCTGGTGCTGTTGCGCGGGCAGTACCCGCAAATTCCGGTGGTGATGGTTTCGGCGCAGGAAGAAGCCTCCGTCATGGTGCGCTCCAGAGAGTTCGGCGCCAGCGGTTTCATTCCCAAGTCCAGTTCCCTGGAAGTCATCCAGCAGGCCGTGCGCAGTGTGCTCGACGGTGATGTCTGGTGGCCGCCCCAGGCGTTTGAAGAGGTCAGTGTCTCAGCCGAAGCCAAGGCCGCCAGCGAAGGCCTGGCTAGCCTGACGCCCCAGCAGTTCCGGGTTCTGACCATGGTCTGCGAAGGGTTGCTGAACAAGCAGATTGCCTACGAGCTGAGCGTGTCGGAAGCCACGATCAAGGCCCACGTGACGGCGATCTTCCGCAAGCTCGGGGTGCGTACCCGGACCCAGGCAGCGCTGCTCTTGCAACAACTTGAGTCAATTTCCAGCCATTAACCGGCTGTTTGTTCACGCTTTTTTGACTTTGGTTGAACTAGCTTCCCCACTTCTTTTTCTTCAGTTGCCCAGCTTATGTCGCCTTTCAAAGGTCAAACCGGTCTTAAACGTATCCTTAACGCCGCCGGCTATTCGTTCGATGGCTTGCGCGCGGCGTTCACTGGCGAGGCGGCATTTCGTCAGTTGGTGCTGCTCAATGTGATCCTGATTCCCCTGAGCTTCCTGCTCAATGTCAGCCGGGTCGAGCGTGCGCTGTTGATCGCCGTGTGCCTGCTGGCGCTGATCGTCGAGCTGCTCAATTCGGCGGTGGAGGCGGCCATCGACCGCATCTCCCTGGATCGTCATCCCTTGTCGAAAAACGCCAAGGACATGGGCAGCGCGGCGCAGTTTGTCGCTCTGAGCATGATCACCATCGTCTGGGCAGTGATCCTGATCTGAATCAGGGAATGCTTGGCAGGACGATTTCATCGCTGCGTTGCACCCCGGCGGTAAAGGCGCGACACAGTTCCAGGAATTCGCGCATGGCCGAGGTCTGGTACTTCTGCTTGTGCCAGATGAAGTAGAACTGCCGGGCCAGGTCCAGGCCCGGGGTTTCCACCGGCACCAGGCTGCCGCGGCGAAACGCATCGCGCAGGGCCAGCCGGGAAATGCAGCCAATCCCCAAACCCGACTCCACCGCACGCTTGATGGCTTCGGTGTGCTCCAACTCCAGGCGGATGTTCAGTGCACTGCGGTGGTGACGCATGGCCTGGTCAAAGGTCAGGCGCGTCCCGGAACCCTGTTCGCGAAGGATCCAGGCTTCATGGGTCAGTTCTTCCATGGTGGCGTGGCCGCGCTTGGCCAGTGGATGCTGGGGCGCGCAGAACACCACCAGTTCATCTTCGACCCAGGTCTGGACTTCGATATCCGGATGGCTGCAGTCGCCCTCGATTAGACCCAGATCAATTTCGTAGTGGGCCACCTGTTGCACGATATGCGCAGTGTTCTGCACATGGAGCTTCACCTGGCTCTCCGGGTGCACCTGCATGAAACTGCCGATCAGCAGGGTGGCCAGGTAGTTGCCGATGGTCAGGGTCGCACCCACCGAAAGCGAGCCGAACCCGGACTTGCCGTTGAGCAGGTCTTCGATCTCCTTGGCCTGGTCCAGCAGGGCCACTGCCTGTGGCAGCAGCTGTTTGCCCAAGGCATTGAGGCTCAGGCGCTTGCCCGCGCGATCGAACAGCTGGCAACTGGATTGGCGCTCGAGTTCGGTGATCGAGGTGCTGGCGGCCGATTGCGACAGGGACAGCAGCCCCGCAGCACGAGAAACGCTCTCTTGCTGGGCGACGGCGACGAAGACTTGCAGTTGACGGAGAGTAAATCGCATATCGATATAACCGATAACCCTTATCTTAATAATCCAGTTAACAGATATTGTCGCCGCCATTAGAATGCTGTGCAATTGCGCTCATGGTCAGCGCAGGCAATTTCTAGGAGCCCCCGTACATGAGCAACATGAACCACGAGCGTGTCCTCAGTGTTCATCACTGGAATGACACTCTGTTCAGCTTCAAGTGCACCCGCGATCCGGGTCTGCGCTTCGAGAACGGTCAGTTCGTGATGATCGGCCTGCAACAGCCTAATGGCCGTCCGCTTATGCGTGCCTACTCCATTGCCAGCCCGAACTGGGAAGAGCATCTCGAATTCTTCAGCATCAAGGTTCCAGACGGTCCGTTGACTTCCCAGCTGCAGCATCTGAAGGAAGGCGACGAGATCATCATCAGCAAGAAGCCAACCGGTACCCTGGTACTGGATGACTTGAAGCCCGGCAAACACCTGTACCTGCTCAGCACCGGTACCGGCCTGGCGCCGTTCATGAGCGTGATCCAGGATCCGGAAACCTACGAGCGTTTCGAAAAAGTGATCCTGTGCCACGGCGTACGCTACGTCAACGAAGTCGCCTACCGCGAGTTCATCACCGAGCACCTGCCGCAGAACGAGTTCTTCGGCGAAGCCTTGCGTGAAAAGCTGATCTACTACCCCACCGTGACCCGCGAGCCGTTCGAGAACGAAGGCCGCCTGACCGACCTGATGCGCAGCGGCAAGCTGTTCCGCGACATCGGCCTGCCGCCGATCAACCCGCAGGACGACCGCGCCATGCTGTGCGGCAGCCCGAGCATGCTGGATGAAACCAGCGAAGTGCTCAACAGTTTCGGCCTGACCGTTTCGCCGCGCATGCGCGAGCCGGGTGACTACCTGATCGAGCGTGCATTCGTCGAAAAGTAGGAGCGAGCGTGCTCGCGAAGACCGTCCAGGCAGCGCATTGGTGCTGACTGGGCGGATTCTCCCGGACACAGAAAAGCCCGCGTTGCCTGGAAAGGCAGCGCGGGCTTTTTCGTTTCCGGGGTTCAGCCCGCCGGGACCACTTCCAGCACCCGGATCACCCCGGGCTCTGGGTAATGCCAGCGCACGTCCAGATCCCAGAACTGGGCGCCGTACTCACGCTCGGCCGTGGGCACTTGGTAGGCCGGACGCGGATCCTGAGCCAGGCACTGCTCGATCAGCTCCACCAGGGGCTCCTGCAGACGCTGAGCGTGGATCTGAGCCTGTTGCAGGGCATTGTCCTGCCACTGCACCGGAATAATCTGCGGCGCGGCGCTAGCGATCTCATTGCTCGCCGTGGCAATGATGTCGGCGTAGGGCACGTAGGGCTTGATATCGAGGATCGGCGTACCGTCCAGCAGGTCGATGCCGGAGATCCACAGGCGGTTGGCCTCGACCTTGTCCAGCTTGACCACCGACTGGCCGATGCCATTGGGGCGATGGGTGGCGCGGGTGGCGAAGACCCCCATGGACTTGTTGCCCCCCAGGCGCGGCGGGCGCACCTTGAGTCGCGGCTTGTCCTCCAGGGCCTGGTGAAACAGGAATAGCAGCCAGACGTGGCTGACCTGCTCCAGCCCTTGCACCGCGTCGCCCTGGTCGAAAGGCGCCACCAGTTCCAGCACCCCGCGCGCGGCCGTAGCCAGTTGCGGTTGGCGCGGGATGGCGAACTTCTCCTTGAAGCAGGAGCGCACGAAGCCGATGGGGGAAACGCTGTAGGTCATGTTCTGGGGTCGAGGCTGTAAGGGGAGGGCATGATAACCCGTTCGCTGGCAAGCCAGCTCCTACAACACCCGCGCCACCTGTAGGAGCCGGCTTGCCGGCGAATTGCACAACATCAATCAGAGACTGAAGCCGCCATCCAGAGGAATGATGTTGCCGGTCATGTAGGCCCCCGCAGTGCTTGCCAGGCTGATGGCCAGCGCGGCCATTTCCTCTTCCCGGCCCCAGCGTTTCATCGGGATCAGCGCCACGTCTTCGGCCAGGGCCTGTTCATCGTTACCGATGTGCTGAGTCATCTTGCTGGGAAAACGTCCCGGCGCGATGACATTGACGTTGATGTGCTGGCTCACCAGCTCCCGGGCGAGGATCCGCGACATCTGGTGCAGCGCCGCCTTGCTCGGGCCATAGGCGTAGGCCTGTTCGCCGAAGGAGCTGATTCCGGCCACCGAGCCGATATTGATGATGCGCGCCGGATGGGCCGCCGAGCCGGCACGGCGCAGCAGCGGCAGCAACTGCTGGATACAGCTGAACACCGAGGTCACGTTCAATTGCATGACCTTTTCCCAACCCTTGGCCGGGTAGCTTTCCAGTGGCGCGCCCCAGGTCGTGCCGGCGTTGTTCACCAGGATGTCCAGGGAGTCGAGTTGCTGGCCCAAAGTGGCGGCAAGCTGCTGCACGCCTTCCTCATTGGCCAGGTTGGCGGCCAGCCCCCGGCACTCTCCGAATGCGGCCAGTTCCTCGGCGACCTGCTGGCAGGCGTCGGGATCACGGGCGCAGATATACACCCGGGCGCCGGCTTCGACAAAGGCCTTGGCAATCATCTTGCCGATACCACGGGTGCCGCCGGTCACCAGGGCGGTGCGGCCTTGCAGGGAGAAATAGGGATGCATGGGAAGTCCTGAGCAGATAGGTGTGTGCCTACCCTAGTCTTCAGGCGCTTGCCGGGGAGCCACTATTGCCTGGGGCAATAGCGGCTCATCAGGGCCGCTGAGAATGTACTGCGGCCGCGCGAGGGGTTCAGCCGCGTACGCGCAGGGTCAGGCCCTTGAGAAAGTTGCGCAGCAGCTGATCGCCGCACGGGCGGTAGTTGGTGTGGCCGAACTTGCGGAACAGCGCGCTCAGCTCCGGCTTGGACACCGGGAAGTCGGCCGCCTTGAGCACGGCGTGCATGTCGTCTTCCTTGAGTTCGAAGGCCACTCGCAGCTTCTTCAGAATGATGTTGTTGGTGACCGGCAGTTCGATCGGCAGCGGGGGACGGCTTTCGTCCTTGCCGCGCTTGAAGATCACCAGGCCATCGAGGAAGTGCGCCATGACTTCGTCCGGGCAATGCACAAAACCTTCTTCCTCATCCTTCTTCAGGTAGCTGACGACATCGTCCAGGCTGACCTTGAAACCGGTGAGCTTGATGATCTCGACGACCTTCTTGTCGCTGATGTCGAGCATGTAGCGCACGCTGCGCAGTACATCGTTATGAATCATGGTTACAGTCCTGATCAATGCGCGTGGAGCGCCGCGCAAGGGCACGGCGTCTGAATGGGGGCGGCTTTAGAACTTCTCTTTGGCCGACAGGTAGCGCCACTGGCCCAGCGGCACCTTGCCGATGGACACGCCGCCGACTCGTATGCGGCGGATGGCGACGACCTTGAGGCCGACGGCCTGGCAAAACAGCGCAATCACACCCGGCTGCGGGTTCTTCATGGCGAAGCGCAGGCGGTTCTCGTTCTGCCAGCTGGCTTTTACCGGTGGCAGCTCGCGGCCTTTGTAGGTCAGGCCGTGGTTCAGGCGGTTGAGCCCGTGGTCGATCATCTCGCCTTCGACCTCGACCACGTATTCCTGCTCGATCTTGGCCGCGTCGGCAGTCAGCTTGCGCAGCACTTTCCAGTCCTGGGTGAACACCAGCAAGCCGCTGGCGTTGGGCTGCAGGTCATCGCTGGCGGTCAGGCGCAGGAAATGCCCGCGCAATGGACGTTTGCCGTAGCGGTGTTCTTCGGACAGGCTGTCGGCGCCAATGGACTGCATGGCGCTGTCCAGGTCCTGGCCGGCAGGCACGTTGAGCAGGATGGTCACAGGCTCCGGCGCGGTGGCCTTGGCCTCGGGGTCCAGAGCGACGGTTTGCGCGCCGACCTTGAACTGCGGTTCGTCGATGACTTCGCCGTCTACGGTGACCCAGCCGCCCTCGATGAACAGCTCAGCCTCCCGGCGGGAGCAGCCGACCAGTTCGATGAGGCGTTTGGAGAGACGAATCGGGTCAGTCATGACAGGGGCCGTAACAAAAGAGGGCAGCTATTGTACCTGCCTGGCGCCGGTTAATCGCGGGTCCATTTGCCGGCTGTGGCTTTTAGCCGCGCCGGGCCTGCAGTTGTGCCTGTTTCAGGCGCATGTGCAGCAGCGGGTAGGGCTGGCCCATGCCGTCCTGCTCCGAGCGCCCGACCACTTCGAAGCCTTGCCTGAAGTAGAAGCCCAGGGCTTGGGGGTTCTGCTCGTTGACGTCCAACTGCTGGGCATTGAGGTGTTCCACCGCGTACTGCAGCAGCTGGCGGCCCAGGCCTCGGCCCCGGTGGGCCGGGTCGATGAAGAGCATTTCCACCTTGCCCGCCGCGACCCCGGCAAACCCGGTGATGCGCTGGCGTGCATCGCGGGTGCAGATCAGCATCACTGCGTCCAGGTAGCGGGTCAGCACCAGTTTGCGCAGCAACTCTATATAGCTGTCCGGGAGAAAGTCGTGGGTGGCACGCACCGAGGCTTCCCAGACCTGGGTCAGTTCCGGGTAATCGCTGAGTTTGGGTGTATGCACGACCGAGTGTTGGCGCATGCCGCCTGCCCCTGAAGTGATAGGCCGCAGTGATTGCAGGCCTGGCAGAGCAAACGATAGACCGAAAAAAGCCCCGCATCTCGTGGCGAGAGCGGGGCTTGGCAGTTTTTTTACGCCTTACAGGGTTTCGGCCCAGAGGTCGTATTCGTCGGCGTCGGTCACCCGGCACCAGACCTTGTCACCCGGCTTCAGGTCGCCCGCACCGTCGATGAACACGTTGCCGTCGATTTCCGGGGCATCGAAGAAGCAGCGGCCCACGGCGCCATTCTCGTCGACTTCATCGATCAGCACTTCGATCTCTTTGCCGATGCGCTGTTGCAGGCGTGCCGAGCTGATTGCCTGCTGGTGCGCCATGAAGCGCTCCCAACGGTCCTGCTTGACCTCGTCCGGGACCACTTCCAGGTCCAGGTCGTTGGCTGGAGCGCCTTCCACCGGCGAGTACTGGAAGCAGCCGACGCGGTCCAGTTGGGCTTCGGTCAGCCAGTTCAGCAGGTACTGGAAGTCTTCTTCGGTTTCGCCCGGGAAGCCGACGATAAAGGTCGAACGGATGATTAGTTCAGGGCAGATCTCGCGCCAGTTCTTGATTCGCGCCAGGGTCTTGTCTTCGAAGGCCGGGCGCTTCATGGCCTTGAGCACTTTCGGGCTGGCATGCTGGAACGGGATGTCCAGATACGGCAGGATCTTGCCGGCGGCCATCAGCGGAATCAGCTCGTCCACGTGCGGGTAGGGGTACACGTAGTGCAGGCGAACCCATACGCCCAGGGTGCTCAGGGCTTCGCAGAGCTCGGTCATGCGGGTCTTCACTGGCGCGCCGTTCCAGAAGCCGGTGCGGTACTTGACGTCGACGCCATAGGCGCTGGTGTCCTGGGAGATCACCAGCAGTTCCTTGACCCCGGACTTGACCAGGCGCTGGGCTTCGTCGAGCACATCGCCCACCGGGCGGCTGACCAGCTTGCCGCGCATCGACGGGATGATGCAGAAGCTGCAGCTGTGGTTGCAGCCTTCGGAAATCTTCAGGTAGGCGTAGTGTCGCGGGGTCAGCTTGATGCCTTGCGGCGGCACCAGGTCGATCAGCGGGTTGTGGTCCTGTTTCGGTGGCACCACTTCGTGCACGGCGTTGACCACCTGCTCGTACTGTTGGGGGCCGGTGACCGCCAGCACGCTAGGGTGCACGTCACGGATATTGCCTTCTTCCACGCCCATGCAGCCGGTGACGATGACCTTGCCGTTTTCCTTGATGGCTTCGCCGATCACTTCCAGGGATTCGGCCTTGGCCGAGTCGATGAAACCGCAGGTGTTGACCACCACGACGTCGGCGTCCTGGTAGGTGGAGACCACGTCATAGCCTTCCATGCGCAGTTGAGTGAGGATGCGCTCGGAGTCGACCAGAGCTTTTGGGCAACCCAGGGATACGAAGCCGACTTTCGGGTTGGCCGGCGCGGAGGGGGTGGACATGTCTAACCTCGGTATTGGGTGTCGAGCCACTTGGGGGGCAAGTGCGACGGTTGGGCGCTGGCTGCGCCTCTGATCAAAAAGTGCGCAATTCTAGCGATGGTCGAAGCGCTTGACCAGCTTTATGCGGGGGAAATACGACGAGCGCTGGACTATGCTTCGTCCCGTTATGCCCGGTTGCTTTCATACGGTGTTAGTTGGTGCCTTAGTGGTAATAAGAATCTGCAAATTACATGGCAAACTGCGCAACTTAAGAGAATAGCGCTTGTATAACCTTGCGCTTTCTATATAAGAAGCCCCGGTCTTGAGTAGTAGGAGTCATTGATGGGTCAGGCAAGTAGTCAGGCGGCGAGTGGCGAGCACTCCGGGGGTAAGCCTCTGGGGATGCTGGTGGCGGCGGTCGGGGTGGTGTATGGCGATATCGGCACCAGTCCGCTCTACACCCTCAAGGAGGTGTTTGCCGGCCATTATGGGGTTCAGGTCAATCATGACGGGGTGTTTGGCATCCTGGCCCTGATTTTCTGGTCGTTGGTCTGGGTCGTCTCGATCAAGTACGTGCTGTTCGTCCTGCGGGCCGACAACCAGGGCGAGGGCGGCATCATGGCCCTGACCGCGTTGGCCAGGCGGGCTTCCGGTTCCTATCCGCGCTTGCGTTCGATGCTGGTGATTCTGGGCCTGATCGGGGCGGCGCTGTTCTATGGCGACAGCATGATCACCCCGGCGATTTCCGTGCTGTCGGCGGTAGAGGGCCTGGAGCTGGCATTCAGCGGCCTGGAACACTGGGTAGTGCCAATGGCGCTGGTGGTACTGGTGGCCTTGTTCCTGATCCAGAAACACGGCACTGATCGCATCGGCAAGCTGTTTGGTCCGGTGATGGTGGCCTGGTTCGTGGTTCTGGGCGGGTTGGGGGTCAACGGCATTCTCCAGCACCCCGAGGTGTTGCAGGCGTTGAACCCGATGTGGGGCGTGCGCTTCTTCATTGTCCATCCGGGCATGGGGGTCGCCATCCTCGGGGCGGTGGTTCTGGCATTGACCGGTGCCGAAGCCTTGTACGCCGATATGGGGCACTTCGGGCGCAAGCCCATTGCCCGGGCCTGGTTTGCCCTGGTGCTGCCGGCGCTGGTGCTGAACTACTTCGGCCAGGGCGCGCTGCTGCTGGAGAACCCTGAAGCCGCCCGCAACCCCTTCTACCTGCTGGCGCCAAGCTGGGCCCTGATTCCGCTGGTGGTGCTGGCCACCCTGGCCACAGTGATCGCGTCCCAGGCGGTGATTTCCGGGGCTTTCTCCCTGACTCGTCAGGCGATCCAGCTGGGTTACATCCCGCGGATGCACATTCAGCACACTTCCAGCGCCGAGCAGGGGCAGATCTACATCGGCGCGGTGAACTGGGCGCTGATGGTGGGTGTGATCCTGCTGGTGCTCGGTTTCGAGTCCTCCGGTGCCCTGGCTTCGGCCTACGGCGTGGCGGTGACCGGGACCATGCTGATCACCAGCATCCTGGTGTCGGCGGTGATCCTGCTGCTGTGGAAGTGGCCGCCGATGCTGGTGGTGCCGCTCCTGCTGGGATTCCTGTTGGTGGATGGGCTGTTCTTCGCCGCCAACGTGCCGAAGATCTTCCAGGGCGGCGCCTTCCCGGTGCTGGCGGGGATCGTGCTGTTCATCCTCATGACCACCTGGAAGCGCGGCAAGGAATTGCTGGTGGATCGCTTGGACGAAGGCGGGCTGCCGCTGCCAATCTTTATCAGCAGCATCCGCGTACAGCCGCCGCATCGGGTGCAGGGCACTGCCGTGTTCCTCACCGCCCGTCCAGACGCCGTGCCCCACGCCTTGCTGCACAACCTGCTGCATAATCAGGTGCTGCACGAACAAGTGGTGCTGTTGACGGTGGTCTACGAGGACATTCCACGAGTGCCTGCAAATCGGCGCTTCGAGGTGGACTCCTACGGCGAAGGTTTCTTCCGGGTGATCCTGCACTTCGGTTTCACTGACGAGCCAGACGTGCCGGAGGCCCTGAAACTGTGCCACCTGGACGAGCTGGACTTCAGTCCCATGCGCACCACGTACTTCCTCAGTCGTGAAACCGTGATCGCCTCCAAGCTGGTGGGCATGGCCCGCTGGCGCGAAGCGCTGTTCGCCTTCATGTTGAAGAACGCCAACGGCAACCTGCGCTTCTTCAAGCTGCCGGTGAACCGGGTGATCGAACTGGGTACTCAGGTCGAGATGTAAACCCGACCAGACAAAAGCCCCTGTTGCCTTGCGGCAGCGGGGGCTTTTTCGTTTCACGGACCCTGTAGGAGCGAGCTTGCTCGCGATGACGGACTGGTAGCCGACATCGATGCTGATGACTGGACGGTTTCTCCCGGAGCCCACCGGCCCCGAGATCACCCCTGGCCTTTACGCGGCTAGCGCCTGCACCACATCGTCCACCACCGCCTTGCCCATGGCGGTCAGGTAGTGCGCGGCCCAGGCGTGGCGATCGCTGTCTTTGCTGTAGGCGGCGTCCTCGGCAAACGCCTTGGCCAGGGACAACAGGTCGGAGGCTTGGGCCAGGGCGTCGCCAATGGGCAGGCCGGGACTGACCTGGAACAGCGGGCGTTCCGAGCAGTAAAGGAAAGTGCTTAAGCCGATAGTTTTCAGATCTGACAGTTGAGGCAGGTTCGCATTGTTCATGGTCCAACTCCTGAATTCGAGGAGCTACCACGTTCGTTTCCACGCGAATGGGTGGCAGCTGTGCGCAGGTTGGAAAACCGGGAACCCAGGGAACCGGCAGACCCGAAGGTCTCCCACGCACAGCTGCCATAACTGATGAATTGCAGGTGCTAAATTCGCCTGCAATCACTATGGGGTGCTAGTTGCCCAGATTCTTCGGGTTTCCAAGCCCGGTCACTGAATGCTCAGCGACTCCCGGAGCCTAGCCTGTCGAAGCCAAGGCCAACAAGGCAGCAAAGTGCCCAAAACGCACCCCTTACGCCAGTCTCGGAGTTTGCCTACAAGCTGCGCGGGAGTCATCCGCAATTAAGCCGTCTTCAGCGGGACAGCTGATGTAAAAAAGCCCCAGCAGCTTCAAGGCTGCGGGGGCTTTTGTGCGGCGAAGCTCAACTCACTCTTGAGCGCTAGCCTGATCCTTGGCCTGGCGCTTTTCGATGGCATCCACCAGGCGCTTGGCCAGTGCCGGGTAGTTCTCATCGAAGTGATGGCCGCCCGGCAGCTTCATGGCTTCACCGACCGCAGTCTTGTCGGTGCAGCCGCTTTCGTCGACTTCTTCCTCACCGTAGATGCACACCACCTTGGCGGCGGGCAGCTTGGCCATTTCCGGGCCGGTGGCAGCTTCCTTGCCGGCATTGCCCAGCCAGCCTTCGACTTCGATCTCGAAGCTGCCGGTACGGGCGAAGGCCAGCAGGATAATGGCGTCGATGCGCTGCTGCTCGGCTTCCGGCAGGCGGTTGTAGATCGCCGGCAGCACGTCGGCGCCGAAGGAGTAGCCGGTCAGCACGAAGCGCTTGGTGCCCCACTTCTGCCGGTAGTGCTGCATCAGTTCGGTGAGGTCAACGGCGCTTTGCTCAGGCGTCTTGTGCTGCCAGTAGTAGCGCAGGGTGTCGATGCCCACCACCGGGTAGCCGATCTTGGCCATCTCGCCGGCCACGTCGCGGTCCAGGTCGCGCCAGCCGCCGTCGCCGGAGAGGAACAGGGTCACGGTGTCCTTGGCCTGGCCGGCCGGGACTTCCACCACGGGAATGTTCAGGCCGCCGTTTTCAGAACCCACCAGCAGCTTGCGCAGCTCGTTGTTCAGCACTTGGGGCAGGTGGATGTCGTAGTCGCTGATGCTGGTGGTGGCGTTGGGGGTATCACGCACGAAGCCGGCACTTTCGTCATCCGGGTTGTCGTTCCAGGCCACCAGCCAGTGGCCGTGGGCCAGGGTCTTGGGCAGTGGATCGGTGCAGCCGGGCGCCGGGTTGATGGTGAAGCCTACCGACACGGCCTGGGCCTTGTCGTCGTTCTGGGAGGCGATCCAGCGCCAGGCCAGGGCGGCGCCAGGGCCGATGCCGCTGACCAGGGTGGCCGGGCCGTTGAGCTGGGGCAGGGCGCTTTGCAGGGCTTGTTCCTGCAGTTTGCAATCGTCCTTGGGCAGGATCACCTGGACGATCTGCGCCGCGCCGCTGCGGCTCAGGGCCAGCAGTTGTTTGTCGGTCAGGGTCGAATCAGGCAGCACCGCCACCACCACCCGGGCCTTGGCCTTGGCGCCTGGGGTCACTCGGGTCAGGGTCGAGCCGTCGGCCTGGGCCAGTTGTTCCAGGGTCGGTTCAGGGGCGGGGCGGTTCCACCACCAGTAGCCACCACCCGCAAGCAAAGCCAGTACCACCAGTGTGGCCAGCAGATACCGCCAAGAGCGTTGAATCATCAGCGTTTCACCAATCCAGTCAGGCCGCCTGCGATCAGGGCGGCGGTGTCGGCCAGTGCCACCAGCGGGTCGAGCCCGGCCGGCACGGCCATGTAACGGGGTTCCCAGTCGGGCTGGAACTTGTCTTTGAAGCGGCGCAAGCCTTGGAAGTTATACAGTTGCTCGCCACGGCGGAAGACCATCGAGCCGAGGCGTTGGGTCAGCGGCGCGCCACGCCGGGGTTGCAGGCCGGACAGCGGCACCATGCCCAGGCTGAAGCGGGCGTATCCATGATTTTTATAATGCTGGATCAGGCCGACCATCATGAACTCCATGGTCAGCTTCGGCGCGTCCGGGTGCGCGCGCATCAAGTCGAGACTGGCCAGGTCATGGCTGTAGGTCTCGAGCAGGTTGGCGAAGGCCACCGGGCGTCCTTCAAAACGGATGATGGCGATGCGGAAGTGCTTGAGGTAGTCGTCGCTGAAGCGCCCCAGGGAGAAGCCTTTCTCGCGGACATTCTTGCCGGTCAGCCAGGCATCTGAGATCACTTTCAGCTCGTCCATCGGCGCTTGCCCCGGCTCGTGGATCTCCAGCGACAGGCCGTCGCGGGTACCGCGGTTCCAGGTGTAGCGCAGGTCCTTCATCTCCTTGCCCTTGGCTTCCAGATCAAAGCGCTTGAGGTCGACCCGGGCTTCTTCGCCGAGCTTGATCGCCGTCAGGCCGATGTCCATGTAGTAGGGCAGGTTTTCCGCCCGTACCTGGTAGAACACCGGGCGCGCGTGGTGCAGGTCGCACAGGTCGCGGAACTGCCAGATCATTTCCGCGCGCTGCTGGGTCGGGCCGATGGGGTCGTACAGCGCCACCAGGCTGCGGCCGCGGCGAGCGTACATCAGGAAGGCGTCGTCGTTGGGGTGGAACAACAGCGCCTTGTCACCGGTCAGGGCCAGGCCACCATCGGGTTGGGACGAGGCCATGAGAATCTTCGCGGCCTTGGCCAGCTCGTCGCTGGTGGGCAGGTGGATGACCGGGCGTGCGGTACGCAGCAGCCAGGTCAGGGACACCACCAGCAACAGCACCGCAGCTCCCAACAGCGAGCGCAGGCCCCGGGGTGCGTCGGCGTCGAGGGTGAACTGCCACCACAGTTGATGGCTGTAGGGCACGTCCTGATAGGCGAACAGCAGCAGCCAGATGGAGGCCCCGAGCACGCAGACGCTGGCCACCAGGTACAGCGGCGAGAACGGCAGTTCGGTGAGGCGGCTGGGGCGATAGAACGAGCGCCGGAACACCGCCAGCAGGCTGGCGGTGAGGGTCATCAGGCAGGCTTCTTCCCAGTCAAAGCCTTTAAGCAGCGAGAGCAGGGCGCCCACCAGCAACAGAATGGTGGTGAGCATCCAGGCGGCGGACAGGCGCCGGCGCAGGCCTTGGGCCAGCAGCAGGCAGAGCACGCCGATCAGACTGGCGCCGAAGTGTGAAGCGTCCACCAGACGGTGGGGAATCAGGAAGCCGATGTGCTGCAGGCGGGTATCGATTTCCGGGGTGGCGCCGGAGAACAGCAGCACCACGCCTGAGAGGAACACCAGCACCGCCAGGATCGGCGCCGCCAGGCCGGAAGCTACCCGCAGGGATTGCCGGGTCTGGAACAGGCGCTGGGCTTCGTTGATCAGCAGCAGGACGCAGGCCACCAACATCGGCAGCACCACGTAGATCAGGCGATACAGCAGCAATGCGGCCGCCAGGGGTGCGGCGCCGAGCTTGTCGGCAAACGCCGCCAGCAGGATGGCTTCGAACACCCCGACGCCGCCGGGCACATGGCTGAGCACACCGGCGGCCAGGGCCAGCAGGTACACCAGCAGGAAGGCGCCGAACGGCGGCGCTTCGGGCAGCAGCAGGTAGAGCACGGTGGCGGCTGCAGCGACGTCCAGGGCGGTGATGATCAGTTGCAGGAAGGTCAGGCGGCGTCCAGGCAGGCGCAGGGTGCGACGTCCGACCCGGACCAACAGGTTGTCGCGCAGGGGCTGTTCCGGCAGGCGTCGGCGATAGATACCGACCGCCAGTACCGCGCCCAGCAGAAGAATAGCCAGGGCAATGCCGGCCAGCAGGCTTTCAGGCAGGCGCAGGGCCGCCGAGGCTGCCGGCAAGTTGCTCAGGGTGGCCAGGGCCGCCAGCGGTGGCAAGGCACAACCCAGAGAGAGGCTGGCAAACAGGGTCATGTGCGCGACGTCGGAGGCCCCCAGCCCGTGACGTGCGTACAGGCGATAACGTACCGATCCACCGGACAGCAGCGACAGACCAATGGCGTTGCCAATGGCGAAAGCGGTGAAGCCGCCCAGGGCCAGGGTGCGGCCGGGCAGGTTGACCCCGGCGTAACGGCTGGCGGACCACTCGTACCCCAGCAGAATAATGAAGCCGACGATGGTCGCGCCCAGGGCGCCGAGCAGGGCCGGCTTGGGCACTTCGAGGATCGAGTCGTGCAGGGCGTAGAAATCCAGCTCGCTGAGCAGGTGACGGCAAGCGATCAGGGCAATGGCGAACAGCAGCAGGGTTATGGCCAGGCCCAGGGGTTGGCGGTACTTGCTCAACAGGTCCAGCCAGCGCAAGCGAGTGGCTGTCACAGGTTGAGTGGCGGTAGTGGTATCGCTGTCTTGTGAATCAGACGTGTTGGCGCGCATCAATCACCTCGTGGATTGTGCGCGACAGGATGGGGGTATCCAGCCAAGTTACCAATCCCTGTAGGAAAAATAGTTTCAAATATTAACGCGTCTCACCGTGGCCCGGCGACCCTGGGCAATGGCCACCGGGTGGTCGCTCGAGACAGAGCATAGCTCGCATCTTGAAGGGTCGAAGCATCGCTAACGGCTCGCAACACTTTGCCAGGTCATTGTTGCGAAAGGACTTTTTCAACAGATACAAAAAAGGCCACTCTTTCGAGCAGCCTTTTTTGATGTTTGGTTGCGGGAGCCGGATTTGAACCGACGACCTTCGGGTTATGAGCCCGACGAGCTACCAGACTGCTCCATCCCGCGTCTGTGTGGCGGCATTCTACAGGCGAACGACCGAGTGTCAACCGTTAATGGTCCAATAGGTCAAATAAACGTCGAATGGCCAGTTCTGTCTCTTAAGTCATCGACAGCTAAAGAGTTTTGCCTGTGCCATGTTTGAGAGGGAGTAGTACAAAACAGGCACGCACAAAAAAGGCCACTCTTTCGAGTAGCCTTTTTTGATGTTTGGTTGCGGGAGCCGGATTTGAACCGACGACCTTCGGGTTATGAGCCCGACGAGCTACCAGACTGCTCCATCCCGCGTCTGTGTGGCCGAATTCTACAGAGCTGGCAGATCCTGTCAATCATTAAATTTTGAAAATTGCTTCCGGTTCAATCGCTTAGCTTCCTTGAAGGGGCTTTTCGGAAGGCTCGGGCCTAGCTAGAACGGGGCTTGCAGCTCTATTGAAGGCGTTGTTGTCATTGAGCAAATAAATTCAGCCGGACCTGATGAAGGTCAGCGCGAAGATGCAAGGTACTGGTGCTATATACAGGTGTCGGTAGATACTTGCCTTCTGCTTTCATTGCGACCTGTGCCTTTCATGATCTCTGCCTTTATATGATGCAGCGCAAAATCATCCACATTGACTGCGATTGCTTCTACGCCGCCATCGAAATGCGCGACGCCCCGCACCTGGCCAGCAAGCCGCTGGCGGTGGGCGGGTCAGCGGATCGACGGGGGGTGATTGCTACCTGCAATTATGAGGCGCGGGCCTATGGGGTGCGCTCGGCCATGTCCTCCCGGCACGCCCTGACCCTGTGCCCGGACCTGGTGATCGTCAAGCCGCGCATGGAGGCCTATCGGGAAGCTTCCAAAGAGATCCATACGATCTTTCGCGACTACACCGACCTGATCGAGCCCTTGTCGCTGGACGAGGCCTACCTGGATGTTTCCGAAAGCCCGAGCTTTGCCGGCAGCGCCACGCGTATCGCCCAGGACATTCGCCGTCGGGTTTCCAATCAGTTGCACATCACCGTGTCGGCCGGGGTGGCGCCGAACAAATTCCTGGCGAAGATCGCCAGTGACTGGAAAAAGCCCAACGGCCTGTTTGTGATCACCCCTGACCAGGTGGAGGATTTCGTCTCCGAGCTGCCAGTGAGCAAGCTGCACGGAGTGGGTAAGGTCACGGCGGACAAGCTGGGGCGCCTGGGCATTGTCGACTGCCTGCAATTACGGGACTGGAGCAAGCTGGCGCTGGTGCGCGAGTTTGGCAGTTTTGGCGAGCGCCTGTGGAGCCTGGCCCGGGGCATCGATGAGCGGCCAGTGCAGAACGATAGCCGGCGGCAGTCGATCAGCGTGGAGAATACCTACGACGTGGACCTGCCGGATCTGGACAGTTGCCTGCAGAAGTTGCCGGAACTGATGGAGACCCTGGCGGGGCGCATGGCGCGCATCGACAGCAGCTACCGGCCGGGCAAGCCTTTCGTCAAAGTGAAGTTTCATGATTTTACCCAGACCACCCTGGAACAGGCGGGGGCGGGGCGTGACCTGGAGAGTTATCGGCAATTGCTGACCCAGGCCTTCAAGCGCGGCGGCAAGCCGGTGCGCCTGCTGGGAATTGGCGTGCGTTTGCAGGATATGCGCGGCGCTCATGAACAGCTGGAGCTGTTCCGAGGGGGGTTGTAGGGGCTGGCCGGTTGCGATCCATCCGAGGCATCGCTTTCACCGGCAGCCGGCTCCTACAGGGGGTCAGTTGCTGCCGGGGTCGGCCACCAGGCGGCCGGCATTCTTGGTCAGGGACTTGAGGAACTCGTTCTGCAGCTCCGGATCGTTGCGGGTCAGCTCGATCAGGCTTTGCTCCAGTTCGCTGGCTTCTTCCTCCAGGCCCAGCTCCGACAGGCGTTTGACCCGGTGCACCCACTGGCTCACCTCATCATCTTCCAGGTCGTCGTAGATCAGTGCATGGGCTTCCTGCAACTTGCTGCGCAGGCCGCTGCTGATGCTCAGGGAGGAGTCCGAATGCACTTCGTCCTGAGCGTCTTCGACACTGATCTGCAGCTTGCCGATGTGATTCAGGTCCTGCTCGGAAAACGGATTGTCCAGCAGGTTCAAGCGCAGCACGCCATTGCGGTCGGTGCTCAGCTCGTAGGTCTGCTTGCCGGCCTTGACCTGCACCGGGCGCTCGCTCCATGGCAGGCTCGAATACTCCAGGCGCTTGTCGCGCTGGACTTCATCGATGGCTGCCAGGTTCTGCTGGGCACGGCCATGGGACGGCATGTTCATGAACGGGTTGAGTCCGGACACGCCGTAGCTGATCCAGTCCTTGGTCACGCTGTCCGGCAGGTTGCCCAGGGCGAACACATTGACCACATTGGCCCCGACGCCCGCCACCAGTGCCACCGCGCCCAGCGGGATCTCGTAGATCTCGCGCCAGGGTTGGTAGGGCGTGTAGCGATCGTAGCGGCGGGTGACCTCGAACTCGGTGACTTCGAAGGTCTTCTGTTCGTGAATGCGCACTCGGCGTTGCGGCAGCTCAAGCACCTTAGGCTCACCGACATCGATCTGCAGGCTGTGATCGAGCAGTTTGCGCTCTACACGTTCCTCGTGTTCGCTGCGTTGCGACATCTGGTTGGCACAGCCGCTGACCAGCAGGGCGCCGCATAAAGCGGCGCCCCCGAGGCTTAAGGTGTTTCGCTTGAACATGACTTCTCTATCTGGTTTCAGCGACGGATACGGGCTTGAAGGAAGGACAGCACGTCGGCCACGGGCAGTGCTTGCGCCTCGGCTTCGGTACGGCTCTTGTATTCCAGGTTGCCTTCGGCGAGGCCGCGGTCGCTGACCACGATCCGGTGAGGAATGCCGATCAGCTCCATGTCCGCGAACTTGATGCCCGGGCTGGTCTTCTTGTCACGATCGTCCAGCAGCACTTCGAAGCCGGCAGCGGTGAGTTCCGCGTAGAGCTTGTCGGTGGCTTCGCGAACCTGCTCGGTTTCGTAGCGCAGTGGCACCAGGGCAATCTGGAACGGCGCCAGGGTGTCGCTCCAGATGATGCCGTTGGCATCGTTGTTCTGCTCGATGGCAGCAGCCACCACACGGGATACGCCAATGCCGTAGCAACCCATTTCCAGGGTCACCGGCTTGCCGTTTTCGCCCAGCACTTCGCACTTCATCGCCTTGCTGTACTTGTTGCCCAGCTGGAAAATGTGCCCGACTTCGATGCCGCGCTTGATTTCCAGGGTGCCCTTGCCGTCCGGGCTCGGGTCGCCGGCCACCACGTTACGCAGGTCGGCCACGGTCGGAACCGGCAGATCGCGTTCCCAGTTGACGCCGAAGTAGTGCTTGTCGTCGATGTTCGCACCGATACCGAAGTCGCTCATCAGCTCGACCGAGCGGTCGATGATGATCGGCAGCGGCAGGTTCAGTGGGCCGAGGGAACCGGCGCCGGCGCCAATGGCGTCACGCAGTTCGGCATCGGACGCCATGACCAGCGGGCTGGCAACGCCAGGCTGGTTGGCGGCCTTGATTTCGTTGAGTTCGTGGTCGCCACGGATGATCAGGGCAATCAGCTTGCCTGGCTCTTCGGCGTGGACGATCAGGGTCTTGATGGTCTTTTCAATCGGCAGATTGAATTTTTCCACCAGCGCGGCAATGGTCTTGGTGTCTGGCGTATCGACCAGGCGCAGTTCTTCGGCTGGCGCTGGGCGCGAGGTTTCGCGAGGCACGGCCTCGGCTTTCTCGATGTTCGCCGCGTAGTCGGAGCCGTTGCTGAAGACGATATCGTCTTCACCGGATTCGGCCAGCACGTGGAATTCGTGGGAGCCGGCGCCGCCGATGGAGCCGTTGTCCGCTTCAACCGGGCGGAACTTCAGGCCCAGGCGGGTGAAGACATTGCAATAAGCCTGGTGCATGCGGTCGTAGGTGACCTGCAAGGACGCCTGGTCGGCGTGGAAGGAGTAGGCGTCCTTCATGATGAACTCGCGGCCGCGCATCAGACCGAAGCGTGGGCGGATTTCATCGCGGAATTTGGTCTGGATCTGGTACAGGTTCAGCGGCAGCTGCTTGTAGCTGCTCAGCTCGTTGCGAGCCAGATCGGTGATCACTTCTTCGTGGGTCGGGCCGGCGCAGAAATCGCGACCGTGACGGTCTTTGAAGCGCAGCAGCTCCGGGCCGTATTCTTCCCAGCGACCGGATTCCTGCCACAGCTCAGCCGGCTGAGTGCTCGGCATCAACACTTCAAGCGCGCCCGCGGCGTTCATTTCTTCGCGAACGATGGCTTCAACCTTGCGCATCACCCGCAAGCCCATCGGCAGCCAGGTGTACAGGCCGGAAGCCAGTTTACGGATCATGCCGGCGCGCAGCATCAGCTGATGGCTGATCACGACCGCGTCGGAAGGCGTTTCTTTCTGTGTGGCGAGCAAATATTGACTGGTGCGCATGGTAGGCCGTTGTCGGTTGCTGAAGACTGGAAGTGACGGAGCATTGTACGGGCGAGTTCCGCTGGCGTACAGGATTGCGCTCGGAGGGGCCGGGGGCTACTGCGAAAAGTGCGCAACCCCCGGGATTTTCTAGGATTCTTCGCCGACTGCGGTGCTGTTGGCGGAGCTTTCGGGCTCGGGTTTCGGCCCGGCGCGGCGGCTCTCCTGGAACCAGTGAATGGCGATCAGGATCAGTGTCGGCACCCCGAGGATCGCGGTGATGAGAAAGAAGTCGTGATAGCCGAACTTTTCCACCATGACCCCGGAATAGCCGCCGATCAGGCGCGGCAGCAGCAGCATGATGGAACTGAGCAGGGCGTACTGGGTGGCGGAGAACTTGAGGTTGGTCAGGCTCGACAGGTAGGCGACGAAGGCTGAAGTGGCCATGCCTGAACTGAAGTTGTCCAGGGAAATGGTGACGATCAGCATCTTCAGGTTCGGGCCCATGTCGGCAAGCATGAGGAACAGCAGGTTGGTCCCGGCCGATGCGGCGCCGCCGATGAACAGGATCGGCAGGATGCCGAACCGCACGATCAGCAGGCCGCCCATGCCGGCGCCGAGCAGGGTCATGATCAGCCCGAAGATCTTGCTGACCCCGGCGATCTGGTCTTTGGTGAAACCCTGGTCGATGTAGAACACGTTGGCCATAACGCCCATGACCGTGTCCGACATGCGATAGGTGGCAATCAGCCCCAATAGCAGAAAGGCTTGCCAGCGATAGCGCAGGATGAAGTCGTTGACCGGCGTCAGCACCGGCGCCAGGCCCCGGCGGCCCATGGCCGAGAGGCACAGGGTGCTGAGGGTGATGTAGAGGATGGCCCGCAGGAAGGCGCGGTCTTCCAGCAGCAGGTCCAGCAGGCTGACGCCGTCGAAGATCACGCTGGCGAAGTCGGTGTTGTACAGCTGGGTGAAGGTGGCGGGGACGGAAACCAGTAGCACGATCAGCACGAATACCGAGATCAACTGGTGAGCGAAGCTGTAGCGCCCGGCGGACAGTTGGGTGCGCAGCGGCACCGCGGGTTCACGCATCAGCAAGGTGGTGATCAGGGCCGGGATCATCAGCACCCCGAACAGCACGTAGGTGCCAGTCCAGGCCGAGTGCTTGTAGCTGAAACCGGTGGAGCCGAAGCCTTCGGCGAAAAACAGTGCGCCGGCAGTGGCCAGCAGCACGGCAACCCGATAGCCGGACATGTAGCTGGCGGCAAGGGCGGCCTGTCGGCTGTCGTCGGCGATTTCCAGGCGGTAGGCGTCGATGGCGATGTCCTGGGTGGCCGAGGCGAATGCCACGATCACCGCAATGGCGATCAGCCAGGAAAGGTGCTTTTGCGGGTCGCAGAAACCCATGCCGATCAGGCCGAGAATCACCAGGGTCTGCGCCAGCACCAGCCAGGAGCGACGTCGACCGAGCTTGCCCAGGAGGGGCAGGCGCCATTGGTCGAGCAGGGGCGACCATACCCACTTGAAGGCATAGGCCAGGCCGATCAGGCTGGCGTAACCGATGGTTTCACGGGCCACACCGGCCTCGCGCAACCACACCGAAAGAGTCGAGAACACCAGCATGTAGGGCATGCCGGCGGCGAAACCAAGCAGCAACAGCACGAGCGTCGAGGGGCTGGCATAGGCGGCAAGTGCGGCGCGCCAGGTTTTACGGGGCATGGGCTGAAGTCTGCCTCAGATTACGGAAACAAAGCGCGCACTCTAACCGCTGTGCTCCACCGGGCGCCAGCCATGGCGCTGAATATCCACGCGATTGTTCAGGATAGAGACACCTTCGCCACGCAGTCTGGCCCGCTGCTCGTCGCCCGAGGGACTGCCGGCCGGCAAGCTCAGGCGACCACCGGCGCCGAGCACTCGATGCCAGGGCAGGCTGGTGTCGGCGGGCAACTGGCTGAGGGTGCGCCCGACCCAGCGTGCCGCCCGCCCCAGGCCTGCCATCTCCGCCAGTTGGCCGTAGCTCACCACCCTGCCTTCGGGGACCTGGGCCAGGGTCAGGTACAGCGCCGTACGTCGGATCTGTGCAGGGCTTTGCGGCTCTTCGCTGTGTTCGGTCACATTCGCGGTTCCAGATAATAGAGGAGGGACGCTGGTCGGCTGTGGTGATCAAAGCCGGATGAGTATTGAACTCACTCTCAATACCCGGGTCAGTCCTGACTAAGGCTTGTTCAGCAGGAATAATGCCGTTTTTTTTCGCAAGATCGAGTCCTCTATTGCTTATGTTGCCTAGAACTTTGCTGTGTTTCGCGGTGCTCAGCGCCTCCATGCCTGTATTGGCCGATACCGTGTGGTTGAAGAACGGTGATCGCCTGAGTGGCAAGATCAAGGTGTTCGACGGCGGCAAGCTGTTGATCCAGACCGACTATGGCGGTGCCATCAATATTGACTGGAAGCAGGTCAAGACTCTGGAGAGCGACCAGGAGCTGCTGGTCAAGCAGGATGCCTACACCGGGGAGAAGGCCAAGTCGCTGCAGGCGGCGGACGAAGGCAAGGTGATCCTGGCCAACGGCGAGGTGCCCAAGACGGTGGAGCTGGCGAGCATCCAGCAGATCATGAAGCCCAAGCCGCTGGTGGAAGACATGGTCTGGAAAGGCAACGTCGATGTGGCCATGGACTACAAGCGCGCCGAAAAGAACACCGATGACTACGACATCGACTTCAAGACCTCGGCGCGTCACGGGGCCTGGCGCCACAATGCCCAGGGCGAATACAACCGTGAGTTCCAGGATCATGTGGTGACCACGGACAACTGGAGCGCCGAGTACGCTCTGGACCGTTTCATCACGGAAAAGTGGTTCTGGGAAGGGCGCCTGACCTACAAGCGGGACAAGGTCGAGGACCTGGCGCGGCAGCGGGTGGTGGGTACCGGCCCCGGCTACCAGTTCTGGGATGATGAGCTGGGTGCGTTCTCCCTGGGCTCGCTGCTCAACCGTACCGATTACGAGTACGCCGATGGCGGCAAGGACAACTTCTATTCCCTGGCGATGAAGTGGGACTACAACCGTTACCTGATCGGCAAGCGGGTGGAGTTCTTCACCAATGGCGAGGTGGGGCGACCGCTTTCGGGGGTGGCCGACTATGCACTGGATGCCGAGATGGGGCTGCGCTACAAGGTCACCGACTGGGCTTCATTGAACCTCAAGGCGGAAAAAGACCTGATCCGCGGTACCGAAGACAGCGATCTGGACAAGACCCGCTACACCGTGGGCTTTGGCGTGACCTGGTAACCCGGGACGCATGGGCGCCTTTTCAACGAGGGCGCCGACAAAAGTGACGGGCACAAAAAAGCCCCGCTGTTGAGGGCGGGGCTTTTTTACTGGATCAGTACAAGTTAGATAACTTGAACTTCTTCAGCTTGCATGCCTTTCTGACCGCGGGTAGCGATGAAAGAAACCTGTTGGCCTTCTTTCAGGCTTTTGAAGCCGTCGGATTGGATAGCTTTGAAGTGTACGAACAGGTCGTCACCGGATTGTGGAGTGATGAAGCCGAAGCCTTTTTCATCGTTGAACCACTTAACGGTACCGGTTTGGCGATTAGACATGGTGTATCTCCTTGGACAAAGTTAACTGCGACTCAGGAAAAGCCCTGGCCGAGACTGAGTGCAAAGAGCAGGAAAAATTCTTGGAGATGGTTGGATCGAAATTCAACATCGTGTAGAGATTCTCAGTGACACAAGCAGCACAGTGGCGCCACCTTAACCCTTTTTCCTGAACGTGCCAATGGTCAGTGCGAAGGTTTCTCGGTTTTCGTGACTGACGGCGGGGCGCTCGTCGCCCAGCCCTTGAAAATCGTGGCGTGAGGCGAGAAAAACGTCCCAGACTTTGAACCCGACCTCGCGCCCCGGTAAGATGCCAGACCGTTTTTTTTCACCTCGCTATTTCAGGACACCCGCCATGAGCATCAAATCGGACAAGTGGATTCGCCGCATGGCGCAAGAGCACGGCATGATCGAGCCCTTCGTAGAGCGCCAGATGCGTGGCGAAGGCCAGGATCGGCTGATCTCCTTCGGGGTGTCGAGCTACGGCTACGACGTGCGTTGCGCCGACGAATTCAAGGTGTTCACCAACATCAATTCGGCCACCGTCGATCCGAAGAACTTCGATGAAAAGAGCTTCGTCGACATCAAGAGCGACGTCTGCATCATTCCGCCTAACTCCTTTGCCCTGGCACGCACCGTCGAGTACTTCCGCATTCCGCGCAATGTGCTGACCATCTGCCTGGGCAAGAGCACCTATGCCCGTTGCGGCATCATCGTCAACGTGACGCCGCTGGAACCCGAGTGGGAAGGCCACGTGACCCTGGAATTCTCCAACACCACCACCTTGCCGGCGAAGATCTACGCCAACGAAGGCGTGGCGCAGATGTTGTTCCTGGAGTCGGACGAAGAGTGCGAAGTGTCCTACAAGGACCGTGGCGGCAAATACCAGGGCCAGCGTGGCGTGACCCTGCCACGCACCTGAGTTCGTCTGTCTGACGAATAGCGGGAATTCCTGAGCCGGCAGGCACTCTATTGGAGGTACTGCCGGTACGCGCAAGGCGTACCCGGCACAGCTCAGGAGTGCCCTCATGAAGATAGATCCGCGAATCAGTGCCACCTTGGCCAGGCTGGAACCCAATCAGGTTGGCGTACTGGCCTGGACCCTGCTGGCGCATCCTCCCGTCAGCATGGCCGGTGGCATTCCCGGCCAGCCGGATCCCGATTCCCCGCAACCCCTTGAACCCACCGAGCCGGGCGAACCGACCCTGCCCGACGAGCCGCCTCCCGCGCCTGTCGCCTGAAGCCCGTACCGCGCCCGCCCGGCCCAGAGCCTGAACGGGTGCGGTACCGCTGTTACTTCAGGTTGCCGCTGAGAAACTGCTGCAAGCGCTCGCTTTTCGGGTTGCCCAGCACGTCCTCCGGAGCCCCTTCTTCCTCTACCAGGCCCTTGTGCAGGAACAGCACCTGGCTTGACACCTTGCGCGCAAAACTCATCTCGTGGGTGACCATGATCATGGTCCGGCCCTCTTCGGCCAGGCCCTGGATCACCTTGAGCACCTCGCCTACCAGCTCCGGGTCCAGGGCCGAGGTGGGTTCATCGAACAGCATGACCTCCGGCTCCATGGCCAGGGCTCGTGCGATGGCCACCCGTTGCTGCTGGCCGCCGGAGAGAAACGCCGGGTACTGGCTGGCCACCCGTGCCGGCAGGCCGACCTTGTCCAGGTAACGCCGGGCGCGTTCCTCGGCCTCCCTGGTGCTGACCCCCAGCACTCGGCGCGGGGCCATGGTGATGTTTTCCAGCACGGTCATGTGGCTCCACAGGTTGAAGTGCTGGAACACCATCGCCAGGCGGGTGCGAATCCGCTGCAGCTCGGCCGGGTCGGCCACGTGCATGCCGTGGCGGTCGCTGACCATGCGGATCTGCTGGCCATCCAGGCTCATGGCGCCGTCATCCGGGGTTTCGAGAAAGTTGATGCAGCGCAGGAAGGTGCTCTTGCCCGAGCCGCTGGCGCCGATCAGGCTGATCACGTCGCCGGTCCTGGCCTTGAGGGAAACACCTTTGAGCACTTCATTGTCGCCATAGCATTTATGCAGGCCTTCAACGGTCAATTTGTACATGGGGGCGTGCATCCTCAAGGCGAAAGTAGGTAACCGCTGCGATAGGCCTCGCGACCGGCGACATGGGCGATCACCATGCCTGCGGTGGCCATGCGTCGCAGCGAGCGGGCGTACATGAGCCCGGCGTTGTTGCAATGGATGGGGGTGACCCGGTCGTGGATCGGGTCGATGATTTCGGCCACCAGTTGCCCGGCTTCCAGGTATTCCCCCGGCAGGGCGTTGAACACCAGCAGCCCGCCTACCGGGGTCGCCACCGGTTCGACACCGGCCAGGGGCGTGGCCGGGAAGGGCAGCTCGGGCAGTGGCGGCGCTTCACCGTCGATGGCCCCAAGCCGGGTCAGGTAGTCGATCAGGGCCTGGCAGTCGAGGCTGGCCAGGCCGTGGTTGACGTCGCCCTGGCCGCGCAGCTCGACGGTCACCGCAAAGCTGCCTGTCGGGATGGCGAAACGCTCGCCGAAGCGCTGTTGCAGTTGCCACCACAGCAGGCTGAAGCATTCGTCGAACGACCAGGCCGCGGAGTCGGTGGCCAGCAGGCAGGCTTCGGCGCCCAGGTAGCGAGCCAGCGGCTCCACCCGGGGCCAGGCTTCGGGGGTGGTGTAGAGATGCGCCACAGCCTCGAAGTCGCAATGCAGGTCCAGCACCATGTCGGCATCGCAGGCCAGCCGTTGCAGGGTCAACTGCAGGGACTGCAGTTGGGTTTGCGGCCGCTGGCGCGCCAGGGCATCGATCAGGTGACGGCGGATCAGTTCAAGGTTGTGTTCAGGGTCGGCATTGAGCAGCCCTTCGATGGCATCGCCGACTTGTTCGCCCAGGTCGGCGAAGCCGCGGTTGAAGTTCTGCCCGCTTTCCAGCTGGTAGCGGCCCAGGGGCACATCCATCAGCACCTGTTCCAGGCCCACCGGATTGGCCACCGGCACCAGGACGATTTCCTGGCGCAGGCGCCCGGCGGCTTCCAGCTCCGCCAGGTGTTGCTTGAGGTGCCAGGCAACCAGCATGCCGGGCAACTCGTCGGCGTGCAGGGAGGACTGGATATAGACCTTGCCGGCGACCTGGGGCGGGCCGAAGTGAAAGCTGTGGACCTGGCGCGCGGTGCCCGGCAGCGGGGCGAGCAGGTCGTGGATCTCGTGGCGCATTGACGGTTTTCCTGCAGCAAGTCCTAGTGGGTCGGCCCGAGGAAGGCCAGCCAGCGGCGTTCAGCGAGGCGGAACAGGCCCACCAGGGCGAAGGTCACGCACAGGTAGATGATGGCGGCGATGCCGAACGACTGAAATGTCAGGAAGGTCGCCGAGTTGGCGTCGCGGGCGATTTTCAGGATGTCGGGAATGGTCGCGGTGAAGGCCACTGTGGTGGAGTGCAGCATCAGGATCACTTCGTTGCTGTAGTAGGGCAACGAGCGGCGCAGGGCCGAGGGCATGATCACGTAGGCGTACAGCTTCCAGCCGCTCAGGCCATAGGCCTTGGCCGCTTCGACTTCGCCGTGGGCCATGCTGCGGATCGCCCCGGCGAAGATCTCCGTGGTGTAGGCGCAGGTGTTCAGGGCGAAGGCAAGGATGGTGCAGTTCATTGCATCGCGAAAGAACGCATCCAGGACTGGCTGTGCGCGAATCGCGGCGATGCTGTAGATCCCGGTGTAGCAGATCAGCAACTGGATATAGAGCGGTGTGCCACGAAACAGGTAGGTGTAGAACTGCACCGGCCAGCGGATGTAGCGCTTGGGCGAGACCCGGGCGATGGACAGCGGGATCGACACCAAAAAGCCGATGCAGATCGAGGCACTGAGCAGCCACATGGTCATGGCCAGGCCGGTCACGTGGTAGCCATCGCTATAAAGGAAGGGACGCCAGTATTCCTGCAGGAGTTCGATCATCGCACGGCCTCCCGGGCGCCGGCGGCGTAACGCCGTTCAAGCCTGCGCAGGACAAAGTTGGAGGCACTGGTGATCAACAGGTAGATCAGCGCCGCCAGAACCAGGAAGTAGAAGAGTTGGTAGGTGCTCTTGCCGGCGTCCTGGGCAGCCTTGACCAGGTCGGCCAGGCCAATGATCGACACCAGGGCCGTGGCCTTGAGCATCACCATCCAGTTGTTGCCGATGCCTGGCAGGGCAAAGCGCATCATTTGCGGAAAGACCACGAAGCGAAAGCGCTGGCCGCGTTTCAGGCCATAGGCGGTGGCCGCTTCCACCTGGCCCCGGGGCACGGCAAGGATCGCCCCGCGAAAGGTTTCGGTGAAGTAGGCGCCATAGATGAAACCCAGGGTGATCACCCCGGCGCTGAAGGGGTTGATCTCGATGTAGTCCCACTCCATGAAATCGGTAAAGGAGGTCAACCAGGTTTGCAGGCTGTAGAAAATCAGCAGCATCAGGACCAGGTCCGGTACGCCGCGGATCAGGGTGGTGTAGAGCTGGGCCGGAACCCGCAGCAGGGCAACGCTGGACAATTTGGCGCTGGCGCCGATCAGCCCCAGCAAAACGCTGACCAGCAGCGACAACACCGACAACTTGATGGTCATCCAGGTACCTTCCAGCAGCAGAGGGCCGAAACCCTTCAGGCTGAGCGCGGAAAGCCCCAGGTTTTTTAGAAGTTCTTCGAGCATCGATCTGTGACCCGTAGCGATAAAAAAGGCGCCCATCGAGGATGGGCGCCGACAGGTTATTTACCGCTGTAGAGGTTCAGGTCACCGAAGTGTTTTTTCTGGATGGTGGCGTAGGTGCCATCATCGTGTAACGCTTTGATACCTTTATCCAGAAGCGCTTTCAGCTCTTTGTTACCTTTCGAGATACCCACCGCGGTCTTGGCCGGCAGCAGCGGGTCTTCCACCGGCTTGCTGATCTCATAGTCAGCGCCTTGCGGTGACTTGAGGAAGCCCAGTTCGGCCTGCAGCATGTCCTGGATCGAGGCATCGAGGCGCCCGGAAGTCAGGTCGGCATAGACCTGGTCCTGGTTCTGATAGGCCTGGGTCTTGACCCCGGCCTTGTCCAGCACGGCCTTGGCGTAGGCTTCCTGGATGGTGCCCTGCTCGTAGCCGACGGTCTTGCCCTTGAGCGAGGCGGTGTCTTCGCTCAGGCCCGAGCCTTTCTTGAACACGAATGCGGTGGGGCCGGAAAACAGTTCGTTGGAGAAGTCGATGACTTTCTCGCGAGCCGGGGTGACGGTCATGGACGAGATCACACCGTCGAATTTATTGGCCTTGAGGCCTGGAATCATGCCGTCGAAGTCACTTTCGACCCACTTGCACTTGACCTTCAGCTCGGCACAGATGGCATTGCCCAGGTCGATGTCGAAACCCACCAGGCTGCCGTCGGCGGCCTTGGATTCGAAGGGGGCGTAGGAAGGGTCGACGCCGAAGCGCAGTTCCTTGTATTCCTTGGCCAGCGCGGAGCCGGCGGCCATGCAGAGAGCCAATGCAGAAAGGGTCAGCAATGCTTTTTTCATTATTCAATCCCTAAGAACCAATATGAGCGCTTGTGGCGCATGAGTACTGTTACTGGACCGCATAAGACTTAATGAAAGTAGCAATTTCCGAACCAGAGTCCCGAACAGGTGTTTTAAAAGCGCTGGAAAGCAGCGACACGAGGGAACCCGTGCGCCGAGATGGGGCGTGATTTTTGGTAGGCGCCAATAAGGTGCGAGGGGGTGGGCAATCTACGATGGGCGAACTGACAGGGCTGCCAGTGCCAAGCGCGGTTGAGGGCGCCGGTGAGCTGTTCGTTTTGGAGCAGGCCCGCTTGCACAGGACGTGCAAGCGGGTGGGGGAAGGTTACTTGCCTGGAACCAGGGTTAGGCGGGTCTTGCCGTAGCTGCGCTCGAAGTTCTGCGGTTGCATCGGCAGGCTCAGGTACTGGGCCTTGAGCCAGCCGTCGATGCCGTTGGCATAGTTGGGGCTCACCGGGTTGCCGGACTGGCCGCTGCTGTTGAGGCCCATCAAGGGTTCGCTGAGGCCGAAATCCACGATCAAGCGCAGGGCCGGTGTATCGGTGATGGCAAAATCCTGCCCCCAACGGTACGCGGCGCTGTTGATGGTGTTGTGGTCGCCCCCGGCCTGAAGCGGGCCACGGATCTGCCGGCCATTGGCGTTGGTCCACTGGTAGCTGTGCAGCTTGCCCCATTGCCAGGCCTTGCGGTCGGCGCCCAGCAGTTGCTCGCCGGAGCTGATGGCGGCTGCCAGGCTACGGGCGAGGATGGCTGGCTTATCTTCCTTTTGCGCGGTGCGCGAATCGTCCCAGAACGGGCTGTCTTCCTGGCCCAGCAGGTGGTCGGCCTGGGCCGAGTAGGAAAGGTTGCCGTTGGCGACGAAGGCTTGCCAGGCGTCACTGGACTCGGGGCCGAGCTTGTCGAGGAAGATCTGCTTGGCGCTCTCCTGCAGGAACAATTCGTACAACGCCGCGTCGGCCGAGCCGGCGCTGACCTTGCCGTCGAACGCCAGCAAACGGCTATAGGCTTCCCTGGCCTTGGCGCGTTCGGTATCGGGCAAGGCCTCGATGGCCTGCTTCAGCGGCTGGGCCATGCCCGGAGCTTCGAACATCTTTTTCAGTTTGGCGGCGAACAGGGTGCTTTGGTCGTACTGCAGGGCGATCAGGCTGCGGTTGTCCTGCTTGCCGCTGGAGGCCAGACCGGCCATGCGCTCGGCCCGTTCCGGGGCGTGCCAGGAATTGGACAGCTGCATGCCGTAGCCCCGCGAGATCACTCGCTGGTTGGCGGTGGCGATCCAGCCCTGGGGCGGGTCCTGGTCGTAGGGGTGGAGCATCGGGTCGGCGTAGCCGTCCCAGTCGTAACGGCCATCCCAACCCGGTGAAGGCAGCAAGCCTTCGCCTTCGCGGCGGTTGGGGAAGCGCCCGGTGACTTGCCAGCCGATGTTGCTGGCGTCGGCAAACACCATGTTCAGGGCGATGGCGCGGATTTCCCGACTGGCATCCGAGGCCTTCTCGACGTTCTGCGCCCGGGACAGGTCGAAGAAGGCGTCCAGGGTCTTGTCGTCCTTGAGCTCCGGCGTCTGCAGGGCCAGGCCGAAACCGTTACCGAGCGCTGCCCCCAGGGCGCTGTTGAGCAGCGGGCCATGGCGGGTTTCGTACACGGCTTCGCGAATCGGCCGTTGGCCTTTGACGAAATAGGTTTCGTTGCGCACGGTCACCGGCTGCCATTTGCCGTTGTTCTGGTAGTACAGGGCGTTGCCCTGGCGCTTGAGCTTTTCCAGGAACAGGTCCTGGTTGTCTCCCTCCACCGAGCTCATGCTCCAGGCCACCTTGCCGTTGAAGCCCTGGAGAATCGCCGGCAGGCCAGCGATGGACGCGCCAGCGGCCTGGTATTTCGGCGCGCGGATCTGGGTGTAGTACCAGGCTTGCAGGTGGCTGTCGGCGGCCAGCAGGCTGCGGCCGGTGCGGCTGCGCTGTGGGGCGATGGCCAGGTTGCTGCCGCCGCGGGTGCCCAGGCTGTTGAGCTGGGCCAGACGGTTGATGGCGCGGCTGACTTCGTTCAGGCCCGGCACAGTGAGATTCAGGCCCTTGAGCTTTTCCGCTTCGGCCAGGGGCAGGGGTTCATCGGGATAGCTCGGAGTCAGCCACGGCAGTTTGTCGCTGCCGACTTTCTGCGCCAGCACCAGGGCGTTGATCTCTTCTTGCAGGTTGGCGGACTGGCCGAAGTTCAGCAGGCAGAAGATCAGCGCCGAATCCTCGGCTTTCCAGTATTCGGGGGTGTAGCCCTGGGCTGCCAGGTCCGGCGGCAGCTTGTCGCGATAGCGGAACAGGTAGGCGTTGACGCCCCGGGCATAGACCTCGAAGAAGCGCTTGATCCGTGGCGACGAAGCCTTGTACAGCTCATCGGCGCTTTTCTTCAGGTTGATCGCGCGCATCAGGCGGTCCACTTCCAGTGCGTCGGCACCGGACATTTCGGCCAGGCGGCCCTGTGCCAGCAGGCGCAGGGTCACCATCTGGCCAATGCGGTCGCTGGCGTGCACATAGCCCAGGGTGAACAGGGCGTCATGGAAGCTGCTGCTTTCGATCAGCGGTACGCCGACCGCGTTGCGCCGCACGGAAACGTTCTGTGCCAGGCCCTTGAGCGGTTGCACGCCAGAGGTGGGGGGCAGGGTGTCTTGAGTGTTCCAGGACTGGCAACCGGCCAGGCTCAGAGCACTGGCCACTGCCGCGGCAACGCCGAACCGGGGAAGAAAATGTGAGAAGGCTGGCGAGGCCATGGCAAAGCTCCTGCGGGGGGTAGCGTCGATAAAGGCGCTACGTTAGTGAGCAGGCGAGTGCCGCGCAAGCGGGGGCAGGAGGTATTTCTCGACGACGCTGCAAATAGCGATCGCCGGCGCGTCAGCGCCTGGCAAAACCCGTAGGAGCCGGCTTGCCGGCGAAGAGGCCTTCTGGCCTTGGCTGGCCCTTGCGGGCACCGTGACTGGCAAGCCAGCTCCTGCAGGCACAAGGCTCAGGAGGCGGGATTGACCTGCTCTACCAAGGCATAGGCCCGCTCGGTAGCCGGCCGGGCCTGGATGCTGTTGAACCAGCGCTGCAGATGCGGGAAGTCCTCGAGTTTCTGGCTCTGCTTCTTGTAGGAAGCGATCCAGGGATAGATCGCCATGTCGGCAATGCTGTAGTCGCTGCCGGCGACGAACTTGCGGTCCGCCAGGCGCCGATCGAGCACGCCGTACAGGCGCGCGGTTTCATCCACATAACGTTTGATGGCGTAGGGGATCTTTTCCGGGGCGAACTGGCTGAAGTGATGATTTTGCCCTGCCATCGGCCCCAGCCCGCCCATCTGCCAGAACAGCCATTGCAGGGCTTCCTGGCGCCCGCGCAGGTCCTGGGGCAGGAACTGGCCGGTCTTTTCCGCGAGGTACAACAGGATCGCCCCGGACTCGAACAGCGACAGTGGCTGGCCGCCATCGGCGGGTTGGTGGTCAACGATCGCCGGAATGCGGTTGTTGGGCGCGATCTTCAGGAATTCGGGCTTGAATTGCTCACCCAGGCCGATGTTCACCGGGTACAGGGTGTAGGGCAGGCCGGCTTCTTCCAGGAACAGGGAGATCTTGTGGCCGTTGGGGGTGGTCCAGTAATACAGGTCGATCATGGAACGCTCCAATTGGGTTGTATCTGTGCTTAAGGACAGCAAACTCCGGCATTAGGTCGTCCTGTCTGCATTCGATGGCTTGCCTGAACAGCTAAGTGATGCTCAAGTGCGGCAAATTCAATGACCTCGACAGAGAAAAACATGCCCCTTCCGGCCAGCACCGCACTGATGCTCATCGACCAGCAGCAAGGCATCCTCCAGCCTCGGCTTGGCCCGCGCAACAACCCCGAGGCGCAGGTGCGGATGCTCGAACTGCTGGCCCACTGGCGCGCCCGCGGCTGGCCGGTGATCCATGTGCAACACCTGTCGCGTTCGCCGGATTCGGTGTTCTGGCCCGGGCAGTCGGGGGTGGAGTTTCAACCGTGCTTTGAGCCCCGGGACGGGGAATGGCGGGTTCAGAAGCAGGTGCCGGATGCGTTTTGCGCCAATTCGCTGGAAGCGGATTTGCGGCGCGAGGGGATTGCCGGGTTGGTGATTGTCGGTGTTGCCACCAACAACTCTGTGGAGTCGACGGCGCGTACGGCTGGCAACCTGGGCTTTGCCGTGTGGGTGGTGGCCGACGCCTGCTACACCTTCGACAAGCCCGACTTCAGCGGTCGGGCCCGTAGTGCCGAGGAGGTGCATGCCATGTCGCTGGCCAATCTGGATGGCGAGTACGCCACCGTCCTGGACCTGGCGCAGTTGCTGGCCCAGGAGGCCGGGCGCAGCTGAAGGCGCAAGTGCTAAGGCAGGCCCCGCCCGCGCTCAGGTCAGGCGCCGTGGCACTTCTTGAATTTCTTGCTGCTGCCGCATGGGCAAGGGTCGTTGCGGCCAACGTCTTTCAGTGCGTTGCGTACCGGCTCCTGGTGGGCGTGGTTGCAGTGCGGGCCGTGAACATGGCCATGGTCGTGATCGTGATGGTCATGATCGTGGTTGCAGTCAGGGCCATGGACATGAGGTTGCTGGGTCATTGCGGGTTACTCCGGGATAAAATCGCCGGGAATTATCACGCCATTGCGCTTCAGGTGCACGTCCTGGCCGATGAATAATCCGATTTCCAGTTCCCCTTCGAGGCGGTAGGGGATAGGTCGCTCGGGCTTGCGCAGCAATTTCACCACATCGCGGATCTGCGGCCACAGGTTGGTCCGCACCGGCACCTTGAAGAAGCGGCTGCTGTGGGGCGTGACGGTGAACCAGTGTTCGTGCTCGCCTTCGCTGAGCAGGAAGCGCTCCAGGTAGACCTTGTAGGTCAGGCGACGCACGGTCAGGTCGCTGTCGTTGGGGTTATCCACCCGCAGGTGCAGGGTGAAGCGTTGTTCCAGCAGGTTGGCCTTGACCACCTCGACCTTGACCAGATGCACCGTCGGGTCGACGGACTCATCGCTGAACCAGGAGGCACAACCCGTCAGGCCCAGCGCGCCGAGCAGGCACAAGGTTCGTAACGCACGCAGCTCACCGATCATTGCAAGACTCCCTCTGGATGCCGGTGCCCATCCTGGGCCCGGGTTGGTATCGGCCGGTAGTGGCTCAGCGGCTGAAATAGCTGGCGCAGCACTTCTTGAACTTGTGCCCGCTGCCACAGGGGCAGGCGTCGTTGCGGCCGGATTTGAGGGGAACCGTGGGGTCGATGAAATACCAGCGTCCCTGGTTCTGCACGAAGGATGAGCGTTCGCGGTGGCTATGCTCGCCCTGGCTGTCGTGCCAGCGGGCAGTAAAGGTGACAAAGGCATGCTCGGGCTGGCCGCCGAAGACTTCCGAGCTTTCGACCTGCAACCCCAGCCAGGTGCTTTGGGCGCTCCAGTCGCTGATGGACTGGCGATCCAGGCCCGCCTGTTGCGCCGGCAGGGTGGTGGCCAGCAGGTAATCCACCTGCCCCAGCACATAGGCACTGTAGCGCGAACGCATCAGGGCTTCCGCGCAGGGCGCGGGATGGCCGGCATGGTAGTGGCCGCAGCAGGCATCCAGCAGGTTGCCGCTGCCGCAGGGACAAATCGAGGCACTCATTGTGTTACCACCAATACTTTCCAAAGTTTTCCGGGTTTGCCCAGAATCGTGAGTTGAGCCAATCGGGCACTTGCTTGTATTCAAGCAGATCGTAGGTGAACAGGGTCAGGACCTGTTCATCGCGCTGAAAGCGTTCGCTGGCCTGCAACGCCAGGGAATAGAAGTCGGTTTCCTGCCAGCCGCAGGCACACAGGTCGGCCAGCACGGCGATCCGGCTGGCATTGAGGTTGCGAATGCCCCCAAGCAGGTTCAGGCCGTCGCGCTTGGGCAAGTGCTCCAGGCAATCCACGGCCAGGGCCAGGTCGAAACGCCGCGCTGCCAGTTCCGCAGGCAGAGGGCCGGGTGCCGCCTGGGCCACTTGGGTCGTGGGGTGGGCCTCCTTGAAGGCAGCCAGGGCGGGGAAGTCGCTGGCACCGATCAGCAGCAGCTGTTGTGGTGCGTAGCGATCCAGCAAAGCCGCCAGGGCCTGCTGCGGGGTACGGTTGGAAATGCCGGCGCTCATCTTAGCTCCTCGGTCAGAACGCTAAAGACTAGCGTGCCGGCATCTGCGGGCCTAGAGCGGTTCACCACTAAATCGGCGAACCTCCCGTGTTTACGGGGCGAAACCGGTGATAGCCAGGTGCTGGCGCAGATGAAATGCGCGGTCTTTACTCCGTGAATCGGCCTTGAGCCGATCCCTCAGGAGAAATCAGATGAGCATCATTCGGACGGCAGTACCCCTGGTTCTGTTAACCAGTGTGTTGACTGGTTGTGCAGGTTTGCAGAAAACCGACTGGCCGATCTGCGCCGCGGTAGGTGGCGTCACGGGCGCGGCGCTGGGCGCCACCGAAAGCTCCTCGTGGGCGGGCGGCGGCGCACTGGTGGTCGGTGGCCTGGCGGGTGCGTACTGCTGGGTAAAAGGTGATGGCGACGAGGACGGCGATGGCGTGCCGGACAGCCGCGACAAGTGCCCCCACACACCCAGAGGCGTCCAGGTCGATGCCAACGGCTGCCCACCACCGCCACCGGTGGTAGAAGAGGTGGTAGTGGTCAAGGAAGAAACCATTGTCATTCGTGATGTGCACTTCCATTTCGACTCGGCCAAGCTGACCGATGCCGACAAAACCAAGCTCAACACCATTGTCACCCGACTGAAACAGGAGGCGTCGAGTGCCCAACTGCGAGTGACCGGCCATACCGACAGCGTCGGCAGCGATGCCTACAACCAGAAACTCTCGGACAAGCGCGCCCACTCGGTCGTGGAGTACCTGATCAGCAACGGCATTCCCCGCAGCAGCTTCGTCTCGGTAACCGGCGCCGGTGAAAGCAAGCCAGTGGCGGATAACAAGACCGCCGAAGGCCGGGCGATGAACCGTCGTACGGAAATCCAGATCAACCGCTGAAACCCCAGGGCCTGTGCGGCGACGAGCCGCACGTGGCCGCCTCTGCTCCTGTGCCAGGACCATGCTGATGGCGCAGGAGCCTTTGATCCCGGTGTCTTCTCGGCGATGGGCTCAGCCTGTCTGTAACGGGCGATCCTCGTCGATCCGGTGGCTAAACAGCCACTTCGTGAAGAATTTTCATTCCCCTCTGGCTTACCCCCGGGATAAGTCGTTACTGTGCGCGCAAAGAATAATTCACGAGGGGAGCGTATGAAGGTTTTATGGGGGCTGGGGAAGTTTCTGACCTTGGTTTTCTGGTTGGTGGTGCTGATCAACCTGGCCAGGCCGTTGATCAACCCGCTGCATCTTCTAGTGAATCTGGCGGGCAGCCTGTTGCTGCTGACCCATTTGCTGGAACTGCTGCTGTTCAACGGCAGCCTCAAGGATCGGCCACATCCCTGGCGTGACCGGCTGTACATCCTGCTGGTGGGGATCTTCCACCTGCAGACTCTTCCTGCTCCTGTCGTTGTCGAGGCCGACCATGCGTAAGCTCTGCCTGCTGGCTCTTTTCTGCAGCCCCCTGGCCATGGCCCAGGTGGTCAAGGTCGAAACCAACTCCCTGATGCGTCTGCCCAATACCGCCAGCACTCTGCAACTGGAGCGGCTGGAAGTGGCGGACTATGGCACCTTGCTGATCCCGGCCAATGTCACCGAGCTCAAGGTGGACGAACTGCTGCTGGGGCATGAGGCGCGGATCGCCATCGTCCCTACCGAACAGAGCCTGCACTTGACTGTCCGCCGTGCGGAGCTGGAAGCGGGTAGCCAGATCACTTCCCGAGGCGCGCCGGGTACCTACCTGAAGGCCGCCAAGCCGGGGCGCAACCTGAACCTGCGCATCGAGTCGTTGCAGGCCGAGACGCTGTCCGTGGACGCCCGGGGTGGTGCCGGTGCGCCGGGTTATGTCGGTCTGGATGGCGCCAATGGCCAGGAACCGGGCTGCACCTGGGGCAGCGCGGGGCGTGGGGCTGACGGTGACAATGGCGGCGATGGCCGTCCTGGTGCGGCAGGCGCCCAGGTCCGGGTGGAACTGCCGCGAGACTTCCCCAGCGAGCAGATCAAGGTCTGGGTCGATGGTGGCGCAGGCGGGCTGGCCGGTGCCGGTGGCAAGCCGGGTGCGGGCGGCAAGTCCAAGGGGTGCCTGGTGTACCGCACCGACGGTGGCAAGAGCGGACGGCCCGGCGCCCAGGGGCAGCCTGGCCCAGCCGGCGAGCCTGGCGCGCTGACGGTGCAGCGCCTATAAGCCGTAACGCTTGCGTTGAACCTTGCCCGGCCGCCCGCTTCTGTAGCGGGCGGCCTGTTTTCAGAAGGTCGGCCGGGCCGCCGCCAGGGCGACCAGCACCAGGCCGATGATCAGGTTGCTGCCCACCAGCCGGCGGATCTTGCCCAGCGCCGCGGCACCAGCGGGCCAATCCTCGGCCGCTACTGCCTTGCGCAGCTCCGGCAACTGCAGGGACTGGATGCGGATGAACAGGGCGGTCATCACCAGGTACAGGCCCATCATGATCTGCACATACTTGGGCGCGGTTTCAAAGCCGCTGAAGCGCAAATGCAGCAGGCCGATACCGCTGATCGGCAACAGCACCACGGCGATCCACACCCAGACGAAAAAACGCGGAAACACTTGCGCCCACAACTTCAGCCGCGCCGGCCCCTCCAGGGCCACCATGGCCGCCGGGCGCAGGACCATCCAGGCGAAGAACATGCCGCCGACCCAGACCAGGGCGGCCAGGACATGCAGGGTGTAGGCAAGGGCGAAAGGGGTCATTCGGGTACTCCGTTCTGCGCGGGATGAATTAGCGGGGTATGATAGCGGCCGATTCGAACCACTGAAAATTTATCCAGCGTTTTGTGCGCCCGAAAAACCATGATCAGCAACGAACTCAAAACCACGATCCAGGGCGCCTACTCGCGTTTTCTCGAAGCCAAGAGCCTCAAGCCGCGTTACGGCCAGCGCCTGATGATCGCCGAAGTGGCCAAGGTCCTGGGTGATATCGACACCGACGACGAAGGCCGGCGCAGTGGCGACCCGGCGGTGGTCGCCGTGGAAGCCGGCACCGGTACCGGCAAGACCGTGGCCTACAGCCTGGCGGCAATTCCCACGGCCAAGGCCGCCGGCAAGCGCCTGGTGATCGCTACCGCCACCGTCGCCCTGCAGGAGCAGATCGTCTACAAGGACCTGCCCGACCTGATGCGCAACAGCGGGCTGAACTTCAGCTTCTCCCTGGCCAAGGGCCGCGGTCGCTACATGTGCCTGTCCAAGCTCGACATGCTGCTCCAGGAAGGCCACGCCCAGACCGCCACGGCCCAGCTGTTCGAGGAAGAAGGCTTCAAGATCGAAGTGGATGAAGCCAGCCAGAAGCTGTTCACCAGCATGATCGAAAAACTCGCCGGCAATAAATGGGACGGCGACCGCGACAGCTGGCCCACGGCCCTGGAAGACGCCGACTGGGCGCGCCTGACCACCGACCACAGCCAGTGCACCAACCGCCATTGCCCGAACTTCGGCCAGTGCGCCTTCTACAAGGCTCGTGAAGGCATGGGCAAGGTCGATGTGATTGTCACCAACCACGACATGGTCCTGGCCGACCTGGCACTGGGCGGCGGCGCCGTGCTGCCGGACCCGCGCGACACCCTCTATGTGTTCGACGAAGGTCACCACCTGCCGGACAAGGCCATTGGCCACTTCGCCCATTACACCCGCCTGCGCTCCACTGCCGACTGGCTGGAGCAGACCGCCAAGAACCTCACCAAGCTGCTGGCCCAGCATCCGTTGCCGGGTGATCTGGGGCGCCTGATCGAGCAGGTGCCGGAGCTGGCGCGGGAGATCAAGACCCAGCAGCAGTTCATGTTCACCGCCTGCGAGCAGATCGCCGATTTCCGCACCGGCGAAGACATGGAAGGCCGCGAGCGGCCACGCCACCGTTTTGTCGGCGGGCTGATCCCCGAGCATATGCGCGAGATGGGCCTGGAGCTGAAAAAGGGCTTTTCCCGTCTCACCGACCTGTTCACCCGCCTGACCGAGTTGCTCAAGGAAGGCATGGATGGCGAGGTCAACATCGGTATCGCCAGCAACCAGGCCGAAGAGTGGTACCCGCTGTTCGGCAGCCTGCTGGCCCGTGCCTCGGGCAACTGGGAACTGTGGACCGCCTTCACCATCGAGGACCCGGAAGACAATCCGCCCATGGCCCGTTGGCTGACCCTGGCCGAAAGCGGCTCGCTGTTCGACATCGAGGTCAACGCCAGCCCGATCCTCGCTGCGGAAATGCTCCGGCGGAATCTGTGGAACGTGGCCTACGGTGCCCTGGTTACGTCGGCGACCCTGACTGCCCTGGGCACTTTCGACCGTTTCCGCATGCGTGCCGGCCTGCCGAAAAAGGCCGTGACCGCCGTGGTGCCGAGCCCTTTCCACCATGCCGATGCCGGGGTGCTGCGGGTGCCCGACCTGCGGGCCGACCCGCGGGACGCGCCGGCGCATACCGCGGCGATCATTCGCGACCTGCCGGAACTGGTGGAGGGCTCGCGGGGCACCCTGGTGCTGTTCTCCTCGCGCAAGCAGATGCAGGACGTGTTCGACGGCCTGGACCGGGACTGGCGCAAGCAGGTGTTCATCCAGGGCAACCTGTCCAAGCAGGAAACCCTGAACAAGCACAAGGCGCGGGTCGACGGTGGCGATTCCAGCGTGCTGTTCGGCCTGGCGAGTTTCGCCGAAGGGGTGGACTTGCCCGGGGCCTACTGCGAACACGTGGTGATCGCCAAGATCCCGTTCTCGGTGCCGGATGACCCGGTAGAGGCGGCGCTGGCGGAGTGGATCGAAGCCCGTGGCGGCAACCCGTTCATGGAAATCTCGGTGCCGGATGCATCCCTCAAGCTGGTCCAGGCCTGCGGTCGCCTGCTGCGCACCGAACAGGACCGCGGCACCATCACTCTGCTGGACCGCCGTCTGGTCACCCAGCGCTATGGCAAGGCTATCCTCAATGCCTTGCCGCCGTTTCGCCGAGAAATATCTTAAGCACGGCCCGCATATTTGCGTGCCGTGCTGTCTATTTCATGTCACCGCTTCAGCACCGGCCGTTCATCGGTCTTTAGGGAGAGCCAGGTTCATATGATTCGCCGTTCGTTGCCCGCTGTATTTGCCCTGTTGTTTGCCGCGCCCGTCTGGGCGGCCCCTGCCGGACAACAGACGCTGTTCAACTTTGTCCGACCTGCTGCTGTGGTGCAGGTGGCGACACAGGATGCCAGCCTGCCGCAATCCAACGCAGAGCAAACGGCCGAAGGCGAAGTGCTGCGGCGCATCATCTTCAACCCCACGAGCCGGCCGAGCCTGAGCCTGGCGCCCCAGAGCGGGGCCTGGGACTGGTCGCAGTCGGGAATGATGAGCCTGCGTATCCAGAGCGCGATGAACTGGGCCCTGACCCTCTACGTGACCATCCAGAGCAATGATGGCAAGACCCTGGTCAGCCGCGTCGACCTGCCGGCCGGCCCGGCGCAGACCCTGCTGGTGCCGCTGGTGGCCAGCAGTCCGCTGAGCCAGGGCATGAAGGCCGCGCCACCGATGCCGATGACCCTGGACGGCCAGCGCATCCTGCTGGCCAGCAGTGAAGGGCAGCTGGACCGCAGCCAGGTGGTGTCGGTGACCTTGTCCATGGACAACCCCAAGGCGGCCCAGAGCATTCTGCTGGAGCGTTTCGGCGTGCAGGACGGCGAGGGGGTGATCAAGGCGGTCTACGGTTCCCTGGTGGATGCCTACGGTCAATCGACCCGGGCCCGCTGGCCGGAAAAGATCACCAGTGACGATCAGCTCAAGGCGGCCGACGCCAAGGAGCAACAACAGCTCCAGGGCTGGCTGGGGGAGCGCGAGAAGGCTTCGCTGGACAGCTACGGTGGCTGGAACAAGGGGCCGAGCTTCAAGGCCAGCGGTTTCTTTCGCACGGAAAAACGAGATGGCCGCTGGTTCCTCGTGACCCCGCAGGGGCATCCGTTCTATTCCCTGGGGGTCAATACTGTGGCGCCCGACAACAACCAGACCTATGTCGCGGGCCGGGAATGGATGTTCGGTGCCTTGCCCAAGGACGACGAACCCCTGGCGGCGTATTACGGTGAAGGCGACAACCGTGGCGGCAATGGCGCCGACCAGGGCCGTGGCTATGGTTCAGGGCGCTGGTATGACTTCTATCAGGCCAACCTGCAACGGACCTACGGCAAGCCCTGCACCGCGGACAGCGCCACTGCGCAGCAGACGCCGGCCGACACCTCGCCGGCGCCCCAGGCAACTCCTTGCGTGGCACCGGCCTTCGACCAGAAACGCTGGGTTGGCCACACCCTGGACCGCTTGCAGGCCTGGGGCTTCAATACCATCGGCAACTGGAGCGCTCCGGCCCTGGGGCTGGCCGACCGGGTGCCTTACACCTTGCCGCTGTCGATCGTGGGTGATTACGCCAGCATCAGCACCGGCAGTGACTGGTGGGGCGGCATGCCGGATCCTTTCGACCCGCGCTTTGCCATGGCCACCGAACGTGCCGTGGCCATTGCCGCCCGCGACCATCGGGACGACCCCTGGCTGATCGGCTACTTTGCCGACAACGAATTGGCCTGGGCCGGCCCCGGCGATGATGCCAAATCCCGCTATGCCCTGGCCTACGGCACCCTGCGCCTGACCACCGACGTACCGGCCAAGCGCGCGTTTCTCAAGCAACTGCGGGACAAGTACCGCAACCAGGCCGGGCTGTCGAAAGCCTGGGGCATCGACCTGCCGGCCTGGGAGTTGATGGAAGACCCGGGGTTCGTGCCGCCGTTGCCGAGCCCGGAGCACCCGGAGATCGAGGCCGACTTCAAGTATTTCCAGAAGGTCTTCGCCGATACCTACTTCAAGACCATCTCCGACTCGCTGAAATGGCACGCCCCCAACCACCTGCTGCTGGGCGGGCGGTTTGCCGTGAGCAACCCTGAGGCCGTGGCTTCCTGCGCCCAGTACTGCGATGTCCTGAGCTTCAACATGTACACCCTCAAGCCCCAGGAGGGTCAGGACTTTGCCTACCTGCGCAGCCTCGACAAGCCGGTACTGGTGACCGAGTTCAACTTCGGTTCCCGGGATCGCGGTCCGTTCTGGGGCGGTGTGACCGAGCTGGCCCGGGAAGAGGACCGTGGCCCGGCCTATGCCAACTTCCTCAAGCAGGCGGTCAGCGAGCCGTCGATTGTCGGTGTGCACTGGTTCCAGTACCTGGACCAGCCGGTGACCGGGCGCTTGCTGGACGGTGAAAACGGCCATTTCGGCCTGGTGGGCATCACCGATGTGCCGTTCCAGGGCTTTGTCGACAGCGTGCGCAAGAGCAACCTGCAGGCCATTGACCAGTTGGGCAAGGCCGCGGAGCAGGCTCGGGTCGAGGCGGAGCAGGCCGTGGCTGGCGAGCATGGGGGCGATGGTGCTGACAAAGGCCGTGCCGGCAAGGGCCCGGGCGGGCATGCCGGAGGCCATGCCGGCAACGGTCATTGACGTTCACAAGGCCTGAGCGGCTTTCCGGGAAACCCCGGGCAGCCCTCTGAAACGAGGGTTTGCCGGTGATAGCCGGCAGCTCGCCGGCTGTTCCCAAATGCCTTCGGGGCTGGAACAATGCGCGCCACGTTGTCGAGCTTTGTTGCAGGGGGAGTCAGGGGTGCAGATTCAAGGTCATTACGAGCTTAAATTCGAAGCGGTACGCGAGGCGTTCGCCGCCCTGTTCGAGGACTCCCAGGAGCGCGGCGCGGCGCTGTGCATCCAGGTCGGCGGGGAAACCGTCATCGACCTGTGGGCCGGTACCGCAGACAAGGACGGCGCCGAGGCCTGGCACAGCGACACCATTGCCAACCTGTTCTCCTGCACCAAGACCTTTACCGCAGTCACCGCGCTGCAGTTGGTGGCCGAGGGCAAGCTCAAGCTGGATGCGCCCGTGGCCGACTACTGGCCGGAATTCGCCGCGGCGGGCAAGGCAGCCATTACTTTGCGCCAGTTGCTCTGCCATCAGGCCGGCCTGCCGGCAGTGCGTGAGCTGTTGCCCGCGCAAGCCCTGTACGAATGGCAGACCATGGTCGATGCCCTGGCCGCCGAGCAGCCCTGGTGGACGCCCGGTGAGGGGCACGGCTACGCAGCCATCACCTATGGCTGGCTGGTGGGCGAGTTGATCCGGCGTGCCGATGGGCGCGGGCCGGGGGAGTCCATCGTGGCCCGGGTCGCCAGGCCTTTGGGGTTGGACTTCCATGTCGGCCTGGCCGATGAGGAGTTCTACCGCGTGGCGCATATCGCCCGTGGCAAGGGCAATATGGGCGATGCTGCGGCCCAGCGCCTGCTGCAAGTCACCATGCGCGAACCCGATGCGATGAGTACTCGGGCGTTTACCAATCCACCGTCTATCCTGACCAGCACCAATAAACCCGAGTGGCGGCGCATGCAGCAGCCGGCGGCCAACGGCCACGGCAATGCCCGCAGCCTCGCCGGGTTCTACAGCGGCCTGCTGGACGGCAGTTTGCTGGAAGCCGACATGCTCGAAGAGCTGACTCGGGAGCACAGCCTGGGCATGGACAAGACGTTGCTGACCCAGACCCGCTTCGGCCTGGGTTGCATGCTCGATCAGCCCCAGGTAGCCAATGCCACCTTTGGCCTGGGCGCGCGGGCGTTCGGGCATCCGGGGGCAGGGGGCTCCATCGGTTTTGCTGACCCGGAGCATGATGTGGCGTTCGGTTTTGTGACAAATACCCTGGGGCCCTATGTATTGATGGACCCTCGGGCACAGAAGCTGGTGCGGGTTTTGTCGGATTGTCTGTAAAAAGGTTGCTGTTAAGAACTTTTTTGCTTAAACATGCTTGGAAAGCTGCAGGATGGAACCCTGTGGCTTTTATAATTTCCAAGCGTCTGTTTGTAACGGTTGTTTAGACCGAATTTTTTATCTCATTTTGTGGATATCCCATGTCGTCGAACAAGTCTCTAGCCTTGGCCATCTGCCTGACCGTTACCGGTTGCGCGCAAACCCCACAAAATGAAGCGGATGGCGGCCATTGGTGGTCATTCGGCTCCGATAAGGCCAGCAGCAAGGAAACCGCAGCTGCGCCTGAAAAGCCGGTTGCCACCACTGAAGCCGCACCTGCCGCTTCTGCAAGCAAGCCTGCGGTAGTGGCCAAGGCCGCTGCACCGGCCCCTGCTGCCAAGAACACAGCCGCTGGCAAGCACCCAGCCCCTGCCGCCAAGGCCGCTGCTGGCGCCAAGCCGGCGCCTGTCGCTGCTGCCGAGCCCGCTCCAGCTCCAGCGCCGGTCGTTGCCGCAGCCCCTGCCGCTCCTGCCGCCAAGGCCGAGAGTAGCAAGTGGTGGTGGCCGTTCTCCTCCAAGGATTCTTCCGACAAGCCAGTGGCCGAAGCGAAGAAGGCCGAGCCTGCCCCAGCGCCGGCAGTGGCAGCGGCAGCCGACTCCGAAACCCACTGGTGGTGGCCGTTCCCCAAGAGCCAGCCCAAGCCTTTGAGCAAGGTCAATGTGGCGGACATCCCGATGCCCGACCCGAAAATCACCCAAGCCTGGCTGGACGACTACGAGCCACGCCTGCGCGAAGCGGTGAAGGACAGCAAGCTGCAGATCGAGCGTCGTGAAAATGTGCTGGTGGTCACTGCGCTGGTAGATGCCTCGTTCAACCCGGATCGTCCAGCCATGCTGCTGCCGGTCACCCTGGGTCCGTTCACCCGCGTCGCCAAGGCGGTGGAAGGTGATCCGAAGACTGCCGTATTGATTCTCGGCCATGCCGACGCCACCGGCCCGACCCTGGCCAACCAGAAGCTGAGCCGTGATCGTGCCCAGTCCGTAGCGGCGATCTTCAGCCTCAGCGGCCTGAAGCAGGACCGCCTGATGCTGCGTGGCATGGGTTCGGTGATGCCGCGTGCCGCCAACGACAGCCCCCAGGGTCGCTCGCTGAACCGTCGGGTGGAAATCATGCTGACCCAGCGCAGCACCATGCTGGGCCTGCTGAGCAAGTACAACCAGCCGACGCCTTCCGAGACTGAAATGGTTGCCGTACAGGATGCCGTGCCTCCAGTACCCGCGGCTTCTGCCAAGAAAGCGGCGCCTGCGAAGAAGGCTACCGTGGCCAAGAAGCCGGCAGCCAAGAAGGCTCCGGTGAAGAAGGCCGCCGCCTCTTCGAAGACCGCAACGGCTACCGCCCAGGCTAAAAACTGATTTTCAAGGATAAGGAAGCAGGCATGACTCAGTCCCTGGCTGATATGCGCCGCGACTACACTCGCGACGGCTTGTCCGAGGCGCAGGCCCCGGCTGAACCTTTTGCGCTGTTCCACCAGTGGTTTGCCGATGCGGTGAAAACCGAGCAACCGCCGGTGGAAGCCAATGCCATGACCGTGGCGACCGTCGATACCGATGGTCGCCCTCACTGCCGCATCCTGTTGCTCAAGGGCCTGGATGAGCAGGGCTTCACCTTCTTCACCAACTACGAGAGCGCCAAGGGCCAGCAGCTGGCTGCACGGCCCTTCGCCGCCATGACGTTCTTCTGGCCGACCCTGGAGCGTCAGGTGCGGATTGAAGGGCGGGTGGTCAAGGTCACTCCGCAGGAGTCCGATGCCTATTATCAGGTGCGTCCCCTGGGCAGCCGGCTGGGAGCCTGGGCTTCACCGCAGAGCCGGGTGATCGCCGATCGTGACGAACTGCAAGAGTTGCTCAAGGCCACTGAAGCTCGCTTCAGCGATAGCCAGCCCGATTGCCCGGAACACTGGGGTGGTTATCGCCTGCTGCCGGAGCGCATCGAGTTCTGGCAGGGGCGCCCCAGCCGACTGCATGACCGTTTGAACTATCGCCTGCAAGGCCAGGAGTGGGTCCGCGAACGTCTGGCTCCTTGATCGGATTGCAGGTCACTCGCCGGGGTAGCCGGCCGCAGCGGTTTCCAGCCATTGCGGCAGGTCCCGGCGTTTTACTTTCTGGCGCTGGGCCTCGGCCAGTTGCTCCAGCATGAATTGCTTCTTCTGGGCGTCGGCTCCGGCCAGGGAGAGGGCCAGGTCCCGATCGGTCCAGCGCTTGATGCGTACATACAGCCACCAGTGGAAATACAAGCCTGCGGCGGTGGTCGCGATGATGATGAAGTAGTCCATGGAAAATCCTTTGTTCGGTGGCGCTATGCAGGGAGCTGGAGCTACCGTAATGAGAAAGCCTGGCGTTTACACAGCCTGTACTTTGGCTGAATGAAAGCAATTTTATCCGGGCGACGCCGTGACAGGCGTCAAGCTGCGGAGTCTAATGATTATCTGTCCTTTGGAGTTGATCCTATGCGTAAGTCTGTTTTGCTGGTTGCATCCTTCACCACGATGGCAATGTTGCTCGGTGGCTGTGCCTCCAACCTGACCGGTGACTCCTATTCCCGTGATGAAGCGCGTCGTGTGCAAACCGTGCGCATGGGCACCATCGAATCCCTGCGTCCGGTGAAAATCGAAGGCACCAAGACCCCGATCGGCGGCGCTGCAGGTGCTGTGATCGGCGGCGTTGGCGGCAGCGCCATCGGCGGCGGCCGTGGCAGCATCGTCACCGCAGTCATCGGTGCAGTTGCCGGCGGCCTGCTGGGCTCGGCCACTGAAGAAGGCCTGACCCGTACCCAGGGCGTTGAAATCACCGTGCGTGAAGACGACGGCAGCATGCGTGCCTATGTGCAGCAGGTTCAGGAAAACGAAGTGTTCCGCGTGGGCGACCGCGTGCGCATCATGACGGTCAACGGTACCAGCCGCGTTACCCGCTGACCTTCCCTGCTACAAAACAAAACCCCGGCCAGGCAACTGGTCGGGGTTTTGTGTTTTCAGCCTGGCCAAGCGCTGCGGATCAGGACGCCAGGGTGTTGTTTCTGCGGCTGGCAGCGGCGGTGACGGCGTAACCGATCAGGGCCGCAAACAGTGAACCGGTCAGGATGCCCATGCGGTCCATGCCGGCGTAATCGCTGCTGCCGGGCTCGAAGGCCAGGGAGCCGACGAACAGGCTCATGGTGAAGCCGATACCACACAGAATTGCCACGCCGAGCACCTGGCCCCAGTTGGCCCCGGACGGCAAGGCAGCGATACCGGTTTTCACTGCCATCCAGGTCAGGCCGAAGACGCCGATGGTCTTGCCCAGCAGCAGGCCGACTGCGATCCCCATGGGGACATGGTGGGTGAAGCTCTCAAGTGTCACGCCGCTCAGCGACAGCCCGGCATTGGCGAAGGCGAACAGCGGCAGGATGCCGAACGACACCCAGGGATGCAGGGCGTGTTCCAGCGCCTTGAGCGGCGAGGGTTCGGCGTTGCGGGTGCGCAAGGGTATGCAGAAGGCCAGGGTCACGCCGGCCAGGGTCGCGTGGACTCCGCTCTTGAGCACGCAGACCCAGAGGATCAGGCCGATGATCATGTAGGGTCCGAGCTTGACCACGCCCATCCGGTTCATCGCCACCAGGGCGGCGATGCAGGCGCCAGCCAGCATCAGCGACAGGGTCGACAGCGTGCCGGAGTAGAAGATCGCGATGATCACGATCGCTCCCAGGTCATCGATGATCGCCAGGGTCATCAGGAACAGTTTCAGCGAGGTCGGCACCCGCTTGCCCAGCAAGGCCAGCACCCCGAGGGCGAAGGCGATGTCGGTGGCGGTGGGAATCGCCCAGCCATTGAGGGCGGGCGGGTTGTCACGGTTGAGGAACCAGTAGATCAGCGCCGGCACCAGCATGCCGCCGATGGCCGCTGCGCCGGGTAGGACGATCTGCGACGGCTTGGCCAACTGCCCCTCCAGCACTTCGCGCTTGACCTCCAGGCCTATCAGCAGGAAGAACAGTGCCATCAGGCCATCGTTGATCCACAGCAGCAGCGGCTTGGCGATCTTCAGGGCGCCAACCTGGGCCACCACCGGGGTTTCCAGCAGGCCGTTGTACAGCCAGGACAGGGGGGAGTTGTTGATAATCAGGGCCAGGATGGCTGCGGCGATCAATAACAGACCGCTGGCAGCTTCCATGGCAAAGAAACGAGTGAAAGTGCTACGCAGAGGCAAGGTCGCTCTCCATCTAAAAACTAAAAAGGTGGCACACCCTAACCCGTACAGTTAGTTGTTAAAACAAAAGTTATATTCTTTTTTGTTATATGCAGAAGGCAAGCGGGCTGCTGAAAAATCCCCCTTGCAGTTGTGTTTCCAATTGCTTCATAGCTGTACCTGTAAGGGGGGCAGGATATTTCCTAACATGTCCGTCCGCAGCGGCTGACGGGGCATTTTTTCCAGGAAAAGGCGCCTGCCCGTCGCGAGCCTGGATCACCTATGCTGGGTGCATTTCATCTTCTTGCGCCGGTACGGCGTGCGATCCAACGAGAATAGAGCATGAGCGACAATCGCCAGTGGGCCCGTGAGGCCATCCGTATCATCGAAGCCGACTTCCAGCGCAGCGCCGACACTCACCTGATCCCGCTGCCGTTGCCGGGCCTGCCGGGCATCGAGCTGTATTTCAAGGATGAATCCAGCCATCCCACCGGCAGCCTCAAGCATCGCCTGGCCCGCTCGCTGTTCCTCTATGCCCTGTGCAATGGCTGGCTCAAGCCCGGCGCGCCGGTGATCGAGGCCTCCAGTGGCTCCACGGCGATCTCCGAAGCCTATTTCGCCCGGCTGCTGGGGCTGCCGTTCATTGCCGTGATGCCGGCGACCACTTCCCAGGAGAAAATTGCCCAGATCGCCTTCTATGGCGGCAAGAGCCACCTGGTGCAGGACCCGACGCAGATCTACGCCGAGTCCGAGCGCCTGGCCCGGGAGAGCGGCGGCCATTTCATGGACCAGTTCACCTATGCCGAGCGCGCCACCGACTGGCGGGCTAACAACAACATCGCCGAGTCGATATTCCAGCAGTTGCGTTTCGAGCGGTACCCGGAGCCCAGCTGGCTGATTTCCAGCCCGGGCACGGGCGGTACCACCGCGACCCTGGGGCGCTACGTGCGCTATCGCCAGCACTGCACTCGGGTGCTGTGTGCCGACGCCGAGCGCTCGGTGTTCTTCGACTATTACCAGAGTGGCGACGCCAGCCTGCGCCTGGACTGCGGTTCGCGGATCGAGGGCATCGGCCGGCCGCGGGTCGAGGCTTCGTTCCTGCCCAAGGTGATCGATGCCATGGTCAAGGTGCCGGATGCCCTGTCCCTGGCGGCCATGCATTATCTGGCCCAGCGCCTGGGTCGTCGGGTTGGCGGCTCCAGCGGCACCAACCTGATCGGCGCGCTGATGGCCGCGCAGCAGATGGTTGCGGCCGGTGAGTCGGGGTCGATCGTGGCGATTCTGTGTGATGGGGGCGAGCGCTATGCAACCACCTACTACGATGGGCAGTGGCTGGCAGAGCAGGGTTATGAACTGACGGTGTTGATCGAGGCGGTAGCCGCCAGTGTCGAGCGTGGTGAGGCGCTACCTGCCAGCGTATTGCGCGCCGGTATCTGAACTTGTCGTAGGCGCCGGCTTGCCGGCGAAGAGGCCCTTGAGCCTTGCGTTGTTCTGGACGACGCCTTCGCTGGCAAGCCAGCTCCTACGGTAGGCGGTAGGAGCCGGCTTGCCGGCGAAAGGGCCCGTCCCTCAGGCCTGGATACCGAGAATGTCGCGGGCCACGGCTTCGGCAATGCGAATCCCGTCGACCCCGGCGGAGAGAATCCCACCGGCATAACCGGCGCCTTCACCGGCCGGGTACAGCCCCTTCACATTCAAGCTCTGCATCGAGGCGTCGCGGGTAATGCGCAGCGGCGATGAGGTGCGGGTCTCGATACCGGTCAGCACCGCGTCATGCAGCGAATAGCCCTTGATCTGCCGTTCGAAGGCCGGCAGGGCTTCACGAATGGCCTCGATGGCAAAGTCCGGCAAGGCCAGGGCCAGGTCACCCAGGGTCACGCCGGGCTTGTAGGACGGCTCGACGCTGCCCAGGGCGGTGGTGGGCTTGCCGGCGATAAAGTCGCCCACCAGCTGCGCCGGGGCCTGGTAGTTACTGCCACCCAGGACAAAGGCGTGGGACTCCAGGCGTTCCTGCAACTCGATGCCTGCCAGCGGGCCGCCCGGGTAGTCCACTTCCGGGGTGATGCCCACGACGATGCCGGAGTTGGCGTTGCGCTCGTTGCGCGAGTACTGGCTCATGCCATTGGTCACCACCCGGTTCGGCTCGGAGGTTGCCGCCACCACGGTGCCGCCCGGGCACATGCAGAAGCTGTAGACCGAACGGCCGTTCTTGGCGTGGTGCACCAGCTTGTAGTCGGCGGCGCCGAGTTTCGGGTGGCCGGCGTACTTGCCCAGGCGCGCGCTGTCGATCAGCGATTGCGGGTGCTCGATACGAAAGCCCACCGAGAACGGCTTGGCTTCCATGTACACGCCGCGGCTGTGGAGCATGCGGAAGGTGTCGCGGGCGCTGTGGCCCAGGGCCAGGATCACGTGCCGCGAATGCAGTTGTTCGCCGCTGGCCAGTTCCACACCTTGCAGTTGACCGTCTTCGATCAGCACGTCGGTAACCCGCTGCTCGAAGCGCACTTCACCGCCCAGGGCGATGATCTGCTGGCGCATGTTTTCGACCACGCCGGTGAGGCGGAAGGTGCCGATGTGCGGCTTGCTGACGTAGAGGATCTCGTCCGGAGCGCCGGCCTTGACGAACTCGTGGAGCACCTTGCGGCCGTGGTGCTGCGGGTCCTTGATCTGGCTGTAGAGCTTGCCGTCGGAGAAGGTCCCGGCGCCGCCTTCGCCAAATTGCACGTTGGACTCGGGGTTGAGCACGCTCTTGCGCCACAGGCCCCAGGTGTCCTTGGTGCGCTGGCGCACTTCCTTGCCACGCTCGAGGACGATCGGCTTGAAGCCCATCTGCGCCAGCAAGAGGCCGGCGAAGATCCCGCAGGGGCCGAAGCCCACCACGATCGGCCGCTGGCTGAGGTCGGCCGGAGCCTGGCCCACCACCTTGTAGCTGACATCCGGCGCCGGGTTGACGTTACGGTCGTCGGCGAACTTGAGCAGCAGCGGCGCTTCGTCGCGCACGCTGAGGTCGATGGTGTAGATGAAGCACAGCTCGGAAGACTTCTTGCGCGCATCGTAGCTGCGCTTGAACAAGGTGAAATCGAGCAGCTCATCGCTGGCGATCCCCAGGCGCTGCACGATGGCGGCGCGCAGGTCTTCATCGGGATGGTCGATCGGCAACTTGAGTTCGGTGATTCGTAACATGACAGGATCCGGGGTAGGCGGTGCGCAACAGTGCGCCGGCTTGCTTTGCACAAACCGGCGATTATAAGCCGCAAACCACCTTGGCCGTGAGGCTAAAACCGCTGCTCGTCGAATCAGTCGTTGCGCGAGCCGCCGAAATAGCCGCAGCCGCGCTGCACCTGGCCGTCCACCCGAAGCTCTGCGCTCAGGTGCTGAACGCTGCCGGTGACGGGGTCGACGCAGCGTTGCGGGGCCACCCACAGCTCCACGCGCTGGTGATTGGCTTCACTGGTGAGGTTGAAACGGCCATCCCCCAGCTGTTCTTCCAGATAGGGCAGGGCCAGGGTCGGCTGGCCGGCGCGTTCGATCATCATGCCCTTGGCGCTGACATCGACGTTCCACGCCGGGTTCTTGCTACCGGCCCGCAGGATCAGGCGCTGGAAGTTCGGATCGCTGCAGGCGCTGGCGGAGCGCTCGACGCGGTACAGCTGGCGCAGGTCCAGCTGGCCGTCGCTGCTGGCACTGGCGGAGAACTTGCCCCGCAGGTCGGCAAACAGCTTGCCCTGCTTCTCGGCCAGGGTTGCCGCTTCCTGCAGCACACTGGTGTTGCCGCCATCGTTGACCACATAACGGCGGTCTTCGGTGCAGGGTTTGAACAGCAGCTTGCCATCGGCGGCACTGAGTTCACCCTGCATCCGGGTCAACCCGGCCATGGACGGCGCCTGGGGCTGTTGGTTGAACATCGGCAGCATCTGGCAGCCGGCAAACAGCGGCAGCAGGGCGAAACAAAGCAGTGAACGAGCGGTGCGCATCATTGGGCCTCCAAGCGGAAGCCGACACGTTACGCAGCCCGCCCGGTCACCACAACCCCGGATTGAACGCGGCAGCGCCATCAACCGTAGGAGCCGGCTTGCCGGCGAAGAGGCCCTGAAGCCTTGTGTGGTTCGGGAGGACGCCTTCGCTGGCGAGCCCTACACAAGCCGGATCAACCGACGTGGTAGGTCTGGCCGGTCTGCAGGCCTTCCACGCTCTTGGCGTAGGCCAGGGCCACGTCGGCCGCCGGCACCGGCTTGAAGCCGCGGAAGTAGGGCGCGTAGCTGCCCATGGCTTCCAGCAGCACGTTGGGGCTGATGGAGTTGACCCGCAGGCCCCGGGGCAGCTCGATGGCAGCGGCCCGCACGAAGCTGTCGATGGCGCCGTTGACCAGGGCGGCCGAGGCGCCGCTGCGGATCGGGTCATGGCTCAGGACGCCGGTGGTGAAGGTGAAGGAGGCGCCGTCGTTGGCGTACTCGCGGCCGATCAGCAGCAGGTTGACCTGGCCCATCAGCTTGTCCTCGAGGCCCAGGCTGAAGTGCTCGGCAGTCATTTCCCCCAGCGGCGCGAAGGTCACGTTACCGGCTGCGCACACCAGCGCATCGAAGCGCCCGGTCTTTTCGAACAGCGCGCGGATCGACTGGCTGTCGCTGATATCCACCTGGAAATCACCGCTGGTACGGCCGATGCGCACCACTTCGTGACGTTGTTCCAGCTCCCGCGCGACCGCCGAACCAATGGTGCCATTGGCACCGATCAAGAGAATCTTCATGGGCTGTTCCTCGAAAAGGGGGTGAGGTTGCAGTCTAGAGTGGTTTTTTTCATGAATTAACGCGCTAATAGGCAACCTTTGGTTTTCAAATGGAAACAATCCATGAGCGAGATGGATGACCTGGCGGCATTTGCGGTGCTGGTGGAAGCCGGCAGCTTTACCCTGGCAGCCCAGCAGTTGGGGTGCAGCAAGGGCCAGCTCTCCAAACGCATCAGCGCCCTGGAAGCCCGCTACGCCGTGGTACTGCTGCAACGCACCACCCGACGTCTGGACCTGACCGCCGCCGGGGCGGCGCTTCTGCCTCAGGCCCAGGCGCTGGTAGTCCAAGTGGAGCGGGCCCATCAGGCCCTGGCCCGGCTCAAGGACGATATGGCCGGCCCGGTGCGCCTGACGGTTCCGGTGTCCCTGGGAGAGACTTTTTTCGATGGCCTGCTGCTGGAGTTCTCCCGGCACTATCCCCAGGTGCAGATCGAGCTGGACCTGAACAACAGCTACCGCGACCTGACCCGGGAGGGTTTCGATCTGGCCGTGCGCTCGGAGGTGGCCAACGACCAGCGCCTGGTGGCCCGGCCGCTGTTGGCCTGGCATGAAATGACCTGCGCCAGCCCGGCCTACCTGGAGCAATACGGCGAGCCGCGCACGCCTCAGGAGCTGGCCGGGCATCGCTGCCTGCTCAATAGCCATTACAGCGGTCGGGAAGAGTGGTTGTACCACCAGCGCCATGAACTGTTGCGGGTGCGGGTCAGCGGCCCCTTCGCCAGCAACCACTACAACCTCCTGAAGAAGGCTGCCCTGGTGGGCGCGGGGATCGCCCGGCTACCGTCCTATGTGCTGCACAGCGAACTGGCGGACGGCCGCCTGTGCTGGCTGTTGCGGGACTACCAGACCCGCAGCATGCCGATGTACCTGGTGCACTCCTATCAGGGCGGCCTGCCCAAGCGTACCCAGGTGCTGGCCGATTACCTGATGGACTGGTTTCGTCGCAGCGGTGAGGCGCTGGATCGTTTGTAGCTTCCTCCGGCTTTACCGTCGTTTGTGAACTTGATGGGCCTGCGGCCCTTTTCGCAGCCTGCGGCAGCGGCTACAGAGGACGGTGGCGAAAATGCCGGGCCAGCAGGTGGTCGAGGGACAACACGCCCGGGCCGCGGGCCATCAACAGCAGGAAGATCGCCGCCCAGGTGCCGTGGGTCGGGTAGGCGTCCGGGTAGACGAAGAGCTGGATGGTCAGGGTCATCCCCAGCAACGCCAGGGCGGAAAAGCGCGTGGCCAGGCCCAGCAGGATCAGCATCGGGAAAAAATGTTCGGCAAATGCCGCCAGGTGCGCCGCCACTTCCGGCGTCAACAGGGGCACGTGGTACTCGCTCTTGAACAGGGGAATGGTCGAGTCCGCCAGGCGCGGCCAGCCCAGCTGGAAGGTGCCATCGACCAGATCGACGGCCAGCCCCTCGACCTTGGTCTGTCCGGATTTCCAGAACACCGCGGCAATGGAAAAACGCGCGATAAAGGCGATCAGGCTGTAGGGAATGCGCTCAAACCCTTGAATGATCCGATTCACCAGTCCGGCAATGGGTGTTTCTGTCTGGGTGTTCATGGTCAGGCCTTCTTCTGGGGTTGCAGGTCGATAAGAGCGCCGTGGCCGAGCAGCAGGCCCAGGCACTGGCCCAGGTCGAAGTCGGCCTGGGCGTCCAGGGCATGGGCCGCGGCGATTTCCAGCGGCCAGTGGTTGCGTAGGGCTTCAATGAAGGTCATGGCGCCGGTATCCACGGCGATCACCTCGACCTCCAGGGCGTTGCGCAGCACCAGGGCGTTCTGCCCCTGCTGCAGGTCGAAAGCCGGCCAGGGCTGATCGCTCTGGTGCGCCGCCCACAGGCTCACTACGGCGTAGCCGGAGTGCAGGGTGCGCAGTGACGGATGCAGGAGCAGTTGCGCCTGGCCGAGGCGGTCGGGCTGGTTCATCGCCGCCAGTAGCCGTGACGGCTCCAGGGGGCGGGCGTCGGCGGCGTGGTAGGCCTCGACCCGCAGCCGTTCAAGGCGGGCCATGTCGGCCAGGTAGGGCAGGCCGGCGGCCGGCCCGAAGCCCTGGATAAAGTCGCCCAGGTCCCGGCCATAGTCGTTGAGCAGAGGGCTGGCGGGGGCGAAGTCCCGGATGTAGAGCGCGGCCATGGCGTTGAAAAACTCGCGACCAACCAATTGCATGACGACCGGGTATGACTCGGCCAGGGCGTTGCTCAACGAGGCCTGCACATTGTTGCGATAGACCGCGAAGCGGCTGGCCGGATCGGCGCCGTTGCTGCTGGACAGCCCCTGTGGGCAGCCCGGTTCGGCGCTCAGCAGGGCCCTGGCGAATTCCCCCTGGCCACTCATGGCTGCACCTGGGCGCCGAGCAACAGCGCTTCTGCCTGGCTGGCCTCGGCCATCAGGGTGGCAAAGGCCGGCAGGTGGTTGTCGCGCTCGATCAGGGTGGCCATCGGGCCGATGAGCCCCAGCACCTCCTGGTACAGGGCCCAGACCGCAGCGTCGACCGGGGCGCCGTGATCGTCGATCAACAGCCGGTCACCGAGGCTGTCCCGGTCTTCGGCGAACCCGGCCAGATGAATCTCGCCCACCGCCTGCAGCGGCAGTGCTTGCAGGTAGGCCAGGGGATCGCGCTGGTGATTGATGCACGACACATAGAGGTTGTTGACGTCCAGCAGCAGGCCGCAGCCGCTGCGCTGGACCACTTCGCGGATGAAGTCGGTCTCGTCCAGGGTCGAGCGTTGGAATTGCAGGTAGGTGGCCGGATTTTCCAGCAGCATGGTTCGTCCCAGTTGGTTCTGCACCTGGTCGATGTGCTCGCAGACCCGGCGCAAGGTGGGCCCGTCGTAGGCCAGGGGCAGCAGGTCGTTGAGGAACACCGGGCCGTGGCTGGACCAGGCCAGGTGTTCGGAAAAGGACTGGGGCTGATAGCGTTCGATCAAGCCGGCCAGCCGCTCCAGGTGAGCCAGGTCCAGGGAGCCTTCGCCACCGATGGACAGGCCGACACCGTGCAGCGACAGCGGGTAGCGTTCGCGGATCAGGCCCAGGTAATGGTGGAAAGGGCCGCCCGCCACCATGTAGTTCTCCGCATGCACCTCGAAGAAACCGATGTCGGGCCGCTGTTCCAGCACGTGTTTGAAATGCTCGGTCTTGAGCCCCAGCCCGGCGCGGGGCGGCAGGCTGGAGGCGCGCGCCTGAATGTCGTGGCCAGGGTGGTGCAGCGGGGCGGTGTTCATCGTCGACACTCAGGCAGGCGCAGGATCAGGGCTTGGCTTTGAAGGCTTCGAGCTGGCCGAAACCGGTAGGCGAGGTACTGCTGGCGGTTTTCTCGCAACTGCCCTTGGGTACCAGCTTCCAGGCGTTGGCCTGGTCGTTGACCTTGGAGGTCCCGGCGCAGGTGGTGCCGGCGCCCGCGGCGCAATCGTTCTTGCCCTTCATGGCCACGCCGAAGCACTTTTCCATGTCGTCCGCGGCATGGGCGGTGGTGGGCAGGGCGGCGACGCTGAGGGCAGAGCCCAGGGCCAGGACCAGGGCAGTGGCGGACAGGGTACGAGTGTTGCTCATGATGTTTCTCCAGTGCGGTTGGGGTAAGGAAGCATCTGTGCTTGCTTACCCCTCTAGAGAAGGCTCATGGGGATTCGTTACAGCCCGGGGCAGTTTTTTATCCCGGAATAAAAAAAACGGCCCCGAAGGGCCGTTTTCAGTGACGCAGGTGCTTAGCCGCCCAGGTAGGCTTCACGCACCTTCGGATCGGTCAGCAGCGATTCACCGGTGCCTTGCATCACCACCCGGCCGTTCTCCAGCACATAGGCACGGTCGGCGATCTTCAGCGCCTGGTTGGCGTTCTGCTCTACCAGGAACACCGTCACGCCGTCGCGGCGCAGCTGTTCGATGATGTCGAAGATCTGCTGGATGATGATCGGCGCCAGGCCCAGGGACGGTTCGTCCAGCAGCAGCAGCTTGGGTTTGCTCATCAGCGCACGGCCGATGGCGAGCATCTGCTGTTCGCCGCCGGACATGGTGCCGCCGCGCTGGGTGAAGCGCTCCTTGAGCCGCGGGAACAGCTCCAGGACCTTGTCCATCTGCTCCTGGTAGTCGCCCTTGTCGGTGAAGAAGCCGCCCATGGCGAGGTTCTCTTCCACGGTCAGGCGGGCGAATACCCGGCGGCCTTCCGGCACCACGGCAATGCTCTTGCGCATGATCTGCGCCGAGCTTTGCCCCACCAGTTCTTCACCCAGGTAACGGATGCTGCCGCTGTGGGCCTGGGGCGAGCCGCAGAGGGTCATCAGCAGGGTGGACTTGCCGGCACCGTTGGCGCCGATCAGGGTGACGATCTCGCCCTGGCGGATCTCGACGTTGACGCTGTGCAACGCCTGGATCTTGCCGTAGAAGGTGGAAACGTTTTCGAACTGCAGCATTTACGCTTCCCCCAGGTAGGCTTTGATCACTTCGGGATTGTCGCGGATCTGTTCCGGCGTGCCGTCGGCCAGGGGCGTGCCCTGGTTGATCACCACGATATGGTCGGAAATGCTCATGACCAGTTTCATGTCGTGTTCGATCAGCAGCACGGTGACGTTGTGCTCTTCGCGCAGCACACTGATCAGCGCTTTGAGGTCCTCGGTTTCCTTGGGGTTGAGGCCGGCGGCTGGCTCGTCGAGCATGAGGATCCGCGGGCGGGTCATCATGCAGCGGGCGATTTCCAGGCGCCGTTGCTGACCATAGGCCAGGGTGCCGGCGGGGCGGTTGGCAAACTCCCGCAGGTTGACCTTGTCCAGCCAGTAGCCGGCGTACTCCATGGCCTCGCGCTCGCTCTTGCGAAACGCCGGGGTCTTGAACAGCCCGGAGAGGAAGTTGGTGTTCAGGTGCCGGTGCTGGGCGATCAACAGGTTCTCGACCGCGGTCATGTCCTTGAACAGCCGCACGTTCTGGAAGGTACGCACCACGCCCTTGCGGGCGATCTTGTGGCCCGGCAGGCCTTCGATCGGCTCGCCGTCCAGGAGGATGCTGCCGGCGCTGGGCTGGTAGAAACCGGTCAGGCAGTTGAACACCGTGGTCTTGCCGGCACCGTTCGGGCCGATCAATGCCACCACTTGTTTTTCCTTGACGGTCAGGGCCACTCCGTTGACCGCCAGCAGGCCGCCGAAGCGCATCGACAGGCCGGTTACTTTGAGGATCTCACGGCTCATTTGCGCAGCTCCATGTGAGGACGTTGCATGGGCAGCAGACCTTGAGGACGCCAGATCATCATCAGCACCATCATGGCGCCGAACATCAACATCCGGTATTCGCTGAATTCACGCATCATTTCAGGCAAGAGGATCATCACGATCGCCGCCAGGATCACTCCCAGCTGCGAGCCCATGCCACCCAGCACGACGATGGCGAGGATGATCGCCGACTCGATGAAGGTGAAGGACTCCGGGGTTACCAGGCCTTGGCGCGCGGCGAAGAAGCTGCCGGCGAAACCGGCGAACGCGGCGCCCAGGGTAAAGGCCGAGAGCTTGATCACGGTGGGGTTCAGGCCCAGGGCACGGCAGGCGATCTCGTCTTCACGCAAGGCTTCCCAGGCACGGCCGATGGGCATGCGCAGCAGGCGATTGATGACGAATAGCGCCGCCAGTGCCAGCAGCAGGGCCACCAGGTAGAGGAAGATCACCTTGTTGATCGAGTTGTACTGCAGGCCGAAGAACTCGTGGAAGGTCTGCATGCCTTCTGCTGCCTTGCGCTCGAAGGTCAGGCCGAAGAAGGTCGGCTTCTCGATGTTGCTGATGCCGTTGGGGCCGCCGGTGAGATCGGTCATGTTGCGCAGCAGCAGACGGATGATCTCGCCAAAGCCCAGGGTCACGATTGCCAGGTAGTCACCCCGCAGGCGCAGCACCGGGAAGCCCAGCAGGAAGCCGAAAGTGGCCGCCATCAGGCCGGCGATCGGCAGGCAGATCCAGAAGCTCAGGCCGAAGTAGTGCGACAGCAGCGCATAGCTGTAGGCGCCGACGGCGTAGAAACCCACGTAACCCAGGTCCAGCAGGCCGGCCAGGCCGACCACGATGTTCAGGCCCAGGCCCAGCATCACGTAGATCAGGATCAGCGTGGCAATGTCCACCGCCCCGCGGGAGCCGAAGAACGGCCAGACCAGGGCGCCAAGGATCAACGCCAGGATGATCCAGCGCTGGGTGCTGGGCAGGGTCAGGAAGTTGCTGGCCTTGGCCGGGATCAACGGCATGCTGGGAGATGACTTCCAGGCGGCGCTGATCTGGCTATGGAACAGCACCCGCAGGAACATCAGCACCGAGCACACCGCGATGGTGGCAAGAATGGTCGGGCTGGTGTTGTGGACTTCCAGGTTGATGCCGACGATGGTCAGTTTCAGGCCTAGCACCGGGTAGGCGACAGCCCAGACCAACAAGGCGCTGAACAGCGCCGATTTAAGATTCCTAGTCATACTTTCTCAACCTCCGGACGGCCCAGAATGCCGGTCGGACGGAACAACAGCACCAGAACCAACAGGCCGAACGCCACGACGTCCTTGTACTGGTCGCCGAACACGTCGGCACCAAAGGCTTCGGCCACCCCCAGCACCAGCCCGCCGAGCATCGCGCCCGGGATACTGCCGATGCCGCCCAAGACCGCTGCAGTGAAGGCCTTCAGGCCCACCAGGAAACCGGCGTTGGGGTTGATCACACCGTATTGCATGCTCAGCAGCACGGCGGCGATGGCCGCCAGCGCGGCGCCGATCACGAAGGTCAGGGCGATGATGTTGTTGGTATTGATCCCCAGGAGGTTGGCCATCTTGATGTCCTCGGCACAGGCGCGGCAGGCGCGACCCAGGCGAGAACGGGAGATGAACAGCGTCAGGCCGAGCATGGCGATGAGGGTCACCACGAATACCACGATCTGCATGTAGGAAATCAGCACTTCATGTGCGCCGCCTGGCCCGATGGAGAAGTTGCCCGGGATCAGGTTGGGAATGGATTTGTCCTTGGAGTCCTGCGCCAGCAGAACGGTGTTCTGCAGGAAGATCGACATGCCGATGGCGGAGATCAGCGGGATCAGGCGGTTACTACCCCGCAAGGGGCGGTAGGCGATCCGTTCGATGCTGTAGCCGTAGGCACTGGTGACGACGATGCTCGCGATGAAGGCTGCGGTCATCAACAGCGGGACGCTGTCGAGTCCCATCATGGCCAGCCCGGCGATGGCGATGAACGCCACGTAGGAACCGATCATGTACACCTCGCCGTGGGCGAAGTTGATCATTCCAATGATGCCGTAAACCATCGTATAGCCGATGGCGATCAGGGCATACGTGCTGCCAACGGTGAGACCGTTAACCAGCTGTTGGAAAAAGTGATAGATGTCAGGCATTACAACGCTCCTAAAAACCTGATACGCATTTCACTGGTGGAGTCATTTTCCCGCCCAGGCCCCGTGGATCTGCACCCACTTCGGGCTGGGTTTTGCCAGCGAACCGCTGATGACGGTTTTGAGATTTTCAGGTGGGCGGGATTCCGGATCACGGAACACAGGCCCATACATTCGTAAAACAAAGCCCACGGCACGCCGTGGGCTTTATTGGCAGTCAGTCAGGCCGTGCCTTACTGAGGGGAAACTTCGGTTTTAGGTTTGCCGAAGTGCCACTCGTAGACCACGAACTTGAAGTCTTTCAAGTCGCCCTTGGCGTCGAAGCTCAGGTCGCCGGTAGGGGTCTTGAAGGTGCCGGCGTGGATGGCTTCAGCCACCTTGGCCGCGTCTTCGCTCTTGGCGTTGGTGATGGCGCCGGCGATGACTTCAACTGCGGAGTAGGAAGGGAATACGAAAGGACCGCTCGGGTCTTCTTTCTTGGCCTTGAACGCGTCAGCCAGGGCCACGTTGGCCGGGTCCTGGTCGAAGGATTTAGGCAGGGTGACCAGCAGGCCTTCGGAAGCATCCTTGGCGATCTGCGAAATGGAGTCGTTACCCACGCCTTCCGGGCCCATGAACTTGGCCTTCAGGCCTTTCTCCTGGGATTGGCGCAGGATCAGGCCCAGCTCAGGGTGGTAGCCGCCGTAGTAGACGAAATCGACGTTGGCCTGCTTGAGCTTGGCGATCAGCGAAGAGAAGTCCTTGTCGCCGGCGTTGATGCCTTCGAATACGGCGACCTTGGTGCCTTTCTTCTCCAGGGTCTGCTTCACGGCGGTGGCGATGCCTTCACCGTACTGCTGCTTGTCGTGGAGCACGGCAACCACTTTGGGTTTCACGTGGTCGGCGATGTAGTTACCGGCGGCCGGGCCCTGGGCGCTGTCCAGGCCAATGGTGCGGAACACCATCTTGTAACCACGGGCGGTGATGTCCGGGCTGGTGGCAGCCGGGGTGATCATGATCACGCCTTCGTCTTCGTAGATGTCGGAAGCAGGTTGAGTGGAGCTGGAGCACAGGTGGCCGACCACGTACTTGACGCCATCGTTGACCACTTTGTTGGCGACTGCCACGGCTTGCTTGGGATCACAGGCATCGTCGTATTCAACGGCTTCGAGCTTCTTGCCGTTGACGCCGCCTTTGGCGTTGATCTGTTCGATGGCCATTTTCGCGCCACTGAACTGCATGTCGCCGTATTGGGCTACAGGGCCGGTCTTGGGGCCGGCGATACCGATCTTGATGGTGTCAGCTGCGAACGAATGGCTGGCAACCCCGGCCAGGACCATAGCGGCAAACAGTTTGGAAATCTGCTTAGTAGCCTTATTCATAGTGCTCCACTCTTACTGTTGTAATTTTTATAGTTCCGGCGGCCTTGGTCGCAGAACCGAATCAGATATTTCGTGAATACCCGTCGGAAAATGCCCCTGGCAACTGTACCGGTACAGTGTAGAGCGCCGGTTGTTCGCTTGAAAAGCTGGCTGCTGGGGGCAAAAACGCGGGGTGTCGCTTAATTGAAAGAAAAAGACAGATTTGCGGCGTGGCTTGCGCCCGGTTCGGCGTCAGTCCCTGGCGCTTCTGAGCTTCTCGATCGGTGTCGCGCTTGCTTCTGGGTTTTTCTGCCAGAGCCCCGACGTTATGATTGCGCCGATTTCATTTCTGGACAGTCCCATGACTCAAGAACCTAGCACCCTCTATGCCAAGCTGCTTGGTGAGACCGCATCTATCAGCTGGAAGGAACTGGAGCCGTTCTTCGCCAAGGGTGCCCTATTGTGGGTCGAGGCTGACCTGGATCTGATCGAGGCGGCCCAGGCCGTGGCCGAGAACCAGGCAGAAAAAGTGGCGGCCTGGCTGGCCGAAGGAAAGGTCGAGAAACTGTCTGCGACGCGGGCATCCGATCTGCTGGAACGTGATCCGACGCTGTGGGCGGTGGTGGTTTCACCCTGGATCCTGATCCAGGAAAGGGCATCGCGCTAAGAGCGTGCACCGATAAGGGGCAGGTTTTTGTCGGACAAAAGTGTGTAGCCGAGTAACCGTGAATCCAGTGATGGCACCTTGCCGTAGAGAAAGGCCCCACGGGCTTTTCTCTCAGGGTGACGTTCACGGAAGGGGAACAGTTTCAAGCGCAGCCGACGAGCTGCTTAATTGTTTCGCGATGTGAGTAAATTGACCATTCGCCAGCCAGCCGGCTCCCACAGGACAGCAGGTTTTTCCCTGCCGTGCAGGAGCCGGCTGGCCGGCGAAGCCCTTCTTAATACGCGGTCTTGCCTGTGTGACTGTTGAGCGAGATGACCCGGGTCTTGCCGATACGGTGGCGGTAGATTTCCCGCAGGTACTTGATGGCCTTCTTCACGCAATCCCGGGACAGGCGGATGTCGTTGATCGAGACGAACTTGTCCTTGTCGTTGATCAGCTCGCGGTACTTCTTCTCGTACATCGGCTTGATCGCATACCAGTTGGTGTCGAGGATCTTCGCCGGGTTCTCGAATTCGTTGAGCAGATCGTCGATGCGGTCTTCATCGAACTGGTCACTGACGATGAAATCCAGCACCGAGTTGTCCAGGGTGTCGTCGAAGCGGTACGGATTGCGCGCAAAGCAACGCTTGATAAAGGCCACGATCAGGGTCAGGAAGTCATCCGACAGGCACGGGCTCTTGGCGATCAGGGTGGTCAGCGACAGGTTGGCCGAAGCGCCGATCACCAGCGCATAGCGCTTGAGGGTGGTGTTGGGGAACAGGCTGTTGAGGTGGGTCTTGAGCCGGTTCAGGTCCATGTAGGACAGCTTGTAGTCCTTGGGCAGGGACACGATCGATACCACCGACGAGCAGTTCTTGAAGAAGTGCAGGTCATGCAGCGCCGCGGCGTCATAACCCGAAGCCTTGTATTGCTCCAAGGCCGCGCGGTAGCGCTTGGACTCGATCGGCAGCAGGCTGATGCCCTCGATGGCCTGGGTCACCTTGTTGAAGTGCGGCAGATCGATGGAGCGGAAGAACAGGTCGTCGATGTTCAGGCGCTGGGGTTCTTTTTCGAACACCTTGAACTTGTCGCCGGTGGGCACCGGCTGCTCCGGCACCACGGACTCGGCATAGGCGATCGCCACCGGGCCAGCCAGGCTCATGAACAGGTCGTTGGCATCCAGGCGGATGGTTTCGCCGATGTCGATGCCGGCCCGCCGGAAGTAGTTCTGGTCGTAGTCGGTGGTCACCGCCTGGGCGGTGAGGATGTTGAAGATCTGCTGGGAGATGTACTGGTTGGCGTGCTTCTCCATGGCGTTGACGTCGATGTTCTGGATGTTGCCGTCATCGCTTTCTTCGGCGTAGCGCATGATGTCGTTGGAGATCAGCATCATCGCGTTCCAGGGGCGGATCCGTCCCATCACGCTGGCTTCGCTGCTGTCTTCATTGTCGAAGTTGTAGGAGAAGTCCCACTCTTCCGAAAGGTACTTGCACAGCAGGCGGCCGGCGTTGATGTGCAGCGCCTCGGACATTTCGCTGCGATGGTCCGAAATGTTCGGCAGCACGCAGATGCCGCTGGTGAAGATCGGCTCGAAGACGAAGGAGTGCCCGCTCTTGCTGTCGTGCTCGTCCATCGGTTTGGTGTCGAAGGTCTTGTTCATGTACGAGTACTGCTGGGCCAGGCCGAACTCCGAGGCCATGCCCGAACCGGTACCGCCGCCGGCACTGAAGATCGAGAAGTACAGGCGCGACTGGTTGGCCTTGATCCCGCAGGAGTCGATCAGGTACGAGTGGATCATCTTCCAGTCGGGGCTGGAGAAGCGCTGGGTGTCCTTGTTGAGGATGATCTTGGCCAGGTATTGGCCGAGGATCGGCGCGTTACCGGCGCCACCGGCGTGGACTTCCGAGAGGTCCATGATCTTCATCTTGCTGTAGTCGCGGATGAAGCCGCTTTTCTCGCCCTTGCGCGAGAAACGGATGCGCCCGGCAATGTCCTTGTCCAGGTCGCCGAGCATCACCAGCGGTTCCACCAGGAACACCGGCTTGCTGGCCTTGTTCTGGCCCAGGCGCAGGTTCTGGCGGATCCACTGGCCGGGGCTGTAGCCGCCTTCGTAGGCCTTGTCTTCGTTATTGAATTCGTTGAGGTAGAACTTGCGGGCGTTGTACACCAGCTCGGCCACATCCAGGGCGATGTTGGAGCCGCAGCGGCCCAGCCCGATCAGGCAGACCGACGGAAATTCCTGGTCGCGACGGTTGTCCGGCTCGCCTTCCAGGTGCGGTGGCCGCGGGAACACCGTGTCGCGCAGACCGTCGAGGTTGTCGAGGATGCGGTCGGTATTGGTTTCGGTGAAATACAGGTACTGCTGAGTCGACAGGGGGCGTGAACTGGACAATGGCTTCGGGTCTGAGGGGCTAGTTGTGGGGGAGGTCAGCGTCATCTCGGAGACTGCGTTGGCAGGTTTGTTCTTAGAAGTCATTGTGCGCCATATGCCTGGTCAGGTTGGCTCGTGGACGAGGTGTCGTCGAACCATCACGGAATGGGACCTCGTCGCTGCGTGGAGCGCGAATTTTGCCCAAGGCGTCAGGGTTTTTTCTTAGCGACGCTCGGGGGAATCCTTTCCTGAATCATGATGAATCGGCCAGTATTCGGTGATCTTTAATCAAATGAGGGCAATATGATGTCAGCGTTACCTTCACTCGGCTTTGCCGGAATCGGCCTGATGGGCTTGCCGATGTGCCGCCGGCTGCTGGCGGCGGGCTATCCGCTGACGGTGTGGAACCGCAACCCGGAAAAATGCGCGCCCCTGGTGGCTGCCGGGGCGCGACAAGTTGCCACGCCGGCGCAGCTGTGCGCCGATGCCGACCTGATGCTGATGTGCCTGGCCAATACCGAGGTGGTGCGCGAGGTGGTGTTTGGCCCCGAGGGTATCGCCCAGGGCGCCCGGGCCGGTCAGCTGCTGCTGGACCTGTCCAGCCTGGAACCCACGGCTACCCGGGAAATGGCCGCCGAACTGGCCGCAAGCCGCGGCGTGGCCTGGGTCGATGCGCCGGTGTCCGGCGGTACCCCGGGCGCCGAGGCCGGCAGCCTGGCCATCATGGTTGGCGGTGAGGCGACGGACGTCGAGCGGGTGCGGCCAGTGCTGCTGACCCTGGGGCAGCGGGTCACGCACATGGGGGCGGTGGGCGCCGGGCAGGTGACCAAGGCCTGCAACCAGATGATCGTCGCCTGCAACGCCCTGGTGATCGCCGAGGTGGTGGCCCTGGCCGAGCGCTCGGGGGTGGATGCGCGGCTGATCGCCGAGGCCCTGGCCGGTGGCTTTGCCGACTCGAAACCTTTGCAGATCCTGGCCCCGCAAATGGCTGAAAGCCGGTTCGAGCCGGTGAAGTGGCATGTGCGCACCCTGCTCAAGGACCTGGATGGAGCGGTGAAGTTTTCCCGCGAACAAGGCTCGGCGACGCCGATCAGCGGATTAGCTGCGCAGTTGATGCGTCTGCATGGTGGGCAGGGCTATCTGGAAAAAGATCCAGCGACCCTGGTTCGCCTTTATCGGGACCCGGCGCCCGCGGATTGATCGGCGCGGCGTGGCGCTGGTCGAGCTCCTCCAGCACCCCGCGCAACTCCCGCAGCGGCACCGGATGGCTGAGCAGGTAGCCCTGCAGGTAGTCGCAGCCATGGTGCTGGAGAAACGCTTGCTGTTCCGGGGTTTCGACCCCTTCGGTGACCACCTGCAGGTGCAGGGTGTGGGCCATGATGATGATCGCCTGGACGATCTCCATGTCCTGGGTCGACTTGGGGATGTCCTGGATGAACGAGCGATCGATCTTCAGGGTGTTCAGGGGCAAGCGCTTGAGATAGGCCAGGGATGAGTAGCCGGTGCCGAAGTCGTCGATCGACAGCGACACCCCCAGCCCGCGGATCTGCTTGAGCAGCGCCAGGGTGCTGGCAATATTGCCCATCAGGGCGTTTTCCGTGACTTCCAGCTCCAGCCGCTGCGGCGCCACCTGGGCCTGGCGCAGGGCGCTTTCGATCTCCCCGGCGAGCTCTTCGCGGGTCAGGTTCAGGGCCGAGCAGTTGACCGCGATCTTCAGTTCGCCACCGCCATGGCGCGACAGGTAGGCCAGGTCCGCGCAGGCCTTGCGCAGCACCCAGTTGTCCAGCTCGGCGATCATGCCGTTGGCTTCGGCAATGGAGATGAAGCGATCCGGGGTCAGCAGCCCATGTTGCGGGTGCTGCCAGCGGATCAGGGCTTCGAGCTTGGTGACCCTGCCGCTCTTGAGGTCGTAGATAGGTTGGTAATACAGCAGCAGGCCCTGGTCGTCGCGCAGGGCGTTGCGCAATTCCTCTTCCAGTTGCAGTTCCAGGGTGGCCCGGGTCTTGAGGTGGGAGTTGAAGAAATGCAGGCTGTTGCGCCCGCAATCCTTGGATTGATACAGGGCCAGGTCGGCGTTCTTGAGCAACTCCTCGCAGGTCTTGCCGTCATCGGGGAAGACGCTGATGCCGATGCTGGTGGTCATCACCATGCGTCGCCCCCCCAGTTCGATCGGCTCCTTCATTTTCAGCATGATGCGCTGGGCCATCTGCCGGGCTTCTTCGCGGTCGTACAGATTGATGAGGATGCAGAACTCGTCGCCGCCCAGGCGTGCCACCACGTCTTCATGGCTGCGGGTGGAGCTCTTGATATGCCCGGCGATGACTTTCAGCAACTCGTCCCCGGCATCGTGGCCGAGGCTGTCATTGATGCGCTTGAAGTGGTCGATGTCGAGGAACATCACCGCCAGCATGCCGCCAAAGGTAGTTTTCTCGATGAGCTTTTCGGCGAACAACTGGTTGAAGCCGCGGCGGTTGATCAGGTTGGTCAGGGCGTCGTAGTGGGCCACCTGCTGCAGGGAAACCCGGGCCTGGTCCAGTTGCGAAAGCAGGGCGTTGACCCGCCGCAGGTCCCGCTCCTTGTGTTGCAGCTTCTTGTCGGCCAGGGCCGCGCTGATGCCGCTGCCGATGATCAAGAGCACGATCGCGCTCAGGGTCAGGCCCAGTTGCAGATGCCCATCGGATGCGGCGGGGGCGGGCAGGCTGCCGGCGGGCAGCACCAGGGTCATGGCCCAGATGCCGGTGAAGTGCATGAGCACGATGGCAGCGCCCAGCACCAGGCTGCTGGCGTACTTGAGCAACTGGTGGAACATGCCGCTGCCTTCGCGCAGGTGACGGGACAGCAGCAGCGCCGCCAGGCTGCAGGCGATCGCCACCAATACCGACAGCGCCATCAGTAAGGGGTCGTAGTACAGGCTGGCGCTGCTGCGCATGGCCGCCATGCCGACGTAGTGCATGGCGGCGATGCCCAGGCCGATCCAGATCGAAGCAACGCCATAGCGCCACAGCGGCATGTGCGCGTGGCTCAGGGTGTTCATCGCCAGCCAGGCGGCGACCAGCGCGATCAGGAGCGACAGCAGGGTCAGGGGCAGGTCGTAGTGGATCTGCAGCGGCGCCTCGAACGCCAGCATGGCGATGAAGTGCATGGCCCAGATCCCCCCGGCCAGGCAGCAGGCTCCGACCCAGCGCCACAGGCGCTGGCTGGCCGGTCGTTCGGCATGACTGACACGTTCGGCCATGTCCAGGGTGGCGAAGCTGGCGGCACAGGCTACCAGGTAGGCCAGAAGCACCAGAACCGGGTTGTGGGTGCAATGCAGGACCACTTGCCCGGCCTGAGGAAGCTCGGTAATGAAATGCACGCCCAGCCAGTCCATAGCCTGCCCATCTCTGAGTCATCTGAGGTCGGCGGAGCCGCGCGCCAACGAGTGCTTGGAGTATAGAAGGCACCCGCTGGCTGCAATGGGAGGTGGCACGCTGCTGCTAATGATTTGCTTATGGGCCCTATCGCCAAAGGTGCTAAGCGCTTTCCTCGTACCAGGGCTCGGTGTCCGCCGGTTCCAGGGGGGCCAGGCCGAAGGCGGCGCGGGCGGCGTCGCAGTCGCTGTTGGGCTGGCCGTCGGTCCAGGAAGCCTCGAACTCGCGGCACGGGCTGGAGCGCTGGTCATAGATCGAACAGCTCACACCCTGGCCGACCTCGCCTTCAAGGGCGATGCAGCGCGGGGATTTGCAGTCGGTTCCGAGCATTGCCACCCGGCTGGGGCTGATACTTTGCACCAGCTCGTCGGGGACAGTCCCGCCGGATGAGGCGCATTCGCCCCAGAAAAAAGACACACGAAAGTATGAACAGCAGGCACCGCAATTCAGACACGGACTGGCTTCGGACATTGGCGTATTCGATGGGGGAGGGGTTGATAAGGGGGGCTGGCAAGGCGGCTATTCTAGGCTTCGCATCGGCCTTGGGAAGGGGGGGCGCAAGGTATTTTTTCGGCCTTGGCCAAGCCCTTGAAAAGACTGGGAAAGGCCCGGGTAGCGGGGGCTGTGGCGAAGTTCGGGCGGCTTGTTCCGGGGAGCCGCAAGTGCCATCCCCGCGCCTGCCTGCGATGCCTTGGTATCAGGCTGGCGAATGATTACAGACAGCGTGGGTGCGGCTGACTAGATTGCAGCTTCCAGGCCCGCTCGCGTCTGGCCCAATAACAATAAAAGAGATCGATCCATGGATAATTCGACTCAAGCGGCAAATGCCTGGCGCATTCTGTTCCTGTTGTTTTTGGCAAACCTGTTCAACTTCTTCGATCGCACCATCCCCGCCATCATCATCGAGCCGATCCGCATGGAATGGCACCTGAGCGACTTCCAGCTGGGGATCATCGGCACCGCCTTCACCATTGTCTATGCCATTGCCGGCTTGCCCCTGGGGCGCCTGGCCGACACCGGCTCGCGCAGCAAGCTGATGGGCTGGGGGCTGGCGGTGTGGAGCGGGCTCACCGCGGTCAACGGCATGGTCGGCAGCTTCTGGAGCTTTTTGCTGGTGCGCATGGGCGTGGGGATTGGCGAGGCCAGCTACGCCCCGGCCGCCAACTCGCTGATCGGCGACCTGTTCCCCGCTCACCGCCGGGCCCGGGCCATGGGCATCTTCATGCTCGGCCTGCCTCTGGGGCTGGTGCTGGCGTTCTTCACCATCGGTGCCATGGTCAAGGCCTTCGACAGCTGGCGGGCGCCGTTCTTCATTGCGGCGGTACCAGGGCTGGTGCTGGCGGTGTTCATGTTCTTCATCAAGGAACCCAAGCGCGGCGCGGCGGAAACGGTGAAAGTGGCCCAGGTGCGGATTGACCGGCCCATTCGCCGGGTGCTGGCGATACCGACCTTTCTCTGGCTGACTCTGGCCGGGCTGACGTTCAACTTCGCCACCTATGCCTGCAACTCGTTCCTGGTGCCGATGCTGCAGCGCTACTTCCTCATGCCCTTGCAGGAAGCCGCCATGGCCACCGGGCTGATCGTCGGGGTGACCGGCCTGGTGGGCCTGACCCTGGGCGGCTGGATCGCCGACAAGATTCATCAGCGGGTAGCCAATGGTCGTTTGTTGTTCGCGGCCTGCAGCCTGATCATCTCGACCCTCGCCACCGGATGGGCACTGCATGCCGGGCGGGTGGAGGTCGGGGTGTTCGTCGCGGTATTCAGTGTCGGCTGGCTGTTTGCCTACAACTTCTATACCTGCGTCTATACCGCCCTGCAGGATGTGGTCGAACCGCGCTTGCGCGCCACCGCCATGGCCTTGTTCTTCGCCGGCCTGTACCTGTTGGGGGGCGGCTTGGGGCCGGTGGTGGTGGGGGCGCTCTCCGACCACTTCGCCCATTCGGCAATGTATGCCGCAGGCGCAGAGCTGATGACCGAAGAGTTCAAGGCCATCGGTCTGCACGATGCGATGTACCTGATTCCCGTGGCCCTGTTCCTGACCCTGCTGTTTCTGTTCCAGGCAGCACGCTGTTTTGTCCGTGACGCCCAGCGGATGAAAGAGGGGCTGGCCTGTGGGAATGCCGCTGATGCCCCAGCAGAGGTGAGTCTGCCGGCGATCAACGATGGTGCAGTGAGCCGCTAGGGCGCGTTGCTGCATTGGCAGGCGACAGGCAAAAAAAAGGCCCGCACAGTGCGGGCCTTTTGTTCAGTGCTGACAACCGGGCTATCAGCCCGCCACCAGCACCCGGATCGCTTCCAGGCGCAGGGCGGCTTTTTCCAGCATGGCCAGGCCCTGTTCGCGCTGTTGACGCAGGGCCACCAGCTCGCTGTCACGGACAGTCGGGTTGACCGCCTGCAGCGCGGTCAGGCGCGCCAGTTCTTCGTCGGTGTCGGCTGCCAGGCGGCGTTGCGCCTCGGCCACACGTTCGGCGTGACGCGGTGCGACCTTGGCTTCGCCGGCGTTGATCTTCGGCGCCAATTGATCGCGCTGGGCCTGGATGAACTTGTTGGCGCTGGCCTTAGGCACGCTTTCCAGCTGGTCGTTCAGGGTCTCGAAGGCGACCCGCGCCGACAGGTCGTTGCCATTGGCGTCCAGCAGGCAGCGCAGGGCAGCCGGCGGCAGGTAGCGGCCCAGTTGCAGTGAGCGCGGGGCGACCACTTCACTGACGTACAGCAGCTCCAGCAGCACGGTGCCGGGTTTGAGCGCCTTGTTCTTGATCAGCGCCACGGCGGTGTTGCCCATGGAGCCGGACAGCACCAGGTCCATGCCGCCCTGCACCATGGGGTGTTCCCAGGTGATGAACTGCATGTCCTCGCGAGACAGCGCCTGGTTGCGGTCGTAGGTGATGGTCACGCCTTCGTCGTCGCCCAGGGGGAAGCTGGCGTCGAGCATCTTCTCGCTGGGCTTGAGGATCAGGGCGTTTTCCGAATGGTCCTCGCTGTCGATGCCGAAAGCGTCGAACAGGGTTTCCATGTAGATCGGCAGGGCGAACTGGTCGTCCTGTTCGAGGATCGCTTCCACCAGGGCGTCGCCTTCGCCGGCACCACCGGAGTTCAACTCCAGCAAGCGGTCGCGACCGGTGTGCAGCTCGGCTTCCAGGCGTTCACGCTCGCCACGGGCTTCGTCGATCAGCGCTTGCCACTCGCCGTCATCGGCATTCTCCAGCAGCGGCAGCAGGCGCGGGCCGAACTGATGCTGCAGGGCGTTGCCGGTCGGGCAGGTGTTGAGGAAGGCGTTCAGGGCTTCGTGGTACCACTGGAACAGGCGCTCTTGCGGGCTGGTTTCCAGGTACGGCACGTGCAGTTCGATCACGTGCTTCTGGCCGATCCGGTCGAGACGGCCGATACGCTGCTCCAGCAGGTCCGGGTGCGACGGCAGGTCGAACAGCACCAGATGGTGGGCGAACTGGAAGTTGCGGCCTTCACTGCCGATTTCCGAGCAGATCAGCACCTGGGCGCCGAACTCTTCATCGGCGAAGTAGGCGGCGGCACGGTCACGTTCGAGGATGTTCATGCCCTCGTGGAATACCGTGGCCGGGATGCCGGAGCGCACGCGCAGGGCGTCCTCCAGGTCCATGGCGGTTTCCGCGTGGGCGCAGATCACCAGCACCTTGGTGCGCTTGAGCATTTTCAGCTGGTCGATCAGCCACTCGACCCGCGGGTCGAACTTCCACCAGCGCTGTTCGTCATCGCTGACGTCGGGCTGGGCCTGGAAGCTGACTTCCGGGTACAGCTCGGCGTGTTCGCCCAGGGGCAGTTCCAGGTATTCGTCCGGGCATGGCAGCGGGTAGGCGTGCAGCTTGCGCTCGGGGAAACCCTGCACCGCGGCGCGGGTGTTGCGAAACAGCACGCGGCCGGTGCCGTGGCGGTCCAGCAGTTCACGCACCAGGCGTGCGCTGGCTTCGCTGTCGCCGTCGTTGACCGCGGCCAGCAGGGCTTCGCCTTCGTTGCCGAGGAAACCGTGGATGGTCTTGTGCGCCTCGGGAGACAGGCGGCCTTTATCCATCAGTTCCTGCACGGCTTCGGCCACCGGGCGGTAGTTCTCGCTCTCGGCGCGGAAGGCCGCGAGGTCGTGGAAACGGTTCGGGTCCAGCAGGCGCAGGCGGGCGAAGTGGCTGTCCTGGCCCAGTTGTTCCGGGGTTGCGGTCAACAGCAGCACGCCGGGAATGGTCTCTGCCAGCTGTTCCACCAGGGCGTATTCCGGGCTGACCTGGTCTTCGTGCCACACCAGGTGGTGGGCTTCGTCCACCACCATCAGGTCCCAGCCGGCGGCGAACAGCGCGTCCTGGGCCTTCTCGTCGTCCACCAGCCACTCCAGGGCCACCAGGGCCAGCTGGGTGTCTTCGAACGGGTTGCTGGCATCGCTCTCGATAAAGCGTTCTTCATCGAACAGTGCCACTTGCAGGTTGAAGCGCCGGCGCATCTCTACCAGCCACTGGTGCTGGAGGTTTTCCGGTACCAGGATCAGCACCCGGCTGGCGCGACCCGAGAGCAGTTGGCGATGGATCACCAGGCCGGCCTCGATGGTCTTGCCCAGGCCCACTTCGTCCGCCAGCAGGACCCGCGGCGCGATGCGGTCGGCGACTTCACGGGCAATGTGCAACTGGTGGGCGATGGGTTGGGCGCGCACGCCACCCAGGCCCCAGAGCGAGGACTGCAGCTGGCGGCTGGTGTGTTCCAGGGTGTGGTAGCGCAGGGAGAACCAGGCCAGCGGGTCGATCTGCCCGGCGAACAGACGGTCGCTGGCCAGACGGAACTGGATGAAGTTCGAGAGTTGGGTTTCCGGTAGGGTGACGGCTTCGTTCTGCCCGTTGAGGCCGTGGTAGACCAGCAGGCCGTCGACATCATCGACTTCCTGTACGGTCATTTTCCAGCCTTCGAAGTGGGTGATGCTGTCACCCGGAGAGAACCTCACGCGAGTGAGGGGCGCATTCCGTAGCGCATACTGGCGGGTGTCGCCAGTGGCCGGATAGAGCACGGTCAGCAAGCGACCGTCCTGTGCCAGAACGGTGCCTAAACCCAGCTCGGCTTCGCTGTCACTAATCCAGCGTTGCCCCGGTTGATACTGCTGCGCCATGCTGCCTGACTCCCGCTTTGAAAAAGCCGACTATCTTAACGGAACGACGCTTCCAGTCCAAAGAACTCTGATCAATCCCCTGGATTAAAAGGTAGCGTACGGCGTGCATTCGTCGGGTAGCGGGGCACTATCGGCTGACGACTGGGTCACAGTTTTGCGACCGATGGCTCAAGTCGCCCATGCCGCAGCCGACAGCCTGCCGACAGGAGACCAATAATATGCTGCCACCGATGCTCCCCTTGAGTGCCGTGCCGATCACCGCCCAGCAGGATCCGATCCGCCAGCGACCGGACATCCCGCCTGTGGTACCGGTGCAGGAAAGCTCCAACGAAAGCACCATCGACCTGCAAAAGCGCGACCCCGAGGAGTCCGCCCTGCTGCTGCGCGAGGAACAGCGGCGCCAGCAACAGAAGCAGCGCCGTGAGCGTGAGGCCGAGGACGACCCCGAAGAGCACCTGGCAGTGCCCGGCGATGAACTGAACGCCGACAACACCGTGCCGGTGGTGCCGTTGATCGAAGATGCTCCGCGCCAGGGCCTGTGGGTGGATGTCGAGGTCTAGGAGCGCTTGTTCCCCGCCAGTTCCCCGAGGGCCTGCAACAGGCGCTCGATTTCCTCTTGTGTATTGAAGTAACTCAAGGCGATCCGGGCAATGTTGCCCAGGCCTCGGGCCTGCATGTCCAGTGGTGTGTAGTTGACGCCATTGGCGCCGATATTGATGCCGCGCCGCGCCAGTTCCTCCTTGAGTGCCAGCCCGTCCCAACCTTCGAGAGTGAAGGCGATCAGGCCCGATTGCTGCCCCGGGCTGCCCAGGTCCTGGAGTTGCAGGCCGGGCAAGCGCTGCAGCTTCTTGCGCAGCGGCTCGCTCAAGGCACTGATCCTTTGCGCAATGGCGGCCACGCCGATGCTTTCGAACTCCTGCAGGGCATTGGCCAGGCCAGCCAGCAGCACCATCGACACTTCACTGGTTTCAAAGCGCCGGGCATCGTTGCGCAGAGCGAAGCCCTGGCCGTCCCAAGGCGCCGACAGCACATCCCGCGGCAGCGGATTCAACTGCTCGAGGAAGCCGGGCCTTATATAGAGCAGGGCCGTGCCTCGCGGGCCGCGCAGGTACTTGCGCCCCGCGCCCTTGAGCACATCGCAGTTGAGCGCCTGCACGTCGCAGGGCACCTGGCCCAGAGCCTGGCCGGCATCGATGAAGTAGGGGATGTGCCATTGGCGCGCCAGTTGGCCGATGGCTGCGGCCGGGTTGATCAGCCCGCCATTGGCCGGTAGCCAGGTCAAGGCGATGAGGCGCACCCGGGAGTCGAGCATGGACTCCAGCGCCGGGACTGAAACCGCACCGTGGCTGTCACAGGGAATGACTTCCAGCTGCGCGCCGGCGGCCACGGCCGGGGCCATGCAGGCCAGGTTGCCGGCCCATTCCTGGCGCCCCACCAGGATCCGGTCGCCCGGCTGCCAGGCGGGCAGGGCGTTGAAGGCCATGCCCCAGGCCGCCGAACCACTGCTGGTAAAGGCGATGGCTTGCGGGCAGGTGTTGAGCACTCGGGCGGCGGTCTGTCGCGCCTGCTCCTGCAACTGGGCGCCGGCGCCCGCCGCTTCCATCGGCCCGCTGTGGGCCTCCCGCTGCAGTTGCCCGGACATGGCGTCCAGGGTGCCCTGGCTGGGCAGGGACCCCCCGGCATGGTTGAAGTGACAGACCCGGGTGCAACCCGGTGTGGCCGCCCGTAGCCGGGCGATGTGGTCCGGGCTCAGGGGCATCACGGCTTGAGCTCGAAAATCCCGTCGACCTCCACGGCGACGCCGGCAGGCAGGCTGGCGACGCCCACCGAAGTGCGGGCATGCCGGCCTTTCTCGCCCAGGGCATTGACCAGCAGGTTGGAGGCGCCATTGGCGACCTGGCCATGGCCCTTGAAGTCGGCGCTGGCGGCAATGAACACCCCCAGCCGGCTGATGCGTTGCAGCCGCGACAAGTCGTCACCCAGGGCCGCCGAGAGTTGCGCCAGCAGGGCCAGGGCCGCCAGTTCCGCGGCCTGGGCACCTTGCTCGATGCTGAGGTTGTCACCGAGCCGGCCCAGCAGATGGGGATGCTGCTCTGCTTGCGGTGTTTGCCCGGAGATGAACAGCAGGTTCTGGCTCTGGGTATGGTTGACGTAGTTGGCAATCGGCTGGCCGGGGATCGGCAGTTCCAGACCCAGTTGTTGCACTCGTTGCTGCAGAGAGTCGCGCATGGCAAGTCCTCGAATGGAAGGCTTGCAGCATCGGTGTTCAGGCTGGGGGCGACAAACGGATAGATCTAATCCGACGTATCTGAATTTTTCATGGGTCGCTCCCTTGCTCCAGCAGCCATTGGGCGAAGCACTGCACCGCCGGATTCGCCGGACCTTCGGCGGTCACCAGCCAGTAGCCGATCTGATCGTTGTGCAGAGCCGGGAGGTCGAAGGCATCCACCAGGCTGCCCTGGGCAAGATGGCGCCGGATCAACTGGCGGCGGCCCATGGCGATGCCCTGGCCGGCCACCGCCGCTTCCACCACGATGTTGTAGTCGTGGAGCATGACGCTGGGGTGAGGGCTGAGGTCGACGGTGTTCTGCCTGCTCCAGTCGTCCCATTCAAAGGGCCGGTGGGAGCGGGCCATCAGCAAGGTGCCGTTGGCCAGGGCTCCGGCCTTGAACTCGGGGCTGCACACCGGTGACAGTTGCTCGGCGAGAAAGCGCGTGGCCTGGACGTTGGGCCAGTGGCCCTTGCCATAGCGAATGGCCAGGTCGACCTCGGCACCGGCCACATCTGCGAGGTTGATGGCTGGTTGCAGCTCCAGCTGGATCTGAGGGTGGCGGCGGCTGAAGTCCGCCAGGCGCGGCGCCAGCCACAAGGTGGCGAAGGAGGCCAGCAGGCCGATGCGCAGAACCTGCGATGGCTCTGCTGCCAACAGCGTCCGGGTGGCTTCGGCGATCTGCTCCAGGGCCGGCTGGATCTGTTGGTAATAGCTGGCGCCGGCGGTGGTCAGATCGATGGCCCGGGTGCGTCGTACAAACAGCGGCTGGCCCAGGTGCTGTTCGAGTTTGTGCACTTGATGGCTGACCGCGCTCTGGCTGACGCACAGTTCCTGGGCCGCCTTGCTGAAACTCAGGTGTCGGGCCACGGCCTCGAAGGCGCGCAGGGCCAGCAGCGGGGGCAGGTGCTTGGGCATTTCCACATGCGGTTTCCTGCGGGGAGGGGCGGCCATTGTGCGGATAAAAAGTCTTCCCAGCAGCGACTTTATTGCAGTCGCCTTGGTCTGATCACTGGTCAGGTGCGGCGCCACGTCGCATTATTGGCACATTCGCCAGGGCCGCCCACCGCTTCAAGGCGTGCGGCCGATATTGACCACGAGTGATGCAAGCCAAGCCATGAATCAAGACGACAAGCTGATCGACCTGAACGCCGAGCGTGCCAAGCGTGTGCATGATCTCAATGAAAAGCGCCTGAACGAAGTACGCCAGGCATTCGAACACGCCATGCCCTTGGGCAAGGCCAAGAAAAAACCGAAAAACAAACCGAAAAAGCGCTGATCAGGGCGCTTTCTGTTGATGTAAGTCACTTATTCCCCCTTCCTCGCGCCCAGTCATGGGCGACATTGACCCCGGTCAATTTCCCCTGCCTCCCGTTTGGTTAACTTAGCCCCATCGCAACAGGGCAAGAGCAGGAGGCCAGTCATGTTTTTCGACAATGTGGTGATCGCCGGAGTGCTGACTGTCGGCCTCATGGTTCTGTTTTTCGCAGGGTTTGGATTCTTTATCTGGAAAGACGCGAATAAGCGCAAGAAGCCTTAAGTCTTTCCAGGGCAACGAGCACGCAAGGCATTTTGGGCAACTTCGGTTGCCCTTTTTTTTGCCTGCAAGAAAGCTCAAGGCATAAAAAAAGGTGCGTCCCTGGGGACGCACCTTTTTTGTTGCCGGCTGGGGTATCAGGTACCCAGGATCTTGGAGGCTGCCCAGAACAGGCCGGCGGACAGGGCCACGGTCGCCGGCAGGGTCAGGACCCAGGCCAGGAGGATGGTCCGTACCGTTCCGCTCTGCAGGCCGCTCTTGTTGGCGACCATGGTCCCGGCCACGCCGGAGGAGAGTACGTGGGTGGTGGAAACCGGCAGGCTGAAGATGTTCGCCAGGCCGATCAGGCCGGCGGCGGTGATCTGTGCCGACATGCCCTGGGCGTAGGTCATGCCCTGCTTGCCGATCTTCTCGCCAATGGTCTGTACCACGCGCTTCCAGCCGATCATGGTGCCCAGGCCCAGAGCCAGGGCGACAGCCAGGATGACCCAGAACGGTGCGTATTCGGTGGTGGCGGTCAGGTCTTTGCGCAGCTTGTCCAGGTCGGCCTTTTCACGGGCCGAGATGCCTGGCAGCTTGCCGACCTTTTTCGCGGTGTCATCCAGGCAAAGCAGGTAGCGACGCACTTCGATGCGGCTTTCCGGCGACAACGAATGGTAGTCGGAAACTCCCTTGAGGCTGCTCAGGAGCGCGGCGATGGTCGGTTCGGTTTGCTGCGGATTGCAGCGGAACTTGCCCGGCAGGTCGTCTTTCACGCTTTTGCCCAGGGCCAGGAACTCACCCAGGGACTCGTGATTGCGCTCGTAGAACTGGCTCAGGTGCAGGGTGGCGTCGCGGGTCCGCTCGATCTGGTAGGTGGTGCTGTTGAGGTCCATCACGAACTGGGCAGGCACGATACCGATCAGTACCAGCATGATCAGGCCGATGCCTTTCTGGCCGTCGTTGGAGCCGTGCACGAAGCTCACGGCCATGGCCGAGATCACCAGTACCAGGCGGTTCCAGAACGGCGGGTGCTTCTTGTCATCCACCTTGCGGCGCTGTTCCGGAGTCTTGTGCATCTTCGAGATCGGCCGCCACCATTTCAGGCCGATCAGTACCAGCGCTGCAATAATGAAGCCCGCCATCGGCGAGAACACCAGGGAAGCGCCGATGTCGATTGCCTTCTGCCAGTTCACGCCATCCCCCAGGGGGATGTCGCTGAGCAGGGCATTGGCCAGGCCGACACCGAGGATGGAGCCGATCAGGGTATGGGAACTGGAGGCCGGAATGCCGAAGTACCAGGTGCCCAGGTTCCAGGTAATGGCCGCGGCGAGCAACGAGAAGACCATGGCCAGGCCGTGGCCGGTGTTGACGTTGATCAGCAGCTCGACCGGCAGCAGGTGGACGATGGCATAGGCCACGCCAACCCCGCCCAGCAGCACACCGAGGAAATTGAACACACCGGAGAAGAACACGGCCAGGTGCGGCGGCATGGCCTTGGTGTAGATAACAGTGGCAACCGCATTTGCGGTGTCATGAAAGCCGTTGATGAACTCGTAGGCGAGGACAAAAGCCAGGGCGAGCAAGAGGCTCACAAGCACCCAAGCATCCAGTCCGCTGAATAAATCGATCATGAAGGTTTTCTGACCCGGTCATAAGGGGGCGCGATTATGCCAGAAAACCCCGCTAATCAATGCACAAGGTGCTCGCCGGTAACATTCTTCAACGAAAAAACTGACCGGGAGCAGAGTTTTCGCACATACCCCTCAAGTACGGCAAGCCATTGAGTTTATTGGGCACGAGCGGTCAATCCGATGGCCTGGGCGCGGAAATCAGAGGGTTAAAACGCGTGTATGAAATTTCAACCAAAGGGCTTGCCCGGTAGCCTCTCTCGCTGTGGATAGGCGAGATGGCCATGGGCCCGGGGTAACGAGCATCAATGGTCTGCCTGGCCGCCGAGATGATCGGGCGGGCAAGTAGAGCAAGCCCTGAATGAGTCAGGCTGCCAGCATTACGGCTGTTCGGCCTTGAGCTCTTTTTCCATCTTTTGCAGTTCTTGGGTGAAGGCCTGATCGAGAATACTGGCGCGTTTGCGCCAAGGTTTGCGTTCAGGTTCCGGCTGGGCGGCATAACGGGTGATCTCGCCGCCGTAAACTTCCTTGTAACGTTGCTCCTGGCGCTCAAGTTCCGCGCGCAGTTCATCTTTCGTCACAGTGTTACCTAATTGAGTGAAGGTCCAGTCCGGTGCGACGCATTGCTTGCGGGCATCTACGCGGAGCTGAAGTCAGTGCCAGTCTGGCCTTGACTTCGAGTCTCTCAAGCGTGCCGTTAATTGCATGCGGCCACGTCACCGGATGAAAACAACTGTCGTAGCAACAGTGTTGTTGGTTGCAAGCGGGCTGGCCGAATCTGGTTAGGGGTCAAGCGCTTGCGGCAGGTGACCGATTACCGTCTCAAGCCACCCGAGAGAGGAGCATTGGGCAACTGACTCCACATTCCTCACTCCGGCAGTATAGCTTCGGCGAAGAATAACTCTATGGGTGGCAAGTTTAAAATGACCAACTTTATTGTGAGCGTTTTGTGACACAAAAGTTCTAATCATTTCCTACACGAGGAAAGCCTGATTCTTTCTCCGCTGGTACAAGTCTATATGGGGAGTCTGCATCTTGATGCAAGTGGTCGGTTGCAAAAGACTCGGGATAACCGGGCATTCCACTGGTGATTATTACTATGGTTTTTTGCAATAAACCCAGGGGCTCACTGCCGCGTGTGCCAGGCTTGGCGGATTGCGATTATCGGTCGATGGTTCGATAATCGCCCAATGTTGCCGGCCCCAGCTTGTGCTTCTTCGCCAATACGGCTTGTAATACCGAAGAATTTCGTCGCAGAGAGCCTGAAATGAACGATCAGATGCGTAATTCCTTTACCTCAGTGGCCCCGCCGATCGTGGCGTCTGCGGCAAAGAGGATTCAGGCGTTGACCGGTGACCCGGATTTCATGACCTCTCTGGCCCGGGGCCTGGCGGTGGTGCAGGCGTTCCAGGAGCGCAAGCGGCACTTGACCATCGCCCAGATCAGCCATCGCACGGAAATCCCCCGGGCTGCGGTGCGCCGTTGCCTGCACACCCTGATCAAGCTGGGTTACGCCACCACCGACGGGCGTACCTATTCGTTGCTGCCCAAGGTGCTGACCCTGGGCCACGCCTATCTTTCGTCGACGCCTCTGGCGGTCTCCGCCCAGCCCTACCTGGACCGCATGAGCGAGCAACTGCACGAGGCGTGCAACATGGCCACCCTGGAAGGCGACGACATTCTCTACATCGCCCGTTCCGCCACGACCCAGCGGCTGATCTCGGTCGACCTGTCTGTCGGCGGCCGCTTGCCAGCCTATTGCACCTCCATGGGGCGCATCCTACTCGCGGCCCTGGACGATTCGTCGCTGCACGAATACCTCGACCATGCGGACCTGCAAGCCAAGACCAGCCGCACCCTGCACACCCCGGAAGCCTTGCTGGAGTGCCTGCAGCAAGTGCGCCAGCAGGGCTGGTGCATCGTTGATCAGGAACTGGAGCAGGGCCTGCGCTCCATTGCGGTACCGGTGTATGACGCTTCCGGCCAGGTGCTGGCGGCGCTGAACGTCAGTACCCACGCCGGGCGGGTCAGCCGTGCCGAGCTGGAGCAGCGCTTTCTCCCCGGTTTGCTGAGCGCCAGCCGCGATCTGAGCGCGCAGTTGTTTGCTTAAGCTGTTCGATAAACGCACAGATACGCCTTTGGCGAATTGACGCTGTTTCCCCTGGCTCATTAATGTCGCGGCAGCGTCATCGGCGGCAAGCTGGCATCTTCGCCCGCCGCTGGTGGCCCGCCCAATAATAAAGAAGAGGCCAACACTCATGAGCACGCTTTCCCTGCGTCGTTGCCGCGACCGTTCCTGCCGTCCCGCTCGCATCGCCTGATATCGCCACCCCTTTAGTGACCTGATCAGCCCTGGCGGCCTGTGCTCGCCTGCGTTTTAGCGTGGAAATAACAACAATGAACCAACCTCAATCCGCTGTAGGGAACTGCCTTGATGTGCAGTCCTTCATCAATGCCCAGCCGCTGTCCCGTTACCAGTGGCGCGTGGTGATCCTGTGTTTCCTGATTGTCTTCCTCGATGGCCTGGACACCGCGGCCATGGGCTTCATCGCCCCGGCGCTGTCCCAGGACTGGGGCATCGACCGCGCCAGCCTCGGCCCGGTCATGAGCGCTGCATTGATCGGCATGGTCTTCGGCGCCCTGGGCTCCGGCCCCCTGGCCGACCGTTTCGGCCGCAAGGTGGTGCTGGTGGGGGCGGTGCTGCTGTTTGGTGCCTTCAGCCTGGCTTCTGCCTACAGCACCAACGTCGACCAGTTGCTGGTCCTGCGTTTCCTTACCGGCCTGGGCCTGGGGGCGGGCATGCCCAACGCCACCACGCTGCTTTCCGAATACACCCCCGAACGCCACAAGTCGTTGCTGGTGACCAGCATGTTCTGCGGTTTCAACCTGGGCATGGCCGGCGGCGGTTTCATTTCCGCCAAGCTGATCCCGGCCTTCGGCTGGCACAGCCTGCTGCTGATCGGCGGGGTCCTGCCGCTGATCCTGGCCCTGGTGCTGGTGCTCTGGCTGCCGGAGTCCGCGCGTTACCTGGTGGTGCGCAATCGTGGCACCGACAAGGTGCGCAAGACGCTGGCGCCGATTGCCCCGGCCATAGTCGGCGAGGCTGGCAGCTTCAGCGTGCCGGAACAGAAGACCGTGAAGGCGCGCAACGTGTTCGCGGTGATCTTCTCCGGCACCTATAGCGTCGGCACCCTGTTGCTGTGGCTGACCTATTTCATGGGGCTGGTGATTGTCTACCTGCTCACCAGCTGGCTGCCGACCCTGATGCGCGACAGCGGGGCGAGCATGGAACAGGCGGCCTTTATCGGCGCCCTGTTCCAGTTTGGCGGCGTCCTTAGCGCGGTGGCCGTGGGCTGGGCCATGGACCGTTTCAACCCGCACAAGGTGATCGGCTGTTTCTACCTGCTGGCTGGGGTCTTTGCCTACGCCGTCGGGCAGAGCCTGGGCAACATCACCCTGTTGGCCACCCTGGTGCTGATCGCCGGCATGTGCGTCAACGGTGCGCAATCGGCAATGCCGTCGTTGGCCGCGCGCTTCTACCCGACCCAGGGGCGTGCCACCGGGGTCTCCTGGATGCTTGGCATTGGCCGTTTCGGCGCCATTCTCGGCGCGTGGATGGGGGCGACCCTGCTGGGCCTGGGCTGGAACTTCGAACAAGTGCTGACTGCCCTGGTGATTCCGGCGGCCCTGGCCACCACCGCGGTGGTGATCAAGGGCATGGTCAGTCACGCAGACGCGACCTGACCGCGGACTACCCTGTAGCCGCTGCCGCAGGCTGCGGCCGGGCTCGAAGGGCCCGCTGCTCCCGAAGGGCGCAGAGGGTTCTTCGAACGTTATCCTCGCCCGCAGCAGCGGCCCCAGAAGGCCGGCAGGGCTGTTGCGGGGTTGAGGAAAAGCAATCGATAGCCCTGCAACAATCTGTTCGATAATCGAACGCTCAGTCGATTATCGGATTGTTTGGGGTTTGGCCCCGGCTTAATCTTCAGTCACTGCGGCGCGCCCAGAGCGCCTTTTTCTCCAGTCGCTGAATAACAATCGGGAGACCCCATCCATGGCTGAAATCCTTTCGCTGCACGACGCGGTGAAGCAATTCGTCAACGACGGCGACACCGTCGCGCTCGAAGGCTTCACCCACCTGATTCCTACGGCCGCAGGTCATGAAATCATCCGCCAGGGCAAGAAAGACCTGACCCTGGTGCGCATGACCCCTGACCTGATCTACGACCAGTTGATCGGTGCCGGTTGCGCTCGCAAGCTGATTTTCTCCTGGGGTGGCAACCCGGGCGTGGGCTCCCTGCACCGCCTGCGCGACGCCGTGGAAAAGCAATGGCCACAGCCCCTGGAGATCGAGGAACACAGCCACGCCGACCTGGCCAACGCCTATGTTGCCGGCGCCTCGGGCCTGCCCTTTGCCGTCCTGCGGGCCTACGCCGGCTCCGACCTGCCCAAGGTCAACCCCCTGATCAAGACCGTGACCTGCCCGTTTACCGGTGAAGTGCTGGCGGCGGTGCCTTCGGTGCGCCCGGACGTCACGGTAATCCACGCGCAGAAGGCCGACCGCAAGGGCAACGTGCTGCTGTGGGGCATTCTCGGGGTACAGAAAGAAGCCGCCCTGGCCGCCAAGCGCTGCATCGTCACCGTCGAGGAAATCGTCGACGACCTGAACGCGCCGATGAACGCCTGCGTACTGCCGACCTGGGCGCTGAGCGCGGTCTGCCATGTGCCTGGTGGCGCCCATCCGTCCTACGCCCACGGCTACTCCGAGCGCGACAACCGCTTCTACCAGGCCTGGGACCCGATCGCCCGCGACCGTGAGGCGTTCACCGCCTGGATCAACGAATACATCCACGGCAGTGCCGATTTCAGCGAATTCCAGGCCAAGCTGGCCGCAGCTTCGGAGGCCCAGTAATGACCTACTCCACCAATGAAATGATGACCGTGGCCGCGGCCCGTCGCTTGCAGAACGGCTCGGTGTGCTTCGTCGGCATCGGCCTGCCGTCCAAGGCCGCCAACCTGGCACGCCTGACCTCCTCACCGGACGTGGTGCTGATCTACGAGTCCGGCCCGATCGGCGCCAAGCCCAGCGTCCTGCCACTGTCCATCGGTGACGGCGAACTGGCGGAAACCGCCGACACCGTGGTGCCTACCGGCGAGATCTTCCGCTACTGGCTGCAGGGCGGGCGCATCGATGTGGGTTTCCTTGGCGCGGCCCAGGTCGACCGTTTCGGCAATATCAACACCACCGTGGTCGGCGACTACCACCGGCCCAAGGTGCGCCTGCCGGGCGCCGGCGGTGCTCCGGAGATCGCCGGTTCGGCCAAGAGCGTGCTGATCATCCTCAAGCAATCCTCGCGCTCCTTCGTCGACAAGCTGGACTTCGTGACTTCGGTCGGCCACGGCGAAGGCGGCGATTCGCGCAAGCGCCTGGGCCTGCCAGGGGCGGGGCCGGTGGGCATCATCACCGACCTGTGCATCATGGAGCCGGAAGCCGGTACCCACGAATTCATCGTCACTTCGCTGCACCCGGGCGTGACCCGCGAGCAGGTGGTGGCCGCCACTGGCTGGGCGATCCGCTTCGCCGACCAGGTGGCCGAGACCGCAGCACCCACCGAGGTTGAACTGACCGCCCTGCGTGACCTGGAAGCGCGCACCGCCGCGGCCCATGGCCAAGCCCCTGGAGAAGCCTGATGCGCGACGTATTCATCTGCGATGCCATTCGCACCCCCATCGGCCGTTTTGGTGGCGGCCTCTCGACAGTGCGCGCTGACGACCTGGCGGCGCTGCCGATCAAGGCCTTGATGGAGCGCAACCCCAGCGTGGACTGGAGCTCCGTGGACGAGGTGTTCCTCGGCTGCGCCAACCAGGCCGGCGAGGACAACCGCAACGTGGCGCGCATGGCTCTGCTGCTGGCGGGCCTGCCGGACAGCGTGCCCGGCGTCACCCTCAACCGTCTCTGCGCCTCGGGCATGGACGCCATCGGCACGGCGTTCCGCGCCATTGCCAGCGGCGAGATGGAGCTGGCGATTGCCGGTGGCGTCGAGTCCATGTCCCGCGCGCCCTTTGTCATGGGCAAGGCCGATACCGCCTTTTCGCGCAACATGAAGATGGAAGACACCACCATCGGCTGGCGTTTCATCAACCCGCTGATGAAGGCCCAGTACGGTGTGGATGCCATGCCGCAGACCGCCGACAACGTGGCGGATGACTACAAAGTGTCCCGCGCTGACCAGGACGCCTTCGCCCTGCGCAGCCAGCAGCGTGCCGCGGTGGCCCAGGCCGCCGGTTTCTTCGCTGAGGAAATCGTTGCGGTGCGCATCGCCCACAAGAAGGGCGAGAGCGTGGTGGAGCAGGACGAGCATCCCCGTGCCGACACCACCCTGGAAGCCTTGGCCAAGCTCAAGCCGGTCAACGGCCCGGACAAGACCGTCACCGCCGGCAATGCCTCCGGGGTCAACGACGGTGCCGCGGCGCTGATCCTGGCCTCGGCCGAAGCCGTCAAGAAACACGGCCTGACCCCACGTGCGCGAGTACTGGGCATGGCCAGCGCCGGGGTTGCGCCGCGGGTCATGGGCATCGGCCCGGTGCCGGCAGTGCGCAAGCTGATCGAGCGCCTGGGCGTGGCGGTCAGCGACTTCGACGTGATCGAACTCAACGAAGCCTTCGCCAGCCAGGGCCTGGCGGTGCTGCGCGAGCTGGGCCTGGCGGACGATGCGCCCCAGGTCAATCCCAACGGCGGCGCGATTGCCCTGGGCCATCCCCTGGGCATGAGCGGCGCGCGGTTGGTGCTGACGGCTTTGCATCAGCTGGAAAAGAGCGGCGGTAAAAAAGGCCTGGCGACCATGTGCGTCGGCGTCGGCCAAGGGCTGGCGCTGGCTATCGAGCGCGTTTGATTGCCTGCCTTATATAAGAAGAGAACGAGGAACCACCATGAGTGACAAGCCCGGTTACCGGCGCCCGCAAGCGGGCACTCAGCCTGATTACCTGCACCCGGCCTACCAGTCGACCAACACCCGCTCGCCGTCCAAGCCGCTGGTGTTCATTCCCCACTCGCTGTCGGAAATCACCGGCCCGAGCATCGGCGCCGAGTCGATCCAGGAACGGGACAACGACCTGACGGCCCAGCACGTAGGGCAGCCCCAGGGCGAGCGCATCATCATCCACGGCCGGGTTCTGGACGAGAACGGCCTGCCGGTGCCGGGCATCCTGGTGGAGATCTGGCAGGCCAACGCGGCCGGTCGCTACAACCACGACCGCGACTTGCACGATGCGCCCCTGGACCCGAACTTCACCGGCACCGGGCGCACCGTGACCGACGCCGACGGCTGGTACCAGTTCCAGACCATCAAGCCCGGGGCCTACCCCTGGGGCAACCACCACAATGCCTGGCGCCCGGCGCATATCCATTTTTCGCTGTTCGGGCCGAGCATTCTTACCCGCCTGGTGACCCAGATGTATTTCCCTGGCGACCCGCTGCTGGCTTATGACCCGATCTACAACTGCGTGCCGGACACCCGCGCCAAGGAACGCCTGATCGCCAGCTTCGACCTGGAGAAAACCATTCCTTCCTACGCCCTCGGTTACCGTTGGGACATTGTCCTGCGCGGCCGCGACGCCACGCCGATGGAGAAATAACGTGACCCTGACCGCGACTACATCCCACACCGTCGGCCCCTACTACCACATCGGCCTGACCTGGCTGAACCGCGAAGACCTGACCGAGGAAGGCACCCTGGGCGAGCGGGTGGCGATCACCGGCCAGGTGATGGACGGCAACGGCAACTTCGTCAACGACGCGATGCTGGAAGTCTGGCAAGCCAACGCCGCCGGCAAGTACCGCCACCCCGAAGACGATCAGGCCAAACCCCTGGACCCGAACTTCCAGGGGTTTGGCCGGGTGCCGGTGGACGCCGAAGGGCGCTTTCGCTTCACCACCATCAAGCCGGGCACGGTGCCGGGCCTGAAAGGCACGACCCAGGCCCCGCATCTGGTGGTACTGGTGTTCGCCCGCGGTTTGGTCAAGCACCTGCTGACCCGCATCTACTTCGAGGGGGAGCCGGCCAACGCCAGCGATCCTCTGCTGGCCTGCGTGCCCGAGGAGCGCCGAGGCACCTTGCTGGCCAAGGCCGATGCTGACGGTCACTACCAGTGGAACGTGATCCTCCAGGGTACTGACGCCGAAACCGTGTTCTTCGACTACTGACCCGGCCTTGTGTGGCCACTGCCGCGGGTTGCGTAGCAGGCGCGGCGGGCTTGAGACCGGCAGAGGTTCGGCTTGAGACCGCCAAGCAAGGCCCTTCGGGCCTTTTCGCAGCCTCGCCGTGGCTTGGCAGCGGCTACAGTCGCTACAGGTTGACAGGGTCGATTGACCTCTGCCCGGGAGCGGGCAGGGCGCTATCCGCAGGGAACGGGAATGTTGCCAAGTGTGTCTAGACTCACACTGTCCCCCATGAGTGAAAAAACCATGACAACAACGACAAGTCACTACACCGGAGAGGAACGCAGCAAAAGGATCTTTGCCATTGTCGGCGCCTCCTCCGGCAACCTGGTGGAATGGTTCGACTTCTATGTCTATGCCTTTTGCGCCATCTATTTCGCCCCGGCCTTCTTTCCCTCCGACGATCCGACGGTGCAGTTGCTCAACACCGCCGGGGTGTTCGCCGCCGGCTTTCTGATGCGGCCCATCGGCGGCTGGCTGTTCGGCCGGGTCGCCGACCGTCATGGGCGCAAGAACTCGATGATGATCTCGGTGCTGATGATGTGCGCCGGTTCCCTGGTGATCGCCTTCTTGCCCACCTACGCCAGCATCGGTGCCTGGGCGCCGTTCCTGCTGCTGGTTGCGCGCCTGTTCCAGGGCCTGTCGGTGGGCGGCGAGTACGGCACCACCGCCACCTACATGAGTGAGGTGGCGCTCAAGGGCCAGCGCGGCTTCTTTGCCTCCTTCCAGTACGTGACCCTGATCGGCGGGCAACTGCTGGCGGTGCTGGTGGTGGTGATCCTCCAGCAGTTTCTCGATGAGGCCGAGCTCAAGGCCTGGGGCTGGCGCATTCCCTTCGTGATCGGTGCCATCGCCGCGGTGATCTCGCTGCTGCTGCGCCGTTCGCTGAAGGAAACCACCAGCAAGGAAATCCGTGAGGACAAGGACGCCGGCAGCATCGCTGCGCTGTTCAAGAACCACTCGGCGGCGTTTATCACCGTGCTCGGCTACACCGCCGGCGGCTCGCTGATTTTCTACACCTTCACCACCTACATGCAGAAGTACCTGGTGAACACCGCGGGCATGCACGCCAAGACCGCCAGCTACATCATGACCGGCGCGCTGTTTCTCTACATGTGCATGCAGCCGCTGTTCGGCATGCTGGCGGACAAGATCGGCCGGCGTAACTCGATGCTCTGGTTCGGTGCCCTGGGTACGCTGTTCACAGTGCCGATCCTGCTGACCTTGAAGACCGTCACCAGCCCGTTCCTGGCTTTTGTGCTGATCACCCTGGCCCTGGCCATCGTCAGTTTCTACACCTCCATCAGCGGCCTGGTGAAGGCCGAGATGTTCCCGCCGCAAGTGCGCGCACTCGGGGTGGGCTTGGCTTATGCGGTGGCCAATGCGATCTTCGGTGGCTCGGCGGAATGGGTGGCCCTGAACTTCAAGAACATGGGCATGGAAAACACCTTTTACTGGTATGTCACGGCGATGATGGCGATTGCCTTCCTGTTCAGCCTGCGCCTGCCGAAACAGGCCGCCTACCTGCACCACGACCTTTGACCTGTGTACCTGCGCCCGGCTCGGGCGCAGGTTTGCCAAGGACTGTTTATGACCCTGACTGCGAGCAATCAGTTGTTCGATGCCTACTTTACTGCCCGGGAAATGCGCGGGGTGTTCTGCGATCAGGGGCGGGTCCAGGCCATGCTCGATTTCGAAGCCGCCCTGGCCCGGGCCCAGGCCCGCGTCGGGGTGATCCCGGCCAGTGCAGTAGCGCCCATCGAGGCCGCCTGCCATGCCGGGCTGTATGACTTCCAGATGCTGGGCGAGGCGATTGCCACGGCCGGCAACTCGGCCATTCCCCTGGTCAAGGCCCTGGGCCGACAGATCGCCCGCAGCGATGGCGAGGCCGAGCGCTTTGTGCACCTGGGGGCTACCAGCCAGGACGTGATGGACAGCGGGCTGGTGCTGCAACTGCGCCGCGCCATGCTCCTGCTGGAGCAGGACCTGGAGCGCCTGGGGGACATCCTTGTTGCCCAGGCCCAACGTTACGCCACGACCCCGATGGCCGGCCGCACCTGGCTGCAACATGCCACGCCGGTGACCCTGGGGATGAAGATCGGCGGCTGGCTGGGGGCATTGACCCGCAGCCGCGAGCGCCTCCAGCAGCTCAAGCCGCGTTTGCTGGTGCTGCAGTTCGGCGGCGCTTCCGGAACCCTGGCGGCTTTGGGCGAGCAGGCCTTGCCGATTGCCCAGGCCCTGGCCGACGAGCTGCAATTGGCCCTGCCGGAGCAGCCCTGGCACACCCAGCGCGACCGCCTGGTGGAGTTCGCTTCGGTGCTGGGCCTGTTGGCCGGCAGCCTGGGCAAGCTGGGGCGGGATATCAGCCTGCTGATGCAGACCGAGGCGGGGGAGGTCTTCGAACCCTCGGCGCCGGGCAAGGGCGGGTCGTCCACCATGCCGCACAAGCGCAACCCGGTGGGCGCGGCGGTGCTGATCAGCGCCGCGACCCGGGTTCCCGGCCTGCTGGCGACGATGTTTGCCGCCATGCCCCAGGAGCACGAGCGCAGCCTGGGCCTGTGGCACGCCGAATGGGAAACCCTGCCGGAGATCTGCTGCCTGGTGTCTGGCGCGTTGCAACAAGCATTACTGGTGGCCGAAGGCCTGGAGGTCGACAGCGCGCGCATGGCGCACAACCTCGACCTGACCCAGGGCCTGGTGCTGGCCGAAGCGGTGAGCATTGCCCTGGCCCAGCGCCTGGGGCGGGAAACCGCCCACCATCTGCTGGAACAATGCTGCAAGCGCGCAGTGGCCGAGAAACGCCATCTGCGTGGGGTATTGGGGGAGGATTCCCAGGTTACCGCCGAGCTGTCGGCGGCGGACCTGGATCGTCTATTGGACCCGGCGCACTACCTGGGCCAGGCGCAGGCCTGGGTCGAGCGCGCCGTGGCTGAACATTTTGCCTTGAAGGCCTGAAGGAGACTGCTGTGGGATTCGTGAAACTCGCCGAGGGCGAACTGCACTATCAACTCGAAGGGCCCGAGGGCGCGCCGGTACTGGTGCTGTCCAACTCCCTGGGCACCGACCTGCACATGTGGGACAAGCAGATGGCGGCCTTCACCCGGCACTGCCAGGTGCTGCGCATGGACACCCGTGGCCACGGCCGTTCCCTGGTCACCGAAGGTCCCTATAGCATCGAGCAACTGGGCCGCGACGTGGTGGCGCTGCTGGATGCGCTGGATATCCAGCGTGCACATTTCTGTGGCCTGTCCATGGGCGGGCTGATCGGCCAGTGGCTGGGGATCAATGCCGGCGAGCGTCTGCACAAGCTGGTGGTGTGCAACACCGCGGCGAAGATCGGCGACCCGTCCGTATGGAACCCGCGGATCGAGACCGTGCTACGTGACGGCCAGGCAGCCATGGTGGCACTGCGCGATGCCTCCATCGCCCGCTGGTTCACCAGCGACTTTGCCGAAGCTCACCCTGACCAGGCCAAGCTGATCACCGACATGCTTGCGGCCACCTCGCCGCAAGGCTATGCGGCCAACTGCGCGGCGGTGCGGGACGCGGATTTCCGTGAACAGCTGGGGGCGATCAAGGTGCCCACCCTGGTGATTGCCGGCACTGAAGACGCCGTGACACCACCGTCCGGCGGGCACTTCATCCAGCAGCATGTGGCGGGCGCGGAGTATGCCGAGTTCTATGCCGCGCATTTGTCCAACGTCCAGGCCGGCGACGCTTTCAGCGCCCGGGTCGTGGATTTTCTACTGGCCTGAGTGTCGATTCAAGGAGCCCTTTGTGGACGAGAAACAGCGTTATGACGAAGGCATGCAGGTTCGCCGCGCGGTGTTGGGCGATGCCCATGTGGACCGCAGCCTCAATGCCCTGACCGAGTTCAACTCGGAGTTCCAGGAAATGATCACCCGCCATGCCTGGGGCGACATCTGGACCCGCCCGGGCCTGCCGCGACACACCCGCAGCCTGATCACCATCGCCATGCTGATCGGCATGAACCGCAACGAGGAGCTCAAGCTGCACCTGCGGGCCGCCGCCAACAATGGGGTGAGCCGCAGCGAGATCAAGGAAGTGATCATGCAGAGCGCGATCTACTGCGGAATCCCGGCGGCCAACGCCACCTTCCACCTGGCGGAATCGGTGTGGGACGAACTGGGCATCGAATCCCGCAGTTGAGGCGCCGGGGCTGCACCGCGCGATTTCAGACGGTGGCCAGAATGAACACCCGCTTGAACGGGAACAGCGTCCGGCCATCGCCTTCGGGCGGATAGTAGCGATGTACCCGTGCCAGGTAATGGTTGAGGAAGCATTGTCGTTGCCGCTCGTCCAGGCTCAGGAGTACGGGGCGCAAGGCCGAGACCTTGACCCAGTCGAAGATCGGCGACTGGCCTTCCACGACCTGCAGGTGTTCGGTTTCCCAGATGTCCAGTTCCCGAGTCAGGGGCGCCAGCAAACGGTAGTAGCTATCCAGCGACAGTACCCGGCGCTCGGCCATGAACGCCCGCAGCTCCGGGGTGCCCAGCGGCTTGCCGTCCGGTCCTGCCTGTTCCAGGCTTTCGAGTATCAACTGATACCACAGGGCGTCGCGCCAATTGGGCATATGCGCCGCCAGGCAGCCGCCGGGGTTGAGCTGGTTCAACAGGCGCGGCAGCAGGTGTTCGTGGTCACTCATGAAGTGCAGCACTGCGGCAGCGAACAACAGGTCTGCAGGCTGTTCGGCTTTCCATTGCAGCAGGTCGCACCTGCGCCACAGCGCCTTGATCGGCAGGCAGCTGGCTTCGGCAAGCATTTCCGAGGAGCTGTCCACGCCTGTCAGCTCCGCGTAGGGCCAGCGCTGCGCCAGCAGTTGAGTGGCGATACCTGTTCCGCAACCCAGGTCGTAGATGTGATGGGGTTGCTGCAGGGCGACATGATCCAGTAGCTCGACCGCCGGTCGTTCTCGCAGGCGCACGAACTGCTGGTAGGCCTGGGGATCCCATTGGGTGCTGAGGTTCCTGGCCGTGGTCGGCTGAGGCTTGGTACTCATGTAAACATCCTTTTTAAAGTTGTCGTCCAATGACATTCAGGGTTCTGAGGAGCAGGGCTGCGCCACGTCGTGTGTCCTCCTCACGCAGCAGCGAGAGCAGCCCGTACAGGCTGGGAGCGGTACCTTGCGCAGAGGTTTCGGCCTTGGCCATGCGTAGTGCATTGCCCAGTATCCAGCTGGCAGCGGTGGCTTCTTCGAACTGTTGCGCAAGTTTTTCGATCATCGCCTGATCGAGCATGTCGATCAGGTCGCAAAGCAGGGACAACAGGTCGACCATGTTGTCCAGGCGAGCGCTGTCCAGCAGCGGCTGGAGCTTTTTCATCAGGGCTTCCAGGCCTGGCGTGCTGGCGACTTCAGGCTGGGTCGTCCTTGGACCAGGCATGCTTGGATCAAAGCTGTCCATGGCGTTGTCTCCTCCCTGTGCAGGGTCAAAGCATTCCGCGGGCTACGGCCCAGTACAGGCCGCGATTGAATCCGGTGCGCAGCAGGCCACCCAACTTGCTCGACGGGGTGGGCAGAACGTCGTGGGCATAGTCGTACCAAAGGGGCATGCCGGCATTGAGGCCCATCTGCGCGACCGCCTGGACCCTACCGTCATAAACCGCCTCGGGAGAGCCCAGGCGGATTTCTCCGGCAATGTTGTTGGCAATCACCGGGGCCTGGTTGTGGCAGGCGCCGCCGGCCTTGCTGATCGGCAGGTCGACGGTATCGCCAATCACATAGACCCGCTCCAGGCCATAGACTTGCAGGGTTTCGTGATGGGTCGGCAGCCAGCCCTCCTGGCCCTGTGCCTGAGAGGCGCCGGATTCGAGCACGGCGTCCACGGCCCGGATCGGCGGGGTGGCCATGAGGATGTCGAAAGGCTGTTCAGCGCCTTCCTCCGAGTAGGCGATGCGCCGGTCCGGGTCGACCCTGGCCAGGGTGAAGCCGCGCTGGAAGCGGATGTTCCTCTGTTCGAAGATATCCGGCAGCACCTCGCCGACCGGGCGTTGCAGGAACAGGCAATTGCGCAGTAGCTGCGCGGTGCTGGGGTAGGTGTAGATGATCTCGACCCGATCCCGTACTCCGCGCCGCCGCAGGAAGTCATCGAGCATCAGGGTCGTTTCTACCGGCGCGATGCCGCATTGATGAGGAACATTGGGTGTTTGCGGAAACGACACGGTGATGAACACCCGGCCCTTGTCGATCCGGCTCAGGCGCTGTGCCAGTTGCCGGGCAGGCTGGTATTGGTAGAAGTGGTCGCCGGCTTCCTTGAGCCCCTCGATCCGTTCCGGTGCCGGCACGCAGCCGGTGGCGATCACCAGGAAATCGTAGCCAAGACGTTTGCCGCTGCGAGTGTGCAGGCTCTGGCCGGCAAAATCGAAGCGGGTGACGGGGTCGACCCGGAAGGTTATTTCGGGGCGTAGCAGGGAGCGTTCGGGTCGCTTGAGTTCTTCGTGGAAGAACAGGTTGAACGCCACATACATGAAGGCGGGCTTGTAGAAATGATCCGGCGATTCGGACAGCAGGGTGATTTTGACCTCGTCCCTGAGTATCTCCGGGTAGAGCTTGCTGACCAGTTGATTGGCCAGGATGGTACCGCCTACACCTCCTCCGACAATGACGATGTGCTTGCTCATAACGCAGACCCTCCAAGGCTACGTCAGCTTCACGTACGACATCCGATGGATAACGGAACTGAATCGATAGGTTTCCTTTCCTGGAAGCGAGCACTGCCCGCCTGAAGTGAATACCCCTTTACTTTATCTGTGTATTGGATTTTTTTTACTAAGCCCGACCAGCGGACCTTTCCTTGGGCGCCACGGTTCAAGGCCGACAGCTGCAGGGGCCGGCCTTTTGGCTCGGCCCCGTGTTGGAAGGGGCTTACAGCAGGCTGAGGGGATAGCTGATGATCAGGCGGTTCTCGTCGAACTCGTTGTTGCTGAAGTCCCGGCGCATGGTGGAGTTGCGCCACTTCAGGTTGAGGTTCTTCAGTGTGCCGCTCTGGACCGTGTAGGCCACTTCGCTTTCCCGGCCCCATTCCTTGCCGTCGCTGACGGTGGCGGTGTGCACGTTGCTACCGCTGATGTAGCGGTTCATCAGGGTCAGGCCGGGAACGCCCAGCGCGGCGAAGTTGTAGTCATGGCGCACCTGCCAGGACTTCTCCTTGGCGTTGTCGTAGCTGGCGTTGTAGCTGTCGTTGGCCAGGGTGCCGCCGCTGGTGCCATTGACCCGCATCCAGGCGCTGTCGCCAGTGAGCTTCTGCAGGCCCACATAGAAGGTGTTGCCGCCATATTTGGCCGAGAACAGGCCGGACCAGGTGCGGTTCTCCATGTCGCCGGCGCGGGCGCTGCCGTCTTCCTTGCCATAGAAGAAGCCCAGGTTGGCGCCCAGGGTCCAGTCGCCCAGGGGTTGGCTGTGGATCAGGTTGACGAACTGCTGGCTGTAGATGTCCTTGAGCTGGGCATTCCACAGGGCGATCTGGGTGCGCTTGTCGTTGAAGGCATATTCGGCGCCCTGGAAGTTGAAACGGTCGGAGGTGAAGGCCGCTTTGCCGAACATGCTCATGTCACTCATGCTGCTGTCGTCACGCGGGCTGTTGGCGCGGAACTGGCCGCCATAGAGAGTCAGGCCGGCAATTTCCTTCGAGGTGATCTGGCCGCCGCGAAAGGTCTGTGGCAGCGAGCGGCCGTCGTCGGAGCGCAGGATCGGCAGCACTGGCATCCATTCGCCGACCTTGACCTCGGTCTGAGACAGTCGCGCCTTGAAGGCTACTCCCAGGCGTCCGAAGTTGTCCGCCGGGCGGCCGTCGTGATCCAGGGGCAGCAGTTGGGTGCCGCCGGTGCCCTTGCCGCCGTCGAGTTTCAGCGAGTAGAGGCCCAGCACGTCCATGCCGAAACCGACGGTGCCCTGGGTGAAGCCGGACTTTGCATCGAGGATGAAGCTCTGGGTCCATTCCTCGGCCTTGCCCTGGGCCTTGGTCGGGTTGGTGAAGTTGCGGTTGAAATAGAAGTTGCGCAGGGTCAGGTTGGCCTGGGCATCTTCGAGAAAGCCCGACTCTGCAGCCAGTGCCGGCAGGGCGGGGCTGCTCAGCGCCAGGGCCATGAGGCTGGGCAGAAGGTAGGACGGCGGGGTGCTTGGCTTCATTCGTCGGTCTCTCTAATTGTTAGGGGTGCAGCCGGCCAGTGCCGCGCAAAGGGTCTGGGCACAGGTTTCAGGGGAGCAGGGTGGAACCGGAGGTATCAGCCGCAGCGGGCAGGGCGTGGGGGCATGGCATCGGACCTGTTGTTATTGGTGTGTCCAGGTGCCGGGAATGGTGCGTCGCGGATCAGGGCCAATCAATTGGACGAAACACTTTTTGGGCGGTAATCGAACACAAATGTTCCAGTTGGTACATATAAAAAAACCCACCGTCAGGTGGGTTTTTCATATGGCCAGGTGACGCTTCAGAACAGGTGCAGCGCCGGGGCTTTTTCCGCCAGTGGCTCGTTCTTCGCTGTCTGTTCGCTCCAGCCACCGCCGAGGGCCTTGTACAGGTTGACCTCGCTGGTGAGCTGCGACAGGCGATCGGTGATCAGTGCCTGCTGGGCGCTGAACAGCGACCGCTGGGCATCGAGGAAGGTCAGGTTGCTGTCGACCCCGATACGGTAGCGGCGCTCGGCCAGACGATAGTAGTCCTGGTTGGCGTTGACGAAATCACGCTGGGCCTGCAGCTGCTGGTTGTAGGTCTGGCGTGCCGCCAGGCCATCGGAGACTTCCTGGAAGGCGGTCTGGATGGATTTCTCGTACTGCGCGACGGTGATGTCTTTCTGGATTTTCGAGTAGTCCAGGCTGGCGCGCAGGCTGCCGGCGTTGAAGATCGGCAGGTTGATCTGCGGCTGGAACAGCCAGGTGCCCGAGCCCCCCTTGAACAGGCCCGAGAGATCCGGGCTCAAGGTACCGGCATTGGCGGTCAGGCTGATGCTCGGGAAGAACGCTGCCCGCGCCGCACCGATATTGGCATTGGCCGCCTTGAGCTTGTACTCGGCTTCGAGAATGTCCGGACGCCGTTGCAGCAGTTCCGACGGCAGGCCGGCTGGCAGGTCGCTCAGCAGGTCGGCCGAGAGCGGTTGGGCCGCCGGCAGGTTGGCCGGAATCGCCGTGCCCAGCAGCAGGGTCAGGCTGTTTTCATCCTGGGCCACCTGGCGGGTGTAGCGCGCCAGCTGGACCCGGGCGTTTTCCACCGAAGTCCGCGACTGGCTCAGGTCCAGGGCCGAGGCCACGCCCACTTCGTTGCTGCGCGAGGTCAGCCGGTAGCTTTCCTCGTAGGCGGCGAGGGTGTCCTGGGTCAGCTTCAGCAGTTCCTTGTCGGCCTGCCAGGTCATGTAGGCGTTGGCCACGCTGGCTACCAGGCTGATCTGGGTGCTGCGCCGGGCTTCTTCGCTGGAGAAGTAGGTCTGCAAGGCCTGCTCGCTCAGGCTGCGAACGCGGCCGAACAGGTCCAGTTCATAGGCGCTGACGCCCACGGTGGCCGAGTACTGGCTGGAGATCATCTCCTTGCCGGTGCTCGAGGCCCGGGCTGGCAGTCGTTGCCGGCTGCCGCTGCCGTTGGCCGAAACCGCTGGGAACAGGTCCGCACGCTGGATCTGGTACTGCGCGGCATAGGCATCGATGTTCAACGCCGCGACCTTGAGGTCGCGGTTGTTTTCCAGGGACGTCTGGATCAGTTGCTGCAGCGCCGGGTCATGGAAGAACTGCCGCCAGCCCTGTTCGGCGGCCGCCACGTTGGCGGCCTCCTTTGGCGAGTAGGCAGGGCCTTGGGGGAACTGCGCCGCCACCGGCGCTTCCGGGCGCTGGTAATCCGGGATCAGCGAGCAACCACTTAGCGCGATGGCGGTGATTGCCAGGGAGAGTAGCGACTTGCTCATTGGCCAGCCTCATTAGGGGTTGCAGTAGTTTCTGACAGGTCCGCTTTCCTGCGGCCCATGGACGATACGGTGACGAAGAACAATGGCACCCAGAAGATCGCCAGGATAGTCGCGGTGAGCATACCGCCGATCACCCCAGTACCGATCGCATGCTGGCTACCCGAGCCGGCGCCCGTGGAGATGGCCAGTGGCACGACCCCGAGGACGAAGGCCAGGGAGGTCATGATGATCGGCCGCAGACGCATCCGGCAGGCTTCCACCGCGGCGTCTACCAGGCTGCGGCCCTGCTCGTGCAGTTCCTTGGCGAACTCGACGATCAGAATGGCGTTTTTCGCCGCCAGACCAATGGTCACCAACAGGCCTACCTGGAAGTACACGTCGTTGGACAGGCCGCGCATGCTGGTTGCCATCAGTGCACCGATGATCCCCAGGGGCACAACCAGCATCACTGCGATCGGAATCGACCAGCTTTCATACAGCGCTGCCAGACACAGGAACACCATCAGCAGGGACAAGGCGTACAGCGCAGGTGCCTGGGAGCCCGACAGACGTTCCTCGTAGGACAGGCCGGTCCAGGAGATACCGACACCCGCCGGCAGCTTCGCGGCAATGGCTTCGACTTCGGCCATGGCTTCACCGGTACTGTAGCCAGGGGCCGGGGCACCGAGCACTTCCATGGCTTCCACGCCGTTGTAACGGGCCAGCTTGGGCGAGCCGTAGATCCACTCGCCCTTGGCGAAGGAGGAGAACGGCACCATGGTTCCGGCGCTGTTGCGTACGTACCACTTCTTCAGGTCTTCGGGGCTCATGCGGGCACCGGCCTGACCCTGGATGTACACCTTCTTCACCCGACCACGGTCGATGAAGTCGTTGACGTAGCTACTGCCCAGGGCAATCGACAGGGTGTTGTTGATGTCGGTGAGGGTCACGCCCAGGGCACTGGCGCGCTCGTCGTCGATGGTCAACTGGTACTGCGGTTCATCGTTCAGGCCGTTCGGACGTACCTGGGACAGCACCTTGCTCTGGGCTGCCATGCCGAGGAACTGGTTGCGTGCAGCCATCAGTTTCTCATGGCCGATACCGGCGCGGTCCTGGAGGAACACGTCGAAACCGGTGGCGTTACCCAGCTCCAGTACCGCCGGAGGGGCGAAGGCGAACACCATCGCGTCACGGAAACTGAAGAAGTGCTGCTGGGCGCGGGCTGCCAGGTTGAACACGTTGTTTTCCGCGGAACGCTCGCCCCACGGCTTGAGCATGATGAAGGCCATGCCCGAGCTCTGGCCGCGACCGGCGAAGTTGAAGCCGTTCACGGTGAACACCGAAGCCACGGTGTCCTTTTCCTTGTCCAGCAGGTAGGCGCGCATTTCGTCCACCACCACCTGGGTCCGCTCGGCACTGGAGCCGGCCGGCGTCTGTACCTGGGCGAACAGAACGCCCTGGTCTTCTTCCGGCAGGAACGCGGTCGGGATGCGGGTGAACAGCCAGATCATGCCCAGGACGATCAGCACGTAGGCCAGCAGGTACGGAACCTTGTGGCGCAGCATGTTGCCCACGCCGCGTTCGTAGCTCTTCACGCTGCGATCGAAGGTGCGGTTGAACCAGCCGAAGAAGCCGCGCTTCTCGGTGGCGTGTTCGCCTTGCGGTACGGCCTTGAGCATGGTGGCGCACAGGGCCGGAGTGAAGATCAGGGCAACCAGCACCGACAGGGCCATGGCCGAGACCACGGTGATCGAGAACTGCTTGTAGATCACCCCGGTGGAGCCGCTGAAGAAGGCCATTGGCAGCAGTACCGCGGACAGCACCAGGGCGATACCCACCAGGGCTCCCTGGATCTGGCCCATGGACTTTTTCGTCGCCTCCTTGGGCGACAGCCCTTCCTCGTGCATCACCCGCTCGACGTTCTCCACCACGACGATGGCGTCGTCCACCAGCAAGCCGATGGCCAGCACCATGCCGAACATGGTCAGGGTGTTGATGCTGAAACCGGCCGCCGCAAGGATGCCGAAGGTACCCAGCAGTACCACCGGCACCGTCATGGTGGTGATCACCGTGGCGCGGAAGTTCTGCAGGAACAGGAACATCACCAGGAACACCAGGACGATCGCTTCCACCAGGGTTTCAACCACACCCTTGATGGATTCGGTCACCACCGGGGTGGTGTCATACGGGAACACCACCTTCATCCCTTGCGGGAAGAAGGGTTCCAGGTCCTTGATGGTGTTGCGCAGGGCCTTGGCGGTGTCCAGGGCGTTGGCGCCGTTGGCCAGTTTCACTGCCAGGCCGGACGCCGGCTTGCCGTTGAACTGGGCGCTGATGGCGTAGTTCTCGCCACCCAGGCCGACGTCCGCGACATCGCCCAGACGCACTTGCGAGCCGTCCTTGTTGACCTTCAGCAGGATCGCCTTGAACTGCTCGGCAGTCTGCAGGCGGGTCTTGCCGATGATGGTGGCGTTGAGTTGCTGGCCGGGCAGGGCAGGCAGGCCGCCGAGCTGGCCGGACGATACCTGGACGTTCTGCGCGGCAACCGCGGTCTTCACGTCCACCGGGGTCAGGTTGTAGTTGTTCAGCTTGGCCGGGTCGAGCCAGATCCGCATCGCGTACTGGGCACCGAATACCTGGAAGTCACCGACGCCCGCGGTCCGCGAGATCGGGTCCTGCATGTTCGACACGATGTAGTTCGACAGGTCGTCCTTGGACATGCTGCCGTCCTCGGAAACCACGCCGATCACCAGCAGGAAGTTCTTCACTGCCTTGGTCACGCGGATACCCTGCTGCTGCACTTCTTGAGGCAGCAGCGGAGTGGCCAGGTTGAGCTTGTTCTGTACCTGAACCTGCGCGGTGTCCGAGTTGGTGCCCTGTTCGAAGGTCGCGGTGATGGTCATGCTGCCGTCGGAGTTACTTTCCGAGGACACATAACGCAGGTTGTCGATACCGTTGAGCTGCTGCTCGATCACCTGAACCACGGTGTCCTGCACGGTCTGTGCGGAAGCGCCTGGGTAGGTCACGGAGATGGCGATCGCTGGCGGCGCGATGCTCGGGTACTGGTTGATCGGCAATTTGAGGATCGATAGAGCCCCGACCAACATGATCACCAGGGCGATTACCCAGGCGAAGATCGGACGGTCGATAAAAAATTTCGACATGGTTTACTCCCCTTTGCCGCCTGCAGCTTTGTCAGTTGCCTGTGCAGGGGCCGGGTTCTTCGCTGGAACGTTGGTTGCTTCGCTGGCCTTGACTTCAATGCCCGGCTTGACGAACTGCAGGCCTTCGGTGATCAGGCGATCGCCGGCTTTCAGCCCATCTTCCACCAACCACTGGCTGCCGACCGTGCGGCTGGCCTTGAGTTGACGCAGCTCGACCTTGTTATCCGGGCCAACCACCAGGGCGGTCGGGGTGCCTTTCAGGTCGCGCGTCACGCCTTGCTGGGGAGCCAGGATCGCCGCGCTGTTCACCCCGGCTTGCAGCTGGGCGTGGACGAACATGCCAGGCAGCAGGGTGTGCTCCGGGTTCGGGAACACTGCGCGCAGGGTCACCGAGCCGGTGGTTTCGTCCACCGAGACTTCGGAGAATTCCAGCTTGCCGTCGAGCTTGTACTGGCTGCCGTCTTCCAGGGTCAGTTTGACCTTGGCGGCATTGTCGCCGACTTTCTGCAGGCGGCCGCTTTCCAGTTCGCGACGCAGTTCCAGCAGTTCCACCGAGGACTGGGTAACGTCGACGTAGATTGGGTCCAGCTGCTGGATCACGGCCATGGCATCGGCCTGGCCATTGCTCACCAGGGCGCCTTCGGTCACCGAGGAACGGCCGATTCGGCCGGTCAGTGGCGACAGCACTTTGGTGTAGCGCAGGTTGATCTGGGCGCTTTGCAGCGAGGCTTCCGACTGCAGGCGGTTGGCCACGGCAGTGTCGTATTCCTGGCGGCTTACGGCCTGTTCGTTGACCAGTTGCTTGTAGCGATCAGAAATCGACTTGGTCGATTGCAGATTAGCCTCGGCACTCTTCAGCGTTGCCTCATAGACCGATGGATCGATCTGATAAAGCTGCTGACCTTCCTTGACGTCTCCACCTTCTTTGAACAGACGCTTGAGAATGATCCCGTTTACCTGTGGGCGAACTTCGGCGATGCGGAACGCAGTGGTCCGGCCCGGGAGTTCGGAAGTCAAGGTAAAGGCTTGTGGTTGCAGGGTAACGACGCCGACCTGAGGGGCTTGAGGGGCAGGTGCCGCCTCTTCCTTTTTACATCCGCTGAGCAGCGATGCCAGGGCGACGGCAGTGACCAGAGCGGTAACAGCTGGCTTGAGTTGCATGAAAATCCTCGGGTCAGGCACGCAAGATGCGCACAAGAAAAGTGGAAGGGTAAAAATGCTTGGCTGAGTGGATAAGTAGCTTGCTAAGGAATATACTTACGTTCATGGTTGTTTGTAAATACCCCTGCGGCGTACCCATCCGGTTACAAAAGCCCCTGTAGGTGTTGAATTGTAGGCTGGGCAAACGGCACTCGAGATGCCGTTCCATATTTATTCAGAAGGTCTTCACGCATCGCTGAAAGATCCTGATCGAGGTTTTACTGCCATGGTCCGTCGTACCAAAGAGGAAGCTCAAGAAACTCGCAGCCAGATACTCGAGGCCGCCGAAAAGGCCTTTTACGAGCGTGGCGTGGCGCGTACCACCCTGGCCGACATCGCGGCGCTGGCGGGAGTCACGCGAGGTGCCATTTATTGGCACTTCAGCAACAAGGCCGACCTGGTGCAGGCCATGCTCGACAGCCTGCGTGAACCTTTGGATGAAATGGCCGCGGCCAGTGAGAATGTAGATGAAATGGACCCGTTGGGCTGCATGCGCAAGCTGCTCATTCATTTGTTTCATCAAGTTGCCCTGGACCCGAAAACCCGACGCATCAATGAAATCCTGTTTCACAAGTGCGAGTTCACCGACGAAATGTGCGACCTGCGCCGCCAGCGTCGCGCTGCCAGCCTGGACTGCAACGTACACATCGAGCTGGCGTTGCGTAATGCAGTGAATCGTGGGCAATTGCCCGAGAATCTCGATGCGGCGCGGGCAGCTATCACGTTGCATGCGTTCATCGATGGCATTCTCTACCAGTGGTTGCTGGCCCCTGACAGCTTCGCCCTGCACACCGAAGCAGAGCGCTGGATCGACATCGGGCTGGATATGCTGCGCTTGAGCCCCAACCTCCGTCATTAAGACAAAATGCGTAATTGAGTCCGGTTGTGTCAACATTTAAGGCGAGGGACGTTCATACCCGGGGTCGCACTTCACAATGGGGTGCTTTTATATACGGGCTTGCTGCAGGTTGATAGATAGCGAGCTACGTATTTTGTAGGGATTTTGTTGCGGGTGTGTGAATGAGTGTGAGCCCTTCACCGTTCAACGGCGCGGAACACCCCATCAAGGGGATCGCCCTGATCTGCCTGGCGGTCCTGCTGTTTGCCAGCCACGACACGTTATCCAAATACCTGTCGGCTTTTTATCCCATCGTCATGGTGGTCTGGGCCCGCTATGTGGTGCACACCCTGTTGATGCTGGTGGTCTTCGTGCCGCGCAGTGGTTTCTCTGCGGTGGTGCGCACCAAGCGCCCCGGGCTGCAATTGCTGCGGGCCCTGTGCCTGATCGGCACCAGCCTGCTGTTCACCACCGGCCTGCGCTATATACCCCTGGCAGAAGCGACCGCGGTCAACTTCCTGGCGCCCTTGCTGGTGACTGCCCTGTCGGTGCCGTTTCTGGGGGAGCGGGTCAGTCGCGCCCAGTGGCTGGCAGTGCTGGCGGGGTTCGTCGGGGTGCTGATTGTGGTGCGTCCCGGTGGCGCGTTGTTCACGCCGGCAATCCTGCTGCCGCTGGGGTCGGCGCTGTGCTTCGGCTTCTACCAGTTGCTGACCCGCAAGCTCAGTGGTGTCGACAGCCCGACCACTAGCAACTTTCTCACCGGGATCCTCAACAGCCTGATCATGAGCGCGCTGCTGCCGTTCTTTTGGAGCACGCCGACGTTGGTTCATGGGCTGTTCATGATCGGCCTGGGCACCTGCGGCATGCTCGGCCACATGTTGCTGACCCAGGCGTTCCGCCATGCCGCGCCGGCGATGCTGGCGCCTTTCAGCTATGGGCAGATTCTTTTCGCCGGGCTCTTTGGCTACCTGATCTTCGACCATACCCCGGACCAGTACGCCCTGGTCGGTATCGCGGTCATCTGCCTCAGCGGCCTGGCGGTGGCCTGGGCCCAGCGCAAACGCTGAATGGCTTTCTGTAGCCCCTGCCGCAGTCCGCGACAAGGTCCGCAGGACCTTCATCGAACTTGAGATGATCGCGCCCCTTCGGGGCGACCGTGCGTACGCGGCCCGAGCCTGCGGCAGCGGCTACAACGAATGTGCAGGCCATGAAAAAGCCCCGGCTCGCGAGAGTCGGGGCTTTTTATCGAACGATGCAGGCTTACAGAGTCGGGTAGTCGATATAGCCGACCGGGCCCTTGCCGTAGAAGGTTTCCGGGTGCGCTTCGTTCAACGGCGCATCGGCCTTCAGGCGGGCTGGCAGGTCCGGGTTGGCGATGAAGGGCACACCAAAGGCCACGGCGTCAGCCTTGCCAGCGGCCAGCCAGGCGTTGGCGCTGTCCTTGGTGAAGCGTTCGTTGGCGATGTAGGGGCCGCCGAAGGCTTCTTTGAGTTGCGGGCCCAGGCTGTCGGCGCCTTCTTTCTCGCGGGAGCAGATAAAGGCGATACCGCGTTTGCCCAGCTCCCGAGCGACGTAGGTGAAGGTCTCCGCCAGGTTGGCATCACCCATGTCATGGGAGTCGGCACGTGGTGCCAGGTGCACGCCTACCCGGCCGGCACCCCAGATCTCGATGGCCGCGTCGGTGACTTCCAGCAGCAGGCGGGCACGGTTTTCCAGGGAGCCGCCGTACTGGTCGGTACGCTGGTTGGTGCTGCTTTGCAGGAACTGGTCCAGCAGGTAGCCGTTGGCGCCGTGGATTTCCACGCCGTCGAAACCGGCGGCCTTGGCGTTTTCCGCGCCGACCCGGTAGGCGTCGACGATGTCGGCGATCTCAGCGGTTTCCAGGGCCCGCGGAGTTGGGAAGTCGGCCAGTGGGCGCACCAGGCTGACATGCCCCTTGGGCTGGAGGGCGCTGGGTGCCACCGGGGTTTCGCCGTTCAGATAGGACGGGTGGGAGATGCGTCCGACGTGCCACAGCTGCAGGAAGATCTTGCCGCCGGCGCCGTGTACTGCCTTGGTCACATTGGCCCAGCCACGCACCTGGTCGTTGGACCAGATGCCGGGGGTGTCCGGGTAGCCCACGCCCATGGGGGTCACCGAGGTGGCCTCGCTGAGGATCAGGCCGGCGGAAGCCCGTTGTACGTAGTACTCGGCCATCAGCGCGTTGGGTACGCGGCCGGCATCGGCGCGGCAGCGGGTCAGCGGCGCCATGATGATGCGGTTGGACAGTTCGAGATCGCCGAGTTTGATCGGATCAAAGAGAGTCGTCATGGAATGCAGCCTTCTTTAAGGGATAGGGAGAGGATCAGTGGGTTGCAGGAGCCAGTTCGGCGTTACCGCCCTGGCGAAAGGTAATCAGCGTCACCAGCAGGGCCAGGATCGCCAGGGCCGCAGCCGCCAACGGCACGCTGGTCAGGCCGAAGCCGTGGGCGATGACGCTGCCGCCGACCCAGGCACCCAGGGCATTGCCGATGTTGAAGGCGCCGATGTTCAGGGTCGAAACCAGGTTCGGTGCGGCCTTGCCGAAGGTCACTACGTTGACCTGCAACGCCGGCACTGCGGCAAACGAAGCGGTGGCCCAGAGGAACAGGGTGATCTCGGTGGGGATCAGCGCCACGCTGGTCCAGGTCAGTACGGTGGAGACCACGGCCATGGCCGCGAACACGCCGATCAGGGTGGCGCCCAGGCGCTTGTCCGCCAGTTTGCCGCCGATGATGTTGCCCAGGGTCAGGCCCAGGCCGATCAGCAGCAGGGTCCAGGTCACGCCCTTGGGCGAGACACCGGTGACATCACCGAGCAGCGGTGCAACGTAGGTGAAGAGGGTGAACATCGATGCGGCGAACAGCGCGGTCATGCTCAGGGACAGCCAGATACCCGCGCCCTTGAGGGCCGCCAACTCCGCACGCATGTCGAGTTTTTCCTCGTCGCGCTTGGCCGGCAGGAAGCGCAGCAGGCCGATCAGCGCCAGTACGCCGATCACCGTCACCACCCAGAAGGTCGAGCGCCAGCCCGCTGCCTGGCCCAGGGCGGTGCCCAGGGGCACGCCAAGGACGTTGGCCAGGGTCAGGCCGGTGAACATCAGGGCCACGGCCGAAGCGCGCTTGTTGGCGGGCACCAGGCCGGCGGCCACCACTGAACCGATACCAAAGAAGGCACCGTGGCACAGCGCGGTGATCACCCGGGCAAACATCAGCACGTTGTAATCACTGGCCAGTGCACACAGCAGGTTGCCGACAATGAAGATTCCCATCAGCGCCACCAGGGCTGCCTTGCGGGGCAGGCGGGCAGTGGCCAGGGCCATGAAGGGCGCGCCGATGGCCACCCCAAGGGCGTAGCCGGTGACCAGCCAGCCGGCGCCGGGAATCGACACCCCGAGGTCCGCCGCCACATCGGGCAGCAGGCCCATGATGACGAACTCGGTGGTACCGATGGCGAAGGCACTCAAGGCCAGGATGAGAAGCGAAAGGGGCATTGTCGGGTCCTTGTCAGGTCAGAGCTGTTGGCTCATTTGCGTGAGGAACTGCTGGATGGTTTCCTCGTTGCGTTTGAAAAAATGCCATTGGCCGACTTTCCGGCTGCTGATCAGGCCTGCGCGTTGCAAGGTGGCGAGGTGGGCGGACACGGTCGACTGCGACAGGCCGCAGCGTTGGTCGATCTGCCCGGCGCAGACGCCGTGCTCATTGCTGTGAGCCTGATCGGGAAATTCGACAGTCGGGTCTTTCAGCCAGCGCAGGATTTCCCTGCGAACCGGATGTGCCAGGGCTTTTATTATTTCGTCGAGGTCGAGGGACATGGCGGTGCTCGTTTTTTGTGAAACGTTGTATCGCGATGAAGCGAAATTTAAATCGTTATTTCGCGATATACCAATATGATTTTGGTCTTAAATCATTACTTATCGGTATATCGGGTTATAACGATATGTTGGTCGCAGTGCTAAGCTGCGTCCATGAATTATCTCGCACATCTGCACCTTGGCGGCCAGCGCCCGGGTCAATTACTCGGCAGCCTGTATGGCGATTTCGTCAAGGGACGCCTGCAAGGGCAGTTTTCGCCCGAGGTCGAGGCGGCGATCCAGCTGCATCGGCGCATCGATACCTACACTGACAGTCACCCGCTGGTGGTGGCGGCGCTGTCGCGTTTCTCCCTGACGCGAAGGCGTTACGCCGGCATCGTCATCGACGTGTTCTTCGACCATTGTCTGGCCCGGGACTGGCAGCATTACGCCGACCGGCCCCTGCCGCTGTTCACCGCCGAGGTGTACCGGGTGCTGGCGGCCGAGCCGCAGTTGCCGGCGCGGCTGGCGCAGATTGCGCCTTACATGGCGGCGGATGACTGGCTGGGTTCCTATCGCGAGTTCGCGGTGCTGGAGCAGGTGTTGCGGGGGATTGCTCGGCGCCTGTCACGGCCAGAGGAGCTGACCGCGGCGATGGTCGAGCTGGAACGGCTGTATGAACCGTTGAGCGAAGACTTCCGCGCTTTCTACCCGCAATTGCAGGCATTCGCCGCGCAGCACATCCAATTGCCCTGACTCACGATGGCTGTTGTAGGAGCTGGCTTGCCAGCGAAGGTGCTCTCATGACCGACGCAGGTTTCAAGGGCCTTTTCGCCGGCAAGCCGGCTCCTGCAGAGAGTTTCAGGCCGCGACCAGTTCGCCGTTGCGGCGTGGTTCGGCGGGCAGCATGACATCACCGAACAGCGCCTTCTGCACGGCTTGCTGGGCCTGGAAGGCCAGCGCCGCACGTTCCTGGCCCTGGCAGGCAATCGGCTTGAGCAGGTGGATCTCCACCTGGCCCCGGTCATTGGCGAACAGGCGCATCAGGTGCGAGAGCAGATCGTCGTCGCCGATGAAGGGCGCCAGGGTATCGATCTGGCCGTCGCGCAGGTAACGGATCGCCACCGGTTGCAGGCAGACGTCGGCATCGATGGCGCTGGCCAGCAAGCGCCCGTGGAAGGTGCGCAGGCCACGGCCATCGGTGGTGGTGCCTTCGGGGAACAGCAGCAGTGGGTGCTGCTCCTGCAAATGCCGGGTCATCTGCTTGCGGATCAACTGGCTGTCACCGGCGCCGCGGCGGATGAACAGGCTGCCGGCCTTGGCGGCCAGCCAACCGGCCACCGGCCAGGTGCGCACTTCTGCCTTGGACAGGAAGGACAGCGGCGTCAGCATGCCCAGCAGCGGGATATCGGTCCAGGACACATGGTTGCTGATCCAGAGCATCGGTTGGCGGGGCAGCTCGCCATGCACCGAGACCTGAAAGGGCAGGGCATTGCTCAAGCGTGCCATGAAGAAGCGCGACCAGCGCTGGCGCCGGACCATGGAGTTGGCGACCCCCAAGCGTTCCAGCAAACCGAAGATACTGGCCATGCTCAGGCCCAGCGCCACCACCAGCAGCACTCGGGCGATGCGCCCGTAGACCCGCAGCCGGCGCATCAGACCGCCGCCTTGAAGTGCCGGGCGTAGCGCGGGCACAGCTCGTCGCGCTTGAGCAGGATGAACACATCGGCGACCTGGAAATCCTCGTCCCAGCACGGCTCGCCGCAGATCTTCGCGCCCAGGCGCATGTAGGCCTTGAGCAGGGGCGGCATCTCGGCGATCACATTGGACGGAATGTCCAGGCTCGGCAGCGGGTTCTTCGGCTCGGCCCGCAGGTGCTCGGTGCACAGGTAGCGCTCGCGCAGGCGCTGCATGATCGCCTGGGCCTGCACGCCGCCGTCCTGCATGGGAATGCTGGCGCAGCCCATGAGGTAGCTGTAGCCACCCTGATTGAGCACTTCCGCCAGTTCGCCCCAGAGCACGGCGATGGTGCCGCCGTTGCGGTAGGCCGGGTCGACGCAGGTGCGGCCGATCTCCAGGATCGGCCCTTTGAGCTGCACCAGGCCGTGCAGGCTGAATTCTTCTTCGCTGTAGAAACGCCCCAGGCTGCTGGCGGCCTGGTGGTCCAGCAGGCGGGTGGTGGCCACCAGGCGCCCGGTGTTCAGGTCGCGCACACCGATGTGGCTGCAATGAACGTCATAGTCATCCATGTCCAGACCCAGTTCCGCGCCCTTGAGCTTGGCGTTGAACTCGCCACTGAAGACGTTGAAACGCAGGGCCTGGGCTTCTTGCAGAGCCTTCGCGCCGATCAGGCGTTCGGCTTGCAGGCGGCGTTCAGTGCCGGTGTCGCTGATGCGGGCGATCTGAGTCATCGTGAATCTCCGTGCGGGCTACTGACCCGCCTTGGGTTGCAGCCAATCGACTTTGTTGTGCAAAGTCAGGCTATGTAGCCCCGGTGTCATCGCCATGAAGCTTTGGTGATGCTTATATGACAGCCCCTGAGGACCTTCGAATGCCCTGGCAAGCCCTGCTCGAGAGCCGTGAACGATTGCCCGCCAACCCCGACCTGGCCGAGGGCTACGGGGCTTTGCTGGCGCACCTGGGCAACGTCACGCCCTTCGAACTGGCGGTGCGCGGCGGGCGCTTGATGGCCACCCCGGGGCTGGCCTTCCTGGTGGGCTACCAGGCGGCATTGCGCATGTTGTGGCCCAGCGCGCCGTCCAGTCTGGGGGCTTTGTGCGCGACCGAACGCCGCAGCCTGCGCCCGGCGGACATGCAGACCCGCCTGGAGGATCTGCGCCTGCACGGGCGCAAGGATTTCGTCACTGCCGGCGATGCCGCCGACTGGCTGCTGGTGGCGGCTCGCTGCGAAGCCCCGGGGGAGCGCGCAGCCCTGCGCCTGACGGTGGTCTATCCCGGCGAGCCCGGGGTCAAGGTCCAGACCTTGCCTGCCATTGCCCTGATGCCGGAGATCAGCCACGGCTGCCTGGAGCTGGACAACGCCGCCTGCGAGTTGCTCGCCGGCGACGGCTGGGATGCCTACGTCAAGCCGTTCCGCACCCTGGAAGACATCTATGTCCTGAGCGCCATGCTGGCCTGGCTGTATGGCGTGGGGCAGGACAGCGGCTGGCCGCAGCCTTTGCAGTTGCAACTGCTGGGCTTGCTGGCCGGCTGTGCCGAAGCCAGCCGGCAGAACCCGGCGCTGAGCAGCGGGCACATTCTGCTGGCGGGCCTGTTCGTGCAGTTCGAGGCGCTGAAACCCGAGATCGGCATTGCCTTCGCCCAGGGGCCACAGCTCTGGCGCGAGCAATGGACCCGCGACCAGGCCCTGCTGGACCTCGCCGCCAGCGCTCGCGCACAGCGCCTGGCCAAGGCCCTGGCCTCCCTGTAGGAGCCGGCTTGCCGCGAGGAGTGTGCAGTCTCCGAAACCGCATTCGCTGGCAAGCCAGCTCCTACAAGAAGCGGTTCTCGCGCCCTATCGAATATTCGGCCAACCCTGTAGGAGCCGGCTTGCCGGCGAAGGTTGTCGCGAAACGGTCATGTGCCCGCAATAGGCTCGGCCCCAGACGGCTCTCGAGTGTCCTTCATGCCCAAAGCTTGGTTGCTGCTGGCCCTGCTTCTATTACTCAGCCTGCCGGCCCGGGCCGAGGAGTGGCCGGCGCTGCAATGGAGCCAGGGCACGCCAGCCAGCGGCCCGGCGCTGCAGGCCCTGGAGTATTACGCCTTTGTGCCCCGGGACGATGAGTCCCGCCAGGGCATTCGCACCGACGCCTTGTTGGTGATCCGCGACGGTCGACTGCTCTACGAGCGCTACGCCGGGGCAACCGGGCCACAGACGCCCCATCTCGCCTGGTCTGCCAGCAAGAGCCTGCTGGCGGTGCTGCTGGGGGTGGCCTTTGGCGAGGGGCGGTTCCAGTTGCAGGACCCGGCGGCGAAGTTCTACCCGCCGCTCGAGGCCCATCCCGACATCACCCTGGCGGACCTGCTGCACTGGGCCTCGGGCCTGGATTGGCAGGAAGACTATGAATACGCCCCTCTCAACTCTTCGGTGGTGGCCATGCTCTACACCCGCGGGCACCGGGACATGGCCGCCTTCACCGCGCAACAGGCCGCCTCCGGCCCGCCGGGCCAGGTGTTTCGCTATTCCAGCGGCGACAGCAACCTGCTGGCGGCCAGCCTGCGGGGCATGGTGGGGGAGGGGCAGTATGCGGACTATCCCTGGCGTGCCCTGTTCGAACCCCTGGGCATCACCCAGGCGGTGTGGGAGCGGGATGCTGCTGGCACTTTCGTCGCTTCCTCGTACCTCTACCTGACGGCCCGCGATCTGGCTCGCATTGGCCTGCTGATGCAGCGCGATGGCCGTTGGCGCGACCGGCAATTGCTGCCCAAGGCCTGGGTCGAATTCTGCCGCACGCCCTTTCGTGGCTATCGGGCCAACCAGGACGTGGCCGTGGCGGGCGGGCACTGGTGGCTCAACCGCGAGGTGGACGGGGCGCCAAGGCCCTGGCCGGATGCCCCCGCCGATACCTACGCCGCGCTGGGACACTGGGGCCAGGCGCTGTATGTGCTGCCGGCGCAGCGCCTGGTGATCGTGCGCTATGGCGACGACCGTGACGGCAGCTACCAGCACAATGAACTGCTCAAGCGGGTGCTGGCCGCCTTCGCCACGCCGGAGCAGCCATGAAGCCCTGGCCCTTGATCCGTCGGCGTCCGCTGCTCAGCCTGCTGGCGCTCGGGCTGCTCCTGCTGCTGGGCTGGGGCTGGCAGCAGCGGGTGGCGTTGCAGGCCTTCCCGGACATCCTCGGGGCCTACACCGCCAAGGAGTACTGCTCCTGCCGTTACGTCATGCAACAACCTGCCGACTACTGCCGCGCCTACGTGCGCCAGTACCTGCCCACCAGCGCTTTTCTCGATGAGCCGCAGCCCCGTCGTGTCACCGCCAGCGCGCTGGGGCGCACCCATAGCGCGGTCTGGCGCAGTGCCCGTGAAGGTTGCCGCCTGGACCCCTGACCGGGGTCGAAACGATGGCGGCAGCTTTGTGTTCCATCCAGTGGAACCACATTTGATTGTCCTGTGCCCCGGCTCGCGGTTATCTGACGCAGAGCTTCGAGCACGCCCTGGCCCTCGTGCAGCGCTCCGAAAAAAAGAACGGGAACCCACCCGGCCCAGAGGAGATACGCCATGACCCGACACCAGCACATTCTTGCCTGGCTCAACGATGTCGCCAGCGACCTGCGGGCCATCCGCCAGGACATTCACGCCCACCCCGAGCTGGGTTTCGAGGAAAACCGCACCGCGGCGCTGGTGGCCCGCAGCCTTGAAGAGTGGGGTTATGAAGTGCACACCGGCGTGGGCCGGACCGGCGTCGTAGGGGTGCTGCGCAACGGCAGCAGCCCCCGCACCCTGGGCCTGCGGGCCGACATGGACGCCCTGCCGATCATCGAGAACACCGGGGTGCCCTACAGCAGCCGCTACAGCGGTTGCATGCACGCCTGCGGGCATGATGGCCACACCACCCTACTTCTCGGGGCGGCCCGTTACCTGGCGGCCACCCGGCAGTTCGACGGCACCCTGAACCTGATCTTCCAGCCGGCGGAGGAGGGCCAGGGTGGCGCCGAGGCCATGCTTGCCGACGGCCTGCTGGAGCGTTTCCCCTGTGATGCCCTGTTTGGCCTGCACAACATGCCAGGGCTGCCGGCCGGGCACCTGGGCTTTCGCGAGGGGCCGATGATGGCCTCCCAGGACCTGCTCAACGTGATAGTCGAAGGCGTCGGCGGCCATGGCTCCATGCCGCACCTGACGGTAGACCCGCTGGTGGCAGCGGCGAGCATGGTCATGGCCTTGCAGACAGTGGTAGCGCGCAACATCGATGCCCAGGAAGCCGCGGTGGTCACCGTCGGGGCCCTGCAAGCGGGCGAGGCGGCCAACGTCATTCCCCAGCAGGCCCTGCTGCGCCTGAGCCTGCGGGCCCTCAACGCACCGGTGCGCGAGCAGATGCTGGAGCGGGTCAAGGCCATTATCCGCAGCCAGGCCGAGAGTTTCGGTTGCTCGGTCAGCATCGAGCATCGCCCGGCCTATCCGGTGCTGGTCAACAGCCCGGAGGAAACCGAGTTCGCCCGCAAGATCGGTGTCGAGCTGGTGGGGGCCGAGGCGGTCAACGGCAATACGCCGAAGCTGATGGGCAGCGAAGACTTCGGCTGGATGCTGCAGCGCTGCCCGGGCAGCTACCTGTTCATCGGCAACGGCGTGGCCCAGCCGATGGTGCATAACCCGGGTTACGACTTCAACGACGACATCCTCCTCACCGGCGCGGCCTATTGGGGTGCCCTGGCGGAAAGCTGGCTCAAACCGTCCTGACCCTTCCTGTTCCTGTGTCCCTGACTGCCCCGGGCGTGTTGTAGGCGCCCGGCACTTTAGCGAGCCCGCCAGAAGGCTCAAAAGTCTCCAAGGAACATCCCATGAGCGTCTCGACTCCCTCTGTTTCCAGGACCCGGCAGGTGGTTGCCGCCGTGGTCGGCAACGCCCTGGAATGGTACGACTTCATCGTCTACGGCTTTCTCGCCAGCTTCATCGCTCGCCAGTTCTTTCCCGCGGAAGACGAATACACCTCGCTGCTGATGGCCCTGGCCACCTTCGGCGTGGGTTTCTTCATGCGCCCGGTGGGCGGTGTGCTGCTGGGGATCTATTCCGATCGCAGGGGCCGCAAGGCGGCGATGCTGGTGATCATCCAACTGATGACCCTGGCCATCGCGATGATCGTGTTCGCCCCCAACTATGCGGCCATCGGTATCGGAGCGCCGCTGCTGATCGTGGTGGCACGCATGCTCCAGGGCTTTGCCACCGGTGGCGAGTACGCCAGCGCCACGGCCTACCTGGTGGAGAGTGCGCCGCCCCACCGCAAGGGCCTTTACGGCTCCTGGCAGTTGGTGGGGCAGTGCCTGGCGGTATTCAGCGGGGCGGCGATGGTGGCGGCGGTGACCCATTTCTTTTCGCCCCAGACCCTGGAACTCTGGGGCTGGCGCCTGCCATTCGTGATCGGCCTGCTGATCGGTCCGGTGGGGCTGTGGATCCGCAAGTACATGGAAGAGCCGCAAGCCTTTGTCGAGGCACGCAAGCAGGTGCGTGGCAAAGGGCCCGGGTTGTGGCAGGTGGTATCGGCCTATCGCCGAGCGATCCTGGTGTCCATGTGCATGTGCTGCGGGGGCACCGTGTCCTTTTATGTGGTGCTGGTGAACATGCCGACCTTTGCCCACACCAACCTCGGCCTGCCCCTGGATCAGGTGCTGTTGGTGCAGATGTTCGCCGTGGCCCTGATGACCCTGGTGATTCCCTTTGCCGGGGCCTTGTCGGATCGCATTGGGCGACGTCCAGTGCTGATGGCGTTCACCCTGGCGTTTTTTGTCATGGTCTATCCCTTGTATGTGTGGGTCGCTGCGGCGCCGTCCATCGAGCGCCTGCTGGTGATGCAGATGCTGCTTTGCGGGGCCATCGGCGGTTTCTTCGGCCCCGGCCCCACGGCCCTGGCCGAGCAGTTTCCCATCGAGGTGCGCTCCACCGGAGTGTCGGTGGCGTATAACGTCACGGTCATGCTGTTCGGTGGCTTTGCGCCGTTGATCGTGACCTGGCTGAGCAAGGTCATGGCCACGCCGGTGGCGCCAGCCTTCTATGTCCTGCTGACCTCGGTCCTCAGCCTGCTGGGTACCTACTGCATGTATGACGCGGTCAGAGACGAAAAACCCGATGCCGTGACCCTGGGAGGTGAGTCTTGATCAACCCCGCAGAACCATCGATCAATGCGTCGATTGTCGACCTGGATGCCCTGGCGCTGTCCCGGGCCATCCATGCCCGCGAGCTGTCCTGCCGCGAAGTGATGCAGGCCTACCTGGCGCAGATCGAGCGCTGCAATCCACTGGTCAATGCCCTGGTCTCGCTGGGGGACCCCGAGGCCCTGCTGGAGCAGGCCGACGAGCGAGACCGGCAGTTGGCCCAGGGCCAGTCCATGGGCTGGATGCACGGCATGCCCCAGGCGATCAAGGACCTGGCGGCCACCGCCGGGATGACCACCAGCATGGGTTCGCCGCTGTTTGCCGAGCATGTGCCCCAGGAGGATGCCATCAGCGTGGCGCGGGTCCGGGCCAGTGGCGCGATCATCGTCGGCAAGAGCAACGTGCCCGAGTTTGGCCTGGGCTCCCATACCTACAACCAGCTGTTCGGCACCACGGGCAACGCCTACGACAGCACCCTGTGTGCCGGCGGCAGCAGCGGCGGCGCCGCGGTGGCTCTGGCCCTGCGCATGCTGCCGGTGGCCGACGGTAGCGACATGATGGGCTCGTTGCGCAACCCCGCAGCCTTCAACAACGTGTTCGGCATGCGCCCCTCCCAGGGCCGGGTGCCGTTCGGCCCGACTCCGGAACTGTTCGTGCAGCAGTTGGCCACCGAAGGTCCCATGGGGCGCACGGTGGCCGACGTGGCGCGGCTGTTGGGTACCCAGGCCGGGTTTGACGCCCGGGCGCCTCTGTCGCTGAAGGACCTATCGGCGCAACCGGAGGCGGCGCTGCAACGAAATGTGAAGGGCCTGCGCCTGGGCTGGCTGGGGGACTACAACGGCTACCTGGCCATGGAGCAGGGCGTACTGGGCCTGTGCGAAAAGGCCCTCGGGGATTTCGCCAGCCTGGGCTGCGAGGTGGAAAGCTGCCAGCCGGACTTTTCCCTGGCCCAGCTTTGGGATTGCTGGCTGGTACACCGCCACTGGCTGGTCCAGGGCTCCCTGGGGGCGCTGTACGACGACCCGGACAAGCGCCGCTGGCTCAAGCCGGAAGCGTGCTGGGAAGTGGAGGGCGCGGCGAAGCTGAGCGCGGCGGATGTGTATCGCGCTTCCCAGAGCCGCAGCGACTGGTATCGCGCGTTGCAGCGCCTGTTCGAGCGTTACGATTTCCTGCTGCTGCCCACCGCCCAAGTGTTCCCTTTCGATGCACGGCAAGCCTGGCCGCGGCAGATCGATGGGCAGGAAATGGACACTTACCACCGCTGGATGGAAGTGGTGATCGGCCCGACCCTGGCCGGCTTGCCCAGTATCAGCATTCCGGTGGGTTTCAACCTGGCCGGTTTGCCCATGGGGCTGCAGATCATCGGTCCGGCCCAGGCCGACCACGCCGTGCTGCAATTGGCTTACGCCCATGAGCAGCTGACGCAGTGGGTGCGGCAGCGGCCGCAGGGCAACCTGCGGTAATCAAAGGGGTGTGGTCGCCAAGGTCCGCAGGCCCGCATCTTGCTGGGTAAAACCTTTTCCTCAGTCAGGGAGCTCGGACTATGGCCAGCAAGGTAGAAACCGGCAGCGTGCGCTCTGTGGAGCGGGCCCTGGCCATTGTCGAGCTGATCGGCCAGCACCAGGCCCTGGGCCTGGAGGAGCTGCACTACCTGACGGGCCTGGCCAAGGCCACGGTATCGCGCATGCTGCTGACCCTGCAGGAACAGGGCTGGATCTATCGAGGCCTGAGTGACCGGCGCTACCGCCTGAGCGCCCGGAGCCTGTTCGGTGACAGCCGGCAGCGCTTCAAGCGCCAGATGGTGGAGCAGGCGGCGCCCTGGTTGCTGGAATTGAGTGCACGTACCGGGTTGGTCACCGACCTGTCGAGCTTCGACGGCGAGAGCCTGGAGGTCCTGGAAAGTGCGGTGCCCGAGGTATTGCGCAAGCGCTACCCGAGCAACAGCCGGATTGTCGGCCAGCATGCCAGCCTGTTTCATTCGGCCATGGGCAAGGCCTGCCTGGGGGCCCTGGCCAGTGCAGAAGTCGAGCGTCTGGCCGAGCAGGAGCAGGTGCCGGCCGAAGCCCGGCAACAGTGCCTGGAATCCCAGCACCTGGGGTTCGGCCAGCGCACCGAAGGGCACTGGGAATACCCGGTGCGCCTGCCGTTCCTGATCCGCGCCGTGGCCTTGCCGCTGCAGGCCGAAGGCCGGGTGATCGGCAGTATCGCCCTGCACTGGCCGCGGGACCTGGCCTGTGTCGAACAGGTGCGCAACCGCCACCTGTGGCTACTGGCGGAAACCGTCGAGCAGGTGCAGAAAGACATCGCCTGAAACCTCCCGCTCGGGCCTTCCGGCTGCCCTGATCGTGCTGCCCGGACAACGCTCTCCTCAGACACCGGGTTCCATTCTGCGGAACCAGTGCCCATTGCCCTTTGCCCCGCTGCTCCGAGAATGAAGCCTGGTCCGCCTTCGGCGGCCATGACGCCAATTCCAATAATAAGAACAGGTGATCTCATGCGGGCTGAGCAACGTTATCTGAGCGGGTTGTTGTGTTGTCTGGTGGCCGGTGGGGCCTTGGCCGAGGGCTTTTTCGAGGACAGCCGCAGGTCCTTGCGTTACAGCCAGTCCTACTGGAAGGAAAACGACGGGGGAGGGTTCGGTCCGACCCGGGATGAATGGGTACAGGCCACCCAGTTCAGCTTCAGTTCCGGCTGGTACCGCGAGGTGCTGGGGCTCGACTACAGCTATGGCCTGGCCGATGCCTTGCACGTAGGGCGAGACGCCAACAACATCAGCAACCTGCGAGCCGACCGCAGCGTGCAGCAGCCCCATGGCATCGCCAAGCCACTCGAGCTGTACCTGCGTGGGCGCTGGGTGGATGAAGCCGGAACCTTCAGCGCCGGAGTGGGGAAAAAAAGCCGGCAATACCAGCTTTACCGCGACGATCGCTATTCGCGCATCCTGCCGGCGGCCACCCTGGGCCAGGACCTGAGCTACGAGCGTGGCGCGCTGAGCCTGAACTTCAGCCGCATCGACGGTTTCAGCCCGCGCAACGACTCGGGCTGGAGCCAGGACCTGCGCAACTATCGAGGGCAGAGGATCGATGACCTGCGGCTCTATGCCCTGGGTCATGTGTTGCCTGGTGGCAGCAACCTGCAGCTTGAATACGGCGTGGCCCGGGACTACCTGCGCGCGTCCTCGGTGAAACTGACCCACAGTTTCGAACTGGCCCCCGAGCGCGGCATCGATGTGTATGCCATCTGGGGGCGCCAACAGGATGCCGGCAAGCGCTTCGAGTATTCCGGCGTGCGCGGCCTGTATGAGGCGGAGCGCTCTCACGATGCTCGGCATCTGGATCTGCTGTTCAAGTACCGGTTCAGCCGCTACTACGCCGGGCTGACCTGGAACAAGGTCTGGGGTGACGACTATGACCGCACCTTCTTCGCCCAGGACAACGGCACCTGGAACAGCAGCGGCAAGCTGTTCTACTACTTCGGCCTGCAGGACGAGGAGATGTTCAAGCTGCTGGGAGGCATGGATTTCGCCGACTTCGGCTTGCCGCGGCTGAAGTTGGATATGCACTACGCTGCCTCCAATCACGCCAAAGGCTACGCAGGTTTTTCCCGCCGGGAATTTCAGAGCGTGCTGCGCTATGCCTTCGACGGCTGGTTCGATGGGCTCGATGTCGCCTGGCTGCACGGGCGCTTTCGTACCCACGGGGAGCCCGACGGCATCCAGCGCCAGAGCCTCTCCGGAGGACCGGCAGGCATCATCAGCCATAGCGCCGAACGCTTCTACCTGAACTATACCTACCGCTTCTAGCTCTACTGCGCCGCCTGCCGTGACGTTTGCCAGCCTTCTGGCGGGCGGTTAAGGTGGCGCCTTCTGTACATGGGAGCTTGCATGCGTACGCCGATCCGCCTTCTTTTCAGCCTGCTCGGGGTACTGGCCCTGCCGGCCCAGGCCAACTGGTACCTGGACAACGAATCTTCCCGCGTGTCCTTCGTCACCACCAAGAACGCCAGTGTTTCCGAGGTCCAGCGCTTTCTGGTGCTGCATGGCAAGGTCGATGGCAAGGGCCAGGCGCAGTTGCAGATCGAACTGGAGTCGGTGAGCAGCGGGATTCCCTTGCGCGATGAGCGCATGCGCCAGGAACTGTTCCAGATCGCCCAGTTTCCCGAGGCGCGGATCAGTGCACAGATCAACCTGCGACCGATCAACGACCTGGCCCCCGGCGCACAGATCGAATTGCTGCTGCCGGTCACCGTCGCCCTGCACGGCCAGGAACACACCTACAACGCCGAACTGCTGGCCACCCGCCTGGATGACCGGCGCTTCCAGGTGGTGACCCTGGAGCCTCTGGTGCTTAACGCCGAGGACTTCAACCTGGCCCCCGGCCTCGACAGCCTGCGCAAGATGGCCGGGTTGTCGGCCATCAGTTTCTCGGTGCCGGTGGGTGCGGTGCTGATCTTCACGGCGCGCTGACATGCGCGCAGCGGTGTTCCCCTGGCGCGAAGGCAACCGCTTCGAGTTGCTGATCGACGGCCCGCAGTTCTTCCCGCGGATGCTGGTGGCCATTGCCCGCGCCCAGCACCAGGTGGAACTGGAACTGTACCTGGTGGAAGCCGGGACCTGCGCCGAGGCCATGGTCCAGGCCCTGGTGCAGGCAGCGCAGCGCGGGGTGCGGGTGCGCTGCCTGTTCGACGACTACGGCAGCCTGGCCTTTACCCAGGCCCTGCGCCGCAGCCTGACCGAGGCCGGTGTCGAGCTGCGCTTCTACAACCGGCTGAAATGGCGCCAGGGCTTTCTCAACCTGTACCGCGATCATCGCAAGCTGCTGCTGGTGGACCAGGCCCTGGCGGTGGTGGGCGGCACCGGAGTCACCGATGAGTTCTGGAAGCCCGAGGACAACAGCTGCGACTGGCATGAGGTGATGGTGGAGATTGCCGGCCCCATGGTCAGCGACTGGCAGCAACTGTTCGACCGGCAATGGAGCGCCAACCTGTATCGCGGGGCCTGGAAGCCCGGTGCCGATTTCGGCCTGCCACGCCTGCCGCGCCTGCCCGATACCGGCGAGGGCATGGGCCGGGTGGCCTACGCCGACGCCCGCCAACACCGCGACATCCTGCATTCGCTGATCCGGGCCCTGAGCAGCGGGCAGCGGCGCATCTGGCTGGCGACCCCGTATTTTCTGCCCACCTGGTCGGTGCGCCGTTCGTTGCGCAAGGCGGCGGCCCGGGGCCTCGACGTACGCCTGCTGCTGACCGGGCCGCGCACCGACCACCCGGCGGTGCGCTATGCCGGGCACCGCTACTACCCGCGCCTGCTCAAGGCCGGGGTGCGGATTTTCGAGTACCAGCCGCGTTTCCTGCACCTGAAGATGGCACTGGTGGACGACTGGGTGAGCGTGGGCTCGTGCAACTTCGACCACTGGAACCTGCGCTTCAACCTGGAAGCCAATCTGGAAGCCCTGGACCCTGCGTTGACCCAGGCAGTGGTGGCGAGTTTTGACGCCGACTTTGCCCAGAGCGAGGAAGTCAGCCTGGCGGTGTGGCGCAAGCGACCGCTGTGGCGGCGGATCAAGCAGCGGATCTGGGGTTGGGTCGACCGTCTGGTGGTCAACCTGCTGGATCGGCGCGGCTGACTCACGTGGCTGACTGTCACGGCTGACACGGCTGGCTGTGGCCGCTGCCGCAGGCTGCGAACGAGCGCGAAGCGGTCGCGGCGGTCGTGAGTCCGATGGAGGTTTGGCGGGAGATCGACAAGCACGGTCCTGCGGACCTTTGCGCAGCCTCGCAGGCTCGGCAGCGGCTACAGATATTGCAGCGATTGTGGGGATTACAGAAGGAGTCGGCCGGCGCAGGTCCTGCGCCGGCCGCTGGCAGGCTCAGAGCAGTTCGAAGCTCTGTTGCTTGACGTCCTGGGAATCCAGGCCGATCTGCACATTGAAGTCGCCCGGCTCTGCGGCGTACTTGAGCTGCGCGTTGTAGAACTTCAGGTCGTCCTCGGTGATGGTGAAGTGAATGGCTTTCTCTTCACCTGCCTTGAGCATGACTTTCTGGAAGTTCTTCAATTCCTTGATCGGGCGGATCATCGAGCCGGCCACGTCCTGGATGTACAGCTGCACCACGGTTTCGCCGTCACGCTTGCCGGTGTTCTTCACCGTCACGCTGGCGTCGAGCTTGCCGCTCTTGTTCAGGGTGGTGGAGGACAGGGCCATGTCCGACAGGCTGAAGCTGGTGTAGCTCAGGCCATAGCCGAACGGGAACAGCGGGCCGGTGGTGTCGTCGAAGTACTGCGAGGTGTAGTTGCCCGGCTTGCCCGGGGTGAACGGCCGGCCGATGGTCAGGTGGTTGTAGTAGGTGGGGATCTGCCCCACGGAGCGGGGGAAGGTGATCGGCAGCTTGCCCGACGGGTTGTAGTCGCCGAACAGCACGTCGGCGATGGCGTTGCCACCTTCGGTGCCGCTGAACCAGGTTTCCAGGATCGCATCGGCCTGCTGGTTTTCTTCCAGCAGCGACAGCGGCCGGCCATTCATCAGCACCAGCACCAGTGGCTTGCCGGTGGCCTTGAGGGCCTTGATCAGGTCGCGCTGGCTGGCAGGAATGTGCAGGTCGGTGCGGCTCGAGGATTCGTGGGACATGCCCCGGGATTCACCCACCGCGGCCACGATCACATCCGATTGCCGGGCGGCCTTCACCGCTTCGTCGATCATCTGCTGCGCCGGGCGCGGGTCGTCCACCACTTCCGGGGCATCGAAGTTGAGGAAGTTCAGGTAGTCCACCACCTTCTTGTCGGCGGTGATGTTGGAGCCCCGGGCGTACACCAGTTGGGCCTTGTCTCCCAGTACATTGCGCATGCCGTCGTACAGGGTCACCGATTGCGCCGGCACCCCGGCGGCGGCCCAACTGCCCATCATGTCGATCGGCGCCTTGGCCAGCGGGCCTACAAGGGCGATCTTGGCGGTTTTCTGCAGTGGCAGGGTGTCGTTCTGGTTCTTCAGCAGCACCAGGCTGCGCCGCGCGATATCCCGGGCGTCGCTGCGGTGCAGGCGGCTTTCGGCGTTGGTGTCGGCGGGGTCGTCCTCGGCCTTGCCGATGCGCACGTACGGGTCCTTGAACAGGCCCATGTCGTACTTGGCGGCCAGCACTTCACGCACGGCGTTGTCGATGTCCTTCTGTTCGATCTCGCCGGACTTGAGCAGCCCCGGCAGCTCCTTGCCGTACAGCGAATCGTTCATGCTCATGTCGATGCCGGCCTTGATCGCCAGTTTGGCCGCTTCACGTCCGTCCTTGGCGACGCCATGGCGGATCAGTTCGATGATCGCCCCGTGGTCGCTCACCGCCAGGCCCTTGAAGCCCCATTCCTTGCGCAGCAGGTCGTTCATCAGCCAGGTGTTGGAGGTGGCGGGCACGCCGTTGATCGAGTTCAGGGCCACCATCACCCCGCCGGCGCCGGCGTCGATTGCCGCGCGGTAGGGCGGCAGGTAGTCCTGGTACATCTTCACCGGGCTCATGTCGACGATGTTGTAGTCGCGACCGCCTTCCACCGCGCCATACAGGGCGAAGTGCTTGACGCTGGCCATGATGCTGTCCGGCAGGGCCGGGCTCTGGCCCTGGTAGGCCTTGACCATGACCTTGGCGATGCGCGAGACCAGGTAGGTGTCTTCGCCAAAGCCTTCGGAGGTACGGCCCCAGCGCGGATCGCGGGAGATATCGACCATCGGTGCAAAAGTGATGTCCAGGCTGTCGGCGCTGGCTTCCTTGGCGGCAATGCGCCCGGAGCGGCCGATGGCATCCATGTCCCAGCTGGAGGCCAGGGCCAGGCTGATGGGGAAGATGGTCCGGTGGCCGTGGATCACGTCGTAGGCGAAGAACATCGGGATCTTCAGCCGGCTGCGCATGGCCGCGTCCTGCATCGGCCGGTTTTCCGGGCGGGTGATGGAGTTGAAGGTGCCGCCGATATTGCCCGCGGCAATTTCCTTGCGAATCAGCTCGCGGGGCATTTCCGGGCCGATGCTGATCAGCCGCAGCTGGCCGATCTTCTCTTCCAGGGTCATGCGCTTGAGCAGGTCGCTGATAAAGGCTTCTTTGTTTTCCAGGGGGACCGGGGCAGTTTCGGCCAATACAGGGTGACTGGCCAGGCTGACCAGCAGGCCCAGCAAACACAGCTTCTTCATGAATATTGTTCTCAAGGGCTCAAGACCGACGCATGAGTGACGCGTCGAACAGCCAAAATTTAGGGAGCGACTATTGTTGTTCAGATAATTCCCGCACACTTCAGGCGGTGTGAAAACTGCTGCGTTCGGCAATACGGCGTTAAAAACAGGCTCGGAATGCTCATGTAGCCTCCTACACTCCGCTTCCTCGCCTGTTTTTGCCTTGTCTTGCATTCACTCGCGACGTTTTCACACCGCCTTATTTCTGAACTCTTTTTCGCGCTGGGCATCTTTTAGCCCATCAGCCCGATGCATTCCAGTGGCGCAGGCAGATTTTGCCCACAGGATGTGTGAAAGCGGGCAAAAGCTTCATTTCAATCAGGTTGTGCAAGGAGCCTCACCCATGAACATCACTCAAAGCCTGCGTTCGAGCTGGCCCATCGCTGCCTTGTTGCTGCTTACCAGCCTGCTCAGCGGCTGCGGCATCAACAACATTCCGACCCTGGACGAGCAGGTCAAGGCCGACTGGGGCCAGGTGCAGAACCAGTACCAGCGCCGCGCCGACCTGATCCCCAACCTGGTGGAAACCGTCAAGGGCTACGCCAAGCACGAAGAGCAGACCCTCACCGCGGTGATCGAGGCGCGGGCCAAGGCCACCTCGATCCAGGTGGACGCCAGCACCCTGGACAACCCGGAAAAACTCAAGCAGTTCCAGCAGGCCCAGGACCAGTTGAGCGGTGCCCTGAGCCGCCTGATGGTGGTCTCCGAGCGCTACCCGGACCTCAAGGCCAACCAGAATTTCCTGGCCCTGCAATCCCAGCTTGAAGGCACCGAGAACCGCATCGCCGTGGCCCGTCGCGACTTCATCCTGGCGGTGCAGAAGTACAACACCGAGATCCGTACCTTCCCCGGCCGCCTGTGGCACAGCCTGATGTACAGCGACATGCCGGTGCGTGAATCCTTCGAGGCCACCAGCCCCGACGCCGACAAAGCGCCGCAAGTTAAATTCTGATGAGCCCCGGGCGGCGCGTGCTGCAAGGCGCGCTGCTGTGGCTTTGGCTGGTGGGTGGCGCCGTACTGGCGCAACCACCCGGGCCCACACCCACGGATGGGGTGCCGTTGCGTTCGTCGCAACCCGCTGTCCAGGTCGAGCCCGCACCGACCACTGCGACAGCGGCACCGATTGAACGCCTGTTTCCCAAGCTGACCGGGCGGGTGGTGGACACCGCGCAGTTGCTCACGCCATCGGCGCAGGTCTACCTGGCGCAGATGCTGGAGCGGCTCGAGCAGACCACCACCGACCAGGTCGTGGTGGCCACGGTGCCTAGCCTGGGTGGCCATAGCATTGAGGAGTTCGGCCTGCAGTTGGGCCGGCACTGGGGGATCGGCCGGAAGGACAAGAACAACGGCGTCCTGCTGCTGGTGGCCAAGGACGATCGCAAGGTGCGGATCGAGGTCGGTTACGGCCTGGAGGGGCGGCTCAACGACATGGTGGCCCACTTCATCATCGATGGTTCGATCATTCCGTACTTCAAGGACGACCTGTATTCCTCGGGGATCATTGCCGGGGCCACGTCCATCGTGAACGTACTGTCGTCCACCGACCGGCCGATGCTGGTGTACCGCTCGGTGGAGAAAAGCTGGTACCAGAACATCGAGTGGATGTGGTGGTTCGAGAGGTTGTTCTACCTGGTGTTCGTCGGTGTACCGTTGTTCGGGTTCCTGACCCAATGGCGCAGCGGCGATGACTCGCCGGTTGTTGCCAGCGGCGATTCGGCCAGGCGCGAAACCAGGGCCGAGCGCGACACCGGTTCGAGCAGCAGTGCGTTCGACTGGTTCGACTCCAGCAGTTCCAGCTCCAGTTCAAGCTCGGGCAGCTTCAGTGGGGGCGGTGGCAGTTTTGGCGGTGGCGGGGCGTCCGGCAGTTGGTAGCACAAGCGGACAATCATTAAGGACGAGGTGCTGATGCGACTCTATAAAATTGGCCTGGTGCTGTTGCTCTGGGTCTTTGCGGTCTCGGCCCAGGCCGAGCTGAAGTTCCCGGCCCTGAGCGGGCGGGTGGTGGACGACGCGCAGATGATCGAGCCGACCACCAGCGCTCTGCTGACCCGGCAACTGCAAGCCCACGAACAGGCCACCGGCGAACAGCTGGTGGTGGTAACCCTGCCGGACCTGCAAGGCGCCAGCATCGAGGAATACGGCTACCAGTTGGGGCGCCACTGGGGCATCGGCCAGAAGGACAAGAACAACGGCGCGCTGCTGATCGTCGCCCGGGACGAGCGCAAGCTGCGCATCGAAGTGGGCTACGGCCTGGAGGATCGTCTGACCGACGCCCAGGCCTCGGTGATCATCAACCAGGTGATCACCCCGGCGTTCAAGACCGGGCAGTTCAGCAAGGGCATCAGCGACGGGGTCTCGGCCATGCTCCTGGTGCTGGGCGGCACGCCGCTGGACGAGCCGACCACGGTGTATGACAGCGGTGATAGCAGCAGCCAGGACGACTTTGTCCAGCGTCACCCGTTGCTGTTCATCTTCCTGGTGCTGCTGTTCATCCTGGTGATCATGGTGGCGCAGGCGCTCGGCTTGATCACCACCACCAGTGGGCGCGGCGGTGGCGGAGGCGGTGGCTTCGGCGGTTTTGGTGGTGGCTCCGGCGGCGGGGGCGGCTTCAGTGGTGGCGGCGGCAGCTTTGGCGGCGGCGGTTCCTCCGGCGGCTGGTAACTGACAATAAAAAGCGGAAATCCAACGACATGGCATTACTCAGTGAATTCGAACAACGGCAGGTGGCCGAAGCCATCGCCCGGGTGGAACAGCAGACCGACGCCGAACTGGTGACGGTGCTGGCCGCCCGGGCCGACGACTACGCCTATATCCCGCTGCTCTGGGCCAGCCTGCTGGCGCTGGTGGTGCCGGGGCTGGTGCATTACGCCACCGGCTGGCTGAACATGCACCTGTTGCTGCTGGCGCAGTGGGCGACCTTTATCGTCTTGTGCCTGGTGTTCCGCCTGCCGCGGGTCACCACCCGGCTGATTCCGCGATCGGTGCGTCACTGGCGCGCTTCCAACCTGGCCCGGCGCCAGTTCCTCGAACAGAACCTGCACCACACCGTGGGCGGCACCGGGGTGCTGATCTTTGTCAGCGAAGCCGAGCGCTATGTGGAGATCCTGGTGGACGAAGGCATTTCCAGGCGCCTGGACAACAAGCACTGGAACGCGATTGTCCAGGCCTTTACCCAGCAGGTCCGGCAAGGCCAGACCCTGCAGGGCTTCCTTGATTGCATTGAAGCCAGCGGCGAGTTGCTCAAGACCCATGTGCCCCTGACCCAGGTACGCAACGAATTGCCCAACCGCCTGGTGGTGCTCAACTGACCCACCCAGCTGGGGACTATGGCGTGCTACCTGTGTAGGAGCCGGCTTGCCGGCGAAGAGGCCCGTGAGCCTTGCACCGCCCTTGGGGACGCCTTCGCTGGCAAGCCAGCTCCTACAGCGGTGCGATACCGGTGTTGTTCTTGTAGGAGCCGGCTCGCCGGCGAACAGCTCCTTGAGCCTTGCACCGCCCTCGGGCGAGGATTTTTTACCGTCGGGTGAATAACTTCGTGCCCCGGCGGGGCTTGCTCCCTAAAATACCCGCCATTCCCTGATCGACACCGCGCATCGCCCGAGGCTCCCGCCCCCATGTCTGTTACCGCACCTTCCGCCCGCCCCGCGCCGGATCATCACGCCCAGTTCCTGCAACTGCTCGACACCAGCCTCACGCAGAACGCCTTTATCAAGCTGGTACTGGCCAAGCACGTGGGCCCGGAGGCGGACCTGCAACGCCTGATCATCAAGCAACTGACGGTCAAGGAGCAGCCGTGCCTGTCCTTCGTTTATCGCTACAAGACCCGGGACATCACCAAGAACTTCTCCCTGGACGAAGGCATCGCCGCCATCGCCGAGCTGCTGCCGGCTGCGTTCAAGAACGCCCACCTGCTGACCCTCACCGACGAGGTACAGCTCGAATACAGCAAGAAGGGCAAGAGTTCGCTGTTCAAGGGCAAGCCGCAAACCCAGCGCGATGCGCCGTCCGCCGAGCACAACCGGGAGAAGAACCGCTTCCTCGACCTCAGCCGGCCGTTTCTCGCCGACCTGGGGGTGACCAACAAGCAGCATGAGCTGATTCCGGCGATGTCACGCAAGTGGAAGCAGATCAACAAGTTCATCGAGGTCTTCAGCCACGCCCTGGGCAGCTCGCCGATCAAGCTCGACCAGCCGGTGCGGGTGGCGGACTTCGGCTCCGGCAAGGGCTACCTGACCTTCGCCATCCACGACTACCTGCGCAATACCCTCAAGGCCGAGGGCGAAGTCACCGGCGTCGAGTTGCGTGAAGACATGGTGACCCTGTGCAACGCCGCCGCGCAGCGCCTGGAGCACCCGGGCCTGGTGTTCAAGTGCGGTGACGTGCGCAGCGTGGCCCCCAGCCAGCTGGAAGTGATGATCGCCCTGCACGCCTGCGACATCGCCACCGACTACGCGATCCACACCGGTATCCGCTCCGGCGCGGCGATCATCATGTGCTCGCCGTGCTGCCACAAGCAGATCCGCCAGCAGATCCAGAGCCCGCTGCTGCTCAAGCCGATGCTGCAATACGGCCTGCACCTGGGGCAGCAAGCGGAAATGGTCACCGACAGCCTGCGGGCGCTGTTCCTCGAAGCCTGCGGTTATGAAACCAAGGTCTTTGAATTCATCTCCCTGGAGCACACCAACAAGAACAAGATGATTCTGGCGGTCAAGCGTGCCGAACCGCAGGATCCCAGCCAGTTGCTGGCCAGGATCGAAGAGCTCAAGGCCTTCTACCAGATCAGCGAACATTGCCTGGAAACCCTGCTCAAGGCCGACGGTTACCTCGGCTGAGGGCTGGCCGGCGGCGTGGGCAGCGGTGTGGCCGGGCGCACCGCGGTCTTGCGCCCCAGGACCACGGTAAGGATCACGCCCACCGCGAACACCCAGGTAATGGGCTGCACCTGTTCATCGAAGAACAGGGCGGAAAAGGCGATGGTGAAGAAGATCTGCAGTAGCTGGATCTGGCTCACCCGAGCAATTCCGCCCATGGCCAGCCCGGCATACCAGGCGAAAAAACCCAGGAACTGCGAGAACAGCGCAACGTAGCCGAAGGCCCACCAGGTCCTCATGGAAATCGCCCCCTGGTGCTGCGCCGCCAGGTACCACACCGGTCCGATCAGCAGCGGCGTGGACAGCACCAGAGCCCAGCAGATCACCTGCCAGCCACCCATCTCCCGCGCCAGCCGGCCCCCTTCGGCATAACCCAGGCCGCCCACGGCAATCGCCCCGAGCATCAGCACATCACCGGCCTGGATGCTGCCCGCGCCACTGAGCAGCGCATAACCCAGCACCAGCGCACTGCCCAGGGCGGCGCAAGCCCAGAAGGCCTTCGACGGCCGCTCGTGGGACAGCCACGCCGCATACAGCGCCACGCACAGCGGTTGCAGGCCATTGACCAGCGCGCCGTGGGACGCGGGCAGGGTCTGCATGGCCCAGGCCGAAAGCACTGGAAAGCCGAGGATCACCCCGAGAATCACCACGCTCAGGCCCTTGACCTGTTTCCAGGTCGGCCATCTTTCCCGGCGCCAGAGCAGCAGCAAGGCCGCCGGGATCGCCGCGAACAGCGCGCGGCCCAGGCCGTTGAGCAAGGGGTGCATCTGCTCCACCACTATCCGGGTGAAGGGCAGGGTCAGGCTGAAAATGATGACACCCAGCAGGCCGAGGGCCATGCCGGTGTTTTCGCGCGAGGACATGATGGCTACCAGAATTCGTACAGGGACACAGGTGCCTGCATCTAGCCATAAAGCCGCGCGATCCTGGTGCTACAGCTGGGTGCAGAGTTGTCCGTACAGTTGTCGCTGTAGTACCGGGTTATTACCCGGGCCGGTGGATTGGGGCTACCTTGAATACTCCTTGCGCCCCCGTCTTTCACTGAAAGGAGTCCACTCCATGGCCGCGAAAAAGATTCTCATGCTGGTTGGCGATTACGTCGAAGACTACGAAGTGATGGTGCCGTTCCAGGCCCTGCTGATGGTCGGTCACAACGTGCATGCGGTGTGTCCCGACAAGAGCGCCGGGCAGACCGTGCGCACGGCGATCCACGACTTCGAGGGCGACCAGACCTACAGCGAAAAGCCGGGCCATCTGTTTGCCCTGAACTTCGATTTCGCCCAAGTGAAGTCCAGCGATTACGACGCCCTGCTGATCCCCGGTGGCCGTGCCCCGGAATACCTGCGCCTGAACGAAAAGGTCCTGCAACTGGTCAGGGAATTCGACCAGGCTGGCAAGCCGATTGCCGCGGTGTGCCACGGCGCGCAACTGCTGGCGGCGGCCGGCATCCTCGAAGGCCGCGAATGCAGCGCCTACCCGGCCTGCGCCCCGGAAGTTCGGCTGGCGGGGGGCACCTATATCGATATCCCGGTGACGCAGGGCCACGTTCAAGGCAATCTGGCCACCGCCCCGGCCTGGCCGGCGCATCCCAGTTGGCTGGCCGGTTTCCTGGGCCTGCTGGGCACCAAAATCACCCTGTAAGCGAGGGCCACGCCATGTGCGAGCTGTACGTCAAAGCCGACCCGATTCTCTACGAATCCCGTTCTCGCTCGTTGCGCATCTGTGGCGTGGTCACGACCTTGCGCCTGGAAAACCAGTTCTGGGACATCCTCAGCGAGATCGCCGAAGTGGACGGCATGACCACCAACCAGCTGATCGCCAAGCTGTATGAAGAGGTCATGGATTACCGTGGCGAAGTGGTGAATTTCGCCTCCTTCCTGCGGGTCAGTTGCACCCGCTACCTGAGCCAGCGCCGCAGCACCGTCCCCGACCTCAGCCTGGTAAAGCGCAACGCACTGTAGCCGCTGCCGCAGGCTGCGAAAGGCCCGCAGGGACGCGGGGTTCTGAGGGCCGCCGGAGGTTTGGCAGGCGATCGCCAGGCAAGGTCCTGCGGACCTTTGCGCAGCCTCGCGGGCTCGGCAGCGGCTACGGGGCTCAGCTGATTTTGCTGAGGAAGCCGGGTAGTTCCGGTTCCGGGAGCACCGACAGCACTTTGAGGCGTTGCAACATGCGCTGGCGGGCGCGTTGCAGGTGTTCTCTGAGGTTCAGGGCCGCAGCGTCGTAGGCACCGTGCAGCAGCAGTTCGAGGATCAGTCGGTGCTCGGCGAGCATCGCCGGGTCGGCGCCGATGCCCAGCAGGCGGTAGAAGATCCGGTTGATGATCATCGGGCTCTGGGCCTGACGGATCAGCGCCGCCATCTTGCGGTTCTGCAAGCCGCCCAGGCATTGCTGGTGCAGGTCTTCTTCCAGGCGTTCCAGGGCCTCCAGCCCACAGTGCTCGGCCTGTTGCGCCTGGGTCACCCGTTCCAGCATCTGTTCCAGGCGTTCGCGGCCCAGGCCCGGCGCGCTCTGGCGCAGGGCTTCGGGTTCCAGGCAGGCGCGCAGTTCGTAGTCTTCGGTGACTTCCCGGGCGGTCAGCGGTCCGGCCAGCCATTGGGAGTAGGGTTCCTTTTCCACCAGGCCGCGATCGCGCAGGCGCATCAGTGCTTCGCGGACCACCGCGCGGCTGACGCCGTAGTGCTCGGCTGCGGCCTGTTCGTCGAGGCGAAAGTGACCGAAGGCGATGCAGGTGGAGAGGGCACTGCCCAGTTCTTCGTAGATCCGTTCCCCCAGGGGCCGGGTGTCCACCAGTTCTTCGTCGCTGGCCAGCCCCAGGTGGGCATGGCTCAGGGGCAGGCGCAGCGGTTCGATCTCCAGGCCCTGGGGGTTGATCAGGTAGCCGCGGCCGTCAAAACGGCTGATCAGCCCTTCGCCGTGCAACAGATCGAGGGCCTTGCGCACCGGCACTCGGCTGGTGCCGAACAGTTCCGCCAGGGGCGCTTCCAGCAGCACCAGGCCCTGCAGGGCGGTGCCCTGGAGGATGGCGTCGCGCAAGACCTGACGGATCATGGCGTAGCGCGATGCGGTGCGCGGGTCCTCTGCTGACACTGCTTTCATCGGTTCCTCTAGGGGCTGTTGCCGGTGGGTGACGAGCCCGTTGCCGGGCCGCGGTGGCCGGGGATTCTCTCACAGTTGCCAAGTGTCACTGAGTGCCACGTTTGGTTGCCCCGTCCTGGGGCCGCCCTGGGTGGGTTGTTACCTTTCTGCACCAAAATGTACTTTTTAATAAAAGATACATTATTTCAATGGCAGACCCTTGGGCGAGGATTTTCTCCGTCGGTCGTCGCGCGATCTCTGTCAGTAGCCCAATCTGGCTCGCTATTACAGGCGAATCTGGGGGATTTTCCGAAAGCACGCGGTGCTCCCTGCGTTTTGAGCTGGCACGGAATCTGCTCTGTATAAAATGTACATTTTAATATTTAGTACATTTTTAGATTTTTGCGGAGTGATCCATGCCCCCTGATTCGCTGAATGACGCCACGGCCATGGCGCAAGCCTTTGCCTCGGGCCGCACCGATCCGGTCCAGGTTCTGGAGCAGGCCCTGGCGTTGGCCGAGGCAACGCCCCATGTGTTCATTTCCCTGTGCCCGGCCCGGGCCCGGCGCGAGGCCGAGGCGGCGGCTGCCCGCTGGCGGGCCGGCCAGCCGCTGAGCCTGCTGGATGGCGTGCCCCTGGCCTGGAAGGACCTGTTCGACCTGGCCGGCAGTATCACCACCGCCGCCGCCCAGGTGCGTCGCGAGGCGCCGCCGGCCAAGGTGGATGCGCCCAGCGTACGGCAGCTGTGCCGGGCCGGGCTGGTCAGCCTGGGCAAGACCAACCTCAGTGAGTTCGCCTATTCCGGGCTCGGCCTGAACCCGCACTTCGGCACTCCGATCAACCCCCACAGTGATGCCCAGCCACGGATTCCCGGTGGTTCCTCGGCAGGTTCCGCGGTGGCGGTGGCGGCCGGTATCGTGCCGATCGCCATGGGCACCGACACTGCCGGTTCGATCCGCATTCCCGCAGCCTTCAATGGCCTGGTGGGCTACCGCGCCACCTCCCTGCGCTATGACCGCGAGGGGGTGTTTCCCCTGGCCGAAAGCCTCGACAGCCTCGGGCCGCTGACCCGCAGCGTGCGCGATGCCTGGCTGATCGACGGGCTGTTGCGCGGTGGCGACCCCCGGCAATTGCCGTCGCCCCGCAGCCTGGCCGGGCAACGCTTCTGGGTCGATTCGCAAGTGCTTGACGACAGCCGTACCCAGGCCGCCGTGCGGGCCAATCTGCTGGTGGTCATCGAAAGCCTGCAACAGGCCGGGGCGCTGGTGGAGCAACGGCCGCTGCACAGCCTGCAAGCCACCCTGCAACTGATCCAGGAACAAGGCTGGCTCGGCGCCGCCGAAGCCTTCGCCCTGCACCAGCCGTTGCTCGACAGCGAGTACGCCGAACAGCTCGATCCGCGGGTGCGACGGCGCCTGGAAAGCGCCCGGCAGATGCCCGCCAGCCAGTTGCTGCGGCTGTACCAGGCGCGGCGCCAGTTGCAGCAACAGGTGCAGGACGAACTGGACGGCGCGGTGCTGATTACCCCCACCGTGGCCCATGTGGCGCCGCCCCTGGCGCCCCTGGAGCAGGACGAAGAGCTCTTTGCCCGGACCAACCTGGCGACCCTGCGCCTGACCATGCCCGGCAGTTTCCTCGACATGCCCGGCGTGGCCCTGCCCAGCGGCCGCGATGCCCAGGGCTTGCCCACCGGGCTGTTGCTGAGCCTGCCCCAGGGCCATGACCGGCAACTGCTGGATGCGGCCCTGGCGCTGGAGGCGGCGTTGCCGCGCTAGCTCCGACGATTTTTTTCAACCACAAGCAATCACTGGAGGCCGCTCATGGCTAAAGAAATTCTCTGTGCATTTGGTGTCGATGTGGACGCGGTGGCCGGCTGGCTCGGTTCCTACGGCGGCGAGGATTCGCCGGACGACATCTCCCGCGGCCTGTTCGCCGGCGAGGTCGGCGCGCCGCGCCTGCTCAAGCTGTTCGAGCGTTATGGCCTGCGCACCACCTGGTTCATTCCCGGCCACTCCATGGAGACCTTTCCCGAGCAGATGAAGGCGGTTGCCGAGGCCGGCCACGAGATCGGCGTGCACGGCTACAGCCACGAAAACCCCATCGCCATGACCCCGGAACAGGAAGAGATCGTCCTCGACAAATCCATCGAGCTGATCACCCGGGTCACCGGCAAGCGCCCCACCGGCTACGTTGCGCCCTGGTGGGAATTCAGCAAGGTGACCAATGAGCTGCTGCTGAAAAAGGGCATCAAGTACGACCACAGCCTGATGCACAACGACTTCCATCCCTATTACGTGCGGGTCGGCGACAGCTGGACCAAGATCGACTACAGCCAGCACCCCGACACCTGGATGAAACCTTTGGTGCGGGGCCAGGAAACCGACCTGGTGGAGATCCCGGCCAACTGGTACCTGGACGACCTGCCGCCGATGATGTTCATCAAGAAGGCGCCCAACAGCCACGGTTTCGTCAACCCGCGGCACCTGGAGGAAATGTGGCGCGACCAGTTCGACTGGGTCTACCGCGAGCATGAGCACGCGGTGTTCACCATGACCATCCACCCCGACGTCTCCGGCCGCCCGCAAGTGCTGTTGATGCTCGAACGCCTGATCGAACACATCCAGAGCCATGCCGGCGTGCGCTTCGTCACCTTCGACGAGATCGCCGACGACTTTATCCGCCGCCACCCGCGCAACCGCTGACCCCGGCCACTTCATCGAGGCGTGACTGATGTCTATCTATAACAAGCTCGACCTGACTGGCTGGAAACCCCAGCAGTTGACCCCGGCCCAAGTGCGCTTCGCCACCTGGATCGCCTTCTTCGCCTGGGTGTTTGCGGTGTACGACTTCATTCTGTTTGGCACCCTGCTGCCGGAGATCGGCCGGCACTTCGGCTGGGGCGAGGTCGAGCAGGCCGAGATCGCCACCTGGGTGGCGGTGGGCACCGCGGTGGTGGCCCTGGCCATCGGGCCGCTGGTGGACAAGCTGGGCCGGCGCATGGGCATCATTTTCACCGTCAGCGGCTCGGCCATCTGCTCGGCGCTGACCGCCATCGGCGGCGCCTGGGGCAAGTCGCCGCTGATCCTGATCCGCTCCCTGGGCGGCCTGGGCTATGCCGAGGAAACGGTGAACGCCACCTACCTCAGCGAGTTGTACGCGGCATCCGACGACCCGCAACTGGCCAAGCGCCGGGGCTTCATCTACAGCCTGGTGCAGGGTGGCTGGCCGGTGGGGGCGCTGATCGCCGCCGGGTTGACCGCGGTGCTGCTGCCGATCATCGGCTGGCAAGGCTGCTTCATCTTCGCTGCGATCCCGGCCATCGTCATTGCGGTGATGGCGCGCAAGCTCAAGGAGAGCCCGCAGTTCCAGATCCACCAGCGCATCAGCCAGCTGCGCAAAAGTGGTTCGGTGAGCGAGGCCCAGGCGGTGGCGCTGACCTATGGCGTGGACTATGACGAGCACAGCAAGGCCGGCCTGGCTGCGGCCTTTCGTGGCCCGGCGCGGCGCGCGACCCTGGTGATCGGCGCGGCGATCCTGCTCAACTGGGCGGCGATCCAGGTGTTCAGCGTGCTCGGCACGTCGGTGATCGTCAGCGTGCACCACATCTCCTTCGAGAACTCGCTGATCATCCTGGTGCTCTCCAACCTGGTGGGCTACTGCGGCTACCTGAGCCACGGCTGGATGGGCGACAAGATCGGCCGGCGCAATGTCATCGGCCTGGGCTGGATGCTCGGCGGCCTGTCGTTCGCCGGCATGCTCTACGGCCCGAGCAACATGCCGATGGTGGTGGGTCTCTACAGCCTGGGCCTGTTCTTCCTGATCGGCCCGTACTCGGCGGCGCTGTTCTTCATCAGCGAAAGCTTCCCTACCAGCATCCGCGCCACCGGCGGCGCGATCATCCACGCCATGGGGCCGATCGGCGCGGTGGTGGCGGGTTTCGGCGCCACCCAGGTGCTGTCCGCCGGTGGCGACTGGCAGACCTCGGCGCTGTATTTCGGCGCGCTGCCTTGTTTCCTCTCCGGTGCGCTGATGTTCGCCGCGCGCCATGTGCGTCCTGAATCCGTTCAATAAGGAAAGTTATCCATGACTCAAAAAGTCGCCGTGATCACCGGTGCCGCCAGCGGCATCGGCCAGGCCCTGGCCGTGGCCTATGCACGGGCCGGTGTGGCGGTGGTGGGCGGGTATTTCCCCGCCGACCCCCATGACCCGCAAGCCACCCGCGACCTCGTGGCCGAGGCGGGCGGGCACTGCCTGATGCTGCCCCTGGACGTGACCGACAGCGCCTCGGTGGACGCCTTGGCCGAGCAGGCCGTGGCGCACTTTGGCCGCCTCGATTACGCCGTGGCCAATGCCGGCCTGTTGCGCCGCGCACCCTTGCTAGACATGACCGACGCGGCCTGGAACGCCATGCTCGATGTGGACCTGACCGGGGTCATGCGCACCTTCCGCGCGGCGGTCAAACACATGGGTGAGGGCGGTGCCCTGGTGGCGATTTCGTCGATTGCCGGTGGCGTCTACGGCTGGCAGGACCACGCTCACTATGCAGCGGCCAAGGCCGGGGTGCCGGGGTTGTGCCGCTCGCTGGCGGTGGAACTGGCGGCCAGGGGCATTCGCTGCAACGCGGTGATCCCGGGGTTGATCGAGACCCCGCAGTCGCTGGACAGCCAGAACTCCCTGGGCCCGGAAGGCCTGGCCAAGGCGGCCCGCGCCATCCCCCTGGGCCGGGTCGGGCGGGCCGATGAAGTGGCGTCCCTGGTGCGCTTTCTCACCAGCGAGGAGTCCAGCTACCTCACCGGGCAAAGCATCGTCATCGATGGCGGCCTGACGGTGCGCTGGCCGGATTGAACCCCTTCGCCAGCCAGCCGGCTCGTGCAGGCGGCTCACCGCCTCCGTAGGAGCTGGCTGGCCAGCGAACCGCACACCCTTGAAGGAGAAAGTCCCATGCAACACCTGCACAACCGCCGCGCCGTGATCACCGGCGCCGGCAGCGGTATCGGCGCCGCTATCGCCCGGGCCTACGCGGTGGCGGGAGCACGCCTGCTGCTGGCTGACCGCGACCCCGCGCGCCTGGCCGAGAGCGCCCAAGCCTGCCGCGAGCTGGGCGCTGAAGTCGTCGAATGCGTGGCCGATGTCGGCAGTGTCGAAGGGGCCCAGGCCGGAGTCGATGCCTGTGTCGAGCATTTTGGCGGTATCGATATCCTGGTGAACAACGCCGGCATGCTGACCCAGGCGCGCTGCGTCGATCTGTCCATCGAGATGTGGAACGACATGCTGCGGGTCGATCTCACCAGCGTCTTCGTCGCCAGCCAGCGGGCCTTGCCCCATATGCTGGCGCAGCGTTGGGGGCGGATCATCAATGTCGCCTCGCAGCTGGGAATCAAGGGCGGCGCCGAGCTGACCCACTACGCCGCGGCCAAGGCCGGGGTCATCGGCTTCACCAAGTCCCTGGCCCTGGAAGTGGCCATGGACAATGTGCTGGTCAACGCCATCGCCCCGGGGCCGATCGAGACGCCGCTGGTGTCTGGCATCAGCAGCGCCTGGAAAACCGCCAAGGCCGCCGAGCTGCCCCTGGGGCGCTTCGGCCTGGCCGATGAAGTGGCGCCCACCGCAGTGCTGCTGGCCAGCGAGCCGGGGGGCAACCTGTTCGTCGGCCAGACCCTGGGCCCGAACTCCGGGGACGTCATGCCATGAAGGAGGGCTGAACATGTGCGGGTTATGCGGGCTGCTGGGCGAAGACGTGCACTGGAGCGATCCGCTGGGGGATGAACTGCCCCGGCGTCGCGAACGCTTGCGCAGAATCGCCGCGATCAACCGGGTACTGGTGCCGTTGCGGCTCAAGGTCGAAGACTTCCAGGGCTCGGCCTATCTGCTGCTGGGGGCTACCGGCCGCCAGGAACTGGCCAGCGGCCTGGAGCAGCTGTGGAGCCTGGCCGAATCCATGCTCGGCCGGCCCCTCGATCCTCTCGACCCTGTGATCCTCAAGCACCTGGAGCAACAGCCATGAGCATGCCCCTTAACGTCATCACCGGGTTTCTCGGCAGTGGCAAGACCACCTTGCTCAACCGCCTGTTGCAGGACCAGAGCCTGGGGGACACGGCGCTGCTGATCAACGAGTTCGGCGATATCGGCATCGATCATTTGCTGGTGCAGGAGGTGGCGCCGGACACGGTGCTGCTGCCCAGCGGCTGTGTCTGCTGTTCGGTTCGCGGCGAACTGAAAGAGGCGCTGCTGGCGCTCCTGGCGCGGCGTAGCCGGGGCGAGGTTCCGGCCTTTCGCCGGGTGCTGCTGGAAACCACCGGGCTGGCCGACCCGGCGCCGATCCTGGCCACGGTGAACAACGATCCGCAATTGCGCGGGCGGGTGCACATCGGCCTGCTGGTGACCCTGGTGGACGCCAGCCACGCGGCGTTGCAGGAGCGCCTGCACCCGGAGTGGCTGGCCCAGGTGGCGGCCGCGGATCGCTTGCTGCTGAGCAAGACCGATTGTGTCGACGAAGCAACCCAGGCGGCATTGCGCGAGCATTTGCAGCGGCTCAATCCCGGGGCGCCCCTGTTGCTGACCCAGGCGATCCAGAGTGGCGATCAGCTGTTGCTGGGGGAGGGGCTGCGCGGTGCGACGGCAGAGCGGGAAGTGGCGCGCTGGCAGTTGCAGGGGCCACTCAAAGCGGCTGCGCCACAGCATGGCGCGGCGCAAGTGTGCAGCCTGGAGTTCGAGCAAGCCCTGGATTGGGTGGGCTTCGGGGTCTGGTTGTCGATGCTGCTAAGATGCCACGGCGAACGAATTCTGCGGGTGAAAGGATTGCTCAACATCAACGCCAACCAGGCCCCCATCGTCATCCATGGCGTGCAGCATTGCCTGCACGCACCCGTGCATCTGCCCCGTTGGCCCAGTGCCGACCATCGCTCGCGGCTGGTGTTTATCCTGCGCGGGCTGGAGCCCGAACAACTACGTCGCTCCTTCGAGGTGTTCGCCCGCAGTTTCGCCCCGGCCGCCGGGGAGGGTGCCTGATGGCGGCGACGCAACCAGTCACCCTGCGGGTGCTGGGCACCTCGGTGACCCTGCTCGAATCCCTGCGGGTGCGTGCCGAGCAGGACCTGGGCATCCGCCTGGTGTATCAGGTACACGATGTGGAGCAGGCCCAGCGCATCGCGGTGATGCAGCCGGACAGCTACGACCTCTATGACCAGTGGTTTCACAACGTCGATTTTGTCTGGCCGGCCCAGGCGATCCAGCCCATCGATACCCGGCGCATTGCCCTGTGGCACGAGATCAACGATCTGCCCAAGCGTGGGCGCCTGTCGCCGGACGATCGCCTGGGCAGTGGCAGCGTGCCCAGCGAACGGCTCTATGTGCAGCACGACGGTAGCCTGGGCAGCACGGCCAGCGAGCGCATCAGCATGCTGCCGCTGACCCACAACGCCGACAGTTTCGCCTACCGCCCGGAGCGCCTGCCGGCGGGTTTTTCCAGCGCCAACGAAAGCTGGGGCTGGCTGCTGGAGCCGGCCTGGAGCGGGCGCATTGCCTTGCAGAGCGATGCGGCGATCGGTGCCCTGGACGCCGCCCTGGCGGTGCAGGGCTGTGGCCTGGAATCCTTCAAGGACATCGGCAACCTGAGCATCGAAGAGATCGACCGGCTGGCAGGGATCCTGGTGCGCAAGCAGCGTGAAGGGCACTTCGCGGCGTTCTGGTCGGACGATGAAGAGGCCGCGCAACTGATGCTCAGCCCGCGCATCGATATCCAGAGCCTGTGGTCGCCGACGCTGATGCGCCTGCACCGGGCGGGGGTCAAATACCGCCTGGCAGTGCCGAAGGAAGGCTACCGCGCCTGGTTCGGCGGGCTGTCGTTGTCGCGCCACGCCAAGGGCGCGGTGCTGGATGCAGCCTATGCCTACCTCAACTGGTGGCTGTCGGGCTGGCCCGGTGCGGTGATGGCACGCCAGGGCTACTACATCGGCAACCCGGCGCGTACCCGCGATCACCTGAGCAGCGCCGAGTGGGATTACTGGTACGCCGGCAAACCGGCCCGGGAAGAGTTGCCGGGCAGCGACGGCGAACCGCTGATCGATATCGGCGAGACCCGCGATGGCGGTTCCTACCAGCAGCGCATGGGGCATATCGCCGTGTGGAACTCGGTGATGGACGAGCACAACTACCTGGTGCGGCGCTGGGGGGATTTCCTGCGGGCGGGGCGGGTCGCGGGCCGGGGCAAAGGCTGAAGGTCAAAGCCCCAGGCGCGCCAGCTGGCGCAGGTCGGCGATCACCGCGGGGTTGCCGCCTTCGAGCACATCCAGGCGCATCTGCGCGATCAGCGCTTTCAGCAGCTCGGTCTGGGTCATCCGGGTGGTTTGCAGCAGGCGTGCAAGATCCTCGGCCACATAGTGGTTGACCTTCAGCGACAGGCGTTTCATGGCATGCACGGCAGGCAACTGGCGGGCCTCGGCCTGCTCGGCCAGGTACGCGACGAAGCCGCTTTGCACTTGCTCCAGGGAAGACGCGGCGGGGGCGCTGAAGTAGTAGCCGAGGAACAGTTTGCGCATCTGCACTCCGGCATCCGGGGCCACGCAGTGCATCGCCGCATCCAGTACATCGAGGTAGACCGCTGGCAGCCGCGCCTCGATGGAGGTCAATGACTGCTTGCGCGCTTCCTTGATCGCCGGTGTGGACTGGGGCGGGATGGCCACCACCGTGGCGCAGAGGTCGCAAACCCCCACCAGGATGTCCCGGGCCAGGCCATGGCCGTCGCTGAAAGGGACGTCGCGCCGCAGGTAGGTAATGCCGACGACCTGTTGGCAATGCTCGCAGAGCGCCTTGCCCCGGTCGCCTTGCAGAAAGAGTTTCATGGGTTGCCCTCATCGGTGAACGCTGATGAACCACGCATCTGGCTCGATAAAGTAGAACTTGATGTACCAGCCGGCCTTTTTCAGCACGTGGACCGCGATGCCCGGGACGCTGTGGTGGGCGCTGCAACTGTGGTCCTGGCCCTTGCAGGCATTGATGACCTCGATCAGTTGACTGGTCGAGATCTCGCCGGTGGCCAGCAGGTTCTTGACCTCGATCGAGCCGCGCGCGGCATGCAGATAGTGGCCGCTTTGTAAGGCATTGATCAGGTCCCGCCTGACCTTCCTGAAGCCTCTGTCCATGACGTCTTTTGGTTTGTACGACAAGTGTCGTACGGAATCAATGGGAAGTTGACTGAAAGTGCCCAAAGGCATTTCAGCGGTTTTCAGAGGGGAGTCGATCTTAGCCCGGCAGGTGCGGGCGGCAGGGCTTGGCTAACGGTTTGCAATACATCCGTGATGGCCAACGGCTGGCCTGTTGCGGTGCGTCCGATGCACCGCAGCCAGTTGCCGTCAGAAGAAGCGGGTCACGCTGATCTTGGCGTTGCGCCCCAGGCTGGATGCGTTATCGCCGCTCAGTGGTGGGCGATAGTCACGGTTGAACATGTTGTCCAGAGTGAAGTTGACTTCGGTGCCCTTGAGGTAAGGCTGCTGGGGTTTCCAGTTGGCGAACAGGCCGTGCACGTTGTAGCGGTCGTTCTTGTACTGGTCCCAGTAGGCGTCGCCCAGGGCGCTGGCCGGGCCGCCGGCATAGATGTCGCTGGGTACCCGGTCAGTCTGGCGCACCCACTGGCCCTGCCAGCCCACTTGCGCATCCCACTGTGGAATCTTCACCCCCAGGCTGGCCACCCACTTGCGTGGCGGAATGTCCCGGGCCCAGACGTTCGGCCCCCAGGGGTTGGTGTAGGCGCCTTCATGCTTACCGGTAATCCACGAGTAGGACAGCGAGCCGAACAGGTAGGTCGAGTCGTAGAAGCTTTCCACCTCGAAGCCCTTGATGGTCAGGTCGCCGATATTGCGGTAGACGCCTATGGTCGGCTGGTTGCACACCTGGCCGATGCTCTTGCCGCTGCTGAGTTGCTCGGGGCAGCCGATCCCGAGGTTCTTCATGATTTCGTCTTTGATGGTGTTGTGGAACAGCGTGGTACGCACCTGTACGCGGTCGGCCTGGGTGAACACGTCGGAGAAGCTGGTGATGTTACCGGCGCGCAACGCGGTGATGCGTTCCGGGTCGAGGTCTCGGCTGGTGGCGGAACGGGTGGAGGCAGCCGACTGGACCTCGTACTGCTCGTCGATCACCGGCGCGCGCCAGGTCTTGCTGTAGTCGGCGAACAGGGCGAATTGCGGGGTCACTGTCCAGAACGCCGACAGCCGAGGCGACCAGCCGGTGTAGGTCTTGTCGCCGTAATCGTGGCCCGCCACCGGGTCGGGGCTGTTGTAGAACGGTGCGTCGTTCTTCTCGCCGCGGTTGCGCACATGGTCGTAGCGCAGGGACGGGGTCAGGGTGAAATTCCCCAGGGTGATGGCGTCCTGGATGTAGAAGGCATTGTTGTCGACCTTGCCGTGGGGCATGAAGCCAGGCTGGTAGTGGCCGTAGTTGTACTTGGGCACTTCATAGGTCTTGCCCGGCATCCACATGTCCACTTCGCGAGTGTGCTTGCGGATCTGGATGCCATTGGTCAGCGCGTGTTCCAGCGGGCCGGTGCTGAAGCGGCTGGTGTTTTTCAGGGCCAGGATCTTGTCGTCATAGCCCACGGTGATCTTGCGGCCACCGGAGGCCGGCTGGAAGAAGGCGTTCGGCCCGCGTTCGTCGGTCTGGTCGGTGGTGGAATCGGAGTACTTGGCCTCGAAGTCGATCCATGGATTGTCCACGGGGGTGTACTGGTACTTGGCGATCCAGGTGGTGTCGATGGTATTGCGCTGGGCCAGGAAGCGGCGGGTGGCGCCGTCATAACCGTACTTGTTGATGTCGCTCTGGCTCGGTGGCGTCGGGTAGCTCTTGGCCGAGAAGGGCGCCCAGATGTCGCTGTTGGAGCGCATGTAGCTGAAGCCCAGGCGATGTTCGTCGGTCAGTTGCATGTTCAGCTTGAACAGCTCGCCTTCCATGTCCTGGGCGGTATTGGGCAGGCGCTTGGGGTTGATCGGGTAGGCGTTGCGGGGGTCGGGCTGGGCGCTGGCGATCTTCATGTCGTCGCCGTCGCGCTTGGTCCAGTAGGCCAGGGCATCGAAGCGGTGATCATCGGTACGGCCGTACACCGCGCCGGTGTAGGCCTGTTCATGGCTGTTGCTGCTGTAGCCGTACTTGACCATGGCGCCGGCGTTGCGACCTTCCTGCAGCAGGTCCGGGGCGTCCTTGGTCTCCATGTGCACGGTGCCGCCGAAACCACCGTTGCCGGTCTCGGGGGAGTGCGGGCCTTTTTCCACTTCGATGCGCTTGATCAGCTCCGGCTCGATGAACACCGAACCCTGCTGGTAGCGTTCGAAGCCGCTCTTGGTGGCGCCATCAACGCTCATCGGTACGTCTTCGGCATCCCCCAGGCCCCAGATGTTGATGGTCTGGCCGCCGGGTTTGAGCGAGCCGCCCAGGCTCACGCCGGGCAGGGTGTCGATCAGGCTGACCACGTTGGTGGCCTGGTGGCGATCGATTTCCGCCTGGTTCAGGGTCGAGCGGCCGACACTCGAGGAGTCCACTTCGGTGCCGTTGCCGATCACGCTCATGGCCCCCAGTTGCAGGGCCGAACCACTGCTCAGGTTGGTGTCGGCAGGGCGCACGATGTAGGTGTTGTCGACCTTCACCAGGTTGAACCGACCGTCCTGCAGCAAGGTGCGAATCGCCTCTTCCGGGCTGTAGTCACCCTGCAGGGCCGGCGCCTTGGCGTTGCGCAGCAGTTGCTCATCGAACAGCAGCTGGATCTTCGCCTGCTGGGCGATCTGGCTCAGGGACGCGGCCAGAGGCTGCGCCGGCAACTGGAAATGCAGCGGCCCGGCGTAGGCCTGCAGGCTGAATGCCAGGCAGGCGGCGAGCAGGGTAGGGCGGGTACGGACTAACGGAACAGGCAAGAGCGCGCGAAACATGACTTCCCCCAGAGCGGCTTAAAGGCCAAAAAAAGCGCTGCGTACAGATCGCAGACGGGAGGAAGACGCGGCAGTGAAAAAAAACCTCATATGCGAATGCAAAATATTCTCATATGAGTTGGATCAACGAGCCTCGAGCCTCAGCTGGCCGTCGGCCAGGGGTACGGCTTTTACCGGAATCAGCACGGGCAGTGCCTTGATCAGGGCGTCGGGGTCGTTGACATCGAGGTTGCCCGAGACCTTGTAGGCCCCCAGCGAACCCTCGGCCAGTTGCACCGGCTGGCGCCGATACAGGTTCAACTCATCCACCAGGCTGGCCAGGTCGCGGTTGCGAAAGGCCAGGTGCCCGCTGCGCCAGTCCGCGACCTCATCGCTGTCCAGGGTCTGCTGGCGCAGGGTGCCTTTGTGCAGGTCATAGGTGGCTTGCTGGCGGGCGCCGAGCAGGGTCAACTCCCCGGGCTTGCCGTCCGGGCTGAAGGCCACCTGGCCGTGGGCGACGCTGACCACCAGCTGGCGCTGGCCACGACGCACGTCGAAGGCGGTGCCCACCACCCGCACTTTGGCCGCGCCGCTGTGCACCCACAGCGGGCGCTCCTTGTCGGCGGCCACTTCCAGGTACAGCTGGCCCTGTTGCAGGTAGATATCACGCTGCTGGGCGCTGAAATCCACTTTCACCTGGGTGTTGGCGTTGACGTACAGGGTGCTGCCATCGGGCAGCTTGAAGGCGCGGGCGCCCTTTTCCTGGGCCGCCACCTGCTGGATGTAGGGTCCCTGGGGCGTGCCCAGGTTGACTGCCAGCACCGCACAGAGCACCGCCGCGGCCGCCGCCAGGGCCGGGCGCCAGGGGGCGGGCTTGCGCCGGGGCAGGGGAATGGGCCGGCTCAGTTGCTGCAATTGCGCAAGATCGACCCACAGTTCTTCGAACTCGGCATAGGCCCGGGCGTGGGCCGGCTCGCTGACCCAGGTATCGAAGGCCTTGCGCGTGGCGCGGTCCGGGTCGTTGCGGTTGCGGGCGAACCAGCTGGCGGCCTCGGCGTCGATCTGCTCGCTGTCGAGGTCGTTGTGGGTGCCGGAAAAGCGGGTCATTCAGGCTGCTCCTTGCCGTTTTCTCGTTGTAGGTGCTGCTTGCAGTGCAGCAGGGCAAAGGCGATGTGTTTTTCCACCATGCTCACGGAAATGCCCATGCGCTCGGCGATCTGCGTCTGGCTCAGCCCTTCGAAGCGGTGCAGCATAAGGGCTTCGCGGCGGCGCGGCGAGAGTTGGGCGAGGACTTCTTTCAACTGTTCCAGGCGTTGCAGGCGCTGGGCCGCGGGCAGGGGCTCATGCTGCTCGTCGGCCAGGGGTTCGTTGTCCAGGCTTTGCTCGTGGTGCCCGTCCTGATGAGCCCGGGAGCGTACCTGCTGGCGCCGCCAATGATCACGCAGCAGGTTGCGTGCCATCTGGAACAGGAAGGCCCGGGGCTGTTCGACCTGGGCCCGGTCACGGTAGTCGAGCCATTGGGTGAACACGTCCTGGGTCATGTCCGCCGCGTCGCTGGCGTTGTCCGTGCGTTTACGCAGGAAATGCAGGATGTCCGCATAGAACCCGCGAACAGAGTCCGCCGACGCAGAGTCGGGCTTGGAGCGAGACATGGATATCCTTCTTGACGACGCGGTGAGCACAAGGTCGCGAATGATATCGAGAATTATTGCTATTTGCCATCCAGGCCGATTGATGATCCACCAGCACCGCCTACGCGCCCGAAATACCCCTCCTCGCAGGAGCGGGCTTGCCCGCGAGGGTGCCCTTGCGAGCGATGCCAGGCCTGCGGCCTCTTCGCCGGCAAGCCGGCTCCTACAGTGCAGAGGCGGGGTCTGTAGGAGCTGGCTTGCCAGCGAAGCGGTTCAGATGACGAAGAAGCCGTGGGTGCCATCCCGGCCCAACTGCGCCACCAGGCCGAATTCCCAGTCCAGGTAGCCCTGCATGGCTTCTTTCGGGTTGTCGGTGCCTTCATAGGGGCGCCGGTAGCGGTCGATCCGGGGTGAAGCCAGTTGCTGGCGGCTTTCTTCCACGGGCAGGCCGGCTTCGATCCACGCCGCGGTGCCACCGCTGAGGAGGAACACCGGACGCTGGGTCAGGGCCTGCAGCTGCGGCACCACGAAGCGCGCCAGCAGGCTGCTGCCGCAGGTCAGGACATAGCGCTCCGCCTGTGGCAACTGGGCCAGGGCTTCCTGCAACTGGCTGGGCAATGCCCACCAGGCGCCGGGGATGTGGCGCTGCACGTAGTTGGCGCTGGCGGTGAAGTCCAGTACCAGGGTGCCGGGCTCCTGGAGCCAGGTGGCGAGGGTGCGGGGGCTGATTTCTTCGGCCGGCGAGGTGTCCGGCAGTGGCGCCTGCCAGGGGCCGCGCACGCTGAAGTCGCTGTCGCGCAGGCCGTCCAGCACCGCCACCTGCCAGCCCATCTGGGCCAGCCAGGAAGCGCTCATGTTGGCGCGCACGCCGTCGTCGTCCACCAGGACCAGGCGCGCACCGCGCACGCTGGCGAAGTGGTCGGTTTCCTGCACCAGTTGCCCACCGGGGGTGGAGCGGGCGCCGGGCAGGTGGCCGGCGGCGAATTCCTCCGGGGTGCGCACATCGAACAGGTAGCTGGTGCGCTTGGGGTCGGCCTGCCAGCGCCGCCACTGGGCCAGGTCGATGCGTGCCACGTCGGCGCGGTCGGCCACGGCCCGAGCGGCGTCCTGGGCTGGGGCCCGCTGGGCCTCGTTGATGGCCTTGAAGCGCCGGCTCTGACCGTGTTCGAGCTTCTGCCCGGCCAGGGTCCAGCCGATGGTGCCATTGCGCAGTGCCGCCACCGGGTTGGGGATGCCGGCATTCACCAGGGACTGGGTGCCGATGATGCTGCGGGTGCGCCCGGCGCAATTGACCACCACCCGGGTGCGGGGATCGGGGGCCAGCTCACGCACCCGCAGCACCAGTTCGGCCCCGGGCACGCTGGTGCTGCCGGGGATGCTCATGGTCTGGTATTCGTCGAAGCGCCGGGCATCGAGCACCACCAGGTCGGCCTGCTGGTCGAGCAGTGCCTGGAGCTCCTCGGCGGCCAGGGACGGAGTGTGGCGCTCGGCTTCCACCAGTTCGCCAAAGGCCTTGCTCGGCACGTTGACGTCCTTGAACAGCTCGCCGCCGGCGCTGCGCCAACCCTCCAGGCCGCCTGCCAGCAGGGCGACATCGCTGTAGCCCAGTTGCCGCAGGCGCGTGGCGGCGCGCTGGGCCAGCCCTTCGCCCTGGTCGTAGAGGGTGATCGGGGTGTCGCGGCGGGGGATGCGCGCATACACCTCCAGCTCCAGTTTCGACAGCGCGATGTTGGCCGCGAACAGCGGGTGGGCCTCGGCGAAGGGCGCTTCTTCACGCACATCGATCAGTGCCAGCTCCTGGCGGTCGAGCAGGGCCTGGCGGATCTGTGCCGGGCTGCGGGTCGGGAAATCGGTCATTGCAGGGGCTCCTTCGACAAGTCCCAGAGGTTAGGCAGCAAATGGTTGGAGTAGCCGGAGACAAAGGGTTTTTCCTGGCCGTCCAGGTCGTACACGGCGCGCTGCACGGCACCGATATTGGCGCCATACACATGGATGCTGACGGATACCCGATCGGTATGGGCATTGCTCACCTGATGGATGTCGCCAATGCGTGGCGACACCGCTTCCACCTGGCCCGGCACCAGGCGCAGCGGCGCGCCGGCAGGCTGCAGGCGGCCGTCGGCCAGGCGTTCGAACCCCTGGCTGTCCTCGGCGCCGCGCAGCATGCCGATCAGGCCCCAGACCCGGTGGTCGTGGATCGGTGTGCGCTGCCCAGGGCCCCAGACGAAACTGACGATGGAGAAGCGCTGGCGCGAGTCGGCATGCAGCAGGAACTGCTGGTAGCGCTGCGGATCCGGCTGGGCGAAGGCCGCGGGCAGCCAGTCGTCCTGGCTCACCAGCTGGTGCAGCAGCGCGGCGCCCTGGTCCAGCACCCGGGCTTCATCGGGATGGCTGTCCAGCAGCTCGGCCAGAGCGGCGATAAAGTCCCGCAGGCGGGCGAAGTTGGCTGATTCGATGGCGACTGTCGTGGCGTTGTGGGGCATGGGCTCCCTCCGTGGACACAAGGCAAATGACGCGAACTACACGGGCGAGCTAAAAGGTATTATTCTTATCGAACATTTTTCCAGTCATTTATTATGCGAAAAAAGAATGAAGATAGATGATCTGAATGCGTTCGTGGCGGTAATCCGCTGCCAGACCATCAGCCAGGCGGCCGATGCCCTGCAGTTGACCCAGCCAGCCATTACCCGCCGGGTGCAGAATTTCGAGGAAGCCCTGGGGGTGGAATTGCTGGACCGCAACACCAAGCCGCTCAAGCCCACCAGCATGGGCTTGCGGGTCTATGGCCAGTGCCTGGAAGTGCTGCGCAGCATCGACGCGCTGAATGAACTGGTGGCCAATGACGGCGCCCCCAGTGGTGCCCTGCGCATCGGCGTGCCGCAGACCATCGGCGATGTGGTGCTGCTCGATGCCCTGAGCCAGTTGAAGGCGCTGTATCCGCAGTTGCAGACCTCGGTGGCCACGGGCTGGGGCAGCCACCTGTTGAGCAAGGTCGAGAACGGTGAGCTGGATGTGGTGGCGGCGCTGTTTCCCGCTGGCAAGGTCTTCCCCGAAGGGGTGGTGGGCCGTTCCCTGGGCAGCATGAACCTGGTGGTGGTGGCGGCCAAGGGCGAGGTGCGCAAGCGCTCGTGCAAACTGGCCGACTGTTACCAGCGCGGCTGGGTGCTGAACCCGGACGGCTGCGGCTTTCGTGCCGGCCTGCAACGGGCGCTGAGCGCACAGGGGCTGTCGTTGCAGATCAACCTGGAAACCTTCGGCACCGAGCTGCAACTGGGGTTGATCGCCAATGGCCTGGGCTATGGCCTGGTGCCGCTGCCGCTGCTGGAAAACAGCAGCCATCGGGACAAGCTGGAGATCGTCCCGGTCAGCGACTTCAAGCCGGTGATCGACCTGTGGCTGGTCCACCCGCGGTTCCTCGGCAACCTGCAAGAGCCGGTGAGCATGTTCGGCGAGATGGTCGCCGCCCGCGTCGGCAAGGCTGCGCCGTAGGAGCTGGCTTGCCAGCGAAGGCGCCCTCAAGGCCGGCGCAAACCGCAGGGGGCTGTTCGCCGGAAAGCCGGCTCCTTCGGATTGTTTTTGATTATTGATTTGCATGTCTTGGCAATCATTGAATGCAATTTTTGTATATTAAGTTAGAACCAAAACGAATTTCACGGACGTTTTTTATGTAGTTAGCATGGGGCTCGAACGCGCTGAAATAAGGATGTTGCGATGCCTGCGCCAGCCCCCCTCACCTCGTCCCGTCGCTGGGCCGAGCGCCCCGGATACCAACTCCTGGGCAACCTGCTGCTGCGCCTGGTCAGCCCGTTGCTGCTTCTGCTGGTGTGGGAACTGGCCTCGCGCAGCGGGCTGTTGCCGGCGCGGATCATCGCCGCTCCCAGTACCATCGGCGGCACCCTGTGGCAGATGCTCGGCAGCGGCGAACTGGCCGGGCACCTGTGGGTGTCCCTCAAGCGCGCCCTCAGTGGCCTGGCCATCGGTGTCAGCCTGGGCACGCTCCTGGCCCTGGTGGCCGGGTTGTCCCGGCGCGGCGAGCTCGCCATCGATTCCCCCATGCAGATGCTGCGCACCCTGCCGTTCCTGGCCATAGTGCCGCTGTTCATTCTCTGGTTCGGCGTGGGCGAGACGCCGAAGATCGCGCTGATCGCCCTGGGCACTACCTTTCCTATCTACCTCACGCTGTTTTCCGGCATTCGCAGCCTCGATCCCAAGCTGGTGGAGGCCGCGACCCTGCTGGGCCTCAAACGCTGGGAACTGATCGTCCACGTGATCCTGCCCGGGGCTCTGCCGGCGTTCTTCGTCGGCCTGCGCTATGCCTTCGGCATCAGTTGGCTGGGGCTGGTGGTGGTGGAGCAGATCAACGCCAGCGCCGGTATCGGCTACCTGGTCAACGACGCGCGGGACTTCATGCGCACCGACGTGATCGTCATCTGCCTCCTGGTCTACAGCGTGCTCGGCCTGGGCATCGACGGGCTGGTGCGCGGCCTCGAACGTTGCGCCCTGGCCTGGCGCCCGACCTTTATCAGGAACTGACCCATGACTTTGTCATTGCCCCAGCAGGGCCGCCTGCGCGCTGCCGTCGAATGCCGCCGGATCACCCGGCGTTTTGCCGGGCAGGCGGTGCTCGATGGCCTGGATCTGGACATCGCTCCCGGGGAGTTCGTGGCCCTCCTGGGCAGCAGCGGTTCGGGCAAGACCACCTTGCTGCGAACCCTGGCCGGGCTGGAACCCATCGACCAGGGCCAGTTGCAGGTGCCTTCGGCCATGGCCGCAGTGTTCCAGGAGCCACGGTTGATGCCCTGGAAGCGCGTGTGGCGCAACGTTGCCCTGGGCGTGCGTGGGGCCGGGGCCCGGGAGCGGGCCGAGGCAGCGCTGGAGGAGGTCGGGCTGGCCCACCGGCTCAATGCCTGGCCAGGCACCTTGTCCGGCGGCGAGGCCCAGCGAGTGGCATTGGCCCGGGCCCTGGTACGCGAGCCGCACCTGTTGCTGCTGGATGAGCCCTTCGCCGCTCTGGACGCCCTGACCCGGATCCGCATGCACCAACTGATCATCCGCCTGTGGCGGGTGCACACCCCGGCGGTGCTGCTGGTGACCCACGATGTCGACGAGGCGCTGCTGCTGGCCGATCGGGTGCTGGTGCTGGCCAACGGGCAAATCGCCGAGCAATTGCCAATCCGCCTGCCGCGTCCGCGTCAGGCCTCCACCCCTGGGTTCCAGGCACTGCGCGCGCGGTTGCTGCAACTGCTGGGTGTGGAAACCGAGGCCGAGCCGGCCGTCGACATCTCCCTTCCCTTGAGCAGGACTGCCAGCCGATGAGCCTTTCCAGCGTGCAACCGTCTCCGTCCGTGTCCCGTCCCGTCCCTGATCCAGACTCCAGCGAGTTCGCCGACCTGCTGCAGCAACTGAGTGAAGAATTCGCCGCCACCGCAGCGCACTACGACCGTCACAGCGAATTTCCCCACGCCAACCTGCAACGCCTGCACCAGCATGGCCTGCTGGCCCTGACCGTGCCCCGGGCCCTGGGCGGCAGCGAGGCGACCCTGGCCCAGGCGCGACGAGTGATAGGCGCCGTGGCCCGGGGCGAGCCTTCCACCGCGCTGGTGCTGGTGATGCAGTACCTGCAGCACACGCGCCTGCAACAGAACACGGCCTGGCCGCTGCACCTGCGCCAGCGCGTGGCCCGGGAGGCGGTGCAAGAGGGTGCCCTGATCAACGCCCTGCGGGTCGAGCCGGACCTGGGTACGCCGGCCCGGGGCGGTTTGCCGGCGACCCTGGCACGACGGGTCGAGGGTGGCTGGCTGCTCAGCGGGCGCAAGATCTACTCCACCGGCATTCCCGGGCTGACCTGGCTGGCGGTCTGGGCCCGCAGTGACGAGGCCGAGCCGCAAGTGGGTACCTGGCTGGTCCACCGTGACAGCCCCGGGATCAGCGTCGAGGAAACCTGGGACCACCTGGGCATGCGCGCCACCGGCAGCCACGACGTGATCTTCGATGAGGTGTTCGTGCCCGAGGAACAGGCGGTGGATATCCAACCGGCCCACGTGCCCCGGCCCTCCGAGCTGGACAGCAAGGGCGTGCTCTGGCTGGCGGTGCTGCTCTCGGCCATCTACGACGGCGTGGCCCGGGCCGCGCGCGACTGGCTGCTGGGCTGGCTGGCCCAGCGTGCCCCGGCCAACCTTGGCGCACCGTTGTCGAGCCTGCCGCGCTTTCAGGAACTGATCGGGCGCATCGACGCCTTGCTGCTCAACAACCGGGTGCTGCTCGATGCCGCCGCCGAAGGGCGGATCGCCCCGGGGGAGGCGACCCAGATCAAATACCTGGTGACCAGCAACGCCATCAGCGCCGTGGAGCTGGGCATCGAAGCCATCGGCAACCCCGGGCTGGCCCGGGGCAACCCCATCGAGCGGCATTACCGCGATGTGCTGTGCAGCCGCATTCATACCCCGCAGAACGACGCGATTCTCGGTGCCGTGGGGCGCGCCGCCTTTGCCTTGCCCAGCCGCGGAGCCCAGGCGTGACGCGCATCGCCAGCCAGCTCGACGAGCACTTCAACCAGCAGTTGCGCCAGTGGCTGCCGGGGGTGGAAGTATTGAGCCTGCCTCGGGGCCTGCCGTGTGGCTTGCCCGCCGATATCGAAGTGCTGCTGGCCGCGCCCCACGCCGATTTTCGCAACGCGCCAGTGCCGCCGGCGGGCTGGCCGTTTGGCCTGCGCTTCGTGCAACTGGTGACTTCGGGCCTGGATTATTTTCCTCGCTGGCTGTTCCAGGACCTGCCGGTGGCCAGTGCCCGAGGCAGCACCGCCGAAAGCATTGCCGAGTTTGCCCTGGCGGCGATCTTCGCCGCCGCCAAGCAACTGCCCCAGGTGTGGATCGAGCGCGCCGAGCACTGGCAGCAACGGCCGCTGGCCTCGGTGGCCGGCAGCACCCTGGGGCTGTTCGGCTTTGGCAGCATCGCCCGGGAGCTGGCGCCCAAGGCCCAGGCCCTGGGCATGCAGGTACTGGCCCTGCGGCGTTCGGCGCAGCCGTTCGAGGTGCCCGGGGTGGAGGCGGTGGCCGACCTGCAGGAGCTGTTTGCCCGCGCCGATCACCTGCTGCTGGCGGTGCCGTTGACCGAGCAGACCCGGGGCATCATTGATGCCGATGTACTGGCAGCGGCCAAGCCAGGGTTGCACCTGATCAATATCGCTCGCGGTGCGCTGATCGATCAGCCGGCGCTGTTGCAGGCCCTGGACACCGGGCGCATCGCCCTGGCCAGCCTGGACGTGGCCGACCCCGAGCCGTTGCCCGAGGGGCATCCTTTCTATCGCCACCCGGGTATTCGCCTGTCGCCCCACACCTCGGCCAATTCGCCCCGGGTCTACCTGAATATCGCGCGCCTGCTGGGACGCAATCTCCAGCGCTGGGGCGATGGTTTACCCCTGGAAAACCCGGTGGAGATCCAGCGTGGCTACTAACGCGCGGTTCCAGCCCTGGCCGGCAGCGCTTCGTGTAGCCGCTGCCGCAGGCAGCGCACGGCCCGAAGGGGCGCCGGGGTTCTCAAGGCCGCTGAAGGTTCGGCGGGCGGTCGCCAAGCAAGGCCCAGCGGGCCTTTTCGACAATTTCAAGGAGAGCGGATATGACCGCACATTTTCGCCCCGCGGTGTATGACTTGCCCCGCGATGGCCATACGGTTTTTCGCTGGGAGCATCCGCCCCAGCAGGCCACCGTCGAGCTGGAGCGCCTGCAGCGCAAGCAGAGCCTGGCCGCGGCGTTCCGGGTGTTCGCCCGGCTGGGGTTCGACATGGGCGGCGCCGGGCATATCACGGTGCGTGACCCGGGGCGCCCGGACCATTTCTGGGTCAACCCGGTGGGGGTGTATTTCGGCCATGTACGGGTCCGCGACCTGTTGCTGGTCAACCCCGAAGGGGCGGTGATCGAAGGCGAGGGCGCGTTGAACCTGGCGGCGTTCGCCATCCATGCGGCGCTGCATGAAGCCCATCCCGAGGTGGTCGCCGCGGCCCATGCCCATTCGCTGTACGGCAAGGCCTGGTCGAGCCTGGGGCGCTTGCTCGATCCGCTGACCCAGGACGCCTGCGCTTTCTATGAAAGGCACGGGCTGTTCGACAACTTTTCCGGGGTGGTGCTGGAGGCCAGCGAGGGCGCGCGGATCGCCGCCGCACTGGCGGGGCGCAAGGCGCTGATCCTGCAGAACCACGGCCTGCTCACCGTGGGTGAAACCGTCGAGGCGGCGGTGTGGCGCTTCATCGCCATGGACAACGCCGCCCAGACTCAACTGCTGGCGGAAGCTGCCGGCACCCCGCGGCCCATTCCCCATGAGGTGGCGCGCCACACCGCACGCCAGGTCGGCACCGAGTTTGGCGGCTGGTTCAGTTTCCAGCCTTACCGCGAGCGGATTGTGCGCGAAGAACCAGACTTTCTCGATTAAGGACCATTGCCCATGCAGCGTCGTCATTTTCTCCAACTCTCGGCCCTGGCCGGTCTGGCCGCCGCCTTGCCGCGCCTGGGCCTGGGAGCCTCCGTGGACCTGTCCGGGGTCACCCTGAACGTCGCCACCTACAAGGGGGCGGCGCCGAGCTTCTTTGCCGAGGCGGGCATCGAGCCGCCGCCCTACAAGGTCAAGTACGCTGAGTTCACCGGCGGCAACCTGAGCTTCGAGGCCCTGGTCAGCGGCACCCTGGACATCTCGCCGATGAGCGAGATCCCGCCGATCTTCGGGATCAAGAACCACGCCCCGGTGAAGCTGATCGCGGTGCTCACCGGCGACGTCAACAACCAGGCCTTCATCGTGCCCAAGGGCTCTGCAGTGCAGTCGGTGGCCGAGCTCAAGGGCAAGCGCATCGGTTATATCCGCTCCACCAGTTCCCATTACTTTCTGCTCAAGGCGCTGAAGGAGCAGGGCCTGGGCTTTGCCGATATCGTGCCCATGGCGTTGACTGCGCAGGACGGTTTCGCCGCGTTCCAGAACGGTGCCCTGGATGCCTGGGTCAGCTTCGGCTACTTCATCCAGCTGGCGGAACTGCGGGCCGGGGCCCGGGTATTGAAGACCGGCCAGGGCTACCTGTCCGGCAACTACGTGATCGCCGCCAACCAGCAGAGCATCGCCGACCCGGCCAAGCACGCGGCGATCACCGACTACATCCTGCGCGAGTACCGCTCCTGGCAGTGGATTGCCAGCCACCCCGAGGAATGGGCGACCAGGAGCGCGCAGATTCTCGGCATGCCCCGGGAAGTGTTCCTTGCCCAGTACCGGGCCCAGAGCGGCCCGCGCCTGCTGCAACCGGTGGACGACGCAGCGGTGAAATCCCAGCAGGACGTGGCCGACCTGTTCTTCGAGGCCGGCGTGCTGCCCCAGCAACTGGATGTATCCGGCCTGTGGGACCGCAGCTTCCACTGGACCTGAGCCTGTAGCCGCCGGCTTGCCGGCGAAAGGGCGATGACGCTTTCGCTGGCCAGCCAGCTCCTACGGAACACCCGACACCCCATGTAGGAGCCGGCTTGCCGGCGAAGAGGCCCTCAAGCCTTGCACTGGCCAGGGTGACGCTTTCGCTGGCCAGCCAGCTCCTACGGAACACCCGACACCCCATGTAGGAGCCGGCTTGCCGGCGAAGAGGCCCTCAAGCCTTGCGCTGGCCAGGATGACGCTTTCGCTGGCCAGCCAGCTCTTGCGATCCGGGGGGAAATTCTTTCATTGGCCAGGAGGCCGCATGTTTACCCGAACCTTGCTGTGCCTGGCGCTGGCCAGCCCCTGGGCCTTGGCCGACAGCCCCGCCCAAGCCCTGCACCAGCGCCTGATCGTGCTCGACAGCCACCTCGATACCCCCATGCAACTGGCCCGCCCCGGTTGGGACATCACCCAGCGCCATCGCTACCAGGACGACCTGTCCCAGGTCGATCTGCCACGGATGAAAGAGGGCGGCCTGGACGGCGGTTTCTGGGCCATTTTCACCCCCCAGGGGCCGCTCACCGCCGAAGGCCGGGCCCTGGCCAGCGAACATGGGCTGGCGGTGCTGGCGCGGATCCGCGACCTGCTGGGCGCCCACCCCGATGATTTCGCCCTGGCCCTGACGGCTGGCGATGTACCGGCCATCGTCGCCCGTGGCCAGCGTGTGGTTTTCATCAGCATGGAAAACGCCCAGCCCCTGGCCGCCGATCCGGCACGCTTGCACACCTATTACCGCCAGGGCCTGCGCATGCTCGGCCTGGTGCACTCGGCCAACAACGATTTCGCCGACTCGGCCACCGCCCTGCCGCAGTGGCGCGGCCTGAGCCCGGCGGGCCGGGAGCTGGTGGCCGAGGCCAATCGCCTGGGGATACTGCTGGATGTCTCCCATGCCTCGGACCAGGTGTTCGACCAGGTCCTGGCGCTGTCGAGGGCGCCGATCATTGCCTCCCATTCCAGCAGCCGTGCAATCACCGCCCATCCACGCAACCTGGATGACCGGCGCCTGCGGCAACTGGCGGCCAGGGGCGGTGTGGTGCAGGTCAACAGCTTTCCCAGCGACCTGATCAACCTTGCGCCCAATCCCGAGCGGGACAAGGCCCTAGGGCCGTTGTACCGCGAGTTCCGCCTGGCGGCGAGCATGAGCCCGGAACAGGTGGCGGACCTGGCCGAACGCATTCGCCAGGTCGAAGCCCGCTACCCGCAGCCCAGGGCCAGCCTGGACGATTACCTGCGCCATCTGCTGCACATCCTGGAAGTGGTCGGCCCGGATCATGTGGGCATCGGCGCCGACTGGGACGGCGGTGGTGGGGTACAGGGGCTCGAAGATGTCGCGCAACTGCCACGGATTACCCAGCGCCTGTTGGCGGCGGGCTACAGCGAAGCGGACCTGGCGAAGATCTGGGGCGGCAACTTGTTGCGCGTTCTCGACGCCGCCCAGGCCGTAGGAGCCGGCTTGCCGGCGAAGGGGCGCTGATGCCGGCGCGAGCCGTGGGGCTTCTTCGCTGGCAAGCCGGTTCCTGGCGGGGCGAGTATGGCCAGGCACGGCCAGGCGCAGGGCTATGCGCGGAGCGCAGAATCTTTTGGCTTGAATATGAAACAAAGTAATATTTGCATATGCTTAAAATGTATTTCTCTTATTAAATAAGCGCCCCTAGGATGGCTTCACATAGACCCAAGTGACTGCATAAGTCGCCGATCTATAACCGAACGCACTATCCATCCGCAGCAGGGAGCGCTTGCATGCCACTGACCAGAAGACAATTGATCGCCCGTATTGCCGCTGTCGGCGGGGTCCAGGCGGCGAGTGCGGTCATGGGCCTGTTCGGCGCCAGCGCAACGGCCGAAGCGTTCGAGGAAAACTACGCGGCGCTGCCCACGGCGGCGCTGGGCAAGGGGGCCAGCGTGGTGGTGATCGGCGCCGGGATCGGTGGCCTGGTCAGCGCCTACGAGTTGAGCAAGGCCGGGTTCAAGGTGACCTTGCTGGAAGCCCGGGACCGGGTCGGCGGGCGCAACTGGACGGTGCGTGGTGGCGATCGGGTGGAGTACAGCGACGGCAGCACCCAGGTCGCGCAATTCGGGGAGGGGTTCTACCTCAATGCCGGGGCCGGCCGTCTGCCCAGCCACCATCAGTTGATGCTCGGCTACTGCCGCGAGCTGGGGGTGGAGCTGGAGGTGCTGGTCAATACCAGCCGCAACGCCCTGGTGCGTCCGGACCTTGACCAGCCGGCGTTGCAGATCCGCCAGGCGGTCAATGACAGCCGCGGGCATTTTTCCGAGCTGCTGGCCAAGGCCGTCAATCGCCATGCCCTGGATCAGGAGCTGACACCAGCCGATCGCAGCAACCTGCTGAGTTTCCTGAAAACCTGGGGTGATCTTTCCGACAAGCTGGAGTACCTGGGTTCGGCCCGCTCCGGCTACAAGGTCTGGCCCGGCGCCGGCGACCAGCTGGCGCAGAAGAATGATCCGCTGCCGTTGCAGACCCTGCTCAACCCGGCGCTGACCACGGCGTTGATGATCGACGAATACCCGGAGTTCTCGCCCACCATGTTCCAGCCGGTGGGGGGCATGGACCGCATTCCCCAGGCCTTTGCCCGGCGCCTGAAAGGCCAGTTGCGGCTGCACAGCGAGGTGCGCTCCATCAGCAACCAGGCCGACAGCGCCGAAGTGGTCTATCTGGACCGGCGCACCGGCCGCACCCACAACCTCAAGGCCGACTACGTGATCAGCAGCCTGCCCCTGCCGCTGCTGGCCAAGGTGCAGAACAACTTCAGCGCCCCGGTGCGCCAGGCCATCGGCGCGGTGCAGTTCGGCTACGCCAACAAGGTGGCCTGGCAGTCGCGGCGCTTCTGGGAAAGCCAGTACCAGATCTACGGCGGGCTGTCGTTCATCAACCAGGAAGCCTCCGGGCTGTGGTACCCCAGCGGCGGTTTCAACCAGGCCGAAGGGGTGCTGGTGGCGGCCTACAACAACGGCGAAACCGCCCGACGGTTCGGGGAGAAAACCCTGGCCCAGCAGATCGAGATTTCCCGTCAGGCGGTGGAGCTCCTGCACCCCGGGCACAGCCAGGAACTGCGCAATCCGCTGGTGATTGCCTGGAGCAAGATCCCCTACAACTTCGGCCCCTGGATCAGCCATGAAGTGGCCGAGCCGGACTACGGCCTGCTCAACCAGCCCCAGGGCCGGGTCTACCTCACCAGCGACGGCCTGGCCCACAGCGGCGTGGGCATCTGGCAGGAAGCCGCCGCCGGCGCGGCGCGGCGGGTGGTGCGGCAACTTTTCCAACGGGCGCAAGGCTCGTCGCTACAGCAAACGGCCTGAAAAAGCCGAGCACTCACACAACAGCGGTAACCCATGCCGGGTAGCGGACCTCCGAGGCTGGCACACACAACCTTGGGAGCGTCTTTGCATGTCTTTGAAAAACACCGTCGTAGGGCTGGGGCTGTTGTTCGCCGCCAGCAGCAGTTGGGCCGCGGGAATCCAGCGCGTGCCGTCCAGCTACCCCAATTCGCCGATCCTGCAATCGGTGACCCTGCCCGCCAACAGCGAGGTGACCTACCTCTCCGGGCTGCTGCCGGACCCGGTGGACCCCAAGGCGTCCAAGGAGCAGATCCACGCCGAGGGCAACACCGAGGCCCAGGCCCGGGTGGTGCTGCGCAAGGTGGAGACGATCCTCGCCAGCCAGGGCCTGACCCTGGGGGACGTGGTGCAACTGCGCATCTACCTGGTAGGGGACCCGGCCCTGGGCGGCAAGCTGGATTTCGACGGCCTGCAAGTGGCCTTCCGCGAGTTCTTCGGCACCCAGAAGCAGCCGCTCAAGCCCGCCCGGACCACGGTGCAAGTGGCGGGGCTGGTGCTGCCCGGCGCCTTGATCGAAGTCGAAACCGTTGCCGCCCGAGCGCGCTGAGCCGCCTGTCAAAGGATCTGAAGTCATGAGTATTTCCTTGCATAAAATCCTCTTCGGCGCGGCCCCCCTGAGCCTTGGCCTGCTGGGCCTGGCGCTGCCCGCCGAACTGCTGGCGGCCGATGAAACCCTGGGCACGGTGGTGGTCACCGGGGTGCGCGGCAGCCAGCAACGCACGGTGACCGACAGCCCGGCGCCGATCGATGTGATCGACAGCGAGCAGTTGCGCAGCATCGGCCAGAACGGCCTGAAAGAAATGCTCGGGCGCCTGCTGCCGTCGTTCAACGTACCGACCATCAACGGCGGCGGCACGGCGTTCCTGGTGCGCGGGGTGAGCATGCGCGGCCTGGGCGGCGACCAGGTGCTGGTGCTGATCAATGGCAAGCGCCGGCACAACTCGGCGCTGATCAACAACGGCGCACGGGTCGGCAACGCCTCGGTGCCGGTGGACCTGGACCTGATTCCCACCGCCGCCATCGAGCGCATCGAAGTGCTGCGCGACGGCGCGGCGGCGCAGTACGGCTCCGACGCCATCGCCGGGGTGATCAACATCATCCTCAAGCGCAATGCCGAAGGCCTGACCTCCGACACCACCCTGGGCCAGTACTACGACGGCGACGGCACCACCGGCCACGAAGCCTTCAACTGGGGCAACAAACTGGGAGAGAACGGCGGCTTCATCAACCTGTCCTGGGACGCCAAGCTGCAGGAACCCTACGAGCGCTCCAGTGCCGCCAGCGGTCAGCTGTACTTCAAGCAGGCCGACGGCTCGCCGGACCCCCGGGAAAGCAATCGCCAGGGCTGGGGCACCGAGTACGGCCTGGGCCGCGATCGCACCACCAGCCTGGCCTACAACGCCGAGCTGCCTCTGGAGGACGACCTCAAGCTGTACTCGTTCTCGACCCTGAGCTACCGCAACAGCAACAAGGACCTGGGGCACCGCAAGCCCACCGACATCACCAGCCTGGCGGGCATTCCCAATGCGCCTTACCCCAACGGCGGCCAGGCGCGGCGGGAAATCCACGAGACCGATTTCCAGGTCGCCGGTGGTGCCAAGGGCCTGCTCGGTGGCTGGGACTGGGACCTGTCGAGCACCTACGGCAAGGATCGCGGCGTGCTCGACACGGCCAACAACCTGAACATTTCCAATGGCCCCTACAGCCAGCACGACTTCCACCTGGGCAACCTGGTGTTCGACCAGTGGACCAACAACCTGGACTTCTCCCGGGCCCTGGACATCGGCTGGAGCAGCCCGCTGGAAACCTCCTTCGGCGTGGAATACCGCTGGGAGAAATATGCGCTGGAGGAGGGCGAGGCCAACTCCTACAACCAGGGCAGCTATGTCCCCAACACCGGGCCTTTCGCCGGTGTGGTGCCGGACCCGGGGTTGTTCTCGGTCAACGGCACGACCCCGGAAGATGCCTACAGCCTCAAGCGCCACAGTGAGGCGGCCTATATCGACCTGGGCCTGAACATCACCCCCAACTGGTACGTCGGCGCGGCGGCGCGCTACGAGAAGTACAACCTAGGGGTAGGCGACACCACCAGCGGCAAGCTCACCACCCGTTACGAGTTCCTCCCCGGGTACGCGGTGCGGGCCGCGGTGAGCAACGGTTTCCGTGCACCGTCCCTGGCCCAGAGCGTCTTTTCCACCACCAGCACGGTCACCGAATTCGGCGCCGGTGGCACCACCACCTCGGTGCGTACCAAGCAGATGCGCCCCAACTCGCCGGAAGCGGTGGCCCTGGGCGCCAAGGACCTGGAGCCGGAAACCTCGCGCAACTACAGCCTGGGGTTCACCGCCGAGCCCACCGATCGGCTGCGCCTGACGGCCGACTTCTACCTGATCGACATCGACAAGCGCATTCTCCAGACCGGCATCCTCAAGGGCCCGGCGGTGTCGCAGATCCTGGTGGAGAACGGCCTCTCGCCGAACCTCGCCGGGCAGTACTACACCAACGCTGCCGACACCCGGACCAAGGGCGTGGACCTGGTGGCGGACTACCGCCAGTCCTTCGGCGAGTACGGCACGGCGAAATGGAGCGTCGCCTACAACCACAACAAGACCACCATCCGCGACCTGGCGGACACCCCGGCGGCCCTGTCGCGCCTGGGGGCGGGGTATGTGCTGTTCGACCGCCAGCAGCAGATCGACCTGACTAAATCCACGCCCAAGGACAAGTGGATCCTCTCCGGCAACTACAAGGTCGGCGACTGGACCACCAACCTGCAGTTGACCCGCTTTGGCGAGTACACCGAAGGCTCGAACATCCCGAGCAACGATCGCACCTACAGCGCCAAGTGGATCACCGACCTGGACGTGGCCTACGACGTGACCCAGAACCTCACCGTGGCCGTGGGCGCCAACAACCTGTTCGACGTGTACCCGGACAAGATCGGCCTCAAGGCCTGGGCGGGAACCTATGAATACGGAATGTTCTCGCCCTATGGCCTGGGCGGCGGCTACTACTACAGCCGCGTCAGCCTGGCGTTCTGAGCATGACCACGATCACTCTCGCAGGAGCTGGCTTGCCAGCGAAGGCGGCGGCATGACTGGCGCAGGGTTCAAGGGCCATTCGCCAGCAAGCTGGCTCCTACACCCGTGGCGTCCTGCAGGTCGTTTACCTGGTGGGAGCTGGCTTGCCAGCGAAGGCGGCATGAAGGGCGCAGGGGGCAGGGGCGGTTCGCCGGCAAGCCGGCTCCTGCAAGGGCTGGTGTTGTGTTTGTGGCTGGGTAGTGCACTGGCGCAGCCGGCGCTGCGGGTGTCCAGCCAGAAGCAGTCGCTGAAGATTCTGCTGCAGGCGGCAGGCGAGCTGGAGCAGGTGCCGTACCCCATCGAGTTCGCCTCCTTCGCTGCCGCGGCCCCCACCGCCGAGGCCCTGGCCGCCGGGGCGGTGGATATCGGCAGCCTGGGGGATGCGCCCTTTGTGTTTGCCGCCGCGGCCGGGGCGCCGCTCAAGACCGTGGGGGTGATCAAGCTCAAGGTCACGCCGACCGCGGTGGCGATCGTGGTCAAGGAGGATTCGCCGCTGAAGCAGGCCGCCGACCTCAAGGGCCGGCGCATCACCACCACCCGGGGCTCCATCGGCCATTTCCTGGCCCTGGCCGCCCTGCGGTCGGTGGGCCTGCACGGCGCGGATGCGCAGTTCATCTTTCTCCAGCCGGCCGAATCCCGCAGCCTGCTGAGCAACGGCCAGGCCGATGCCTGGTCGACCTGGGACCCCTATACCAGCATGGTGCAGATGGAGGGCGGCAGCCGGGTGCTGGTCAGTGGCGAAGGGCTGTTCGCCGGGCACATGCTGCTGGTGGCCAACGACCAGGCGATTCGCGACAAGCCGCAGCAGATCGCCGACTTCCTGCAGCGCCTGGATCGTGCCTATGCCTGGGCCAACCAGCATCAGAGCGAGTTTTCAAAGATCCAGGCCGGCTACAGCGGTTTGCCGGTGGAGGTGCATGAGCGTTCCAATCGCTACTCGGTGCCCCGGCGTATCGCCGTAGGCCCGGCCGTGGTGGAGGACGTGCAGCACACCGCCGATCTCTACCGCGAGGAGGGCATTATTCAGAAGACTTTCGATGCCGCAGCTTACATGGATGCTCAATTCAATGAAGTTGAATGAGTGTGTGGCAGTTTTATTAATTGATCTCGGGAGGTTTTAAATAAATAAAGAGCAATAATGTCCTTCGCTTAATTTAACTATCAGCAAATTTCATAATCTTCTCGCAGCACTTTCAAAGTGCCTGTGGTGGCCGCTATTTGCCTGATTTTCGATACATTTTTAAGTTTGGATATTAGAGATAAAGGATATTTCACAAGGCCATCGCAACTGCCTAAGGTGGCCCTGAAACAAATTATTACGTTCTACCGATGTTGTACTTCGTCGCTACTTCCAGGGAATTAAGGGAGCTTGCATGTTCACAGTCACTACGGCCGACAAACTTGAAGCGCGGCATATCCTCGATGTTGTGGAAAAACGCTCTTACGGCGTTCAGCTCAAAGGTTTCTGCCCACCGGATACCTTGCAGGTGGCGCGGGATCATCTGTATCAGCAGGAACTGCGCAGTGCCTTCAGCCAGCAGCAGGAATTCGTCCGGGTCGGCAAGGCTTATATCGAGATCCAGGATGAGCAGAGCCGGGCCGAATACCACGCCCTGGCCCTGCCCAACATTCGCAAGATCCGCAATCTGTTCCGGCCACTGGCCTCGCCCATCGACGAACTGCGCCTGCTGCTGGACGAAGTCTGGCCGCAGGGCGCGCACCTGTTGCAGGTGGACGGGCAGAAGTGTTTCGTCGGTATTGCCCGCTTCCAGGGTTCGGGGGTCGATCTCACGCCCCACACCGACAAGCTTGAACGCAATGCCCCCGAGGGCCACAGCCCGCAGTTGCTGACCCAGCTGTCCACCAACATCTACCTGGAGATCCCCGAGGATGGCGGCGAGCTGGAGATCTGGGGCATCGAGCCGGACGAGCAGGAGTACAACCGCCTCAAGGGCGAACGGGCCTACGGCATCGAACGCCACCTGCTGCCGCCGCCGGATTTCGTGGTCAAGCCCGAGCCTGGCGACCTGATCCTCCTCAACCCGCGGCTGATCCACGCCGTGCGCCCTTCGGCCAGCAGCACCCGGGTCACCCTCGGGGTCTTTATCGGTTACTACGGCGAACACCAGCCTTTGGCCTACTGGAGCTGAACTCATGAGCAAGGTGCAGGAAATCAACCTCAAGGCCTACTTCAACAAGGGCGGCGAGGAGCACGAATTCGACGGCAAGCGCGTGGTACTGGCGGTCAGCGTCGGCCAGGAATATCACGAGGACCAGAAGCTGCGGTCCACCATTCACTTGATCAACCAGTCCGGCTTCAGCCACGTCAAGGTGGTGGTGGCCGATACCCTGCAACGCCACAACAAGCACGGCAAGTCCCCCGGGGAGGCGCTGTCGGCGGCGATCCGCGATGGCGATGCCTGGCTGGCGCGCAACCAGAGCATCCTCGACGGCCTGCGGGTGCCGTACCACATCACCCGCTGGAACCAGGAACTGGCCAGCGACCGCTATGCCGAGCTGCGCCAGCAACTGAACCAGGTCTACCAGCAGCGCGAGGAACTGCGCGACGCCATCGACAGCACCATCGGCGTATTCACCGAGCGCCTGCGCCTGCGTGACGAACACGCGGACATCGAGCGGGCGGCGGCCCAGTGCCGGGAGTACATCCTGGAAGAGATCCCGATCATCCTGCCGCTGTGGGCCGACGAGGGTTACCACTACGTGCTCTACCCGCAGCAGATGACCACGGCCATGGCCACCAGCCGCGAGTTGCTGATCGAACCCCACAGCCCGGACCGGGTGCGCTGGCTGCCCCTGAAGTTCAAGAAGCGGGGGATCCCGATTCCCTTCACCTTGCCCGGCGCCATTCACCCCAACTGGACCAGCGGCGCCATCGCCATCTGATCCGCCGCGATCAATGTAGGCGCTGGCTTGCCAGCGAAAGCGCCCCTGCCGGCGTTGCCGTACTCAAGGGGCTGTTCGCCGGCAAGCGGGCTCCTACAGAGCGTTTTTTTATGACTGACAAGGAGTTTCCATGAGCGTTTTTGCGCAACAGCAACGCAAATGGTGGGCATTGCTCGGTGTGAGCATCGCCAGTTTTCTCGGCTGTGTGGATTTCACCATCGTCAACACCGCGTTACCGGCCCTGCAGGCCGACCTCGGGGCCTCGGTGGACGCCCTGCAATGGGTGATCAACGGCTTCATCCTGGCCCTGTCGAGCTTCATGGTGCTGGTGGGGCGCCTGGCCGACCTGCATGGGCGCAAGCGGGTGCTGTTCATCGGCCTGACGGTGTTCGGCCTGGCCTCCCTGGTGGCCGGGCTGGCGGGGCAGATCGATACCCTGATCGGCGCGCGGGTGGCCCAGGGGCTGGCATGCGCGGTGCTCTATACCGCCTCGGGGGCGATTGTCTCCAGCACCTTCGAGACCGCCGAGCAGGGTCGGGCCTTCGGCGTGCTGTTCGGGGTCAATGGAGTGGGGCTGGCGGTCGGCCCGGTGTTGGGCGGGCTGATAACCAGTGCCTTCGGCTGGCAGTGGATCTTTCTCATCAACGTGCCCTTCGTACTGCTGAGCCTGGGCATTTGCAGCTTCAGCGTGAAGGAGTCGCGTTCGGCCGAGACCGGGGCGCGCCTGGATGGTTGGGGCGCGCTGCTGTTGCTGATCGGCCTGCCGAGCCTGGTGCTGGTGATCGTCCAGGGCGGCAGCTGGGGCTGGGGCTCACCCCTGACCCTGGCCCTGGTGGCGCTGGCGGTGCTGGCCCTGGGCGCATTCCTGGCGGTGGAGCGGCGGGTGGCCGCGCCGATCATCGACCTCAAGCTGTTCGCCAACCGGCGTTTCGTTGCCGGGGTGGCGGCCAGTTTCGGCCTGGCGCTGTTCTACTGCGTGGCGTTTTTCGTCATGCCGCTGTACCTGGCGCAGATCCGCGGCGAAACGGTGCAGGCCAGCGGCCTGCTGTTGCTGCCCACCACCCTGGGGGTGGCGCTGCTGTCACCGCTGGTGGGGCGCCTGGTGGATCGCAAGGGGCCGGCGCTGCTGATCAAGACCGGGCTGCTGCTGTTCGTGCTGTCGGCGTTGTTGCAGGCCGGTTTCGATGGCCAGACTTCGCTGCCTTATCTGCTGGGCGCCTTTGTCGTCATGGGCCTGGGGTGGGCCAGCATTCTCGGGCCGTCCACGGTGCTGGGGATTTCCTCGGTGCCCCAGGAAGTGGGCTCGGTGGCCATGGGCTCGCTGATGACCTTGCACAACGTCGGTGGCGGTGTCGGGCTGGCGGTGGGGGTGGGGCTGTTCCATCACTTTTCCGCCACGCCGCTGGACGATGCCCAGGGCGCCTTTCTCAATGGTTACCGCGCGGTGATGGGCTTTCTGGCGGTGGTCACGCTGCTGGTCTGGGCCTCGGTGAGCCTGCTCTTGCGCACGGCCCCGGCGCCGGTGCCGACGGCCGAGGAGGGCACCAGCCGTGGCTGAGCGCGGCGGGCAGATGGGGCTGGGGGCCTTTCTCTCCGGCTCCGGCGCCCATGGCGGCAGTTGGCGCCATCCCCAGGCGGATGCCGATGCTTCGTTGAATTTCCAGCGCTACCGGCACTACGCGCAAACCCTGGAGCGGGGCTGTTTCGACGCCCTGTTTCTCAACGACAACGTGGCGGTGGGGGACCTGGACCCGCGGGTACTGGCCCGCAGTTCCTACAGCCTGCGCTGGGACCCGCTGACCCTGCTGCCGGCCCTGGCGGTGGTGACCCGGCATATCGGCCTGATCGCCACCGCCAGCACCTCCTACAACGAGCCCTACAACCTGGCGCGCAAGTTCGCCTCCCTGGACCACCTGAGTGAGGGCCGGGCTGGCTGGAACCTGGTAACCGGGCTGGTCGGCGGCGAGAACTTCAACCACCCCGAACCCCTGAGCCACGCCGAGCGGTACGCCCGGGCCGAGGAGTTCTTCAGTGTGGCCAGCGGGCTGTGGGACAGCTGGGCCGACGACGCCTTTCCCCGGGACAAGGCCAGCGGCCAGTGGCTGCGCCCGGAGCGCATGCACCTGTTGCAGCACCGGGGGCGGTACTTCCAGGTACAGGGGCCGTTGAATGCACCGCGGCCATTGCAGGGCTGGCCGGTGATCGCCCAGGCCGGGTCGTCCGGGCCGGGCTGTGAGCTGGCGGCGCGCTGCGCCGAGCTGGTGTTCACCGCCCAGACCGACCTGCAGCAGGCCAAGGCTTTCTATCGCGAACTCAAGGAACGGCTTCCCGCTTACGGGCGTCATGCCGGGCAGTTGAAAATCTTCCCCGGCATCGCCCCCACGGTGGGCCGCACCCTCAACGAAGCCGAGGAGAAGTACCAGCAATTGCAGGAACTGCAGGACCCTCAGGCACAGCTCAAGGCCCTGTCCTACCTGCTGGACCTGGGTATCGACCTGTCGCATCTGCCCCTGCATGCGCAGGTGCCGTTGCTGGACGATGCCGCCCCCACCGAGCGGCATAAAAGCCGCCGGCACCTGGTGCAGGAACTGATCCGCCGGGAGCGGCCGAGCCTGGCGCAACTGCTGCGCAGCCTGTCGGCCAGCGGGCACAAGGTACTGGTGGGCACGCCGGGGCAGATCGTCGATGAGCTGGCTACCTGGTACCAGGAATACGCCGCCGACGGCTTCAATGTGCTGTTCACCCATCTGCCGGGGGCCATCGACGATTTCGTGCAACTGATTACCCCCGAGCTGCAGCGCCGGGGTCTGTTTCGCCAGCGCTACACCGGCCACAGCCTGCGCGAACACCTGGGGCTGGCGCGGGTGGAAAACCGTTTCTTCAGCCACCGGGGCAATGGCTGAATGGCTGAAAGAGTCTTTACTCTCAAGGCGCAACGCCCATCGATCAACCCAGGAGCTACAGCATGTCCGGATGGTATGAGTTGAAGAAAAGCAGCAACGGCCAGTTTCGCTTCGTGCTCAAGGCGGCCAATGCCGAGGTCATTCTCAGCAGCGAGCAGTACACCACCCGCGCCGCAGCCGAGAACGGCATCGCCTCGGTGCAGGCCAACAGTCCCCTGGAAGAGCGCTACGAGCGCAAGAGCGCCAAGGATGGCAAACCCTATTTCACCCTCAAGGCGGCCAACCACCAGATCATCGGCAACAGTGAAACCTATTCCTCGGAAGCGGCCCGGGAAAAGGGCATCGCCAGCGTCAAGGCCAACGGCCCCAGCCACAACATCAAGGACCTGACGTCCGTTTAGGCCCGGCTCCACACACCCTCGACAGCACCAGGCCCGAACCCAAGCAGCGTTCGGGCTTTGTGCTGCCAGCGGGTTTTCACAAGCACCTGGCATTTGCCTGGAGGCCGGGCGAGGGCAGCGTATTGTGATCTGGCAGGCCGCCAGCCGATTGGCGGCGGAGTTATGGCGCAATGCCATCATTTGCCTTATCCTCCGCGCCCGTCACCGGGCGCTCGGCAGGCCTGGCACTCTGGTTGACGTTATCAATCATTGTCCAAGGGATCTGCGACCTCATGATTCGCCCTCTCGTATTACTCGCCGCGCTGCTGGCGTTGAGCGGTTGCTACAGCCTGTCTTCCACGAAAGTTGCCGAGAGCATGCGCCCCGACTCGCAGTCGGGGGTGGCCTATGTGGTGGGGGTGGTCGGCATCTGGCCGAAGGCGGTGCACACCGCCAACGAACAAATGCTGCTGATTCGCCCGCGCGGCGGTGACGGGTTCGCCTCGGCGCGCTTGTACAACCAGATCTACGGCCGCACGCCACGGGATGTGCGCGAGACCTGGCACGGCATCGGCAGCCTGTTCGTGATGCCGCTCAAACCCGGGCGCTACGAGATCTACAACCTGCATTTCGACCGCGGCAACGTCACCGCCTGGAGCCGCGAAGACTTCTCCATCCCGTTGGAACTGGAAGCCGGCAAGGCTTATTACCTGGGTGATTTTCGCGCCGGCTGCCTGTCGGCGTCGGGGGCCAAGTGCGTGTTTCTGCACAGCGACCACCTGGAGCGCGACGCCGCCCTGGTGCGCGCCAAATACCCGCAGGTGCCGGACCTGCAACGGGTCGATCTGGAGAAGATGGAGGAGGTCACGTCGTTGATCGTCAGGGAGCAGGGGCCCAAGGCGTCGATGCTCAAGGCCATGCTGTCGGGGGATCTGTAATGCGTAGTCAATTGTGGTTTTTGATGGTGCTGATGCTGGGGCTTGGCGGTTGCCAGACCAGCCACAGTCTCAAGCCGGCCGAGGTGGATTATCAGCAGCGGCTACCGGCGATCAGCGTCAGTGTGATGGGGGCCATCCCTGCCGGCCTGATCCGTGACGAACTGCGTCGTCGCGGCACCTTCGAGCAGGTGCAGCCGGGGTTCAGTGCCGATGGCTACAACGTGATCGTGATGGCCAACAGTGATTACTTTGGCTGGCAGAACATTCCCATGGGGCTGCTCAGTGCCATGACCTTGTTTATCGTACCGGGCCGGACCACTTGGGACAGCCAGGTGATGTTCCATGTCAGCCGCGGTGACCAGGAGGTGGCCAAGTATCGGGTCAGCAACCAGACCCGCTCCTGGCGTGGTTGGGCCAACACTGATGGCGGCCAATACCAGCATGTGCGGCGCATCACCGACGACTTCATTGCGCAGATGCTGCAGGACCCGCAGTTCAAGGCCCAAGCCCCGGTGGCGCTGGACAGTCACTGAACCACGCGTGATCGCGGCCCATGCCAAAGCCCGGACGGTGTCAGCCGTCCGGGCTTTTTTTCAGGAAATCAACCCAGGCTCTGCAGCAGCGTCTGCAACTGTTGGCGACCGCCCTCGTTCAGTGCGAATACCGGCTTGCGAGGCTCCCCGGTGGGCAGCCCGGCGAGCTCCAGCCCGGCCTTGACCGTGGCCGGCAAACCGCCCTTGAGGATGAAGTCCAGCAGCGGCAACTGGCGGTAGAACAGCGCCCGGGCGCGAGCCAGGTCGTTGCTCAGCACGGCCTGATAGAGGTCGAGATTGAGCTGCGGGATCAGGTTCGCCGCCGCTGTGCACCAGCCACTGGCACCGGCAGCGAAAGCTTCCAGGGCCAGCGGGTTGCAGCCGTTGTAGAACGGCACCTGGCCTTCGCCCAGCAGTTGCAACTTGTGCATGCGCTGGATATCGCCGGTGCTTTCCTTGACCAGGGTGACGTTTTCCACGGCGTGGAAGATCTTCAGGATCAGTTCCACCGACATGTCGGTGCCGCTGGTGGCCGGGTTGTTGTAGAGCATGATCGGCACGCCGATGCTGGCGCCGATGGCCTGGTAGTGAGCGAGGATCTCGGCTTCGCTGAGCTTCCAGTAGGAGGCGGGCAGCACCATCACCACGTCGGCGCCCTTGGCTTCGGCAAAACGCGCGCGGCGGATGGCCTTGGCGGTGGTCAGGTCGGAGACGCTGACGATGGTCGGCACGCGCTTGGCCACGTGGCGGATGCTGAACTCGCTGACCTGGTCCCATTCGGCGTCGCTCAGGTAGGCGCCTTCGCCGGTGCTGCCCAGGGGGGCGATGGCGTGGACGCCCGCGTCGATCATGCGGTCGATGGAACGCCCGAGGGCGTCCAGGTCCAGGCCTTCGCCGTTGGGGCCGAAGGGGGTGACGGTGTAGCCGATGATGCCGTGGATCTGGGTAGTAGGCATGGTGCAACTCCTGCAAGGCATAAGGGGTGGATCAGTTCAGGCAGTCGGCGTGTTTTTTCAGGTTTTGCCGAGCGTAGTAGTTGAAGGCGGCGCTGTGGCGCTTGGGCTTGGAAATCCAGTCGTGGGCTTCGCGGCCCAGCTCCGGGAGGATCGGCTTGATGGTGCCGGCGGCCATGGCCAGCAGTTGCAGCTTGGCCGCACGCTCGATCAGTTGAGCGATCACGCAGGCTTCCTCGATGCTCGCGCCGGTGGACAGCTGGCCGTGGTGGGAAAGCAGGATCGCGCGCTTGTCGCCCAGGGCGGCGGAGATGATTTCGCCTTCTTCGTTGCCCACTGGCACCCCCGGCCAGGCTTCGAGAAAGGCGCAGTCCTCGTACAGTGGACAGAGGTCCATGTGCGACACCGCAAGCGGCACTTCGATCATCGACAGCGCGGCGACGTGGGTCGGGTGGGTGTGGATGATGCAGTTCACGTCCGGCCGGGCGCGGTATACCCAGCTGTGGAAGCGGTTGGCCGGGTTGGGCATGCCGTGGCCTTCGAGGACCTCCAGGTCTTCGTTGACCAGCAGCAGGTTGCTGGCGCTGATTTCATCGAAGCCCAGGCCCAGTTGCTGGGTGTAGTAGGTGCCCGGTTGCGGGCCGCGGGCGGTGATCTGCCCGGCGAGGCCCGAGTCGTGGCCGTTCTCGAACAGAATGCGGCAGGTCAGGGCCAGCTTTTGTCGGTCGGTCCACGTATTATCCGCCAGGGTATTTTGCATCTGGGTCAGGGCTTGCTTGACCAGTTGGTCTTTGGGCAATGCTAATGTCTTGGCCATGTCGAAGGTCCTTTGAGAAGTGCAATGGACGTCGGATCTGCGCTTCACCTGCTGCTTGCGACGGCGCTTGGTGAATTGCGATGACACTTAAGAGGCTATATGACACTTTGTGTCATTGGCAAGCGCCAATCGTTGTTTTCTAGATGGATTAACCGCTCTACATGTCTATCCGTTTGAAATTACTGAGAAAAAAACTGGGCGTGACCCTGGAAGCCCTGGCCGAGAAATCCGGGATGACCAAGAGCTATCTGTCGAAAGTCGAGCGCGGGCTGAACACGCCGTCGATCGCTGCCGCGTTGAAGCTGGCCAAGGCGCTGAACGTCAAGGTCGAGGAACTGTTCGCCGAGGACAGCATCAGCCTCGACAGCTACAGCCTGGTGCGCAGCGACCAGCGCCAGTCACTGGCGGCCAATGGGCAGGTCCCGGGTTATGCGGTGCTGGCCCATCAGGTCAGCGAGCGCAACCTGCTGCCGTTCATCATCTACCCGGCCCGGGAATTCAGTGACAAGACCTTCAAGGAACACCTGGGGGAGGAGTTCCTGTTCGTCCACGAAGGCCAGGTGGAAGTGGATTTCATGAACGAGCGGGTGATTCTCAACCGTGGCGATGCACTGCACTTCAATGCGCAGAAACCCCACCGCATCCGTTCCGTGGGGGACGAGCAGGCGCAGTTGCTGGTGGTGGTGCACAGCAGCGAGGACTGAAGGCGTTCAGCACCGCCAGGAGCCGGCTGGTTGGCGAATGGGCACCAAGACATGCATCGCCCTGGCGGACGTCTTCGCTGGCAAGCCAGCTCCTACAGGGCGGGAGTGCTCAGCGCTCCACGGGCACCGACAGGGCCGGGTTGCCCAGGGCGTGGGTCTTGGAGTCGAAGAAACGCAGACTCAGGTCCAGGCCTTCGAACAGCTTGGCGTAGTGGCGTTTCTGGTGCTGGATGAACGCCGCGCTGCGCGGGTAGATGGAGATCGCCAGGGTCTGGGTCGCCGACTGGCGGATCGCCTGGACCAGGTGGCTGTCCTGGGGCCCCAGGTTGTGGCCGAAGATGCACAGCGCGCCGCTGTGATCCAGCAACTGCTGGTAGCAGAACGACAGGTAATCCGAGCTGCGGATGGTCTTGAGCTTGTCCGCCAGCGGCCCCTCGCTGACGAACAGCGGCACGTCGTCCAGGGTCTTGAGGGTGTTGTTGATGGCGAAGCTGCCCAGCAGGGTGCCTTCGGTGGAGGTCAGCTTGCGCGCGCTGCCGTCCAGGTTGCGCACCAGGTGCAGGCCGCCATGCAGGTAGAGAATGCGGGTCGGGGCGCTAGGGGCGCTGCCCAGTTCGAAGGCCGGATCGGCACCGTGGAACAGGTCGTCGATGCCTTGGCTGTCCTGTTGCACGGCCCAGTAGTTGAGCAGGTCATAGTTGCTGGTGAACACCGTGGGATAGCGCCGCAGTTCCTGGTTGATCGCCGCCAGGCTCTGCTCCTGGACCAGGCGCCAGGGAATGTGCACCGCGTGCACGGTGTTGATCAGCGCTTCCTTGATGGCGTAGTAGCGATTGCGCGGCGCCGCCGAGCTGACTGCCAGGGCCTTGTTGACTCGGCTGGTGGTTTTCAGGGCGCCCAGTACCTGCTCGAAACTGCGGGTCTGCAGGGCCTCGAATACGCTGAGCTCGGACTGGCTGAGGGGTTTTTCTTCCACTGTGCGAGCGTTTTCGAACAGTGAGTCGTAGGCAAAGTCTTCCCACACGGCACGGCTGGCGCCGTTGCCGATCAGCAGGCCACTGAACGGTGTGCTGGCACCCAGGGCGTTCCAGTCTTCAAGTTCGGCATCAAATTCCTGGAAATCCATCATCGCGGTCATCGGTCTCAAGGCTGGAGGTATTTCGGCTGGCGACTTTATCACGACCGACCCTTGAGCCAGATCAACAACGCCGGTGACCGATCGGTCGATCCTGTTTGGCAAACATTGCATCGACACCGTGAAATCGGCATTCGCCGGGAGACCTTCTGATGAGCAGCACCTTTTTCATTCCAGCCGTGAACATCATGGGCATCGGCTGTCTCGACGAGGCCATGAGCGCCATCCGCAACTATGGATTTCGCAAGGCGCTGATCGTCACTGACACGGGCCTGGCCAAGGCTGGCGTGGCCAGCATGGTGGCCGAGAAGCTGGCCATGCAGGACATCGATTCGGTGATCTTCGACGGTGCCAAGCCCAACCCCAGCATTGCCAACGTCGAGCAGGGCCTGGCGCAATTGCAGCAGGCACAGTGCGATTTCGTCATCTCCCTGGGCGGCGGATCGCCCCATGACTGCGCCAAGGGCATTGCCCTGTGTGCCACCAATGGCGGGCAGATCCGCGATTACGAAGGCGTCGACCAGTCGGCCAAGCCGCAACTGCCCTTGATCGCCATCAACACCACCGCCGGCACTGCCAGCGAAATGACCCGTTTCTGCATCATCACCGACGAATCGCGCCACGTGAAAATGGCCATCGTCGACCGCAACGTCACGCCGTTGCTGTCGGTGAACGATCCGGCACTGATGGTGGCGATGCCCAAGGGCCTGACCGCCGCCACCGGCATGGATGCCCTGACCCACGCGGTGGAAGCCTATGTGTCCACCGCGGCCAACCCCATTACCGACGCCTGCGCCCTGAAGGCCGTGGAAATGATCAGCGCCAACCTGCGCCAGGCGGTGCACGACGGCAACGATCTGCTGGCACGGGAGAACATGGCCTATGCGCAGTTCCTCGCCGGCATGGCATTCAACAATGCGTCCCTGGGTTTCGTGCACGCCATGGCCCACCAGCTGGGCGGCTTCTACGACCTGCCCCATGGCGTGTGCAACGCGGTGCTGTTGCCCCATGTGCAGAGCTTCAACGCCACGGTATGCGCCCAGCGCCTGACCGATGTGGCCCACGCGCTGGGAGCGGACATTCGCGGTTTCAGCCCGGAAGAGGGCGCCCAGGCGGCCATCGCGGCGATCCGCACCCTGGCCCGTGATGTGGAGATTCCCGCCGGTTTGCGCGAGTTGGGCGCCAAGTTGCAGGACATTCCGCTATTGGCGGCCAATGCCCTCAAGGATGCCTGCGGCCTGACCAACCCGCGTCCGGCGGATCAGCGGCAGATCGAGGAGATTTTCCGCAACGCGTTCTGAGGGACGGGACCCTTCGCTGGCAAGCCAGCGAAGGGTTCATCCGCGCGCCCGGCACCACAGACTCCCGAGCAACTGCTCCCGGCGTTGAAAGCGCCCGCGCCGCGGAGGATAGTGCGACCTGAAATGGCGCTCTATCCGCCTGTCACAAGGAGTCGTGAATGATCCGTTGCTCTTCCCTGGCCCCGCTTCTGGGCAGCCTGGCCCTGCTGGCCGGTGCCACATCCGCCGCCGCCCAGTGCCTGCCGCCGCCACGCAATGCCGAAGTCCCGGGCTTTTCCCTGTGCAAGGACTGGCCGGCCTTTGCCGACCAGAGCATCAGCCTGCTGTCCGAGCAGGTTCCGGACCCCAGCGACACCGGCACCGATGACGGCACCTACAACCTGCAACTGGCAGTGCTGGACCGCAGCAGCGGACAGGCCCTGGCCAGCTATGAGCAGCCTGCCGCCTTTGTCTCCGACGCCTTTCGCCTGGAGAGCGTGAAGCTCGATACCGGGCGCTTCCAACTGACGCCTCAGGTTCGAGCGTTCGGGGTCCGGGCCGCGTTCGAGGGTTCATCCAGGGTCAACCCGTTCAATCAGACCTGGCTCAGCCTCTACGTGCGCGAGGGCAGTACCCTGCGCCCGGTGCTGGAGAAGTTCGTGGCCCATTCCTACAACGGCGAATGGGATGGCCAGTGCGCCGGCGAGGGCACTAAAACCACGCGCACCCTGGATATCGCCAAGACCCGCAGCCACGGTTACGCCGACCTGATCGTGCGTTCGGTCAGCGTCAGTACCCAGAGCAAAAAAGTCGGGGAACAATGCCAGTCCACCTCCGTGGCCGCCAAACCGGTGGTCAGCACCCTGCACTACGATGGCCAACGCTACGTCCTGCCCAATGGCTTCAGTGGCATCTGATACCGGCGATTGATAAGGAAGCTTGATGAACCTGCTTGAACAATCGACCCGTGGGCTGGTGCTGTGCGCGTTGCTGGGCGTGGCGACGATGGCGCTGGCCGAGTGCGACAACAGCCCCAATTCCCCGGGAGAACTCCACGTCTGCAAACCCTGGCCGGCGGAAGACGGCATCAACATCGGGGTTCGAGCAACGCCGGTGCAAGGGGCCGAAAACGCCAAGGTACCTCGCTACAACCTGGATGTGGCGCTGCTGCTCGACGACAGCGGCTGGGCCGTGGCCAGCTACAACAAGGACCTGGCCCGGCGTTCCGATGGCTTGGCCTTGCAGGGGTTGCAGATCGATACCGGGCGTTACCAGTTGAGCGAGGAGGAGCGGGCCTTTGGCCTGCGGGCCACCTACCGCCGCGCCTCAAGCACCCACCCCCATGAGAAAACCGTGCTGACCCTGTTCGTGCGTGATGGCAAGGGCCTTCCGCCTAGGCTCGAAGGGCTGGTGGTGGATGAGCGCCGCGCTGAGCTCGGCCGGGGCGGTGAGTGTGTCGGGCGCAGCCGGACCCTGCACCGGACCCTGGAACTGGGCAACGGCCAGCGCAACGGCCATGCCGACCTGCTGGTGCGTACGCGAATCGTCGACACCGAGCATTTCAAGGGGCCGGCCGGTTGCGAGAGCCGCGACCTGGCGCCCAGGGACAGCCGTGTCACCTTGCACTACGACGGCCAGCGCTACCCCTTGCCGAAAACCTTGACGGGAGCGTGAACCATGCACAAGGGGCTCAACCACCTGAGCCTGGCCGTCAGCGATCTGGCCTCGCGATTGCTGGCCTGGCGCGATCATCCTTACCCGGGAATGCGCTTTTACTCCGCCGATTGAGAGACTGTTCCACAGGGGCAGCTGACGAAAGCGGCTGGTGGCAAGGTGCCTTGATCGTGCAGAATCCGCCACATTCCCCCTGTGCCTGGCGTTTTTGTCAGGCGCATCGTCCTGGAGTCTTGCTGATGACCTCATCGCTGTTGCTGGCCGTTATCGCCTCGGGTTTCATTTATGCGATCACCCCCGGGCCCGGAGTGCTGGCGGTGTTCGGCATCGGCGCGGCCCGCGGGCGGCAGGCGGGGGCCGGTTTTCTCTGCGGGCACATGCTGGGCGACGTGGTCTGGTGCAGCACGGCGCTGATCGCCATTGTCGGGGCCCGGGAGATCGGCAGCGATGCGTTCAATATCCTTGGCGTGCTCAGCGGCCTGTACCTGTTCTGGCTCGGCTTGCGGGCCATCCGCAGTAAACCGCGCGATGGCGACGAACCCCAGGGCCCGGCGCGCAACCCGTTCTGGCACGGGATCCTGTTCGGCCTGACCAATCCCAAGGCTTATCCGGTGGCGGTGGCAACCTTCACCGCGCTGCTCTCCAGCCGCGCGGAGCTGTTGACCTGGTCGATGCTGCCGGGGCTGATTGCCCTGAGTTTCCTTGGCGGCCTTGGCGCATACGCTATCCTCATCGGCATCGTCGGCGCGCGTAAGGTACGCAATTGGTACCAGCGCCACGAGCTGGCGATCACCCGGGTCTGCGGGGTGATGTTCATCGGTTTCGCGATCAATGCCCTGCTGCACGCAGTGCAAGGGTTGGTCGGCAACAAGGCGTGACGCGCCGCGCGGGTTGCGACGGTGTGCAGTTGCAGGCTTCGGCCTGCGACCGGGCTCAAGGGATGGGTACTCAGTGCATTTTTCATGGGTAGTAGCTTTCTCTGATGGCAACCAAGAACTCCGCGCCTCTGGCCAGTTTCATCGACCTGCTCCTGGACGCCGTGTGCGCCGTGGATGTCGAGGGTCGCTTCGTGTTCGTCAGCGCCGCCTGTGAGCGGGTCTTCGGCTACACCGCCGACGAGCTGATCGGCCGCCCGATGATCGAGCTGGTGCACCCGGCCGATCGTGAACGTACCTTGCAGGCCGCCCGGGAAATCATGGGCGGGGTGCCCAAGCCGAATTTCGAGAACCGCTACGTGCGCAAGGACGGGCGGGTGGCGCATATTCTCTGGTCGGCGCGCTGGTCGGAAGTGGATCAGTTGCGCATCGCCGTGGCCCGCGACATCACCGAGCGCAAGCAGGCGGAATCCCGGCAGGCGGCGCTGTACGCGATTTCCGAGGCGGCCCATGCCACCGAAGACCTGCTGGTGCTGTTCCGGCATGTGCATCGGATCATCGGCGAATGGCTGCCGGCGCTGAACTGTTCCCTGGCGCTCTACGACGAGCGCAGCGCCAGCCTGAGTTTTCCCTATCACGTCGATGACTGCGAAGGCAGCCCGGAACTGCCGGGCACCTTGATCGAACGCTTCTGCGTCGAGGTGCTGCAATGCGGCCAGCCCTTGCTGCTGGCGCCGGAGTGCCCGGTGAACCGGGTGCTCTGGAGCGAGTTCGCGGCTATCCAGGGTTCGCGCTGCTGGCTGGGCGTGCCGCTGAATTCGCAAAAGGGCACCATCGGCGTGCTGATGGTCAAGAGCGCCCCGGGCACCGAAAGCTACAGCGAACAGGACCAGGAACTCTTGCAGTACGTCAGCGCGCAGCTGGCCGCGGCCATCGAACGCAAGCAGCTGCATGCACGCCTGCACTACATGGCCGAATACGATCAATTGACTCACCTGCCCAACCGCGAACTGCTGCGCGAGCGCCTGCGTTCGGCCCTGGCCCGGGCCCGGCGCGAGTCGGGGCGCATGGCCCTGCTGTATGTCGACCTGGACAAGTTCAAGGAGGTCAACGACACCTGCGGGCACGCGGTGGGGGACATGCTGCTGCAAGCGGTGGCCAACCGGCTCAAGGGCTGCGTGCGGGAAACCGACACCGTGGCGCGGATCGGCGGCGACGAGTTCGTGATCCTGCTGGAGAGCGTGCAGCACAGCGAGGATGCCCAGCGGGTAGCGGAGAAGATCCGGCGGACGCTGGGCGAGCCGCTGCGCCTGGACGGCCACTCGTTGAACATCCTGCCGAGCATCGGCATCGGCCTGTATCCCGAGCATGGCCTGGAGGAAAAGCAGCTGTTCAAGCACGCCGACGAAGCCATGTACGCGGTCAAGCGGGCACAGAAAAGCCGCTCCAACGCCTGAGCCGGCAAGCACCGGATGAAGCCCTGGCCCGGCCGTGCCGGGGTTCACCGTTCGTCGTGCAAGCGAGGGTTTTTCTAAACCTTTGCGCCCCCCACCTTTCCCTATGCAGACGGGAGCCATGGCTTCCGGCAGATCAATTTGCAAGCGGAGAGCCACCTCATGAACCCCATGGCCACAGTCATGCGCGGTGCCGGACTGGCACTGCTCCTGGGCCTTGGCGCCACCAGCGCCCTGGCCCAGTCCCCCGCGGATTTCATCGACGACGCCTCGGCCAAGGGCATGGCCGATATCGAAGCCAGCCGCCTGGCCCACCAGCAGACCTCATCCAAGGCGGTCAAGGAATACACCATCCAGGTGATCAACGACCGCACCACCGCCAACCAGCACCTGGCCAAGATCGCCAAGCAGCTGGACTTGCCGGTCGCCCCCCGGGAACAGGTGATGGACCAGGCCAAGCGCCTGATGCCCCGCGTACCTGAGGCCGAGGGCGAGGACTTCGACCGCGCCTACGCCGCCAGCCAGGTCAAGGCCACCGAAGAAGCCATCGAGCAGATCCAGCAGCAGGCGCAGAGCAGCGAGGTGCCGGAGCTCAAGGCATTTGCCGAAGAGACCCTGCCCAAGCTGGAAAACCACCTGCAGATGGCCAAGGCCCTGCAGGCCGGGCGCCGGTCCGACCGGCTGGACGGTTGAGCCCCGCCGTTGCCCCATCCTTGCCCTTTAGTTGGAGAGCACCATGTCGACTCAACCCGTATCCAATCAGTACGCGATGCAGGATCCCCTGACCCAGTACCCCCAGCCGGAATTTCCCGACCAGCCGCAAACGGCGCCGGGCATTGACCAGGACATGATTCCCCGTCCCGACCACGGCGAGCACAGCTATCACGGTTTTGGCCGGTTGCTGGGGCGCAAGGCCCTGATCACCGGCGGCGATTCGGGTATCGGCCGCGCGGCGGCCATTGCCTATGCCCGTGAAGGCGCGGACGTTGCCATCAACTACCTGCCCGAGGAGGAGCGTGACGCCCGCCAGGTGATAGAGCTGATCAAGGCCGCCGGGCGCAAGGCCGTTGCGCTTCCCGGCGATATCAGCGACGAACGTTTCTGCCGCGACCTGGTGCGCCGCGCCCATGAGCAACTGGGTGGGCTGGACATCCTGGTCAACGTGGCGGGCAAGCAGGTGGCGCAGGAGGACATCGCCGACATCAGCACCGCTCAGTTCGACGCCACCTTGAAGACCAACGTGTATGCCTTGTTCTGGATCTGTCAGGCGGCCTTGCCGCTGATGCCGGCTGGCGCCACGGTGATCAACACCGCGTCGATCCAGTCCTACCAGCCTTCGGCCAGCCTCCTGGATTACGCCACCACCAAGGCAGCGATCGTGGCTTTCACCAAGGCCCTGGCCAAACAGGTGATCGGGCGGGGGATCCGGGTCAACGCCGTGGCGCCGGGGCCGATCTGGACCGTACTGCAACCCAGTGGTGGCCAGCCTCGGGAAAAGATCCCGCAGTTCGGCCTGCAAACCCCCATGAAGCGTCCGGGGCAGCCGGCCGAATGCGCTCCCCTGTACGTGCTATTGGCGTCGCAGGAATCGAGCTACATCACCGGCGAAGTGTTCGGGGTCACCGGCGGCAACCCTCTGCCCTAGGATGATCGGCGCAGGGGCCTGCCTTCGCCGAGCCGATCTCAGCACTGATTGAGATCGGTCTTGTCCTGCTGGCTGGAGGTGCTGACGGACAGCTCGGAATCGCCGCCCTGGCCGATCTCGCGGTATTCGCGGCGCATCTGCTCCAGCTGCTTGAGGTCCAGCCCGTCCAGGTTGAGCATGGCGTTGTGGGCCGCCTTGGTGGCCCGCAGCAGCTCGTCGATCTTCAAGTGCAGAATGTCGTTGTCGCGGTTCTGGGTGTTCTGGATCAGGAACACCATGAGGAAGGTGATGATGGTGGTGGAGGTATTGATGATCAACTGCCAGGTGTCGTTGAAGTGAAACACCGGCCCGCTGAGCCCCCAGATCAGAATCAGCAACAGCGCGCCGAGAAAGGTTTTCGGGCTGCCGGCCCACATCGACAGCGTTTGCGAAATCTTCGAGAACTTCATGACCGTGTTCCTTATGGGGGAGGTGTCTGAAGCTGTGACAGCAGGGCTCTGGTGAAAGTGCTTTTTTCGTTAATTCACCGAGGTATGAGGGCTCCCGATGGGAGCTGTTTTATCTTTTACCCAGCTGCCTGGCAGTAACCTGTGTTTGAGTTGACGGGGATGTCTGTCTTTGTACCGGTTTGTGGCTAGTATCAATGGCGTTCAAAGTGCCATCACGCTAATACACGGATCGGAAACTGTCAGAGGTCTCTCATGGAATTTCTTGAAAAACTCACCAGTCTTGCTGCCAAGGTACGTCTACAAGGCGCGGCCATTCAAACCGAAGAGGCGACGAAAAACGCGTTCGTCATGCCTTTCATCAGTACGGTCCTGGGTTATGACGTTTTCGATCCCATGGAGGTGACGCCAGAGTTCGTCTGCGATGTCGGGACCAAGAAGGGCGAGAAGATTGATTACGCGATCATCAAGGATGGCGAGGTGCAGATGCTTATCGAGTGCAAGAAAATCGGTGAGCCGTTACACATCAATCATGCATCCCAGTTGTTTCGTTACTTTCACGTGACCAGCGCACGTATATCCATCCTCACTAATGGTCAGGTCTATAAGTTTTTCACGGACCTGGATGCGCCGAATAAGATGGATGAAAAGCCTTTCCTTGAGCTTGATCTGCTGGACATTGATGAGTACTCGGTGCCGGAGCTGATCAAGCTGACCAAGTCGGCGTTTGATGTCGAGTCGATTCTCAGCGCAGCGGGCGAATTGAAGTATGTCAGTCAGATCAAGAAGGTAGTCGCTTCACAAGTCAGCAAGCCGGACGATGACTTTGTGAAGGTCTTTGCATCGCGAGTCTATGAAGGCGTGATCACGCAAAAAGTACGCGATCAGTTTTACGAACTGACGCGCAAAGCCATCGGTCAGTTCCTCAATGATCAGATCAATGACCGTTTGAAGTCCGCAATGAGCGGGGCTAATCAGGTTCTCATTCCCCAGCATTCGGCCCCCCTCAACGATGAAGCGGGAGTCGATGAGGAGGAGCGCACAGATGAGAAGATCTTCACGACCCTGGAGGAGCTTGAGGGATATCACATCGTACGAGCGGTGGTGCGCTCGGTGGTTGATGCCAAGCGTATTGTGCAACGCGACACTCAGAGCTATTTCGGCATCCTGCTTGACGATAACAATCGCAAGCCGATTTGCCGTTTGCACTTCAATAGATCACAGAAGTACATCGGTATTTTCGACCAGGACAAGGTTGAGACTCGCCATCCCATCAACTCTGTCGACGAGATTTACGAGTATTCGGAACATCTAAAGAAGACGGTGGGTTTTTATGACTAGGTGACCGGGCTCGCAGTGAAACTGGCGAAGGCGGCAGGAGGGGCGCTTCCTGACCGCTGGAGCAGAGCAATTGGCTGCCCGCTTACACCTCACAACACTCCTTCGCACAATAAAACAGGATTGTGCTGGAGCTGTCGGGGCGCTGGGCTTAACGTGGCCCGGGCCAGGTGCCCCATGGGGCGCCACGACGCTCAAGGAGGCAGCTTATGTCGGCCAGTACCGGTGCTTCGGTCATCGACCTGTATCACCAGGCGCAAGACTATTTCTTCGTTTCCATCTCCCAGTTCTATCGACGTTTCGGCAGTGGCCTGAGTGCCTATTGCACCGGGGTCGAAGCCAGCAGCCTGAACCTGTTGATGATGAATGTCTGCGCCGTCGACGAGCCGGGGGCGTTGGCCGAAGGCGTGGCGTTCCTGCAGCGCACGGGCATGCCGTTCTGTGTGGTGGTGCCCGAGGCGCTGGTGCCCCGGGTCAGCGGGCAATTGCACCAGCAGCATCTGCTGGCGGCGGACAAGACCACCTGCATGGTGCTCGATCTGACGCGCCATGAGCCCCGGCAAGCGCTTGCGGCGCAGGCCCAGGTGCGCTGTAGCGACCTGCGCCTGGAGGATTGGGCGCAGCCCGTGCAGAGTGCATTCGAGTCCGGCGAGGGGGGGATCGAGCAGTACCTGGCCCGGCATCGGGCGGCGCTGTCGGAGGGCCGGGCCCTGAGCCATTTCACCCTGTATGTCGAGGAGCGCCCGGTGAGTGCCCTGACCCTCTCGCTGCTGCCGGGGCTGGCGCGCCTGGATGACATCGGCACCGTGCAGGATTGCCAGGGCCAGGGCTATGCCACGGCGCTGATTCAAGCGGTGCTGGCGTTCGCCCGGGCCAGGGGCGCCAGGACCTGCGTGCTGGAAGCCTCCCTCGATGGCCTGTCGATCTACCGCAAGGCCGGCTTCGAACCGCTGTTCGACTACCGCACCTTCTGCCAGGAATGAGCCCGCCCTAGCGGGCAGCGTTCTGCCGGAACTGGCTCGGGCTGAGCCCGGTCAGGGCCTTGAACTGGCGGCTGAAGGCGCTGTGGTCGGTGTAGCCGCATTGCAGCGCCACCTCGGTGATGGGTTCTTCGGTGAGCAGCAACTGCGAAGCGTGTTCCAGGCGGACCTTGTGGATCATCTGCCGTGGCGTGAGGTGGAAGATGCGCTTGCAGTAGCGCTCCAGCTGGGCAGTGGACAGGCTGGCGATGCGGGTCAGGTCGTCCAGGCGGATGGCCTCGCTGTAGTGCTCGCGGATATGCCGGTCCACCGCTGCCAGGCGTTCATAGGCCGGATGGGTGTCATGGGCGGCCTGCAGGTCCAGGGAGATCCCGGCCATGCCGATGATCTGCCTGTCACGCCCGTACAGCGGCAGTTTGTGGGTCAGGCACCAGCCGGGCTCGCGGCTGCCATACAGATGCAGTTCCAGCTGGCCCTTGATGGTGATGCCCTGACGCAGCACGCGCTGGTCCTGCTCGGTGTAGACCGGGCCGAGCACCGCCGGGAAGACTTCGGCGGAGGTCTTGCCCAGCAGGGGCCGCACATTCTTGAAACCGCAGCGCTGGGCCAGGGTCAGGTTCGCCACTCGGTAGCGGGCCTGCAGGTCCTTGATGAAGAACACCGCGCTGGGGATGCAGTCCAGCAGCGGGGTGATCGGCGCCATATTGGCCAGCAGGCCATTGAGGTCCCGGGGTGCATGGGCGGCGATGGCCCGGGGCAAGTGGTGCAGCTGTGCGCCATCGATCATCGTCTGCCTCTCTCTATGGGGGCTTGGGGGATGGATCTGGGTCGATAAAGCCAAGGGGTTCACGGGCCGCCGGTTGCATTGTCGGCGCCGGGGCGTGCCTGCTGGCTGTCGAGCAGCAGCGTGGCGATTCGCGCCGGCACCAGGGGTGCCCGTGGCGGGGTGGGCGCCCAGCCGAACAGGCGGTGGGCCGCGCTGGCACAGACCCGGCCCTGGCAGGCGCCCATGCCGCAGCGGCTCTGCAGCTTGGCCTGGGCCCAGTCGGGGGCTGCGGCCACGGCGGCGTAGGGCACATCCTCGCACCGGCACAGCAGAGTATCAGCTCGGGCCAGTTGCAGGACCTGCGGTTGCAGCTCGAAATGCCGCAGCAGGCGCTCGGCAAAATGCTGCCAGTGACGGCGCTGCTGGATCAGTTCGGCGGCCTGGTCTGCCTGCCCGCTGGCCACACAGCCGGCGATCCGGCCTTCGATCAGCGCCAGTTCGCTGCCACCGATGCCCGTGCACTCGCCGGCGGCCAGGACCTGGGGCAGGCTGCTGCGCTGTTGCTGATCGACCGCGATGGCGCCCTGTTCCAGGCGGCAGCCCAGGTGGTTGGCCAGGCGCACATTGGGTACCAGGCCGAAGCCGCAGGCCAGGTAGTCGCAGGGGATTTCCAGGGTGCGCCGGCCCTGGCGGATGCGCACGGCCTGCAGGTGCTGCTCGCCCAGCGCCTCGACCACGTGGGCGTTGCAGCGATAGCTCGGGGTGGCCAGGCTCAGGGCCTGGGCCAGCTTGTTCGGCCAGCGCCACAACTGGGCGGCAAAGCCCAGCAGCGAGGCCGCCGGGGCCTGTTCCAGCACCCGCACCACCCGGCCGCCGGCGCGGCGCGCGGTGGCGGCGCTGGCCAGCAGCAAGGGACCGCTGCCGGCGATCACCAGGGTCTTTCCTGCCACCGCCAGGCCGTTCTTGAGCAGCGCTTGCAGGCCGCCGGCCCCGGTCACCCCGGGCAGGGTCCAGCCGGGGAAGGGCAGCAGCAGTTCCTGGGCGCCACAGCACAGGATCAGTTGTTCGAATTCCACGTGCCAGGCCTGCCGGGCATCTTCGAGCAACAGGCTGTGGGTGCCCAGGGTCGAGATGATGCGGGTGGCACTGAGGTAGCGCACCGCCGGGTGCTGCAGCACCTTGAAGTGCTCGGCCTGGGCGGCGCTGGGCGGATGCTGGGGGCCGTGGCGCCAGATCTGGCCGCCGGGGCGCGGGTTGTCATCGACGATCAGGATCGAGCTGGCGCTGTGGCTGGCGGCCTGGGCGGCGGCCAGCCCCGCCGGGCCGCTGCCGACGATGAGGATCTGGCACTGCAGGTGGCGGGCGGTCATTGGCTGCGCTCCACCTGCATGCCGTCCCGGCACAGGGTCTGGCAGGCCAGCTGGCGGCGGCCATCGATGGTCATCCGGCATTCCTGGCAGATGCCCATGCCGCAGAACACGGTCCGCGGCTGGCCACCGCAGGAGGTGCGGGTGCGCGGGTCGGCGCTGCCGGCCACGGCGGCGGCCACGCTGAGGCCGTCGGCCACCTGCAGGGCCTGCTGGTCCAGGTAGATGATCATGGCAAGTCTCCAGTCAGGGCGGCGAAGCGCCCGGGCAGATAGGGGCGCGGGTCGAGCGCCGGGCATTCGCCCAGCATCAGGTCCACCAGCAGTCGCGCGCTGCCGGGGGCGGTGGTGACTCCCAGGCCTTCATGCCCGACCGCCAGCCACAGGCCCGGTTGCCGCGGGTGTTCGCCGAGGATCGGCAGGCCATCCGGCGTGGCGGCGCGAAAGCCGGTCCAGGCGCGGATGCCGTTGAGCTCGGCGAGCGCCGGCAGGTAGTCCACGGCGCGCCGCAGCATGGGCGCCAGTACGCTGGGGTCGATGGCCGGATCGAGGGTGTCGAACTGTCTGGACGAACCGATCAGCAACTGGCCGGTGGGCCGCGGCTGGACATTGAACGCCACCGAGGTGCCGTGGCTGGCGTGGGCGCTGGCGGTGTAACCCAGCTCCACCAGTTGGTGGCCGACCTGTTGCGGGTAGCGGTCGCTGATCAGCAGATGGCCCTTCTTCGGGCGCAGGGGCAGGGCCGGCAACAGTTCCCGGGCAGCAAAGCCGTTGGCCAGCAGCACCCGTTGTGCCCTCAGCACGCGACCGTCGGCGAGCTCCACCTGGTCCCCGGCGACGCTGCGCACCCGGGCTGCCTGGCGCCTGATCAGCGAAGCGTTGCCGAGCAGCCAGTGGGCAGTGGCCGGGGCGTAGAGGATCGCGTCGCCGGGGATCTTCAGCGCACCGGCCAGGCCTTTGCGCAACATCGGTTCCAGGCTCGCCAGCCGGGTGCTGTCCAGCAGCTCGCCGCTGATGCCGTGGTCGGCCAGGGCCTGCTGCTTGGTCCGCGCCAGGTCCCTCTCGTGGTGGTCGGCGGCCAACCACAAGGTGCCGCAGTTCCGGTAGGCGCAGGCCTCGGGCAGGCGTTCGCGCAGCTGCCGCCAGAGGCCGAGGGAGTAGTGACTCAAGGCCAGTTCCGCCGGGTTGTCGTCCATCACCACCAGATGGCCCATGCCGGCCCCGGTGGCACCGCCACGACCATCGTCGAGCACCTGCACCCGCAGGCCGCGCCGGGCCAGCTCATGGGCGCAGGCGGCACCGATGATGCCAGCGCCCACCACTATCACCTCGGCCTCGGCCACCGGCGTCACGAGCCGATGCCCCAGGCGAACGGATCGCTGTCATCCAGCAGCAGAGTGGCTTCGGCGCTGATGTGGGCACTGCCGCGAAGGATCGGAATCAGTTGCTCGCCGGCCTTCTCATAGTGGGCGCTGAACTGGCTGCCGATGACACTGGCCTGGCGCCAGGCCTGGCCCGGGGCGAGCTTGCCGTCCGCCGCCAGGCACGCCAGTTTGGCGCTGGTGCCGGTGCCGCAGGGCGAACGGTCGTAGGCCTTGCCGGGGCAGAGCACGAAGTTGCGGCTGTCGGCTTGCGGGTCGTCGGCGAACAGTTCGATGTGGTCGATGACCCCGCCCTCGGCGCCGGTGATGCCGGCGGCTTCGAGGGCCTGGCGCACGTCCCAGGTGTAGTGGGTCAGGGCTTCGACATTGTCCAGGGCAATGCGCTGGCCGTGGTTGCTGATCAGGAAGAACCAGTTGCCGCCCCAGGCGATGTCGCCGTGCACCTTGCCGTGGCCGGGCAGTTGCAGCATCACCTGGGTGCGGTAGCGGTAGGCGGGGACGTTGCGCACGCTCACCGACAGGTCCTCGTGCAGGGTGGCCTCGACGGTGCCCACCGGGGTTTCGATACGGTGCACGCCCTGGTCGATGCGCCCCAGGTGATACAGCGAGCGCACCAGGCCAATGGTGCCGTGGCCGCACATGCCCAGGTAGCCGCTGTTGTTGAAGAAGATCACTCCGGCACAGGCGTCGCGGGCCTGCGGCTGGCACAGCAGGGCCCCCACCAGCACGTCGCTGCCCCTGGGTTCGAGGACGCAGGCCCGGCGCCACTGGTCGTGCTCGCGCTCCAGGATCTGCAAGCGTTCGGCCATGGAGCCGCGGCCCAGGTCGGGAAAGCCGTCGATGACCAGGCGGGTGGGTTCACCCCCGGTGTGGGAGTCGATCACGGTTATTTTTTTCATGAGGGCACCTGAGGGCAAAGAGCTACAGAGTGGCCTTGGCAGGGGCGCTGCCGCTTGTGGGTTTTCGCTGTCGTGGATGACGAAATCGGCACAGTCCGTTCGGCTGTAGAGGCGGTGTGCGAGGAACGCGCCGGTGAGCCGCGAGCGCCGGGCAAGTGTGCCGATTTCGTCTCCTTCGGGGGTGAAAAGTCTCAAGCTGCGACGGGGATAAAAGGCGACTCTGGATTTCGTATCCAACGCCTGTCGGCCCGGCCGACCTCATACAAGGACAAGACCATGAGCCGTAAAGCCATCCAGTGGAGCGGTGTGTTCCCCGCAGTGACCACTCAGTTCAACGCCGATTTTTCCCTGAACCTGCAAGCCACCCACAAGGTCATGCGCAGCCTGGTGGACGATGGCGTCTCGGGGCTGGTGGTGTGCGGCACCGTGGGGGAGAACACCTCGTTGACCACCGCGGAAAAACTCGCGGTGATCGAAGTGGCCAAGGACGCCGCCGGCGGCCGGGTGCCGGTGATTGCCGGGGTGGCCGAATTCACCACCGAGTTTGCCCGCAACACCGTGCGCGAGGCCGCCAGGGCCGGGGCCGACGGGGTGATGGTGATGCCCGCCCTGGTGTACTCGGCCAAGCCCCATGAGACCGCCGCGCATTTTCGCGCCGTGGCCACCGGCACCGACCTGCCGGTGATGGTCTACAACAACCCGCCCATCTACAAGAACGACGTCACCCCCGACGTACTGATCGCCCTGCAGGACTGTGAGAACATCGTCTGCTTCAAGGATTCCTCCGGCGATACCCGGCGCTTCATCGACCTGCGCAATGCCGTCGGCGACCGCTTCGTGCTGTTCGCCGGGCTCGATGACGTGGTGGTGGAAAGCGTTGCGGTGGGCGCCGAGGGCTGGGTCTCCGGGATGTCCGTGGCCTTCCCCAAGGAGGGCGAGACGCTGTTCCGCCTGGCCAAGGAAAAGCGCTTCGAGGAAGCCCTGGCCCTGTACCGCTGGTTCATGCCGCTGCTGCACCTGGATGCCCGTCCGGACCTGGTGCAGTGCATCAAGCTCTGCGAGGAACTGGTAGGGCGTGGTTCGTCCATTACCCGGCCGCCGCGCTTGCCACTGCAAGGCGAGACCCTGGCCGAGGTCAAGGCGATTGTCGCCAAGGCCCTGGCCACGCGCCCGAGCCTGCCCAACGTCGGCTTGTAAGGCGTTCACGGGCGCCCAGGGTGAAGGGCGCCCGCTTCCAAACAACAGCTCCGGGCAGCCACAAGGCACAGCCCGGGTGCAGTGCTGCAAGCGTCGGACGGCCCCGCCGACGTGACATTCCATCTGCCCATTCCAATAATCCAAAACAGGCGCAGCCCCATGTCAGGCAAAGGCAAATTCAAGAAACAACTCTCTCTGGTGGACCTGACCTTTATCGGTCTGGGTGCGATTTTCGGTTCCGGCTGGCTGTTCGCTGCCAGCCACGTTTCGGCGATTGCCGGGCCGGCGGGGATCTTTTCCTGGCTGCTGGGCGGCTTTGCCGTACTGCTGCTGGGCATCGTCTACTGCGAGCTGGGGGCAGCCCTGCCCCGGGCCGGCGGGGTAGTGCGCTATCCGGTGTTTTCCCACGGGCCGCTGCTGGGCTACCTGATGGGGTTCATCACCCTGATCGCCTTTTCCAGCCTGGTGGCGATTGAAGTGGTGGCGGCCCGGCAGTACGCCGCGGCCTGGTTCCCGGCGCTGACCCACGAGGGCTCGAGCAACCCGACGATCATTGGCTGGCTGGTGCAGTTCGCCCTGTTGTGCCTGTTCTTCTGGCTCAACTACTACAGCGTCAAGACCTTCGCCAAATCCAACAACTTCATCAGCCTGTTCAAGTTCATCGTGCCGCTGCTGGTGATCGGGGTGCTGTTCACCTTCTTCAAGCCCGATAACTTCCATGTCCAGGGCTTTGCGCCGTTCGGTCTCTCGGGGATCGAGATGGCGGTCTCGGCGGGGGGCATCATCTTTGCCTACCTGGGGCTGACCCCGATCATTTCCGTGGCCAGCGAAGTGCGCAATCCGCAGCGCACCATTCCCATTGCCCTGATCCTTTCGGTGCTGCTCTCGACCCTGATCTACGGCCTGCTGCAACTGGCCTTCCTGGGCAGCATTCCCACGGAAATGCTGGCCAACGGCTGGAGCGGCATCAGCAAGGAGTTCTCTCTGCCGTACCGCGATATCGCCCTGACGCTCGGGGTCGGCTGGCTGGCCTACCTGGTGGTGGCCGACGCGGTGATCTCCCCCAGCGGCTGCGGCAACATCTACATGAACGCCACGCCGCGGGTGGTCTACGGCTGGGCCCGTACCGGGACCTTTTTCAAGATCTTCACCCGCATCGACGAAGAGTCCGGCATTCCGCGTCCGGCGCTGTGGCTGACCTTCGGCCTGTCGGTGTTCTGGACCTTGCCGTTCCCTTCCTGGGAAGCCCTGATCAATGTGGTCTCGGCAGCCCTGGTACTGAGCTATGCAGTGGCGCCCATCAGTGTCGCGGCCTTGCGCAAGAGCGCGCCGGAGTTGGCGCGGCCGTTCCGCGTGCGTGGTTTTGCCCTGCTGGGGCCGGTGTCCTTCGTGATCGCGGCGCTGATCGTCTACTGGTCGGGCTGGGGCACGGTGTCCTGGCTGCTGGGGCTGCAGATCCTGATGTTCGTGATCTACCTGTTGTGCAAGCGCCTGGTGCCCACCGATCACTTGAGCCTTGGCGAACAGGTGCGTTCGTCCCTGTGGCTGATCGCGTTCTATGCCCTGACCATCGTCATTTCCTACCTGGGCAGCTTCGGCGGCATCGGCGCCCTGGCTCACCCCTTCGACACCCTGACCGTCACCCTCATGGCCCTGTGTATCTACTACTGGGGCGCCAACACCGGCGTGCCCGGCGCCAAGCTGGTGCTGGACGGCGATGAGGTGGAATGAGGGTGCCCACTTTCAAGCAGACGAGGCAAACCATGACTGTTACTGGACAGATGCTGATCGGCCAGCAAGCCGGCTTAGGCACCCACGGGCATATCCATGGGCTGAACGCGGCCACCGGCGAGGTGCTGCAACCGGCTTTTGGCGGGGCCGCACCGGCCGACCTGGAGCGTGCCTGTGCCCTGGCCCAGGCGGCGTTCGAGCCTTATCGGCTGTTGCCGCTGGAGCGGCGGGCGGCGTTTCTGGAGAGTATCGCCAGCCAGATTCTTGAGCTGGGGGATGAACTGATCGAGCGTTGCCTGCTGGAAACCGGCCTGCCCCGTGCCCGCCTGGAAGGCGAGCGCGGGCGCACTGTTGGCCAGTTGCGGCTGTTTGCCGCGGTGGTGCGCAAGGGCGGGTTTCTCGGGGTGCGGATCGACCCGGCGCAGCCCGGGCGCCAGCCTTTGCCCAGGGTCGACCTGCGCTTGCGGCAGATGGGTCTGGGGCCGGTGGCGGTGTTCGGTGCGTCGAACTTTCCTTTGGCCTTTTCCGTGGCCGGCGGCGATACCGCATCGGCCCTGGCGGCGGGCTGCCCGGTGATCGTCAAGGCGCACTCGGCCCACCCCGGCACCTCGGAACTGGTGGCCCAGGCCATCGCCCGGGCGGCACGGCAGCAGGGAATGCCCGAAGGGGTGTTTTCACTGTTGTTCGACAGTGGCCGGGATATCGGCCAGGGGCTGGTGGCGGACTCGCGGATCAAGGCCGTGGGTTTCACCGGCTCGCGCAGCGGCGGGATGGCCCTGATGCAGATCGCCGCGGCGCGCGCCGAGCCGATCCCGGTGTATGCGGAAATGAGTTCGATCAATCCGGTGCTGCTGTTGCCCCATGCCCTTGAGGAGCGCGGCGAGCAGATCGCCCCGGCGTTTGTCGCCTCGCTGACCCAGGGCGCCGGGCAGTTCTGCACCAACCCGGGGTTGATCCTGGCCGTCGATGGGCCGGCGTTGCAGCGTTTTGAGCGGGCCGCCGCCGAGGCCCTCGGCCACGTGGCGGCGCAGACCATGCTCACGCCGGGCATTTACCGCAGCTACTGCCAAGGCGTGGCCAGCCTCGCGGCGCATGCCCGGGTGCAGCTCCTGGCCCAGGGCCCGGAAGGGCAGGGCCAGCAGGCGCGCGGGGCATTGTTCGCCACCTCGGCCGCGACGTTCATGGCGTGCCCCGAGTTGCGCGGGGAGATCTTTGGCCCGGCCTCGCTGATTGTCCGCTGCGCCGACTTGACTGTCCTGCAACAGGTACTGCGCAGCCTGGAGGGCCAGCTGACCATTGCCATTCACCTGGGCGAGGGCGATCAGCCGCAGGTGCGGGCGCTGCTGCCGCTGCTGGAGAGCAAGGCCGGGCGCCTGCTGGCCAACGGTTTCGGCACCGGTGTCGAAGTGGCCCATGCCATGGTCCATGGCGGGCCGTTCCCGGCCACTTCCGACAGCCGCAGCACTTCCGTGGGCAGCCTGGCGATCCAGCGCTTCCTGCGCCCGGTGTCCTACCAGGACCTGCCCGAGTCGCTGTTGCCGGCTGAACTGCACAGCGCCAATCCATTGCAGGTGCCGCAGCTGCTCGACGGCCAGGGCCCGGGCTGACCCGAGGCGCGCCTGCTCTCCTCGGGAGTGCCGGCGCGCCTGCTCATCCTTCTTGCCTTACCTATCCGCAAACTCTCCCACAGGAGCGTTCCCCACCTGCCATAGAGGTTCCTGCATGTCTGAATACATCACCCTGTCACTGGATGAAGTCTGTGCCCTGTCCTATCAGGTCCTCACTCGCCACGGCCTGTCCGACGCCCATGCCCGGGCGATCGCCGAAGTCATCACCCAGGGCCAGCGTGACGAGTGCCACTCCCATGGGGTGTATCGTCTGCTGGGCTGCGTACGTTCGGTGCGCGAGGGCCGGATAGACCCCCGGGCCGAACCCAGCCTGCGGCATGTTTCTCCCGGGGTGCTGGAGGTGGATGCCCATTACGGCTACTCCCTGCTGGGTTTTCATACCGGTTTGCCGATCCTTGCGGAAAAGGCCCGCAGCCAGGGGATCGCCGCCATGGTGATCAAGCACTGCTTCCACTTTTCCGCGCTGTGGCCGGAGGTCGAGGCGATTGCCGACTACGGCCTGGTGGGGATGGCGATGAACCCCAGCCATAGCTGGGTGGCCCCGGCGGGCGGGCGTCATCCGGTGTTCGGCACCAACCCCCTGGCCTTTGCCTGGCCGCGCCCGGGGGGCCAGCCTTTTGTCTTTGACTTCGCCACCAGTGCCATTGCCCGGGGGGATATCGAACTGCATGCACGCCAGGGCAAGCCGATTCCCGAGCACTGGGCCATCGACGCCGATGGCCAGCCCACCACTGATGCGAAGGCGGCGTTGCAGGGCGCCATGCAGACGTTCGGCGGGCACAAGGGTTCGGCCCTGGCGGCGATGATCGAGTTGCTGGCCGGTGCCCTGATCGGCGACCTGACCAGTGCCGAGTCCATGGCCTTCGATGGAGGCGTGGGGGCTACGCCCTGCCATGGGGAACTGGTGCTGGCGTTCGATCCCAGGGTGTTTTTGGGGGAGGGCTATGAGCAGGGGCTGGAACGGGCGGAAGGGTTGTTCGCGGCGATTGCCCGGCAGGGCGCACGGCTGCCGTCACAGCGGCGTTTTGCGGCCCGGGCCCGCAGCCTGGAGCACGGAGTGCAGATTGCCCGAGGGCTGCTGGAGGATATTCGCGGGTTGCTCTGAGGCCTGTTCACCGGCAGACGGCTCCTGCGGATGAGTGCAGGAGCCGGCTTTACGGCATCAGAAGCGTACGTTGGCCGCCAGCTCGGCGGAGCGCCCCGGCGCGACGGTGGCGAACATCCCCACGTGGGAGGCGTCGTAGTAAGTCTCGTCGGTGAGGTTGAGCACGTTGAGTTGCAGGTCCAGGTTCTTGTTCACCCGGTAGGCGAGCATGGCGTCGTAGCGCCAGTAGGAATCGAGGCTGCGGGTGTTTTCATCGTTGGTATAGCGCTTGTCCACATAGTTGGCGCCGCCGCCGACCTTCCAGCGGTCGGTGAGGGCGTAGGTGGTCCAGACCGAGCCGCTGTTGGGGGCGATGAACTTGGCCTGGTTGCCATCGAAGTTGGTGTTTTTTCCGGACGCATACTTGACCGTCTTGGCATCCAGGTAGGTGTAGCCCGCCATCACTTCCCACTGCTCGGTGAGATGGCCGGTGGCTCCCACTTCAAACCCCTTCACCTCGACGTCGCCGTCCAGCGTGACCTCGTTGCTGATCGGGTCGTAGGTCCGGGCGTTGGTCTTCTCGGTCTTGAACAGGGCCGCGGTCAGGGACAGGCGTTCGTTCAGCAGGTCCCACTTGGTGCCCAGCTCGATGCTGCGGCTCTTTTCCGGATCCAGGTTGCTCAACCGCCCGCCCGCGGCGCCGTCGGCCCCCCCGGATTGCCCAGCGGTTTCCCCTGATGGGTTGAACGAGGTGCCGTAGGACAGGTAGATGCTGCCGTACGGCAGCGGCTTGAAGACGATGCCGCTCTGGTAGGTCCAGAGGTTGCTGCGGTTGCTCTGCACACCATCTCGCACGTGGTAGTTGTCGAAGCGCGCCCCCAGGTTCAGGTCCCATTGTTCATGCAGGGCCAGGGTGTCCATCACGTACAGGGCGCGGTTGTTGTGCTTGGTAACGCGATGCTGGCCATCGCCGCGTGGCACCGGGGTGAAGGGATCCTTGGGGTTGGGGTTGTTCAGGTCACCGAGGTCGGCGCTGCCCGCGCTGCCATAGCGGTTTTTCTCGTCGATCCGTTCCCGGGAGAATTCCAGGCCGGCGCTGTAGCTGTGGCCGATGGAGCCGGTGTCGAACTTGCCGAAAATATCGGTCTGGTTGATCAGCGAGGTATTGACCACGTTACGTGGGCGAGCGGTGCGTTGTGCGAGGTTGTTGCGCTCCTGGGCCGGTGTCGCAATCGGCCGGCTCATGATGTAGTCCTGCATGCTGCGCCCCTGGCGTGTGGTGTTGCGCAGGGTCAGCTGGTCATTGAAGTCGTGCTCCAGTTGCAGGGTGAACAGGTCGGCCGAGGTCTTGCGGAAGTCGCGTTTGCTGAAGCCGTAGAAATTGTCCCGGTCAACCTTGACCGGCTTGCCGCTGATGGCCGATACCGGAACACCCTGGTCGGGAATGTCGTCGCTCTGCATGTGGTAGTAGCTGAGGGTGCCGCGGGTATCGGTGTTCAGGCCGAAGGAAAAGCTCGGCGCCAGGCCCCAGCGGGTGACTTCCACATCGTCGCGCCCGGGGGTATCGGCTTCATGCTTCATGGCGTTCAGGCGCAGCGCCATGTTCTGTTCGGGCAAGTACTGGTTGAGGTCGACGGTGGTGCGGCGCAGTTGATCGGTGCCCAGGGTCAGGCTGCCGGCGGCGAAGGTTTCCTGCTGCGGCACTTTGCTGACCAGGTTGATGGTGCCGCCGGTGGAACCGCGCCCCGCGTAGGCCGAGCCCGGGCCCTTGACGATCTCGATCTGCTCGACGTTGAAGGCTTCGTGGGTCATGCGCCCGACATCGCGAATGCCGTCGATCATGATGTCGGTGCTGGCTTCGAAACCACGGATGAAGGGCCGGTCGCCCAGCGGCGTGCCGCCTTCGCCCGCGCCGAAGGTGATTCCCGGCGTGGTGCGCAGGGCATCGGCCAGGGTCGACACCGCACGCTCCTGCATCAGGGATTCGGTGATGATGGTCACCGACTTCGGGGTTTCGCGCAGCGGTGCGGTGAACTTCACCGAATCCGATGTTTCGCGCTTGTATCCCGGCTTGTGTTCGCCCTTGACGTGGGTGGTGCCGAGGGTGACGGATGCCGTGTCGGATGGGCGTTCGGTGGATTGCTCGGTGGCGCCGAGGCTGGCTTCGCTAAGGGCCATCAAACCGAGGGATGTGGACCACAACTTCCATGGGTGTGGGCGGGCAGGACTGGACATTTCAGATAAAGCCTCCGTTTTATTTGGAAGCGATTCTCATATGCGAATTTATGTCATTCAATCAGAACTATCTGAACAATCATGTCGAAAAGTGTATGCGTCGTTGTATGCGCGATAGCCGGCCCCTCCTCAGGACCGCTACCAAGGGGCCGTGGCCTGTTGCTGAACCGGAGGGTTCTTTTTTTTCCGGCGTTGCGGTTTCATGAGCGCCCCCTTTCAGGAAGCTCACGGATGAACCTGCATTTCGAAACCGCCCGCCTGTTGCTGCGCCCCCGTACCCTTGAGCACTTCCAGGCGTGCCTGGGTATGGATCAGGATCCCGAAGTCACGCGCTTCATCCCCGGGACCTGGGATGGCGGGCAGTGGCACAGGGACTTTTTACAGGGGCGCATGACCCAGGATTTCGGCCCGCGCTGCGGGTATTGGGCGATCTTCGCCAAGGACGCGCCGGATGAGTTGCTGGGCTGGGTTTCCTTCATTCCCTTCGATGCTGTGGGGCCCGAGCTGGAAATGGGCTGGCGCCTGGTGCGGCGGGCCTGGGGGCGGGGTTTTGCCAGCGAGGCCGCGCGGCGGATCGTCGAGCATGCGTTTGCCGACCCGGCGGTGCAGCGCATAGTCGCCGATGCCCATGTCGACAATGAGGCGTCGTTGGCGGTGGCGCGCAAGGTCGGTTTTCGCTTCACCCACAATGCCGATTTCGAAGGCTTGCCCTGCCGCTTCTTTGCAATGACCCGTGAGGATTTTTGCCAGCAACGGTCGGCTGGCTGAGGCGGGGGGGGGGCAAGCGTGGGGCGCCGTTGGCGGCGCCCCGTATGGTCCATGCCTGCCGTCAGAGGTGGCGGCTGACCCACCACAGCACCAGGAAGGCAATGACGGCCACCAGGGCCGCGAACTGGAACAGATTGATCAGCCACTTCAGGCCCAGGGGGAATTTCCTGTAGTCCTTCACGTTCAGGCCGCCGTTGCGCAGGAACAGGTGGGGCATGGCGAACAGTGCGCCGATGCACAGCAGCATGAAGAAACGGCTAAGGGGGTCCTTGCCCAGGAGCGGCATGCGGATGGCAATGACCCGGCAGCGCGACAGGTGCTTGACCATGTCATCAAGCCTGAAATAGCCCAGGTAGACCTGGATCGCCAGGGACACCAGCCCGGCCATGACCACCAGGACCCAACCCGCGGTATAGATATCTTTTGCGTTACACATATCTCTTCAGTGACCTCCTCAAGGTGGCGACCACGCGCTCAGCGTATTGCTCCTCCAGTGAGCCCTGGCACGCAGGGCAGCCGGCCACCATAGCACTTTGGGAGCCGTGTCGGGCGCAGGTGCTCCGGCCCCCAGGGGCCAATGAGCGCCGCATCAGGGCTGTTTAGCGCGGTCGTAGCCCTGGTCGGAGGCTGGGAGAGAGGGGGGCAGGGCGGCCCTAGAGCTTGGCGCAACGTTCCACATCGGCCTGGGTGGTGACCTGGGTGTCGATGCCCAGGCGGTATTTGCAATAGTCGATGATCATCTGGCGCTGTTCATCGGTGAGCTTTTCCACGCGCCGGTAGTCGCCGTCATTGGCGTGGATGTTGAAGAATTCCAGGCGCAGGGTCGGGGATGTCTTGATAAACCAGCGGGTATGGGTTTCAGCCTCTTCAAGCTCGGTGTAGTAACCGAGGTTGAGCACCATCAGCAGGATGAGGGAGAGCAGCAACAGCAGTGTTTTCAAGGCACGGCTCCTTCCGTGGGGGGGCGCCAGGGGCGCGGGCTGCGAATGCTTCAGGTTTTTCCCCGGCTTGGCAAGCGCTCGGGCAGGAGGGGGGACAGCATCGATGGCGGGATTGGCTTCAGGTTCAGCAAGCAGACAGTTGCGCACTGGTAAAAATATCGGCACGCCGGGCAGGAGCCGGGCGGTGACAGGGGGCAAATGGTTTCAAGCGGATTCACGGCAGGTTGCCAAGAGTCTGCCGGGGCGAATGGCCCGGTGCATCCGTTTGCGAACCGCAGAGCGATCGTGGGCTCTGTACGAAAACTACCTGCGCTTCGATCAGACTGCGTTAAAAACAGGCTCGGAATGCTCATTTAGGTTCCTAAACTCCGCTTCCTCGCCTGTTTTTGCCTTGCCTGATCTTTGCTCGGCGAGTTTTCGTACAGACCCTGGGATCGCTCTTTTTTTGCCTGCACCTGGGCGTTTCAGCAACGGCATCAGACCAGGCCCAGGGTCGCGGGCCGGGAACCGGGGAACACCGCCTGTACCTGAGCGCTGGAAAGCCCCCAGGTAGCGCCCAGTAGGCCGCCGAGCAGATCCCGGTAGTTGTTGAGCACCGGGTAGTCGCGGTTCTGCAGCAGGCTTTGCGCGTTCACCGTCACTTGCTCGCCGGCCAGGCGCCCGCCGCGAATGCTGCCGCCCAACACCCAGTACACCGTGCCATGGCCGTGGTCGGTGCCCCGGGCGCCGTTCTCGCGAAAGGTCCGGCCGAATTCGGAGACCACGACCACCAGGCTGTCCTTCCAGTGCTCGCCCATGGCCTCGGCATAGGCCGCCAGCCCTTGCCCGAGGTTGGCCAGGTTGCTGGCCAGTTGGCCCTGGGTGCTGCCCTGGTTGACGTGGGTATCCCAGCCGCCGACATCGACGAAGCCCAGGCGATACTGCTCGCGCATCAGGCCGGCCATGCGCCGGGTCTGGGCGGCGAAGCTCTGTGCATTGGCGGCCCCGCGATTGGCTGCGAGCATCTCTTGCTGCAGCTCCCGGGAGACCTTCTGGCGCAGGGCCAGTCCATCGCTGGCCGCGGCGGCATAGGGCGTGTGCTGGTACATGGAGGCCAGAATCGCTGCCTGGCGCTCATCGAAGGGCGTCTTGCCGGCGCTGCGCAAGGACAGGTTGGGAATCTCCTGGCCGCCCTGGAAGCTCAGGGGCAGGGCGTCGGTAAAGGCGATAGGCGCGCTGTCGGGCACCTGCCGCGCCAAGCGTGCGAGGAACCCCGAGTCGTAGCGCCGGTGCTGCTGGCTCGGCTGGCCGGCCTCGATAGTGTCCTGGGTCTGGAAGTGGCTGCGGGACAGGTCGTCGGTGCCGGCAAAGGGCACGAAGGCGAGTTCATGGCGCTGCCACAGCGGGTACAGCGAATCGCGCAGCACCGGGTTCAGGCCCCAGTGGCTGTCCAGGGCGATGGCGCTCTGTGGGTTGTGCCCATCGGGCCGGGCAATCGCCAGGGTCGGGCGCGACTCGTAGTAGAAGTCGCTGCTGTAGGGCACCAGCAGGTTGTTGCAGTCATAGCCGCCGCGCAGGAACACCAGCAGGGTGCGCGGCGCCGAGGCCGGTGCGGCGAACAGCCGGGCACAAAACGTCAGGCTGGGCAGGGCGGCGGCTGCGATCAACAATTGGCGACGATTCATGACGGCTCCTGGTCAGGTGGGGCGCTCTCAGCGATTGTTGAAATCCGGCGAGGACAGCAGGAAGGTGTTCCATTCCTGGGGGGAAACGGCCTGCTCCAGGGCGTTGCGGGTGGTGCTGGAGAGGTAGGGGGCGATTGCCTGGTAATACATCGGCGTGGTGATCATGGGAAACCCCGGCCCCGGGACCTGGCTGCCCTCGGCGGTGAACAGCCGGTTGTTGCCCGAGCCCATGGCCCGGGCGATTTCAAAGCGCTTGGCCATCTGCCCGGAACTCGACCAGCCACTGGCTACCAGCGGCCAGCCGTCGGGAGTGATGCGCCCGAACAGCGGCTGGCCCATCTGATTCAGCCAGTTGAGCAGTGGTCGCGGGTTGGCCAGGGGCTTGCCGTCATAGGTCAGGCGCAGCGCCGAGACCACGAACTGTTGCGGGTCCTTGAATTTCCTGCCGGCCGCATGCAGCAGCTCCGGCGATTGCATCAGGGTGGCCATGACCTGGGCGATGTCGCCATCGCTGTCACTGAAGCTCTTGGCCATGCGCGCCACCAACGCCGGCGGCGGCTCGTCCGCGACGAAGTACTGGGCCAGCTTGCGCGAGATGAACCGCGCGCAGGCCGGTTGCCGGGTGATGAGGTCCACGGCCTGGGTGATCTCGTCATACCCGCTGCCCCTGATGGTATGGCCCAGCAGGTGCTTGTCGCTGAAGTCGTGACGTTTGGGGTTGAACTGGAACAGGCCCTGTTGCACCACCAGGGGCTGCAGGTTGCGGGGAAAGTGCTGCTCGCGACCGTCCAGGGGCGCCAGCCCGGCTCCGGTGAGGATCAGCGCCAGCTGTTGCACGTCTTCCTGGCTGTAGCCGGCGTCGACGCCCAGGCTGTGCAGTTCCATCAGTTCACGGGCGTAGTTCTCGTTGACCTTGCCCCTGGCGTTGCTGCTGTTGTCCAGGTATTCGAGCATGGCCGGGCTTTGCAGGGTGGCCAGCAGCAGGTCCTTGAACTTGCCCAGGGCGTGGGGGCGGAGGGTGTTTTCAAGGTAGTCGGCGGTCAGCAGCCGCACCCTGCCCTTGCCCTGGAACACGCTGAAATGGTTGAGCCAGAACAGCACCAGTTGTTCCTTGAGCTGGTTGGGGCCGTAGACAGCTTGCAACAGCACACTGGACTGGGTCTGTTCAGCCAGTTGGGCGGCGTACTGGCGCAGGTCTTTTTGCGCCTGGTTGCGCGCTTCGCCCTCGGGCATTGCCTTGATCTGTTCTTGGCGCTGCCGGAACTCCTCCAGCAGGGAGCGGGGCGAATCGTTCAGGGCCGGATAACTGCGCAGCAGGGTGTCGATGGCCGGTGGCAACGGATCGTGCAGGCGATCGTCCAGTTGCGCCCTCAGCAGCTCATTGCGCCCCAGGGTGCGCAGGCGCTGGAGTTGCGCCGCGTCCAGGTCGAAGCCGTCACGCCGCAGCCAGGCGATGTCGGCGGCACTGGGCGCTTGAGGTTGTGCGGCGTGGGCCAGGATTGGTAGCAGCACAGCCAGGGCAGTCGACAGGTACAGGCAGCGGGGCAACGGGGAAAGCCTTGGCATGGGCGGTTGGTCCGAAGTGAGAGGTCGCGGCCGATGGGGATTTTCGCCGTCCGTCGCCAGGTTCAGGGCAGGGCGTGAAGCCTGTCCCGGCTCCCTGGGCAGCACAGCGGTATAGCGTCGCAGGCTACCAGAGGGTTGTACCGGCTTTCAGTTGGCAATGCTCTAGGACAAGTGTTTCAACGCAGGGTTGGGGGGCTTGCCGTCGACCGTTCGTCCGACGGATGGAATTGGCAAGCACTAGTCACTGCGTCATGCTGTCGATGGATGTCGTAGTGCCACTACTTCAAGGCCCGACCCGGTTTCCGGGTGTCGTTCCATCCCTGCGTTGGTGAGATAGATTGGTGATGAGTGTGTTGATCCTGCCCGAGGCGCAATATGCCCGATAAGGCGCTGGCCGAGGAGCAGCGCCTGGCTGCCCTGTATGCCCTGGAACTGCTGGATACGGCCCGGTGCGAGCGTTTTGACCGCATCTGCCGGCTGGCCGCAGAGTACTTCAAGGTGCCCACGGCCCTGATCACCCTGGTGGACCGTGATCGGCAGTGGTTCAAGTCGCGGGTGGGCTTTGCGCTTGAGCAGACCCCCATCGAGCAATCGTTCTGCGCCTATACCATCAAGTCCGGTGATGTATTCGAGGTGGAAAACGCCCGCCAGGATGTGCGGTTCCACGCCAATCCCCTGGTGACCGAAGACCCGGGCATCGGTTTTTATGCCGGCGCGCCGCTGATTACCTCCACCGGGCATGCGATCGGCAGCCTGTGCGTCATCGATCGCCAGCCCCAGCGCCTGAATGCTGCCGAGCGTCAGCAACTGCGCGACCTGGCATCCCTGGTGATGGAGCAGGTGGAGCAGCGTCAGCGCCTGACCCGGCGCGATCCGGTGAGCAGGCTGCCCAACCGTGAGCAATTTCAGAGCGACCTGTACGACCTGGCGGATGAGAACCCGGGAGAACGGCGCGTGCTGGTGCTGGTGGACGCGGTGGACATGACCGTGGCCCACGAGCTGACCCTGGCCATGGGCCTGGCGCCGTTCGAGACCATCGTGCGGTTCCTGGCCCAGCAACTGCTCGCCTACCTGGGGCGCCATGTGCGGGTGTATCACGTATCGGTCAAGCGCTTCGGCTTCCTGCTGCCGGCGGCTCCCGGGATCGAGCGCTTCCTGGAAGGCCTGGTGCGGCGCCTGCGGCGTCAGCCGCCAGGGCTGGAACTGCCGATGATTCCCGGGGTGTGCGCGGGCACGGTGGAGTTCTCCACGGACCGCGACGCCGTGCCCGACGTGTTGCGCAAGGCCATGTTCGCCCTGGAACTGGCGACCCTCAACCGCAGCACCTGGGCGCCTTACGACGTGGTGCGGGACCAGGCCTACCGGCGAGCCTTCAACCTGGCCTCGGATATCAGCGAAGCCCTGGACAGTGGGCAGATCTACCTGATGTTCCAGCCGCGTTTCGCCCTGCCCGACGGCGCCCAGGTCAGCGCCGAGGCGCTGATCCGCTGGGATCACCCCTGGCTGGGGCCGATTTCACCGGCGGAGTTCATTCCGGTGATGGAGCGCAATGCGTTGATCCACCGGGTAACCCACTGGGTGATCAATGCGGTGCTCGGCAAGCTGCAGGCCTGGAGCGACGGTGAAGTGCAGCGCCTGTCGATCAACCTCTCGCCCCAGGATTTCGAGGACCAGGACATCGCTGATGTGCTCAAGGCGGCCTGTCGCCGCCACGGCATCGAACCCCATCGCCTGGAAGTGGAAATCACCGAGGGTGCCTGGTTGCGTTCCAACCCGCGGGTGCTGGACCAGTTGAGCAAGATCCGCGCCCTGGGCATGGATGTGGCCATCGACGATTTCGGTACCGGCTACAGTAACTTCGCCTATCTGCATCAGATTCCGGCCAATGTGGTGAAGCTCGACAAATCCATGGTCACCGACCTTGAGAGCAGTGCCCAGCACCAGAAGATCACCCGCTCGGTCATCGCCCTGGCCCGGGAACTGGGCTACCGCACCGTGGCCGAGGGCATTGAAAGCTTCAAGTGCCTGCAGATGCTGCGCACCTTCGGCTGCGATGAGGCCCAGGGTTATTTCCTGGCCCGGCCCATGGTCCAGGAAAAATTCCTGGCCCGCAGCGCGGCCCAGCGCTTTCCACTCCAGCAAGGCTACTGACTGCGGCTTCTGTAGCCGCTGTCGCAGGCTGCGAGCGGCCCGAAGGGGCGTTAAAAAACCTTGAGGGCGCCGCACCTCCTCACCGCTGCGCTGCCACCAGCAACAGCATCGGCCGCACCCGCTCCTCTGCCAGCGCCGGAAGGTCCTCGATCTGCTGCGCCGTGGGGCCCCACTCCTGCACATGGCGCAGGTTGAAGCCGGTATCGATCAGCGTGTTGAGCAGCGTGCCCAGGGTACGGTGCTGCTTGATCACCCCTTCGGCCAGCCAGTGGGTCACCCGCTCGCCTTCCTGCTGGTAGCTGTCCACCGGCCAGGACTGGCGGCCCTGCGCGTCCACCTGCCAGCCCGGGTTGCGCGGTGCCATGAAGATCGGGTGCTCGATGGAGAACACCAGGCGCGCCCCCGGTACCAGGGCCGCATAGACCTGGGCGAACAGGCCGGGCAAATCCTTTATGTAGTGCAGGGCCAGTGAGCTATAGGCCAGGTCGAAGCTGCAGGCGGGCAGGCGCAGTTGCTCCAGGTCCTCTTGCTGATACTGCACATTGGGTGCCGAGGTGGTGGCGCGGGCGGTGGCCAGCATCTTCTGCGAAACGTCCAGGCCGACTACTTGGCGGGCACCGTGCTCGCTGGCCCAGCGGCTGAACCAGCCATAGCCGCAGCCCAGGTCCAGCACCCGCAGGCCGTTCATCGGTGGCAGCAGGGCTTGCAGGGCCGGCCATTCCGGCGCGGCGTCGAGGCCGCCGAGGGAGCGGCCCATCTGGCTGTAGGCCTGGAAAAAAATCGGGTCGTCGTAGATGTTCTGAGTCATGTCGGGAGGCTCTATCAGGTTCGTGTGCAGCCCTGGTGGGCAGGGAATGTCATGCAGTTGAAACAGCTGAGGGGCTTCTCCCTCGCAGGGCGCGACGCAGGTATCGTCGATGGCCGGGCAGGCGGTGCAGCAAAACAGGTCGGATATCTTAGCCAGTTTTGCGGGCCGGGCCATCGCCGGATGCTTTGCACGCCAGGATCTTCATCGGCACAATCGCCGGCCGGGAACACCGAGTGTCCCCGGCCCCGTATTCGTACCCCAAGAGAGGCATCATGGGCAAAGCGAGAGTGACAGGCACGACGATCGAGGCGATCCGCGCGGCAGAGATGGCATTGGGGCGTACATTGCCCTGCTCGTTCGCGCGCTGGTTGCTGGAGCACAACGGCAAGGCACTGGGGGCGCTGGAGGTGTTTCCGGTCTTCGATGCCCGGGATCCGCGCAAGACCTGGGAGTCGATAGTCCGCCATTTCGAAGGCGGCTGGCGGGCCTGGCAGGACAACGTCTGCGCTGACCCGGCGGGTTTCTCCAACCTGCTGCCGTTCGCCCAGTTCGGCACGGGCGACTACTACTGCTTCGATTACGCCGTACTGGGGGAGGCCGGTGAGCCGGTGGTGGTGCTCTGGTCCCATGAGACTGGCGCCACGTCCGTGGTTGCCGATGGCTATGCAGCTTTTCTGGCCAGCACCGATCGGCCCGGGTAGGCACAAGGCTTGGGCTTGAATGGTCAGGTCTGGAGGGAGAGATCGTTGCGGTTCAACGACTGGGAAACTGCTTGGAGCTTCTGCGTGGGCACGCAGATTGGGGAAGTGGAGCGGGTGAAGGGAATCGAACCCTCGTTATCAGCTTGGGAAGCTGGAGTAATGCCATTATACGACACCCGCTCGAACGGCTGACTTTGTACCAGATGTGGCCGTGGATTTGAAGTTTTTCTTTAGCTGACTTGCGCTTGCGCGCCGCTGACCTTCATCGCAAGCCCGCCCCATACCGTGAAAACCGGGGTTGTCACGGTGTGCAGGCGGCCTGCGAGGAGGGCTTTTCAGAGGGCTCGTACATGCTGCTCCTGGACATGCGGGGCACGCGAACGGTTGTCGTACTGGCCCGGTTTGAGGAACCCCATCAGGGCCTGGCGGGTGTCGCGGCAGGCGGCCTTGTGCTCCATGTCGAGAAAGTGCCCGGTGGCCTGGATGGTACTGAAGCTCGACTGCTGCACATGGTTGGCGAACAGCCGGGCATCGTTGGCCGAGGTGTATTCGTCCCATTCGCCGTTGATGAACAGCACCGGGACCTGGATGTTGCGTGCGGCCCTGAGGTAGCACTGGCGATCACCATGGAGCACATGGCTGATGTGGAAGTGCATCTGCCCGTATTCGTGTTCCGCCAGGCTGCTGACGTGGCGATAGTTGAAACGCTTGAACAGCGACGGCAGGTGCTTGCCGATGGTGTTGTTGACCAGGTCGCCGACGCGATGGCCATCGCGGCTGCCGAGGTAGTCGACACCGCGTTCCAGGTAGTCGCGCATCGGCTCGTTGATCACCGGCGAGAACGAGCTGATCACCGCCTTCTCGATGCGTCGCGGGCGCTGGGAGAGCGCTTGCAGGGCGGCGGCGCCGCCCCAGGAAAACGACAGCACATGTTCGGCGGCGAAGTGCTCGATCAACTCCAGCAGGATCTGCCCCTCTACTTCCTTGGTGAGCATCCGTTCGTGCCTGTTGTGGGCCTTGGAGCGACCCGCGTAGGGCTGGTCGTAGAGCACCACATTGAACTGCGGGTGGAGGTTCTTCACGGTCTGGGCAAAGGACGCAGTGGTGGCCAGTGAGCCGTTGACCAGAATGATGGTCTTGTCTGCGGCATCTGCGCGATAGAACTCCGTGTAAACCCGATACTGACCCTGTATATCCAGCACAGCGATTTCTGGCCTCATGTCATAAGACTCCTGGCAAGCGGGTATGCGCGCAACGTGAGTGTGCACGGGCAATGTGACAGGTAGGCATACGCCTGGAATCGGAGCCCATGTCGATCCGGTAAGGCAGGTCGACGGGTGTTGTTATAGGCGGGCGATTTGCCGGGGGGAAGGCAGAGCAGGCAGGGCTCAGGCCGGCAAAGGGTTTCTTAGATGTGTGATTGTGACTCATCGGTCACAATTCGGCCGACGGACAGATTCAAGCAGGGCAACCGGGAACCTGCAAGGTCATTGGGCAAATTGTTCGACAGCTTCTGCCCAGCGGTCGTGTGGCGCGGCGCAACGCTCAGATCAGGCGTATTTCGGCGTCGCTCAGAGCACGGTATTCACCGGGGGCCAGGCGTTCGTCCAGCAGCAGCGGGCCCATGCGTTCGCGGTGCAGGCGCAGCACCTTGTTGTTGAAGTGGCCGAACATGCGCTTGACCTGGTGATAGCGCCCTTCGACGATGCTCAGCCGGGCGCTGCGGGGGCCGAGGATCTGCAGTTGAGCGGGCAGGGTGGTCAGGTCCTCGAAGGCGAAATACAGGCCACGGGCGAAAGTCTCGACGTACTCGGGGCCGATCTCCTGCTCGGTTTCCACGTAATAGAGCTTGGGCAGTTTGGTCTGGGGCTGGGTCAGGCGCCGCGACCAGTTGCCATCGTTGGTGATCAGCATCAGCCCGGTGGTGTTGTAGTCCAGGCGCCCGGCGATATGCAGATCCTGCGGGTCCGGCTCATGGATCAGTTCGAGCACGGTCTTGTGCTCGGGGTCGCGGGTGGCGCTGACGCAGCCCATGGGCTTGTGCAGCATGAAGTAGCGCGCCGGCTTGCCGGCCTGCAGCACTTCGTCGTCCAGCTCTACCCGGCTGAACTCGCGGACCTCGGCCTTGGGGTCGCTGACCGGCTGCCCATCGATGCGAATGCGTCGTTGCACCAGCAGCACGCGAACTTGCTGGCGGTTGAAACGGGGCAGGTTGCTGAGAAAACGGTCAATGCGCATGGTGATCGGTGGCTATCGGCTGGAGGGGCTCAGGGACGGGGCAGGGTAGCGGCGCGCAGCTGCGCGTCGACCCCGGCACAGCGCGGGCACAGGCAGGCCTGGTTGCGCAGCTCCGGCGCCAGGGCTTCGATGATCGCCGGGTCGATGTCCACGCTGTAGCACCAGCAGGCCTGGCCGGCGCGGCGCGGGTCAGCCAGGGTGCAGTCGTTGCGGGCACCGCAGGCGGGGCAGAGTTCAGGTTCATTCATGGCTGGAGTGAGGCATTTCCACGCAGGTTCGATTGCGTCCGGTGTGCTTGGCACGGTACATCGCGTGGTCGGCACGGGACAGCAGGCTGTGCAGGGTGTCCTGGGCTTGCAGGCTGGTCAAGCCGATGCTGACGGTCAGTTGCAGCGGCTGCCCTTCATAGTGATAGCGCTGCTGTTCGGTGAGCAGGCGGATCTTCTCGGCGATGCCCAGGGCCACGCTGCTGTCGGTGTCCTTGAGCAGGACGATGAATTCTTCGCCGCCCCAGCGGCAGACGATGTCGGACTGGCGCAGGCAGCCCTGCAGGTCCCGGGCGAAGCCACTGAGCACCTGGTCCCCGGCCAGGTGGCCGTAGGTGTCGTTGAGGCGCTTGAAGTGGTCCAGGTCCAGCAGCACGGCGCACAGCGGCGTCAGGTCGCGCCAGGCCTCTTGCAGGGCCTGGGCCGCCAGCAGGTCGAACCCGCGGCGGTTGGGCAGACGGGTAAGGCTGTCGAGGGTGGCCTGGGCTTCGATCTTGCGCTGATAGCGGCGCACCACGGCGCTGAGCAGGACCAGCACGATGGCGGTGATCACCAGGCAGATCAGCAGGTTCAGGTACAGCGACTGGCGGATGCTGTTGAGGGCGCCGTCTTCGCGTTTGTCGACGAACAGGTACCAGTTCAGCTCGGGAATGAAGCGCACATTGAGAAAGTGCCCCTGGCCCTGGGAATTGTATTCATAGCTGCCGCTGTGGGGCTTGGGCAATTGGCTCAGCAGCTCCTTGAGGCTGCCCAGTTCATGCAGCGACTGGCCGCTGCGGGCGCCCTGGGGGCCACCGTCGGCACCGGTGAGGACGATGCGGCCGAAGGCGTCGACGAAGTACACGCTGCGCTGGTAACGCTGCTGGTACTTGTCGATCAGCTTGATCACCGCATCCACGGTCAGGCCGACCCCGGCGGCGCCGATGAAGCGGTCCTGGTAGTCGTAGACCTTGTAGTTGATGAAGAAGGTCAGCTTGTCCTGGTTGGCCAGGTCCGGGTCGACGTTGATCTCGTAGGGCGTGCTCATGTCGCGTACGCGAAAGTACCAGGCGTCCCGGGGCTCATCGGCCTTGACCTTCTTCAGCACGCCCTTGGCCTGGTAGTAGGTGAGGCTGGTGTTGGAGACGAAGAACGCGGTGTAGGCGTCGTAATGGGTCATGACCTCGTTGAGGTAGCGGGTCATCTGGCTCGGGTCGCGCTCGCCGGCCACCACCCAGTCGCGCATGAAGGTATCGCGGGCCATCATCGAGGAGATCAGCACCGGCCGCACCAGGTCCTTCTGGATTTCCGAGTACACGGTATCGGAGGTCAGGGGCAGTTCGGTATTGACGATGCTGTCGCGGATCGAATCCCGCGAGGCGTAGTAGCTGAGCAGCGAGGTGGCGAGAAAACCGCTGCCCAGCAGGGCGATCAGGACCAGAACCAGCGAGCGCTGGGAATACAGGGGAGAGCGGCGCGGCATGGTGATTCCGTGATAGTGGCCCGATGACGCATTCTAGTGGCACGGCGCGCAAATAACTCGTTCATCACGCGCCTGAATTGTCTCGACTTCGATACGTTTGCCAGGCGCTGGAAGGCCAGCGGGGGGCTCGTTGCAACTGGAGCCTGCAAGGCCGCCGAGCAGGCCCCGCCACTGGTCGGTGAAGCCATCGGGGCACTGCTGCGCGGCGCACCACAAAGGCTTTTTGCGGTCCTATGCAATGCCAGTCATGCCGTTTCGATTGGCGTCGTCCAGCGTCGCTGGTACGGCTTGCACGCGGTCCGGGAGGCCGCCATGTTCCGTCGAATCTTGCTCGGTGTTGTGCTTGGTTTGAGTCTGTCCGCCTGTGTGCCCTATTACGTCGAGCCGGGGTACTACCGCACTGACGTGTATGCAGTTCCAGGCCCCTATTACTACGGTGGCTACCCCTACTATGGAGGCGGCTACAGGCCTCACTACTATTACCGGCCCTACTATCACGGGGGCTACGGGCCGCACTACTACGGCGGCTACCGACGCTGGCACCACTAGCCGGCACCAAGGCCCGTACAACAGGCCACCGCCTCGGATGACAAGAGGCCAAGGGCCGAGAGTCGTTGCCCACAGCGCTGCCTTTGCCTGAGGCAGCGCTTTTTCGTGGGCGTGGAAAACCGCGGGAAAGGACGTCAGCAGCACTTGTTTCAAAGTGTTGCGCAAATCGCACCACAAGCGCTTTTCGCGGTCAGATATTGCGTCAGTCAGCCTGTTGCTGATTGCCGCCTGCCAGCGTCGCTGGCGAGGCTTCTTCGCGGTCCAGGAGGCCGCCATGTATCGTCGACTTCTACTGATTGCCTTACTGGGTTCGAGCCTTGCTGCGTGTGCCCCTTATTACGGTGGAGGCTCCGGCTACTACAGCTCGGAGGTCTACAGCGCTCCCGCGCCGGCCTATTACTACGGTGGCGGGTCTTCCTACTATTCCACGGGGCGCAGTTACTACCCACCGCGCTACTACCAGCCCGCGCCGCGCTATTACCAATCGGCCCCGCGTTACTACCAGCCACCGCGCGCGGTATACCGGCCTTATCCGAACCAGGGTTGGGGTGGGCATGGCCGGCCGAACAACTGGAGCAACCAGGACTGGGGCGGCCACGGCGGGCGTGACAATGGCGGGCGCGGCGATCACGGGCGCGGCGACCATGGCCACGGTGGCCGCGGTCATTGAGCCGGTACTGGGCTGAACCCTGTAGCCGCTGCCGCAGGCTGCGACAAGGTCCGCAGGACCTTCGGCGAGTCCACTGTCGCCGCGTCCTTTCGGGCAGTGCGCAGCCTGTGACGATCTAGTAATCCGTCAGGTCCGCCAGGGGATGGCGACCTTCCCAGGCCTTGTGGAAATGCGCCTCCACCACGGCCTCGGGCACGCTGTTGATATCCGCCCAGTGCCAGTGCGGCTGATGATCCTTGTCGATCAGCCGCGCGCGCACGCCTTCGGCAAATTCCGGATGCCGGCAGCAGTTCAGGCTCAGGGTGTACTCCATCTGGAACACCTCGGCCAGGGACAGGTAGCGGGCGCGGCGGATCTGTTCCCACACCAGGTGTGCAGTCAGCGGGCAGCCTTCGACAAGGGTCTTGGCCGCACGGCTGTAGAGGGCATCGCTGTGGTTGTGCAATTGGCTGATAGCCCGCCAGGCACAGCCCACGTCACTGACATCCAGCCAGCTGTCGATCTGTTGCCGGCGCGGCAGCCATTGAGCGTCGGGCATCTGCTCCAGGGCTTCCTGTTGCAGGGCCTTGAGCAGGCTGTTGAGCTGCCTTGGGGTCTGTTCCTGCCAGTTCAGTTGCAGCAGGCCCTCGATCAGCGCTTCCTGTTGCTCATCGAGCAGGAAACGGTCGGCAAGGTTCAGGTCCAGAGCGTCGCGGCCGTTCATATGGGCGCCGGTAAGGCCCAGGAACAGCCCGAGCTTGCCGGGCATGCGCGACAGGAACCAACTGGCGCCCACATCCGGGTACAGGCCAATGCTGATTTCCGGCATCGCCAGGCGGCTGCTGGGGGTGACGATACGAATGCCAGCACCTTGCAGCAGCCCCATGCCGCCACCGAGGACATAACCGTGGCCCCAGCAGATCAGTGGTTTGGGGTAGGTGTGCAAGCGATAGTCGAGGCGGTATTCCGCGGCGAAGAAGTGCCCGGCCAGCGGCGGCACTTCGCCGGGATGGGCCAGGCAGGCATGGGCCAGGCTGCGCACTTCGCCGCCGGCGCAGAAAGCCTTGGCGCCGTTGCCCCGCAACAGCACGCACACTACCTGCGGGTCCTTGGCCCAGGTGTCGAGGTGTTCGCTCAACTGCTGGATCATGGGCAGGGACAGGGCGTTCAGGGATTTTTCCGCGTCCAGGGTGGCAATGGCGATGCGTGCACCATCGGTGCCGGTGAGTTCTTCGACGTGCAGGTTCATCGTGACCTCGATGGGAAATTTAAGCGGTCAGTATGATCGCTGTAAGGGAAAGTGCCGGTTCTGTGTCAGATCAATTGACAAGCGAAGTGGGCTTTCCTAGGGTGCGGCCATTGTTTTTTCACGGGCATGGCCATGACTGCTGACGATCGTATCAAACTCGAACCGAGCTGGAAGGAGGCCCTGCGTGCCGAATTCGACCAGCCCTACATGAGCGAACTGCGGGAGTTCCTGCGCCAGGAACATGCCGCCGGCAAGGAAATCTACCCGCCGGGACCGATGATCTTCAACGCCTTGAACTCCACGCCGCTGGACAAGGTCAAGGTGGTGATCCTCGGCCAGGACCCCTACCACGGGCCGGGTCAGGCCCATGGGTTGTGCTTCTCGGTGCAGCCCGGGGTGCCCGCGCCACCGTCGCTGGTGAATATCTATAAAGAGCTCAAGCGCGACCTGAACATCGACATCCCCAACCATGGCTACCTGCAGAGCTGGGCCGACCAGGGCGTGCTGATGCTCAACACCACCATGACCGTGGAGCGGGCGAACGCCGCTTCCCATGCGGGCAAGGGCTGGCAGTTCTTCACCGACCGGATCATCGAAGTGGTCAGCGAGCATCAGCCGCACCTGGTGTTCCTGCTGTGGGGCGCCCATGCCCAGAGCAAGCAGAAGCTGATCGACGCCACCAAGCACCTGGTGCTGACCTCGGTGCACCCTTCGCCCTTGTCGGCCTATCGCGGCTTTCTTGGTTGCGGGCACTTCAGCCGCACCAACAAATACCTCGAGCAGAACGGCGAGACGCCGATCGAGTGGCGCCTGCCGCCGTTGTAACCAGTGCTCGATGGGGAGGCTGCTTGGCGGCCACCCCGCTCGCGACTTGAACCAAGGCATATCTGTAGCCGCTGCCGCAGGCTGCGAACGGCCCGTGGGGACGCGGCGGTGGTTCGGCCACCGAAGGTCCTGCGGACCTTGTCGCAGCCTGCGGCTACAGGGGGCCTTTGTTCCAGTGGCGGAACAGGGGCTCGGCGAGAAACAGCACGAACAGCAACCTCATGACCTGCATCGCCGTTACCAATGGCACCGACAGTTGCAGGACCTCGGCCGTCAGGCTCATTTCCGCAATGCCGCCGGGCATCATGCCCAGGGTCAGCGAGCGCAGGTCCAGGCGGGTCAGGGCGCTCAGGCCCAGGGCTGCGAGGCCGGCGATCAGCATGGTCAGGGCGGTGCCGATCAGGGTTCGGCCCATGAACGAAGGGGCCCGGCGAAAGAACTGGCGGTTGAAGTGGCAGCCCAGGCCGCTGCCAATCAGCCACTGGCCCATCTGGCTGGCGCCGTCGGGCAGGCCGATGTGCAGGTCCCAGGCGATGTTCAGTGTCGCGCTGAGCAGCAGGGGGCCGAACAGCCAGGGGTTGGGCTGGCGCAGGCGCTGCCAGAGCCAGGCCAGCAGGGCACCGGCCGGAAACAGCAGGGCCAGCCAGCGCCAGTCCACCGTAGCGGCATGCAGGGCGGGCGTGCCTTCCCCCAGCAGGTACTTGAACGCCGCCGGCACACAGAGCACCACCGTCAGTACCCGCAGGCTCTGCCCGGCCGCTACCCGGCTGAGCACAGCGCCGTTGCGCGCGCCGAGGTTGACCATCTCCCCGGAGCCGCCGGGCATGCTGGAGAAGAACGCGGTGGCCCGGTCCTCGCCGGTGCGCCGCAAGAGCCAGACCCCGACCACGCTGGACAGGCTGGTGACCAGGGCACCGAAGAAGATCAGGCCGAAATGGCTCAGCACCTGCTCCATCACCTGCGGGGTGAAGTGCAGGCCGATGCCGATGCCTACCACCCATTGCCCGCATTTGCGCCCGCCGGGGATTTCCGCCAGTTGCCAGGGCGTCAGGCAGCGCACCAGGATGATCGCCAGCAACGAGCCTACCATCCACGGCAGCGGCCAGCCGATCTGGCTGGCGAGGTAGCCGCCAACCAGGCCCACCAGGGGCGTGCCCCACCACTGTTTCCAAGTGGATTCAGACATCGGCCACGGCACGTTGCTGGGCCGCGCGCTTGCGCCAGATACGCAGCAGCGGCATCAGCAGCATGATCACGGTCAGCACCCAGACCCCGACGGTGATCGGGCTCGACCAGAGGATCTCCATGGCGCCGTTGGAAATCGACAGCGCCCGGCGCAGGTTCTGCTCCATCAGACCACCGAGGATGAAGCCCAGCAGCACTGGCGACAGCGGGAAGTCCAGCTTGCGCAGGACGTAGCCGAAGATGCCGATGCCCACCATCAGGAACAGGTCGAAGGTGGTGGCGTGTACCGCATAGACGCCGATCCCGGTAATGATGGCGATCACCGGCACCAGGGCCCAGTTCGGCACCGCAAGGATGCGGGTGAAGATACGGATCATCGGAATGTTGAGGATCACCAGCATGATGTTGGCGATGAACAGCGAGGCGATCAGGCCCCAGACGATATCCGGCTGTTGCTGGAACAGCAGCGGGCCGGGGGTGATGTTGTACAGCGACAGGGCGCCGATCATCACCGCGGTGGTGCCGGAACCGGGCACACCGAGGGTCAACATTGGTACCAGGGCGCCACAGGCCGAGGCGCCGATGGCGGTTTCCGGGGCTGCCAGGCCGCGCTTGTCGCCCTGGCCAAAGGTGCCGCTGGCACCGGCTATGCGTTTCTCGGTCATGTAGGCCACGGCGCTGGCCAGGGTCGCGCCGGCTCCGGGCAGCACGCCCATGATGAAGCCCAGCAGGCCGCAGCGGATGTTCACCACGAACACCGAGGCCGCTTCCTTGAAGTTGAACATCATGCGCCCGGTGGCCTTCACCGCTTCCTGGCCGCGATGGGTCTTTTCCAGCAGCAGGAGAATCTCGCTGATGGAGAACAGGCCCAGCACCAGCACCACGAACTGGATGCCGTCGGTGAGGTGGATATTGTCCCCGGTGAAGCGGTACACGCCGCTGTTGGCGTCGATGCCCACGGCCGACAGGAACAGCCCGATCAGCGCGGCAATGAAGGTCTTCAGCGGCCGATCGCCGGCCATGCCGCCGAGGCAGACGATGGCGAACACCATCAGCACGAAGTACTCCGCCGGGCCGAAGGCGATCGCCCACTTGGCCAGCAGCGGGGCGAACAGCACCATGCCGCAGGTGGCGATGAAGGCACCGATGAACGAACTCCAGGCCGACAACGACAGGGCTACGCCCGCCAGGCCCTTGCGTGCCATGGGGTAACCGTCGAGGGTGGTCATCACGGTGGAGGCTTCGCCGGGAATGTTCAGCAGGATCGAGCTGATCCGGCCACCGTATTCGCAGCCCAGGTACACCGCCGCCAAGAGGATCAGCGCCGATTCCGGCGGCAGGCCCAGGGCGAAGGCGATGGGGATCAGCAGCGCCACGCCGTTGATCGGGCCCAGGCCCGGCAGCAGCCCGACCACGGTGCCGATCAGGGTGCCGGACAAGGCGGTGACCAGGTTGTAGGGGGTCAGTGCAACGCCGAAGCCCTGGCCCAGATAGCTGAGGGTATCCATATCAATTCTCCAGAACGTCGAGCAGGCCGAGGGGCAGGGGGACGTCCATGACCCGGTCGAACAGCCAGTAGAGGCCGACACTGAGCAGGCAGATGATCACCAGGCTGGGCAGCCAGCGGCCGCCGTACAGGCGGGCCATGGGCACGCCGATGAGAATGCTGGCGACGATGAAGCCCAAGGGCTCGAAGGCCCCGGCGAAGACCAGCAGCAAGGCCACGCAGAGGGCGATCTTGGTCAGGGTCTGCCGGTCCAGGGGCGGTTCTTCTTCGCTGTGCTTGATCGGCGCCGGGCGAAACAGCATGTACAGCAGGGCCAGGCCCATCAGCCCGAGCATCAGCAGGGGGAAGGCCCGCGGGCCCACCGGTTCGTAGGAAAAGGCCGCCTGGTAGGGCCAGGCCATCAGTGCCAGGCCGGCACAGGCCAGCAGCAACACCGCGGCGAAGAGACGTTGAACGAGCATGGCTAACTCCCGGGCCCGGCCCCCGATGCGCGAGGGCCGGGCCGTCAGAAAGGGACGGTCACTGGATCAGGCCGAACTCTTTGGCCAGGGTCTTGTAGTCGGCTACCTGCTTCTTCACGTAGGTATCCAGTTCGGGGCCGGTCATGGCGAAGGGGAACAGCTCGCGCTGGTCGCGCAGCTTGGCGAACTCTGCGGAGGCCAGCAGCTTGTCGAAGGCCTCTTTCCACCAGGCGTACTCCGCATCGCTGACCTTAGGCCCGAGGTAGAAGCCGCGTACCACCGGCCAGACGATGTCGTAGCCCTGCTCCTTGGCGGTGGGGATGTCTTTCATTTCCGGCTCGTCCAGGCGCTGCTCTGAGAACACCGCCAGCAGGCGCATGTCGCCGGCCAGGATATGCGGCATGGAGTCGGAGATGTCGGTACTGCCGACCTGGATATGCCCGCCCAGCAGGGCAGTGGCGATCTCGCCGCCGCCTTCCAGGGCGACATAGCGCAGGTCCCTTGGGTTGATCCCTGCGGCCTTGGCGATCAGCGCGGTCTGCATCCAGTCCTGGCTGCCGACGGTGCCACCGGAGCCGATCACCACTTTGCTCGGGTCTTTCTTCAGGGCCTGGACCAGATCGTCGAGGTTCTTGTAGGGCGAATCGCTTTTCACCGCGATGGCGCCGTAGCTGGTGCCCACCGCCGCCAGCCAGCGCACCGCGCTTTCATCGAAGCGGCCGAACTTGCCCTGGGCCAGGTTCAGCAGCGAACCACTGGACCAGGCCACCAGGGTCCCGGCATCGGCCGGACGCTGGGCCACCACCGCGTTATAGGCCACGGCCCCGACACCGCCGGGCATGTAGGTCACGCGCATCGGCTTGGACAGGAGTTTCTCGTTGACCAGGGCGCTTTGCGCCAGCTTGCAGGTCAGGTCGAAACCGCCGCCAGGGGAGGCCGGGGCGATGCATTCCGGGCGCTTGGGCTCGGCGGAGGCTGCCAGCAACTGGCCGGCGAACAACATGCAGCCGGCGGCGAGGGCGAGTTTGCGCAGTGAAAGGTCCATGAGCGTCTCCACAGGAGTTGTTGTAGGTATGTCCGGGTCATCCCCGACCCGTTTTTCGTAGGAGCGTGATAGGGGGGGCTTACCACAGCGCTACGCTGTAGCTCACCAGCAGGCGCACTTCATCCGCATCGCGTGCCGAATAGTTGGAACGGTAGGTGGCGTTGCGCAGGCGCACGGCGACGTCCTTGAAGGTGCCGCTTTGCACTACGTATTTGACCTCGGTGTTACGTTCCCACTCTTTGCCGGTGTCGCCGTTCTTCAGGGCAATGTTGTCGCCGCTGAGGTAGCGGGTCATGAAGCTCAGGCCGGGCACTCCCAGCTTGGCGAAGTCGAAGTCGTAACGGGCTTGCCAGGAGCGCTCCTCGGCCCCGGCGAAGTCGTTGATCTGCACGAAGTTCACCAGGTATGGGTCGCTGCCATCTACGTAGGGGAAAGCGCTGTCGCCGGACATGTGCTGGTAGCCGGCGCTGAGTTTATGCCCGTTGAGGGCGTAGCTCACCAGGCCGTTGAGGGATTTGTTGTCGATCTTGCCGCCGCGGGCCTGGCCCTGGTCGTCGCTGATGGCCAGGCGCAGGTCGGTGCCGAAGGTGCCCGGGCCCATGGGCTGGGAGGCTACCAGGCCGAGAAAGTGCTGGTTGTAGACATCGTCCAGTTGGGCGAAGTGGTAGCTGCCGGTGATCTTGTCGGTGAACTTGTAGTCCAGGCCGCCGAAATTGAAGTGCTTGCCGGCCACGGTGCCGGCGAAGCGGCTGTTCTTGTTGTTGAGGCGGATATCCTCGTAGTTGCTGTCATCGCGGTCCTTGGCCTTGTCCAGGCGACCACCGGTGAAGGTCAGGTTCTTGATCTCCCTGGAGGTCAGCAAGCCGCCCTCGAAGGTCTGCGGCAGGATGCGCCCGTCGTTGGGCTTGAGGATCGGCAGTTCCGGAATCAGGCTGCCGATTTTCAGTTCGGTGGCGGAAATCTTCACCTTGCCGGTCAGGCCGAGCTTGGAGTACTCGTTGGCCGCGCGCCCGTCATCGTGGGTCGGCAGCAGGCCGGTGCCGGTGCGGTCGGGGCTGGAGTCGAGCTTGACCCCGAGCATGCCCAGGGCGTCCAGGCCGAAGCCCACGGTACCTTCGGTGTAGCCCGACTGCAGGTTGAGCATGAACCCCTGGGCCCATTCGTCGCGCTTGGACTGCTGGGCGCTGGTGCCGTCGCGAAAGTCGCGGTTGAAGTACATGTTGCGGGTTTCGAAGGTGGCGCTGCTGTCTTCGATAAAGGCGGCCTGGCTCAAGGGCGCGAAACCGGCAAGGGTGGCGGCGCTGGCAAGAGCAGTCGGGGTCAGACGGGAAAAACGCGCGGGCTGGACAGCCTGAGGGTGCGTGGATGGCATCCTGGAGTACTCCGTTATTGTTCTTATTTTGACGAAAACGCTTCGAGGCGTTTTGCGGGTCAGCGGCCTTCACGGCCAGGGCAGTCGAGACTGTCCGTGGCGGGACTCTAAAGGGCCAACCTTTCGCTAACCTTTCAGTGCACTTTCGTGGCTTTCGGGCTTCACAGCGGCGGTTGCGGCGGTACACTCCGCGCCAAAGAGCGGCGTCGATCCCCCCTGAAACGAGGTAAACAGCCATGCGAGTCCTGCTCGTGGAAGACCATCTGCAACTGGCCGAAAGTATCGCCCAGGCGCTCAAGAGCACCGGCCTGACCGTGGATGTGCTGCACGATGGGGTGGCGGCCGACCTGGCCCTGGGCAGCGAGGAATACGCCGTGGCGATCCTTGATGTCGGCCTGCCGCGCATGGATGGTTTCGAAGTGCTGGCGCGCCTGCGGGCCCGCGGCAAGAACCTGCCGGTGCTGATGCTGACCGCCCGCAGCGACGTCAAGGACCGGGTCCACGGCCTGAACCTGGGGGCCGACGATTACCTAGCCAAGCCCTTCGAGCTGACCGAGCTGGAGGCCCGGGTCAAGGCCCTGTTGCGCCGCAGCGTGCTGGGGGGCGAGCGCCAGCAGCGTTGCGGAGTGCTGGCCTATGACCTGGACACCCGGCGTTTCACCCTGGGCGAGGAGTTGCTGACCCTGACTTCCCGCGAACAGGCGGTGCTCGAAGCCTTGATCGCCCGCCCTGGCCGGGTCATGAGCAAGGAGCAACTGGCCTCCCAGGTGTTCGGCCTGGACGAAGAGGCCAGCCCCGACGCCATCGAGATCTACGTGCACCGCCTGCGCAAGAAGCTCGACGGCCATGCGGTCGCCATCGTCACCTTCCGCGGCCTGGGCTACCTGCTGGAAAGCCGCGATGCATAAGCCCAGCAGCCTGCGCTGGCGCTTGCTGTGGAACCTCGCACTGCTGCTGGTGGTGCTGATGCTGGCCAGCGGCCTGAGCGCCTACTGGAACGGCCGTGAGGCCGCCGATACCGCCTATGACCGGACCTTGCTGGCTTCGGCGCGAACCATTGCCGCCGGCTTGTCCCAGCGCGATGGCAGCCTGAGTGCCAACGTGCCCTATGTGGCCCTGGACACCTTTGCCTACGACAGCGCCGGGCGCATCTACTACCAGGTCAACGACATCCATCAGACACTGATTTCCGGTTATGAGAACCTGCCCGGGCCGCCGCCCGGCACCCCGCGAACCGATGATTACCCGGCCCTGGCGCGCTTCTACGACGCCCGCTACCAGGGCCAGAACGTACGGGTGGTGAGCCTGCTCAAGGCGGTCAGCGAGCCGAACATGAACGGCATGGCGGAAATCCGCGTGGCGGAGACCGACGAGGCGCGGGTGGCCATGGCCCGCAGCCTGATGGCCGATACCCTGCTGCGCCTGGGCATGCTGGCCATCGGCGCCCTGGTGCTGGTGTGGTTTGCGGTGAGTGCGGCCTTGCGCCCCCTGGAACGCCTGCGCGGGGCGGTGGAAGAGCGCCAGCCGGACGACCTGCGGCCGCTGCCCCTGGTCTCGGTGCAGCGCGAACTGTGGCCGCTGGTACGCGCCTTGAACCATTTCACCGAGCGCCTGCGCGGGCAGTTCGAGCGCCAGGCGCAGTTCATCGCCGAGGCCGCCCATGAGTTGCGCACCCCGCTGGCTGCGCTCAAGGCCCGCCTGGAACTGGGCTTGCGCGCGAGTGAGCCGGATACCTGGCGCGCCACTCTGGAAAGTGCTGCCCAGGGCACCGACCGCCTGACCCACCTGGCCAATCAGTTGCTGTCCCTGGCCCGGGTGGAAAACGGCGCCCGGGCGATCGCCGAGGGCGGGGCGCAGTTGCTCGATCTCAGCCAGCTGGCCCGGGAACTGGGCATGGCCATGGCGCCTCTGGCCCACGCCCGGGGCGTGGCCCTGGCCCTGGAGGCCGACGAACCGGTGTGGCTCAGGGGCGAACCGACCCTGCTCAATGAACTGCTCAGCAACCTGGTGGACAACGCCCTGGCTCATACTCCGCCGGGTGGCAATGTGGTGCTGCGGGTGTCACCGCCCGGGGTGCTGGAGGTGGAGGACGATGGGCCGGGCATTCCCCTGGAAGACCGTGACCGGGTCTTCGAGCGCTTCTACCGGCGCAATCAGCAGGGTGCGGGTTCGGGCCTGGGGCTGGCGATCGTCGGTGAGATCTGTCGCGCGCACCTGGCACAGATCAGCCTGCACGATGGCGAGCCGTCGGGGTTGAAGGTGCGGGTGAGCTTTACAGCCGGCTAGGGGATGCTCAATAGAGCATGGAGCGGGATTCTTCCAGGTCCAGGCACATGGCCTTGTTGTCCGGGTCTATCCCCAGCTTCTTGAAGGCCGGCACGCTGAAGGCATCGATCCGCGACAGCGGGTGCTCGGTGTCCTTGTGGCAGTACAGGGTTGCCACCTGGACCAGGTCGACGTAGTCGATCCGGCTCGACTGGCGGCTGAAGTCCAGGTATTGCCCGGGGATCTGCACCAGTTGCTCGGGGAACTCCCATACCCGCAGCAGCTTGTCTCCCAGCAACGGGTGGATGCGCTCGATCACGTGATTGAGGCTGACCGGGTCGGAGAGCAGTTCGTAGTGGTCTTCGGCGTAGGTAAGAATCGGCAGCACGCCGATCTGGTGCACCAGGCCGCCCAGGGCCGCCTGGTCCGGCTTGAGCTGGCTGTAGCTGCGGCACAGCGCATAACTGACCCCGGCCACCTCCAGGCTGCGGCGCCAGACATCGCGCATTTTCTGTTCCACCACTTCGGAGCGGGCGTTGAAGATCTGCTCCATCACCAGGCCGATGGCCAGGTTGCTGCTGTAGTTGACCCCCAGGCGGGTGATTGCCGTGTGCAGGTCGGTGACTTCCTGGGCCGCCCTTAGCAAGGGGCTGTTGACCACCTTGATCAGCCGCGCCGACAGCGCGGTATCGCGGCCTATCACCTTGCTCAGGGTACTGACGCTGATTTCCGGGTCTTCGGCTGCCTGGCGAATCTGCAGGGCCACCTCCGGCAGGGTTGGCAGAACCAGGTCATCGTTGCCGATGGCCTCCAGCAAATCCTGTTGGACCTTTTGCGCCAGCTCAGTCATGTAAGTTCTCTAGGGTGTTGCAAGAAAAGGCAGGCAATCAGCGCTGGATCTCGCGGTCGCGATCCAGCTGGTACGGCAGGTCCAGCAGTTGCAGGGTTGGCCCTTCGAGTGTTTCCAGGTGCAGTTCGCCCCCTTCCACCGCTTCGGCCTGCAACACGGCCAGCAGTTCCACGCCCTGCTGCGCCCGGGCGGCCAGGACCACTTCGCCAATGGCGCTGTTGTGGCTGGGAGCGAACAGCGCAGTGCCTGGAACGGGGAGGGTGTCGCCAGGCAGGGCAAGGCGGTACAGGCGACGCTTGAGCTTGCCCAGGTACTGCATGCGGGCGACGATTTCCTGGCCGGTGTAGCAGCCTTTCTTGAAGCTGACGCCGCCAACGGCCTGCAGGTTGAGCATCTGTGGAATGAACAGTTCACGGGTCTCGGGCATGACTTGGCCGAGGCCGGCGCGGACTTGCCCCAGCAGCCACTGGTTCAGCTCGCCCTCGGGCAGTTGCGCGGCCAGTTGCTGGCGCAGGCTGGCGGCGCGCTCGGCCGGCACCCAGAGTTCGGCGCGCTGGCTGGATACGCGCAAGGCGATCAGGCCATCGGCGCGGGCCACGGAGCCGTCTTCCTCGGGCAGCTCAAGGCCCAGACCGCTCAGGGCGACCTGGGCATCGGCCAGGCCGAAACGCGCCCAACTGGCGCTTTCGTCGGCAAGCTTGGCCTTGGAGAACACCGCGTACTTCTTCAGGTCCGCCAGTTGCGGCTCGATCAGCTCGCGGGCCATGGCCAGTAGGCAGCCGTCGCTTTCCAGAAGGATGCGGAAGCTCGATTGCATGCGGCCTTTCTGATTGCAGCGGGCGCCGAGGCTGGACTGGCTGTCACTGAGGTAATTGAGGTTGCAGGTCAACTGACCCTGAAGGAATTTGCTGGCGTCAGGCCCGCGGACAGCGAGCACGCCTTCGTGGGAGAGGGGGAAGAAAAAAGCGGAGTCAGCCATGGTTCATCGCAGGGTAAAAAGTCTGGAGCACATCATAAGGGGGCGCCCCTGAAATGGATAGTTCACAAAGGATGGATGGCCACCGACCAAAGCCGACTGTTCTCGTCTCCCCCGGGCTGTATACTTGCGCTCTATTTGAGGAGCGCTCCATGGTTGAAGATGTTGAACTGAATCGCCTCTACTGGCACAGCCGCCGCGGCATGCTTGAGCTGGACGTATTGCTGGTGCCGTTCGTCAGGGAGGTGTACCCGCATCTCAATGAGACCGACCGCGAGTGCTATCGCAAGCTGCTGGAGTGCGAGGATCAGGACATGTTTGGCTGGTTCATGGAGCGCAGCGAGTCCGAGGACCCCGAGCTGCAGCGCATGGTCCGCATGATTCTGGACCGTGTCCAACCCAAGTAGGTTGTTCGAATGCCGCTGGCGTGCCTCACGGCAACTGCTGGCGGCCTACCTGCTGGCCCAGGCGTTCGCCCTGGGCGCGTTTTTCCTGCTGGATCTTCCGTCTGTCGCCAGGCTCGTGGGGCTAGGGTTGTGCCTGCTGCACGCCGGCTGGGTGTTGCCGCGGCAGATTCTCTTGAGCCATCCACGGGCCTTCACCGGGTTGCGTCATTCGCCCGAAGGCTGGCAGCTGTGGAGTCGATCCGAGGGGTGGCAGGCCGTGCAGTTGCGCCCCGACAGCCTGGCGCTGCCATTGATCGTGGTGCTGCGTTTTCGGCTGCGGGGGGAGCGCTGGGTGCGCTCCCTCTGTGTACCGCGGGACGCGCAGGCCGCCGACCAGCATCGGCGCCTGCGGCTGCGGCTCAAGTTCAGCCGGCGTAGGTGGGCGGCACCAGAATAGTGTCCCGGGCCTCGGGCAGCATCTGCGGGTAGTCCAGGGTGTAGTGCAGGCCGCGGCTCTCCTTACGCTCCATGGCCGAGAGAATCATCAGCTCGGCCACCTGGGCCAGGTTGCGCAGCTCGATCAGGTCACGGCTGACTTTGTAGTTGCTGTAGAACTCGTCGATCTCGTCCAGCAGCAGGCGCACCCGGTGCTGGGCCCGCTGCAGGCGCTTGTTGGTACGCACTATGCCTACGTAGTCCCACATGAACCGCCGCAACTCGTCCCAGTTGTGCGCAATGATCACGTCTTCATCGGAATCGGTGACCTGGCTGGCATCCCAGGCGGGCAGGGCGATGGGGATCGACACCTGGGGCAGTTGCCGAAGAATGTCGGCCGCCGCCGAACGGGCGTAGACGAAGCACTCCAGCAACGAGTTGCTGGCCATCCGGTTGGCGCCGTGCAGGCCGGTGAAGCTGGTTTCGCCAATGGCGTACAGGCCCGGCACGTCGGTGCGGCCCTGTTGGTCCACCATCACCCCGCCGCAGGTGTAGTGCGCGGCCGGCACCACCGGGATCGGCTGCCGGGTGATATCGATGGAAAACTCCAGGCAACGCTCGTAAACGGTGGGGAAGTGGCTCTTGATGAAGGCTTCCGGCTTGTGGCTGATGTCCAGGTACACGCAGTCGATGCCCAGGCGCTTCATTTCATGGTCGATGGCCCGGGCCACGATGTCCCGTGGTGCCAGCTCGGCCCGAGGGTCGAAGCGCGGCATGAAGCGTTCGCCGTTGGGCAGCTTGAGGTGGGCGCCTTCGCCACGCAGGGCTTCGGTAATCAGGAAGCTCTTGGCCAATGGGTGATACAGGCAGGTGGGGTGGAACTGGTTGAATTCCAGGTTGGCCACCCGGCAGCCCGAGCGCCAGGCCATGGCGATACCGTCGCCGCAGGCACTGTCGGGGTTGCTGGTATAGAGGTAGACCTTGGCTGCGCCGCCGGAGGCGAGGATCACGAAGCGTGCGCCAAAGGTGTCGACCTGGCCGGTGCTGCGGTTGAGCACGTAGGCTCCCAGGCAGCGGTCGCCTTCCAGCCCCAGGCGTTTTTCGGTGATCAGGTCGACGGCGACCCGTTGTTCCAGCAATTCGATATTGGGGTGTTGCCGAGCCTGGGCCAGCAGGGTCTTGAAGATGGCCGCACCGGTGGCATCCGCCGCGTGGATGATCCGCCGGTGGCTGTGGCCGCCCTCGCGGGTCAGGTGGAATTCGAAGCCGCTGTCGTCGCTGCTGGAGTCTTCGTCGCGGGTAAAGGGCACGCCCTGGTCGATCAGCCACTGGATGGCCTCGCGGCTGTGTTCAACGGTAAAGCGCACCGCATCCTCGTGGCACAGGCCGCCGCCGGCATTGAGGGTATCATCGACGTGGGATTCTACGGTGTCGGTATCATCCAGCACGGCCGCGACGCCGCCCTGGGCCCTGAATGTCGAGCCGTTGGCGAGGTCGCCTTTGCTCAAGACGGCAATACGCAGGTGGCTGGGCAGGGTCAGGGCCAGGCTCAAGCCGGCGGCACCGCTGCCAATCACCAGAACATCGTGTTGAAACTGTTGGCTCATTTGAAGGATTCCGCTCAAAGCGACCCGGGAAGGGGTTGGCGCAAGACGCCTGAATCGGCAAGTCAAAGCAGCCACACAGCCCACTAGTATATAGAGGGGGGGATCGGCACAATAGTCGCGCCTTCATGGCATTGTGCGACTTCACCGAGCAAAAGCGTTGCTCTCGGTCAGTCCGATATTCGGAGCATTCCAGCCTCTGGAGCGGCTGATCGAAGACATAGGGCGGTTTTTCTTGTCACCGTTACACAATCTTCGTCTGGCGCAGCTATAAAGATTGGGAACTTTTGCCAAGGCCCCAAACTCAATAGAAGGTTGCCTGAAAGAAGGGACAGCGTCGGTTATATCCAAGGTTTACAGTGTGTCCCTTGTGACAGAATTCGACGACAGGATTATTCGCGCAGCCGGCCTCGCCCGTGCTGCGTTTTTCGTGCGTGCCGGATCAGAGCCCGCAGGAAACTTGCTTGGAGGGGGAGAACTTTTGCGAAAAGCCCGAGTCTATGTTTGCAAGCCTGATCGTTTAGTGATGCAAGCCTCCTCCGAGCTTATCGAGGAGTGTTCATGCTAACCCAGGAAGAGGATCAGCAGCTGGTCGAGCGCGTTCAGCGTGGCGACAAGCGAGCGTTCGATCTGCTCGTGCTGAAGTACCAGCACAAAATTCTCGGGTTGATCGTGCGTTTCGTGCACGACACCCATGAAGCCCAGGATGTTGCACAAGAAGCTTTTATCAAGGCTTACCGTGCGCTAGGTAATTTTCGGGGTGACAGCGCGTTTTACACGTGGCTGTACCGTATCGCCATCAACACGGCGAAAAACTATCTGGTTTCACGCGGCCGCAGGCCGCCGGATAGCGATGTAAGTTCTGAGGATGCGGAGTTCTATGACGGCGATCATGGCCTGAAGGATCTCGAATCGCCGGAGCGTGCGTTGCTGCGGGATGAGATCGAGGGCACCGTCCATCGAACCATCCAGCAACTGCCTGAAGATTTGCGTACGGCCTTAACTTTACGTGAATTCGATGGTCTGAGTTACGAGGACATTGCGAGCGTCATGCAGTGTCCGGTGGGTACCGTGCGCTCCCGGATTTTCCGCGCTCGGGAAGCCATCGATAAAGCCCTGCAGCCGTTGTTGCAGGAAACTTGAGACAGCGGCGACAGCCAAGAGAGGAACCGCCATGAGTCGTGAAGCCCTGCAGGAATCGCTGTCCGCGGTGATGGATAACGAAGCGGACGAACTGGAATTGCGTCGGGTATTGAATGCCGTCGACGAAGTGGAAACCCGTGAGACCTGGGCTCGTTATCAAATCGCCCGGGCAGCCATGCACAAGGAGTTGCTGCTTCCGCGTCTGGACATCGCCGCTGCCGTTTCTGCAGCTCTGGCTGATGAGGCCGTGCCGGCCAAAGCCTCCCGCGGACCTTGGCGCAGCCTGGGCCGTCTGGCAGTAGCTGCCTCGGTGACCGTGGCCGTGCTGGCCGGTGTTCGCCTGTACAACCAGGACGAGATCGCAGGTGTCGAACTGGCACAGCAAACCGGCCAGCCCACCCTGGCGACTCCACAAGTCAAAGGGCCGGCAGTACTGGCCGGCTACAATGAAAGCTCGGAAGCTACTGGCCCCATGGCCAATGGCGTACTACAAGGGCAGCCAGGCTGGCACGATCAGCGTCTGCCAAGCTACTTGCGCCAGCACGCCCAGCAAGCTGCACTCAAAGGCACTGAAAGCGCTCTGCCTTACGCCCGTGCGGCAAGCCTGGAAAACCGCTAAGGAGGATCATGCGCGCCATACCTCTATTAACGCTTCTGCTCAGTGGCTGGTTTGTAGTTCCAGCCCATGCCGACGAAGCCCAGGACTGGTTGCAGCGTCTTGGGCAAGCGGAACAGCAGCAAAGCTTTCAGGGCACTTTCGTTTACGAGCGCAACGGTAGTTTTTCTACCCATAACATCTGGCATCGTGTCCAGGATGGAAAGGTCCGTGAGCGGTTGATCCAGCTCGATGGGTCCGCTCAAGAGGTGGTGCGTGTCGATGGTCGTACCCAGTGCGTCAGTGGCGAGTTGGTGGCAGGTCTCGGGGATTCCCCGGACGGTGCGGCCCGAGCCCTGGACCCGCAAAAACTCAAGAATTGGTACAACCTTGCTGTCATCGGCAAGTCGCGCGTGGCCGGTCGCCAGGCGGTGATCGTTTCGGTCACGCCCAAGGACCAGCATCGCTATGGTTTCGAGCTGCACCTGGATCGTGAGACCGGGCTGCCGCTCAAGTCCCTGTTGCTCAACGACAAGGGGCAGTTGCTGGAGCGCTTCCAGTTCACTCGCCTGGATACTGCGGATGTGCCTGACGACGTCGAGTTGCGTCCCAGCGCTGGCTGCAAGCCGGTGTCTCTGGACAGCGACAAGGCCTCGGCGGTCAAGACTGTGCAAACCTGGCATTCCGACTGGCTGCCTCCGGGCTTCGAATTGACCAGCAGCAGTGCCCGCAAGGATCCGGAAACCAAATCCATGGTCAACAGCCTGCTGTATGACGATGGTCTTGCGCGCTTTTCGGTGTTTCTCGAGCCGCTCAACGGCGCATCGGTCACCGATACCCGCACTCAGCTCGGACCTACGGTGGCTGTATCACGCCGCCTGACTACCCCCGATGGCGAGATGATGGTCACGGTGGTCGGGGAGATCCCCATTGGTACTGCTGAACGTATTGCGCTGTCGATGCGTTCCGATACCACTGCCAAGCAATGAGCCTTTGTTGGTTGTGTAAGAGGTCAGTGATGCCCGCTCCACAATTGAGAAGATGAAATGTTTGGTCAGCAATTTCATTTGCAAAATTCCCAGAGTTTTTCTATAGGTCAGAACCCCCTCGGTTCTGACCTTATTTGTCGTTCCTGGAACAAAGATGCCGCCCCTGCAGTTTCGGTATTTGCTGTTCCATATCGCTTAACCACGCTCGTCGTAACGGGAGCCGTATGTCGATACCACGCTTGAAGTCCTACTTCACCATTCTTGCCACCGTGCTGGTGCTTGGGCAGGCCGTTTCTGCCCAGGCGGCCGAGCTGCCTGATTTCACCCAACTGGTCGAGCAGGCCTCGCCTGCGGTGGTGAACATCAGTACCACGCAGAAACTGCCGGACCGCCGGGTTTCCAACTCGGCGCAGATGCCCGACCTCGAAGGCCTGCCGCCAATGCTGCGCGAGTTCTTCGAACGGGGCATGCCACAGCCACGCTCTCCGCGCGGGGATCGTCAGCGCGAAGCGCAGTCGCTGGGTTCCGGGTTCATCATCTCCGCGGACGGTTATATCCTTACCAACAACCACGTGATCGCCGATGCGGACGAAATTCTTGTGCGTCTGGCCGATCGCAGTGAGCTGAAAGCCAAGCTGATCGGTACCGATCCACGCTCTGACGTAGCACTGCTGAAAATCGATGGCAAAGACCTGCCGGTGCTGAAACTGGGTAAATCCCAGGACCTCAAGGCCGGCCAGTGGGTGGTGGCCATCGGCTCGCCGTTCGGCTTCGACCATACCGTGACCCAGGGTATCGTCAGTGCCATCGGTCGCAGTCTGCCGAACGAAAACTACGTGCCGTTCATCCAGACCGACGTGCCGATCAACCCGGGCAACTCCGGTGGCCCGCTGTTCAACCTGGCCGGTGAAGTGGTGGGGATCAACTCGCAGATTTACACCCGCTCCGGTGGTTTCATGGGCGTGTCTTTCGCCATCCCGATCGATGTGGCGATGGACGTTTCCAACCAGCTGAAAACCGGTGGCAAAGTCAGCCGTGGCTGGCTTGGCGTGGTAATCCAGGAGGTCAACAAGGACCTGGCTGAATCCTTCGGCCTGGAGAAACCGGCCGGCGCGCTGGTGGCACAGATCCAGGATGATGGCCCGGCGGCCAAGGGCGGCCTGCAAGTGGGGGACGTGATCCTCAGCCTCAATGGCCAGCCCATCGTCATGTCGGCCGACCTGCCGCACCTGGTAGGCGCGCTGAAGGCCGGGGCCAAGGCCAACCTGGAAGTGATCCGCGACGGCAAGCGCAAGAATGTCGAGCTGACCGTCGGCGCTATTCCTGAAGAAGACAAAGACCTGAGCATGCTGCCCAAGTCGGGTGTCGAGCGCAGCAGCAACCGTCTGGGTGTAGCGGTGGTCGAGCTCAACGATGAGCAGAAGAAAGCCTTCGACCTCAAGGGCGGGGTGGTCATCAAGGAAGTCCAGGACGGTCCTGCGGCGCTGATCGGCCTGCAGCCGGGCGACGTGATCACTCACCTGAACAATCAGGCGATCACTTCGGCGAAGGAGTTCACTGAAATCGCCAAGGCATTGCCGAAGAACCGCTCGGTGTCCATGCGGGTACTGCGTCAGGGGCGAGCCAGCTTCATCACCTTCAAGCTGGCCGAGTAATTCGCCAGTCCCTGAGGTTGCCCAATAAAAAGCCCGCCTCGTAAGAGGCGGGCTTTTTTGTGGCTTGCGTCAATGTCAGCGCATCATGTCCTTGACCATCTGTTCCTGGTCCATCATCTCGCGCTGACGAGCGTCGATCCTCGACGACAGGGGGAAGTTGCTGCCGGCCCGGCGCTTGGCGAAGTCCAGCTGCTGGATGGCTTGGCGATAGTCGCCCACCAGTGCGAAGTACTCGGCTCGGGCCTGGTGCAGGCCGATGATATTGCCCGACAGGCCGCGGGTTTCCGCCACCAGGTACCAGACATCCGGGTCGTCCGGGCGGCTTTTCAGCAGGCCTTCCAGGGCCTTTTCGGCATCGGCCGGGCGGTTCTGCTTGAGCAGCAGGTCCACGCGGATCTGGTTCAAGGGGTAGTTGCCCGGGTACAGGTTGAGCATCCTTTCGACCCGAGTCTGCGCGTCTGGCAGTCGGCTGTTGGCCATGTCCAGTTCGATCTGAGCCAGGTTGTAGGTCACGTCGTTGGGCGACTTGGCCAGCAGGGGCTTGAGGTTTTCCCGTGCTTCGTTCCACTGGCTGCCCTTGATCTGGGCGATGGCCAGGCCGTAGCGAGCGATGTCGTTCTTCGGGTTCTCATCGAGCTGCGCGCGAAAGCGCTTGGCGGCCAGCCCTGGCGATTCCTCATAGGTCAGTTGCACCCGGGCGCGGATCAACTGGTAGCGCAGGCTGTCTTCGGTGCCGCCTTGCCGGGCCTGTTCCGCGCGGTTGCGGGTGTCGGCGATCCGCGATTCGGTCACCGGGTGAGTCAGGAGAAATTCCGGCGGCTTGGCATCGAAGCGGTACTGGCGCATCAGGCGTTCGAACATGGTGGGCATTGAGCGCGGGTCGTAGCCGGCCTTTTCCAAATTGAGGATGCCGATGCGGTCGGCTTCCTGCTCGTTCTGCCGGGAGAAGCGCCGCTGTTCCTGGATGGCTGCGGCCTGGGTGCCGGCGATGGTGGCGATCCCCGCGTCCCCGGCGCCAGCGGCGGCAATCACGATCCCGGCCAGCAGGGCGGCCATCATCGGCACCTGCATGCGCTGCTGGGCTTCGACCCCCCGGGCGAAATGGCGCTGTGAAAGGTGCGCCAGTTCGTGGGCCAGCACCGAGGCGTACTCGCCTTCGGTCTGGGCATTGAGGAACAGCCCGCCATTGACCCCGATGATTCCCCCGGGAGCGGCGAAGGCGTTGAGCTGCGGGCTGTTGATCAGGATGAACTCCAGGCGCCGGTCGTTGACCTGGCTGGTCTCCACCAGTTTGTAGACGCTGGTTTCGACATAGTCCTTGAGTTGCGGGTCGTTGAGCTGCGAAACCTGGCTGCGCAGCAACGCCAGCCAGGCACGGCCCAGCTGGTATTCCTGTTGCGGAGAGACAATGGCTGAACTGGCATCACCAAGTGACGGCAGGTCGTCGGCGAAGCCCGGTGAGGCGAGCAGGCAAGCGAGCGTCAGCAGGGTAGGGCGCAATACATTCATGCACAAAGCCTTAATCGACAAAGGCTCTACTGTAGCTGGACACCTGGCCGGGGACCAGACAAAGCCAGTGAAAACTCTGAGGATAAAAAGTGCTTTTGGGTAAATTCCGGCGTCTACCTGATCGTGGCTTCGGCAGCGCGCGGCAGTGCTCTGGTGTCGGGCTTCTTTATTGCCGACGGGCCTGGCTTGCAGGGTATTCTAGACGCCTTGAATTGATGATCGGAGTAACCCAATGACCGATGTTGTCGCCCATGATGCCGAGCTGGACGCCAGCGGCCTGAACTGCCCGCTGCCGCTGCTCAAGGCCAAGATGGAACTCAATCGCCTGGCCAGTGGCGCGGTACTCAAGGTCATTGCCACCGATGCCGGCTCCCAGCGTGACTTCCGCACTTTCGCCCGCCTGGCCGGTCATACCCTGCTGCGTGAAGAGGATGAGGCCGGGGTGTATCGCTACTGGTTGAAAAAGGCCTGAGCGCAGTCTGCCCTTGAGGGCCTTCATCTAAGGAACATCGATGTTCAAAGTGCTACGTGACTGGATTCAGCGCTACTTCTCGGATGAAGAGGCGGTGGTGCTGGCCGTTCTGCTGTTTCTGGCCTTCACTGCCGTCCTGACCCTGGGCGGCATGCTCGCGCCGGTGCTGGCGGGGATGGTCCTGGCCTACCTGATGCAGGGGCTGGTGGTGAGCCTGGAGCGGCTGCGCCTGCCTGGCGGGGCGGCCGTGGGGCTGGTGTTCGCGCTGTTCATGGGGCTGCTGCTGGTGTTCATCCTGGTGGTGGTGCCGTTGCTCTGGCATCAGTTGATCACCCTGTTCAACGAGCTGCCGGGCATGCTCGCCAAGTGGCAGTCGCTCTTGCTGCTGTTGCCCGAGCGCTACCCGCATCTTGTGTCCGACGAGCAGGTGCTGCAGGCCATCGAAGTGGCCAGGGGCGAGATCGGCAAGTTCGGCCAGTGGGCGCTGACCTTCTCCCTGTCCAGCCTGCCCTTGCTGGTGAACATCATGATCTACCTGGTACTGGTGCCGATCCTGGTGTTCTTCTTCCTCAAGGATCGGGCGATGATCAGCCGCTGGGTGATCAGCTATCTGCCCCGCGAACGTACGCTGATTACTCGCGTGGCCCATGAAATGAACCGGCAGATCGCCAACTACATTCGCGGCAAGGTCATCGAGATCGTCATCTGTGGCGGGGTGACCTACATCGCCTTCGTCGCCCTGGGCCTGAACTATGCAGCCCTGCTGGCTCTGCTGGTGGGGGTCTCGGTGGTGGTGCCCTATGTCGGCGCCGTGGTGGTAACGGTACCTGTGGCGCTGATTGCGCTGTTCCAGTGGGGCTGGAGCGATCAGTTCATCTACCTGATGGCGGTCTACGGGATCATCCAGACCCTGGATGGCAACGTGCTGGTGCCGCTGCTGTTCTCCGGCGCGGTGAACCTGCACCCGGTGGCGATCATCTGTGCGGTGCTGCTGTTTGGCGGGCTGTGGGGGTTCTGGGGGATATTCTTTGCGATTCCCCTGGCGACCCTGTTCAAGGCGGTGCTGGATGCCTGGCCCAGGAAGGACCCGGTGGTGGCACCTCTACTCTAGGTACGCGGGGCGGCTGATACAGCCGCCCCGGTCATTTCAGGCCTTGTTCAGGGCCTGGGCCGCGGCCAGTACGGCGTCGACGTGCCCGGGTACCTTCACCCCTCGCCATTCCTGGCGCAACACACCGTCCTTGTCGATCAGGAAGGTGCTGCGGTCCACCCCCAGGTATTCCTTGCCATAGAGCTTCTTCAGCTTGATCACGTCGAACAGCTGGCAGACGGCTTCGTCCTTGTCGCTGATCAGCTCGAAGGGGAACTCCTGTTTGCACTTGAAGTTCTCGTGGGACTTCAGGCTGTCGCGGGAAACGCCGAAGACTTCGGTGTTGGCGGCCTGGAAGGCGGCGTACTGATCACGAAAGCCCTGGCCCTCGGTGGTGCAGCCCGGGGTGCTGTCCTTGGGGTAGAAGTAGATCACCACTTGCTTGCCCTTGAGGCCGGACAGGCTGACGGTCTGGCCGCTGGTGGCAGGGGCCTGGAAATCGGCAATAGGTTGATCGATAGCAACGGCCATGGGGCTTCCTTACATAGGGTTCTGTGGGCGCCAGGGTTCGATCAGCGCGTCGAGGTTCATGGCATCGGCAAAGTCCAGGAACTGGTCGCGCAGCCAACTGATCTGGGTGCCGGCGGGCAGGGTCACGGTAAAGGTGGCATTGAGCATGGTGCCGCCGGTCTGTGGAGCCTGGTAGGTATCGCAGGTGAGGTTTTCCAGCTCGACCTGATGGTCGATGAAGAACTGGCACAGCTCATTGACGATGTCCGAGCGGTACGCGGCGCTGACGTAGGCCACATAAGGCAGGGCCTGGGGGCGGCTTTCCAGGGCGGCGCTGCGCACCACGTTGACCGTGAAGGCATGCTTCTTGGCCAGGAACGGCAGGCTGCTTTCCAGGCGCGCCAGGGCGTCCCAGCTGCCGGAAATCTCCAGAACCAGCGCGCTGCACTCGCCATGCCGGGTCAGGCGCGACGTCACCACGGCGCAGCGGTTTTCATGGCTGGCGCGGCACAGGACGTTGGTCAGCTCCATGGGGTTGGCGCCGAGGGCACTGATGACAAGGAATTGTTCGCGAACTGTGGGGGTGGACATGCAGCATTCCTAAAGCGATGAGCGGTCGGTACTTTTTGACAAGCCAGTACCGGGCAAGCGTCGCCGGCGGAACTTCAAGGCCTCGGACCACAAGCCGGCGACTGGCCCCGAAACGCTCGGAACACAGGCTGGCAACGCGGGAATGGGGCTTTGCAGATCCAACAGGCAGGCGATAACCCGGTCTACACGCTTATCAGTAGCGATCAAAGCCTGAAGGGTAGCGAAAACCATCGCTCAGGGGAATGCTCATGGCGCGGGACTTCGCTTGTGCAAGGAACTTGGCGCCAGTACCATTACCGCTCTCTTTTTCCGGCAGGAGCGGTTGCATGATTGCGGGCAGTATGGTGGCACTGGTCACACCCATGGATGCACAGGGAAATCTCGACTGGGACAGCCTGAGCAAACTGGTGGACTTCCACCTGCAAGAGGGCACCAACGCCATCGTGGCGGTCGGCACCACAGGTGAGTCGGCCACCCTGGATGTGAACGAGCACATCGAAGTGATTCGTCGGGTGGTCACCCAGGTTGCAGGGCGCATTCCGGTGATCGCCGGTACCGGCGCCAACTCGACGCGCGAAGCGATCGAGTTGACCACCAATGCGAAGATCGCCGGCGCCGATGCGTGCCTGCTGGTGACCCCGTACTACAACAAGCCGACCCAGGAAGGCCTGTACCAGCATTTCCGCGCCATTGCCGAGGCCGTGGACATCCCGCAGATCCTCTACAACGTTCCGGGCCGCACCGCATGCGACATGCAGGCCGAGACCGTGATCCGCCTGTCCAGCGTGAAGAACATCATCGGGATCAAGGAAGCCACCGGCGACCTGCAGCGCGCCAAGGCCATCCTGGCCGGCGTGCCCGGCGATTTCCTGGTGTACTCCGGCGATGACGCCACCGCAGTCGAGCTGATCCTGCTGGGCGGCAAGGGCAATATCTCGGTGACCGCCAACGTCGCGCCACGGGCCATGAGCCAGATGTGCGCCGCGGCCATGGCCGGCGATGCCGCCAAGGCCCGGGAGATCCACGAGACCCTGATGCCGCTGAACAAGACTCTGTTCATCGAATCCAACCCTATTCCCGTGAAATGGGCCCTGCACGAAATGGGCTTGATGCCGGACGGTATCCGTCTGCCGCTCACCTGGCTCAGTGCCGCCTGTCACGAACCGCTGCGGCAGGCCATGCGCCAGTCCGGCGTCTTGGTTTAATTGAGGAAGTACAACGCATGAAGCGAATGGCCGGACTTTCCGCACTTGCCTTGATTATCTCCAGCACCAGTGGCTGCGGTTGGATCTGGGGCCCGGAAGGCTACTTCCGTGACCGGGGTAGCGATTACCTGCAAGCGCAACAAACAGCACCGATGCAATTGCCGCCGGATGTACAGACCGCCAAGCGTCTGGACCCTCTGCTGCCGATTCCGCGCAACGTGGCCGACGACAACGTCAAGGGCGAGTACGAAGTGCCTCGTCCCCAGCCGCTGTCGGCTATTGCCGATGCCAGCGACTACACCCTGCAAAAGAGCGGCGATTCGCGTTGGGTCATGGCCCAGCATCCACCGGCCGAAGTCTGGCCAGTGGCGGTGCAGTTCTTCCAGGACAACGGTTTCCGCCTGGATCAGCAGCGCCCGCAAACCGGTGAGTTCACCACCGGCTGGCAGCGTTCCGACGAACTTTCCGCTGCCGTGGCCAAGCGCCTGAGCAGTGCCGGCGTCGCCGCCGACAGCGAAACCCGCGTACGGGTACGCATCGAGCCGGGCGTGCAGCGCAACACCAGTGAAGTCTACGTGGTCAGTGCCGAGCGTCCCGCCGGCAGCACTGCCGACGTGGAGTTCACCAACCGTTCGGTCAACACCGGCCTGGACGCAGCGCTGGTGGACGACATGCTGGCAAGCATGAGCCGCACCTCCGAGAAGGGCGGTTCGGTGTCTCTGCTGGCGGCCCGCGATTTCGATACCCCGAGCCGAGTCAGCCTCAGCGAGGACGGCAGCGGCAACCCGGTACTGAACCTGGGCGCCGACCTCGATCGCGCCTGGTCCAGTGTTGGCCGTGCCCTGGAACAGGGCGAATGGCGGGTTGAGGACATCAACCGCAGCCTGGGCCTGTACTACATCAACCTGGCGGAAAAAGCCGAGAAGAAAGACGACGAGCCGGGCTTCTTCGGCAAGTTGTTCGGCAGCAAGCCGGCCAAGGAAGAGATCGAAGCCCGTGCCGAGCGCTATCAGGTTCGCCTGAGCAAGGTAGGCGAGAACGTCCAGGTCACCGTCGAGAAGAACATCAACACCGTGGCGCCGGCCGATGTGGCACGCAAAGTGTTGGGCGTGATTCAGGACAACCTGGGCTGATCTGATGCGTTTTGCCGTTCTCGGCAGTGGTAGCCAAGGGAATGGCACGCTGATCGTCAGTGCCGACACCTGCGTTCTGGTGGACTGTGGTTTCTCCCTGCGGGAAACCGAGCGGCGCCTGCTGCGTCTGGGAGTCGATCCCGCGCAGTTGAGCGCCATCCTGGTAACCCACGAACATGCCGACCACGTGCATGGCGTGGGTTTGCTGTCTCGGCGCTACAATCTACCGGTCTACCTCAGCCAGGGCACCTTGCGCGGGATGCGCAAACCGGTGGAGGTCGCGGGTTTTGTCCGCGGTGGCGAGTCGCTGCAGATCGGCGCCTTGCGCATCGACGTGATTGCCGTGGCCCACGACGCCCAGGAACCTACGCAATTTGTCTTCAGTGATGGCCAGCGGCGCTTCGGCCTGCTGACCGACCTCGGCTCCTACTGCGCCGGGGTGCTGGACGGCTACCGTGGCCTGGATGCCTTGATGATCGAGGCCAACCATTGCCGGGATCGGCTGGCACGGGGTTATTACCCGTACTTTCTCAAGCAGCGGGTTGGCGGCGACCTGGGACATTTGAACAACCATCAGGCCGCAAGCCTGGTGGCCGAATTGGGATGGCAGGACCTGCAGCACCTGGTCCTGGCTCATCTGAGCAGCAAGAACAACCTGCCGCAGCTGGCCCGGCAATGTTTTGTCGACACCCTCGGGTGCGACCCGGACTGGCTGCAACTGGCCGATCAAGATTCAGGGCTCGACTGGCGCCACATCGCCTAGCCCACCTACTTAGCAAGCGGAGCCCATCATGGAAAAACGTGAAGAACTCTACCGCGGCAAAGCCAAATCGGTTTACAAGACCGACGACGCCGACCGCTTGATCCTGCTGTTTCGCAACGACACCTCGGCGTTCGACGGCAAGCGCATCGAGCAGCTGGACCGCAAGGGGATGGTGAACAACAAGTTCAACGCCTTCATCATGCAGAAACTCGAAGCCGCCGGCGTGCCGACCCAGTTCGACAAGCTGCTGGGCGACAACGAATGCCTGGTGAAGAAGCTCGACATGATTCCGGTGGAGTGCGTGGTGCGCAACTACGCCGCCGGCAGCCTGGTCAAGCGCCTGGGCGTGGAAGAGGGCATGAAGCTCAACCCCTACACCTTCGAGCTGTTCCTCAAGGACGACGCCAAGGGCGACCCGTTCATCAACGAATCCCATGTGGTGGCATTCGGCTGGGGTACTGCCGAGCAACTGGCGCGCATGAAAGAGTTGTCGCTCAAGGTCAACGAAGTGCTGAGCAAGCTGTTCGATGACGCCGGCCTGCTGCTGGTGGACTTCAAGCTGGAGTTCGGCGTGTTCAGCGACGGCTCCATCGTCCTGGGCGACGAGTTCAGCCCGGACGGTTGCCGTCTGTGGGACAAGGACACCAAGAAGAAGATGGACAAGGACCGCTTCCGCCAGGGCCTGGGCGATGTGATCGAAGCCTACGAAGAAGTGGCCCAGCGCCTCGGCGTACCGCTGTAATCGACGCAAGCATCTGATAGCACGGAAAAAATTTGCTCGGGGGGCTTCGCTTCGAGCAAAGGTGCTGTTATGATGCGCGCCGTTGGAGAGATGCCAGAGTGGCCGAATGGGACGGATTCGAAATCCGTTGTACCTTCACCGGTACCTAGGGTTCGAATCCCTATCTCTCCGCCATACAAATGAAAGCCCCGGAAATCATCGATTTCCGGGGCTTTTTTGTTGCCCGCAATCGGCCGCCCCGGGCCGTGCGCCCCCCCTCCTTATTTTCCAGCAACGCCTTCTGCCGAACTGTTAGCGCCGGCGGAATCAGCAGCGTCCTGCGCCCGGTCGATTCGGTGGTGCGTGGCCAAATATCAATAGTCCACAATACTTGATGCTGTTATCGGCTATTGGATTGATATTCCAGGAAGTTGTTATTAGCGAGTAACTTTAGTTTGTCTGTTGTTTAAGTCGGTTTTCCCTTCCGAGAAATTTCCTGTTTCTCTGCGCGAGCATTCTCGGAAATCATGCTGTAGTGATCTTGATCCAAATAAATCGACTCTTCTATATGCTTGGTCGCTGCTGGCAGACCCGATCCGAACTTGTAGTTCAAGCCGGCCGGGGTGCCGGGAACAAGCAGCATTAATTAACTTTTATAAGGTCAGGCAAATCCGTTCTTCCAGGCTGGCGGCAGTATTATTGTCGGTTGCTTTCGGAGGGAAGTGTTTTGTTGTTGCTTCCTTATAATCATTTGGAAAAGGAAATCAGATGAAACGCAAGACTCTCTTGTCCATGGCAACTTCCGGGTTGATGCTGGCAGCATTGATTCCATCCTTTGCCCAAGCTACCGATGGCGTGGTGAAGTTCAGTGGCAGCATCTCTGACACTACCTGCGATATCAACGGCAAGGCACCGGGCGAAGGTAACGAAACCAACGTTGAACTCGGCACTATCAAGCCTACTGTGTTTGACAAGATCGGTGCGAGGTCTCCACTGGTACCGTTCGTACTGCAACTCTCGGGGGCCAACTGCACCGCCGGTAAGAAGGTTTCCATCGAGTTCGATCAGCTCGGTAACGTCGACCCTGCCTCCGGCAACCTCAAGCTGATCGGGAGCAAGCCTGCAACGGGCGTGCAGATCGAGGTCTATAACGACCATGACACCACGCCACAGAAAATCGTCCTGGGCCAAGCCGAAGCATCCCCGCAGATCGCTACGATCTCCACCGACAAGGCGGCAACCCTGAAGTACAAGGCCGCTTACGTATCTACTGAAGCCACCGTCGGTGCAGGTTCGGGCGTGTCCTACATCCGCTACACCCTTGCGTACCAATAACAGCAGTTAGTTATTAAGGGGCAGGTCATGACGCCGACTGCGCGTTTTGTTCATTCTCTCGTTATCGGTGTCATGTTCCTGGGGATACTGTCGGGGGCCGCGCATGCCGGGATAGTACTGGAAGGTACGCGCCTGGTTTATCCAGCAGATGCTCGTGAAGTTACATTGAAGTTGAGTAACACCGGCTCTGTGGCCTTATTGGCGCAAAGTTGGATCGACGAAGGCGATGCCAACAAGTCTCCTGAGGAAATCAAGGTTCCTTTTCTTCTGGCTCCTGCAGTCAGTCGGGTGGAAGCGGGAGGCTCGGCGATATTGCGTGTGTCTTATTCAAAAGAACCCTTGGCAAAAGATCGCGAATCATTGTTCTGGCTGAATGTACTGGAAACGCCACCACGGCGAAAACAGGACGAAAACGTATTGCAGTTTGCATTCAGGACTCGGATCAAGATTTTCTTCCGTCCTGACAACTTGATTGGCAATGCGGGCATGGCTGGCGAAAAGCTCAAGTGGGAATTAAGTCGAGCAGGCGCTTCGCAAGTGCCGGTTATCAAAGTGTACAACCCAACACCTTATTACGTGTCCTTCGGACGCATGGAAGTTGCTGTGTCAGGCCGTCGAATCGATTTGAAGCCAGGCATGGTCGCACCCTTCGGATATGAGTCTTTCTCCTGGCCAGCGGGCGCTCCGTCACAGCCGGCCAAGGCATCAATTGAATATGAGGTGATCGATGATTTCGGCGGCCGAGGCCTGCTGAAAAAGTCGCTTCTTTGACGGGGTTCCTCATCACTTCTGTGGGCTTTTCAGTGGCTTGGTTTTCTTGAGGGGCAGGGGCTTCGTTATGTCGCGTATTCCGTGCCATCGGCATTTGCGTGCGAGCTGTTCTGGGCCTTCATCCGGCCGCAGACGGGTTCCGGCGACGCAGTCACTGTGTCTGGCGGCGGTGCTGATGAGCAATTCCATGGTGCTGGTGGCCGACCAGGACGGCATCGCGCCGGCGACGGCAGAGGCCGCGGATACGGGCTCCAGCCAGGATGTGTTGTTCGACAGCCAGATGCTATTTCAAGGTAAGGGCACTCCCATCGATACCTCGCGCTTTCAACAAGTGGGCTATGTCGCGCCCGGCACTTACTTGCTTGATGTGCTGGTGAGCAGTCAGTGGCGGGCGTTGCAGGAAATCCAGTTCCGCGCCAGCGATGACCCCCAGGGCAGCCAGCCGTGCTACGACCGTTCGTTGTTGCAGCAGTTGGGTATCGACTTGAAAAAGACCGATGCGAGCCTGGGCACCCATTCCTCTCACCCTCTCATGGGCGATGGGCTGTTTTGCGGCGACCTGGGCAGCTACATCCCTGGCGCGACCACCCGCGTCAAAATTGCGGAACAGAAGATCGAGTTGTCGGTGCCGCAGCTTTTCCTGCAGCAGAACCTGTCGAAAACCTACGTCGATCCGGCGAGCTGGGATTACGGCGTGTCCGCGGCCACGCTCAACTACAACACCAGCCTGTTCAGTTCCCAGAGCAATGGGCGAAGCCAGACCGACGGCTATGCCGGGCTCAACCTGGGGCTCAACCTGGGTGACTGGCGTCTGCGTCACAGCGGCACCGCCACCTGGTCGCCTGAGGTGGGCGGCCATTATCAGCGCGGTTACATCTATGCCCAGACCGACCTGCCGGCCTGGCACTCGCAGTTGCTGGTGGGAGAGAGCGCGACCGAAGCCGATCTGTTCGACTCGGTATCGTTTCGCGGTGTCCGGCTGGCCAGCGACCCGCGCATGCTGCCCGAGAGCCAGCGCTACTACGCACCGCAGATCCGCGGCACGGCCAGCACCAATGCCAAGGTCTCGGTCTATCAGCGCGGCTACATGATCTATGAAACCTCCGTTGCACCGGGGCCGTTCGAGATTTCCGATCTGCAAGCGGCGAGCTTTGGCGGCGATCTGGACGTGACGGTCACCGAGGCCAACGGCCAGACCAGCCGCTTTACCGTACCTTTTGCCACCACCGTGCAAACCCTGCGCCCCGGCACCTCACGCTATAGCCTGACGGCGGGCAAGGTGGCGAATCCCGGGCTCGGTGGCAGCGAGCAATATGTGGCCCAGGGCACCCTGCACTACGGCCTGGATAACCAATTGACCGGTTATGCCGGCACGGCACTCACCGGCAGCTACATGTCGGCGCTGATCGGCAGCGCACTGAATACTTCCCTCGGGGCTTTTAGCCTGGACCTGACCCAGGCCCGAACCGAGCTGCCCCGGGGCGGCAGCATGCAGGGCCAAAGCGTGCGCCTGTCCTACAGCAAGAACCTGCCCAACAGCGGGACCAACTTCTCGTTGCTGGCCTACCGCTATTCCACCAGCGGTTACCTGGGCCTGCAGGACGCCATCACCCTGCAGGATCACGTCAACCAGGGCGAGAGCGTCGACTCGTTCGCCCGGGTCCGTGACCGCCTGGATATCAACATCAACCAGCAACTGGGCGACGGCGCAGGGCAGCTCTATGCCACGGGCTCCAGCCTCCAGTACTGGAATCGCCAGGGCCAGACCCTGAACTTCGCCATGGGCTACAGCAACCAGTGGCGCGGTAACAGCTACTCCTTCATGGCTCAGCGCATGCGTGCTTCCAGCAGTGGTTCACGGGCAGGCGCGGGGGCGGACAACACGTTTTTCAGCTTCAGCCTGTCGATTCCCCTGGGGCGGGAAGGGCGCCGGGGTACCACGATCAACAGCTACGCCAGCCATGACAAGCGTTCTGGCGCGCACTACACCAGCGGCATCTCCGGCGTACTGGACAAGGATGGCGACGCCACCTATGCGTTGTCCGCCGCCCATGACCAGCGCCAGGGCGAAACCTCGACCAACGCCAGCCTCAACTATTTCCTGCCCGAGGTTTCCCTGAGTTCGAGCTTTTCCCAGGGCCGCGACTATCGCCAGCAGTCTCTGGGGGCTTCCGGGGGCATGGTGCTGCATTCGGGTGGCTTGACCTTCGCCCAGACCCTGAGTGAAACCACGGGCCTGGTGCATGCTCCCGATGCCAAGGGCGCCCGGGTCGGCTATGCCGACACGCGGGTGGATGGAAGCGGCTATGCCGTGGTCTCCAGCCTGAGCCCCTATCAATTGAACACCGTGGACATCGACCCCACTGGCGTTGCCGACGACGTCGAGCTGCTGCTCAGCTCACGCCATGTGGCGCCGGTGGCGGGGGCGGTGGTGATGCTTTCGTACCCGACCCGCAGGGCGCGTGCGGTGCTGATCGACAGCCAGCAGCCCGATGGCCAGCAGTTGCCGTTTGCTGCCGTGGCCGTCGATGCCCAGGACGGTGCCGAGCTGGGGGCGGTGGGCCAGGGCAGCCGCCTGGTGCTGCGTACCGAGCAGGACCAGGGCACGATTCGCGTGGAATGGGGCCAGGAGCCGGATCAGCAGTGCCTGATCGACTACCAGTTGCCGTCCCGCGATACGGCCTCCGCCACGGGCTATGTGGTGCTTCAGCTTCCCTGCCGGGCGATGCCGGCAGGTTCCGTAGAGGAGCGGCCTTGATGGGCCATCAAGGCGGATATGGCCGTCTTTGCTCCCAGCGTGGTTGCCGGTGGCTGCTGGGGCTGCTGGCCTTGTCCAGCGGCTGGGCCCAGGCCGACCTGTCGATTGTCGGCACACGGTTCATCTATCCCGCCGGCAAGCCGGCCATCAGCATCCGGGTCGGCAATATCGGCCGGGCACCGATCCTGTTGCAGGCCTGGCTGGACAAGGGCAATCCCGAGGCCGATCCCAGTGCGTTGGTGGTGCCGTTCGTACTGTCGCCGCCGATATCCCGGCTCGAGCCTCGGCAGAGCGCAGCACTGGTCCTGCGCTACAGCGGCGAGCCGCTGCCCGGCGATCGTGAGTCGGTGTTCTGGATCAACTTTCTTGAAGTACCGCCCCGGGCGCCCGCGAAGGACGACTTGCTGCGGCTGGCATCGCGCATGCGCATGAAGCTGCTGTACCGCCCCCAGGGCTTGTCCGGCAAGGCTGACGAAGCGGTCAGCCAGTTGCGCTGGAGCCTTGTGGCGCCGGGGCAGGCTGGCGCGGCGCTGCTGGCCGGCAACCCGACCCCGTACTACGTGTCCTTCGCTGAGTTGGCGCTGGGCAGCGGCAATCGATCAATCACATTGCAGGGGATCACCGTGGAGCCCTTCGGCTCGGCGCGGATCGCCCTGCCCGATATGCAGGGAATTACCCCGGATCAGGCGGTGGTTCATTACCAAGTGGCAACTGACAGCGGGGAGACGCTGAGTGGAAGTGCGCGGATACAAGACTGAAGTTGCCTTGGGCAAGTCATCGAACAGCCTGCTTGCGGGGGGCCTTGAACGGCGCTGGCAGCGATTGTCCGGGGGCTGCCTGGGCTTGCTGCTGATGTTGCCCGCAGTGGCGGCTGCCGCGGTGTATGTGCCCAACGCCGGGCAGGCGATGCGCGACATCCAGGCCACGCAACCGGCCTTGCCGGAGCCTCCGGCACCGGAGCTGGACCTGCCGGCGAAGCCGCCGAGCGCCCCTGCCCAGGCTCCGGACACCTCCGGCATCCGCTTGCAGGTCAACGACTTCGTGATCGTCGGCAACCAGGTGTTCAGCAACGAGATGCTGCAAGCCCTGCTGGCGGACCTCAAGGGCCAGGAGCTGGACCTGAACCAGCTGCGCGCGGCCGCCGAGCGCCTGACGACCTATTACCAGAACCAGGGCTACATGCTGGCCCGGGCCTTCCTGCCGGCCCAGGACATCGAGGACGGCGTGGTGCGTATCGAGGTCATGGAAGGTCGCTACGGTCGTATTCAAGTGAACAACCAGTCCCGGGCCCTGAACTCGGTGATCACAGGCCCGTTGTCGTCACTGCACAGCGATACCGCGGTCCGCAGTGAAGATCTTGAACGCAGCCTGCTGCTGTTGAGCGACCTTCCCGGGGTCCGGGTCAAGGGCACTCTCAGTGCCGGCGAGCAGCGCGGCACCACCGACCTGCTGGTCAATGCGCAGCCCGGGCCCTGGGCCAGCGGCACCCTGGAAGCCGACAACTTCGGCGGCTACTACACCGGCGAATACCGCCTGGGGGGCAGCCTCAACCTCAACAACCCCTTGCGCCTGGGCGATCAGTTCAACCTGCGCCTGCTCGGCAGCGACGAGGACCAGCGCTACTACCGCGCCGCCTACAAGCTTCCCCTGGGCCCCTGGTCCACCAGTGTGGGCGTGGCCTATTCGCGGATGAACTACGAGTTGAGCCGGGACTTCGAGGTGCTGGAGGCCCACGGCCAGGCGAGCATCGGCAGTGTCTTCATCACTCAGCCGCTGATCCGCAGCCGCACCTTCGATCTCAGCGCCCAGTTGCAGTACGAGGACAAGCGCCTGCGCGACGACATCGACCTGTTCGAAGTCAGCAGCCAGAAGCATGTGGAACTGTGGAGCCTGAGCCTCAACGGCAACTCCCAGGACAGCCTGCTCGGCGGCGGGCAGAACTTCTTCTACCTCACCTACGGCAGTGGCCGGTTGAGCATCGACGACCCGATGGACCAGTGGCGCGACCATTTCACGGCCGGCACCAACGGTGGCTTTCAGAAGCTCAACCTCAATGCCGCGCGCCTGCAGTACCTGAGCCCGCGCTTTCAGCTCTATGGCCAGTTCAACGGCCAATGGTCCTCGACCAACCTGGACAGCTCGGAAAAATTCGGCATCGGCGGCCCCTTCGATGTGCGCGCCTATCCCCAGGGGACCGGCAGTGGCGACCAGGGCTGGCAGGCCAGCCTGGAGCTGCGCTTTCTCCTGGCCCCGCGCTGGCAGCTCAAGGCGTTTGTCGATCACGGCGCGGTGCAGGTCAACAAGAGCCCCTGGATCCACGACGAGAACCGCCGCCAGCTGTCGGGCGCCGGTGTGGGTGCCAGTTGGAGCGGTCCTTCGCAACAGATCAGCGTGACCAGTGCCTGGGCCCTGGACAACAACCAGGAAGGCAGCGGGCCCGAGCGCACGCCGCGGATCTGGGCCAGCGCGACACAGTATTTCTGAAGGCCAGCGTGTGCTTCGGAGGTGGTGCCGTCCTGCATAGGTTGCAGGGCGTTAATAAGTAGATAAGGAGTCAACGTGAATAAGGTTTATGCATTGGTGTGGAATCAGGCCCAGGGCTGCTGGAGTGTGACCGACGAGGGCGCGCGCCGTCGTCGTCGCTCCGGAACACGCAAGGGCCTGGTGGTGATGGTGGCCGGGCTGCTGGGCATTGGTGTTCTGCCTATGGCCTTCGCGTTGCCGACCGGCGACACGATAGTCTCCGGATCTGCGGACATCCTGACGTTCGACAATGGCAAGCAGATGTCGATCAACCAGCACTCCGACAAGCTGATCACCAACTGGAACGACTTCAGCGTGAACCGCGGCCAGACGGTGACCTTCAGCCAGCCGACCAAGACCTCGGTCGCCCTGAACCGGGTGATCGGCGTCAACGGCAGTAACATCCAGGGGCAGATCAATGCCAACGGCCGGGTGTTCCTGATCAACCCCAACGGCGTGGTATTCGGCAACAACGCTCAGGTCAACGTCGGTGGCCTGGTGGTCTCGACCAAGAACATCAGCGATGACAACTTCAAGGCCGGCAACTACAAGTTTGCCGGGACCTCACAAGCTGAAATCGTCAACAACGGCGTGATTACTACCACCGATGGTGGCAGCGTGGCCCTGCTCGGCAAGACCGTGCGCAACGAAGGCGACATCAAGGCGCAAAAGGGCCGTGTGGCCCTGGGTGGCGGCGACGAGTTCACCGTCAGCTTCGACAGCAACAACCTGCTGGACCTGAAAGTCGATGCCGCGGCGATCAATGCGCTGGTCAGCAACGGCGGCCTGCTCAAGGCCGATGGCGGGCAGGTGTTGATGACCGCACGCAGTGCCGGCTCGATGCTGCAGACCGTGGTCAACAACCAGGGCGCCATCGAAGCCAACACTCTGTCGCGCAAGGCCGGCAAGATCACCCTGGACGGCGGTGATGTCGGCGTGGTCAACGTCGGTGGCTCGATGAGCGCCAACGCACTGACTTCGATCGGTGATGGCGGTGTCGTGGAGACCAAGGGCGCCGACACCAAGGTGCAACTGGCCGCCCGGGTCAACACCTTGGCCACCAATGGCAAGGCCGGTACCTGGAAGATCAGTTCCACCGATATCAATGTCAGCCCAACCTCCACCCCCGGCAGCAACAACGTGTATGCCGATACCCTGTCGTTTAACCTGGCTTCCACCAACGTCGAGTTGAGCAGCAAGTCCGGCGACGTTTCGATCGACGGTGATATCAACTGGAGCAGCGGCAATCACTTGAACGTCGCTTCGGCCCAGGACATCAACCTCAATAAAAACCTGAAGGCCAGCGGTACAGGCGCTCGTGTTGAGCTCCAGGCCGATCGGGACATCAAGCTCAATGGTGCGGTAGCGCTGACCGGTGCCAACAGCAGCCTCGGCCTGGTCTACGGCAACAGCTATGTCCTGGGCGATCGCGGCCAGGTCACCCTGTCCGGCAGCGGCGCTTCGTTCGACGTCAATGATGACCTGTACACAGTGATCCAGAACTCCGCGCAGTTGCAGGCGATCGGCACCAACCTCGGTGGCCTGTATGTGCTGGGCAATGACATCAAGGGCACCGGCATCATCAAGACCATTGGTGGCAACAGACAGTTCAACGGAATCTTCGAGGGCCTGGGCAATACCATCAGTGGTTTCACCGTCAATACCGATGGGCCTTACGGTGGTCTGTTCGGCCGATCGTCCGGCAGCATCAGCAACCTCAAGCTGGCGTCGATGAGAATCAACGGTACTACCTCCAACTCGGGCTTCGGAAAAATCGGTGGCTTGGTGGGCGAGAACACCGGCCGCATCGAAAACGTCAGTGGCACCAACCTGGTCGTGAACGCCAACAGCAATCAGACCAACACCGTCGGTGGCCTGGTCGGCGTCAACGCCGGCGGCAGCATCAACCGTGGATCGGTGACCGGTACGGTGACCGGTAACAACAACACCTTGGCAATGGGCGGCCTGGTCGGCGAAAACAATGTTGGCCGCGCCGGTGTGGGGAGTATTACCAATAGCTCCACCAACGTGCAGGTGTTGGGCACCGTACAGCTCAGTGAGGTGGGTGGCATGGGCGGCCTGGTGGGGATCAACAAGGGCGGGGAAATCAAGGGTTCTTCGAGTGCCGGTACGATCGGAACGGGTTTCCGTCCACCCGTTAACCCACCCGTTCGCCCACCTTACATCGACCCGAACCTGGGTGGTTTGGTGGGCTACAACCAAGGCGGCCTGATTGATAACGCCAGTTCCTCGGTCAATGTCTGGGGTTATGCCGCCAGCCGCATCGGTGGTCTGGTGGGGACCAACAAAAATGGCACCATCATCGACTCCAGCGCCAGTGGTGCGGTTGCGGGTGCAGCGTCCTTGGCCGCAGGTGGCTTGGTGGGCTTCAACCAGAACAGCGAGCTGAAGAACGTCAAGGCCACTGGCACGGTGACTGACTCCACCGGCACCAACATTGGCGGTCTGGTGGGCAAGAACGAGGACAGCCAGATCCACACGGCGGAAGCGACCGGCAATGTGACAGGTGGTGCCAACAGTAATGTCGGTGGCCTGATCGGACACAACTTTGGCGGTAACACCGAATATGTCGTGGCTCGTGGCAATGCCAGCGGCGGCAACATCAGCAACGTCGGCGGGTTGGTGGGTTACAACGACGGTGATCTGAGTTCGGCCGAAGCCAGCGGTGACGTCCGCGGCGGCGTCACCAGCTTCGTCGGCGGCCTGGTGGGTACCAATGGCGACCTTGTCGATCACCGCATCAATAGCGCATCGGCCAAAGGCGACGTAGTGGGCGGTGATCGGAGTGCGGTTGGCGGCCTGGTCGGTCAGAACAATTCGTTCATCACCAACTCCCTGGCCGATGGCCAGGTGAGCGGCGGCGTCTCTGCCCTCCTGGGCGGACTGGTCGGCTTGAACACGGGCGATCTGCGTAACTCTTCGGCCTCCGGCAAGATCAACTTCGTTGCGCGCAACGCCCAGACCTACGGTGGCCTGGTCGGGGTCAACTACGGCGACATGCGCTACAACAGGGCGGAGGAGCTGGCGGCGCAAGTGCCAGCGGTCGGCCTGAACGAGGGCGATATCCGCAACTGATGACCGGTACCCACTGATCTGAGGAAGGGCAGTTCCCCGGTGCACCTGGCTGATGCCTGGCGTACCGGGTGCTGACTGATGACGGGTACCTGCTTGTCTCGTTCCTTGATGATCTTTCTTAAGGGTGGCCGGAAGCAGCCGGCCACTGTTGGACAACCCATCTCGTTTGTGCAGGGCATGGCCGTTCACACAGGCGGTGCTCCAACAGTGCAGACAGGGAGAAAGACAGATGATTCGCCAATGGCTGAGGCTTGTAACCGAGCGTAGACCGCTGTCCCTGTGGGTTCATGGCGTCGTGCTTGCAGCGATGCTTTGCGGCTGGGTCGGCACGCAAGCGCGCGCAGCCTCGGTGAACGGTTATGCCAGGGGCTGCGACGTCACCAGCAACGCCGTTACGCAATGGCGGCTGATCAACCCGTTGAACACCAATACCGCGGTAGGAACCGTGTTATGGCAGCGTACGCTGACCTTGCATACCAGTTTCAACCTGGCTGTCTCCGGCAGACCTCGGGAACTGGTGACTGCGGGGCATTGGACCCCCGGTACGCCGCAGTACGATGGTGCCGCGCCTACCGATGTCGCCGGCATTGGCTTGCGACTGGAGGTTGTTCCTCAAGGGGGCAAGAAAATACGGGTGGCCCAGGTCACCTACCCGATTGCCTTGGAAAAAAATGACGACCTGGTCTTTGAGAGCGGTTTACCCAAGCAGACCATGGTCACCCAGATTATTCAGTCACTGATCCTGACCGTGCCACCGGATCAGTTGCCCACGGGCACCCTCAAAGTGACTCAGGTAACAGGCTCTTCCTACCTGCAGTTGTATGCGTACGACCTGGAAAAAAACGAGTCGACCCTGGGGGCCCAATTGAGCCAGCTCAGCGCACCGCTGACCGGCAGTTGCCGCACGAGCCTGGTCATGGGCGGCATGGACTTCAACATCAACATCGAGCTGCCCAAGACCTGCGTGGTGGAAGCCTACAAAGAGATCGGGGTGCGCTTGGGACGCTTCGCCCTGTCGGACTTTCCCCAGGTCAACGCTACCTCGCCTGCGGTTCCTTTCAGTATCGGCTTGAGCCGTTGTTCGATGCAGGCCAAGCCTCGCATCAGCTTTATCGACAAGTCCGGGGGCTCGTCGGTCCCGGGCGTACTGGGTCTGATCAATTCCAGTACCCGGGGGTTCGGCATTGTCATGACCAATGGGCTGACTTCGGAACGCATCGAGTACAGCGGCCAGAGCTACGAGATGCAGCGCATCGGCGATGGCGCAAGCATTCCCCTGCGGGCCAGCTACATCCGCATTGGCAATGACCAGGAAGTCGAGGCCGGCGGGGAGGCCAACGGGGCCGCAGAGTTCACTTTTACCTTCCCATGATCGCGACCGCTCATTGAGCCGGTTCGTCCGTGGGCGAGTTCTACCCAACACCGTCGTTCAATTTTGAAGGCCTAGCAGGCGCTTCAGCGGCAGTGCCGTGCTGCAAAGGTTTGTAGTACGTAGATAAATCGATATGGAGTTTTCATGAACAAGATCTATGCGTTGGTATGGAACCAGGCCCAAGGCTGCTGGAACGTCACTCACGAAGGCGCCCGGCGTCGGCGTACCGGTTCCGGCAAGGGCCTGGTGGTGGCGGTCGCCAGTCTCCTGGCATTGACCGGGTTGCCCTCGGCGTTTGCCTTGCCCACCGGCGGGGAGGTGGTGTCCGGCAGTGCCGACATCCTGACCCAGGGCCCGAACATGTCGATCAATCAGCATACGGACAAGTTGATCACGAACTGGAATGACTTCAGTGTTCAGACCAATCAATCGGTGACCTTCAATCAGCCCACCAGCACTTCGATTGCCCTGAACCGGGTCGTCGGCGTCAATGGCAGCCAGATTCATGGGCAGATCAACGCCAATGGCCGGGTGTTCCTGATCAACCCCAACGGGGTGGTGTTCGGCCAAGGCTCACAGGTGAATGTCGGTGGCCTGGTGGCTACGACCCGCGACATCAGCGATGCCGATTTCAAGGTCGGCAACTACAAGTTCACCGGTGACTCGGCGGCCGAGGTCGTCAACCAGGGTTCCATCACTGCCGCTGACGGCGGCGGCGTTGCGCTGCTCGGGGCCAAGGTGACCAACCAAGGCACGATCAATGCGCAGAACGGGCGTGTGGCGCTGGCCGCAGGCAATGGCTTCACCGTCAGCTTCGATGACAACCAACTGCTGGACCTGCACGTCGACAGCGCCGCGCTCAACGCGCTGGTGCACAACAGCGGCACCGGCCTGCTCAAGGCCGACGGCGGCCAAGTGCTGATGACCGCCAAGAGCGCGGGTTCGATGCTGCAGACCGTGGTCAACAACCAGGGCACCATCGAAGCCAATACCCTGTCGCAAAAAGCCGGTCGGATCACCCTGGACGGCGGCGATGTGGGCGTGGTCAGCGTCGATGGTTCGCTGCAGGCCAACGCGCTAGGCGGCAAGGGCGATGGCGGGTTGATCGAGACCCGGGGCGCCACCACCCGCGTACAGCTGCCGACCAAGGTCGGCACTCAGTCCAGGGATGGCCGCACGGGCACCTGGAAGATCGCCAGCAACGAAGTCAAGGTGGGCTCCTTCTTCAACGCCAACAGCAACACCGTCCATGCCGACACCCTGTCGCGCAACCTGGCCACGACCAATATCGAACTGGCCAGTGGCAAGGGCGATGTAGCGGTGGAAAACGGGATGCGCTGGTCCAGCGGTAACCAGTTGACCCTCTCTTCGGCCAAAGACATTCGCCTGAATGATCGCCTGTCTGCCTCTGGCGCCAATGCCCGGGTCGAACTCAACGCCCAGGGTGGTATCAAGCTCAACCGTCAACTGACGCTGAGCGGCAGCAACAGCAGCCTCGGGCTGAACCACGGTAGTGGGTTTGTCATGGGCCAGAATGGCGGCGTCACGCTGTCCGGCAACGGGGCGCGCTTCGACGCCAACGGCGAAGCCTACCGGGTCATTCAAGACACCACGCAGTTGCAGGCAATCGACCAGGATCTGGCCGGTCGCTACGTCCTGGGCAACTCCATCAACAGCAGCGCGCGCCTGACCTCCATCGGTGGCCAGCAGGCCTTCAGTGGCATCTTCGATGGCCTGGGCAACACCCTCAGCGGTTTGACGATCAACAGCAACGGCACCGATGGCGGACTGTTCGCCAGCTCGTCCGGCAGCATCGGCAACCTCAAGCTGGCCTCGTTGACCATCAACGGTGCCATGCCCACCTCCGGTCCCAGTGCGCTCGGAGGCCTGGTCGGGCGCAACAGCGGGAAAATTGCCAACGTCAGCGCCAGCAATCTGCGGGTGAATGGCAAGAGCCGACAGGACAACGTGATCGGCGGGCTGGTGGGCAGCAACATCGGTGGTTCCGTCGACGCCTCGTCGATAAGCGGTGTGGTACTGGGCAATAGTTACACCTCGGCGGCCGGTGGCCTGGTGGGCGAGAACCGTCAGGTGGAGGGCAGTGGCGGCACAGTGACCAACAGCAGCGCCGATGTCCGGCTCACCGCCAGCATCGCTGCCAACGCCGAGGGCGGTGTGGGTGGGCTGGTGGGCGTCAACCATCAAGGGCTGATTGCCCATTCCTCCAGTTCGGGAGCGCTCTCCAGTGGTGGCAGCTACAGCTACAAGGGCACCAACCTGGGCGGCCTGGTGGGTTACAACCAGGGTGGCCGTATCGAGGGTTCCCAGTCTTCGGTGGCGGTCTCCGGCAATGGTGCGAGCAATGCCGGTGGCCTGGTTGGCCGCAACGAAGCGGGCCGGATCAGTGATTCGGTAGCCAGCGGCAGGTTGCAGGGCAACAGCTTTGCCACGGCCGGTGGCCTGGTGGGGCTGAACCACGACAGCGTGCTGCGCAACGTCAACGCCAGCGGCGCGGTGAATGCGGGGAACAGCCTGCACATCGGCGGCCTGGTGGGGCAGAACCTTGACAGTGACATCAGCCTTGCCGAAGCGTCCGGCCTGGTTCAGGGGGGTAGCAACAGCACTGTAGGTGGGCTTGTTGGTTCCAACGCTGGTGGGCTCATTGCCAACTCCCTGGCCTTGGGCAATGTCACTGGCAAGGATCAAAGCCATGTCGGCGGGCTCATCGGCTACAACGCCGGGGACCTGAAGTCGGTCGAGGCCCATGGTGATGTCAGTGGCGGTGCCAAGAGCGCGGTCGGTGGTCTGGTGGGGACTCATGGGATTGAGCTGGGTGACAGCCTCATCGACACCGCCTCGGCCAAGGGCAATGTTTCCGGGGGCAGCTACAGCGTGGTCGGTGGTCTGGTGGGGCAGAACAACGCGCGGATCGTCAACACGCTCGCCAGTGGCGAAGTCTCGGGCAACCAGTATGCACAGCTGGGCGGCCTGGCGGGGGTAGACCTGGGTGACATTCGTCAATCGGCAGCCTTCGGCAACATCAAGGTAATAGCTCCGAACTACGCAAGCACGGGCTACGACCGCCCCTTGAATCAGCCAGCCAACCTCAACCAGGGCGAGCCGCGTAACTGGTGATCAACCCCTCTTGATACAAGGAAATGGCCACTCCCTTGGTATGCCGTGCGCGAGCACAGCATATCGAGGTTGGCCTGATTCAGGGCTGCCATGCAGCTTGTCCTGAGCGGCCCGAGGTAACGGGCGCAGTACATCGCTTGGGATTGTGCGAGCACTTAACTGCATTGCTGCCAGGGCGCTGTGCCCCAGCCGTGTTGTGCTGCTCTGCAAAGGTTTGCCGGGTATTGAGAATACGATAAGGAGCTTTATGAATAAGGTTTATGCGTTGGTCTGGAATCAGACACAAGGCTGTTGGAATGTGGCTCACGAAGGCGCGCGCCGGCGTCGGCGTTCGGGCTCGGGCAAAGGTCTGGTAGTGGCGGTCGCCAGTCTCCTGGCATTGGTCGGGATGCCTTTGGCGTTTGCCTTGCCCACCGGGGGGCAGGTGGTGTCCGGCAGTGCGGACATCCTTGCCCAGGGGCCGAACATGTCGATCAACCAGCATACGGACAAGCTGACCACGAACTGGAATGACTTCAGTGTTCAGGCCAATCAATCGGTGACCTTCAATCAGCCTTCCAGCACTTCGATTGCCTTGAACCGGGTGGTCGGTGTCAACGGCAGTAACATCCAGGGGCAGATCAATGCCAATGGCCAAGTGTTCCTGATCAACCCCAATGGCGTGGTGTTCGGCAATAAAGCTCAGGTCAATGTCGGTGGCCTGGTGGCTACGACCCGCGACATCAGCGATGCCGATTTCAAGGCCGGCCGCTACACGTTCTCCGGGACTGCGGCGACTGAAGTCGCCAACCTCGGTTCTATTACCGCGGCGGACGGTGGCAGTGTGGCTCTGCTGGGGGCGAAGGTTCGCAACGAAGGCACGATCAAGGCCCAGAACGGGCGCGTGGCCCTGGCTGCGGGCAACAGTTTCACCGTCAGCTTCGACAGCAACCAGTTGCTGGACTTGCACGTCGACAGCGCGGCGCTCAATGCACTGGTGAGTAACGGCGGCCTGCTCAAGGCCGACGGCGGCCAAGTGCTGATGACCGCCAAGAGCGCGGGTTCGATGCTGCAGACCGTGGTCAACAACCAGGGCACCATCGAAGCCAATACCCTGTCGCAAAAAGCCGGTCGGATCACCCTGGACGGCGGCGACGTGGGCGTGGTCAGCGTCGATGGTTCGCTGCAGGCCAACGCGCTAGGCGGCAAGGGCGATGGCGGGTTGATCGAGACCCGGGGCGCCACCACCCGCGTACAGCTGCCGACCAAGGTCGGCACTCAGTCCAGGGATGGCCGCACGGGCACCTGGAAGATCGCCAGCAACGAAGTCAAGGTGGGCTCCTTCTTCAACGCCAACAGCAACACCGTCCATGCCGACACCCTGTCGCGCAACCTGGCCACGACCAATATTGAACTGGCCAGTGGCAAGGGCGATGTAGCGGTGGAAAACGGGATGCGCTGGTCCAGCGGTAACCAGTTGACCCTCTCTTCGGCCAAAGACATTCGCCTGAATGATCGCCTGTCTGCCACTGGCGCCAATACCCGGGTCGAACTCAACGCCCAGGGTGGCATCAACCTCAACCGTCAACTGACGCTGAGCGGCAGCAACAGCAGCCTCGGGCTGAACCACGGCGGTGGGTTTACCCTGGGCCAGAATGGCGGCGTCACGCTGTCCGGCAACGGGGCGCGCTTCGACGCCAACGGCGAAGCCTACCGGGTCATTCAAGACACCACGCAGTTGCAGGCAATCGACCAGAACCTGGCCGGTCGCTACGTCCTGGGCAACTCCATCAACAGCAGCGCGCGCCTGACCTCCATCGGTGGCCAGCAGGCCTTCAGTGGCATCTTCGATGGCCTGGGCAACACCCTCAGCGGTTTGACGATCAACAGCAACGGCACCGATGGCGGGCTGTTCGCCAGCTCGTCCGGCAGCATCGGCAACCTCAAGCTGGCCTCGTTGACCATCAACGGTGCCAAGCCCACCTCCGGTTCCAGTGCACTCGGTGGCCTGGTCGGACGCAACAGCGGGCGCATTGCCAACGTCAGCGCCAGCGATCTGCAGGTGAATGCCCAGAGCCGGCAGGACAACCTGGTCGGCGGGCTGGTGGGGATCAACTCCGGCGGTTCCATCGATAATGCGTCGATCACCGGTGTGGTGCTGGGCAATACCCTCACTTCGGCAGCCGGTGGCCTGGTGGGCCTGAACACGGGCTCGGTGAGCCGGAGCAGCGCCGATGTCGATGTCAGGGGCACCATGAACAGCCATGCTCTGGTGGGTATAGGCGGATTGGTGGGGATCAACCAGAGCGGCTCGATCGCTAACTCTGCAAGCTCGGGAGCGCTTGGGTTGGGCAGCATTCATGACTACGCCTACCGCAACCTGGGTGGCCTGGTGGGTATCAACCAGAACGGCACCATAGTGGGCTCCAACGCCTCGGGCTTGGTGTTTGGCGGGGCTGGCAACAATGTAGGAGGGTTGGTAGGTCTCAACAACTCCAGTTTGATCACTGACTCGTCAGCCAGCGGAATGGTGATTGGTCTAGTGCTTGATACCGCTGGTGGTCTGGTGGGGCTCAACCAGAACAGCGTTCTGCGCAACGTCAAGGCCAGTGGTGAGAACTATGGACAAAAGAGCTTCAACGTCGGCGGCCTGGTCGGCAAGAACGTGAACAGTGAAATCAGCGGTGCCGAAGCCTCGGGCATGGTAGCTGCCGTGGATTCCAACCATGTTGGCGGACTCATTGGGCACAACACTGGCGGTATCACCCAATACGCCGAGGCACAAGGCGATGTATACGGCGGCTCCAACAGCCATGTGGGCGGTCTGGTCGGCTACAACGCGGGTGATCTGCGCTCGGTCTCGGCCAGCGGACGCGTCCGGGGCGAGAGTAACAGTGCTGTCGGCGGTCTGGTTGGCACCCATGCCAGTGGTCTCATCGATACGGCATCGGCCAAAGGCAGCGTCTATGGAGGCTTGCGTAGCAAGGTGGGTGGCCTGGTAGGCGAAAACAAATCCCGGCTCGTCAACTCACTCACCAGCAGTCACGTAAGTGGTGGTAGCTATGCCGTCCTTGGTGGTTTGGCGGGGGTCGACCGGGGAGAGATACGTCAGTCTTCGTCCTTCGGCAACATCAAGAGCGTGGCCGGTAACAGATGAGGAGCCCCCGCTAGTACCGGGTATGTGCAGGTTTCAGGGGCGTCAGGCCAATCCCTGACGTCCCCGGGATCTGTAGCTTCAACGCTGCTATCGACCCACAGGCCCCGCCCTGCGGTCAAGCTCGAACCGTCAAGGAACAACGCCGCTTTCTCTGCACGAGAAAGCGGCGTTGCCGAAGCGTTTGGTCTGATCCGGGGCCGCTATGGGGCCTGTTCTCTTTTCTGACGGCTGGCGGCAGTCAGCCGTTGCTGCATGGCATTTTTTTCTGAGTGATCCGCTGCAACGGGCGCAATGCATGGCCCGAGGTTGCATGGGTGCTTGGCCGTTTTCTGCCGGGGCGGCTGTGCCCCTGCAGATGTTGTGTCGCCTTGCAAAGGTTTGCAGGGTTTTGATAAATCGATAAGGAATCTTCATGAACAAAATTTACGCGTTGGTATGGAACCAGGCCCAAGGGTGCTGGAATGTGGCTCACGAAGGCGCTCGCCGCCGTCGTCGTTCGGGCTCCGGAAAAAGCTTGATTGTGGCGGCAGCCAGTGTCCTTGCCTTGGCGTGCATGCCATCGGCTTTCGCCTTGCCGACAGGGGGCGTGGTGGTGTCCGGGAGCGCGGATATTTCGACTCAGGGCAATCACATGTCCGTTAACCAGAACACCGATAAGCTGATCACCAACTGGAAGGATTTCAATGTCCAGACCGGTCAATCGGTGACCTTCAATCAGCCCACCAATACTTCGATTGCCTTGAACCGGGTGATCGGTGTCAATGGCAGCATGATCATGGGGACGATCAACGCCAACGGCCAGGTGTTCCTGGTCAACCCCAACGGGGTGGTGTTCGGCAATAACGCTCAAGTGAATGTTGGCGGCCTGGTGGTCTCGACACAGGGCATCGGCAACGAGCAGTTCAATGCCGGCAACTATCAGTTCTCCGGCACCTCCAAGGCAAGAGTCGTCAACCTCGGCAAGATCACCGCCGCTGATGGTGGCAGTGTTGCACTCTTGGCGGCAGACGTTCTCAACAACGGCACCATCACGGCGCAAAACGGCCGTGTGGCATTGGGTGCGGGTGAGGCGTTCACCGTCAGCTTTGACGGCAACAACCTGCTGGATCTGCAAATTGATTCCGCTGCGCTCAATGCTCTGGTAGCCAACGGAGGTCTGCTCAAGGCCGATGGCGGTCACGTTCTGATGACCGCCAAGAGCGCCGGCGCGATGACGCAGACGGTGGTCAACAACACCGGCACGATCGAGGCCAATACCTTGTCGCAAAAGGCCGGTCGCATCACCCTGGACGGCGGTGATGTGGGCATGGTCAACGTCGACGGTGCATTGTTGGCCAATGCCTCGGACGAAGGTAACGGTGGTGTGATCGAAACCCGCGGCGGGATGACTTGGGTGCAAAAAAATGCTCGTGTCTCCACCCAGGCCAACAATGGTCAGACGGGAACCTGGAAGATCGAATCTGAGCAGGTCGCGATTGGCGGGCCCTTAGCCTACTTCGGGATCAATCATGGCGATACCCTGTCGCGGAATCTGGCGACGACCAATATCGAGTTGGCTAGCAGCAAGGGTGATGTCGTGGTGGACGGAGCGATCAACTGGAGCAGCGGCAATCAGTTGACCCTCTCTGCGGCCAAGGACATTCAGCTCAATGGCAATCTGACAGCCAATGGGGCCAAGGCCCGGGCCGAACTCAATGCCAATGGGCGCATTGAGCTCAAGGGTAAAGTGCAACTCACCGGGAGCGACAGCAGCCTGGGCCTGAACCACGGTGCTGACCTCACCTTGGGTAAAAACAGCCAGGTGACCCTGTCCGGCAGCGGTGCCGGGTTCGACGCCAACGGGGCCAAGTACGAGGTCATTCAGAACGCTGCGCAGTTGCAGGCAATCGATAAGCGCCTTGATGGCCGCTACGTCTTGGGCGCTGCCCTCAACGGCTCCGGCAGCCTCACCTCGATTGGTGGTGCCGACACGTTCACCGGTGTCTTCAACGGCCTGGGCAACACTATTAGCGGTTTCACCGTCAACAGTAATGGCGGTAATGGCGGTCTGTTCGCCAGTTCCTCGGGCAGCATCAGCAACCTCAAGCTCGCCTCGCTCACCGTCAAGGGGCCAGCCAATAACGAGGGTGCTAGCGCAGTCGGCGGCCTGGTTGGAAGCAACACCGGGAGTATCAGCAACGTCCAAGCCAGCAATCTCCAGGTACGTGCCCTTGACGATCAGGACAACCAGATCGGCGCACTGGTGGGGATCAACCACGGCGGCTCCATCGAGGGTTCATCGGTGAGTGGTTCGGTGGCTGGCAATACCTCCACTTCGGCAGCCGGTGGCCTGGTGGGCCTGAACACGGGCTCCGTGAGCAATAGCCACGCCAATGTTCGGGTCGGGGGCTCCATGGGCGGTCAGGCACCGGTAGGTATGGGCGGCTTGGTGGGGATCAACCAGGGCGGCTCGATCGCTGACTCTTCGAGCTCGGGAATGATCGGGCTGGATAGTAACGCTTACGCTGCCTCCCGAAACCTGGGTGGCCTGGTGGGCTACAACCAGAACGGCAGCATCCTGCGCTCCAGCGCCTCGGGCACCGTAGTGGGGTATTACAGCAACAACGCAGGGGGATTGGTCGGCTTCAACCACTCTGGTCGGATCACTGACTCGTCAGCCAGCGCAATGGTGGTTGGTTTAGGGATGGACACCGCCGGTGGTCTGGTGGGGCTCAACCAGAATGGTGTACTGAGCAACGTCAAGGCCACTGGCGTGGTGCACACACAGTTTGTCTCGAGCGTCGGCAGCGTGGTCGGTAAGAACGTAAAGTGAAATTCGCGTTGCCGGTTCATCCTGCTCCAACACTAAGAGCTTGATGAGTAACCGATGAGGAACCCCCGCTAATACCGGGTGTATGCAGGTTCCAGGAGTGTTAGGCCAACCCCTGACGTTCCTGGTATCTGTAGCTTCAAGGCTGCTATCGGCCAACAGGCGCCGCCCTGCGGGCAAACTCAAACCGTCAAGGAACAACGCCGCTTTCTCAGCACGAGAAAGCGGCGTTACCGAAGCGTTCGGCCTGATCAAGGGGCGCTATGGGGCCTGTTCTCTTTTCTGATGGCTGGCGGCAGTCAGCCGTTGCTGCATGGCAGTTTTTTCTGAGTGATTTGATGCGACGGGCGCAGTGCCTTGTCAGGGGGGGGCTTGGGCGCTTAGCCGTATTCCTGTCGGGGCTGTGCCCCTGCGGATGTTGTGTCGCCTTGCGAAGGTTTGCAGGGTCTTGATGAGTCGATAAGGAATCTTCATGAACAAGATTTACGCGTTGGTGTGGAACCAGGCCCAAGGGTGCTGGAATGTGGCTCACGAGGGCGTGCGTCGCCGTCGTCGCTCAGGTTCCGGCAAGGGGTTGATCGTGGCGGCGGCCAGCCTCCTGGCATTGGCCGGGTTGCCCTCTGCTTTTGCCTTGCCCACCGGGGGGGTGGTGGTGTCCGGCACTGCCGACATCCTTGCCCAGGGCCAGAACATGTTTGTCGATCAGTACACGGACAAACTGATCACCAACTGGAATGACTTCAGTGTTCAGTCCAATCAAGTGGTGAACTTCAATCAGCCCTCCAGTACCTCGATTGCCTTGAACCGGGTCGTCGGCGTCAACGGCAGCAACATCCAGGGGCAGATCAATGCCAACGGCCAAGTGTTCCTGATCAACCCTAATGGAGTGGTCTTCGGCCAGGGCGCGCAAGTGAATGTTGGCGGTCTGATAGCCTCGACCCAGAACATCACTGATAACAACTTCAACGCCGGCCACTACAAGTTTACGGGCGCTTCAACGGCTGAGGTCCTCAACCAGGGTTCCATCACAGTGCCTGACGGTAGAAGCATCACGCTGCTGGGGGCGAAGGTTCGCAACGAAGGCATGATCAAGGCGCAGGAAGGGAACGTGGCGTTGGGAGCAGGCAACAGTTTCACTGTTAGCCTTGACGCTAACAACCTGCTGGATCTTCAAGTGGATGCCGCAGCGATCAACGCTCTGGTGAGCAACACGGGTCTGCTCAAGGCCGATGGTGGACAGGTACTGATGACTGCCGATGCCGGAATGGTGTTTCAGACGGTGGTCAATAACCAGGGCTCCATCGAGGCCAATACCCTGTCGCAAAAAGCCGGCCGGATCATTCTGGATGGCCGCGTCTCGGGCATAGTCAACGTTGGCGGTTCATTGTCGGCCCATGCCCTGGGGACCGAAGGTAATGGCGGCGTAGTCGAGACCCGAGGGACTTTTACCATAGTGCATGAGGATACCCGGGTGAATACTCAGGCCAGCAATGGGCAAACGGGAACCTGGAAGGTCGGTAGCCTGGAGGTCAAGGTTGGCGGGGGCCCTGCAAGTTACTGGAACGCCATTCAGGACTATACCTTGGCAAGTAACCTGGACACGACCAATGTCGAGCTGGCCAGCACCGGAGGGAGTCTGGTGCTGACCGGGCCGGTTTCCTGGAACAGTGGCAACCAATTGACCCTCTCATCGGTCAAGGACATTCAAATCAATGGCAGCCTCAGGGGCGAGGGCGCCAATACCCGGGTCGAGTTGAACGCCAAGGGCAACATCAAGCTTGACGGTCATGTCGAACTGACCGGGCGCAACAGCGGTCTCGGGCTGAACCACGCTGGTGATTTCTCCACGGGCAAGGATGGCAAGGTCACCCTGTCCGGTAGCGATGCCCGGTTCAACGACAACGGTGCAGCGTACAAGGTCATTCAGAACGCCGCGCATTTGCAGGGGATCAACAACGGTTTGAGTGGTCGCTATGTGCTGGGTAATACCATCAACGGCAGTGACAGCTTCACGTCCATTGGCGGCAGTCAGGCGTTTACCGGAGTCTTCGATGGCCTGGGTAACACCATCAGCGGTTTCACGGTCAACAGCAATGGCCCCCATGGAGGACTGTTCGCCAGTTCGTCCGGCAGTATCAGCAATCTCAAGCTCGCCTCGATGAACATCTACGGTCCAACTTATACCTCCGGCTCCAGTGCCATCGGCGGTTTGGTCGGGCTCAACAGCGGAAAGATTGCCAACGTCAGCACCAGCAATCTTCAGGTGAGCATCAGAAGTGGTAACCCCTATGCCCTCGGAGCGCAGGGCGGTGTAGGCGGGCTGGTTGGCGTCAACAAAGGGCGCATTACCGATTCTTCAAGTGCGGGCTCCGTTGACAGTGGTAGAGAGGGTTACTCCAAAAGTCTGAATCTGGGCGGGTTGGTGGGCAATAACCAGGGCGGCAGCATTGAGCGCTCCAACTCTTCGGCAATCGTAGTCGGTTATGCACAAACCAATGTAGGGGGGCTGGTTGGCGTCAATCAGTCTGGCGTTATCAAGGACTCGTCGGCCAGCGGCCAGGTAGTCGGTTTAGGACCTGCCACCGTGGGTAGTGTGGTAGGTGTCAACCGGAAGAAGCTGGCTTTTTAACCGGGTTGCCCCCTTGTCTCTGTGCGCTTGACTCATGACCCCTGTGTCCCTTGTGGATCAGGGGGCTTTTCGTTGTGCCTGAACATCTCCCGGGCCTGATCCCGGGATTCAACGGTGCAGACTGCCTCAGACGCCGAGGCTTTCCAGATCCCGGGCCAGCATCACCAGTTGGTGGGCCAGGGAGCTTTCGAGTTTTTCGCTGGACAGCTGGAAGCTCGGGGCGCCGCAGGTCAGGGCCATGATGCTGCCGTCGGCCAGGCGCAGTGGCACGCCGGCACCGTTGACGTTGCGGTCCCACTCGCCCAGCGACAGGCAGAAGCCGAACTCTTCGTATTCACGGAAGGAGTCTTCCAGGGATTTTTCCAGGGCAGGCCATTCATCACCGAGCTTTTTCGCCACTTCCCCCAACAGATGGTCACGCTCGATTTTCGGCGTGGCGGCCAGGTAGGCGCGCCCGGCGGCGCTGGTGGCCAGGGGCAGGCGCAGCCCGGGCTCCATGCGCAGGCTGGCGACTTCCGGCGGGCGGCTGCTGTCGACGTGGATCATCGACAGGCGATCGCGGCAAGTCAGGCTGACGGTGGTGTTGGTGCGGCGCGAGAACTCGTCCATGAACGGCTTGCCCAGCTGGCGCACCCGCAGGCTGGCGGAGTAGGCGTAGCCCAGGGCCAGTACCGCTGAATCCAGCTGGTACTTCTCCAGGTCTTGGTTGTACTTGAGGTAGCCCAGCTGCGTCAGGGTGTAGGTCAGGCGCGACACCGTGGGCTTGGGCAGGCCGGTGATGCGCGCGATGTCCTGGTTGCCGCGTACCGCGTGACCGTGGGTAAAGGCCCGCAGGACTTCCAGGCCTCGGGCCAGGGCTTCGACGAACTTACGGTCTTTGGGCGCTTGTTCCGGGGAGTCGTTCGGGTCTTGCATGGGGTCTTCCGGTAGGGGCTGGTGCCGGGCGCAATGCCGGTTGACCACGCAGCGGATTCGTGGAAACAAAGGAAAAATGTTATCCCGGAACCGCCGCAATTGAAATCTGCGATTCCCTGACGAAACCCGATTCCGTTCCTGACGCCATCACCGGCCAATCAAGGGCACGCCACAACCTCAGTGGCTGCCGCGCGCAGGCGGCCGCGCTTGAACACCCCTTCGGCGCTGGCCAGCAGGCGGTCCTGGGCATCCAGCAGGTCGCAGCTGGCCATGAAGATCTTGGCCCCGCCGCCACGCAGGCGGGCCACGGCCCGGACCTCGGTGGCCGGTGGGATCGCGGCCATGTAGTTGATGTTCAGGGACAGGGTCAGGGCCAGCCGCCACTGGGCGGGGTCGGCATGCCAGGTGCCGCTCATGCCCATGGCGGTGTCGGCCAGGGAGGCGATGACACCGCCGTGCAGATTGCCGGCCTGGTTGAGGTGATGAGGTTGGACGGTGACCGCGATGACGGTTTGCGCCTGCTGGTATTCCCGCAGGTTCAACCCGAGATGGGCCGCGAATCCGCTGAACAGGCCTTGCAGCATCGAAACTTCGGGTACGGCACTCATGGGCGATGGCTCTTGGGTCAGTCCCGGTCGGGTGTCCTGGAGGGCAGGTGTTCCCCGTGGCCAGGCAGCAGTGATTGTTCTGATTGTGTTTCGCAGGGCAAATGGCTCGTTGAAATGCAGGATGTCAGCGAATATTCTACCGGTCAATATGGAATGTTATTTCGCACAGCGGAATATAAGTGGTTGAAAATCACGCCCTGCATGGGGCAGGATCGACCCGGGGCGGTGGCCCATCAACGTGCGGCCTGGCTGGCCAGCCGGCACCGGATGACGCTGTCCATGGCTGTTCCCTCGATCATTCCCGGGCTTGAAGGAGTCTTCCATGTCCACCGCTCGTACCCAGCGCCCCCATCACCGTGTCTGGCCCAAGCGCCTGCCCCTGGCCTTGTCGGTGCCGGCCACCTCGCTCTGGTTCAACCTGGAGGTGGCGGCCCGGCGTTACCCGGACAAGGTCGCCTACCGGTTTTTCGGCCACACGCTGAGCTTTGCCCAGTTGCAGGCCGAGGCCCTGGCGCTGGCCGGCTGGTTGCAGGGCGAAGGGGTCGAGCCCGGTGACCGGGTGGCGCTGTACCTGCAGAACTGCCCGCAATTCATCATCGCCTGCTACGCCATCCTGCGGGCCAATGCGGTGCTGGTGCCGATCAACCCGATGAACAAGGTGCAAGAGCTGAGCTACCAGCTCGGCGATGCCCAGGCGCGGGTACTGATCTGCGCCGCGGACCTGGCGCCCATCGCCCAGGCGGCGAATGCCAGCCTCGAACCCGAGCAGCGACTGCACCGGGTCCTGGTGACCCGCTACAGCGATGCCATGCCGGCGCCGGCGGACATGCACCCGGCGGAGGTCGCCAGCGCCGAGATCGATGCCTGGCTGCGCAGCGAGCCAGCGCTGCCCGAAGGCTACCAGCGCTGGAACGAGGCCCTGGCACAGGCCTGCTGCCCCGGCCCGCACACTGCCCAGGCCGATGACCTGGCGCTGCTGCAATACACCTCGGGCACCACCGGCCATCCCAAGGGCTGCATGCACACCCATCGCAGCCTGATGAGCAACGCGGTCAGCGGCAGCTGGACCCAATCCACCGTGGAGTCGGTGGGCCTTGGGGTCGTGCCGTTCTTCCACATCACCGGCCTGGTGTGCTTTGTCCTGCGGGCGGTGTTCGACGCCACCAGTACGGTGATCATGCCGCGCTGGGATCGGGAACTGGCCGGGCGGCTGATCTCGCGGTACCGGGTGACCCACTGGACCTGCATCCCGACCATGGTCATCGACCTGTTCGCCAGCCCCCATTACCAGGACTTCGAACTGTCGAGCCTGGTGCATATCAACGGTGGCGGGGCGGCGATGCCCGAGGCGGTGGCGCAGCGCCTGCGCCAGGAGTTCGGCCTGACTTTTCTCGAAGGCTACGGCCTCACCGAAACCGCCGCCGCCAGCCATGGCAACCCCCCTGAGCGGGCCAAGCTGCAATGCCTGGGCATGCCGTTCTTTGGCGTCGATTCACGGGTGGTGGACCCGCGCACCCTGGAGGAACTTGCACCCGGCGAGGTGGGGGAAATCATCACCTTTGGCCCGATGCTGTTCAAAGGCTACTGGCGCAACCCTGAAGCTACCGAGGCGGCGTTCGTCGAGTTCGAGGGCAAGCGTTTCCTGCGCACCGGCGATCTGGGGCACATGGATGAGGAGGGCTATTTCTTTCTCACCGACCGCCTCAAGCGAATGATCAACAGCAGCGGCTTCAAGGTCTGGCCGGCGGAAGTGGAGGCGCTGCTGTTCAAGCACCCGGCGGTGCACGAAGCCTGTGTCATCGCCACCCGGGACGCCTACCGCGGGGAAAGCGTCAAGGCCCTGGTGGTGCTGCGCAGCGAGGCCCGGGGCCACACCGCCAGCGAAGAGATCATCGCCTGGGCGCGCGAGCACATGGCCGCCTACAAGGTGCCGCGTGTGCTCGAGTTCGTCGACAGCCTGCCCAAGTCCGGCTCCGGCAAGGTGATGTGGCGCGTGCTCCAGGATCGCGAGGCGACCCATAGCTGAAGAGTGATTTCCCAGGCGGGCCAACCCGCGACTGCGTCGGAGACGACAATGACTACAACAACAATAACGGTCCAGGATCCCCACGCCTCACCCGAGCATGCCCGGCAGCTCGACACGCTGTACGCCAGGATCCGCTGGCGCCTGCTGCCGCTGTTGATGCTGTGCTACATGGTGGCCTTTCTGGACCGGGTGAACATCGGCTACGCCCAGTTGCAGATGAAGCAGACCCTGCCGTTCGGCGATGCGGTGTATGGCCTGGGGGCGGGGATCTTCTTCATCGGCTACTTCATCTTCGAAGTGCCCAGCAACCTGATGCTCAAGCGCAGCGGCGTGCGCAAGACCCTGTTGCGGATCATGTTCTGCTGGGGCCTGGTGGCCGCGGCGATGATGTTCGTCAGCACCCCGATGCAGTTCTACGTTCTGCGCTTTCTTTTGGGGGCCTTCGAGGCCGGGTTCTTCCCCGGGGTGATCCTGTATTTCACCTACTGGTTCCCGGCGCCGCGCCGGGGGCAGGTGATCGCCATCTTCATGACCGCCGCCGCGGTCGCCGGGCTGATTGCCGGGCCGGTCTCGGGCAGCATCCTCAAGTACCTGGACGGCGCGGTCGGCCTGCACGGCTGGCAATGGATGTTCATGATCCAGGGGCTGCCGGCCAGTGTCCTGGGGGTGGTGGCCTTTTTCTATCTGCAGGACAGCCCGGCCCGGGCCCGCTGGCTCAGCCCCGGGGAACAGCGCCTGCTGGACGCCGACATGGCCCGGGATCTGGCGAACGCCCGAGACAAATCCCAGGACAGCCTGGCGCAGATGTTTCGCGACCCCAGGATCTACCTGCTGTCCACGGCCTATTTCATGTTCCTGGGCGCCACCTACATGCTGGTGTTCTGGATGCCGAGCCTGATCCAGGGCTGGGGCAGCAAGGACCTGTTGCAGGTCGGGCTGATCACCGCGATCCCCAATATCGTCGGGATCGTCGGCATGGTGCTGATCGGGCAGCACTCCGACAAGCACCGGGAGCGGCGCTGGCACTTCGTCGGCTGCATGGCCATTGCGGTGTTCGGCCTGGCGGTCACCACCTTGCTCAACGGCCACCTGCTGCTGTCGGTTACGGCCCTGGGTTTTGCCTACGTGGGGATCAAGGCCGGCACGCCGATCTTCTTCGCCCTGGTCAGCGAGTATCTGTCGGTGGCGGCCACCGCCGGGGGCATTGCCTTCATCAGCAGCCTGGGCAACCTCGGCCCGGCGGTCACACCCTGGCTCAACGGGGTGATCAACAGCCATACCGGCGGCCACGTGTCGAGCATGTACCTGGGGATTGTCATGTACCTGCTGGCGGGCGGGCTGGTACTGGTGACCGCGCGCATCGCCCGGGTGCCCGAGGTCGCTGCGGTCGTCGCCGAATCATGAACTACCCATTGGATTGCCCAGGAGCCCGAACATGAGCCTGCCGAAGATTCTCACCCAGCATTTGCGCCTGCCAGTGGTGGCCGCGCCGCTGTTCATCATTTCCACTCCCGAGCTGGTGATCGCCCAGTGCAAGGCCGGGATCGTCGGTTCCTTTCCGGCATTGAACGCACGGCCGGCCGAGCGCCTGGGGGAGTGGATCGAGCAGATCACCCAGGCCCTGGCCGAGCACGACCGGCTGCACCCGCAGCGGCCCGCCGCGCCGTTTGCGGTGAACCAGATCGTCCACCGCTCCAATGACCGGCTGGAGCAGGACATGGCGGTCTGCGTGCAGCACAAGGTGCCGATCATCATCACCTCCCTGGGCGCGCGCCCCGAGATCAACCAGGCGGTGCACAGCTACGGCGGCATCGTGCTGCACGACGTGATCAACAACCGTTTCGCGCGCAAGGCCATCGACAAGGGCGCCGACGGCCTGATTGCCGTGGCGGCCGGCGCCGGAGGGCATGCGGGCACCCAGTCGCCGTTTGCCCTGGTGCAGGAAATCCGCCAATGGTTCGATGGCCCGCTGCTGCTTTCCGGGGCCATTGCCTCGGGGCGTTCGATCCTCGCGGCCCAGGCCCTGGGGGCGGACCTGGCCTACATCGGCTCGGCCTTTATCGCCACCCAGGAGGCCAACGCGGTGGCGGGCTACAAGCAGATGATCAGCCAGTCGGCGGCCGAGGATATCGTCTACACCAACCTGATCACCGGGGTGCACGGCAATTACCTGAAGGCCTCGCTGGTGGCCGCGGGGCTGGACCCCGATGACCTGCCCAGCAGCGATCCCTCGCAGATGAACTTCGGCGCAGACAGGCACAAGCCCAAGGCCTGGAAGGAGATCTGGGGCTGCGGCCAGGGGATTGGCGTGGTTGACGGCGTACCGAGCGCCGGAGACTTGGTGGCGCGCCTGGGCAGGGAGTATCAGCAGGCCTGCCAGGAGCTGCGCACCCGGTTGCTGTAACGCGCAAGTGGGAAGGGGAGGCTGCCGGCAATGGCCGGCAGCGTCGTTTTCGCGATCTACCAGATCTTGTGGATGAGGCTCAGGGCGTGGCCGCGGTAGGCCAGGGTCTCCATGACCTCCAGGTAGCGGTTGTCGACCTCGGCCACGCCCTTGCCGGGCGCCGCGCTGATGCGGTGCCCGGCTTGGCTTGGGTTCAGCAGGGGGATTGAGCGCAGCGTCGGGCAGCGCGTTGCGCACCGGGCCAGGAAGGCGGCGACACCTGCGGCCCTTGCGACAGGCCCAGGTGGCCGCCCGGGCCGCGATTCATGGGGCCTATTGCTTGCCGAGGGCGATGTAGCGTTGCAGGTGGTGATCCTCGTCCCCCAACTGATGGTCGATCATCACCAGCCGCTTGGCGTAATGGGCCAGGGGCAGCTCCCAGGTCATGCCGATGCCGCCGTGCAACTGGATGCATTCTTGCGCCACCAGGGTGCCGATGCGGCCGATGCTGACTTTGGCCGCTGACAGCGCGCGCTCGCGGTCCAGGCGATCGGCCTCCAGGGCCGAGGCGGCATTGATCACCGCCGAGCGCGCTTGTTCGATCTCCAGCAGCAGCACCGCCATGCGATGTTGCAGTGCCTGGAAACTGCCGATCGGGCGGCCGAACTGCTGGCGGGTGCGCAGGTAATCCAGGGTCGCCACTTTGGCCACTTCCATGGCGCCCAGGGCTTCGGCGCACAACGCCAGTACGCCGCGGCCAATGGCCCGCTCCAGGGTGGCATGGCCCTGGTGCAGGGTGCCCAGCAGGGCAGAGCCCGGCACAAGCAGCTGGTTCAGGCGCACCTGCGCCACGGGGCCGCCATCGAGGGTGGCGCTGCCGCGGATCTCCAGGCCCGGGGTATCTCTGTGCACCAGGAACAGCGAAATGCCCTGGCTGTCGTCAATGGCTCCGGCGGTGCGGGCCGACACCACCAGCAACCCGGCCTGCTCGCCGTGCAGCACCAGGCTCTTGGTGCCATCCAGGCACCAGCCGTCGGCCTGGGGTTCGGCGCGGCAGGCGACCCGGTTGAGTTCGTAGTGGCTGTCGGGTTCGTCATGGGCCAGGGCGGCGATCAGGTTGCCGTCGATGATCTGCGCCAGCTCGATCTTCTGCGTTTCGCTACCGGCGCTGGCGATGGCGTCCCCGGCCAGCACCGCGCTGCCCAGCAGCGGTTCCACCAGCAGCCCGCGGCCCACGGCCTCGAAGACCAGGGCCAGGTCGAAACCACCGCCGCCGTAGCCACCATCGGCTTCGCTGAACAGGGCGCCGATCACCCCCATCTCTGCCAGCTGCTGCCAGATCCCGGAGTTGAAACCCTGGCCTGACTGCAGGCTCTGCTGGCGTTTTTCCAGGTTGTAGTTCTGGGCGATAAAGCGGTTCAAGCTGTCGCCGAGCATGCGCCGTTCTGCGCTGTGTTCGAAGTTCATGTGCGCACCCTCAGAGCCCGAGAATCATTTTCGAAATGATGTTTTTCTGGATTTCATTGGAGCCGCCGAAGATCGACAGCTTGCGATTGTTGAAGTACTGCGCCGCCGCGCTACTGGCGAAGGCCGGGCCCAGGTCCATCGCCCCAGTGTCGCCTTCGTCCAGCATGACCCGGGCGGCGGGGCCCATGGCCCGGCGCAGCAGAGCGGTGAGCTCCTGGCGGATTTCCGTGCCGCAGATCTTCAGCATCGAGCTTTCCGCGCCGGGCGCGCCGCCACCGGCCACCGCTGCGATCACCCGCAGGTTGGTGGTCTTCATGTTCTCAAGGTCGATCTCGACCCGGGCCAGGCGTGCAGCGAACTGCGGGTCTTCCAGCAGCGGCCGGCCATTGCGGGTGCGCTGTGCTGCCACGCGCTTGAGGCGTTGCAGCGCGGCCATGGACAAGCCGACCCCGGCAATGTTGGTGCGCTCGTAGGTCAACAGGTACTTGGCACAGGTCCAGCCCTTGTTTTCCTCGCCCACCAGGTTGGCCACCGGCACCCGCACGTCGGTGAAAAACACCTCGTTGATCTCGTGGTCGCCTTCCAGGGTGATGATCGGACGCACCTCGACCCCGGGGCTGGCCATGTCGATCAGCAGGAAGCTGATGCCTTCCTGGGGCTTGGCCTCGCGGTCGGTGCGCACCAGGCAGAAAATCATGTTGGCGTGCTGGCCCAGGGTGGTCCAGGTCTTCTGGCCGTTGACCACATAGTGATCGCCGTCGCGCACGGCCGTGGTCTTGACCGCCGCCAGGTCCGAGCCGGCACCGGGTTCCGAATAGCCCTGGCACCACCAGTGGCGGCCGTCGAGGATGCGCGGCAGCCAGTAGTCCTGCTGCTGTGGGGTGCCGTACTTGATCAGCACCGGGCCCAGCATGTTGACCCCGAACGGCACGATGCGCGGCGCGTTGGCCAGGCCGCATTCGAGTTCGAAGATGAATTTCTCCACGGCGCTCCAGCCCGGCCCGCCAAAGGCCTCGGGCCAGTGGTTGGCCAGCCAGCCGCGGGTGTTGAGGGTCGAATGCCAATGCTCCATGTCGGCCTTGGACAGGCGTTCGCCATTGGCCACCTTGTCACTCAGTTCGCTGGGCAAGTGTTTGGCGAGGAAGGCCTGCACCTGATTGCGGAAGGCTTCTTCTTGGGGGGTGAAACTCAGGTCCATGTCGGCGTCCTCAATAGATTTCGAACAGCGCGGCGGCGCCCATGCCGCCGGCAATGCACATGCTGACCACGGCGTACTTGACCCCGCGGCGCCGACCTTCGAGCAGCACATGGCCGGCCAGGCGCGCGCCGGTCATGCCGAACGGGTGGCCGAGGGCGATGGCCCCGCCGTTGACGTTCAGGCATTCATCGGCGATGCCCAGCCGCTGCTGGCAATAGAGCGCCTGGGAGGCGAAGGCTTCGTTGAGTTCCCAGAGGCCGATGTCGTCCACCTTGAGGCCGTGCCGGGCCAGCAGCCGGGGTACGGCGAACACCGGGCCGATGCCCATTTCGTCGGGTTCGCAACCGGCCACCGCCATGCCACGGAACACGCCCAGTGGTTGCAGGTTGGCGCGGGCCGCTTCTCGGGCCTCCATCAGTACGCAGGCCGAGGCGCCGTCGGACAGTTGCGAGGCGTTGCCGGCGCTGATGAAGCGCTGCGGGCCCAGCACCGGTTCCAGTTTGGCCAGGGCCTCGTAAGTGCTCCCCGGGCGGTTGCAGGTGTCGGCGTCCACCGTGACCTGGTGCTGGCTGACCTCGCCGCTCTGCTTGTCGGTCACGGCCATGGTGGTGGTGCAGGGAATGATTTCCTCGCGGTAGTGCCCGGCCCGTTGCGCCGCTTCGGTCTTGTGCTGGCTGCGCAGCGAGAAACGGTCCTGGGCCTCGCGGCTGATGCCGTAGCGCGCGGCGACGATGTCCGCGGTCTCGATCATCGGCAGGAACAGCTCCGGCTTGTGCTGCACAAGCCAGGGATCGAGGTCCGGGTCGTCGCTGCCGCGGCCGCGGATCTGCGAGATGCTTTCCACGCCACCGGCAATGATGGCGGGGGCGCCATCGACCACGATACGCCCGGCGGCCATGGCGATGGCCTGCAAGCCGGAGGCGCAGAAGCGGTTCACCGTGGTGCCGGCGATGCCGATGGGCAGGCCGGCGCGGACCACCGCCAGGCGCGCGACGTTGCGCCCGGTGGTGCCTTCGCCGTAGCCACAACCGAGGATGGCGTCCTCGATCAGCCCCGGGTCGATGCCGGCCCGTTCCACGGCGGCGCGTACCGCGAAAGCGGCGAGGGTCGGGCCGGGAGTGATGTTGAATTCGCCGCGGTGGGCCTTGGTCAGGGGCGTGCGTGCGGTGGATACGATGACGGCTTCGCGCATGGCGCGTGCTCCTTGAGTCAATGGCTGTGGTTGAGGCTGTCGAAGTTCTCGCCGCGCTCCACCAACTGCTCCAGCAGCGGCGAGGCTTTCCAGAACAGCGGGTCTTGTTCGGCGAATTCGCGGATGTCCGCCAGCACCTGGGGCAGGCCGTACTGGTCGGCGTACTTGAGCGGGCCACCGCGATAGCGCGGGAAGCCGTAGCCATGGATAAAGGTGATGTCCACATCCAGGGGGCGCAGGGCGATGCCTTCGTGCACCACGTTGGCGCCTTCGTTGATCATCGCCGCCATGTAGCGCCGCAGGATCTCCGGGTTGCCGAAGGGGCGGGGCGTGATGCCGGCCCGGGCCCGTTCGGCGTCGATGATGGCCAGGACTTCCGGGTCCTGGGTGGCGCTGCGCGGGCCCTGGGCATAGAGGTAGTAGCCACGGCCGGTCTTGTGTCCGAACCAGCCGCGCTCGCACAGGCGGTCGGCAATCTGCACGTAGCGCGCGTCGGGATTGCGGGTGGCGGCCTTGCGTTTGCGCGTCGCCCAGCCGATGTCGCCGCCGGCCAGGTCGGCCACCTGGAAGGGCCCCATGGGGAAGCCGAAGTCGCGCAGGGCCTGGTCGATCTGATAGGGCGAAGCGCCGTCCTCCATCATGTAGTCCGCCGCCTGGCGGTAGACCGCGAGGATCCGGTTGCCGATGAAACCATCGCAGACCCCGGCACGCACCGGCACCTTGCGCAGTTTCTTCGCCAGTTCGAAGGCCGTGGCCACCACGTCCGGTGCGACCTTGGCCGGGACCACGATCTCCAGCAGCTTCATGATGTTGGCGGGGGAGAAGAAGTGCAGCCCGATGACATCGGCAGGCCGCGAGACGCTGTCGGCGATGGCGTTGAGGTCCAGGTAGGAGGTGTTGCTGGCCAGTACCGCGCCAGGTTTGCACACCCGGTCCAGTTCCTTGAACACCGCCTGCTTGGCGGCCATGTCCTCGAACACCGCTTCGATCACCAGGTCGGCCCGGGCCAGGTCCTGGTAGTCCAGGCTGGCGCGGAAGCGGGCCAGGGTCGCGGCCTTGCCGGCGGCATCCAGGCGGCCTTTTTCGATCAGCCCGTCATAGACCTTCTCGACGTTGCCCCGGCCGCGGTCCAGGGCCTGCTGGTCGCGCTCGATCATGGTGACCTGCAGGCCGGCGTCGAGGGCCGAGACAGCGATGCCGGCGCCCATGGTGCCGCCGCCGACCACGGCCACCTGTTCGATGGGGCGAGGCTGGGCGATGCGGGTTTCCGGGGCCTTGAGCACTTCGCGCTCGGCGAAAAAGGCGTGTACCAGCCCGGCACGCTGCGGGCTGTCGAGGCATTCCTGGAACAGCCGGCGTTCTTCCTCCAGGCCTTGATCGAAGGGCCGGTCAAGGGCCGCCTCGACCGCACGAATGATGTTCTGCGGCGACAGCAGGCCCTTGGCCTTGTGCGTGAGCTGTTCGCGGGCGGCGTTGATCTGTTCGCGTTGCCGATGCTGATCGCCCAGGGCCCGGGCGTCCCGGGTGCGCCGCACGCCGGCATGGCTGTCCACCAGCTCGCGGGCATAGGCCAGGCCGGCAGCCAGGGTATCCTCACCCTCCGCCAGGCGGTCCACCACCCCCAGGTCGAGGGCCTCCCGGGCATTCAGGTGACGGCCGCTGAGCATCAGTTCCAGGGCCGCCCGGGCACCGATCAGGCGTGGCAGGCGCTGAGTGCCACCGGCCCCGGGCAGCAGGCCGAGCAGCACTTCCGGCAGGCCGAGGCGGGCGCTGCCCAGGGCCAGGCGGTAGTGGGCCGCCAGGGCCACTTCCAGGCCGCCTCCCAGTGCCACGCCCTGGATGGCCGCCACCACCGGTTTGGCGCTGTCCTCGATGCGCTTGACCACCGCTGGCAATGCCGGGGCCTGGGGCGTCTGGCCGAATTCGCGAATATCGGCGCCGCCACAGAAGTGGCGCCCGGCGCCGACCAGCAGGATGGCGGCCACCGTCGGATCGTCGGCGGCGCTGTCCAGGGCGGCCAGCAGCCCGCGCCTGACCTCCACGCCAAGGGCGTTCACCGGTGGGTTGTCGAGGGTCAGGACCAGAATGTTGCCGTGCAGGGCGGATGCCACAGAGGGCTGGGCGGTGTCGCGACTCATTGCAGCAGTCTCCCGAGGAAAGGGCAGCGTGAGGCCGATGGTTGCCCAGGGGCTCCGGGCGCTGAACGGAAATCAGGATTGGATTCCGCTGTTTGAATCGGCTGGTGAAAATAATCCTGTCATCAATAAATTAGTGGGTCAATACGGAATGATGTTTCGCAGTGCGGAATAAAAAGATTCTTTTTACTTGATTTAAGCCCTTGATTGCTTCAGAGACGTGAGGATGAATATTTGACATATTTGATTTGTGATCACATATTGCTGCCCACAAGAATCACAACACAGGTGTCACCCCCATGTCCGAAGGTCCTATCCCCCTGCCTACCTTGCGTCAGGTTTCTCGCGATACCTTGCAGGAACAGGTGTATCGACAGATTCGCGAAGCCTTGATGAGTGGCCGATTCCAGCCCGGCCAGAAACTGACCATTCGTGGCCTGGCCGAAGCCCTGGGTTCCAGCCCGATGCCGGTGCGCGAAGCCCTGCAGCGCTTGAGTGCGGAAAATGCCTTCGAGGTCACGGAAACCTCCCGCCTGCGGGTACGCATGATGACGGTGGAGCGCCTGCGGGAAATCCGTGATGCACGGGTGGCCCTGGAGGGGCTGCTGGCGGAAAAGGCCGTGCAGCATCTGCACAAGGCCGATATGCAGGAGATCGCCGATCTCTGCCGGCAGATGCAGAAGGCCGCCGACGAGGTGGATGTCTCCCGCTACCTGTGGACCAACTTCGCTTTCCACCGGCGCATCTATGCGGTGGCCCGGGCCGAACTGACCATGGCCGCCGTGGAGAACTTCTGGCTGCACATGGGCCCCTGCTTCGCCCTGGTGGCGCCGGACAAGGCCCACCTGCAACGTTCCATGGAAGCCCACAACCGAATCGTCGAGGCCCTGGTCGCCGGCGATGGCCCGGCGGCGCGAGCAGCGGTCACCGACGACATCATGCAGGCGGCGGATTCCCTGGGCCGCCTGCTGGCCAAGAGCGACGGTGCAGCACAGCGTAAAGGAGGCCGGGCATGAGCATCCTTCAGCGTTTGCAGCCTTATCCGGGCTTGCGGGTGATGATTTCCGGTGGCGCGGCGGGCATCGGTGAAGTGCTGGCCGCTGCCTACCTTGAAGCCGGCGCCCAGGTGCATGTGTGCGATGTCAGCGAAGCGGCCCTGGCGGCCTTTCGCGATCGCTACCCCGAGGCCCTGGCAACCCGTACCGATGTCGCCGACCCGGCGCAGATCGAAGCCTTGTTCAAGCTTCAGGTGCAGCACTTCGGTGGCCTCGATGTGCTGGTCAACAACGCCGGCATTGCCGGGCCGACCGCGGGCATCGATGCCGTCAGCGATGCCGACTGGCAGCGCACCATCGATATCAACCTGACCGCGCAATACCGCTTCGCCCACCACGCGGTGCCCCTGCTCAAGGCCTCGGACAAGGCCCACCTGCTGCACATCGCCTCCGTGGCCGGGCGCCTGGGCTACGCCTGGCGCACGCCTTATGCCGCTACCAAATGGGCGATTGTCGGGTTGATGAAGTCTTTGGCGGCGGAGCTGGGTGCCAGCGATATCCGGGTCAACGCGCTGTTGCCGGGGATAGTCGAGGGGCCGCGGATGGAGGCGGTGATCCAGGCCCGGGCCGAACAGACCGGGGTACCGGTGGCGCAGATGCGCGAGCAGTACCTGGAGAAGATCTCCCTCAAGCGCATGGTCAGTGCCGAAGACGTGGCGGCCATGGCGCTGTTCCTCTGTTCGCCGGCGGCATGCAACGTCACTGGCCAGGCGATCAGCGTCGACGGCAACGTCGAATACCTCTAGCTCCCGCCGGCTGGCCGCGCCGGCGAGGACCGCCGGCGCTGAAACCTGTAGCGACACCCTGGGATTTTTTTCATCAAGAATAAAAGTCGGAGTACCGTCATGCCTGGAAAAACACCCGTCATCATCACTTGCGCCGTTACCGGTGCCATTCATACCCCGTCCATGTCGCCCCACCTGCCGGTCACGGCCGGGGAGATCGCCGCCGAGGCCATCGCCGCCGCGGAGGCCGGGGCGGCCATCGTCCACCTGCACGCCCGGGACCCGGAGGACGGCCGGCCGAGCCAGGACCCCGAGCTGTTCCGGCGCTTCCTGCCGCAGATCAAGGCCGCCTGCGACGTGGTGATCAACCTCACCACCGGCGGCGCGCCGACCATGGGTGTCGAGGAGCGCCTGCAACCGGTGCTGGAGTTCAAGCCGGAACTGGCCTCGCTGAACATGGGCTCGATGAACTTCGGCCTGTACGAAATGCTCAACCGCTTCACCGAGTTCAAGCACGACTGGGAGCGGCCGTACCTGGAGGAAAGCGACGACCGGATTTTCCGCAATACCTTCCGCGATATCGCCCATATCCTCAGCGCCTGTGCCGAGAACCGCACGCGCTTCGAGATCGAGTGCTACGACATCGGCCACCTCTACACCGCTGCGCATTTCCTGGAGCGCGGCCTGCTCAAGGCGCCGCTGTTCATCCAGTCGGTGTTCGGCCTGCGGGGCGGCATCGGCGGCCACCCCGAGGACCTGGCACACATGCGCCGCACCGCTGACCGGCTGTTCGGCGATGCCTATCACTGGTCGATCCTCGGCGCCGGGCGCAACCAGATTCCCCTGGCGACCATGGGCCTGGCCATGGGCAGCCATGCCCGGGTCGGCCTGGAGGACTCGCTGTGGGACGGCCCCGGCAAGCTGGCGGCGAGTAACGCCGACCAGGTACGACGCATCCGCAGCGTCATCGAGGCCCTGGGCGGCCGGGTGGCGACGGCGGACGAAGCCCGCACCCTGCTCGGGCTCAAGGGACGCGACCAGGTCGCGTTCTAAGCCCCGCAGGCCCGCTGCCGGCGCCTTCCGGGCGCTGGCGATCCCGCATAACAATTACAAAGGGATATGCCCATGAACACTGCAACCGCCGCGCCGCCCCGGGACCCGCAACAACTGACCCGGCTGATGTTCCTCAAGCTGATGCCGCTGCTGATCGCGGCCTATGTCCTGAGTTTTCTCGACCGCACCAATATCGCCCTGGCCAAGCATCAGCTGGATGTGGACCTGGGGATTTCCGCCGCGGCCTACGGGCTGGGGGCCGGACTGTTCTTCCTCACCTATGCGCTGTCCGAAGTGCCGAGCAACCTGATCATGCACAAGGTCGGCGCGCGCTTCTGGATCGCCCGGATCATGGTGACCTGGGGGCTGATCTCCGCCGCCATGGCTTTCGTCCAGGGCGAGACCTCCTTCTATGTGCTGCGCCTGCTGCTGGGGATCGCCGAGGCCGGGCTGTTTCCCGGGGTCATGCTGTACCTGACCTACTGGTTCGACCGCCAGCAGCGGGCCCGGGCCACCGGCTATTTCCTGCTGGGGGTGTGCCTGGCCAATATCATTGGCGGCCCGCTGGGCGCGGCGCTGATGAAGATGGACGGCCTTTTGGGCTGGCACGGCTGGCAGTGGATGTTCCTGCTCGAAGGCCTGCCGGCGGTGTTCTTCGCCTGGGTGGTATGGCGGCGCCTGCCGGACCGCCCGAGCCGTGCTCCCTGGCTGAGCGCCGAGGAAGCGGCGGCCATCGAACAGCGCCTGGCCCGGGAAGCCGACGAGGGCGCGGGGCAGGGCGGGCACTCGTTCCGGCAATGCTTCACGCCACAGATCCTGCTGGCGATCTTTGTCTACTTCTGCCATCAGATCACCATCTACACCGTGATCTTTTTCCTCCCCAGCATCATCGGCAAGTACGGCAACCTGAGCATCATGAGCGTTGGCCTTTTGACCTCGCTGCCCTGGATCGCCGCAGCCGTCGGGGCTATCGCCTTGCCCCGGCTGGCCAACAGCCCGCAACGCTCGCGGCGCCTGCTGGTCTGTGGCTTGCTGGTGATGGCGGCGGGGCTGTCGATCGCGGCGTTTTCCGGGCCGGTGTTCAGCCTGCTGGGGTTCTGCGTGGCGGCGCTGATGTTCTTCGTGGTGCAGTCGATCATCTTCCTGTACCCGGCTTCACGGCTCAAAGGCGCGGCGTTGGCGGGTGGCCTGGGCTTCGTCAATTCCTGCGGGCTGCTGGGCGGTTTTGTCGGCCCTTCGGTGATGGGCGCGATCGAGATGAGCACCGGCAATGCCATGAATGGCCTCAAGGTGATTGCCCTGGTGCTGCTGGTGGCGGCATTGGCGGCCCTGCGTTTGCGCCAGGGCCAGGAGGACCGCTGTGAGCAAAGGGCGAGCGGGCTGGCGAGAAACTCCGCCTGAGGTCTGCCCGGGGGCGGCGTCGCTTGGCAGATCTTGCCTGGACGCCAGCCCTCCGGCCTTTCTACACTGCTTCCCGTCTGGGGACCGGGGGCAACATCAATGAATCGCAATGAACTGCGCAAGGCCGATATCAACCTGATGGTGGTGTTCGAGGCGCTGATGCTCGAGCGCAATGTCACCCGGGTGGCGGAGAAGCTGTTCCTCGGCCAGCCCACCATCAGTTCCGCGCTCAACCGCCTGCGGGCGATGTTCAACGACCCGCTGTTCATTCGCGTCGGCCATCGCATGGAGCCCACGGCCCGTGCCGAGCAGATCATCCAGCACCTGTCGCCGGCCCTGGACGCACTGTCCTCGGCCCTGAGCCTGACCCACGATTTCGATCCCGCCAGCAGCACCATGACCTTTCGCATCGGCCTGTCCGACGACGTCGAGTTCGGCCTGCTGCCCCCCCTGCTGCGGGCCCTGCGCCAGGAAGCGCCGCAAGTGGTGGTCGTGGTGCAGCATGTGGACTACTGGCGGATTCCCGACCTGCTGGCGTCCGGCGATATCACCGTGGGCATCAGCCAGACCCGCGGCCTGCCGGCCAACGCCAAGCGCAAGCTGCTGCGGCATATCCAGCCCAGCGTGCTGCGGGCCGATGCCAGCGATACACCGCTGACCCTCGACGAGTACTGCGCGCGGCCCCATGTGCTGGTGTCCCACACCGCCAATGTCGCCGGCTTCGCCGATGAGTGGCTGGCGGAGATCGGCCGCACCCGCCAGGTCGTGTTGTCGGTGCCCCAGTACAGCTCGCTGCCGGCCCTGCTCGCCGGCACCAAGCTGATCGCCAGCCTGCCCGACTATGCCGCCGCCGCCATGGCCGCCTCGGGGCAGCTGTACTGTGAGCCGTTTCCGTTCAAGACCCCGACCCTGGACCTGTCCATGGTCTGGCTCAGCCATGTGGACACCGACCCCGCCGAACGCTGGCTGCGCTCGCGGCTGGAAGCCTTCATGAGCGAGCGGGCGCCCCTCGCGAGCTAATCGTGCCTTGCAGCCGCTGCCGCAGGCTGCGATGGACCGCGCAGCGGGCCCCAAACCTGCCCATGCGGTATGCCTGGCGGATCGGGTGGGGGCCTTGCCAGTCCTGCGGACCGGGTCGCAGCCTACGGCAGCGGCGCAGTGAACGGAGGCCGCCAGCTTGGCATAGGCACAGGCGGCTGCTTTGCTGTGTGGATCGTCTGTTGAAACATTGATCGGTGGAGTGTGCCCATGAGTCGTTCCCGTTCCCTGTTGCGTGGGCGTGGCAGCCACGACAGCGGCAAGGTTGGCATGGTCGAGCTGTTCTTCGACCTGGTGTTCGTGTTTGCCGTGACCCAACTGTCCCACTCCCTGCTGGCTCATCTGTCCCTGGGCGGAGCGCTGCAGGTGGCGTTGCTGATGGTGGCGGTGTGGTGGGTGTGGATCTTCACCTCGTGGATCACCAACTGGCTGGACCCGGAAGCCCTGCCGATCCGCCTCGGCCTGTTCGTGCTGATGGTGGCCGGGTTGCTGCTGTCCTCGTCGATTCCCCAGGCCTTCGGCGAGCGTGGGCTGCTGTTCGCCGGCGCCTATGTGTTCATGCAGGTGGGGCGCACCGCCTATTCGCTGTGGGCGGTGCGCGGCGAGCCGCTGAACATGACCCGCAACTTCCAGCGGATCCTCTTGTGGCTGATGTTCTCGGGCGTTTTCTGGATCACCGGTGGCCTGCTCGAAGGCCCGCAGCGCCTGGCGTGCTGGGGGCTGGCCCTGGCCATCGAGGTGCTGTCGCCGTCACTGTATTTCTGGGTGCCGGGGCTCGGCCGCTCGACCCTGGAGGACTGGAATGTCGAAGGCAACCACATGGCCGAGCGCTGCGCTCTGTTCGTGATCATCGCCCTGGGTGAATCCCTGCTGGTCACCGGCGCCACCTTCGCCGAGCTGGCCACCAGTGCCGAAGGGGTACTGGCTTTCGTGGTGGCGGTGCTGGGCAGCATTGCCATGTGGTGGGTGTATTTCGACAGCGGCGCCGAGCGTGCCCACCACCGCATCGCCCACTCCAGCGACCCGGGGCGCCAGGCGCGTATTGCCTACACCTACCTGCATGTGCTGATCGTCGCCGGGATCATCGTCAGTGCGGTGGCCGACGAACTGGTGCTGGTGCACCCGCAGCATGCCAGCCAGGCCGCGGTGCTGGTGATCGTCGGCGGGCCCTGGCTGTTCCTGCTCGGTTGCGCGCTGTTCAAGTGGGTGATGAACGAGCGGCCGTTGCCGCCGCTGTCGCACCTGGCCGGGCTCGCGGCCTTGCTGCTGTTGTTGCCCGCGGCCTGGAACCAGTGGTTTTCCGCCCTGGCGCTGGGCAGCCTGACCACCCTGGTGATGCTGCTGGTGGCGGCCTGGGAAACCCTGGCCCTGCGGGAAAGGGCGGCGTCCAGGCAATGAGGCTAACGGCTACTGCGGCGGCGTGGGGCGGGTTGTGTAGTATGGAGCGCCTTTTTACCCCTGACTGACCGGGAGCTTTGCCATGCCGCACCTGCATATGGAATACACCGCCAACCTGCCGCAACTGGACGTCGACAAGGCGCTGCTGCGACTCAATCATGGGCTGGTGGCGTCCGGGCAGTTCTCCGACGAGTTCGACATCAAGAGCCGTGCAGTCAAGGTCGAAGCGTTCCGGGTCGGCACCGGGATTGGCGAGCGCGGCTTTGTCCACGTCAAGCTGGCCTTGCTCAGCGGCCGTTCGCCAGAGGTCAAGAAGCAGTTGTCCGAGAGCCTGCTGGCGGTGTTGCAGGATCTGGCGCCATGGCCGGCGGATGTCCAGGTGCAACTGTGCGTGGAGATCGTCGATATCGACCGCGCGTCCTACAGCAAGGCCGCCGTCGGCCGCTGAGGATCAGGCCAGCCCCTGCTCGGCGCAGACCTTGACTATCTGTTCACGGAACCAGGTCTGCGCGCTGTCCTGATCGGTGTGCTGGCTCCACTGCATGTCCAGGCTGAATCCCGGCAGGCCGCTGGGGGCCTCGCAATGGTTGAACACTGCCTCGTTGGCCAGCAGTGCCTGGATGCGCCGGGGCAGGGTGAGGAGGAAGTCGGTGCCGGTGATCATCTTCAGCGCTGCGCTGTAGCTGTTGGAGCGGGCGACGATCTGCCGCTTGTGGGCCTGGCGCGCCAGCCAGCCGTCCACCATGTTGCTGTCCGACGTCCAGGGCGTGGGAAACACGTGCCGCCGCTCGATGAACGACTGCAGGCTGAAGCGCGGTTCCCTGGGCGGGGTCGCACGCTTGTCGAAGACACACACCAGGTCGTCCTCCAGCAGCATCTGCGACTTGAAGTCGGCGTGGCGGCGATGGAAGTCGGGCCCGAAACAGATCACCAGGTCGACGCTGCCATCGCGCAGGTCCTCGGCGGGAATATCACTTTCCAGCTTCTGCACGTTGACCGTCACCGGCAGGTCGGCGTAGTCGAAGCCCTTGAGCAGGCGCGGCAGGATCAACAGCTCGAAGTATTCCGGGGCACAGAGATTGAAGGTCACGGCCTGGCGGGTCGGGTCGAAGGCCGGCACACCGCTGTGGCACAGGTTGATGCTCTCCAGGATCCTCAGCACGTGGTTGTACATGCTGGTGGCCTTGTAGGTCGGGCGCATGCCGGTGCGGGTGTTGATGAACAGTTCGTCCTCGAAGCCGTTGCGCAGTTTCTTCAGGCAGTAGCTGACGGTCGACTGGCTGACGCAGAGGGTTTCCGAAACCCCGGTGACACTGCTTTGCTCGTACACCGCGATAAAGACCATGAGGTCCTGCATGTCGAGTTTTCTGAGCACATTGCTGATGAGCATCCGTTCCATCCCGCTGAGCACCTGGCGCCGGTGGCGCGCAAACCGGATCGATGCTAGCGGAACGATCGTCCTAATTAAATGCCCGGGGCGGGGATTCGCGGACAGCATCGGGACATAAATGTCCGATAACACGACCTGCGCAGTTTCGCGCACTGCAATGGTGCTTGTCCCGGGTAGATTTCAGGCCGCCGCGGCTGTCGGGCGGCTGCCGCGCACCAGGCCGAGCATGCCCAGGGCCACCAGCAGGGCGCCGAGCATTTCTGTCAACTGTGGCCCCTGGCCCAGCCACAACCAGTGGAACAGCGTGAGGAACAGGGTGCTCAGGTAGATGTAGGAAATCACCGTGGACGGGGCGATGACGCCGATGGCCCGATGCAGCAGCCAGAAGGTTGCCAGGGTGGCGAACAGCGCCAGGTACAGCAGCCACAGCAGGTCGTTGCCGCGCAGTAGCGCGGCACTGCGCCAGCCGCCACTGGCCAGGCTGGCGACAAACAGGAACAGCGATCCGAACAGCATGTTCCAGAAGGTCATGGCCGCCGGGCTGCGCCCTTGCAGGCTGCCGGCCTTGAAGCGCTGGCTCAGCGGCGAGTAGGCGGCCATGGCCAGGCAGCCCAGGGCGTAGATACCCATGGCGTACAGCGACGGCAATTGCCCTGGCGCGCCGCCCTTGAGGATCAGCAGCAGCGCCCCGGCCCCCGCCACCAGCATCGGCAGCAGGCGGCGCCGCAGGCCGCTGCCAGGCAGCAGCCAGGCTTCGAACACCAGGGTCAGGAGCGGCACCAGGGTGAACAGGGTCCCGGTGTTGACCGCCGAGGTATAGCGCAGGGCTTCGAACAGCGAACCGAAATACAGCGCCAGCAGCAGGCCCAGCAGCCCATGGGCGCGCAAGCCGGCCAGGGTCATGGGCGCCGAACCCTTGAGCCACAACAGAGGCACGAACATCAGCGCCGAGAACAACAGGCGCAGGGCAGTCAGCAGCACCGGGTCGATGGCCTGGCTGACCTCGGCGGCGGCAAAGAACGAAGCGGCAATCAGCACCGCCCACAGCAGCATGCCAAGGTTGGCCTGGGTGAAGTTCGCCGGGTTCATGATGGCCTCCCCCGGCTCAGCGGATGTGCTGGCGGTAATGTTTCGGATCGAAGCGCAGCACCATGAGGATCATCACCAGCATCACCGCGGCCAGTGACCACCAGGCCCATTCAAAGCTGCCCAGCTGGTCGCGGATCATGCCCGCCAGCAACGGCGACAGCCCGGCAATCAGGTAGCCGATGCCCTGCACGAAAGCGGTCAGGCCACCGGCGCGGCGCGGGTCGCTGAGGTGGTCCAGGGAGACGATCAGGCTCATGGGAAACAGCCCGCCAATTCCCAGGCCCAGCAGGCACGGCCACAGCAGGCTGAGGTGTTTGGGGCTGAGGATCAGGCCGCAGAAGCCGGCGATGATCAGTACCAGCAGGGCCACCAGCACCAGGCGCCGGTCCTGGCTGCGGTTGGCGATGGCCGGGGTGACCAGCCCGGAAATCACTTCCATGGCGGTGAGAAAGCCCAGTAACAGGCCCGCGTTCTGCTCGCTCCAGCCGTTCTCCACGTAGTAGGGCGCCAGCCATGCCAGCACGCAGGTGTAGGAAGCGGTGCCGAGGCCGAAGAACACCGCCAGCAGCCAGGCCCGGCGATTACCGGCAAAGGACTCCCGTGCTCCACCTTTGCCCGGCAGCCTGGGCAGGGCCGCGCGCTGGGCGTACCAGAACACCAGGGCCAGCAGCGCCAGGGCGGCCCAGATCGCCAGGGCCAGGCGCCAACTGCCACTGTGGTTCATCACCAGGGGGGAGAAGGACGCGGCCAGTGCTGCACCGCCCATGATCGAGGTGACGTACAGGCCCATGAACAACGAGACATTGTCGGCAAAGCGCGACTTGATCAGCGCCGGCAGCAGTGCCTGGATCAGGGCGATGCCGATGCCGGCCAGCACCGCGCTGAGAATCAGCTCGGCCGCCGAGTCCATGAACAGCCGCGAGACCGTGGCCAGGCCGATGACCAGTAGCGACAGGACCACGGTGCGGTGCTCGCCCAGGCGCTGGCTGATGCCCATGCCGAAGAACATCGCCAGGCCCATGGCCATGACCGGCAGCATGGTCAGCAGGGAAGCCAGGCTGAAGCTCAAGGGGATATCGCCGCGAATGCCCGACAGCAGCGGGCCGACGGCGGCCATCGACGGACGCAGATTGAGCGCCACCAGAATCACACTGACCATCAGCCAGAGTGCGGGGCGGGAAGTTGCACGAACGTTTTCCATGGTCGGACCTTCAACAAACAAGGACCCGATTAGGCGGCTCGGTCTGGAGTGGGGGCAAATCAGAAAGTCCGCGGTGTTATTTAAAAACTAAATAACACCGCGGACCTGTAGCCGCTGCCGCAGGCTGCGATCCGGGCCGCAGGGCCGCAAACCGGACGATACGCACGCCCGGCAGGCACCTACCGCTGGAGCAACCTGCAACCCGGGGTCAGAACGGCTTGGTCGGCAGGTACTTGCCGTCCAGGGTGATCACTGCGCGGGAACCGCCTTCCGGATCTTCGACCTTTTTGATGTCCAGCTTGAAGTTGATGGCGCTGATGATGCCGTCGCCGAACTGCTCGTGGACCAGGGCCTTGAGGGTCGAACCGTAGACTTGGAGCATTTCATAGAAGCGATACACGGTCGGGTCGGTGGGGATGCCGCCGGCGATGCTGCCGCGCAGGGGAATGCTCTGCAGCAGGCGGCTGGCGTCCTGGTCCAGGCCCAGCTTGTCGCACACCAGGTCGGCGGCGGTGGCCGGCAGGGCGTGCTGGCCCAGCAGGGCGGCGGTGACGAAAGCCAGGCTCAGCCCGGTGCCGTCGGTGAGGTCCTGCCACGACAGGTTCTTGCGCGCCTTGGCGTCGATGATGGTGTCGGCCAGGGCCAGGCGTGGAGCTTGGGCGAATTGGGATTGCAGCATGGGGTGACTCCTCTTGAGTGACGAAACGGGGGCTGCTCAGGCAGCGCTGGAAGCTTGGCTGGCCAGGGCACAGGTGTGCGGGTACTCGGCCAGGGAGACGAAACGCTGGGTGTTGCCGTCGAGGGTGACGATGGCGCCGCTCTCGATGTCATAGACCCAGCCATGCAGGTTGAGCCGGCCCTGTTCCAGGGCCAGGGCCACCGAAGGATGGGTCTTGAGGTTGGCCAGTTGGGCGATCACGTTGTCGCGCACCAGGGCGTCCAGGTGCTCGGCGGGCGAGGCGTGCTGGCGGGCGGCATTGATCACCTTGGCCGACTCGGCATGGCGCAGCCAGTTGGCCACGGCGGGCAGGTGGTCGAGGCACTTGCAGGTGGAAATGGCGGTCATCGCGCCGCAGTCGGAGTGGCCGCAGATGACGATGTCGCTCACCCCCAGCACTGCCACCGCGTATTCCACGGTGGCCGATACGCCGCCCGGCTCGGGGCCATAGCTGGGCACGATGTTGCCGGCGTTGCGGATCACGAACAGGTCGCCGGGCTCTTGCTGGGTCAGCAGTTCGGGCACCACCCGGCTGTCGGAGCAGGTGACGAACAGGGTGCCGGGGTTCTGGGTGCTGGCCAGTTGCTTGAACAGTTCACTGCGTTGGGGAAAGGCTTCGCGCTGGAACTTGAGGAAGCCGTCGATGATGTTCTGCATGGGGTTCTCCTTGCGTCGCTGATGGGGCAAGGATGGAAGTTTTCAGCTATAGCGTCCAAGACCGGCTTATTATGCTTTCCATAAGTACAGCCTATAGTTGGAATTCCCCATGCTGTTGCGTCACATCCGTTACCTGCTGGCCGTGGCCGAGCATTGCAACTTCACCCGGGCTGCCGAGGCGCTGCATGTGTCCCAGCCGACCCTGTCGCAACAGATCAAGCAGTTGGAGGAGGGCCTGGGGGCGCCGCTGTTCGACCGTTCCGGGCGCAGCGTGCGCCTCACCGATGCCGGCCAGGCCTATGTCGCCTATGCCCGCCGCGCCCTGCAGGACCTGGAGGCGGCCAGGCGGGCGATCCACGATGTGCAGGACCTGAGCCGCGGCTCGCTGCGCCTGGCACTGACCCCGACCTTTACCGCCTACCTGGCCGGGCCCTTGCTCAGCCGCTTTTACCGGCAGCACCCGGGAATCGGCCTGAGCATCGAGGAAATGACCCAGGACCGCCTGGAGGCGGCCCTGGCCGAAGACCGCCTGGACCTGGGTATCGCCTTCGCCGGCGAGCACCTGGCGGAGATCGAGAGTCAGGCGCTGTTCATCGAGACCCTGAGCCTGATGGTCGGCCCGCAGTATCCGCAGCCCGAGCGCCTGCCCTTGAGTGCCGAGGCCCTGGGCCGCCAGCCCCTGGTGCTGCTCAGCGCCGACTTCGCCACCCGCCGGCACATCGACCTGTATTGCCGGCAGCAGGGCATTGCCCCGCCGATCGCCGCCGAGGCCAATTCGGTCAGTGCGATTGTCGAGATGGTCCGGCGCGGGCAACTGGCGACCATCCTGCCCAGCTCCATTGCCCGGGAGCAGCCGGGGCTGCGCACCCTGGCCTTGCAGTCACCACCGGCGCCGCGCAGCGTGGTGCTGCTGGGGCGCAAGGGCGCCTATCGCAGCGCCGCCTGCCAGGCTTTCCGGCAGCTGCTGCTGGATCAGGACGAGGGCGCGGCCAGCCACTGATTGACCACCCGGTCGTAGGCGCCGGTGGCCTTGCTCAGGTGCAGCCATTGGTCGACGTAGCTTTTCCAGGCCACATCGTCCCGGGGCAGGAGAAAGGCCTTCTCGCTGTATTGCAGATAGCGCTCGGGGTTGACTGCGCACAGCCCCGGCTTGTGCCGTTGCTGGAAGCGCGCCTCCGAGGCGTCGGTGATCATCACGTCGGCGCGGTGGGTCAGCAACTGATCGAAGATCGTCACGTTGTCGGCGAACAGGGTCAGGCTGGCCTTGGGCAGGTGGGCCCGGGCGAAGATTTCGTTGGTGCCGCCCGGTGGCTCGATCAGGCGCACCTCGGGCTGGTTGATCTGTTCCAGGGTCTGGTAGCGCTTGAGATCCTGGCAGCGCACCAGGGGGATCTTGCCGTCGATGCCCAGGGGCTGGCTGAAGAAGGCTTTTTTCTGCCGCTCCAGTGACACCGAAATACCGCCGACGGCGATGTCGCACTGTTGGCTCTGGAAGTCCGCCATCAGGCCTTTCCAGGTGGTGTTGACCCACTTCACCCGCACCCCGAGGCTCTCGGCCAGGGATTCGGCCAGGCTGATGTCGATGCCTTCGTAGTGGCCGTCGTCGCGCAGGTAGCTGTAGGGCTTGTAGTCGCCGGTGGTGCAGACCGTCAGGTGGCCGCGCTCGATCACCTGGTCCAGGTGCGAGGAGGGCTCCTGGGCGAAGCTCAGGGCTGGGGCGCTGAGGCCCAGCAGGGTACACAACAGCAGGCGCGGGAGCATGGAATCGTTCCTTGAGGGGCAGGGGGGCGGAGCATTATTGGCGCCAGCCGCCGGCCAGGCAAGGCAAGTACCGGTGCCGGAAGGCGATGCGGGCTTTCGACCTTTTTTTCACGAATGGCACGTTAACCTGTGGCCCCTGGATTCCAAAAAGAGTTCGCCGTTCATGTCGTCCCATCCCCCACCGTCCATCGAACTGGAGTTCGCTCGGCGCTACGACCAGGAGCACGCGCGCGTCTGCCGCGAGCCCCGGCCAGCCGGGATCGGCGCACGCCTGGCCGTCTGGCGCACGGCGCGCCTGGTACGTCACGCCCTGAAGGAAGCCGGCGAGCCGGGGCTGATCCTGGATGTGGCCTGTGGCGCCGGGCGCTACTGGCCGGTGCTGGGCGAGCACGGCAACCGGGTGATTCTGGCGGCGGACCCTTCCCAGGACATGTTGAACCATGCCCAGACCCACCACCCGGCCAGCCTGCTGAAGCGGGTCAAGACCTTTCACAGCTCGGCGTTCAATATCGGCCTGTCGGCCAATGCGGTGGACTGCATCATCTGCATGCAACTCTTTGCCCACGTGACCCGGGGCGAGGATCGCCTGGCCCTGCTGCGCGAGTTCTACCGGGTCAGCCGGGACACGGTGATCCTGGCCACGCGGATCGAACCGCTGTTGCAGATCGCCCGACCCGCTTCTGCCAGCTCCGGCATGCTGCCGCTGGCCAGCAAGGTGCAGCTGGAAGCGGAGTTCCGCGAAGCCGGTTTTGAAGTGCTCGACCATCGGGACCTGCTGCCCGGTTGGGCGCCTTCGCGGGTCTATGTGCTGAGAAAACAGGGTTAGCCCAGAGTCTCGGACTATTCTTGCCCTCCGGCAGATGGTTTCTCACTTGCTCTTGTCGGGTGAATGCTCGGAAATCGCCGGAGGCGATATATACTGCGCGCCATTCTTCAAGGGAGAGCCGTGTGGCCATCGATATACATTGGATTCGCGACAACGATAGCCTCGGTCAGCTTTGCGCCCAGTGGCAGCAGTTGCCATTCGTCGCCCTCGACACCGAATTCATGCGGGTCGACACTTTCTATCCCATTGCCGCCCTGTTGCAGATTGGCGATGGGCAGCGCGCCTACCTGATTGACCCTTTGACCATCGACAACTGGCAGCCACTGGCGGCCCTGCTGGAGAATCCGGCAGTGGTCAAGGTGGTGCACGCCTGCAGCGAGGACCTTGAAGTCCTGCTGCGCCTGACTGGCAGCCTGCCGGCGCCGTTGTTCGACACGCAACTGGCGGCCGCCTACCTGAACCTGGGTTTCTCCATGGGCTATTCGCGCCTGGTGCAGGAAGTCCTGGGCATCGACCTGCCCAAGGGCGAGACCCGTTCCGACTGGCTGCAGCGCCCGCTGTCGGAAACCCAGGTCAGCTACGCCGCCGAAGACGCCGTGCACCTGGCCCAGGTGTTCACCGAACTGCGGCCCAGGTTGTCCGAGGACAAGTACCGCTGGGTGCTGGAAGACGGCGCCGAGCTGGTGGCCAACCTGCGCCGCGAAGTGGACCCCTACGAGGTCTACCGCGAAGCCAAGCTGGCCTGGAAACTGTCCCGCGCCCAGCTGGCGGTCTTGCGTGAACTGTGTGCCTGGCGCGAGCGCGAGGCCCGTGCCCGCAACCTGCCGCGCAACCGTATCGTGCGCGAGCATGCCCTGTGGCCCTTGGCCAAGACCCAGCCGGACAACCTGTCGGCGCTGGCCAAGATCGAAGACATGCACCCGCGTACCGTGCGCCAGGACGGCGAGTTCCTCCTCGACCTGATCAAGCGCACCGCCAGCGTCGGCCCGGATCAATGGCCGCCGGCCGTGCCCGAACCCCTGCCGATCGAAGCCGCGGCCCTGCTCAAGCGCCTCAAGGCCGTGGGCCAGGCCCAGGCCGAGCGCCTGGGGATCGCCCCGGAAGTGATGCTGCGCAAGAAAACCCTGGAGAGCCTGCTCAAGAGCGGCTTCCCCAACGGGCCTTACCAATTGCCTGATTCGTTGCGTGGCTGGCGCCGCGAATTGATGGGCCAGGCGCTGCTGGACAGCCTGGCCACCGCCGGAGAACAGCCTTGAAACGTATCTGCTCCATCTACAAAAGCCCGCGCAAGAACGAGATGTACCTCTACGTGCTCAAAAGCGAGGCTCTGGAACGCGTGCCGGAAAACCTGCTACTGGCCTTCGGCAAGCCGCAACATGCCTTCGACCTGGTGCTGAGCCCGGAGCGCAAGCTGTCCCGCGAGGACATCCACCAGGTGCTGGAAAACCTCGACAAGCAGGGCTACCACCTGCAGATGCCACCGGCAGAAGACGAGTACATCGAGCACTTGCCCGAAGAGCTGCTGCGTCGCAATGATCCGGTCTGACCTGTAGGCGCCCGGTCCCGGGCCTCCTTGTAAGTGCAACTGACTGACCTGGCAGCCGCCTTGATCGATGGAGCGATTCTCCGTCGGCGGCTGCCTGCACCGTTTTTTAAGGTTTGAGCCATGCGCGTTCTGATTGCCGAACACGATCACGCTGTTTATGCCCGCCTGTTGCGTCAGGCGGCCCCGGAGCTGGAAGTGCTGACCAGTGGCGACTCCGCCGAGCTGGCACGGTTGGCGGCGGATTGTCCGGTCTGGCTGGGGCAGCCGGACCTGCTGGCCACCCTGCTGCGCCAGGGGCACCAGCCCCAGTGGCTGCAATCCACCTGGGCCGGCATTACCCCGCTGCTGGCCGACGGCCTGCCGCGGCACTACCGCCTGACCCGGGCCGTGGGCATCTTCGGCCAGGTGATGGCCGAGTACGTGCTGACCTACATCCTGGGCCATGAGCGCGAGGTGCTGGCGCGCCTGGTGAGCCAGGTCGAGCGCAAGTGGGACAACCGCCTGGGCCAGAGCCTGGTGGGGCGCAAGGTGCTGATCGTCGGCACCGGCGACATCGGCCAGAGCGTGGCGCAGTTCCTCCTGCCGTTTGGCGTGAAGCTGTACGGCATCGCCAGCCAGCCCCGGGAGCAGGCGCCCTTTATCGAAGTGGCCGGCCTGCAAGACCTGGGGCGCCTGGTGGGGGAGGTGGACTACGTGGTCAACCTGCTGCCCAACACCCCGAGCACTCACGACCTGTACGACGCGGCGCTGTTCAAGCAGTTCAAGCCCACGGGGTTGTTCATCAATGTTGGCCGGGGCGTGGCGGTGGTCGATGCGGACCTGGTGCAGGCCCTCAAGGATGGGCATCTGGCGGGGGCGGTGATCGATGTCTGCCGCCAGGAGCCCTTGCCGCAACGGCATCCGTTCTGGACCGCCTGGGGCTTGCTGCTGACGGGCCACAGTTCGGCGCCGACCTCGCCGGAATTGATGGTGCAGTTGTTCGTCGACAACCTGCGGGCTTATCAGGCTGGGCAGGCCCTGCGCGGCGAAGTGGATTTCGCCCGGGGCTATTGAAACGGACCTGATCGCAGGAGCGAGCTTGCTCGCGAAAGCCGCGCTTGCCAGGCAAGCGCGGCGCCCTTCAGGGCTTCGCGAGCAAGCTCGCTCCTACAGAGGCGATCGCGGCTTTAGAGGCTGAAATCGCCTTCGGCCACGGTTTCGCTCAGGGGGCGACGCGGGCTTGGCTCTTCCCGGGCCTGGAGGTAGTCGGCCAGGGTCGACTTGTCTCCCAGCTTGCCCACGGCCACGGCGGCGTGCACGGCATAGCCTTCGGGGATCTTCAGTTCCTTGCGGGTCAGTTCCTGGTCGAAACCGGCCATGCCGTGGGTGTGCCAGCCACTGAGGCTGGCTTGCAGGGCCAGGTGGCCCCAGGCCGAACCGGTGTCGAAGGTGTGCCACAGGGCCGGGGTTTCCTCGCTGGCGCCGGGCACGGTGAAGGTGGTCTTGGAAATCACGATCACCAGGGCCGAAGCGTGTTGCGCCCAGCCACGGTTGAATTCGTTGAGCAGGCCGAGGAAGCGTTCCCAGTTCGGCGTGTCGCGGCGGGCATAGAGGAAGCGCCAGGGCTGCGAGTTGTAGGCCGAAGGCGCCCAGCGTGCGGCTTCGAAGAAGCTCAGCAGGGTTTCTTCGGGGATGCTTTCGCCGGTGAAGGCCCGGGGCGACCAGCGCTGGGTGAACTGCGGGTGGATGGCGTAGTCGGCAACGCGAGTGTTGGCGCTCATGGAAAAACTCCTGGCAGCATGTGAGATGAGTGGAATAAACCGGCAAGCGCAGATGAGCTGAGCGAAGGGGTATTCCTGACCCCGTGCGGTTTGCCGGGTGCAACGCGGTCAAGCGTTAATGGCACACGGACGCGGGTCGGTCCGAGGGGCAAAGCTACTGTGCCCATGGCCCGCTGACAAGTCCCGGCCTACCGACAGTCGCCAGCGCTTGGCCCGCCGGTTCTTCGGCACTAGACTGGCGGCCTTTTCACCCTCGGATATTGATGCTTGAGCCATGGCCGCCAAAGTCGAACCTTTCTGGATACGCAAAACCCTCGAACAACTCGACCAGGACGAATGGGAGTCGTTGTGCGATGGCTGCGGTCTGTGCTGCCTGCAAAAGCTTGAAGACGAGGACGACAACAGCGTCTATTACACGCGCATCGCCTGCAAGCTTTTGGACCTCAAGACCTGCCAGTGCAGCGATTACCCCAACCGCCGCGACTCGGTGCCCGACTGCATCCAGCTGACCCCGGGCAAGGCCGACGAATTCAAGTGGCTGCCCCCCACCTGCGGCTACCGCCTGGTGAGCGAGGGCAAGGACCTGCCCCTGTGGCACCACCTGGTGTGCGGCGACCGCGATGCGGTGCACCACGAACGTATTTCCCAGTCCGGCCGCATGCTCGCCGAAGGCAGCGTGGCGGAAGAGGATTGGGAGGATCATCTGATTTTCCGCGCAGGCTGAGGGTTCGCCGCGCCGGCTTCAAGGTTTCAATAGCAAGGAGAGGGTATGAGGGTGGGGGCGAAGCTGGCGCTGGCCGCTGCGATGCTGGCATTGAGCGCATCGGCGTTTGCGGCGAAGAAGGTCGATCTGGATTATCACGTGCGCTTCCTGCCCCAGAGCGATCAGGCCGAAGTGCGCCTGACCCTGGCCGACGGCGCGGCGCTGCGCAGCCTGGATTTCGATCTGGGCTCGACCGGCGACTACAGCGACTTCAAGGCCGACGGCCAATGGCAGGCCGCCCCCGCCGGTGCCGGCGGTCAGCGTGGGGTCTGGCGTCCGGCCAGCGGCAAGGCCAGCCTGAGCTACCGGGTACGCCTGAACCACAGCATCAAGAAGGGCAGCTATGACAGCCGCAGTACTGCCAACTGGGCCCTGCTGCGCGGCGAAACCCTGGTGCCGCCGGCGCACCTGGACCAGCAGGACGGCATCGAGCTGGTGGCGCGCCTGGATTTCGAACTGCCCGCCGGCTGGAAGAGCATCGAGACCGCCTGGCCGCGGATCGGCAAGCACCGTTTTCGCATCGACAACCCCTCGCGGCTGTTCGACCGTCCCGCCGGCTGGATGCTCGCCGGCACCCTGGGCAGCCGCCGCACGCGCCTGGGGGAAACCGACGTCAGCGTGGTCTCGCCACTGGGCCAGGGCATGCGGCGCATGGATGTGCTGACCCTGCTGACCTTTGTCTGGCCGCAGGTGCAGGCGGTGTTTCCCCGCCAGCCGAGCAAGCTGTTGATCGTCGGCGCGGCCGATCCGATGTGGCGCGGCAGCCTGGCCGGGCGCGATTCACTGTTCCTGCACAGCCGCCTGCCGCTGGTCAGCGAGAGCGGCGCCAGCCCCTTGCTGCGGGAGCTGGTGCAATCTCTGGCACGGATCAACGACAGCCAGCGCAGCGACTGGATCAGTGAAGGGCTGGCGCAGTACTACGCCATCGAGCTGCTGCGCCGTGCCGGTGGCATCAGCGATGAACGTTACCAGGTGCTGGGGAAGCGCCTGGCCCGGGACGGCCACAAGGTCACCAGCCTGCGCGGCGAACAGGTGGACAGCGCCACAGTGGCCAAGGCGGTGTTGCTATTGCAGGAGCTGGATCGGGAGATTCGCCTCAAGACCCGCAACAAGCGCTCCCTGGACGATGTCCTGCAAGCGGCGATGCGCCTGGAAAGCGTCAGCACCGCCGAATTCATCCAGCTCAGTGAAAGCGTGCTGGGCGAGCCCTCCAGGGTCCTCGACACCAGCCTGCTGCGCTGACCCGGCGCGGCTGGGGCCCAGGCGTCCATGAGGACGCCCCGGCCTCAGGCCTTGGGCACCTTCACTTCATCATTGCTGGCGGCCTTGGCGTTGCGGCCGGCGGCTTCGGCATCGGCTTTCAGGTTGCGCAGCTCTTCTGCAGCGCGTTCGATCTTGTTGCGCACGTTGTTCATGTCCTGGCGGCTTTTCTCCAGCAGGCTTTTCGCCGAGCTGTGCCCGGTGATGCCCCGGGCCAGGGCCACGCCGCCGATGGCTACCTGGATCAGGCCGAATACGCCGCCACGGCGCAGGCCCTTGCCCATCATCACCACGCCGCCGGCCAGCGAGCCGATGCGCTCCCAGCCCTGGACATTCTGGGTGGGCTGGCTCTGGAACGGGGTCGACTCGATGGTTTGCAGCTGTTTGCGCTCGCTCATGATCTGTCTCCAAGGGCGGTAAGGGATACAAGGCTGACTGCACGAAGGCGTCACAGGTTCCCGGGCAATGACCGGCGTGTGCTCAGAACTTGGGACCGGAGCGGGTGTTGTTGCCCTTGGCCAGGCGATCGTAGAGCACCACGTTGACTGTCGCTGCCAGGTTCATGCAACCGGTGGTGGGGATGTAGACCACGTCCTCGCACCAGTCGCGGATTTCCTTGTCGAGGGAGCCGTCTTCCGGGCCGAAGATGTACAGGGCGCGATCCGGGTGGGTGTATTCGGGCAGTGGGCGGGCACCCTCGACCAGTTCCACGGCCACCGGTATGCAGCCCAGGGGGAGGATTTTCTTCAGGTCGTCGATGCCGATCAGCGGAATGTCCTGGTGGACCTTCTTGGTGTCGGTGACGAAGTCGCGGGCCCGCTCATAGCGCTTGCCGGTGTAGAACACCGAGGCGACGCCATAGCAGCCGGCGGCGCGCATCACCGAACCGACGTTCTCCGGTGACTTGGGGTTATACAAACCGATGCAACTGTACCTTTTGTTTGCCACGAACAAAGCGCCTTGGGGGAAAAGAGCGCGATTATACGGGGATTGCCCACGGCTCGGTGGCTTGTTGTGGCGAGGGAGCTTGCTCCCGACGCCGGCCAATGCGGTATAGCAGGCCGGCCGGGGACACAGGGTTTACGGCTGCCTTGCCGCCGAACGGGAGCACGCTCGCTCGCCACAATATGCCCGGCGGCTGGTGCTTACTCCGGGTCTTTCTTCATCAACCCGGCCAGGGCGGCGAACGGGTTGTGGGTCGCCTTGGCGACTTTCGGGGTGCTCAGGGAGCCTTCGCCGAAGTACTGCTGGTCGGTGTAGCGCGAGTGCTCGTTATCGTGGCAGTACAGGCACAAGAGTTCCCAGTTGGAACCGTCCTGGGGGTTGTTGTCGTGGTTGTGATCGCGGTGGTGCACGGTCAACTCGCTCAGGCGCTTGCCGGAGAACTCCCGGGCGCAGCGGCCGCAGACATGGGGGTACATTTTCAGCGCCTTGTCGCGGTAGCCCATTTCCCGGTCGCGCTGGGCGTCGGCAAGGATACGGTCCAGCTTGGCGGTGTTGGACGGGGGAGTGGACGAACTCATGGGTTCACCTTTGTAGAAGGACTAATGACGGTAATGGACAAAGTTTAGCTCAGGCCTTGAGCTTCTCGGCAATCCAGATGGTGTGCCGGGTGCCGCGATTGCCATGGGCGAAGACCTGTACTTCCTCGGCCTTGAAGCCGGCCTTGCGCAGGCGCTCGGAGAACTGCCGGTCGGCGCTGGCCGACCACACCGCAAGAATGCCCTTGGGCCGCAGGGCCCGGGCGCAGGCGGCCAGGCCGGCGCTGGAGTAGAGCCAGCTGTTGGCTTTCTGGGTCAGGCCTTCGGGGCCGTTGTCGACGTCGAGCATGATCGCGTCGAAGCCCTGGGGCTCGGCCTGCAGGACCTTGGCCACGTCTTCCAGGCGGATCACCGTGCGCGGGTCCAGCAGCGGCCGGCCGGACTTTTCGCCGAGCGGGCCACGGTTCCATTCCACCACCCCGGGCACCAGCTCGGCGACCACCACCTCGGCGCTCTTGCCCAGGTGCTTGAGAGCCGCGGCCAGGGTGAAGCCCATGCCCAGGCCGCCGATCAGCACCCGTGAGTTCGGGCGCCCGGCGACCTTGCTGCAAGGGATCTGCGCCAGGGCGTCCTCGGAACCGTGCATGCGTGTGTTCATCAACTGGCCGCCGTCGCCGCCCTGGATCTTGATGACGAAATCCTCACCGTATTCGAACAGGCACAAGGCACCGCCGTTTTCAGGAATCGCAGTAGTGTCCAGCAGTACGAAACGTTTCATGGAGATCTCATTGAGGAAGGCAAAACGCCCCGGTTGGGAGTAGCCTGACGCCAGACAATAGCAATGGAGCCATTGATGAAGCGCACTATTCTAACGGTGATTGCCCAAGCGGCGCTCGCCCTCACCGCTGCCCTGGCGCTTGGTGCCGGCCCGGCTTTGGCCGACGAGCCGCAAAGTGCCCCGGTGGTGACCCCGGCGCCGACCCTCGGCACCCCGGGTACCGCGACCCCTACGCCTTATCCGCAAGTCACCCCGCCCAGCACGCCGAAAGCCGGCAGCAGTGGCAGCGCGCCCCTGCTGCCGCCGATCGACATGCCCAAGCCGCCCAAGGACCAGACCCTGCCAGGGCTGGAGCAGAACGACAGCAAACCCAAGGTTCAGGGTTGATGGATGTAGCGGGCGAGGGTACCCCGGGGCTCAGATCTGCTGCGCGAGCAACTGGCCGTCGGCCATGCGCAGCCGCTTTGACAGCGACACGGCCAGGGCGCGGATGATCTTGGCGGCGATCTTTGGCGCATCGTTGAGCATCTTCTCCAGGGAGTCCTTGCCCAGGTTGAGCAACTGGCAATGGCTGGCGGCCACGCAGGTAGCCGAACGTCGCTCGCCATCGAGCACCGCCATTTCGCCAAAGGCCCGGCCGCTGCGCAGGGTCGCGATGGTCAGGGGCTGGCCGTCGTGGTTGCGCTTTTGCACAGCTACCTGGCCGCTGTGGATGATGCACATGAAGCTGCCGGCATCGCCCTCATGAAAGATCGCTTCGCCCTCGGCGATGCTGCTGATGCTGAAGTAGCCGGCCGCAGCGTTGAAGTCGGCGGGCAACAACTGGTCGAACAGGCCGCAGTCCATCAGCCAGTCGCGGATCTCGTTGTTCAGTAAGGTGGGTTCGGACATGGGGTCACGGTCTTTTTCTTGTGTCTGTTACACGGGCGCGGGCCCGGTCCGGCGGTTGCCGGTGGCGTTCTGGGTTAAGACAGGAACGCCGCCGGGAGTTCCTCAGGCCAGGCCCAGAATGTTCAGGATAAAGGCGTATTCGAGGGCTACGTCACGTAATCCCTGGTAACGCCCGCTCATGCCGCCATGGCCGGCCCCCAGTTCGGTCTTGAGCAGCAGCGGGTTGCCGTCGGTCTTGGTGGCCCGCAACCTGGCCACCCATTTGGCCGCTTCCCAGTACTGCACGCGGCTGTCGTTGTAGCCAGCGATCACCAGGAGCGCAGGGTAGGCCTGGGCGCGCACGTTCTCGTAGGGCGCGTAGGCCTTGATCCGTGCGTAGACCTCGGGTTCTTCGGGATTGCCCCATTCGTCATATTCGGTGACGGTCAGCGGCAGCTCCGGGTCGAGCATGGTGTTGAGCACATCGACGAAGGGCACTTCGGCGATAGCGACCTTGAACAGCTCGGGGCGCTGGTTGAGTACCGCGCCGATCAGCAGGCCGCCGGCGCTGCCGCCGCTGATGGCCAACTGCTGGGCGCTGGTCAGGCCCTGGGCGACCAGGTGTTCGGCGCAGGCGATGAAATCGCTGAAGGTGTTCTGCTTGTGTTCCTGCTTGCCGGCGCGGTACCAGGCCTCACCCAGCTCGCCGCCGCCACGCACGTGGGCAATGGCAAAGGCCACGCCGCGATCGAGCAGGCTCAGGCGGGCGTGGGAGAACCAGGGGTCGAGGCTTTCGCCGTAGGCACCGTAGCCGTAGAGGTACAGCGGCGTCGGCTGGCCCAGGCAGTCGCGCTTGACCACCAGGCTGATGGGCACTTGGGTGCCGTCGGCGGCGGTGGCCCAGAGGCGCTGGCTGACGTAGGCATCGGGGTCGAACGGGCCCAGTACTGGGGTTTCCTTCAGCACCTGCTGCTGGCCGTCGGCCAGTTGCAACTGGCGCACCTGGGCCGGGCGGTTCAGGGCCTCGTAGCGCAGGCGGATGCGCTCGCTGGAAAACTCCAGGCTGTTCTGCACGTGCAGGCTGTAGGCCGCATCCGGCAGTTGCACGCGGTATACCGGCAGGTCCCGGGGGTGCACTTCGATGATCGGCAGGCCGCCTTCGCGCAGGCTCAGGGTCATGGCGCCGGCGTTGAGGGTCACGCCGTCGAGCATCACTTCGGGGTTGTGCGGCACCAGCAGTTGCCAGTCGTCCTGCTCGGGGATCGCGCCGTTGTCTTCTGCCTGGTAGAGGGCGAAGTTGATGCCGTCGCGGTTGCTGCGGATGAACCAGGTCCATTGGCCGTCCAGCAGGCCGTGGTCGACATCGTATTCATGGCCTTCGACCCGCGGCGCCAGGCAAGTGAACGGCAGCTGGGGCTGCGTGGCGTCCAGGGCCCAGGTCTCGCCGGTGGTCTTGCTGCCCAGGGACAGCAGCAGTTGGCGTTCGGAGCTGGAACGGTAGCAATGCAGGAAGAAGCGTCCGTCCGGCTCGTGGAACACTTCCTCGGCGGCGGTGCCATCCAGCCGGTAGCGCAACAGCTTGTGCGGGCGGTGGGTATCGTCCAGCTCGCCGAAGAACAGGGTCAGGCTGTCGTTGGCCCAGGTCATGCTGCCGTCGCAGTTGTCGAAGGACAGCTCGCTGACTTTGTCGCTGGCCAGCTCCTTGACGAACAGGGTGTAGATTTCCTCCCCAGTGGTGTCGAGGCTGTAGGCCAGGCGCTGGTGGTCGGGGCTGATGCTGAAGGCCCCGAGGGAGAAGAAGCCGCCATTGGCCAGGGCGTTGGGGTCCAGCAGCAGTTGCTCGCGGCTTTCGTCCACCGTCAGGCTGTCGTCCGCCGGGCGCGGGCAGCGGTAGTGGCGGGCGTATTCGTCGCCGGCGGTGGTGCGGGTGTAGTACAGGTACGGGCCCCAGGGCGAGGGCAGGGACAGGTCGGTTTCGAGGATCCGCCCCTTGATCTCCTGGAACAGCGTTTCACGCAGGGGCCCCTGATGCGCCAACTGGGCGTCCAGGTAGCTGTTTTCAGCCTTCAGGTAATCGAGCACCGCGTCGGTGTCGCGTTCCTGCAGCCAGGCATACGGGTCAGCGCCTTCGGCCTTGTGGGCAATCGGGGCGCTGCTGTCGTTGGCGGTTAAGGGCATGGGTGGCTCTCGGGCGATGACAAATGAGGGCTGGGCAGACGGCGGTGCAGCCTGACACGGCAAAAGTCGTTATCATAAGCGCCTCTTTGCCTGCCTTGCCATGGACACCATGACCGAGAACGACTATCTGATCGCCTGGGGGCTCTATGCCTTCGCCGCCTTGGGCTGCCTGCTGGTGTGGATGCGCCTGACCCGCTGGATGTGGCGCTGGCTGCGCGAACCGCTGCGAGTGCTGGTGGCGGTGCTGCTGTTCAGCCCGACCATCATCGACCCGGTCAAGGAAAAATTTGCCCCGGCCGTGGCCATCACCGCATTGGATATAGCCTTCAAGGTCGGCAACAACGCCTGGCGTGCGGTATCCGACCTGTTCATGTACGGCATGATCGCCTTTGGCGTCTACCTGCTGTTCGTGCTGATCCGCTGGCCCATCGAGCGCGCGGCCAGGGAGCGCCGGGAACGCAACGAAGCGGCGAAAGCTGCTGCCAAGGCTGCCGAAGTGGAGGATGACCAGCCCTTCGGTGGCGCCGGCAATGACCGTTACGGCCGCCAGCCTGCAGCCGGCACCCCCCTGAATACGCGGGTCGAACCGCGTTTGTAACGCTGCCCCCGGCATTGAAGCGAGAGTCCGAGCATGTGTGAGTTGTTGGGCATGAGCGCCAATGTACCGACCGATATCGTCTTCAGCTTTACCGGGCTGATGCAGCGCGGCGGCCGCACCGGCCCCCATCGCGACGGCTGGGGCATCGCTTTCTATGAAGGCCGCGGCCTGCGCCTGTTCCAGGACCCGGCGGCCAGCAGCGAGTCGGAAGTGGCCAACCTGGTTCAGCGTTACCCGATCAAGAGCGAAGTGGTGATCGGCCATATCCGCCAGGCCAACGTCGGTAAGGTCTGCCTGGCCAACACTCATCCTTTTGTCCGCGAGCTGTGGGGCCGCAACTGGTGCTTTGCGCACAATGGCCAGTTGGCGGATTTCCAGCCCCAGGCCAGCTTCTACCGCCCGGTGGGCGATACCGACAGCGAAGCGGCTTTCTGTGACCTGCTGAACCGGGTGCGGGCCGCCTTTCCCGAGCCGGTGGAAATCGAGGAACTGCTGCCGATCCTGATCCAGGCCTGCAGCGAATACCGCAGCAAGGGCGTGTTCAACGGCCTGCTCAGCGACGGTGACTGGCTGTTCTGCTATTGCTCGACCAAACTGGCGCAGATCACCCGGCGCGCCCCATTCGGCCCGGCGCGGCTGAAGGATGTGGATGTGATCGTCGACTTCCAGGCCGAAACCACGCCCAACGACGTGGTCACGGTGATCGCCACTGAACCCTTGACCGAAAACGAAACCTGGACCCGCTACCAGCCGGGCCAGTGGAGCCTGTGGCGGCGCGGTGAATGCGTGAGCCATGGCCAGACCGAATAAGGACATCCCTATGTTGCTCAGTTATCTGCGGCTGGTGCTGTTCGCCGCCGGCCTGTTGATCGGTGTGCAAGTGCCGGGTTTCATCAGTGATTACGCCAAGCGCGTCGAGGCGCATCTGATCGAGTCGCAGCACAGCCTGCAGGGCTTCCAGGGCACCGCGCAGCAGTTCTTCAAGGGCGACATGAACGCCCTGGTGGCCCATTACCGGGCCAGCGACGATCCGGTGTTTCGCAGCGATGCCGAGAGCCTGAGCGGCTTGCTCAGCCGCCAGCTGGCCCTGGACAAGCAATACCAGGCGATGCAGGGGCCCTGGTACATCCGCCTGCTGCAAGTGGCCCTGGCCCCCGACCCGGAAATCCGCAAGGAAACCTGGGACGGCTACAGCTACCAGATCCTGCTGACCCCGGAAGCCATGATCTGGGGTATCAGTGGCGCCTTGCTGCTGTCCTTCGGCCTGGAATGCCTGTACCGGCTGATCGACTGGGTAGTGCTGGGCGGCAAGCGCCTGCGCCAGAGCCGCCCGATTGAAGAGCGCGACCTCAAAGGCCTCTGATCCCCTGTAGGAGCCGGCTGCCGGCGAAGGGGGCCGCGTGGCTTGCGCCTGACTGAAGATCGCCTTCGCTGGCAAGCCAGCTCCTACGGGAGCCGTATCGATTTTGTTTTCTGTGTAGGAGCCGGCTTGCCGGCGAAAGCGGCGTGCCTGACACACCGCAGCGCGCGGGTCGCTGGCAAGCCAGCTCCTACGAGGGGGGCGATGGCGATGTTCACTGGGGTTCCATGAGCACCAGGTAATCCGCGCCGACCTTCTGCCCATAGCGCTGCACCACGCGCTGGCACAGCTCGACTATGTCCTCCACCAATTCCACTCCCACCCTCCACGACACCACCACTTGCAGGTTCGGCGGGCGCTGTTCGATGGCCAGCAGGGTCAGTTCGCCCCGGGCCAGTTCCTCGCGCACCAGCACCGGCGGCAGGGCGCCGATGCCGAAGCCGTCCCGCAGCAGGCGGGTGATGGCCGACACCGAGTTGACGCAGTTGAGCCGCGGCGCCAGCACGCCGTTGGCCTGCATCAGGCTCAGCACCTGCTGGTGGGGCAGGGAGTTCTTCGAGTAGGTGACGATCCGTTCCCGGGCCAGCTCGGCGACGTTGGCGTAGTCGCGGTTGTAGATCGAGTTGCTGGCGGCGATCCAGCCCATGGGATAGCTGGCCAGTTCCAGGCTGCGGATGCTTTCCTGGCGCAGCAGGTCGGTTTGCAGCACCAGGTCGAGAAAGCCTTTTTGCAGCTGGTCGCACAGGTTCAGTGAGGTGTCGGCCACCAGCTCGATTTCCACTTGCGGGTAGTGGTCCATCATCTCTGCCACCAGGGGGCTGAGCCAGGTGTGGATCACCGTATCCATGACCCCGATGCGAACCCGCCCGACCTTGCTCGACGGCGCTTGGATGGACTGTTTCAGCACCTGCAGGGTGTCGAGCATCTGCTCGGCGTGCTCCAGCACCTTGACGCCTTCCGGGGTCAGGCTGACGCCCCGGGAGTCGCGCAGGAACAGCTTCACGCCCAGTTCGCCCTCCAGCACCGCGATGCGGCTGGAGATCGCCGCCTGGGTGGTAAAGAGTTTTTCCGCGGTGTGGCTGAAGCTCTTCAGCCGCGCGACCCAGACGAAGGTTTCGAGGAACTTGAGGTTCATGGGATCAACTTTTCTTATGCATAAGGGCAGTTTTTATTAGTTGGACGCAGTTGGCGCTCGAGCCGAAGAATGCGCCAACCCACGATATGCGTCGTCGGGGCCCAGAACAACACCAATAAATTACCCTGGAGATCGCCATGAGTGCGCCCGAAACACTGGCCGCCAAGGCCCCGCGCCGCGCCGGCCCGTTTGACTGGTACCGGGACATCAACCAGCAGGAGCGCCGGACATTCTGGAGCTGCAAGCTCGGTTATGGCCTGGATGGCATGGACACGCAGATGCTCAGTTTCGTGATCCCGACCCTGATCGCACTGTGGGGCATCACCTCCGCCGAAGCCGGGCTGATCCATACCAGTACCTTGCTGGCCTCCGCCCTGGGGGGCTGGATCGCCGGGATCCTCTCCGACCGCATTGGCCGGGTGCGCACGTTGCAACTCACGGTCCTGTGGTTCGCATTCTTTACCTTTTTGTGTGGCCTGGCGCAGAACTACGAGCAGTTGCTGATCGCCCGGACCCTGATGGGCTTCGGCTTCGGTGGCGAGTGGACCGCCGGGGCGGTACTGATCGGCGAGGTGATCCGTGCCAAGAACCGTGGCAAGGCGGTGGGCATGGTGCAGTCCGGCTGGGCCCTGGGCTGGGGCATAACGGCGTTGCTATATGCGCTGCTGTTCTCCCTGCTGCCGCCGGAAGACGCCTGGCGCGGGCTGTTCCTGCTGGGCATCCTGCCGGCGATCTTCGTGATTTTCGTCCGCCGCCTGGTCAAGGACCCTGAGGTCTATCGCCAAACCCGGGCCCGGGAAGAGCCCAGCAACCCGGCCCGGTTCTACGAGATCTTCGCCCCGGGGATCCTCAGCACCACCCTGCGTGCATCGCTGTTGGCGGCGGGGGCCCAGGGCGGCTACTACGCCATCACTTTCTGGCTGCCGACCTTCCTCAAGACCGAGCGTGGCCTGAGCGTGCTGAGCACCGGCGGCTACCTGGCCATGGTGATCTTCGGCTCCTACATGGGCTATGTGATCAGCGCCTACCTGACCGATATTCTCGGGCGCAAGAAGAACTTCGTACTGTTCGCCGCCGGCTCTTTCACCATCGTCCTGCTCTATACGCAAATGCCGGTGAGCAACGCGGTGATGCTCTGGCTGGGCTTTCCCCTGGGCTTTTTCGCCTCGGGCATCTTCAGCGGCATGGGAGCGTTCCTCACCGAACTGTTCCCCACCCGCATCCGCGGTTCCGGCCAGGGTTTCTGCTACAACAGCGGCCGGGCGCTGGCGGCGCTGTTCCCCCTGCTGATCGGCCTGCTCAGCCAGCATGTGCCGCTGGGCGCGGCCATCGGCACCTTTGCCGCGGTGTCCTACGGCGTGGTGGTGCTGGCAGCCTTGAGCCTGCCGGAAACCCGCGGCAAGGAACTTGAGGCACGCTAACTGATAATCTGCGGGGCATTGCCAGCGCTGCCCCGCAGCTGACCCCTTATAAAAAACACAGGAACACTGACCATGAGCCGCCTGTTATTGAATTGCGACATCGGCGAAAGCTTTGGCAACTGGACCCTGGGCCTGGATGCCGAAGTCATGCCCTTTATCGACTGCGCCAACATCGCCTGCGGTTTCCACGCCGGTGACCCGGGCATCATGCGCAAGACCGTGGCCCTGGCCCTGGCCAATGGCGTGCGCATCGGTGCCCATCCGGCGTACCAGGACCTGGCCGGCTTTGGCCGCCGCTCCATGAGCTACTCGCCCGAGGAAATCCAGGACCTGCTGCACTATCAGATCGGTGCGCTGGACGGCATCTGCCGAGCCCAGGGCGGCCGGGTCGAGTACGTCAAACCCCATGGCGCGATGTACAACGACATGATGGCCAAGCCTGCGCAACTGCGGGCGGTGATCCAGGCCGTGGCAGCCTACGACCCGCAACTGCCGCTGATGCTCATGGCCACCCGCGACAACAGCGCGGCCCAGGCCCTGGGCGATGAGTACGGCGTGACCCTGTGGTTCGAAGCCTTTGCCGATCGCGCCTACGACAACGCCGGGCATCTGGTGTCGCGGCAGTTGCCGGGGGCGGTGCACCATGACGCGCAAACCATCCTCCAGCAGGCCCTGACCATCGCCCGCGGCGAGCCCCTGGCCGCCAGCGACGGCAGCGCCTTGCTGCTGCACGCCAACACACTGTGCGTGCATGGCGACAACGCCAGTTCGGTGGCGGCGGTGCAGCGCATTCGCGAGGCCCTGAACCAGCAGTCCGGCCTATGAAGCCACAGGTTGAAGTAGTCGCCATCGACTGCCTGATGGTGCGGCTGTTCGAGGTGATCGCCGAGGACAACATGCCCTGGATGCTGGCCGCCGCCGAAGGGCTGCGGCGGGCCTTCGGCGAGTCTCTGGTCGACCTGGTGCCGTCCTATACCACGCTGATGGTGCATTACGATTTGCTGGCCCTGAGCCCGTCCGAGGCCCGGCAGCGGATCGAGATCGCCTTGGCTGACCTGGCGCCCGGCACCACCCAGGCCGGGCGCGAGCACGTGCTGCCGGTGTGGTACGACCTCAGTGTCGGGCCGGAACTGGTGCTGTTGTCCCGGCGCAGCGGGCTGTCGGTGGCCGAGGTGATCGAGCGTCACAGCCAGCGTGAATATCAAGTGTTTGCCCTGGGCTTCGCTCCCGGGTTTGCCTTCATGGGGCTGGTGGAGGAGGCGCTCGCGGCGCCGCGGCTGAACACCCCGCGCAAGCGGGTGGCGGCGGGCAGTGTGGGGATCGCCGAACGGCAGACCGCGGCTTACCCGGTGGTATCGCCGGGGGGCTGGAACCTGATCGGCCGCACCCCGAGCCGGTTGTTCGACCGCGAGCGCGACGGCTACAGCCTGATGCAACCGGGGGACCGGGTGCGCTTTGCCCCAGTGGAGCGGGCCGAGTTCCTGCGCCTGGGGGGCAATGACACGCCACTGGAGGTGCCGGCATGAGCCGACTGACGATCGAGGCCAGCACCCCGCTGTGCCTGCTGCAGGATGCCGGGCGCTTTGGCGTGCGCCACCTGGGCGTGACCCAGGGCGGGGCGCTGGACTGGGTGTCGATGTCCTGGGCCAACTGGCTGCTGGGCAATGCCCTGGATGCGCCGGTGGTGGAAATCACCCTGGGCGGTTTCACCCTGCAGGCCGAGGACTATTGCCTGCTGGCTTTGGCCGGGGCTGATCTTGGGGCCTATGTGGATGAGCGGCCTTTGACCCCGGGGCGCAGTTTCATCCTGCAAAAGGGCCAGCGGCTGCGATTCACCCAGCCATTTTCTGGGGCCCGGGCCTATCTGGCCGCCCCTGGCGGTTTCGACGCGCCCAAGGTGTTGGGCAGTTGCGCCAGCGTGTTGCGTGAAGCCCTGGGTGGCCCCGATGGTTATGGCCGCGCCCTGAGCGAGGGTGGGATGTTGAGTTATTCGGGAACTGGCGGTGCGCTCAAGAGCCTGTCGGCGGAGCAACTGCCGGATTGGCAATCCGCTGCACCGCTGGAGGTGATCCTGGGGGCGCAGATCGGCCAGTTCAGCGGTTTGAGCCTGTTCGATGCCTTCAATAGCAGTTGGAGCCTGGACAGCCGGGCCGACCGCATGGGCGCGCGCTTGCTCGGGCCGGTCTTGCAGTACCAGGGCCGGCCGATGATTTCCGAGGGCATTCCCCTGGGGGCGATCCAGGTGCCGCCGGACGGCCAGCCGATCATCCTGCTCAATGACCGGCAGACCATTGGCGGCTATCCGCGATTGGGAGCGTTGACGCCGCTATCACTGGCGCGGTTGGCGCAGTGCCTGCCGGGCAGCGAAGTGCGCCTGGCGCCGGTGGTACAGGAGACGGCGCATCGGCAGCAGGTGGCGTTCCTGCGCCGGTTCGGGTGAGGGGCTGAAAGCTTCGCCGGCAAGCCGGCTCCTACATCGCCCTGTAGGAGCCGGCTTGCTGGCGAACGGGTTTATTTGGACAGGAAGCGCATGCCTTCTTCCAGGCCACGCAGGGTCAGGGGGTACATCTGGTCTTCGATCAACTCGCGAACGATATTGGTCGAAGCGGTGTAGCCCCAGGTGTCCTTGGGATAGGGGTTGATCCAGATGAGTTTCTTGTACTTCTCCATGAAGCGCTGCATCCACACGTAGCCGGCTTCTTCGTTCCAGTGCTCCACGCTGCCGCCGGCCTGGGTGATTTCATAGGGCGCCATGGCGGCATCCCCGACGAAGATCACTTTGTAGTCGGCGCCGTACTTGTGCAGCAGGTCCTGGGTCGAGGTGCGCTCGGAGCCGCGGCGCATGTTGTTCTTCCACACCGACTCATAGATGAAGTTGTGGAAGTAGTAGTACTCCAGGTGCTTGAACTCGGTCTTGCAGGCCGAGAACAGTTCCTCGCAGATCTTCACGTGGGCATCCATGGAACCGCCGATGTCGAACAGCAACAGCAACTTGATGCTGTTGCGCCGTTCCGGGCGCATCTGGATGTTCAGCAGCCCGGCATCCCGGGCGGTGTGGTCGATGGTGCCGTCGATGTCCAGCTCCTCCGCCGCACCCTGGCGCGCGAACTTGCGCAGCCGGCGCAGGGCCACCTTGATGTTGCGGGTGCCCAGTTCCACCGAGTCGTCGAGGTTCTTGTACTCGCGCTGGTCCCAGACTTTCACCGCCTTGCCCTGGCGCTTGCCGGCATCGCCGACGCGGATGCCTTCCGGGTTGAAGCCACCGGAGCCGAACGGGCTGGTGCCGCCGGTGCCGATCCACTTGTTGCCGCCGGCATGGCGTTCCTTCTGTTCTTCCAGGCGTTTCTTGAACTCTTCGATGAGCTTGTCCAGGCCGCCCAGGGACTGGATCTGCGCCCGCTCTTCATCCGTCAGCGAGCGCTCGAACTCCTTGCGCAGCCAATCCTCGGGGATCAGCGCCTGCAGGTGGTCGTCGAGTTTTTCCAGGCCGTTGAAGTAGGCGCCGAAGGCCCGGTCGAACTTGTCGAAATGCCGTTCGTCCTTCACCAGGATCGCCCGGGCGAGGTAGTAGAACTCGTCCATGTCGGCGAAGGTCACGCGCTGCTTGAGCGCGTTGATCAGGTCCAGCAGCTCGCGCACCGACACCGGCACCTTGGCCGCGCGCATTTCATTGAACAGGTTGAGCAGCATGGCATCAGCCTCTTAACGACTACCGCGACGGCTCATGAACGCCAGGCGTTCGAGCAATTGCACATCCTGCTCGTTCTTCACCAGGGCGCCGGCCAGGGGCGGGATGGCCTTGGTCGGATCGCGCTCGCGCAGCACCGCTTCGCCGATGTTGTCGGCCATCAGCAGCTTGAGCCAGTCCACCAGTTCCGAGGTCGAGGGCTTCTTCTTCAGGCCCGGCACTTTGCGCACATCGAAGAACACGTCCAGGGCTTCGCTGACCAGGTCCTTCTTGATGTCCGGGTAGTGCACATCGACGATCTTCTGCAGGGTGGTGCGGTCGGGGAAGGCGATGTAGTGGAAGAAGCAGCGACGCAGGAAGGCGTCCGGCAGCTCTTTCTCGTTGTTGGAGGTAATGATGATGATCGGCCGCTGCTTGGCCTTGATGGTCTCGTCGATCTCGTAGACGTAGAACTCCATCTTGTCGAGTTCCTGCAGCAGGTCGTTGGGGAACTCGATGTCGGCCTTGTCGATCTCGTCGATCAGCAGGATCACCCGCTCCTCGGATTCGAAGGCCTCCCACAGCTTGCCCTTCTTCAGGTAGTTGCGAATGTCGTGCACCTTGTCCACGCCCAGTTGCGAATCGCGCAGGCGGCTGACCGCGTCGTACTCGTACAGGCCCTGGTGGGCCTTGGTGGTGGACTTGATGTGCCAGGTGATCAGCTTGGCGCCGAAGGATTCGGCCAGTTGCTCGGCAAGCATGGTCTTGCCGGTGCCGGGTTCGCCCTTGACCAGCAGCGGACGCTCCAGGGTGATGGCGGCATTGACTGCCAGCTTCAGGTCATCGGTGGCGACATATGCGCTGGTGCCTTCGAACTTCATCTGCAATTCCTCGAACGGTGACGGCGAGCTGCCCGGGGCAGGTCGATTGAATGGGGAGTGATGGCGCGACTATAACGCGCTGCCCGGTCGACTGTGAACGTGGACGCCCCATTCAGTCTCTGAATGGAGCGTCACGGGGTGACTCAGTCAGGCGACGGCTTGGGCTGCTCGTAGCGGGCATTGAAGGCCTGGATGAAACCGTTGCGCAAGATCTGCAAAAACGCCTGGAACGCGCTGATATCTTGCTGGTGCACGCTGCCACTGAGCTCGACCCGGGTGGCGAACTGGTTCTTGCGCTGGTTCTTCAGCAGGGTTTCGCTGGCGCCCACCAGGGCCTCCCACACCGAGCGGAAAATGCTCTTGTTGCGGTTCTCCACGTCCTGCTGCCAGTTGAAGACTTCCACGTCCCGCAACAGCGGCTTGATATAGCCGTGCAACTGGCCCTTCTCGGCCTGGGCTTCGATCACCACGTCACCGTGCCCGGCATTGAAGTCGAACTTGCCGTAGGCCGAGGCGAAGTCGTTGAAGCGCTTGAGCTCGATATCCCGGGCCCGCAGGCGGAACTCGAAGTTCTCGAAGTTGCTCAAGGGGTCGAAGGTGGCGGTGCTTTCCATGGGCGCCTGGCCCTGGAGCAGGGCCTTGCCGTCGAAGCGCGCATCGCGCTTGCCCTGGGTGTCCACCACGTTGGTCAGGTTGTAGAAGCTGGCGTTGACCTGGGTCGCGCCGATGTTCACCGGCGGCTTGGAGCTGAAGTTGCGAAAGTGGATCTTGCCGTCATCGATCCGCACTTCGTCGAGGGTGATGGGCAGCAGCTTGCCCAGTTGGGCCCGCCAGTCGGTGCCCTCACCGGTCTGCGATGCCTGCTTGTCGGCCCCGCCGTCGACGAAGTTCAGCTCCGGCTGGATGAACTGCACCTTGGCCACTACCGCGTGGTCGTACCACAGCGAATGCCAGCTCACCGAGAGGTCGATCAGCGGCGCCTTGACGAAGGGCACCGGCACCTTGCCGCTGACCTTGACGATCTCCAGGCCATTGATGCGGTAGGCGCCGCGCCACAGGGCCAGGTCGATGTCGCTGATGCGTCCGCGGTAGTCGCCCATGTCCGCCAGCTTGTCGTTCAAGTAGTCGCGCACCAGGTAGGGCAGGGCGATATGCAGGGCCACCAGCAGCACCACCAGGCTTGCCAGGACCCACAGGGGCCAACGGTAACGAGCTTTCATGATCAGCAGCCTCCAGCCGTATACAGGCATTGACTGCGTCCGTTGGCAGACGTTCGAGTCAATGTTCCCGGGGTGGCCTGGGGCGCAGGTTCGGGGAACGCAGGAGCCGGGCCATGAACTCGGCGTCGCTGATGTGTCTCTTGCATAGGCGCGACCGACCCGGCTGGCCCGGGTGTTGCGCGACTGGACGCTCAAGGGCGCCAGGCATACCCTTGGGGACTTATTCACTGCTGCATAAGGACCCAGCCATGAGCCGAATTTTTGCTGATAACGCCCATTCCATCGGCAATACGCCCTTGGTGCAGATCAACCGCATCGCCCCGCGCGGGGTGACCATCCTGGCCAAGATCGAAGGGCGCAACCCGGGCTATTCGGTGAAGTGCCGGATCGGTGCGAACATGATCTGGGACGCCGAAAGCAGCGGCAAGCTCAAGCCGGGCATGACCATCGTCGAGCCCACGTCGGGCAACACCGGGATCGGCCTGGCCTTCGTCGCCGCCGCCCGTGGCTACAAGCTGATGCTGACCATGCCGGCGTCCATGAGCATCGAGCGGCGCAAGGTGCTCAAGGCCCTGGGCGCCGAGCTGGTGCTCACCGAGCCGGCCAAGGGCATGAAGGGGGCGATCGAAAAGGCGGCGGAAATCGTTGCCAGCGACCCGGCCAGGTACTTCATGCCGCAGCAGTTCGATAACCCGGCCAACCCGGCGATCCACGAAAAGACCACCGGTCCGGAAATCTGGAACGATACCGACGGCGCGGTGGACGTGCTGGTGGCCGGGGTTGGCACAGGGGGCACCATCAGCGGTGTGTCGCGCTACATCAAGAAGACCCAGGGCAAGCCGATTCTCTCGGTGGCGGTGGAGCCGGCGACTTCTCCGGTGATCACCCAGAAACTCGCCGGTGAAGAGATCAAGCCCAGCCCCCACAAGATCCAGGGCATCGGCGCCGGTTTCGTGCCCAGGAACCTGGACCTGGCGATGGTCGACCGGGTGGAGCTGGTGACCGATGAAGAGTCCAAGGCCATGGCCCTGCGGCTGATGCAGGAAGAGGGCATCCTCTGCGGCATCTCCTGCGGCGCGGCGATGGCGGTGGCGGTACGCCTGGCGGAAACCCCGGAAATGCAGGGCAAGACCATCGTGGTGATCCTGCCGGACTCCGGTGAGCGCTACCTGTCGAGCATGCTTTTCAGCGACCTGTTCACCGAGCAGGAAAACCAGCAGTAAGCACGGATCAGGCATTCGCCCGCAGGAGCCGGCTTGCCGGCGAATGCTGACCCATATCAGGCCAGGGCCTGGCTGCTTATGCTACTTAACGCCTTTGTTGCATAACCGTTAACGCTGAATGTTGGGTTGTGCGGGTTTTTCCAGGGCCCAGGAGTGTTTATCATTGCCGGCTGCCAGGTCGGGTGAACGCTCCCCCTACAGGTGCCTATTTCCAAGGAGTCGTTGCATGAGCTTTTCCTTTACCGCCAAGGTCGCGGTGTTGTCGCTGTTCGTCGGCAGCATTCTCTACGTGCACCTGCGCGGCAAGGCGCGTCTGCCGGTACTGCGCCAGTTCGTCAACCATTCGGCGCTGTTCGCCCCCTATAACGCCCTGATGTACCTGTTCTCCGGGGTGCCTTCCAAGCCGTACCTGGACCGCAGCAAGTTTCCCGAGCTGGACATCCTGCGGGACAACTGGGAAGTGATCCGCGAAGAGGCCATGCACCTATTCGACGAGGGTTACATCCGCGCCGCCGAGAAGAACAACGATGCCGGTTTCGGTTCCTTCTTCAAGAAGGGCTGGAAGCGCTTCTACCTCAAGTGGTACGACAAGCCGCTGCCCTCGGCCGAGGCCCTGTGCCCGAAGACCGTCGAGCTGGTGAGCGCGATTCCCAACGTCAAGGGCGCGATGTTCGCGCTGTTGCCCGGCGGCAGCCACCTCAACCCGCACCGCGATCCCTTCGCCGGTTCCCTGCGTTATCACCTGGGCCTGTCGACCCCCAACTCCGACGCCTGCCGGATCTTCGTCGATGGCCAGGAGTACGCCTGGCGCGACGGTGAAGACGTGATGTTCGACGAGACCTACGTGCATTGGGTGAAGAACGAAACCGAGATCACCCGGGTGATCCTGTTCTGCGACATCGAGCGTCCGCTGAGCAGCCGCCTGATGACCCGCATCAACCGTTGGGTCAGCGCCCAACTGGGCCGCGCCACCGCGCCGCAGAACCTGGATGACGAGCGTGTCGGCGGGATCAACCAGGCCTACGCCTGGAGCAAGCGCTTCAGCGACAGCTTCAGTGGCGTGGTCAAGCAGTGGAAGCGCCGCCATCCCAAGCTGTACCGCATCCTGCGCCCGGTGCTGGCAGTGGTGGTGCTGGTAGTCCTGTGGAAGTGGCTGTTCGGATAAATCTTGCAATGAATATCGGGCGCTGGTTATATTCGGCGTCCGATGAGTCCAGCGACTCAGGTTTTTCCTCTCTCGAGAACCATCAGTACATGGCCTTTTCCCTTCTCAGCGCGGTAGTGGTTTCAGCGGTCAACGCTGGCGTCGTGCCGTGCGGGAATCAGCAGCCTGTGCAGATCGGTCATTACCCCCCACCTGTCAGTAGCACGCCGGTGTACGCAGTCGTATCACCGCCGGGCGTTGGCTTCTCGGGCTGATCAGCAACCGCTGCTGCTCCCTGCGCCCGCCTGAAAAAAACACTACTGAACTTCAGCCTCGGCTGAATTGGCTTCTTGCCTGATTACAGGTGGTTTTCATGTTGCTCATTTCAAAAAAGTCCGCGCTCGCGGCCGCTTCCACGAGCCTGTTCGTCCTGCTGTGGAGCAGTGGCGCCATCTTCTCCAAATGGGGCCTGGCCCACGCTTCACCCTTTGCCTTCCTGCTGCTGCGCTTCGTCATTGCCCTGATCGGCCTGATGCTGCTGGCGCCCCTGCTCAAGCTCAGGTTGCCCCGTGGGCGCCGGGCCATGGGCTTTGCCGTGGCCACCGGCCTGGTGCTGCTGGGGGCCTACCAGATCTTCTACATCCTGGCCCTGGACCTGAAGGTGACCCCCGGGGTCATGGCCACCATCATGGGGGTGCAGCCGATCCTCACGGTGGTGCTGATGGAGCGCCAGCGCTCCTGGAGCCGGCTGTTTGGCCTGAGCCTGGGGCTTGCCGGGCTGGTGATGGTGGTCTACCAGAGCATCGGCCTGGCGGGGATGTCCATCACCGGCATGCTGTGCGGGCTGCTGGCCCTGGTCAGCATGACCGCCGGTTCGATCATGCAGAAACGCATCACCGACAATCCCCTGGGCACGCTGCCGGTGCAGTACCTGGCAGGGCTGCTGCTGTGCGCGCTGTTCGTGCCGTTCCAGCCGTTTCACTTCGAGCACAGTGCAGGTTTCGTGATTCCACTGCTGTGGATGGGGCTGGTGGTGTCGGTGCTGGCCACGCTGTTGCTGTATCGGCTGATTGCCCAGGGCAACCTAGTGAATGTCACCAGCCTGTTTTACCTGGTGCCTGCGGTGACCGCGCTGATGGACTACCTGTTCTTCGGCAATCGCCTGGGGCTGCTGAGCCTGTTGGGCATGGGCCTGATCATCGTCGGGCTGGTGTTCGTGTTCCGCAAGCAGCCTTGACCGCCCTGGGCGGCGTGAGCTCTGCGCGCCGTTGCTGACGACACCGGCCGGGTGCAATGCCCGGTCGGTTGTTTTCCCTATTTATGGCATGAAGGGTCGACTTTTATGTCGAATGATGGCCATATGGCATCATTGTCGAAAAGGTACTCGCCAACTGCATTGGGACAGGGCTTCAGCGCCGCGTGAGGCAGCTCGAAGAGTCGCCTGAGCAACGCTTGCAGGTGATTTTGATAACCAGTTGATTGGACTTCTTTTCTAATGCTTCCAAACAGTCCATCAGACTTTTCTCAAAAGCTAAAGCCCGTACCTAGACTGACGATACAGTCCTTACACACAAGGAGAGTCAGGATGAACGTAGCGCTTGCTTCCACTGCTTTGAGTCTGTTCCTTGGGCTATCGGGCAGTTGCCTTGCCGCCACTCCCTCAGGGCAAGGCATCATCCGTTTTTACGGCAAGATCGTAGAGTCCAACTGCACCTCCAATGCTGCCAGCGATGGGCTGAACTTGCGGCAGTGCCCTCAGGGCTCGCGTGGGGGATCCATTGACGTTCGGCGGGTCGGCCCGCTGGCCAGCGCCAGCGGCCCGGGAAACTCCGTAGTCAAGGTCAAGCTCCTGGCCGACAGCGGGCGCGAGGGGCGCTATTACGACCAGCACTATGCCGTTATCGACCAGGCAGGCAAGGCCGTGACCTCGGGCGCCTACCTGATCACCCTGAACGTTCCCTGAGCCCCTTGGCGGGATTCAGTCTCGGCTCAGCCCGTGTTCCTTGCGAACCGAGTTCATGAAGGCCTGCATCGCCGATGACTGGATGCGGTGCCGCCGGGTGATCAACCCGAAGGGCGGCAAGCGCGCCTCGAACTGGATCGGCAGCACCGCCAACAGGTGACGCCCGGGATAGTCTTCGACTACCGAAACCGGTGTAACACCAATCATGTCGGTCTGCTGCACCAGAGACAGCAAGGTCATGATCGAGGTGGTCTCGACGATGCTGCTGGGGATATCGACCCGGGCGTTGTGAAACACCTGGTTGATGATCGAGCGCATGGGGCTGGGATGCTGTTGCAAGACCCAGGTCTCGTTTTGCAATTGTGCCCAGCTCAGGTGCGTGGCTTGCGCCAGTGGATTCTGCACCCCGGCGATCACGCACAGGGCCTCTTCACCCAGGCTGTCGAAGAGCAGTTCCTCGGCCCGTGCGCCGCCGGGAATCCTGCCCAGGACGATGTCCAGTTGATCCTGGAGCAAGGCCTGTACCAGCACGTCGCTGGTGTCGACCTGGATGCTCATGGACAACCGTGGATGGCTTTGCTTGAGAGTGGCGATGGTCCGCGTCAGCAGTCCCGAGGCCAGGGCCGGAATGGCCCCGACGGCGACCCGCCCGAGGTTGCCGGATTCCAGTGCCACCAGTTCTTCACGCATGCCGCTCAGCTCGGCGAAGACCATCCGTGCGTAGTAGATCACTGTCTCGCCGAAGGGCGTGGGACGCATGCCCCGAGGCAGGCGTTCGAACAGCTCCACACCCAGCAGGTCCTCCGCTTCGTGGAGCATCTTGGTGGCTGCTGGTTGGGTCATGCCAATGTTGTCTGCAGCGCGGCGTAGCGAGCCGAACTCCTGCAAGGCCAGCATCAGCCGCAGTTGTCGCAGGCGCAGGCGGCTGTGGATCACATTGGCATCAGGAATCTTGGTCATGGGCCGGGCTCGCAGTAAAAGGCAGCGGCAAGCCTGACAATAAATGCCAGGCCTTGCCAGGGGCTACGTCAAGGGTAGGGGCTCATTGGGCCGGGGGATGTTCGTTCAGCTTTCTGCACGGCGCTGAAGCAGCCGCTGCAGGGCGGCAGACAGCAGCGGCCAGAACAGCATCAGCACCACGTCGAAGAAGGCGTTGTGCACCGAGTAGGCACCCATGGCGCAGACCATGATGATCGGTGCAATGATCGAGAACGGAATTCGCAGGATCGAGGCGAACAGCGGCACGGTGACCAGCACCACGATCAGGCTGACCACGTTGCCCAGGTACATACTGGCGATGAGCCCCCAGATCATCAGGCTGCCAGGCATTACCGCAGCGGTGGCAGAGCCGGGAATGCCCAGGGTCAGCATCGGCAGCAGGGCGCTGGTGCCGGCAGTCTGGTCGGCGGTTTCCGGGGCGATCACGCCTTCGATTTCGCCCTTGCCGAAGTTCTCTCGGTGCTTGGAAAAGGGCCGCGCCAGGCTGTAGCTCATGAACGAGGCCGCAGTCGGGCCAGCGGGCGTGATGCCCATCCAGCAGCCCACCAGAGTGCTGCGCAGCAGGGTCAGCCAATAGCGCGCCAAGCGCGCCCAGGTACATAGGATGATCATCGGCCCGGCGGTGAAGGCCGCCCAGGCTCTGGGCATCGCCACCGACGGGCCTTACCCGGGCGACACCATCTTCCTCAAGGTTCAGGGCGACGCCAGGCCTTCGAGATCGCTTGCCGCATAGGCGCCCACCGCCACTGATCGGAGCATTTCCTGGTGCCCGCATTCCCATGCCTTGGCATGGGAATGCTTTCTGGCATCCGCCGTTTGCTAGAGCGCCTTGGCCGGCATGGCTGCAGGCGTCGGCTTGCCCGCGAAAGGAACGAGATATCTCCGATAACCCTAAAAGGCAATAAAAGCCCTCCGGCGATCACCTGTGGTTATCGTTGGATGCCCATAAGTGATTAGCCGCTGCTGTCGGCGCTGGCTAAAGTCGCCTCATCGATTGAGCGGCTGCCAGCCACTCGCTCAGCGATCGAACAACTACAAAAAGCCCGCCTTGTCCCTTGCGCAAGGCCTGACCGGCACTCAAGGAACCTCCACATGACCCGTCCAGATTCTGCGCTGGCGCTCGCCAGCGCCATCTCCAAAAGCCGGCTGCGTCTGCTGCCCTTCCTGATCCTGATGTACATCCTGGCCTTTATCGACCGTTCCAACGTCGGCTTCGCCAAGGCGGCGCTGCAAGCCGACACCGGCCTCGGCGATGCAGCCTTCGCTTTTGGCGCGAGCATTTTCTTCATTGGCTACGCCTTCTTCGAAGTGCCCAGCAACTACATGCTGCATCGCCTCGGTGCGCGGGTCTGGTTGTGCCGGATCATGGTCACCTGGGGTCTGGTGTCGGCGGCGATGATGTTCGCTCACAACGCCCAGACGTTTTATGTGCTGCGTTTTCTTCTGGGCGTGGCCGAGGCCGGCTTCTTCCCGGGGATCATTCTCTACCTCACCTACTGGTTTCCGGCCCAGAGCCGGGGCCAGGCCCTGGGGCTGTTCTACTTCGGCCTACCCCTGGCGCTGGTCCTCGGCAGCCCGCTGTCGGGCTGGTTGCTGGAATTCCATGGGGTGTTCGGCCTGACCAACTGGCAATGGCTGTTCGTGGTCGAGGGCCTGATGGCGTCGGTGGTCGGCATCGCCGCCTACTTCTACCTGGTGGATCGTCCCGGCGATGCGCGCTGGTTGAGCGTCGAGCAGAAGCAGGCGCTGCATGACGCCCTGGCCGCAGAGGACGCAAGGAAAAAGGACAGCAGCCCCCACGGCTTCCTCAGTGCCCTGCGCAATCCCCGGGTCCTGCAATTCTGCCTGGCCTACTTCACCATCCAGATGAGCGTCTACGGCGTGGTGTTCTACCTGCCGACACGCATCGCCGGGCTGCTGGACGGCCACGTGGGCCTCAGCGTCGGGCTGATCACCGCGATTCCGTGGATCTGTGCCCTGCTGGTGACCCGCCTGGTGACCCGCTATGCCGACCGCAGTGGTCAGCATCAGCGCCTGGCGGTGGTGATGCTGACCATGGCCGCCCTGGGCATCGCTGCTTCCGCACTGGGTAGCAGCATGGTCCCGGTGGTCCTGGCCTTCTGTTTCGCCGCCGCCGGCTTCGTCGCCGTGCAGCCGCTGTTCTGGACCATCCCCACCGGCTACCTCAGCGGTGCCGCGGCGGCCGGCGGCATCGCCCTGATCAACTCCATCGGCAACCTCGGCGGCTTTGTCGCGCCGAACCTCAAGACCCTGATGGAAACCCAGTTTGCCGATCCACGTGCGGGGATGTTCGCCCTGGCCCTGGTAGGCATCCTCGGCGCCATCCTGCTGTCACGCCTGAATACTCGGTACACCCCGACAGCTCCCAAACAGCTCACACCGTCCCAGGTCGGCTAATCACTACCCACGCCTTGCAAGGAAACCCCCTGATGAAAATCACCGCGATCCGTACCCGTGTATTCGAATGGAAAGGCAAAGTCGTGCCACCTCAGGCGCACTTCTGCACCAATGCCACGGACATCCTCTTCGAGCGTGGCGATGCCATGGGCTCGTTCCGTTTCCACGGCTGGCTGGTGGTGGAAGTGGAAACCGACAACGGCCTGGTGGGTATCGGCAATTGCGCCCTGGCGCCGCGGGTGGCCAAGGAAATCATCGACACCTATCTGGCTCCGATCGCCATCGGTGAGGACCCTTTCGACAACGAATACATCTGGCAGAAAATGTACCGTCAGAGTCACGCGTGGGGGCGCAAGGGCATCGGCATGGCGGCCATCTCGGCGATCGACATCGCCCTCTGGGACATCATGGGCAAAGCGGTGAACAAGCCGGTGTTCAAGCTCCTCGGCGGGCGCACCAAGGACAAGATCTGGACCTACGCCTCCAAGCTCTACGCCAATGACAATCTCGACCTGTTCCTCGAAGAGGCCCAGGGCTACCTCAACCAGGGTTTCACTGCGCTGAAGATGCGCTTCGGCTACGGTCCCAAGGACGGCCCGGCCGGCATGCGCCGCAACATCGAGCAGGTACGCGCTCTGCGCGAACTGGCCGGCCCGGATGTGGACATCATGCTCGAGTGCTATATGGGCTGGACCCTGGAATACGCCCGGCGCATGTTGCCCAAGCTGGCGGAGTTCGAGCCGCGCTGGTTGGAGGAGCCGGTGATCGCCGACGACCTTGAAGGCTACGTCGAACTGAAGAAGATGGGCATCATGCCGATCTCCGGCGGTGAGCACGAGTTCACCTCCTATGGCTTCAAGGACTTGCTGGAACGCCGCGCCGTCGACGTGATCCAGTACGACACCAACCGCGTCGGCGGCATCACCGCCGCGCGCAAGATCAACGCCATGGCCGAAGCCTGGTCGGTGCCTGTGATTCCCCATGCCGGGCAGATGCACAACTACCACTTGACCCTGTCCACCACGGCCTCGCCGATGGCCGAGTTCTTCCCGGTGTTCGACGTCGAGGTCGGCAACGAACTCTTCTACTACGTGTTCAAGGGCGAGCCGCAGCCAGTCAAGGGCTACATCCAGCTCGATGACCACAAGCCGGGCCTGGGCCTGGAAATCTGCGAAGACTACCTGAGCGAATTCAACATCATCGAATAAGCCTCGGGCGCCGCTTGCGGGCGGCGCCGTACACACCTATGGGAGAGCGAACATGCGCTTGATTCAATTTGCCAGCAGCACCGGTCAGCGTCAGGTCGGAGTGATCGAAGAGCAGCAAGTGCGAGTATTGCGCAACACCTCCAGCACCCGTGAACTGGCCCTGGCGGCGATCCGCAACCAGCGCAGCCTGCAGCAGGAAGCGCAGCTGCGCGGCAGTGATCCGGGACCGGACTATGCACAGCTGTTGCAGCAGGGCCGGGTGCTGCCGCCCCTGGACCATGAGGACCCGGCCCATTGCCTGATCAGCGGCACCGGCCTGACCCACCTGGGCAGCGCCTCGACCCGGGACAAGATGCACCAGCATGACGGCGAGGTCGAAGCGGGCATGACCGACACCATGCGCATCTTCAAATGGGGCCTGGAAGGCGGCAAGCCCGAGGCCGGGCAAGTGGGGGCCCAGCCGGAATGGTTCTACAAGGGCGACGGCAGCATTGTCGTGCGTCCCGGCGGCGATTTTCCGCTGCCGCCGTTTGCCGAGGATGGGGGGGAGGAACCGGAGCTCACCGGCCTTTATGTGATCGGTGATGATGGACTGCCGTACCGCGTCGGTTATGCCCTGGGCAACGAGTTCTCCGACCATGTGATGGAGCGGCGCAACTACCTGTACCTGGCCCACTCGAAGCTGCGCTACTGCGCCTACGGCCCGGAATTGCGGGTCGGCGAACTGCCCCGGCACCTGGTGGGCCGCAGCCGCATTATCCGCAACGCTGAAGTGCTCTGGGAAAGGGAGTTTCTCAGCGGTGAGGACAACATGTGCCATAGCCTGGCCAACCTCGAATACCACCACTTCAAGTACGCGCAGTTCCTGCGTCCCGGCGACGTCCATGTGCACTACTTCGGCACCGCCACCCTGTCCTTTGCCGACGGTGTACGCACGCGCCCCGGCGACCGCTTCCAGATCAGCCTCGAAGCCTTCGGCGCGCCCCTGGAAAACACCATCGGTGCAAGCGTCCAGCCCTTGGCCATCGGCCAGGTACGGGCCCTGTAAATCTTCAACCACCGGCCTCTGGCGCCGGTCAAGGAATTCTCATGACTCGCTTGTCTGGACACAACTACATTGGTGGCGCCCGCAGCGCTCTGGGCGAGGTGCAGTTGCACAGCCTGGATGCCAGCAGTGGCCAAGCCCTGCCGGGAAGCTTCTTTCAGGCGACCGCGGCGGAAGTGGATGCCGCGGCCCGGGCCGCGGCGCTGGCCTACCCGCTGTACCGCAACCTCAGCGCCGAGCGGCGTGCGCAGTTTCTCGATGCCATTGCCGATGAACTGGACGGCCTCGGGGATGACTTCATCGCCACTGTCTGCCGGGAAACTGCCTTGCCCGCCGGGCGCATTCAGGGCGAGCGAGGGCGTACCAGCGGCCAGTTGCGTTTGTTCGCCAGGGTCCTGCGTCGGGGCGACTTCTATGCTGCACGCATCGATCGCGCCTTGCCCCAGCGCCAGCCGCTGCCGCGCCCGGACCTGCGCCAGTACCACATCGGCCTGGGCCCGGTGGCGGTGTTTGGTGCCAGCAACTTCCCCCTGGCGTTCTCCACCGCCGGTGGCGACACCGCTGCGGCCCTGGCCGCCGGTTGCCCGGTGGTGTTCAAGGCCCACAGCGGGCACATGGCGACTGCCGAGTGGGTGGCGGACGCGATCATCCGCGCGGCGCAGCGCAGCGGGATGCCCGCCGGAGTGTTCAACATGATCTACGGAGCCGGGGTCGGGGAGTGGCTGGTCAAGCACCCGGCGATCCAGGCGGTGGGCTTTACCGGCTCCCTCAAGGGTGGCAATGCCTTGTGCCAGATGGCCGCGACCCGGCCGCAGCCGATCCCGGTGTTCGCCGAGATGTCGAGCATCAACCCGGTGATCCTGCTGCCGGAGGCTCTCAGGGCCCGGGGTTCGCAGATCGCCGCCGAACTGGCGGGTTCGGTGACCTTGGGTGCGGGTCAGTTCTGTACCAATCCTGGCCTGATCATCGGCCTGCGCTCGCCGCAGTTCAGCGCCTTTCTCCAGCAGTTCAGCACGCAGATGGACCAGCAGGCGCCGCAGACCATGCTCAACAGCGGCACGCTGGTCAGCTATTGCCAGGGGCTTGCAGCCTTGCACCAGCATCCACGTCTGCGGCACCTGGCGGGGCGGCCACAGCAGGGCGCCCAGGCACAGGCTCAGCTATTTCAGGCCGATGTCAGCCTGTTGCTGGAGGGCGATGAACTGCTTCAGGAGGAAGTCTTCGGCCCGGCCAGCATCGTCATCGAAGTGGCGGATCAGCGTGAACTGGCGGCGGCCTTGCAGGGGCTGCGTGGGCAACTGACCGCGACCTTGATCGGCGAGGAACAGGAACTGCTGGAGCATCGCTGGCTCAGCGAGGTCTTGCAGGAAAAGGTCGGCCGGCTATTGCTCAATGGCTATCCGACCGGGGTCGAAGTCTGCGATGCGATGGTTCACGGCGGGCCTTATCCGGCAACGTCGGATGCCCGTGGCACCTCGGTAGGCAGCCTGGCGATCGCGCGCTTCCTGCGCCCGGTATGTTTCCAGAACTACCCGGACGCGCTGCTGCCTGAAGCCCTGCGCAATGCCAACCCGCTGGGTATACGACGCCTGGTGGACGGAGAAATGAGCAACGCCGCGCTTTGACCCAGGGCGGCCGCAACAGGCCTTGAGCAGATGCCGGCAGCCTGTTTCAGGCTGCGGCCTTTGCCGCCGGCCTGAGCACCAGCCACAGCGCGGCGGCAATCAGCGCGCCGCCATACAGGTGGGCCATGGACAGCGGCTCGTCCAGCAGCAACGCGCCCCACAGTACGCCGAATGGCGGGATCATGAAGGTCACGGTCATCGAACGCACCGGGCCGATGGCGCTGAGCAGGCGGAAATACAGCACGTAGGCAAACGCGGTGCAGCCCAGCCCCAGCCCCAGAAGCGATAGCCATACGCTCCAGCCACCCCAGCTGGGAGGCGGCTGGCTGATGGCGTTGTAGGCGAACAGCGGCAACAGCAGCAGGGTCGCTCCCAGCATGCTGCCCAGGGCCGACAGGCGGCTGTCCAGGCCGCCGGCCTGGTCCAGCCAGCGTCGGGCGAGGAACCCGGCGAAGCCGTAGCAGGTGGTGGCCATCAAGCAGGACAGGGCGCCCAGCAGCAGGTCTCGGTCGAAGGCCACGGGGCCGGCGCGGGTCAGGATGCCGACGCCGAGCAGGCCCAGGCAGACCCCGGCGAATTTGCTCGGGGTCAGGCGTTCATGGAAAAACAGGCCGCCGATCAACACCCCCATCAACGGCGTGGTGGCATTGAAGATCGCCGAGTAGCCGGCGGGCAGCACCTGGGCCGCCACCGAGTACATCGTCGCGGGTATCCCGGAGTTGATCACCCCGAGCAGCAGCACGGTCTTGAGCTTGCCACGAAAGTTCCAGTCGACCCGCATCAACGCCAGCATCACCAGCAGCCCGAGCGCGGCGATGGACACCCGGAAGAAGGCCGTGGGCACGCTGCCCAGCACCGGGGCGATGATGCGCATGAACAAGAAGCTCGCGCCCCAGATGGCGGCCAGCGACAGCAGGCGCAGCAGATCGACAGGTTTCACAGGAGGTTCCTTGGGTTCGGGGCGAGGGATCTTGCCCAGCGTGGCCGGGCATGGCAAACCTTATTGGCGCACGGGGCGAAGAAAACCCGCACCCCGATTGTTGCGTTCAATCCTGCGTTGCAGAGGCCTGGAGACAGAGCGACCGCCGGGTCATTTTTCGGCGTACGTCCCATCACAAAAATACGCTTCTCTTCACCTCGTTTCACTGGCTAAGCTCTGGCATCGTAAATTCCCGCAGAGGTCTCTTTATGTCGCAGTCATGGCCCGCCGCCGATATCGCTCGAATGATCCTCGATGGCTTCGACGACTACCGCGAGCACTTTCGCCAGATCACCGACGGTGCCCGGCAACGCTTCGAGCAGGCGCAGTGGCAGCAAGCGCAAAAGGCCTCGGCAGCGCGGATCAACCTGTATGAAGAGAAGGTGGGCGAGACCGTGGCCCGCCTGCACCAGGCCTTCAGCACCGAGTCGCTGATGGATGTCAGCCAGTGGCCACTGGTGAAAAGCGCCTACATCAGCCTGATCGACCTGCGCTTTGACGATGAGTTGTCCGAGACCTGGTACAACTCGATCTTCTGCGGCCTGTTCAGCCACGACCTGATCAGCGACGGCTGCATGTTCATCCACACCACCCGGCCCAGCCTGCGCCGGGCCCGGGCCGCGCAGACCCGCAGCTACAAGCCCCAGGGCGAACTGGCGACGATGCTCGAACAGGTATTCGCCGACTACCGCTTCAGCGAGGACTACGCCGACCTGCCGGGGGACCTGCGGCGCCTGGAGGCGCAATTGCGGGAGAACCTGCCGGACTGGGTGTGCAAGGACCCGGAACTGACCCTGGAACTGTTTTCCTCGGTGCTCTACCGCAACAAGGGCGCCTATCTGGTGGGGCGCATCTTCACCCATGAAGAACAGTGGCCGCTGGTGATCCCGCTACTGCACCGCGAAGGCCGGGGGATCCAGATCGACGCGCTGATCACCGACGAGGCGGACGTCTCGATCATCTTTTCCTTCACCCGTTCCTACTTCATGGTGGACGTGCCGGTGCCGGCGGAATTCATCGGCTTCCTCAAGCGCATCCTGCCGGGCAAGCACATCGCCGAGCTGTACACCTCCATCGGTTTCTACAAGCACGGCAAGTCGGAGTTCTACCGGGCCCTGATCAACCACCTGGCCAGCACCGACGATCGCTTCATCATGGCTCCCGGGGTGCGCGGCATGGTCATGAGCGTGTTCACCCTGCCGGGCTTCAACACCGTGTTCAAGATCATCAAGGACCGCTTCTCGCCGTCGAAGAACGTCGACCGGGCCACGGTGATCGAGAAATACCGGCTGGTGAAAAGCGTGGATCGGGTGGGCCGCATGGCCGATACCCAGGAGTTCGCCGACTTCCGCTTCCCCCTGAGCAAGTTCGACCCGGCGTGCCTTGAGGAGCTGCTGGAAGTGGCGCCCTCCACGGTGGCGGTGGAAGGCCAGACGGTACTGATCCGCCACTGCTGGACCGAGCGGCGCATGACCCCGCTCAACCTCTACCTGGAGCATGCCAACGAAGCCCAGGTGCGCGAGGCCCTGGAGGACTATGGCCTGGCGATCAAGCAGCTGGCGGCGGCCAACATCTTCCCCGGCGACATGCTGCTGAAGAACTTCGGCGTCACCCGCCATGGCCGGGTGGTGTTCTATGACTACGACGAAATCTGCTTCCTCACCGAAGCCAACTTCCGCCACATTCCGGCCCCCCGTACCCCGGAAGATGAAATGGCTTCCGAACCCTGGTATTCCATCGGCCCCCACGACGTGTTTCCCGAGGAGTTCCCGCCGTTCCTGTTCGCCGATGCCGGCCAGCGCAAGCTGTTCGACCAGCTGCACGGCGAGCTGTACAACGCCGATTACTGGAAGGGCCTGCAGGAGGCCATCCGCGCCGGCAAGGTGATCGATGTCTTCCCTTACCGGCGCCAAGGCCTGGAAGACGAATAAATAGACGTGCAGGAGCCGGTTTGCCGGCGAGGGCGCCCTCACTGGCCCCTTCGCCGACAAGCCGGCTCCTACGTATTGCATGGACTTTTCTGCGACAATCGCGCCCTGCCTAAATAGACGACCCTTGCGTACCTGATGACTGACGAATCGCCTGCAATCGACCAACTGCTGAAAAACCTCGATCAAGCCATGCTCGGCGACCGTCACCGGTTGCGCCGGCAGTTGCTCGAACTGCGCAAGAAGCCCGACGAGGCCAAGCTCGCCCAGTGGCTGGAGCGCATGCAGGCTTCCTGCAACCTGGTGACGGCGCGGCGCCAGAGCGTGCCGCAGATCCGCTATGACGACAGCCTGCCGATTGCCGCCAAGCGCGACGAGATCAAGGAGGCGCTGCTCAAGCATCAGGTGCTGATCATTGCCGGCGAGACCGGCTCGGGCAAGACCACCCAGTTGCCGAAAATCTGCCTGGAAATCGGTCGTGGCCAGCATGGCCTGATCGGCCATACCCAGCCCCGGCGGATTGCCGCCCGCAGCGTGGCCAGCCGGGTCGCCGAAGAGCTGGCCACGCCCCTGGGCTCGCTGGTGGGCTACCAGGTGCGCTTCGAGGACCAGAGCGATTCCAGCACCCTGATCAAGCTGATGACCGACGGCATCCTGCTGGCGGAAACCCAGAACGATCGCTACCTGGAACGCTACGACACGATCATCGTCGACGAGGCCCACGAGCGCAGCCTGAACATCGACTTCCTCCTCGGCTACCTCAAGACCCTGCTGCCGCGGCGCCCGGACCTGAAGGTCATCATCACCTCGGCGACCATCGACCTTGAGCGCTTCTCCAAGCACTTCGATAACGCGCCGATCGTCGAGGTCTCCGGCCGCACCTTCCCGGTGGAAACCTGGTATCGCCCGTTGACCCTGGAACAGGACGAGGAGGGCAACCGGGTCGAGGACGACCTCACGGTGGACCAGGCGATCCTCGCCACCCTGGATGAAATCGCCGCCCATGAACGCAGTGAAAGGCGCAGCCCCGGGGATGTGCTGGTGTTCCTGCCCGGCGAGCGGGAGATCCGCGACGCCGCGGAGATGCTGCGCAAGGCCCAGCTCAAGCACACCGAGATCCTGCCGCTGTACGCGCGCCTGTCGCCGGCCGAACAGCAGCGCATCTTCCAGTCCCACCCGGGCCGCCGCGTGGTGCTGGCCACCAACGTCGCCGAAACCTCGCTGACCGTGCCGGGCATCCGCTACGTGATCGACAGCGGCACTGCGCGCATCAGCCGCTACAGCTACCGGGCCAAGGTCCAGCGCCTGCCCATCGAGGCGATTTCCCAGGCCAGCGCCAACCAGCGCAAGGGCCGTTGCGGCCGGGTCGAACCGGGGATCTGCGTACGCCTGTACAGCGAGGAAGATTTCCTCGGCCGGCCGGAATTCACCGACCCGGAGATCCTGCGTACCAACCTGGCGGCGGTGATCCTGCAGATGCTGCACCTGCGCCTGGGGGAAATCACTGCCTTCCCGTTTATCGAGCCGCCGGATGGCAAGGCCATCAGCGACGGTTTCAACCTGCTGCAGGAACTCTCGGCAGTCGACCGCAACAGCCAGCTGACACCACTGGGCCGGCAACTGGCGCGCCTGCCGGTGGATCCGCGCATGGGCCGCATGCTGCTGGAAGCGGCCAAGCTCGGCAGCCTCCAGGAAGTGCTGATCGTCGCCAGCGCCATGTCGATCCAGGACCCCCGCGAGCGTCCGCCGGAGCGCCAGCAGGCCGCCGACCAGGCCCACGCCCAGTGGAAGGACGTGGATTCGGACTTCGCCGGGCTGGTCAACCTGTGGCGCGGCTTCGAAGAACAGCGCCAGGCCCTCACCGCCAGCCCGCTGCGCAACTGGTGCCGCAAGAATTTCCTGAACTACCTGCGCCTGCGCGAGTGGCGTGATTCGCACCGGCAGTTGAGCCTGATCTGCCGCGACCTGCAACTGAGCCTGAACAAGGAGCCGGCGGACTACCCGAAACTGCACAAGGCGGTGCTGGTAGGCCTGCTCAGCCAGATCGGCCAGAAGACCGAAGACGGCGACTACCTGGGGGCCCGCCAGCGGCGCTTCTGGATCCACCCGTCCTCGGGCCTGGGCAAGAAGCGCCCGCAATGGCTGATGACCGCCGAGCTGGTGGAAACCACCAAGCTCTATGCGCGCATGGTGGCCAAGATCGAGCCGGACTGGATCGAGCCCCTGGCCGGCCATCTGGTGAAGAAGAACCACTTCGAGCCCCATTGGGAGAAGAAGCGCGGCCAGGTAGTGGCCTACGAGCAGATCACCCTGTTCGGCCTGATCGTGGTCGGCCGCCGGCCAGTGCATTACGGCCCGGTGGACCCGGTGGTGTCCCGCGAGCTGTTCATCCGCGAGGCCCTGGTGCGTGGCGAAATCCAGTCCAAGGCCAAGTGCCTGAGCGCCAACACCCAGTTGCTGGAACAGCTCGATGCCCTGGAAGCCAAGGCCCGGCGCCGCGACATCCTGGCCGACGAGGAAACCCTGTTCGCCTTCTACGACGCACGTTTGCCGGCGGAGATCCACCAGACCGCGACCTTCGACAGCTGGTACCGGGTGCACAGCCAGAAGAACCCGCAGTTGTTGATCATGCGCGAGGAAGACGTGCTCGCCCGCGAGGCCAGCGAGGTCACCGCCAAGCAGTACCCGGACACCCTGCATATCGGTGACCTGGAACTGGCCCTGAGTTACCACTTCGAACCCAACCATCCCCGGGACGGCGTGACCCTGCGGGTGCCAGCGCCGCTGCTGCCGGCACTGCCCGCCGAACGCCTGGAATGGCTGGTGCCGGGGCTGATCGAGGCCAAGTGCATCGCCCTGGTGCGCAACCTGCCCAAGGCCCTGCGCAAGAACTTCGTGCCGGTGCCGGACTTCGTCAAGGCCGCCCTGCAGCGCATGGTCTTCGCCGAGGGCTCCTTGCCCCAGGCCCTGGGCCGCGAGCTGCTGCGCATGACCGGTGCCCGGGTCAGCGACGAGGCCTGGAGCGAAGCCGAACAACAGGTGGAAAGCCACCTGCGGATGAACCTGGAAATCGTCGACGCCCAGGGCAAGTTCCTCGGCGAAGGCCGCGACCTGGCCGAACTGACCGCGCGTTTCGCCGAAGCCAGCCAGGCTGCCCTGGCGGTGCCGCAGACTGCCAAGAGCCAGCAACCGGTGCAAGCCAAGGTATTTGCCGCGGTGGCGGAAAAGACCCAGCAGAAGATCGCCGGGCTGTCGATGACGGTGTACCCGGCCCTGGTGGAGGAGGCGGGTACGGTCAAGGAAGGGCGCTTCTCCACCGCTGCCGAAGCCGAGTTCCAGCATCGCCGGGCCTTGCAGCGCCTGCTGTTGCAGCAACTGGCCGAGCCGGCCAAGTTCCTGCGGGGCAAGTTGCCGGGCCTTACCGAGCTGGGCCTGCTGTACCGCGAACTGGGCCGGGTCGATGCGCTGGTGGAGGACATTCTCCTGGCCAGCCTCGACAGTTGCATTCTTGAAGGCGAGGCCGTGCTGCCTCGGGATGGCGCGGGCCTGGCCTCCCTGGCCGAGCGCAAGCGTGGTGCCTGGACCGAGCACGCCGAGCGCCTGGCACGCCTGACCCTGGAGATCCTCAAGCTCTGGCACGGCCTGCAAAAGCGCTTCAAGGGCAAGATCGACCTGGCCCAGGCCGTGGCCCTCAACGACATCAAGGCCCAGCTGGCGAACCTGGTGTACCCGGGCTTTGTCCGGGAAACCCCGGCCCTGTGGCTCAAGGAACTGCCGCGTTACCTCAAGGCCGTGGAACTGCGCTTCGAGAAACTCGGCAGCCAGGTGCAGAAGGACCGGGTCTGGAGCAGCGAGCTCTCGGGCCTGTGGAGCCAGTACCAGACCCGGGCCCAGAAGCATGCCCAGGAAGGCAAGCGCGACCCGCAGCTGGAGCTGTACCGCTGGTGGCTGGAGGAGTACCGGGTGTCCCTGTTCGCCCAGCAGTTGGGGACCAAGGTGCCGATTTCCGACAAGCGCCTGAGCAAGCAGTGGAGCCTGGTCGACGCCTGATCTAAAGCCCTTCGCAGGCGCTGGCGTGCCAGCGAAAGCGCCGCCAGGGGCGGTACAGGGTTGACTCCGTCGATCTTGCAGTTGCGGCGAAATGGCGGAGGTTATGGCAAACTCCGCCGTCATAAATGCCGGCCCCGGCTTTCTGCATCGCAGGCAGCCTGGGCGGATCGGAATAAAGCGATGCCAGAAACGGCTCCCCTGGCGGGAGTCGTCCCTTTACGGTTTGGCACGTGAGTGCCAATACCTTCTGCCTCAACACATTAGAGGAACGACCGTGCACAACGTCGTCATCAGCGGCACCGGCCTGTTTACCCCGGCCAACAGCATCTCCAACGAAGAGCTGGTGGAATCGTTCAATACCTACGTCCACCAGTTCAACAGTGACAACGCTGCCGCCATCGAGCGCGGCGAAGTGCAGGCCCTGACCGAATCCAACGCTGCCTTCATCGAAAAGGCCTCGGGCATCAAGAGCCGCTTCGTCATGGACAAGGACGGCATCCTCGACCCGCAGCGCATGGCTCCACGCCTGCCGGAACGCTCCAACGACGAATGGTCGGTACTCTGCCAGATGGCCGTGGCCGCCGCCGAGCAAGCCCTGCAGCGGGCCGGCAAGACTGCCGCCGACATCGACGGGGTGATCGTCGCCTGCTCCAACCTGCAGCGCGCCTACCCGGCCATCGCCATCGAAGTCCAGGCCGCACTGGGCATCCAGGGTTTTGGCTTCGACATGAACGTGGCCTGCTCCTCGGCGACCTTCGGCATCCAGGCGGCCTGCAACAGCGTGCAACTGGGCCAGGCCCGGGCGATCCTGATGGTCAACCCGGAAGTCTGCACCGGGCACCTGAACTTCCGTGACCGCGACAGCCACTTCATCTTCGGTGACGCCGCCACTGCGGTGGTCATCGAGCGAGCCGACCTGGCCACCTCCGAGCACCAGTTCGACATCGTCAGCACCAAGCTGCTGACCCAGTTCTCCAACAACATCCGCAACAACTTCGGCTTCCTCAACCGCGCCGCGCAAGAGGGTATCGGTGCCCGCGACAAGCTGTTCGTCCAGGAAGGCCGCAAGGTATTTCGCGATGTATGCCCGATGGTGGCCGAGCTGATCGCTGCACACCTGGAAGAAAACCAGCTCAACGTCAGCGACGTGAAGCGCTTCTGGCTGCACCAGGCCAACCTCAGCATGAACCACCTGATCGTCAAGAAGCTCCTGGGCCGCGAAGCCTCGGTGGAAGAAGCGCCGGTGATTCTCGACACTTACGCCAACACCAGTTCGGCGGGTTCGGTGATTGCCTTCCACAAGTACCAGGACGACCTGGCCAGCGGTTCCCTGGCCGTGCTCAGCTCCTTTGGCGCCGGTTATTCGATCGGTAGCGTGTTGCTGCGCAAGCGTTGATCCAGGGTTGGGGTGTGGCGTCGGGCGGGATTGGCGCGTCACACCCCCTCAAACCTGCATGATTGAACGAGGCACGAATGGCCGCTGCTGATGACACGCAACTGCTAGAGCGCCTGTTGGCGGGCGAACAAAAGGCTTACAAGGAACTGGTCGGCACCTACCAGAGCGCCATGCGCGCCGTGGCCTACGCCATTGTCGGCAACCGCCACGCCGACGAAGTGGTACAGGACGCCTGGCTGTCGGTGGTGCGCAACCTGGCGGGTTTCCAGGGGCGTTCCAGCCTCAAGACCTGGCTGCTGACCATCACCGCCAACGCGGCCAAGAGCCGCTACAAGCAGAACCGCCGGGAAGTGTTGCTCGACGATCTGCCGGCGCCCCATGGCACCGTGGGTGATGAGCGTTTCTCCTCCAGCGATGGTCACTGGCTGGTGGCGCCTTTCGCCTGGCACGAAGACACCCCGGAAGCCCTGCTGACCGAGTCCGAACTGCGTGACTGCCTGGAGCACACCCTGCTCAGCCTGTCGGAGTTGCAGAGCAGTGTCCTGCTGTTGCGCGAACGCCAGGGCCTGGAGCTGGAAGAGATCTGTAACCTTTTGGGGCTCACGCTCTCCAATGTCCGGGTACTGCTGCACCGGGCGCGTCTGAAGGTCTTCGCCACCGTGGAGCATTTTGAGGAAACCGGCCAATGCTGACCTGCAAGGAACAAGTGGCACGATCCAGCGATTATCTCGATGGCCAGTTGAGCTTTCGCGAGCGCTTGATGGTGCGCCATCATCTGTTGTTCTGCCCCAATTGCCGGCGTTTCATTCGCCAGATGCGCCTGCTCCAGGCCACCTTGCGGGTGCTTCCGGAGCCGCCCCTGGAAGGTCTCGACGAACTGGCCGAGCGTCTGGCCGCCGAGCGCCAGAACCACCGCTGATCCTGCCCCCCCATGGCTCGGTAGCCGCTGTCGAGCCCCGGCGAGGCTGCGAAAAGGCCCGCAGGGCCTTGCTTGACGGTCTCCCGTCGAACCTCCAGCGCCCTCAGGATCGCGGCGTCTCCTACGGAGCCGTTCGCCGCCTCGCCGGGGCTCGACGGCTACAGACACCACATGAAACTGTCATCCGATCAAAGGTGACAGTGTTCTTGTGTCCCCCTATTCCCCCGCAAAGCCCAGGGCAAAGGCTCTAGTACAGGCTTTTTGCCTTATTTCATTTCGAAGTAAAAAAGTTCCCCTGTAATCAAATCTTTATCTATCAGCAACCCGGCTGAAATAACCCCTCGCCAAGATTCCCACCCAACACCAGCGGGCCAACCCCGCGTGTTTTCCAACGCTACAGACCACCAATTAGGGGAACTCTTCGATGATCCGTAAGCACTTCGCCGGTTTTGCCGCCAGCGCCCTGGCCCTGGCAGTAACCGCCCAGGCTTTCGCTGGCACCGTCACCACCGACGGCGCCGATATCGTAGTCAAAACCAAGGGCGGCCTTGAGGTTGCTACCACCGACTCCGCGTTCAGCTTCAAGCTGGGCGGTCGTCTGCAAGCCGACTATGGCCGTTTCGACGGGTTCTACACCAAGAATGGTGACAGCGGCGACGGCGCGTACTTCCGCCGCGCCTATCTGGAATTGGGCGGCACCGCCTACAAGGATTGGAAATACCAGATCAACTACGACTTCTCCCACAACTCGGGCACCGCCGATGACGGTTACTTCGACGAGGCGTCCATCTCCTACGTCGGCTTCAAGCCGGTGACCCTGCGCGCCGGCCGCTTCGACGAAGACTTCGGCCTGGAGAAGGCCACCAGTTCCAAGTGGGTTACCGCCATGGAGCGTAACGCCGCCTACGAGCTGGCCGACTGGGTCAACTCCCACGAGAACGGCATGGGCCTGCAGGCCAGCTCGGTGGTCGCCGACATGGCCTACCTGTCCGGCAGCGTGGCGGCCAAGGACATCAACGACAAGGACGGCGACAGCGTCAAGCAGTTCAACGCCCGTGCCGTGTTCGCCCCGATGCACGAGACCGGCAACGTCCTGCACTTCGGTCTGGACTTTGCCAGCCGTGATGTGAGCGACACCGCTTTCGACTCGCGGATCCGCCCACGCCTGGGCGTGCGTGGTATCGCCACCAACGGCGGCAACGATGCCGGCACCAACGGCAACCGTGCCACCTTCGGCGGCGGCGCCGGCCTCAACGCGTCGAGCCAGACGGCCGTTGGCGCCTATGACAATGACCGGGTGTTCGGCGGTGAATTCGCCTTCGCCACCGGCCCGTTCTCGGCCCAGGCGGAATACCTGACCCGCAAGCTGCAGGCCGACAGCAACGCCTACAAGGACGTCAAGGCCACCGGTTTCTACGGCCAACTGGCCTATACCCTGACCGGCGAGGCCCGGGTGTACAAACTCGACGGCGCCAAGTTCGACACCATCAAGCCCGAGAACAAGCAGTACGGTGCCTGGGAAGTGTTCTACCGCTACGACAACATCAAGGTCGATGACAAGAACGTCGTAGCCGCCACCGCCACCCGTGACGTCGGCGATGCCAAGGCCACCATGAACACCATCGGGGTCAACTGGTACGCCAACGAGGCGATCAAGATTTCCGCCAACTACATCAAGGTCAACACCGACAAGATCACCAACAACGTTGGCGATGACAGCGGCGATGCCCTCGTAGCCCGTGTGCAGTACGTGTTCTAAGGCTGTTGCAACACCCAGGTAGAGCTCTTTCTCATCCGTTATAGCTCCTCTCGTTTTAACCCCGCCCCGGCGGGGTTTTTTTTTGCCCGCTGCACGGGCGCCTCTCAAGGGCAGGCGGTTTCGTGCAGGTACAGCCACTGCGCCGCATCGCCCTGCACGCGGATGATCGCCAGGGACAGGCGCGCGCTTTCGACCTGGCCCAGGCGGTGGGTTTCCTTGTAGTGGATCGCCGCGCTCTGGCCTTCCTGCCACACACAGCGCACCTGGCTGATGCTGATTTCCAGACCGGGGCGTTGGCCCAGGCCTTCGCGAAACAGCTGTTCCACCTGCTCGCGGCCGACCATGGCGCCGCCGGTGGTGACCATCTGGAAGTCTTCGGCGAACAGCCCCAGCAAGGGATCGATGCAGGCCTCGGCATCCCCGCGCTGGTTGGTGAAGACGCTGTGAATCAGTTGGTGAATCCAGTGCACGCTGTATTGCGCCTGTCTAGCGATCGAGTTGGGCATGGGAGGCCTCGGGTGGTGGGAGTCGGTTCAGGGTCAACAGGGGTAGCAGGCCGGCTGCGGCGGCCAGCAAAAGGCTCAGGTGGTAGGCGCCGGTGACGCCCCGATAACCCAGCAGCAGGTTGTAGAGCATCAGCAGCAAGGCCGCGCCGAGGCTGAAGGCCATCTGCCGGTTGATGTTCCAGATCACGCTGGCCTTGTGCGTATCGGCGCCGTCGAAGTCCAGCAGGGCGGTGGTCTGCGCGGTATTGGCACCGGCGCCTCCGCCCAGGCCCATCAGCAGGTAGGCCAGGCTGATCAGGGGCAGATCGGCCAGCGAGTCGACCCCGTACAGGCTGGCGATGCCGGCGCTGTGCAGCACCAGGGCGATGGCGAACAGCCGTGCGGCGCCCAGGCGATTGTACAAACGTCCGCAGGCGAGCATCGCCAGCAGTGCGCCGGCGGCATACAGCAGCATGAACATGCCGCTGTGCTGGGCGCTCAGGTGCAGGCTCTCCTGAAGGAAGAACAGGCTCAGCAGATTGACCCCGGTGAAGAGCCCGGGGATCGCGTGATAGATAGCCACCGACAGGCCCAGGCGCGGATTTTTCAGCAGCCGCAGTTCGACGATGGGCCGGGCGCAGGCCCGACAGTGACGCCGGTAGCACTCGGCCAATAGCAGGCCGGCAACCAGGCCCGGTGCGGCCTGATGGGCCGGGTAGCCGCTGCCGTACAGCGACATGCCGAGCAACAGGCAGCCCAGGCTCGCAGTCACCAGCAGCAGGCCGCGCAGGTCCGGGCGCGGCGGTGGCGCCGAGCGCTCGGCGTTGATCCAGCACCAGGACAGCAACGCCGCCAGCAGCGACAGCGGCAGGCTGGCGAAGAACACCCAGCGCCAGGAACTGTGGTCGACAATGGCCCCACCCACCGTGGGCGACAGCGCTGGCGCCAGTAGCGCCACGGCCATCACCAGGGTGGAGATCCGCGCCCGTTGCGTGCCCTGGAACAGGTTGAAGGTCAGTGCCTGCCCCAGGGGAATCAGCAGGCCGCCGGCCATGCCCTGGACCAGCCGCCAGAACACCAGTGGCATGAAGCTGTCGGCCAGCCCGCACATCAGCCCGGCAACGCTGAACAGCAGCATCGAGGCGCAGAGCACCTGGCGGTTGCCGAAACGCGCCGCGAGCCAGGTGCTGATGGCGATCACCAGGGTCAGGCCGAGGATGTAGGCATTGGCGACCCAGGCCACGGCGGCGCTGGACACTTGCAGTTGGGCGGCGATAGTGGGCAGGGCCACCGCCGACATGAAAATGTTGACGCAGTCGATGAAGAATCCGAGAAGGAATACCACCGCCACTTTGTATCTGTAAGTCATGCCGTCTCCCTTTTGGCGCGCAGCTTAGGGAGCTTGGGGGCAGGGTGTCGAGGTGCCTATACTTGACGCATTGTTTAATAGGATTTGACAGTGAGCGAAAATTTTCACGGCCAGCTGCACCGGGTACAGACCTTTCTTGCGGTGGTGGACTTCAGTTCATACACCCGCGCCGCGCAGTACCTGGGCATCAGCAAGGCCATGGCCAGCCTGCACATAAAGGCCCTGGAGCAAGCGCTGGCGAGCACCTTGTTGATCCGCACCACGCGGCAGGTGACACTGACCGAGACCGGCCAGGCCCTCTACGACGAGTTCAAGGGGATTGTCGCCAATATCGACACCGCCTTCGACAATGTGCTGCACGGGCGCGACCGGGTCAGTGGCAAGTTGCGCATCAGCTCCACGGCGGAGTATGCCGAGACGTTCGTGTTGCCGATCCTGCCGTTGTTCACCGCGCGTTATCCCGAGGTGCGCCTGAGTTATCACTTCAACTCGTCGTTGAATGATCTGGTGGCGGAAAAGCTCGACCTAGTGATCCGCCTCGGGCACCTGGCGGACTCGGGGTTCAAGGGGCGCCAGCTGGCGGACTACGCCATTGTCCTGGTGGCCAGCCCGGCGCTGCTCAAGGACCGGCAGGTGACGCAGCCTGAAGAGCTCGATGCCTGGCCCTGGATTGGCAACAGCAACCTGGGCGGGCCGCCGGGCTGGACCTTCAGCCATCCGCGCCGTGGCGAGGTGGAGGTCAAGGTCAGCCCCGGGCACGAGTCCAACTCGGCGACGGCGATTCGCGCCATGGCCCTGGCCGGCCTGGGGCTGGCGGTGCTGCCGGAGTGGATGGTCCTCGATGACCTGGGCAACGGGCGGCTGGTGCGGGTATTGCCCGAGTACCGGCTGGCCACGCAGCCGGTGCATGTGCTGTTTCCCAACAGTGCGCACCTGCCGCGCAAGTCCCGGGTGTTCATCGACTTTCTGGCGGAGCACCTGGGGCGCTAGCGCTGCGGCGGTTTCGGTGAACCCGGGGATGGAGGATACTCCCCGGGTTGTTCGATCTGAATTCCGGGGACCCCGATGCCGCTGCAATCCTTGAACAGCCTGTCCGCCGTCGATCCTGTGCAATGGGATGGCCTGCTCAAGGACGGGCAACCCTTTGTGCGTCACGCCTTTCTCAGTGCCCTGGAAGACAGCGGCAGCCTTGGCCCGCGCTCTGGCTGGCAGGCCGAGCACCTGCTGCATGTCGAAGACGGTCGGCTGCTGGCGGCGCTGCCCAGCTATCGCAAATGGCATTCCTACGGCGAATACGTGTTCGATCATGGCTGGGCGGATGCCTGCGACCGGGCCGGAATCGACTACTACCCCAAGCTGCTGACGGCGGTGCCGTTCAGCCCGGTGAGCGGCGCCCGGGTGCTGGCAGCGACCCAGGCAGATGCGCTCGAACTGCTGAAAAGCCTGCCCGGCTACCTGGAGATCGAAGGGCTTTCCAGTGCCCATATCAACTTCACCGACGATTTCAGCGACGCGGCCCTGGAGCAGCAACCGGGCTGGCTGCAGCGCCTGGGCTGCCAGTTTCACTGGCAGAACCGTGGCTACCGGGACTTTCAGGATTTCCTCGATGCCCTGAGCTCGCGCAAGCGCAAGCAGATGCGCAAGGAGCGCGAGCAGGTGGCGGGGCAGGGCATTGATTTCCAGTGGCTCGAAGGCCATGAACTGGACCAGGCGCAGTGGGATTTCGTCTATGCCTGCTACGCCAACACCTACGCGGTGCGGCGCCAGTCACCCTACCTGACCCGAGCATTTTTCAGCCTGCTGGCCGAGCGTATGCCCGAAGCGATCCGCGTGGTCCTGGCCAAGCAGGGCGGGCGCCCGGTGGCCATGGCCTTCAGCCTGGTGGGCGGCGACAGTTTCTATGGGCGCTACTGGGGTTGCCTGGCGGAGTTCGACCGCCTGCATTTCGAGACCTGTTTCTACCAGGGCATGGAGTACGCCATCGCCCAGGGGCTGCAGCGCTTCGACGCCGGCGCCCAGGGCGAGCACAAGCTGATTCGCGGCTTCGAACCGGTGCTCACCCGCTCCTGGCACTACCTGCGCCATCCTGGGCTGAAGGCTGCGGTGAAGGATTTCCTGCAACAGGAACAGGCCGGAATCCGCGCCTATGCGCAAGAGGCGAGGGACGCCTTGCCCTATCGGCAGGCGTGACCCTCGCCGGCGTTGCTCAGCCGTCTTCCTTGCCCAGCCAGCGATAGACCACGCCGCCGATCACTGCGCCAAGGATCGGCGCCAGCCAGAACATCCACAGCTGCTGCAACGCCCAGCCGCCGACGATCAGCGCCGGTCCGGTGCTGCGGGCCGGGTTGACCGAGGTGTTGGTGACCGGGATCGAGATCAGGTGGATCAGGGTCAGGGCCAGGCCGATGGCGATGGGCGCCAGCCCCGCCGGGGCGCGTTTGTCGGTGGCACCGAGGATGATCACCACGAACATCAAGGTCATCACCAACTCACAGACAAAACCCGCGGCCATGGAATAGCCGCCGGGGGAGTGTGCGCCATAGCCGTTGGACGCCAGCCCCGAGGCCAGTTCGAACCCCGGCTTGCCGCTGGCGATGAAGTACAGCAGCGCCGCGGCGATGACCCCGCCGATCACCTGCGCGACGATATAGGCCGGCAGTTCCCTGGCCGGAAAGCGTCCACCCACCACCAGCCCGACGGACACCGCGGGGTTCAAGTGGCAACCGGAGATATGGCCGATGGCGAAGGCCATGGTCAGCACCGTCAGGCCGAAGGCCAGGGCGACCCCGAGCAGGCCGATACCGACGTTGGGAAAGGCCGCCGCCAGCACGGCGCTGCCGCAACCGCCCAGGACCAGCCAGAACGTACCGAGCAATTCGGTGACAGAACGTTTGAACAAAGACATGAGAGAGTCCTTGATAGGTCAACCTATCAACGCGATACAGCTGTTATGCATCCCGCAGGTTAACTACAGGTTCCGCTCCGGAACCTAGGCTGAGTACAGCAGGCTTTCGGCGCAATTCCACTCGCCCATGAAAAACGCCAGGGCCCCCTGAAACCGGGGGCTCTGGCGCATTGTGCGGCGACTTTCTGTAGCGGCTACAGAGGCTCAGTCGATGCCGACGAAGCCTCCGGTCTGGTGCTGCCACAGGCGCGCATACAGGCCGCCGTGGGCCAGCAGTTCGGCGTGGGTACCGGTCTCGGCGATGCGCCCCTGTTCCAGGACCACCAGGCGGTCCATGCGGGCGATGGTCGAGAGGCGGTGGGCGATGGCGATCACGGTCTTGCCTTGCATCAGGGTCTCCAGGCTTTCCTGGATCGCCGCTTCCACTTCCGAGTCCAGGGCCGAGGTGGCTTCGTCCATGATCAGGATCGGCGCATCCTTGAGCAGCACCCGGGCAATGGCGATGCGCTGGCGCTGGCCGCCGGACAACTTGACCCCGCGCTCGCCGACATGGGCGTCGAAGCCGGTGCGGCCCTGGGCGTCGGACAACAACGGGATGAACTCGTCGGCACGAGCCTTGCGCACTGCTTCCCAGAGTTCCTCGTCGGTGGCGTCGGGGCGGCCGTAGAGCAGGTTGTCGCGGATCGAGCGGTGCAGCAGCGAGGTGTCCTGGGTGATCATGCCGATGCGTTCGCGCAGGCTTTCCTGGGTTACCCCGGCGATGTCCTGGCCGTCGATGAGGATCTTGCCGCCCTGCAGGTCGTAGAGGCGCAGCAGCAGGTTGACCAGGGTTGATTTGCCGGCCCCGGACGGGCCGATCAGGCCGATCTTCTCCCCCGGGCGGATCTCCAGGTTGAGGTCGCTGATGACCCGGTTGGCCTTGCCGTAGTGGAACTCCACATGTTCGAAACGCACGCCGCCCTGGGCCACCGCCAGCTTCGGTGCCTGCTCGCGGTCGGTGAGTTGCAGGGGCTGGGCGATGGTCTTCAGGCCGTCCTCGACCATGCCGATGTTTTCGAAGATGCCGTTGATCACCCACATGATCCAGCCGGACATGTTGACGATGCGGATCACCAGCCCGGTGGCCAGGGCAATGGCCCCGGCGCTGATCAGCGACTGGCTCCACAACCACAGGGCCAGGCCGGTGGTGCCGGCGATCAGCAGGCCGTTGAGGCTGGTGATGGTCACGTCCATGGCGGTGACCACGCGCCCGGCCAGCTGGCTCTTTTCGGTCTGCTCGGCGATCGCCTCGCGGGCGTAGCTCTGCTCGAAGTGGGTGTGGGCGAAGAGCTTGAGGGTGGTGATGTTGGTGTAGCCGTCGACGATTCGCCCCATCAGCTTGGAGCGGGCGTCGGAGGCGTCCACCGAGCGCTTCTGGATGCGTGGCACGAAGTAGCGCATGGCACCGATGAAGCCGGCGATCCACAGCAGCAGCGGGATCATCAGGCGCCAGTCGGCGTCGGCGAACAGCACCAGGGAACCGATGGCGTAGATGGTCACGTGCCACAGGGCATCGATCACCTGCACCGAGGAGTCCTGCAGCGAATAGCCGGTCTGCATGATGCGCTGGGCGATGCGCCCGGCGAAGTCGTTCTGGAAGAAGTTCAGGCTCTGGCGCAGCACGTAGCTGTGGTTCTGCCAGCGGATCAGGCTGGTCATGCCAGGGTTGATGGTCTGGTGCATCAGGAGGTCGTGCAGGCCCACCATCAGGGGCCGGAACAGCAGCGCCACCACCGCCATCCAGGCCAGTTCCAGGCCGTGGTCGGTGAACACCTGGACGCTGGGGGTGCCCTGGGCCAGGTCGATGATGGTGCTCAGGTAGCTGAACAGCGACACCTCGATCAGGGCCACGAACAGGCCCACCACCAGCAGGGCGACGAAGCTCGGCCAGACTTGCTTGATGTAGTGGAAGTAGAAGGGCAGGACCCGGTTGGGCGGGGTGGCGCTGGGAGCGTCGCGGAAGATGTCGATCAGTTGTTCAAAACGACGAAAGAGCATGGGGTCTGAAGCCCGGGGTACGGGCTCTCCTGTGCAGAAAACGGACGGGGCGCCGGGTAGGGCGCCGCCGTCGGGACAGGCTGCGAAGTATCAGTCGATACGCTTGGCCGACTTGATCAGTACCGGGTCGATCGGCACGTTCTGCATGCCCTGCTTGGTGGTGGTCTGGGAGTTGACGATCTGGTCCACCACGTCCATGCCGCTCACCACCTTGGCGAATACGGCGTAGCCGGCATCGCGGCCCGGGTCGAGGAAGGCGTTGTCGGCGACGTTGATGAAGAACTGGCTGGTGGCCGAGTTGGGGTTCGAGGTACGGGCCATGGACAGGGTGCCACGCACGTTATGCAGGCCGTTGGAGGCTTCGTTCTTGATCGGGTCGCGGGTGTCTTTCTGCACCATCTGCGCGGTGAAGCCACCGCCCTGGACCATGAACCCCGGGATCACCCGGTGGAAGATGGTGTTGGTGTAGAAGCCGCTGTCGACGTAGTCGAGGAAGTTCTTGCTGGAGATCGGTGCCTTGACCGGGTCCAGTTCCACTTCGATCTTGCCGAAGCTGGTGTCCAGCAGGACGTGGGGCGCCTTGGCCGGTTGCGCGGCCATCAGGTTGGCCGCGAAGAGTACGGAGCCGGCGACGAGGGCGATTTTTTTCAGCATGGGTCAATGATCCTGGGTGGTGGTGTCGACTGTGGTCATGAAGTCCAGCAGGGTTTGGTTGAAGCGCTGCGGCTGGTCCAGCGGCGTGGCGTGTCGGGAGTCCTCGATCACCACCAGCCGCGCGTCCGGCAGCAGTTTGACATAAGCCTCCTTGAGCGCCACCGGGGTGTAGTCGCGGTCGGCGCTGACGACCAGGGTTGGACAGGTGATTCGTGACAGACGTTCCTGAACCCCCCAACCGACGATGGCGTCGAAGCTGGCGAGATAAGCACGTTTGTCGTTTTTTGCCCAGCGCTCGGCCATCTTCTGTCGCAGCTCGCCCTGCTCCGGCTTGGGAAACAGCCGCGGGCCCAGGGCCTTGCCGATGGCGCTCGGGCTCAGCACCCGGGCCAGGCTCCAGCGCTTGAACCACTGCCAGTAGTCGTTGGCGCTGCGCAGCTTGACCTCGGGGCCGCTGTTGACGATGCACAGGCTCTTGAGCAACTGCGGCTGGTCCACCCCCAGCTGGAAGCCGATCATGCCGCCCATGGACAGCCCGACGTAGTGGGCCGGGCCCAGGTTCAGGTGCTCGATCAGCGCCACGATGTCGGCGGTGAAGCCCGGGATGCTGTAACGCTCCCGGGGTTTGTCGGAACGTCCGTGACCGCGAATGTCCGGGATGATCAGCCGGTAGCGGGCCGAGAGTTCGGGGATCTGTTTTTCCCAGTCCAGGGCGCTGGAGCCCAGGCCGTGAACCAGTAGCAGGGGGTCGCCCCGGCCGTATTCCTCGTAGTGCAGGGTGCAACCTTCATGCTCGAAATACGCCATGGCAGAACTCCTGTTCTGATGAGTGGGACGTCAGGCTTGCTCGGGTGCGGCAAAGGGCGCATCCAGGGGCGCGGTGTCGAAGGTGCGCAGCAGTTCCACGAGGATCTGCGTCGCCGGGCCCAGGGGTTTGTCCTTGTTGGAATAGAGGAAGAAGGTCGGATGGCGGCTGCCGCCCTGGTCCAGGGGCAGGACCTTGAGCAGGCCTTCGCGCAGCTCGCGCTCGATCAGGTGCCGGGGCAGCCAGGCAAAGCCCAGGCCGCTGCCGACGAAGGTCGCGGCAGTGGCCAGGCTGCCCACGGTCCAGCGTTGTTCGGCGCCGAGCCAGCCGACATCTCGCGGTTGCTGGCGGCCGGAGTCGCGGATCACCACTTGCAACTGGCTTTCCAGGTCCTGGAAATGCAGTTCCCGCTGCAGGCGGTGCAGGGCGTGTTCCGGGTGGGCCACGGCGACGAACTCCACCGAGCTCATCTCGGTGCCCAGGTAGCCGGGAATGTTGAAACCGCTGATGGCCAGGTCGGCCACGCCTTCGAGCAGCACTTCCTCGACCCCGGACAGCACTTCCTCGCGCAGGCGCACGCGGCAGCCACGGCTTTGCGGCATGAAGGCGGTCAGGGCACGTACCAGGCGCGCGTTGGGGTAGGCGGCGTCCACCACCAGCCGCACTTCGGCTTCCCAGCCCTGTTCCATATGGTGGGCCAGGTCTTCCAGCTGGCTGGCCTGCTTGACCAGTTGCCGGGAGCGGCGCAGCAACACGCCGCCGGCTTCGGTGAGCACTGCCTTGCGGCCGTCGATGCGCAGCAGCGGCACGCCGAGCTGGTCCTGCATGCGGGCCACGGTGTAGCTGACCGAGGACTGGGACCGGTGCAGCGCTTCGGCGGCCTGGGCGAAACCGCCGTGGTCGACCACCGCCTGCAGGGTGCGCCATTGATCCAGGGTCACGCGGGGCGCTTTCATGAGGGGCTCCTCTTGTCCTAAGCTGGCGCTCCTTACTGGAGACTGCCGAATGAGAAAATTCTGTTGTGTGTTGCTGGCTCTGTTGCCCTTGAGCGCCTGGGCCTATCCCATCGAAGTCGAGAAGCAGCTCAACGGCCAGAGCATCGATTACACGGCCTATGACACCGATGAAGACATCGGCTCCATCCAGTTGAACAACTACGGCAAGAGCGATGCGCTGTGCTCGGTGGTGTTTCGCAATGGCCCCGAAGCGCCGCGCACCCGCAAGGTGGAAGTCGCCGCAGGGCAGAGCAAGAACGTTACCGCCAAGTTCAATCGCAAGATCATCAAGCTGCGCCTGGACCTGACCTGCCAGGCCAAATGATCGAAGTGGGCCCGGCCCGGCCGGTTGCTGCAGGGCTGGCTCCGCTTATAAACGAATTTATTGATTGGTTATAGCAGTTATTTGCGCTTTTTCATCGATATCGCTCTGTTTAATCTGCGCTCCATCGACTTACGCATACCCCGATGGAGATTTGTGCCATGTCCCGCGTCCTGATCATTGAAAGCAGTGCCCGCCAGCAGGATTCCGTATCCCGCCAGTTGACCCAGACCTTTATCCAGCAATGGCAAGCCGCCCACCCGGGTGATTCGATCACGGTACGCGACCTGGCCCGCAACCCGGTGCCGCATCTGGATGCCAACCTGCTGGGGGGCTGGATGAAACCCGCCGAGCAGCGCAGCGCCGCCGAGCAGGACTCCCTGCAACGCTCCAATGAATTGACCGAGGAATTGCTGGCCGCCGACGTCCTGGTCATGGCCGCGCCGATGTACAACTTCGCCATTCCCAGCACCCTCAAGGCCTGGCTCGACCACGTACTGCGCGCCGGGGTGACCTTCAAGTACACCGACACCGGGCCCCAGGGCCTGCTCACCGGCAAGCGTGCCTACGTGCTCACTGCCCGCGGCGGTATCTACGCCGGCAGCACCGCGGACCACCAGGAACCCTACCTGCGCCAGGTGATGGGCTTTATCGGCATCCACGATGTGGAGTTCATCCACGCCGAAGGCCTGAACCTGGGGGGCGATTTCCACGAGAAGGGCCTGAACCAGGCCAATGCCAAGCTGGCCCAGGTGGCCTGAGCCGCGATTCTTGAGCCCAGGCGCCGCTCAGCGAAGGGCAGGGCGGCGCCGTTAATCCGCAGATAATCTACCGGTGTTCAAGTAGCGCCTGCGCATCCCCCTTCAAGCCGGTTCGCGCATCGAACCTCCCTTTGTACTGGTTGCTCCTTCAGTACCGACGCCCGATTGCACGCCTAGCGAGATCGGGCTTTTTTTTGCCCGGGATTTCATCTGAGGGGGCAAAACCGCTATCGTCGCCGCCATTCAAGACGAGGCGAACATGGGCTATCTACTTTTTGTCACGCTGATCCAGGCGTTTTCCTTCAGCCTGATCGGCGAATACCTGGCCGGGCATGTCGACAGTTACTTCGCGGTGCTGGTGCGGGTGCTGCTGGCGGGGCTGGTGTTCATTCCACTGACCCGCTGGCGCCGGGTGGCCCCGGCCTTCATGCGCGGCATGCTGCTGATCGGTGCGCTGCAGTTCGGCATCACCTACGTGTGCCTGTACCTGAGCTTTCGCGTGCTGACGGTGCCGGAAGTACTGCTGTTCACCATCCTCACGCCGTTGCATGTGACCCTGATCGAAGACGCCCTGAACCGGCGCTTCAACCCCTGGGGCCTGCTGGCGGCGCTGGTGGCGGTGGCAGGCGCGGTGGTGATCCGCTACGACAGCGTCAACCCGGACTTCTTCATGGGCTTCTTGCTGCTGCAACTGGCCAACTTCACCTATGCCGCCGGGCAAGTGCTGTACAAGCATCTGGTGGCGCGCTACCCCAGCGACGAGCCGCACTACCGGCGCTTCGGCTACTTCTACCTGGGGGCGCTGCTGGTGGTGTTGCCGGCGTTCCTGCTGTTCGGCAAGGCCCACTACCTGCCCGACGCGCCGCTGCAATGGGCGGTGCTGCTGTTCCTCGGCCTGGTGTCCACGGCCCTGGGCATGTACTGGTGGAACAAGGGCGCGTGCCTGGTGACCGGCGCCACCCTGGCGGTGATGAACAACCTGCATGTGCCGGTGGGGCTGTTGATCAACCTGCTGATCTGGAACCAGCACGAAGACCTGGGGCGGCTGTTGCTGGGCGGGTTGGTGATTCTGGGGGCGGTGTGGATCAGCCGCCGGGGCGCGGCGCCGCGCCTGGCGCCCTAACCTGTAGGATCCGGCTTGCCGGCGAAAGGGCCCGCAAGCGTTGCGTCTGGCCGGCCAACGCCTTCGCTGGCAAGCCAGCTCCTACCGGGTTACAGAGCCTGCTTCTCTACTGTCGGCACATGGCTGGCACCCAGCACCGCGGGCTGCAGGCCGGCCCGCAGGTCGGTGCCGCTGGGCTGCTGGTACAGGTTCAGGCCGAATTCCGGCATCACCGCCAGCAGGTAATCGAAGATATCCCCCTGGATGCGCTCGTAATCCACCCACGCGGTGGTGCGGGTGAAGCAGTAGATCTCCAGGGGAATGCCCTGGGCCGTGGTCTGCATCTGGCGCACCATGCAGGTCATGTTCGGCTGGATTTCCGGGTGGCTCTTCAGGTACGCCAGGGCATAGGCGCGAAAGGTGCCGATATTGGTCATGCGCCGGCGGTTGGCCGACAGCGCGGCGACGTTGCCCTGGGCTTCGTTCCAGCTTTTGAGCTCGGACTGCTTGCGCCCGATGTAGTCGGTGAGCAGGCGCACCTTGCTCAGGCGCACTTCTTCATCGTCATGCAGGAAGCGCACGCCGCTGGCGTCGATGTACAGGCTGCGCTTGATCCGCCGGCCGCCGGACTGCTGCATGCCGCGCCAGTTCTTGAACGATTCGCTCATCAACCGCCAGGTGGGGATCGAGACAATGGTCTTGTCGAAGTTCTGCACCTTGACCGTGTGCAGGGTGATGTCCACCACGTCGCCGTCAGCGCCGACCTGGGGCATTTCGATCCAGTCGCCGACCCGCAGCATGTCGTTGCTGGTCAACTGTACGCTGGCCACGAAGGACAGCAGGGTGTCCTTGTAGACCAACAGGATCACCGCCGACATGGCGCCCAGGCCCGACAGCAGCAACAGCGGCGAGCGGTCGATCAGGGTGGCGACGATGATGATCGCGCCAAACACGTACAACACCATTTTCGCCAACTGCACATAGCCCTTGATCGAGCGGGTGCGGGCGTGTTCGGTGCGCGCGTAGATGTCCAGCAGGGCATTGAGCAGGGCGCTCAGGGCCAGGAGCTGGAACAGGATGGTGAAGGCCATGGCCAGGTTGCCGAGGAACAGCAGGCTGGTCTTGCTCAGCTCCGGTACCAGGTGCAGGCCGAACTGGATCACCAGGGATGGAGTCATCTGTGCCAGGCGGTGGAATACCTTGTTGTGGCGCAGGTCGTTGAGCCAGTGCAGGGCCGGCTGGCGGCCCAGCAGCTTGACCGCGTGCAGCACCAGGTAGCGTGCCACTCGTCCGACCAGCAGGGCGACCACCAGTAACAGGGCCAGGCCGATGCCGGCGTGCAGGAGAGGGTGTTGGTCGAGTGCTCCCCAGAGATCCTGGGTATTGAGCCAGAGCTGTTTGAAATCCATGGGCTAAAACGATTCTTCTATAAGGCACAGGAGGGGGATTAGAGCATTTAACCCTGGGAAAGTTACGGTTAAGGACAAATCGGTTAACAAAAAACCAACTCTTTGCCACCGTTTGCACAAAGAAACTCGGCCTTCGCGCTCGAAACCGGTACCCTATGCAGCTGTTTTTTTGCATATCTTCGAGGTAGCACCCGTGTTTTCCCAATTCGCCCTGCACGAACGCCTGCTCAAAGCCGTGGCCGAGCTTAAATTTGTCGAGCCGACGCCGGTGCAAGCAGCGGCTATTCCGCTGGCGCTGCAAGGGCGTGACCTGCGGGTGACGGCACAGACCGGTAGCGGCAAGACCGCGGCTTTTGTCCTGCCGATCCTCAATCGCCTGATCGGCCCGGCGAAGATCCGCGTCAGCATCAAGACCCTGATCCTGCTGCCGACTCGGGAACTGGCCCAGCAGACCCTCAAGGAAGTCGAGCGTTTCTCCCAGTTCACCTTCATCAAGTCGGGCCTGATCACCGGTGGTGAAGACTTCAAGGTCCAGGCTGCCATGCTGCGCAAGGTGCCGGACATCCTCATCGGCACTCCGGGGCGCATGCTGGAGCAACTCAACGCCGGCAACCTGGATTTGAAGGAAGTCGAAGTGCTGGTGCTCGACGAAGCCGACCGCATGCTCGACATGGGCTTTGCCGAAGACGTGCAGCGTCTGGTGGACGAATGCCCGAACCGCCAGCAGACCATGCTGTTCTCCGCCACGACCGGCGGTTCCGGCCTGCGGGAAATGGTCGCCAAGGTCCTCAACAACCCTGAGCACCTGCAACTCAACAGCGTCAGCCAGCTGAACGAAACCACCCGTCAGCAGATCATCACCGCCGACCACAACCAGCACAAAGAACAGATCGTCAACTGGCTGCTGGCCAACGAGACCTACCAGAAGGCCATCGTCTTCACCAACACCCGGGCCATGGCCGACCGCATCTACGGCCGCCTGGTGGCCCAGGACTACAAGGCTTTCGTCCTGCACGGTGAAAAGGACCAGAAGGACCGCAAGCTGGCCATCGACCGCCTGAAGCAGGGCGGGGTGAAGATCCTCGTGGCCACTGACGTCGCTGCCCGCGGCCTGGACGTTGACGGCCTGGACCTGGTGATCAACTTCGACATGCCGCGCAGCGGCGACGAATACGTGCACCGCATCGGCCGCACCGGCCGTGCCGGCAACGATGGCCTGGCCATCTCGCTGATCTGCCACGGCGACTGGAACCTGATGTCGAGCATCGAGCGCTACCTCAAGCAGAGCTTCGAGCGCCGCACCATCAAGGAAGTCAAAGGCACCTACAGCGGGCCGAAGAAGGTCAAGGCCTCCGGCAAGGCGGTGGGCGTGAAGAAGAAAAAGACCGACGCCAAGGGCGACAAGAAAAAGGCCGTGGCCAAGGCCCCGACCAAGCGCAAGACCGCCAATCGGCCCAAGAGCGACAGCCTGGTCAGCCAGGATGGCCTGGCGCCGCTCAAGCGCCGCAAGCCACAGGCCCCCGCCGCTGAATAAGCCTGGCGCCTGATGCAGATGAAAAGCCCGGACCTGGTCCGGGCTTTTTGCTTTGCGGGTGTCAGCTCTCGGCCTTTTTCTCGGCAGTGGCCAGTTCCTTGAGCCGCTGGTCGATCAACTGGCAATTGTCCGGCAGGTCCTTGCTGGAGGTGCTCAGGTCCATCTTCTGCAGTTCGGCGTTGATCTCCTTGGCCTTGGCCGGGTTCTGCTCGGTGATCTTGCTGACTTCCTGGGCCAGCTGTTCGCGCTTGGCGGTGGCTTCGTCCGGGGTGCAGGCCCAGGTGGGCAGAGCGAACAGCAGGCTGCTGGCGAGGGTAAGAATGCTCAGGTTCTTCATGGCGTAGGCCTCGTGATTCGGAACGGGCAGTCATCCGGTTGAGGCAGCGGAGGCAGGGAAAGTTCAGTTGGATTGAGCCGGTGGCCGCGGCTTTGATTGCCGTGCCTGATCAGGAATTCTTACTCGGCAATTCAGATGGATCTGATTTGCCGGCGCCGCCGATAGCTCTAGCATCCGGCCTTGTAGCAGGGCGCGTGCCCCGCAAAACCAGCCATCCATCGACGATGCTCGCGCTTAATTGACGTCAGAATGGTGGCACATTAACATCGCGCGCCCTTTCTCTACCCTTGCTGCCGTTTCGAAGGACCGAATATGTCTCTCTCCACCCTCGGGATGAGGTTGTGCTGTGCCTTGTCCTGCTTGCTGCTGGTCACTGCGCCGCCCAGCGCCACTGCCGCGCCGTTGCCGGGCCCGGCTTTCAACCCCGGCGACCAGGACCTGATCCGCGACCGCCAGAACCGCCTGCTGGAAGAACAGCAGCGGCGCCTCGAAGAACTCAAGGACCTGCCCGGCAAGAGCGCCGCGCCTGTAGCGCCCACGGCGCCGGCCGACAGCCGCTGCTTCCCGATCAAGGACATCCAGCTCAAGGGCGCCGACTCGCTGTCGGCTGCCGAGCGCGAGCGCCTGCTCCAGCCCTACATCGGCCAGTGCCTGGGGGTAGCGCAGCTCAATGAACTGCTCAAGGTCATCACCGACCGCTATATCGAAAAAGGCCTGGTCACCAGCCGTGCCTACCTGCCGCAGCAAGACCTCTCCAGCGGCCACCTGCAAGTGCTGGTGGTGGAAGGCAAGCTCGAAGGGCTCAAGGCCGCCGAAGACAGCAAGCTCAGTGCCCGTGAGCTGAACATGGCCTTCCCCGGCAGTAGCGGTGAGCTGCTCAACCTGCGGCAGATCGAACAGATGGTGGACCAGCTCAACCGCCTGCCGTCGAACCAGGCGCAGATGGAACTGGCCCCGGGCCAGGCCGTGGGCGGCAGCGAGGTCTTGGTCAAGAACAACGCGAAAAAGCCCTGGCGCGTTGGCCTATCACGCAGCAACGAGGGCCAGAAGAGCACCGGCGAGCAGCAGTGGGGCAGCTCCTTCGAATGGGACAGCCCCCTGGGGCTGGCCGACCAACTGGTGCTGCGCGGCGGCCACGACGCCATCAGCGACCACCAGAAAACCTCGCGCAACGCCATGCTCTATTACAACCTGCCGTTTGGCTGGTGGAACCTTAGCTACAGCTACAGCCAGAGCGAATACCGTTCCCTGGCCCAGGGCCAGGGCTTCAACTTCAAGCAGACCGGCGACAGCCAGAACCACCAGTTGCGCCTGGAGCGGGTGATCCATCGCGACGCCCTGAGCAAGACCTCGCTGAACAGCGGCCTGAGCTACCTGCGTACCAACAACTACATCGAAGACAGCAAGCTGAGTAACAGCAGCAACCGCCTCAGCGAAGCCCAGTTCGGCATCAACCACGGCCGGCGTATCGGCAGTGCCTTCCTCAACCTCGACCTGGGGCTGCAGGACGGTATTGGCGCCTTCGATGCCCAGCGCGAAAACCAGCGCGACAAATACGGCAATCGCCAGGCCAACGCCCGCTACCGCAAGTACACCGCCACCGCCAGCTACCTGCAGCCGTTCAAGCTGGGGGAAGAGTCCCTGGTGTTCAGCAGCCTGGTCACCGGCCAGCGCAGCGAGGACCTGCTGTTCAGCTCGCAACGCATGAGCCTGGGCAGCCAGTCCTCGATCCGCGGCTACAAGGACCAGAGCCTCAATGGCGACAGCGGCTACTACTGGCGCAACGACCTGCGCTGGACTCGTCCGGTGGGCTGGGACTGGCTGCGCCCGGTGTTCGCCGAATACGGCGCGGGGCTGGGCTATGACTTCGGCGCGATCCGCAACGACCGCTACAACGCCGAGCAGCATGGCCGGGTCTCCAGCGACTCCATCGAATTCTTCGCCCGGGGCAAGCACCTTGCCGCCAGCGTGACCTTTGCCCATTCCCTCGAACGGCCCGAAGCCCTGAGTGAACTGGAAGCCCCGATCTATTTCCGCCTGGACCTGTTCCTTTAACTCCGCTCTTTGCCCGAGATATACGACATGGACGCTCGTCAGTTCGCCTTTCTAGCCCGCCAGCCTTCCGCCACCCTGCAAGCGCGGGATTCGTTCTGGGGGCTGTCCAAACGCGGTCTGGCGTTCATCCTGGCCAACGTGATGTTCTGGCAGCCCGTGGTGGCGATGGCCGACGGCATCGTGGTCAACGGCAGCGGTACAACACTGGGACAGGCCGGCAATGGCGTGCCCATCGTCAACATTGCCACGCCCAATGGCAGCGGCCTGTCGCACAACAAGTTCAGCGACTACAACGTCGGCCAGCAGGGGCTGATCCTCAACAACGCCACCGGTCGTACCCAGGAAACCCAGCTCGGCGGAATCATTCTCGGCAACCCCAACCTGGGCGGCCGCGCGGCCAATGTGATCCTCAACGAGGTCAACGGCGGCAGCCCCAGCCAGCTCAAGGGCTACACCGAAGTGGCCGGGCAAGCGGCCCATGTCATCGTCGCCAACCCCTATGGCGTGAGCTGCAACGGCTGCGGCTTCATCAACACCCCCAAGGCCACCCTGACCACCGGCAAGCCGGTGATCGAGAACGGCCAGGTCCAGCGTTACCAGGTGGACCAGGGCAGCGTCGCCATCGAAGGCGCGGGTCTCAACGCGAGCAATATCGACCAGTTCGAAATCATCACCCGCAGCGCCAAGATCAACGCCGAGATCCAGGCCAGGCACCTGGCGGTGATCGCCGGGGCCAACGACGTCGACGCCAAGACCTTGAATGCCACGGCCCGCACCGCCAACCCGGCGGATGCACCGCAACTGGCCATCGACTCATCAGCCCTGGGCGGCATGTACGCCGGGGCGATCAAGCTGGTGGGCACCGAGGCCGGGGTGGGGGTGAAGCTCGACGGCAAGCTGATCGCCAGTGGCGGTGATATCCAACTGGATGCCAACGGCCAGTTGCGCATGGCCGAAGTCACTGCCGAGAAGGGCGCGGTGGCGATCAAGGCCGGCAGCCTGGAGGCCCAGGGCGCGGTCTACGCCGGCACCGAGCTCAAGGTGCAAACTCAAGACGACCTGAACAACCACAACACCCTGGCAGCGGCCAACAGCATCAACCTGGGCAGCGGCGGGCAACTGAACAATCAGGGCATCATCGAAGCCGGGGTCAACCTCGACAACAGCCGCAACCCGAACGGCGATGTCACGCTGACTGCGCATACCCTGAACAACAGCGGCAAGAGCGTGGTGGCCAGCCGGGATCTGACGGTCACGACCACCCAGACCCTGAACAACCAGGGCGGCACCCTGAGCGGGCAGCGCCAGGTGAAGGTCAGTGCCGGGGCTCTGGATAATAGCCATCAGGGCAAGCTGCTGAGCGCCGAGCGCCTGCAACTCGATGCCGAGCAAGTGCGCAACGGCCAGGGCGGCCTGATCAAGAGCCAGCAGTCCCTCAATGCCACCCTGGGCCACCTGGGCAACAGCGGCGGCGAGCTGTCGAGCCAGGGCAGCAGCACCCTGGTACTGGCCGGCATGGACAACCTCACCGGCGTGGTACTGGCGCAACAGACCCTGGAGATTACCGGTACTGCGGAACTGGACAACCAGGGCGGCTTGCTCTCGGGCTGGCAGGGCCTGACCCTCAATGGCACGGGCTTGAACAACAGCAACAAGGGCACCGTCTCCAGCCTCAAAGGCGGTGTCGAGGTCACCCTCAGCGACGCCTTGAACAACAGCCAGGGCGGTGGCCTGGTCAGCCAGCAGGCCCTGGACGTCAAGGCCGCCAGCCTCGACAACAGCCACCAGGGGGTGATCTCCAGCGCCGGCGAGCAAAGCCTCAAACTCAGCGACCTGCTGGACAACAGCCAGGGCGGCTCCATCGACAGCGCCGCCACCCTGACCCTGCAGGCCATGGCCCTGGGCAACCAGGGCGGCACAGTCAACGCCGCCGGCGACCTGGAGTTCATCGGCAGCGACCTGGACAACAGCCACGGCACCTTCACCGGCAAGCAGGGCGTTACCCTCGACCTGCTGGGACACTTGATCAACAACCAGGGCACCCTGTCCGCCGCTGGCCCTTTGCTGCTCAAGCGCAGCACTAAGGTTGAGAACCAGGGCGGCGAACTTTTCAGCCAGCAGTGGCTGCGGCTGTTCACCGAACACTTGGACAACCGTCAGAAAGGCCGTGTCGCGGCCAATGAATCGGTGTTGATCAGCGCCAGTGGCGAAGTGCAGAACAGCGATGGCGGCGAGATCCTCAGCCGCGAAGCCGACCTGCAACTCAATGCCGAGCGTCTGGATAACGCCAGAGGCCTGCTGCAGGCCAAGACCAACCTGGGCCTCGATGTGGCGGCCGACGCCGGCAACCAAGGCGGACAAGTGATTGCCCAGCAGGGCGACCTGACGCTCAAGGCGGGCCACCTCGACAACAGGGCCGGCAAGGTGTCCGCCCTCAACGGCGGCGCCACCCTGGAAACCGCGGCCGATGGCCGCCTCGACAACCGCGACGGCGCGCTCTTCGCCCAGCAGGCTCTGCATATCAGCGCCAAGGACCTGGACAACAGCGCCGGCCAGATCAGCGCCCGGCAGATCGAGCTGGAGCTGGCTGGCGCCCTGAACAACCGCCAGGGTCTGATCGAAAGCGGCAGTACCCTGGCCACCGCTGCTGCCAGCCTGGACAACCAGCGCGGGCAACTGCGGGCCCTGGGCCTGGCCAGCAAGACCCGGTTCAGCATCGCTGGCACCTTCGACAACCGCGACGGCTCCCTGGAAACCGCCAACAACGACCTGGCCTTCGACGCCGGCGGCTTCAACAACCGCGGCGGCAGCCTGCTGCACAGCGGCAGCGGGGTGTTCGGCATCTCCATGGCCAACCTCGAAGACGTCGGCGGCCGCCTGAAGACCGCCGGCCAACTGACCCTGGAGGCCGAGCGCTGGACCAACAGCAGTGCAATCCAGGCCGACCGGTTGCTGGTCAAGGTCGACCACCTGACCCAGACCGCCGATGGCCAGCTCCTGGCGGGTACCGGCCTGACCGGCAGCGGCAGCCACTGGAGCAATGACGGCCTGATCGGCAGTGACGCCGCGCTCAACCTCGACCTGAACGGCAACTACAGCGGCAAGGGGCGCCTGAGCAGCATTGGTCAACTGGACCTGCATGCCGCCCAACTGGACCTGGCGGACAGCGCCAGCATCGCCGGTGGCGCCAACGGCACCCTGAAGATCGACGGTGCGCTGAACAGCGCCGGGCGTATCACCGCCAGCCAGAAGCTGCTGCTGAATGCCGCCAGCATCCACAACCTCGGCACCCTGGGCAGCGGTGAAGACCTGAGCCTCAACGCCGCCATCCTGGTCAACGACCATGGCCTGATCTCCAGCGGCGGCAATATGCAGTTGCTGACCAACAGTTTCACCAACCGCTACGCCCAGGTGTTCAGTCTGGGCACCGCGCTGATCGCCAAGGACGACCAGCAAGCCAGGGCCGACCTGCTGGACAACCGCTCCGGGGATATCGAAAGCCTGGGCAAGCTGACCATCGCCGCCAGCACCCTCAACAACGTCATGGACGTGCTGCAGTACACCGAGCACGAAAAGAGCGCGGCCAGTATCACCCGCCTGTCCTGCACCCTGATTCCCGTCGCCGGCTGCGACGACCGCGGCGGTGGCCGCATCAACGGCCTGTGGGAAGTGGCCGAGACCGACCGCCTGCGGGTGACCAACAGCAGCGCCTCCGCCAGCCTCAACAGTGGCGCCGACCTGCAGATCGACACCCAGACCCTGACCAACACCAGCAGCCTGATTACCGCGGCCGGCGACATCAACATCAAGGCCGAGACCGTCCACAACCAGGGCCTGCAACCCCAGGAAATCACCACCCTGCGGCGCTACTGGAGCTTCGTCAACGAAACCGGCACCGCCGCAGCCCTAGCCGCCGCGTTCAACGCCCGCAACAACCCGACGCCTTCGAGCAGCTTCGCCTCCGACCTCAGCGCCTTCATTGCCTGGACCGGGGTGATGCTGTCCTCCAGCAGCAAGGTGGTGGACGGCGACCAATCCTTCGCCGCCACCATCCAGGCCGGTGGCAAGGTCAACCTCAAGGCTGATCAGACCCTCGACAACAGCGTGATCCGCTCCTTCTACGAGTACGTCGGCGCCGGCAAGACCCTGACCGACACCGGCGTTGGCAACGGCTACTCGACGCCGATCCGGATCAACCCGCAACTGCCCCCGGAACTGGCCCAGCAACAGGTCAACCCCCTGGAGCTGCCGGGCTTCACCCTGCCCACCGGCGGCAACGGCCTGTTCCGCCTCAGCGGCCAGGGCAGCACCCTGGCCCAGGCCCCGACGCCTGCGCAGATCGCCGGCCTGCCGGACGCCGCGAGCCTGTCCCGGCCGCACAAGTACCTGATCGAAACCAACCCGGCGCTGACCAACCTCAAGCAGTTCATGAGCTCGGACTACCTGCTGTCCAACCTGGGCTACAACCCCGATGAAAGCGCCAAGCGCCTGGGGGACGGTTTCTACGAACAGAAACTCATCCAGCAAGCCATGGTGGCCCGCACCGGCCAGCGCTTTATCGACGGCCAGGACAGCAACGAAAAGCTTTTCAAGCACCTGATGGACAACGCCCTCCAGAGCAAGCAACAGCTTGACCTGTCGGTGGGCGTGACCCTGACTTCCGAACAAGTCGCCGCCCTGACCCACGACATCGTCTGGCTGGAAAGCCATGAAGTGAATGGCGAACAAGTGCTGGTGCCAGTGCTGTACCTGGCCCAGGCCAACAACCGCCTGGCGCCCAACGGCGCCCTGATCGCGGGCAAGGACGTGAGCCTGATTGCCGGCAAGGACTTGAACAACGTCGGCACCCTGCGCGCGGCTAATGATCTGTCGGCGGTGGCGGGGGCGAACCTGGTCAATAGTGGGTTGGCGGAGGCGGGCAACCGCCAGGATCTGCTCGCGGGCAACTACCTGGTCAACCGTGCTGGCGGCATCATCGCCGGGCGCGACGTCACCCTGACCACCACCCAGGGCGACGTGATCAACGACCGCACCCTGACCACCCACCAGAGCAGCAGCGAAGACTACGTCCGCGAGCAGCGCCGCGATTTCCTCGACAGCGCCGCCCGTATCGAAGCCGGCAACAGCCTGAGCATCGATGCCGAACGGGACTTCGATAGCAACGGCAGCGTCCTGCACAGCGGTGGCGACACCCGCATCAAGGCCGGTCGCAACGTCAGCCTCAACGCCGTCGAGCAAGTGGTCAGCAACGACCGCGGCATTGGCAACCTCGACCAGAGCAAAACCCAGCACGGCGCCACCCTGGAGAGCGGCGGCGACCTGAGCATTGAGGCCGGAGGCAACGTCACCGCCGTCGCCAGCCAGATCGAGGCCGAGGGCGACGTCTCGATGACGGCCAAGGACAACCTGACCCTGGCCTCGGCCGCCAATGAACAACACTGGGCCAGCAAGACCGGCACCACCAAGAGCGAAGAGGATCGCGTCCACCAACAAGCCACCACGGTGACGGCGGGCGGGGATGTGATGCTCAAGTCTGGCCAGGACATGACCCTGATTTCCAGCAAGGTCAAAGCTGGGGATGAAGCCTATCTGGTGGCTGGTGGTCAGTTGAACCTGCTGGCGGAGCAGGACAGTGAGTACTCGCTGTATGACATGAAGAAGAAGGGGGGCTTTGGCAACCTGCAGACCCAGCGTGACGAAGTCACCCGCACCACACATATCGGCAGCGAAATCAGTGCCGGTGGCAACCTGACGCTCAAGAGCGACGGTGACCAGAGGTATCAGGTTGCCAAGCTGGAGAGCGGCAAGGACATCACTCTGGATAGCGGTGGCGCCATCACCTTCGAAGGGGTGAAGGACCTGCACCAGGAAAGCCACGAGAAGACCAATAACAACTCTTTCTGGGTGTCCTCCAAAGGCAAGGGCAATACCGACGAAACCCTGCGCCAGACCCAGATGGTGGCGGCTGGCAATATCGTGATCAAGGCCGTTGATGGCCTGAAGATCGATGTGAGGCAGGTCAACCAGCAAACCGTCAGCCAGAGCATCGACGCGATGGTCAAGGCCGACCCGCAACTGGCGTGGCTCAAAGAGGCCGAGAAACGCGGCGATGTTGATTGGCGGGTGGTGAAGGAGATCCACGACTCCTACAAGTACAGCAACTCTGGGTTGGGGCCGGCTTCGCAGATCATTATTGCGATTGTGATGGGCGCCGTGATTGGGCCTATGGCGGGTGGTCTGGTCGGTGGTGGTACTACCGGTGCGGTTGTGGGAGCTGTTGCGACGGGGGCGTCGACCAATGCGACCGTCAGCTTTATCAATAACGGTGGCAACCTTGGTGCTGTATTCAAGGATGTGACCTCTTCCAACGCGATGAAAGGGTATGTGATCTCTGGTGTTACTGCGGGGCTTACATCTGCTTACTTTGACGGTTGGACTGGCACTCATACTGATACGGCAACGAATCAGGTTATTGGGCCGAACCTCAGCACTTGGACAGGTGTTGGGCAATTTGCTGCGAGCCAAACACTGCAGAGCGGCACTTCCATGCTGTTGAGCAAGGCTCTGGGGCAGGGTGGCAGTGCAAGTGATGCACTGAAAAGTGCCTTGTTCAACACCTTGGCGGCGGCCAGCTTCAATGCGGTGGGTGATTACACCAAAGATGTTTTGAACGACGGCATGCCTCCCAAAATATTGATCCACGCCATGGTTGGCGGCCTTCTGTCAAAAGCAACTGGCGGCGACTTCAAGACCGGCGCTTTGGCGGCGGGTGTAAATGAAGCTGTGGTTGTCCAGTTGGACAAACTGGTGAGTGGTAACAAGACACTGCTGTCCATGAACTCGCAGATTGTGGGTGTGCTAGCAGCTGCTGCGCAGAGAGATGCGGATGCGCAATCGATAGAGAAGGGCGGCTGGGTCGCAAAAAACGCAACGCAGTACAACTATGCAGGGCATCAAGAAATTGACGACTTAGAGGAGCAGGCGCGTAACTGTAAAGCTCTTGGAAACTGTGATGAGGTCAGGGAGCGGTTTAGAAAACAGAGCGTTAAGCTTGATGATGAATTGGCGGCCGATTGTGCTAAAAATCCAGCCCTTTGCACGTTCTTGTATGGGGATCTCCTGCATGACAGAAATAGCCTGCAGGAGCGTCTTGGAAAGATGTATTTTGATGACAGTATTCCTTCGATGTTTAAGGAGGACTTGCATCGTTATCAGTTACAGAATACAGCTGCTATAGGGGTTCTCATTCAGGCTCAGACTGAGTCTGCTCTTGAGAGTAAAGGGGTTTCGCCGGAAAAAGCTGCCTGGGTAAGTAAGCTTGTTGCTGCAATGGGCGGTTTTCTGGGCGGGAAGGGTAAAGGTGGAAGCGGTGCTACAAGTGGGAAAGTAGCGGCTTCAGGTACTAGTAAACCTATTATTGATCATGTTGTTGTGTCTTCAGGTAAGGCTCCTAAAACAGCAGCACCAAACTCTATATATGAAATCTCTCGTGCGGATGGAAGTAAAAGTGTAACTTATTATGATAGTCAAGGACGGACCTTTTCACGGGAAGACTATGGTCAACAAAGAAGTCACGGTAGTTTAGGGTATGGTGTGGATGGGCGAGCAGTGCCCCATGAGCATAAGATTGAATATAATAGTCGGGGGTTTGTGGATAAACAGTATTATCGCGAAATCGATGCTGATGGTAAGCCTGTTGGAGCTTGGATTCTAGATAAGTAGAGGAGGACGGTTATGTCAAATGATGTTTGTGGTTATGTTTGCCCTGCTCCAAGTCTGGAGTCCTGGATGGCGTTGGAAAAATATATCTCAAAAAGTAAGTTGGGGATTCAGAGAATAAGAAGTAATGAGCTTTTTAATTATCCGTCAGAATTTACTCCTGATATAGACACTTTTATTTTTTTGATAGGGGATAGACCGGGGTATCCTAACGCAACATATTTGACGGATTATAATGAATATGATCCTGATTTCTCAGATATTGGTTTTCCTTGTCACCCTAAAGACAGAGTTAAGATGTTGTTGGGCGCTATAGGAGATATATTTTCAATATGTAAGTCTGAAAAGATATGTTTTTCTATAACGGATAGTAGTCAGGTGGAGTTCGTGAAAAGAATTTGCTTTTCTGAGATGTTTGATGTGGTGATTGCTGATTTTGAAAAGTATCAAGCCCCTCCTGATACTCTTTATGAAGTAAGGCGCGGTGGTTGTATTTAAAGTTAAGTGTGGAGGGGGTGTGTTTAAATTGAGCGAAATTTGAATAATAGTGGGTGAAAGATTTTTCATTGGTGATTAAGTTTTTGATGCTGAAGAGACGACTAGGTTCTTATCTTTAACTTTTATGGGCTTATTGACTTGAGATTAATTAAAAACATTCTGCAGGTAGGCGTTAATACTAATGGCGTAAGTGGGAGGTGTCCAAATAGCCGGGTTACATATACATCGCCTGGTGGAAGGAGCGTAATTTTGGCGTTGAGTGGGAGTTTTATTGGTTTTCGTTGAGATGGATGATGACTAAGCTCGACTTGAGAAGGTTGGGGGTGTAAATGCTTTTTTTCTTATTTGTGCGTCTACTTTGAACGTGAAAAGATCTATTTATGAAAAATGGTATATCTGAGGAGGTTGTTGAATTTGTTTTTATTCCAGAGATAAGTTGGTGCTAAATTCTGCTCAGTGGGAAGGGATTTTGGTGCGTAGTCAATTTTTTAAAGGCTGAGTTGGAAAATAAAAAGTTTGAATAATGGCGTTCGAATAGGGCGTGGTTGTCTACCTCAAGCGGGATATGATGCTGCCGTGATGATAGTGCTGAGCCGTGTAGAAGGTCGTTATCTGGTCAGGGATGAGTCGCTGGGAACTGTTGCGAAATAGAGTAAATCAGCCTTTTATTGATCTGAATTCGATTAATTGTAAGAGAAAAAGGGCGACCTTCAAGCCGCCCCTTTTTGCTTACTGAAGCACCTGCTCCTGCATCCGCCTCGTCGTCACATCCATCAAATCACACCCATCGCGCAACAGAATGCTGCACACCAGCGACAGTTCCTGCAGTACAACTGTACCTTTGGGCGCTTCATCAGAAACCGAGAGGTTCTCAAGTAGTTGAGTCACAGCGCGAATGCGATACGCGGCTGCATCGTGGAGGACGTCAATGGGGGCTTGGGTATCGATCAGCAGCGAGGGAATGTTGCAGTCATGGCCGGTAATCGGCATGTATCTGTTCATGGTTAGTTCTCTGGTAATGGGAGTCATGCTGTCCCTACCGTCGCCAAACGAAAGGTGGCAGCTGTACGCAGGTTGGCGAACCGGCACCAGATAAGCCGGCAGACCCAAAAGGATCTCCCACGCACAGCCGCCATGAAGCGATTGTGCGGGAGCAAAAGTACCTGCAAGCAGAGGCTTTTGCATCAATTCTGGTGTCAGGTCGCCAAACCCGGTCGTCCTTTCAACGACCCCTCGACTATATCCAGCGCTCTCCCTGTCCTTAAAGCCTCATTCCTACTGGATTGTCTGCTTCTGCCGTAAGGCAATTCCTAATTTGCCGAGAGTATCTTTTCGAGCCGGTCCGCCGTGATTTTCCTGGCTTACAATGCCGCCGCTTATCGCCATGCCACAGGTGGTTTTCAGGTGGCAGTGCGTTGTTGAAAACCTCTCAAGGAAGATCCGTCATGCGTCTGTTGTCTCTGCTCTTCACCCTCGCTTTGCTCGCCGGTTGTGCTTCCACGCCGGACTATTACATCTCGCCCAAACCGGTACGGATTCCCGCTACCGCCACTTACTGGATCGACACCTTCAACCTGCAGTTGGTCGGCGAGAGCGAGCGTTTTCTGCCTGAGGACAAGTTGCGCCAGCAACTGGGCATGGAGTTGATCCGGCAGTTGGGCAATGCCAATCGCTACGCCACCACCAAGGACAGTGCCGACTACCTGCTGGATGTAGATGCGGTGTACAAGCGCCGCCTCAGTGATTCCCAGGGCGGGCTGGTGTCGATGGTCGTCGATGACAATACGATCCTTGCCAGTGTCGACTTTGGCTACAAGGTGCAGGTCAAGCGCGACGGCGCCGAGGTGTTGCATTTCGCCCAGGAGCGCGATGGTTTGCAGCCTGCCGGGGCCATGGGCCAGTTGCGCAATATGAAGACCATGTTGGGGGCGATCACCAACAGCGGTAACTCGGATGTGGAGAACTTCTACATTCGTGCTCTGCCGAGGTTCATCGTTCGCGATATCACGGCCATTCCTTCTCGTTGAGTGAGTGTGTGGGGGGATTGTAGGAGCGAGCTCGCTCGCGATGAGCGCCAGGGCGTCGCGTTCTTTCAGTAGCGGCGCGTTATCGTTGGCGTTGTTCGCGAGCGAGCTCGCTCCTACAGGGGGATCAACGTGCTTTTTGGGTTATAGCTTTTTCACCGGAATGCAGATCTCACACTCCAGCTCCCCGGTCTTGACGTCGTAGAAGGCATCCGCCGGGTAGCGTTCGAAGGCCGGGCGCGGGTCGAATTGCAGGCCGCTCTTGGGCAGCCAGTCGCGGCACAGTTCGATCCAGGCGTCGGCGATAGCCGGGCCCAGGCCGCGGTAGTGGGCCACGGCGTAGAGACCACCGGGCAAGGTGGTGACGACGGCCGGGGCGCTGGCCTTGAAGTCTTCGGGCACTTCCACGCAGGCGTCGTAGCGGCATTTGTCGGCGGGGGTGAGGTCCGGGTCGTCGTGGCCGATGCCGTAGCGCACGCGGTTGAAAAGTTGATGTTCGAGCATCCACGGCGCGGCGGTTTCGCGCCAGAAAACGCCAATGCCCGGGCCGTAGGCGCCGATGTAGCGCAGGTAGGCCACGCGGGTGGCGGGTAGTTGCTGCAGGGTGACCTTCATCGCGGTTTCCTTCAGGTGAATGAAGGCGTCAGGATCGTCGAAGGCGGGGATGTGGGTCTGATCAGGATTGCGCAATTCACGCAGGCGGCGTTCGCGGATGTCGTCCAGGCGGCGGTGCCAGCGTTTGGGCTCGGTATCGCGCCAGGTGCTGGGGGAGACCGAGAAGTGCTGTTTGAAGGCCCGGGAAAATGCCTCGCCGGAGCCGAAGCCGACTTCCAGGGCAATTTCCAGCACTGAGGCCGAGGGGCGGCTGGCCATGAGGTAGGCGCCGCAGGCCAGGCGTCGGCGGCGCAGGTAGGCACCCAGGGGCTCGCCGACCCAGGCGCTGAACAGGCGGTGGAAGTGGTAGGGCGAGAAATGTGCGACCCGCGCCAGGTCCGCCAGCTCCAGGGGTTGGTCCAGGTGTTGGTCGATATGCTCCAGCACCCGGCTCATGCGCAGGGTGTATTCGTGGAGGCTGTGATAGGCGGCGCTCATGTCTACAGCTTAGTTGGCTGGGTGGGTCGTCACAGTCTGCCGCAGATTTGTGCCGTTTGTGAGTGCGATTCGCCGGCAAGCTGGCTCCTGCGGCAGGTTCTCAATCGTCACAACAGCAACTGCTGCTCTTGCCCTGGGGCGTTGCCTGGTAGCGATCGTGGTGCCGGACCCAGCCCATGATCTGCTCTTCGTTGCGCCCCTTGGGCGTCAGGTCGAGGAAGTTGTAGGCCCCCAGCAACAGGTCCAGCCCGCGGGCATAGGTGGAATAGGTGTGGAATATCTCACCTTGCGGGTTGCGGTAGAACACGCTGAGCCCGGGCAACTCCTGCTCATTGCCACTGGCCTGTTCGTAGTTGTAGCTGGCAGTGCCCTGGGCCAGTTGCTCGGCGCTGAGGCTGACGCCGAAGTCCTGGTTGAAGTCGTCGCCGGCGCTGGAATACCAATCGAAATGCCAACCCATGCGCTGGCGAAAGGCCTGGAACTCGGCATAAGGGGCGTGGGAGATGGCCACCAGCGCTACATCGTGGTGGGCCAGGTGCTGGTTGGCGCCATCGAAGTGGTCGGCGACGAACGAGCAGCCCTTGCAGCCTTCCTCCCAACCTTCGGCAAACATGAAGTGGTAGACCAGCAGTTGGCTGTGGTCGCCAAACAGATCGGCCAGGCCCAGCGGGCCATCGGGGCCATGAAACTGATAGGGCTTGTCGATTTTTACCCAGGGCAGCGCCCGGCGTTCGGCGCTGAGCTGGTCGCGCTGGCGGGTAAAGGCCTTTTCGTGGATCAGGTGCTGTTTGCGGGCTTGCAGCCATTGTTCCCGGGAGACCACGGGATGCTCGGTAACGGACATGACATCTCTCCTCAAGGCAGTGGGGGCGATGGGTCTTACACACGCTAGTCGTTTGGCGCTGGAGTGGATCGACAAACCGCCCAGCGGTTTTCCGATCAGGGGGCGGCGGCCTGGGGTGGATTTCCTGAACGGCTGAATGGCCTGCCGGTCACAACGTGTGAAGGCATTTCATTCTCTTGTCTGGAGGTTGAATCAGGATGACGACTTATAACTGGGATCTGATCGAACGACTGCTGCACGAAGTGCAGAACGGCGCCGGCCACAGCTTCACTCCGCGACCCTATGCCGAGCAGCATGCGGCGGCCAAGGCGGCGGAAGGCGAGCCCACCGGCAATCTGGATGACCTGAAAGTCACCGCCACCGAGTACGAAAAGTTACTGCTGGACCGTGGCTTTATCGAAAGCCGGCCGGAAGAGGAGGGCGGCAATGGCGAGAACTTCGTGCTCACGCCCCGTGGTTCCAGCCTGCTGTGCCTGATTGACAGCAGCATCCCGGGCAATGATCACCCGCGCCAGGTGCTGGAGGAGCAGGCCGATGCGCTGGATCCGGCGACCTTCGATCAGGTGGCCTCCAAGGCCCAGATCGCCTAGGTTGCGCCTAGCCCTGGCGGGCGTTCTGCAGGCATTTGAGTTCGGCGAAGTCCTTGCGCACTCCGTCGATTTTCTTCAGCAGGCGCTGGCGCTGGGCCGGGGTGCTTTGTGCCATCAAGTCCACCAGCAGGCTGCGTGCGGCCTGTTCGGTGTGGGCGTAGGCTTGGCGATAATCCGGCGTCCATAAGCTCTCGCGGTGTACCAGCAATTGCTCGATACGTTGTGGGAAATCGCTGTTTTGCCGTTGCTCCACGGCCGCGCTGAATTGCGCCTGCCAGTGGGCTCGGTTGGCGATCCACTGCTGGTTCTGCTCGCCCAGGCTGCTGGACCATTGTTCCACCCGTTGCTGCTGGCTCGGGCTCAAGGGGCCGAGCCAGGCGTTCAGGCGCTTGCTCATGCGTTGGCTGCGCTGCTCTATCTGTTGCGCCAACGGCGGCTTGAGGTATTGCTCCTGGTGTTCCTGCAGGTCCTTGGCGAAGGCGGAATTCATCTCTTTGACTTGCTGGTCGTTCAGACCCTGGAGCAGCTCCACGGCGGACGGGGCGATCTGCCGGGCGGTTTCGGCGATGGCTTGCTTGGCTTCCCGGGTGCGCTCTTGCAAGCCCTGGTCGCTGACCTGGTTGTTCTGCACCATCAGTTGCAGGCGGTCGAGCCAGTCCAGGTAACCCGGAAGCTGGGTGGTGCAATGCCAGCTCAGGTGCTGCTGCAGGCGCTGGTTGAACCAGCTCTTCTGCTCGCTGTTCATGTCCAGGTAGTCGTTGAGGTTCCAGGGAATGATCACATCCAGGTTGCGATAGGCCAGGCCGACCCGGCTACAGGCGCCCAGCAGCAGGCTGATGATCAGGAGCGGAATGAGGAGGTGCCAGCGGCGCGCCATGTTCGAGTCCTTGCGAGTGCGGGTTGCTGTATCTGAACCCTGAAGGCGCCTCGCAGTTCAGACGTTCAGTAGAACGCCCGTTCGGCCTTGAAGGTGAGCAGGCCGTCGCATTGCGGGTTATGCCCGGAGTAGGCGCTGCAGTCGTTGCCGCTGAGGCTGGAGTCACTGTAGATCAGGTTCAGGTCGATCCCCAGCCAGGGGCGCGAGAGCTTGATCGACCAGTCATTGAAGCCGGCCACGTAGCCGCCGTCGGCGATCGAGACGCCATTGTTCAGTTGATGGGTGGTGTATTTGACGCTGACGCCAATGCCGAACGGTACGTTGCCGCCCAGGTCAGCGAACAGGGTGCTGTTGCGTTTGTCCGGGTCATTGCTGAACGCCGCGCCGAAGCGGCTGCCGAGCAGGGTCAGGCCGCCGTAGAATTCCTGGCTGTCCTGGGTCCGCAACTGCGGGTAGTTGTAGTGGATCATTCCCAGTTCGTAGCCCAGGGTCTGGTCGAAGGGCTGCTTGAAGCCCAGGTAGGAATCCACCTCCAGTTTGCTGGAGGGGCTCAGGCCCATGCTGGGGGCCCACTGGCCGGCATACCAGCCACTGTCGTGGCTCAGGTCGAGGCCGCCGTGGAACGAGCCGCTGGAAGACGGCTTGACCAGGCCCTGGGCCATGCTGCGGCTGGGGCTGGTGCCCAGCTTGAGGTCGAAATCCCCCAGCTCGCGCTGGAAGATTTGCCCATGGGCAATGGGGCAGGCCAACAGCAGGCTGCAGGCCAGCAACGAGGATTTGAGCATGCAGCACTCCCTGAACTGCGCGGAGCGACAACCTGAAAGGCGGCTGAAACGATTGATCTAGAGGGGGTAAAGGATACCGGCGAATGCCATTGGCTGAAGGCCGTTCGTCGATTTGCTGGTAGTGGGGAGGAGAGCGGGTGCCAGTCCTAGCGCTTTGGGGGCAAAGCGCTAAGGGACCAGGATAATGCGCGGGGGAGTTACTTCTTGCCCAGGCTGATCTGCTTGGACGGGCCGAAAGTCTGGCCGCTGACGCCTTTGGCGATCTGCTGGATTTCGCCGCCCGATTTCAGGAACGCTGCGATCTGTTCGTTGATCGATTCACTGGTTTCAACGGCGGGAGCTGGTTTTGCTTTGCTGTTGGAGGCTTTTACTCGCATGGCGGCCATTTAACCTTTCGGGAAAATTAATTTGGCCAGGCATCTTATCAGAAATACTTGACAATTGCTTGGTAAATATCCCCTGGAACAGAAAGGCGCTTCCTGCTGTTTTTCCTAAGTTTATTTTTCGGATATTTTCCTAAGTCGCTGTTTTAACTAAGGACCCATCGAAAAAAATGCCCTCTCGCTGTGCTCCGCAAAGGCTCGATGCACGGCTGTTTGCCTGACGAGCGGCCGGTTGAGCGCCGGGAACGCCAGAAAAATCAAGGATTTCGTGGCCGGCGATTCAGGAGCGTCAACGCAGGCCTGGAAAACAGGTAGAATGCCGCCCACGCAATGAGGGTATTGGAAATGGCTTTAGTCGGGCGCTACAACAGTTTGCAAGTGGTTAAACACACTAACTTTGGTTTGTATCTGGACGGTGGGGCAGACGGCGAAATATTGCTGCCCAATCGTTATATCCCCAAGGACATTCCCAGTGAAGATGAAGACTGGCTGAATGTTTTTGTTTACTTGGACAGTGCTGACAAGTTAATCGCAACTACCGAAAAGCCGAAAGTTCAAGTTGGTGAGTTCGCCAGTCTTAAAGTCGTCGAAGTTAACAGCATTGGGGTGTTCCTGGACTGGGGGCTGCCCAAGGATCTGCTGCTGCCGTACTCCGAGGAAAAGCGCCAGATGAACGCCGGCGAATACTGCGTGGTGCATGTCTACTTGGACAAGCACACTCGCCGTATTACCGCCACGGCCCGTCTGGACCGCTACCTGGACAAGACGCCGGCCAACTACAAGGCCGGCCAGGAAGTCGACTTGCTGGTGGCCGAGTCCACTGACATGGGCTTCAAGGCCATCATCAACAACAAGCACTGGGGCCTGATCCACAAGAACGAAGTGTTCAAGTTCCTGCGCTCGGGGATGCAAGAGAAAGGTTTCATCAAGGAAGTGCGCGCCGACGGCAAGATCAGCCTGAGTTTGCAACCTATCGGTGAACAGGCGGCTACCAGCCTGAACTCGAAGATCCTCGCCAAGTTGCGGGAAAACGATGGCTCGCTGGCGGTCAGCGACAAGAGCGACCCGGCCTTGATCAGCAGTTTGTTCGGGGTTAGCAAGGGCAACTTCAAGAAGGCCATCGGTGCCCTCTACAAGCAGGGCCAGATTGTCATTCACGCGGATCGTATCGAGCTAAGCTGAGACTCACTTCACGCTGCGGGCGAGGCTTATGAAAACCACGCTGGTTGCCTGGCTCGCCACCTTGCTGGCGTTCCTGCTACTCGACGCGCTCTGGCTGGGGCTGATGATGGGCGAAACCTACCGGGCCCAGTTGGGGGCGCTGCTGCTGGAACAGCCACGGCTGTTGCCGGCAGCGCTGTTCTACCTCCTCTACGTTAGCGGTTGCCTGCTGTTCGCCGTGCGGCCCGCCCTGCAGCAGGGCGGCTGGCGCCGGGCTGCGTGCCTGGGGGCGCTGCTCGGGCTGGTGGCCTACGGCACTTATGACCTGAGCAACTGGGCGACCTTGCAGGGCTGGTCGGCTTCCCTGGCGCTGCTGGACATGGCCTGGGGCATGCTGGCCAGTGCCCTGGCCTGCAGTTTCGGCGTCTTCTGTGCCTGCCGCTGGGCGCCTGGCTCAAACGGCGGGAACTAGGTCTGCTCCAGGGGACCCGTCAGGCGCGGCGGCAGTTCTTTATTTCGGGTAGGGGTCATGTCATTGAATCAATGTGAGGTATGGCGGTGAGCATCGAACGGCGCAACGCCGATGGGTTTGCCCTGCAGGTGATGTTGGGGCTGTGCCTGATCTGGGGTGTGCAGCAGGTGATGATCAAGTGGGCTGCGGCGGACATTGCGCCCATCATGCAGGCGGCCGCCCGTTCGGGGATCTCGGCGCTGCTGGTGGCTCTACTGATGTGCTGGAAAGGCGGCTGGTCCCAGGTTTCCAGTACCTGGCGCGGCGGCTTGCTGGCCGGCGCTCTGTTCGGCCTGGAGTTCCTGTTTATCGCCGAAGGCCTGAAGCTCACCAGTGCCGCGCACATGTCGGTGTTTCTCTACACCGCACCGATCTTCACCGCCCTTGGGGTCAATTGGCTGTTGCCCAGCGAACGCTTGCGGCCCTTGCAATGGTTGGGGATCGTCCTGGCCTTTATCGGCATCAGCATTGCCTTTGCCGGCGGGATCTCCCTGGACAACCTGGACCGGCGCATGCTCCTGGGCGACATTCTGGGATTGCTGGCGGGGCTGGCCTGGGGCGCGACCACGGTGGTGGTGCGGGCTTCGCGGCTGTCCGAGGCGCCAGCGACCCTGACCCTGTTCTATCAGTTGATCGTCGGTTTCGTCGGCCTGTTGCTGATCGCCGTGCTCAGCGGCCAGGTGACCCAGGTCAGCCTGACGCCGGTAGCGGTGGCCAGCGTGTTGTTCCAGGGGCTGGTGGTATCGTTCTTCAGCTACCTGACCTGGTTCTGGCTGCTACGGCGTTATCTGGCGGCGAACCTGGCAGTGTTTTCCTTCATGACTCCGATGTTCGGCGTGACCTTCGGCGTGCTGTTACTGGACGAGCCCTTGAGCCTCAACTTCGTGCTGGGGGCAATGCTGGTGCTGCTGGGTATTACCTTCGTGAGCGCCGAATAGTGGCTGCGGCGGCGGATCCAGCGCTTGTTGTAGCCCGCGCTTCACGAGACGAACGCACAGCGCTGTGCCGTTGGTCGCAGTTGCCAGAGCAGGCTGGCGCCGATCAGCAAGCCGCAGCCCGCCACCACCAGCGCCAGTTGCAGGTCGCCGCTGAAGTGGCTGCTCAGGGCGGCCAGCAACGGGCCGCTCAACTGGCCCACGGCAAAGCAGGCAGTGAGCAGGCCGGCGTTGCGCTGGGCCGACTGCGGTGCCAGTTCCCGGGAGCGCTGCATCACCAACTGCATGCAGGCCAGGAACGGCGTGCCGCACAGCAACACGCCCAATACCAGCCCCAGGCCACTGCCCAGCAGGCAGGCAAAGACCCCGGCGGCCTGCAGCCACAAGGTCGCCATCAGCCATTGCCGGGTGCTGTGCGGGGTGTGCCGACGCAGGCTGGCCAGGGCCACGCCCACGGCCGCGGCCAGGCCGAAACCGGGCCAGAACAGGTCGGCCTGCCACTGGCCCTGGAAGCGCGCATTGGCCATCTGCGAAAGGAAGGTCGCGGGGATGATGTAGCCCACGCCATACAGGGCGTAGACCAGCCCCAGGCGCGCCACGCTGTGCTCAGTGGCGCAGGCGCTCTGCGTTTCGCCACTGGGGCGCACCGAGGCCGAGGCCGGGGGCAGGATCGGCAGGATCACCAGCAGCATCAACAAGGCGACCGCGGCATACAGCAGCCACAGGTTGGCCGAGCTTTGCCCCAGAAGATTGGAGCCCAGGGCCAGTAGCCCGGTGAGCATGATGCCCAGCCCCGGGCCGGCGAACACCAGGGCCCCGAGGCGTGGCCGGCCCGCCGCCTGGGCCAGGGGTTGGCTCAGGGCCGTGATCATCACCAGCACCCAGGCGCTGGCCACCCCGGTGCCGAAGCGCAGCAGCAGGTGCGGCCAGAAGCCCTGGGCCCAGAACGAGGCCAGGGTCAGCAGCACGCACAGCCACAAGCCGCCCAGCAGGCGCAGGCGCACCTGGGCCGGACGCCGGGCGAACATGGCGTCCAGGGCTCCGAGGAAATAGCCCAGGTAATTGGCGGCGGCAATCAGCCCGGCGGCGGTCAGGTCGACCTGGCCTTCGCTGATCAGGTGCGGCAGTTGCGGGGTCAGGGCGAAGCGGCCAATGCCCATGGCCATCATCAGGGCAATGAAGCTGGCGAGCAGGCGGAGCAGGGGAGACATGGTCGGCTTTCCATCGATGGGGACAATGACCTTCAGGCTAGGGCTGATTGACTTTCTTTAAAAATGAATAATATTGAGTAACTTGTTCAGTTTTGGAGAAAGTCATGGAGTTCAGCCAATTGCGCATCTTCCAGGCCGTGGCCGAGGAAGGCTCCATCACTCGCGCCGCCGAGCGTCTGCACCGAGTGCCGTCGAACCTCTCGACCCGGCTCAAGCAACTGGAGGAGCAGCTGGGGGTCGAACTGTTCCTGCGCGAGCGTCAGCGCCTGCAGTTGTCGCCGGCGGGCAAGGTGCTGCTGGATTACGCCGCGCGCCTGTTCGCCTTGCACGACGAGGCCCATGCCGCGGTGCAGGGCGGTCAGCCGGCCGGGGAGTTTGTCCTGGGCACCATGTACAGCACCGCGGCGATTCACTTGCCTGCATTGCTGGCGCGTTATCACCGGGCTTATCCGGCGGTGAACCTGCAGGTGCAGTCCGGGCCCAGCGGCGAGTTGCTCGAAGGCTTGCTCACCGGGCGCCTGGATGCGGCCCTGGTGGACGGGCCGCTGGAGCTGGCAGGCCTGGATGGCGTGCCCCTGTGCGACGAGACCCTGGTACTGATCAGCGAAGCCGACCATCCGCCGGTGCGTACGGCCCGGGACGTGGAGGGCCGTGCGGTGTTCACCTTTCGCCAGGGCTGCTCCTATCGCATGCGTCTGGAATCCTGGTTTGCCCACTACCACGCCGCGATGGGGCGGGCCATGGAGATCGAGTCCTATCAGGGCATGCTGGCCTGTGTGATCGCCGGTTCCGGGGTGGCGCTGATGGCTCAGTCGATGCTCGACAGCCTGCCGGGGCGCGAAAGCGTGGCGGTGCATGCCCTGGCCGAGCCTTTTGCCCGTGCCACTACCTGGCTGATGTGGCGCAAGGGCATGGTCGGGGCCAATCTCAATGCCTGGATCGAGCTGCAGCAAGGCGCTGGCGTGCAGCTTGCGCTGCAGGCGCGGGCCCATGCTTGAGCACCCGATGGCCATTGGCTTTAATCCAGTAACAGTTCATTGCCATTGCGCAGCAGCGCGCTGGAAAAGATAGGGCTATTATCTGCTTGAGGCGGCGCAGTATCGCCGCTCGGCACGACCCTGAGGGGGCACTATGAAAGACAAACTGCAAAGCTGGCTGCACGACCTTGGCGTCGCACTGGGCCTGATCGAGCCACCGCTGCAACCGGTGCCGATTCCTACCGACGAAGAGCTGCGGCGCCGTCAACAACGTCGTCGCTGAAGCAGAGGCGAGAGCGGAGTGCAGGCTCCGGCTCTCGCGGATGTTTTCTAGCCGGCAGTCGCTGGGCCACAGGCCTGGGGCAATCGGGTCAATCCTGGTTTTGCCGGGCCTTTTCCAATAACCATTGCACCAGGTCATCCACCCTTTCCAGCTGCCCTAGCGCTCGCTGCTCTTCACGGGGCAAGACACCCAGGTCGAACCTGTCTTCCAGGCGCCAGAGCAGCGCCTCGATATCATCCCTATCCAGCCCCAGTTCAGAGAGACCGTTCTGGTCATCGAAATCCACGGGCTCATCCAGCCAGTGGCGAATGAGCAGGTGCACCGCCGCGCGCGCTTGGGCCCGATTCATCTGCGTTGCTCCCGATACCACAGCAGGTCAGGCGGGACGGGCAGCGTCGGCGCGGGTCTTTTCCAGGATGAACAGGCTCAGCTCGCTGATGCTGCTGATTCGATACAGGTCGCGGTCGGGATCCAGGCGAATGTTGAACTCTCGCTCCAGGCTGTGCAGCAGGGCCTTGAGGTCCAGGGAATAGGTGTCGTGTGCGCGGGCCTGGCAGGGCGGGATTGGCCACTTCTGGGCCATTTGTGCATCGATGGCATGACGGATGCTTTGCTGGATGGAGAAACGGTCCATAAACACCTCGGGGCAGGGAGAGGCTCTTATTGTTTTATGACCCCATCCAAGGGTGAAGCGATAGCGTGCACTGAGGCGGCCAGCGATCCTTGTACTGTTTTCCTGCGGGAACAGTCGTCGCTGGATCTGAGTACAGCACAGGTTTTTTTCCGGCGGGGTAACCATTCGTCCATTCATGGCCCTGACGAAAATGGCTGCGGGCTTTGCCCGTCGGTACCGTGAGGCTTTTGCCAGGCGAAAAAAAACGGGTGCGGCCACCGACGCCGCACCCGTCGAAGAAAAGCTTCAGACCTCCGGCTTCACGTTAGATTGCGTTGGCCAGGGGCGCCGGGCGCCGGGAAGCCAGGCTCACCACCACGAAACTCACCAGGCCTACGGCCAGGCTGTAGTAGATCGGTGTGTTGGCATCCAGGCCGTCCTTGAACATGAAGGCCAGAGCCGTGACGAAGCCCAGGCCCATGCTGGCGATAGCGCCGGCAGTGGTGGCGCGTTTCCAGAAAATGGCGCCGATCAGCGGAATCAGCATGCCGCCCACCAACAGGTTGTAAGCCAGGGTCAGGGCGCTGATCACGTCGTTGACCACCAGGGCAATGCCCAGCACCACGATGCCGGTGAGGAAGGTGAACAGGCGGTTGATCCCCAGGCTCGATTGCTTGCCGCCGCGCAGCCTTGGCAGCAGGTCTTCGGTCAGGGTGGTGGAGGCGGCCAGCAGGCCGGCGCTGGCAGTGGACATCATGGCGGCCAGCGCCGCAGCGATCACCAGGCCACGGATGCCGTCCGGCAGCGAGGCTTTGACGATGGCGGCAAAGGCGTTGTTGACGTTGTCCAGGTCCGGCAGCAGAACATGGGCGGCCATGCCGATCAGGGCGCAGGCCAGGCCGTAGAGGATGCAGTAGAAGCCCGCCAGGGTGCCGGCGTATTGCGCGACTTTCTCGGTCTTGGCGGTGAACACCCGTTGCCAGATGTCCTGGCCGATCAGGATGCCGAAGAAGTAGATCATGAAGTAGGTGATGATGGTGTCCCAGCCGATGGCGGTGAAGCTGAAACTGGACGCTGGCAGCTTGGCCACCAACTCATCCCAGCCGCCTACGCGGTACAGGCAGATCGGCAGCAGGATGAACATCAGGCCCACGGTCTTGATCACGAACTGGACGATGTCGGTCAGGGTCAGCGACCACATGCCGCCGATCGCCGAGTACACCACCACCACGCCGCCGCCCAGCAAAACCGAAACCCAGAACGGCAGGCCGAACAGCACTTGCAGAACGGTGCCGATGGCGAGGATCGAAGTCACCCCGATCATCAGCGCGTAGGCCAGCATGATCACTGCGCTGGCCTGGCGGGCCATGGGGTTGTAGCGCTTCTCCAGCACCTGGGTGACGGTGAAGATGCGCAGCTTGAGCAGCGGCTTGGCCAGCAGCAGGTTCAGGGCAATGATCCCCGCCCCCAGGGCGGCGCACAGCCAGAACCCGGAAATGCCGTGGACGTAGCCCAGGCGCACGGTGCCGACGGTGGAGGCACCGCCCAGGACCGTGGCGGCCATGGTGCCCATGTACAGGGTGGGGCCCAGGTTGCGGCCGGCCACCAGGTAGTCCTCGTGGGTCTTGGCCTTGCGCATGCCGTAGTAGCCGAGTACGAGCATGCCGGCGGCATAGATGAGTACGACAAATAGATCTAAAGCCATGGTGGCGTGTCTCCGATTATCTTTTTTATGTGAAACAAACGGTTCATGCAGGTGCTGGCTGCTCAGCGAAGGCGGGGTCAAGTCTTGTGCAAGACCCAGGGGCTCTATCGCGAGGCCGGCCGCTCCAGGAGGTTATCCGGGCAGTAGCGCGCGACTTGCCAGCAGCCCGCTGGTACAGCGGCTGGCCATGCTGGAGTGCGCAGTTTCGAGAGTGGTGATGGCGGTGCTGGCCAGGCCGGGGGGCAGGCGAAACAGGTCGCAAGGCCTGGTGTCGCGCTGGTGCTCGAGGATCTGTCCGATCCTGTTGGTTGCGATGTTGCTAGGGTTTTTTTCTTTGTTGTTATTCATGATCTGCTCCGATCACATTGGCTAAGGGGGTGGCAGCCCTTCCGGCACAGCGGACAAATGGTTGTGACAGGCCAGCCAGAGGCCTTGTTGTTTTGTGCGAGACCCAATGGTTTCGCGTTCCTGGCTGAAGTCTTGCTCCCCTTGCATGCGCAGCTTCGTGGCTACGTCATGAGTCAATCCGGCGCCGTCCCCTTGTGGGCGGACGACGGCGTTGTCCGGGATGCGTCACCGCACCTCGGAACCATCCTTGGCCCGTCATCGGCCGGCTAATGCCTGGCAGGCATTGCGCAACAGCAGTCGAGGACGGGGTAAAGATGAAGCGGGTAGTACCGCTTTGCGCCGCAAACGGTCTGGCGGCGCGCAGCATGTGCTGAGTCTCAGCGATGGGCGACGCCAGGCAGCACGCAGAGCATTTCGTACAGCAGGTTGGCGCCCAGCAGCGAGGTATTGCCGGTGGTGTCATAAGGCGGCGAAACCTCCACCAGGTCGCAGCCCACCAGGTCCAGGCCCTGGCAGCCACGGACAATCTCGATGGCCTGGATGGTGGTCAGGCCACCGATTTCCGGGGTGCCGGTGCCTGGGGCCCAGGCCGGGTCGATGCCGTCGATGTCGAAGCTCAGGTACACCGGGCCGTTGCCGACTTTCTCGCGGACTTCGGCCATCAAGGGCTCCAGGGATTTGTGCCAGCATTCTTCGGCCTGGACCACGCGAAAGCCCTGCTTGCGGCTCCAGTTGAAGTCTTCGGCGGTGTAGCCCTGGGCGCGCAGGCCGATCTGCACCACGCGGTCGCAGTCCAGCAGGCCTTCTTCCACGGCGCGGCGGAAGGTGGTGCCGTGGGCGATCTTCTCACCGAACATGTGGTCGTTGACATCGGCGTGGGCATCGATGTGCACCAGCCCGACCTTGCCGTGTTTCTTGTGGATGGCCCGCAGGATCGGCAGGGTGATGGTGTGGTCGCCGCCCAGGGTCAGGGGAATCACGTTGTGTTCGAGGATGCCGTCATAGGCTTCTTCGATGATGCGCACCGCGTCCAGCAGGTTGAAGGTGTTGATCGCTACGTCGCCGATGTCGGCCACCGACAGCGAGTCGAACGGGGCAGCGCCGGTGGCCATGTTGTAAGGGCGGATCATGACTGATTCGGCACGGATTTCCCGCGGGCCGAAACGGGTGCCGGCACGCAGCGAGGTGCCGATGTCCAGGGGCACGCCGACGAACGCAGCGTCCAGGCCGGCAGCGGATTGCAGATGGGGAAGACGCATCATGGTGGCGATGCCGCCGAAGCGCGGCATTTCGTTGCCGCCCAGTGGTTGGTGGAGAATCTTGTCCACGGGATAGGCCTCATCGTTGTTTTATATTTATGGGGTCGACGGCGCAGCGAATCCTGCCCGAGCAACCGAGTGGGGCCGATTCTGCGAAATGTAGTGCGGGGAAAGAATCGCTACGAACAAATACTTAGTTCAGATTTTTCTAAACTAATGGCCGATGGCGCGCTAGACTCCCGCGCTGCTCCCCAGGCCCTTGGTGGCGAGGGAGCTTGCTCCCGTCCGGTGGTGCAGCCACCGTTATCCGGGTTGCCGGGTTGGATTGAAAGCGGGCATGGAGGCCGTCGGGGTTGCTTTGCCGCTCGGCGAGAACCCGCACCCTCGCCGCAGGGACGTTGTCGTTTTGCCTGTTATCGGAGCCTGTCATGGCCAACGCTTTACCTGATCTGAAACTATTGCGCATCTTCGTCAGCGTGGTGCGGCATCAGGGGTTCGCCAACGCCCAGCACGAACTCAATCTTTCCACCTCGGCCATTAGCACCTACATGAGCCAGCTGGAGGCATCCCTGGGCCTGGTGCTCTGCCACCGTGGCCGGGGCGGTTTCAGCCTGACCAGCAAGGGCGAGCTGTTCCACCAGGAAACCCTGCGCCTGCTGGGCGAGCTGGAAGGTTTCGAACAGTACGCCGCAGCCCTCAAGGGCGAGCTTCGCGGGACCCTGAACCTGGGGGTGATCGACTCCACGGTGAGCGATAAGGCCCTGCCGTTCGCCGAGGCCATCGGCGCCTATAGCCAGGAGCATCCGGCGGTGCACCTGCACCTGTCGGTGATGAGCCCCCACGAGTTGCAGTTGGGGGTGCAGGACAATCGCCTGGACCTGGCCATCGGTGCCTTTTCCACGCGCATGAGCGGCCTGGTGTACATGCCGCTGTACCGCGAGCAGCATTGGCTGTATTGCAGCAACCGTCACCCGCTGTACAGCGAGCGGCGCATTCCCGAGCAGGTGATCACCCAGCAACGCATGGTCGGCCGCGGCTACTGGAGCCAGGCCGAACTGGCTCGACACGGCTTCAAGCACAGTGCGGCGACGGTGGAGAGCATGGAGGCGCAGTTGATCCTGGTGCTGTCCGGCGCCTACATCGGCTACCTGCCGGAACATTACGCCCAGGCCTGGGCGGACAAGGGCGACTTGCGGGTGCTGCTGCCTGCAACCTTTGGCTACCAGGCGCCGTTCTCCATGATCATGCGTCGCGGACGCGGTCGAGAGCCGCTGATCCAGACCTTTCGCGACCTGCTCAAGGCGCAGCTCAACCAGTCATAAGGAGGTCCCATGTCTCGAGCACGCTGCGAGCGTTGCCTGCGCCCTGCGGGCCATTGTCTGTGCCCGCTGATTCCGCAGCTACCCAGCCGCACCCGAGTGCTGTTGTTGCAGCATCCCAGTGAGGTCAATCATGCCTTGAACACCGCACGTCTGGCGGCGTTGGGGCTGAACAACGCCGAACTGGTGGTGGGGGAGGTGTTCGAGGAGCTGCCGGCGTTGCTCGACCAGCCCGGATATCGAGCATGCCTGCTGTTCCCGGCGGATGATGCCCGGCCATTGCAGGCCTATGCCGAGACGGATGCACCGCTGCTGCTGGTGGTGCCCGACGGCACCTGGCGCAAGGCGCGCAAGTTGCTGCACCTCAATCCGTTGCTGGCGGCGCTGCCAAGGGTGACCCTGGCGACTGGGGTGGAGTCTCGCTATCGCCTGCGCAAGGCCCCGGGGCCGGGAGCCTTGTCCACTGTGGAAGCGATCGTTCAGGCATTGCAGGTACTTGAAGCTCCTGCTTCGTTCGAGCCGCTGTTGCGGCCTTTCGAGGCCCTGATCGAAGGGCAGATTGCCGCGATGGGCGAAGACACCTACCAGCGCAACCACGCCAAATCCTGACCGCTCCCGAATCTGGAGCCGCTGCCGCAGGCGGTGATGGTGCGCGGTGGCCCCGCGCTTGCCGGCCACCCCACAAACCTTCAGGAGCGCCGCAGGGTCTTCTGCCGCAGGATATAGAGACTCACTAGCACTGCGCTGGTCAGCATGAAGCCCCGGGCCCAGGGCGATGGCACCAGGTAGCAGGAGAAGCCGATGCTCAACCACATCAGGCCGATGGCGTAGACCTTGCCCTTGAGCGGAATGCCGTTGCCGTCGAGATAGTCGCGGATCCACGGACCCAGGCGCGGGTGTTGCACCAGCCATTGGTAGAAGCGTGGCGAGCTACGGGCAAAGCAGGCGGCTGCCAGCAGCAGGAAAGGCGTGGTAGGCAATACAGGAAGGAAGATGCCCACTACCCCCAGCGCTACGCTCGACCAGCCGATGGCCAGCAGAACGTAACGCCATAGCATGGGGCGTTGGCCTATGGGCTTGGCCATAGGCAACGACTCAGTGGTGGCGCGGCTTGAGCAGTGCAGGTTTTTCGTCGGGGGCGTTGCACAGCAGGTACAGCGCGGTCAGCGCTTCCGGGATCTGCACGATCATGTCGTCCATCAGGTTGGCATCGCTGGCGATGTCGGAGAACTCCGGCTGTTCGTCGAACAGGCCGGAACCCACCATGATTGGCAGCAGCATCTCGCTGACTTCTTCCTCGGCGGTTTCGAACCAGGCCGCTTCACGCAGGAACACGCCTTCCATGAAGCCGATGCACCAGCCGCGCAGGTCGGAGTCGTCCGGGTCCTCGCCCAGGTCGAGTTCGCAGGGCAGCTCGAATTCTTCGTCGGAAGCCAGTTGGCGGGCGATGTGCGCCTTGAGGGCCAGCAGGGTCGACTCGATGGCTTCGCGTTCGGCGTCGTCACGGTAGTGCGGCTCTTCGGCGAACAGGGCGTCGATCCATTCACGGTCCGGAACGCTTTCCGAGCAGATGGACAGCGCGGTCAGGTAGCCGTGAGCGGCCACGTAGTCCAGCGCCTCGTCGTGCAGATCATCTGCATCGAGGAAGACTTGCAGGCGGGTTAGTTGCTCAGCGAAGGACATTGACGGCTACCTTGGGGAATAAACGATGCTGAATTCTAGGCTTTCTTGCGCGCTCAAGCCAGCCGCGGTGCCGATTTGAGCGGTTCTAAAGGTTACCAGCGGTCCATTGTCGGTGCCCTCTGCCGGGAAGGGGTCGGGTATACTCGCGCGTTTTGTGATGCCCTGCAGGCTGGCCGTCCGCTCCGGACAAGTCCGCTAACGCAAATGTCGGTGAAGCGTGCCGGCTTTTCGTCCAGTCTGCCCCCAGGGATTTCAGCGATTTTTGGAGTTTTTCATGCTCGAACAGGCTCAACGCGTCCTCAAGGACATCTTCGGCTACGACAGTTTCCGTGGTCGCCAAGGTGCGATCATTGAGCGCGTGGCCAGCGGCGGCGATGCCTTGGTACTGATGCCCACCGGTGGTGGCAAGTCGCTGTGTTTCCAGGTCCCGGCGCTACTTCGCGAAGGGCTGGCGGTAGTGGTTTCGCCGCTGATCGCGCTGATGGACGACCAGGTTGCGACCCTGGAGGAACTCGGTGTCGCGGCGGCAGCCTTGAACTCCACCCTCAGCGCCGAGCAGCAGCGTGACCTGGCCGCGCGCATCCGGCGCGGCGAAGTGAAGATGCTCTACCTGGCCCCCGAGCGCCTGGTCCAGCCGCGCATGCTGGCGTTTCTGCAGAGCTTGGAAATCGCCTTGTTCGCGATTGATGAAGCCCACTGTGTGTCCCAGTGGGGCCACGACTTCCGCCCCGAATACCTGCAATTGGGGCAACTGGCGGAAATGTTCCCCCAGGTGCCGCGCATTGCCCTGACTGCCACGGCTGACAAGCGCACCCGGGAAGAGATCGTCAATCGCCTGCACCTGCAGGACGCCGAGCGTTTTCTCTCCAGCTTCGACCGGCCGAACATCTTCTATCGCATCGTGCCCAAGGAGCAGCCACGCAAGCAGTTGCAGGCCTTCCTCAACGAGCGGCGCAGCGATGCCGGGATCGTCTATTGCCTGTCGCGCAAAAAGGTCGACGAAGTGGCTGCATTTCTCTGCGAGCAGGGTTTCACCGCGCTGCCCTACCATGCCGGGTTGCCCAATGAGCTACGGGCCTATCACCAGAAGCGCTTCCTCAACGAAGAAGGCCTGATCATGGTGGCCACCATTGCCTTCGGCATGGGCATCGACAAGCCCAACGTGCGCTTCGTGGCCCACATGGACTTGCCCAAGTCACTGGAAGCCTACTACCAGGAGACCGGTCGCGCCGGTCGTGACGGCCTGCCGGCAGACGCCTGGATGGCTTACGGGCTGCAGGACGTGCTGATGCTCAAGCAGATGCTGCAGAACTCCGAGGGCGACGAGCGCCACAAGCGTCTTGAGCAGCACAAGCTCGATGCGATGCTGGCCCTGTGCGAGGAAACCCGTTGCCGGCGCCAGACCCTGCTGGCCTATTTCGATGAAGACATGCCGCAACCCTGCGGTCACTGCGACAACTGCGTCGATGGGGTACAGACCTGGGACGCCACCGAGCCGGCACGCCAGGCGCTGTCGGCGATCTATCGCACTGGCCAGCGCTACGGCGTCGGTCACCTGGTGGATGTGCTGCTGGGCAAGGACACGGAAAAGGTCCGCAGTTTCGGCCATCAGCACCTGTCGGTATTTGGTGTCGGCAAGGCCCGCAGCGAAGGCGAATGGCGCTCGCTGTTTCGCCAGTTGGTGGCCCGCGGCCTGGCCGACATCGATCTGGAAGGTTATGGCGGCCTGCGCCTGAGCGACAGCTGCCGCCCGCTGCTCAAGGGCGAAGTGACCCTGGAGTTGCGTCGTGATCTCAAGCCGCAAACCACCCCCAAGAGCAGCACCAGCCAGGCCAGCCAGCTGGTACGGGGCGAGGAGCGCGAGCAGTGGGAAGCGCTGCGGGCCCTGCGACGCAAGCTGGCGGAAGAACATGGGGTGCCGCCTTATGTCATTTTCCCCGATTCCACCTTGCTCGAAATGCTCCGCAGCCAGCCCGGCTCCATGGCCGAAATGGCCGAGGTCAGCGGCGTGGGTGCGCGCAAGCTGGAGCGTTATGGCGCAGCCTTCCTCGAAGTCCTCGGCGGCGGTGTCGAGGCGCCGAAAGTGGTTGCCGACCTGCGCCATGAACTGATCACCCTGGCTCGTGCGGGGATGACCCCGGTGCAGATCGCCGGCCAGTTGCAGTGCACGGAAAAGAACGTCTACACCCTGCTCGCCGAAGCCATCGGCAAGCAGCAGCTGTCGCTGGAGCAGGCCCTGGACTTGCCGGAAGACCTGCTGGGAGAGATCCAGGATGCGTTCCTCGACGGCGAGGGCGAGTTGCCGCCCGTGGCCGAGGTTATCCCGGTGTTTGCCGGAAGGGTGCCGGAAGGGGTGCTGTATTGCGTGCGTGCGGCCTTGGAGTCGGAGTTTGAAATGTGAAGGGGTGCGTCAATGTTGTAACGATTCAGTCCCTTACAGGCCTTGCCTCCGGGCAAGGGGCATGCTTAGCTGACTAATAATTAGTTTTTCTTTATTTTCAGTCTGATCATGAGTGTTTTATGCCGTTAACCGATGAACACCGTTTTGGTATGCAGCTGGCGCATATGTCTCGCGGCTGGCGTGCCGAACTGGACCGCCGCCTGGCGGGGCTCGGCCTGTCCCAGGCCCGCTGGCTGGTGCTGTTGCATTTGGCCCGCTTCGAAGAGGCGCCCACTCAGCGCGAGCTGGCGCAAAGCGTCGGCGTAGAAGGGCCGACCCTGGCCCGGCTGCTGGACAGCCTGGAAACCCAGGGCCTGGTTCAGCGCCAGTCGGTGGTGGAAGATCGCCGGGCGAAGAAAATCGTTCTCTGTCCGTCCGCCCGGCCCTTGATCGAACAGATCGAAACCATCGCCACCGCCCTGCGTCATGAGCTGTTCGTTGGCGTTGACGAAGAAGACCTGCGGGTCTGCATTCGCGTTCATGAACGCATCCTGGCCAATCTGGAAAAATCCTGACGCCTTCAACCGGGGTTGCCTGACCCCGGTTTGTCTTGTTCCTCCCCCATTCTGAATTCAAGCCTGCTGCGCCCAGGGGCGTTTTTTGCGTGCCTGTCAAAAGGTCTGGCCCAGATTCAGTGACAGGGCTTTCTGGTTGTCGTCGTTGAAGCCGTAGCTGAAGTTCAGCGGCCCCAGCGGCGTGTCGAAGCCGAGAAAGATGCTTGCCGCGTTGATGTAGCCGCTGTCGAAGGCATTGTCGTTGTTCCACACCCGGCCCCGCTCCAGCGAGCCTCCCAGGTACAGTGGAAAGTCCAGGGGCAGATAGGAGCGCGGTGTCAGGCGACGGAAGTACACGGCGCGAGCCAGGCTGATGTTCTGCCCGGAGAGGGCGTCCTGACGGAAACCGGACAGTTGTCGAGCTCCACCGAGCAGGAAGCTGGACGTCACCACGTCGGCGTTGTCCAGGGTCCGGCCATAGCGACCGCCCAGGACAAAGGTATTGGGGCCGCTGCTCAGCGCCTTGTCCAGCTTGAACTCCCACTGCCGGTAGCGATTGTCCGAACCCAGGCTCGGTTCGAACTGGCGCAGGCTCAGCTTGATGTCTTCGCCGGAGTGAGGAAAGTAGACGTTGTCCAGCGAGTCGAAGGAGTACTGCAACTGGTAGTAGCCTTCGTTGAAGTTTTCGCTGGGCAGGTTATGGTCGCCGATGCGCACATCGGCCTTGCCCCAGGCCTCGCCGACGCCGAAACGCACTTCGCCGCTGTTGCCGATCTGGCGCCCTAGGTTGAGCCCGAAACCGTAGCGTTCCACGCGATATTCGGCGATCGGGTCGTTGTCCAGCACCGCCTCGACGTTCTGCGCTTCGGCGGCGATGAAGGGCGCAATGAAGTAGCGTGAACCGGCATCCAGTGGCTGGTAGAACTCGCTGTAGAGTTCCTGCTGATCACCGATCTGCACCCGGGTCAGCCATTCTGCACCCAGGCTGTTGATGCCGTTCATGCGGTAGCTGGCGCCGATATTGAACGCGCTGTCGCCACGCATGTCATCGGACAGGTTCAGCCCCAGGCGCAGGTAGTCGGTACCACTGCGCTTGCCCCGGGCGCTGATCACCAGGGTGTTGTCCTGCCCCTTGTGGGCTACGCGATACTGCACCTGTTCGAAGAAATCCAGGCCGTACAGGGTGCCCATGTCGGTTTCCAGGCGGCCCAGGTCCAGCGGCTCGCCGATGCGCTGGCGGATGTAGTAGCGGATCACTTCGTCGCTGACCTTGGAGTCGTTTTCCACCTTGATCGCGCTGATGATCGGAGTGCGCTGGCTGGGCTGGCGCGCAGCGGTCAGTTCGGCATCCAGCGCATGGGCCGGACGCAGACGGGCCAGGCGCGCGTCGAGGATGCGGGTGGCGCGGTAGCCGGCGTCGATCATTTCCTGGGCCCGGCCAAAGTCGGTAACGCCAAAGCTCGACAGCGCTGGCTGGATCAGCACGTCGTCCTTGTGCAGTGCCGCCAGTTGCACCTCCGAGTTGCGCCGGGTCATCAGGGTGATGGACTGGTTGAGCACGTCGACCACGGTATTGAGTTGCTTGCGCGAACGCAGCGGTGTGCCGATGTCCACCACGATGGCGATGTCGACTCCCATGTCCCGCGCCACGTCCAGGGGAATGTTATCGGTCATGCCGCCGTCCACCAGCAGACGGCCATCCAGTTCCACCGGTGCGAAGACCGCCGGGATCGACATGCTGGCGCGGATCACCTGGGGCAGGTGGCCCTTGCGAAACACCACTTTCTCGCCGCTGGCGATATCGGTGGCCACGGCCCGGAAGGGGATCGGCAGCTTGTCGAAGTCACGGGTATCGCTGGCGTGGGCCAGCTTGCTTTCCAGCAGCAGTGCCAGGTTCTGTCCCTGGATCACCCCCAGCGGCAGGCCCAGGCTGCCATCGTCGCGGAAGCTGAGCTTCTGCTTGACCAGAAAATCCCGGTCGTCCTGCTTGCGCCGGAACGGCACGTCTTCCCGGGGCGGGGCATCGGACAAGGCCTGTCGCCAGTCGATGTTCAGCGCAAGCTTTTCCAGCTCGTCGATCTTGTAGCCCGAGGCATACAGCCCGCCGATCACCGCGCCCATGCTGGTGCCGGCGATGGCGTCGATGCGGATGCCCTGTTCCTCCAGGGCCTTGAGCACCCCGATGTGGGCCAGGCCGCGGGCGGCGCCCCCAGACAGCACCAGGCCGATTTTCGGTCGTGGCGCTTCGGCAGATTGAGCGAGCAAGGGCAGCAGGCAGAGGAACAGGCAGGACAGCAGGCGGCGCATTACGGTTCTCGGGGCGGGCGATAAAGCCGGCTATTATAACGACGCCCTTGAATCCAGGAGTCGGCCGTACCATGACTGAACGTAAACCCGAAGTGATCATCACCTATTGCACCCAATGCCAGTGGCTACTGCGGGCGGCGTGGCTGGCCCAGGAGCTGTTGAGCACCTTCAGCGACGACCTGGGCAAGGTGTCCCTGGAGCCGGCAACCGGCGGGGCCTTTCGCATCACCTGCGATGGCGTGCAGATCTGGGAGCGCAAGGCCGATGGTGGCTTTCCCGAGGCCAAGGTGCTGAAGCAGCGGGTTCGCGACCAGATAGACCCCGAGCGCGACCTGGGTCACAACGACCGTACTCAGTGAGAACCGGCTTCAGCCGTGGCTGCCTTGCTGCCCGAACCCGCCGACAGGCGGCTTGAAACCACGATGGCAACGATGATCAAGGCCCCACCGAACAACATGCGCAGGGTCGGGTTTTCGCCGAACAGCAACCAGGCCACGGTAATTCCGTAGACCGGTTCCAGGGCAAACACCACCGCTGCGGTGCGCGCCTTGATCACTGCCAGGCTGGCGACAAACAGGCTGTGGGCCAGACCGGTGCAGAAAATTCCCAGCAGGCTGATCCACAGCCAGTCCATGGCCCGCACCTGGCCAAGCTCGGGAGCCGCCACCGGCAACAGGCACAGGGCGACCACCACGTTTTGACAGAGCGCTGCCTGCACCGCGGGGATCCGCCCGGAGCTGGCACGGTTGTTCAGTGACAGCAGCGCAAACAGCAGGCCCGAGCCCACGGCCCAGAGCAGGCCGGTGGTGGCCTGGCTGGCCAGGTCGAAGTCCGGGGTCACCAGCACCAGGCCGATGCTGACCAGCAGCACCAACAGCATTTCGTTGAAGCGGATCCGCTCGCGGAAGATCAGGCCTTCGAGAATCACGGTGAACGCCGGGAAACTGGCAAAGCCCAGGGTCGCGATAGCCACCCCCGCGACCTTCACCGCCACGAAGAAACTCACCCAGTGCCCGGCCAGCAGCAGGCCGCTGAGCAGCAGGCGCCGCCAATCGGTGGCGGCCAGTTTCTGCCAGGGGGTGTTGCTCGCCAGGCGGGCGAAGACACCCAGGGCGAGCACGGCAAAGGCTGCACGGCCGAAGACGATGACCGCGGGCGAAGCGGCGGCGAGCTTACCGAATACACCGGTCAGGCCGAACATCAGGGCACCGATATGCAAGGCGCCAAGGGCGGTACGCGGAGTCATTTTTATCCTTAACCACAAGACGGGCAGTAATGGCCTTAGGCGGCAATGGGCTCAGTCTACGGGCGGGGCGGCCTGTTGGTCTGTCGCGATCCTGGCGTTTTTTGTCGAAGGACTAGCGTCTGCCCCTTGGCGCAGTTGGCGCGGCGAGTGGCCGTACTGCCGCAGTATCGCCGCGGCAAAGGCACTCTGGGAGCTGTAACCCACGCGGCTGGCGATTTCGCCCATGGGCAAGGTCGATCCGCGCAACAGTTCCAGGGCCATGTGCAAGCGCCGGCGTCGCACGTATTCCATGGGGCTGGCCCCGCACTCGGCGATGAACCGTGCATGCAGGCGGGCAGCGGACAGCCCGGCGATACGGGCCAGGTCGGCCACCTGCAAGGGGTGGGCGGCGTGATGATCGATATGGGCATTCAGGGCGGCATAGGGCAGGCGGCGCTCGCGGGGCTGGCTGTCGGCGCGATGATTGAGGCTGGCCAGCAGCAAGACCGCGCCTTGCTGGGCAATCAAGGGGTCGTCCACCGGGCTGTCCGCCAGCCAGTTGACCAGGCGGCTCTGGCTCGGCCCCAGGACCTGGTGTCGGGGCGCATCGAGCAAACGCCGACTGGCCTCTGCATGTTCCCCCAACGATTGCTGAACCCAGTGTTCGCCGGGTATGTCCAGCACCAGGCAATGGCTGCCGCTGGGGCTGCCGCAGACATGCCGGGCGCCGGCCGGCACCACCACGAAGCTCTGCTGCTGCACCTGGCTGCCCTGGCCTTCGACTTCGAAATCGAGCTGGCCACGCAGGCCGAACACCAGTTGCGCATGTTCGTGGCTGTGGGCGATCAGGTCATGGGTGTAGTGGCGCAGAGTGAGGATAGATCCCATCACGGTCTCCTTGGCAGGCGGCCAGTCTACACCGGCGGTCGGGCGTTTCGCGCTGTCATCGCACTGCCGCATTTGTGTCATGGGCTATTAATCGCTGGGGCGCAAGCTCGCAAAAAATCCAGGAGAGCGTCCATGACCCATGCCGAACTCGCCAAGCCCAGCCGCAAGCAACGGGTGCGGACCCTGTGGATTTCAGATGTGCACCTGGGCACCCGGGATTGCCAGGCCGAACACCTGGCGCGCTTTCTCAAGGCCTATCACGCCGATCGTATCTATCTGGTGGGCGACATCATCGATGGTTGGAAGCTGCGCGGCGGCATGTACTGGCCCCAGGCCCATACCAACGTGATCCGGCGCCTGCTGACCATGAGCAAGCGTGGTACCGAGGTGATCTACGTCACCGGCAACCACGACGAATTCCTGCGGCGCTACTCCAGGCTGATTCTCGGCAATATCCAACTGGTGGACGAGGCGGTACATGTCACTGCGGACGGGCGTCATCTGCTGGTGATCCACGGCGATCAGTTCGATGTGATTACTCGCTATCACCGCTGGCTGGCCTTTCTCGGCGACTCGGCCTACGAATTCACCCTGACCCTCAACCGCTGGCTCAACCACTGGCGGGCGCGTTATGGCTATGGGTACTGGTCGCTGTCGGCCTACCTCAAGCACAAGGTCAAGACGGCGGTGAGCTTCATCAGCGATTTCGAGGAAGCCATTGCCCACGAATGCGTCAAGCGCGAGTTGCACGGGGTGGTCTGTGGCCATATTCACCATGCCGAGATCCGCAAGGTGGGCGAGGTGGATTACCTCAATTGCGGTGACTGGGTGGAGTCCTGCACGGCCCTGATCGAGCACTGGGACGGCAGCATCGAACTCTATCGCCTGGCCGAAGCCCAGGCCCGTGAGGCCCTGCTCAAGGCTGAGCGGATGAAAGTCGCGGAGCCGGCCTGAGCCCTGGGCCGGCCACCGTTTTTCAGGCCGGGCTGGCCTGCTCCATGGCCGCCTTGTACAGCGACTGCCGGGGCTGGGCGAACAGCCGTTGCAGCATGGGCTCGAAGAAGCTCAGGGGCAGGCTCTCGTAGGCCGGATCGAAGGCGGCGGCGTCGTACTTGGCGCAGAACTCGGCGGTGTACTGGTACAGCGGGTGGTCACTGAACTGCTCGCGCAGGTGGCGATCCATGCCCAGGTGATGGAAGAAGTAGTAACCCTGGAAGATCCCGTGCTTCTCCACCATCCACAGGTTTTCCGGGCTGACAAAGGGCTTGAGAATGGCGGCGGCGATATCCGGATGGTTATAGGAACCCAGGGTATCGCCAATGTCGTGGAGCAGGGCGCAGACCACGTATTCCTCGTCGCGCCCGTCATGCCAGGCGCGGCTGGCGGTCTGCAGCGAATGGGTCAGGCGGTCCACCGGGAAGCCGCCGAAGTCGCCTTCCAGCAATTGCAGGTGGGCCAGGATGCGTGTCGGCAACTGCTTGGCGTAGGCACTGAAATCCGCGGCGATGATCGCCCAGTCCTCCTGGGTACCGTCCTGCATATGGGTAAAGCGCGCATGGGTGTTCATCGGCCATCCTCTTGTTGTCATGGGGCGGGTCTGCAAGGCCTGGCCCTGTGGGGAGCCGCTGGCGGCCCTGGGGTCTAGAAGGGCACCTTGCCGAGGATCATGTCGCGGTACATGACGAAGTCCCCCAGCAGGCTGTACAGCGGATGCTGGAAGGTGGCCGGGCGGTTTTTCTCGAAGAAGAAATGCCCGACCCAGGCGAAGCCATAGCCGGCTATCGGCAACACCAGCAGCAGCCACCAGGCGCCTTTGCCGATGGCCAGGGCGAGGATGAAGATCACCAGGCTGGTGCCGATGAAGTGCAGGCGTCGGCAGGTGCTGTCGCTGTGCTCGCTCAGGTAGTAGGGGTAGAACTCGGCGAAGCTGTTGAACTGTCGGATGTTTTCCATGGCCGCGATCTCTGTGTCTGTTGTTCTGTCGGCGGATGTTCGGCGGGGAGCTTATTTGAGTCTAGAGTCCTTGGCGGCGCAGGCCAGTGACAATAGGCGCCACTTTAGTATCCTTGGGAAATTGGCCGTAGCATGCGGCTCATCATGTAAGAACCCCTCATGAGCGAACGAACGACTTCTGCAAGCTGGACCCTGGGAATCGTCAAGGCCCTGGAGATGGACGGCCTGGATTGCCGGGCCCTGTTCAAGCAGCTGGGGCTCGACTACGGTGCCCTGGAAGATCCCGACGCGCGCTTCACCCAGGACTCCATGACCCGGCTCTGGCAGCGCGCCGTCGAGCTTTCCGGCAACCCGGCGATCGGCCTGAACATGGGCAAGGTGGTGCGTCCGGCGTCTTTTCACGTGGCCGGGTATGCATTGATGTCGAGTCGTACCCTGGCGGAGGGGTTTCAGCGGCTGGTGCGTTATCAGCGGATCATTGCCGAAAGCGCTGACTTGAGTTTCCGCCTTCTTCCCGAGGGCTATGCACTGATCCTGACGGTGCATGGCGACCATTTACCGCCCACCCGGCAAAGTGCCGAGGCTTCGCTGGCCTGTGCCCTGGCCTTGTGCGGCTGGCTGACGGGGCGCGCGTTGCAGCCGCGCAAGGTGTTGCTGCAGGGCGAGCAGCCCGGGGACCTGCAACCCTACAAGGACATGTTCCACGCGCCCCTGGTGTTTGCCGCGCCCTTTGATGCGCTGATCTTCGAGCGTGCCGACATGGAGGCCACGCTGCCCACCGCCAACGAGGCCATGGCCCTGCTGCACGATCGTTTCGCCGGCGAATACCTGGCGCGCTTCTCCGAAAGCCGGGTGACCCACAAGGCGCGGCAGGTCTTGTGTCGCCTGCTGCCCCAGGGGGAGCCCAAGCGCGAGATGGTGGCGCAGACGCTGCACCTGTCCCAGCGCACCTTGCAGCGCCGCCTGCAGGAAGAGGGCACCAGCTTTCAGGCGCTGCTGGATGACACCCGCCGGGAACTGGCAGAGCAGTACCTGGCGCAGCCGCGCATGACCTTGCTGGAAATTGCCTACTTGCTGGGGTTTGCCGACCCGAGCAACTTCTTCCGTGCATTCCGCCGCTGGTTCGATGCCACGCCCGGTGAGTACCGAGCGCGGTTACAGGCCGCGCCGGCCCCGGTCAATGACGCCAGAATGCCGGAATACACAACACGAACACCGTGATGATTTCCAGCCGGCCCAGGAGCATGCCCAGGGACAGGATCCACTTGGCGGCGTCCGGCAGGGTCGAGAAGTTGCCGGCCGGGCCGATGGTTTCGCCCAGGCCCGGGCCCACGCCCGACACGGTGCTGGCGGCACCGGTGAGGGCGGTCATCCAGTCCAGGCCCAGCAGCGACAGGGCCAGGGCGATCATGCAGATGGTGATGGCGAAGAAGAACGAGAAGGTCAGGATCGAGCGGACGATTTCTTCGTCCAGGCGATGGCCGTTGTACTTCTGCTTGATCACCGCCCGGGGGTGGATCAACTGATTGAGGTTGGCCTTGAGCAGGATATAGGCAACCTGGAAGCGGAAAATCTTGATCCCGCCGGCAGTCGATCCCGAACAGCCGCCTACGAATCCCAGGTAGAAGAACAGCATCAGCGAGAAGTTGCCCCACAGGCTGTAGTCGCCCAGGGCAAACCCGGTGGTGGTGACCACCGACGTCACGTTCAGCGCTACGTGGCGCAGGGCATCCAGCCAGTGCAGGTCGGTGGTCCACCAGTACCAGGTGCCGAGCACCAGCCACGTCACCAGGAGCATGCCCAGCAAGCCCTGGACCTGCTGATCCTTGATCAGCGCCCGACGATTGCCCCGCAGGGTCGCCACATAGAGGGCGAAGGGCAGGCTGCCGAGGATCATCACCACCACCGCCACCCAGTGCACCGCCGGTTGTTGCCAGTGGGCCAGGGATTCGTCGGAGGTAGAGAAGCCACCGGTGGAGATCGCCGACATGGCGTGGTTGATGGCGTCGAAGATGTTCATCCCGGCCCACCAGAAGGCCAGGCTGCCGCAGATGGTGATGCCGACGTAGCTGGCGACAATCAGGCGCGCCACCATGTGCGAGCGCGGCATGACCTTTTCCGAGCGGTCCGAAGACTCGGTCTGGAACAGGCGCATGCCACCGATACGCAGCAACGGCAGGATCGCCACCGCCATGCCGATAAAGCCGATACCCCCCAGCCAGTGCAGCATCGAACGCCAGATCAGGATGCCAGGCGACATGCTGTCCAGGCCGCTGAGCACCGTGGCGCCGGTGGCGGTGATGCCGGACATGCTTTCAAAGAACGAGTCGGTGTAGCTGATGTGCTGGGTCAGCAGGAATGGCAGGGCGGCAAAGATGCACACCACCACCCAGCTGGAGACCGTCAGCAGGTACATGTCGCGGGGGCGCAGATGAATATGTTCGGGACGGCCGGGAATCACCAGGGCCAGGCCGGCGATGAAGGTGATCATGCTGGCCCAGAGGAAGGACGGCAGGTCGCCGGTGCGTTCGAAGATCACCAGTGTCGCCATCGGCACCACCATGGCGATCGCCAGGGTGATGAGGAAGATGCCGATGATGAAACCAATGATCCTTAAGGTCGGCAACGCCATGTGTTCCGCTCGGGCTGGTAGATGAAGGGCGCCCATTCTACCTGCGGGGCAGGGCATGTAAACCGGCACCCGGCCGGCAGATCCCGCTAGAATGGCCGGACATTTTTTTCAGGAGGTGGCCGATGGAGGCTCTCGACGCTTTGCTCAACCGTGTTTCCGTGCCGCGCCTGGTGGAGCCCGCGCCTAGCGCCGCGCAGCGCGAAGCCTTGTTCGCCGCCGCCCTGCGCGCGCCGGATCATGGTCAGTTGCGCCCCTGGCGGTTCCTTACCGTCGAAGGTGCGGCACGCGAGCAGTTGGGCGAGTTGCTGGTGGAGGCGGTACAGCTGCAGGGCGGCGAAGTGACCCAGGCGGCCCTGGACAAGGCCCGGGCCATGCCCCTGCGCGCACCACTGGTGGTTGTGGTGGTCGCCCGTTTGCAGGAGCACTTCAAGGTGCCCAGGAGCGAGCAGTTGCTGGCAGCGGGCTGCGCGGCCCACGGTATCCTGCTGGCGGCCTACGCCCAGGGGATCGGCGCGGTGTGGCGTACTGGCGAGTTGTCCTACTCGCCCCATGTAGCCAAGGGCCTGGGCCTGGAGGACGGCGAAGAGATCATTGCCTTCCTGTATCTTGGCACGCCGCTGAATGAGCCGCGGATCGCCCCCAAGGTCGATACCGCCGAGTTCGTCAGCGCCTGGACTGCCAAGGCCTGATTTTCCTCTTCTAACGCTGTGTACCTCGCGGGCAAGCCCGCTGTTGCCGGACCCGGCGGCAGCGGCTTGCCCGCATTGCGTTCAGGCCTGCACCACGGCGCCGGGGACCAGGGGCAGTTCCAGGGTGGCGATGAATCCGCCCTGAGGGTGGTTGGCCAGCAGCAGGCTGCCACCGTGACGCTCTGCGGCGCGGCGGGCGATGGCCAGCCCCAGGCCATGGCCCGGAGCGCTTTGCCCCGGGGCGCGGAAGAAGGGCTCTCCCAGCTGGCTCAAGTGCTCGGCTTCTACGCCGGGTCCATGATCGCGCACGCTGATCTGGATCTTCTCGCCCTGGCGTTGGGCCGTGACTTCGATCGCTTGCCCGGCGGGGTTGAAGCGCTGAGCGTTGCGCAGCAGGTTGTCCACTGCCCGCTCCAGCATGGTCGGCCAACCGCGCAGGTGCAGCTGTGGCGGGGCGGTTATCAGCACCGGCTGTTCCGGGCAGGTCAGTTGCGCGTCTTTCTGCACGGCGACCAGCAAGGCGTTAAGGTCCACTTCTTCGGCGCTGGCGTTGTCCGCATCGACCCGGGCCAACACCAGAATCTCGCTGATCAGCGCTTCCAGGCGGTCACATTCGCGGGTCAGCCGCGGCCAGAGCTTTTCCCGTTCTTCGGGGGCGGCCCGTTCCGCCAATGCCAGGGCGATGCGCAGGCGGGCCAGGGGCGAGCGCAGTTCGTGGGACACGTCCCGCAGCAGTTGGCGCTGGCTGCCGATCAGGCTCTGCAGGCGCGAGCCCATGCGGTTGAAGTCCCGGGCCAGTACACCGAATTCGTCGCGGCGGTTGGACAGGCGCGCCAGGCTGTTCTGCTGGTAGGTGGCCTGGCCCAGGTCGTGTACCGCGCCGCGCAGGCGGCTCAGGGGACGAGTGATGGACAGGGTGACCAGGAGGCTGAACAGGGTCAGCACCACCAGGGCGATGGCCAGGGCGCTGAGGGGCCAGGTCAGGCTGTCGCGGTGCCAGGCGTCCAGTTCCGGATGGGGGATGCGATAGATGAACAGGTAGGTGTCGCCGGTTTTCGGGCTGGTGTATTCCGCCGTCAGGCGGCGCCAGGGCAGGTGCCGGTCGTCATTGTTCTGCCGGGCTTCGAAGGCCGCGGCGCGGCGCGGGAAGGTGCCGCGAACCACTGGGTCGCCGCTCTCGTTGAGCACCTGGACATCGATGTGGTACTGGCGCTTGCGCTGCTGGAGGATGTCCTGGGCAGCGTCCTCGCCCTGGTTCTCGTAGGTCTGTGTCCATTCCTCGGTCAGGCTGTTGAGGCCGGGGTGACGGCTGAGGATCCAGGCATCCTGGTTGAGCATGTGCCCGAGCAGGATCGACAGCCCTGCAACCAGGGTGATGGCCAGCCAGAAGCTGGCCAGGATGCGCCAGAACAATGAACGCACAGGAACTCCTCGAACGCGAAAGCCCAGTGGGGGGAGGCCACTGGGCTGGGGGTGGACGCTAACGCATTATTGCGCTTTTTGCGGTTGCTGCGCTTTCCAGGCCTTGAACTCGGCCCATTCGGCGCGACGCTCCTCTTGTTTCTTGACGATGGCGTCAAACTCTTTCTGCTGCTCTGGCTTGAGCAGGGCGCGGATATCGGCCTGGGTTTTCTGGTGCTTGGCGGTCAGCTCATCCTTCATGGCTTTTTGGTCGGCCGGCGAGAGTTTCTCCAGGTACTTTTCCACCACGGCCTTGCGGTCGTGCATTTGCTCGCCCATCAGCTTGCCGATCTGCTGGCGCTGTTCACGGCTCAGGTCCAGTTGGCTGAAAGGGCCTTTGCCGCGCATGTGCTCGCTGTGCCGAGGGCCGTCCATGGGGCCCATCGGGCCGTGACCTTCCGGCATGGCCATGGCCACGGTTGGCAGGGCGGCGGCGAACATCAGAGCGATCAGGGTCTTGCGCATGGTGTATCTCCTTGTCTCATTCCCGGTAAGTTCCGGATGAGTTCAGGTTACCCAGATCAAGGTCAGCGGCAGTCAGCGGAGGGTAAAGCTTGGGTAAAGAAGGTATTTCACGGCCCTGACATATCTGCCAGGGCACATCGGGATCAGAGGCTGTAGTAGTAGCCGCGGCTGCGCAGGGCGACGATCCGTGGACGGCCGTCGGGGTGCGGGCCGATCTTCTTGCGCAGGTTGCTGACATGCATGTCCAGGCTGCGGTCATACAGGGTCAGCTTGCGGCCCAGGGCGATCTGCGCTAGTTCCTGCTTGTCCAGGGGCTCGCCCGGTTGCTTGAGCAGGGCTTCGAGCAGGCGGCTTTCGGAAACGGTCAGGGTAATGTCCTGCTCGTCGATGTTGACCACACCGCGCAGCGGGCTGAAGCACAGGTCGCCCAGTTCCATCTGGCTGGAGGCCGCCACCGGATGGCTGCGGCGCAGTACGGCACGCAGGCGGGCGGTGAGTTCACGGGGGTCGCAGGGCTTGGCCAGGTAATCGTCGGCACCCAGTTCCAGGCCGAGGATGCGGTCCAGGGGTTCGCCACGGGCCGAGAGCATCAGCACCGGCAGGTCGGGGTGCTCATTGCGCAGTTGCTTGAGCAGCTCCAGGCCGCTGCCGTCGGGCAGCATCACGTCCAGTACCACCGCTGACGGCGCCGTTTCGGCCAGGGCGCGACGGGCGCTCAGGCCATCGTGGCAGGCCCGCACCAGAAAACCTTCCTGGCTCAGCCAGCTGCTCAGGAGCTCGCACAGCTCCTGGTCATCATCAATCAGTAACAGGTCGCTCATGAATCTCTCAATTTAGCCATTGTCGACGCTTGCGATGCCCGCCACTGGCGAAGATCCCGCAGAGCAGGGCCAGCAGGGCCACGCCGCCGCCGGTGACGAACCACTGCTGTTGATCGGTCAACAGGCGGGGTACCGGGTTGGCCTGGGCCTCTTTGAGCTGCAGCTTGAGGCGCTGGTTCTCCTGGCGCAAGCGGGTCAGTTGGGGGCTTTCCCGTTCGGCATCGGTATTTTGCAATTGTTTGCTCAGTTCATCGCGCAGGCGCTCGCTTTCTTTCAAGCGTTGCTGCAACTCGGTGATCTGACTGCCGGCGCTCAGGGACAGCGGCGTGGAATGGCCGGTGTCCTGGGTTTCCTCGGCAAGGGCTGGAGCCCCGATCGACAACATGACCAACAGCAGGCACAGCGGACCTTGGCGCATCGAAACTCCTGATTCCAATCGAGTGTTGGGCAGGTTGTCGGCAGTCAAACGAGAATAATGAGCGATTGAGCGCGCGATGAACCGCGAAGGTTCATCGCACCCGGGAGGATTTACGGCATCGATTGCTTGAACGGCTTGACCAGTACATGGGCGTAGACGCCGCAGGTCACGAACGGGTCGGCGTCGGCCCAGGCCTGGGCGGCGCTCAGGGAGTCGAACTCGGCGACGATCAGGCTGCCGCTGAAACCGGCCGCGCCCGGGTCATTGCTGTCGATCGCCGGGTGCGGGCCGGCGAGTACCACGCGCCCCTGATCCTTGAGCACTTGCAGCCGCTCCAGGTGCGCCGGCCGGTTGACCAGGCGTTTTTCCAGGGAGTTGGCGACGTCTGTGGCAATGATTGCGTAAAGCATGTCAGTCCTCGGTTTTCGGGGTGGTGGGATCGGCGTCATGCAGGTGGCGCGAGAGGTAGATACCCTGGCCCACCAGGAACAATACGGTCATGCCCAGGCTGCCGAAGACTTTGAAGTCGACCCAGATGCTCTGGAAGGTGAAGGCGACAAACAGGTTGGCGGCGCCGCAGAACAGGAAGAAGGCGATCCAGGCGATGTTCAAGCGGGTCCATACCGGGTCTGGCAACGTCAGGGCGTGGCCCATGATGCGCTTGATCAGCAGGCGGTCGCCGACGAAGTGGCTGCCGATGAAGGCCAGGGCGAACAGCCAGTTGACCACCGGAGCTTTCCATTTAAGGAAGGTTTCGCTGTGGAAGGCCAGGGTCAGGCTGCCGAAGACCAGGCAGGCGATCAGGGTCAGCCACTGGCTTTTTTCCAGCTTGCGCTGGGAGATGAACAGGGCGCCATACACCACCAGGGAACTGATGATCAGCACCGCTGTGGCGCTGTAGATGCCGCCCAAGGTGACTTCGTGACCGGCAAGGTCGACGACGCGGGGATCAATTTTATAGACGATGAAAAACAGGAACAGCGGGATGAAGTCGATGAATTGTTTCACAGTGGCAGCCAGAAGCAGGATGTCCCGGCATAATAACAAACATCCTTGGTAGCGAAAGCGCCAGCTGACTTGAGGTTTTATCGTCCTGTGAATGTTGATTTGCACTGCCATAGCACGGCCTCCGACGGCGCCCTGGCGCCCGCGGTTCTGGTTGCGCGTGCGTACGAGAGAGGCGTGCGAATCCTGTCCCTGACCGACCACGACACCCTCGAGGGGCTGGACGAAGCGCGCCAGGCGGCGCAGCAACTGGGTATGCAGCTGGTCAATGGCGTCGAGCTTTCCTGCACCTGGGGCGGCGCCACTATCCATGTGCTGGGCTACGGCTTCGATACCCAGGCCCCGGCTTTGGTGCAAGCCATCGAAAAACTCCACGAAGGCCGCTGGCTGCGTTCGGAGGAGATCAGCCGCAAGCTGGCCCTCAAGGGCATGCCGGGAGCGCTGGAAGGCGCCCGGGCGATCCAGCAGGAACTGGGGGACAGCGGCAATGCACCGGCGCGGCCGCACTTTGCCGACTACCTGGTGCGTGCCGGTTTCGTGAAGGATCGCGCCGAGGCGTTTCGCAAATGGCTGGGGGCCGGCAAGCTGGGGGACGTCAAGCAGCACTGGCCGACCCTGGAAGAAACCGTCGGCACACTGCGGGCCGCGGGGGCCTGGGTCAGCCTGGCCCATCCCTGGCATTACGATTTCACCCGCAGCAAGCGTCGCCGCTTGATTGCCGACTATATTCAAGCCGGTGGTCATGCTATCGAAGTGGTCAATGGCCACCAACCTGCAGAGCAAGTGGGCAGTTTGGCTATCCTTGCTCGTGAATTCGGACTGCTGGTCAGCGCTGGCAGTGACTTTCATGGCCCTGGAGGCTGGTCCGAGATTGGTGAGTATCGCCCGGTCCCGGAAGACCTGCCGCCCCTTTGGTGTCGGTTCAAACATGAGCCAATTATTGCCGCCTGAACAGGTAGAGACAGTGAGTCAATTTTTCCAGATCCACCCGGAAAACCCCCAGCCACGCCTGATCAAACAGGCCGTCGAGATCATTCGCAGCGGCGGTGTGGTGATCTATCCCACGGATTCGTCCTACGCCGTCGCCTGCCAGATGGGCGACAAGGGCGCAATCGAACGGGTTCGACGCCTGCGCCAGCTGGACGACAAGCACAACTTCGCGCTGATCTGCAGCGACCTTTCGCAGTTGGGCCTGTTCGCCAAGATCGACACGGGCACTTTCCGTCTGCTCAAGGCCCATGTGCCGGGGCCCTACACCTTCATTCTCAACGCCACCCGGGAAGTGCCGCGCCTGCTGCTGCACCCCAAGCGCCGGACCATCGGCCTGCGGGTGCCGAGCAACCCGATCGCCCTGGCGCTGCTGGCCGAGCTGGGCGAGCCGCTGATGAGCGTCAGCCTGATCATGCCCGGTGATACCGAGGCCCTGAGCGACCCCTACGAGATGCGCCAGTTGCTGGAGCACCAGGTGGACCTGATCATCGATGGCGGTTTCGGCAGCACCGAGTCGTCCACGGTGATCAATCTCGCCGACGGCGAGCCGGAAGTGATCCGCGTCGGTTGCGGCGACCCCGCGCCGTTCATGGCCGAGGCCTAGATGTCCGCAGTGGAAACCGTCGACGACCAGGCCGGCGCCCAGCAGGAGCTGCCCTTCGCCATGGTCTACGGCCAGGCGGTCATGGAAATGCCCCTGGACCTGTACATCCCCCCGGATGCCCTGGAAGTCTTTCTCGAAGCCTTCGAAGGCCCGCTGGACCTGCTGCTATACCTGATCCGCAAGCAGAACATCAACATCCTCGACATCCCGGTGGCGGAGATCACCCGCCAGTACATGGGTTATGTGGAGCTGATGCAGTCGGTGCGCCTGGAACTGGCCGCCGAGTACCTGGTGATGGCGGCAATGCTTGCCGAGATCAAGTCGCGCATGCTCCTGCCGCGCTCAGCCGAGGTCGAGGAAGAAGAGGACGATCCGCGGGCCGAACTGATCCGCCGCCTGCAGGAATACGAGCGCTTCAAGGCGGCCGCCGAGGGCATCGACGGCCTGAGCCGGGTCGGTCGCGATGTGCTGGTGCCCAAACTCGACGCCCCGGAGGCCCGGGCGCGCAAGCTGCTGCCGGATGTGGCCCTGGAAGAGTTGCTGATGTCCATGGCCGAGGTGCTGCGCCGTGACGACATGTTCGAAAGCCATCAGGTGAGCCGCGAGGCGCTGTCCACCCGCGAGCGCATGAGCGATGTGCTGGAACGGCTCAAGGGCGGCGGTTTCGTGCCCTTTGTCGAGCTGTTCACCGCCGAGGAAGGGCGCCTGGGAGTGGTGGTGACCTTCATGGCGATCCTCGAACTGGTCAAGGAATCCCTGGTCGAGCTGGTGCAGAATGAGCCCTTTGCGGCCATCCACGTACGGGCGCGAGCCGAATAACGAGCTTAAATCATGAATTTGAATGAACCCCGCGAGCTGGCGCCCCTGCTCGAAGCCTTTCTGTTGGCCTCGGGAAAACCCCAGTCCCTGGAACGCCTGTTCGAGCTCTTCGAAGAAGCCGAGCGGCCGGACCCGGCGGTCTTCAAGAAAGCCCTGGCCCTGCTCGGCAAGTCCTGCGAAGGGCGGGCCTTCGAGCTCAAGGAAGTGGCCTCCGGCTATCGCCTGCAGATCCGCGAGAAGTTCGCGCCCTGGGTCGGCCGCCTGTGGGAAGAGCGCCCCCAGCGTTACTCGCGCGCCATGCTGGAAACCATGGCCCTGATCGCCTATCGCCAACCCATCACCCGGGGCGAGATCGAGGACGTGCGTGGCGTGGCGGTCAACAGCCATATCGTCAAGACCTTGCTGGAACGTGAGTGGATCCGCGTGGTGGGGTATCGCGACGTACCGGGCAAGCCGGCGATGTTCGCCACCACCAAGGCGTTTCTCGATCACTTCAACCTGAAGAACCTCGACGACCTGCCGCCTTTGGCGGAACTGCGGGAGATCGAGGCCGAGCCGGTACTGGAATTCGACGACGCGCCGGTGCCCGAGCACCTGCAACAACTGGCCGATGCCAGCGCCGAGCCGGAGGAACCCAAGGAAGAAACCAGCTTCCATACCCTGCTGCTGGAGCTGGATTCCATGGAGGAGGGGATCAAGACCGACTTCGAAGACTTGCACCGTGATGGTGTGGTGGAAACGGAGCAGGGAGGGGTACAAGAGCCGGTGCCGGATCTCCCGCAGGAGGAGGCCCGGACCGAATCTGAGGTCCTCGCCGATGAGCCCGATGAATTCCCGGTCGAACCCGAGGGCCAGCCGCCGGTCGAAGCAGAGGATGATGTGCTGGGCGTGGCCGAGGCCCGGGCCAAGTTGCTCGCCGCAGTAGCCGCACTGGAGCCTGCTACGCCGCAGTTGAGCGAGGAAGAGGCCGAAGCCCAGGCCCTGGCCGAAGCCATCGAAAACGAACGCCGCCTGCTGGACGATTGACCTTGTAGTCGCTGGCCGGCTCGGCGCATGGCTGGCGGTTTTTTTCGCCGGCAAGCCGGCTCCTACAGAGGTGATGGATGAGTTCTGCCAAGGATCCCTGCATCAGCGTGTGCAAGTTCAGCGATGACATCTGCATCGGCTGCGGGCGCAGCAAGCGTGAGATCAAGGCCTGGAAGAAGCTCGACAAGGCCGAGCGCCGTCAAGTGCTGGCTGAAGCCGCCATGCGCCTGCTGCAATTGCGCGCCACCGGCCGGCGGAAAAAGTCCTGAGGGACGACTTATCAACTAGTCTGTGATGCGCAACCGCCGCCATGAGCGTATGATTCGCGACCCTTTGGCGATCCCTTCGCCACAGACCCTGTTTTCCACTCTTCAGGCCGCTCAAGCCTGAAGCGACACACCGGGAGGTGCCCAGATGAGCGATACCGATCAGAACGACCAGGAAATCCGTCCAGCCGGCGAAAAACTGCAGAAAGTCCTCGCCCGCATCGGCGTCGGCTCGCGCCGCGATGTCGAGTCCTGGATCAGCCAGGGCCGGATCAAGGTCAACGGCAAAGAGGCCACCCTGGGCCTGCGCGTCGACCTGCATGACGCCATTTCCATCGATGGCAAGGTGATCAAGCGCGAAGAGGCCGCCGAATCGGTGCGCCGCGTGATCATGTACAACAAGCCCGACGGCGAGATCTGCACCCGCGACGACCCGGAAGGCCGCCCGACCGTGTTCGACAAGTTGCCGCGTCCGCGCGAAGGCCGCTGGATCAACATTGGCCGCCTGGACATCAACACCACCGGTCTTTTGATGTTCACCACCGACGGTGAGTTGGCCAACCGCCTGATGCACCCTTCCTACGAGATGGACCGTGAGTACGCGGTGCGTGTGCGTGGCGAGGTCGACGACGAGATGATCGAGCGCCTCAAGGCCGGCGTCATGCTCGAAGACGGCCCGGCCAAGTTCACTGACATTCAGCAGGCGCCCGGTGGCGAAGGTTTCAACCACTGGTACCACTGCGTGGTGATGGAAGGTCGCAACCGTGAAGTGCGCCGCTTGTGGGAATCCCAGGGCCTGGTGGTCAGCCGCCTGAAGCGCGTGCGCTTCGGTCCGGTGTTCCTCAACTCCGACCTGCCCATGGGCCGCTGGCGCGAAATGAGCCAGTACGAAGTCGATGTGCTCAGCGCCGAAGTCGGCCTGACGCCGGTGGCCATGCCGCAGCTCAATGCCAAGTCCAAGGACAAGCTGGAGCGCATGCAGCGCAAATCCTCGCGTCCGGTGGGCAAGAGCGAGCGCGTGCGCACCCTGCGTCCGGCCAATGGCAGCGCGGCCACCCCGCGTGTTTCCCGCGAGCCGCAGATCGAAGGCGAGCGTCCTGGCCGCAAGCCGGCTGCCCGTCCGGATGGCGAGCGTGGCTCCCGTGCTCCGCGTCCGGCTACTGGCCGCGGCACTCCGGTGGCCGACCGCCCGGCGGACACCAAGCGTCCGGCCAAGCCGGCGCCCAAGTCCAAGCGCCCAAGCCTGGTGCTGGACAAGGACGCCCCGTCCGGCAAGCGCCGTGGCGCCCCGGCCGGTTCCGGCCAGCGTCCCGGTTTTGGTCGCCGCAAGCCGGAGTGATTCCCGGCCTGCCGACAAAAACGCCAACCTCCGGGTTGGCGTTTTTTTTGCCTGCAACTGCGCAGGAGCCGGCTTGCCGGCGAACCGGGCCGCCCGGCTTGCGCAGGCTGATAGCGGCCTTCGCTTGCCAGCTCCTACGCTAGAAGGCGAACTGGCCGTCGAACACAGGCTTGTTATCCACCGCCAGCACTCCGGAACTGAAGATCAGGTCCAGGTGATGGCTGCCTTTGGCGCCGCCCCCCAGGCCCAGGTGCAGGCCGCAATGGCGCTCTTCGAAGCCGGAGTTGCGCCCGTAGAGGGACCTGATGCCCTCGTTGGTGCCGATTCCCAGTTCCTCTATGCGCCGGTTGGACGGGTTGGCATCCAGGTACTTGTTGAAGTCATTGGCCAGCCCTGGCACCTCGGTGGCCACCCGGCTGATGCTGGAGTTCTCGATCCACAGTTCCAGCGGTGCTTTCAGTACCCCGTACTTGCGGGCGAAAGGGATGGTGCTGAGGAAGGTGCCGAGAAACTTCACATGGCCGTTGATGGCATCGCTGTGGGTGGCGATTTCCCCCGGTGCCAGGTCGTAGTTGCCGACGCCGTTGATGTCGGTCCATTTCTTCACGCTGTTCAAGGGCGCTTCGAAATATGAGCCCTGAAGGTCGCTGAAGCTCAGGGTGGTGGCCTGGGACAGGCGGCGGATCAGAGTGGCGTTTAGGTCGGCAATGCGTTGCGGCTCGACGCTGAAGGTGTCGTAGAAGTACTCGCCGTAATCCTTGAACAGCAGGGACTTCTTCCAGTGCTCGGCCATCAGCCCATGCAGCGGCCGCAGGAACTCCGGGCCGTCGGGGCGTGGCTGGGGCAGGGTCGAGGAGTCGTAGAAGAAGATGTACAGGTCACAGTCGATGATGGCCTGGGCAAGGGTCGCCGCCGGCTCCTGGTCCAGGCGCAGGGCGCTGACTGTCAGTGGGGTGGCCTGGCGCGACTGTTCGAGGATGGCGCTGACCATGGCCTGGTACTCGGCGGTGTGGCCGATCACCACCCTGGAGGGCTGGGCGCCGCTCAAGGCCGGATGCCGCTCGAGGTAGTACAGGAAATGGCGGATGGCGCGGGTCTGGTCCATAAAACCTCCCTGGAGGACAAAGGTGACCGGCGCAGGCACCAGGCCTGCACCGGTCCGGGCGCCTTACATCGGCCACATGGCAGTGCCGAATGGCACCACCGCGTCGGCCTGCATCATTTCCACTGCTGCTTCATGGGTGGCGGCTTCGAACCAGTCGTCCAGTTGCAGTTCGGTTTCCAGGTCTTGTTCCAGTGCTTGCATGGTGTCTCTCCTAGATACAGTGCGTGTAAGCAGTCCATTGGCGGAGCAGTTGAACAGCGGAGAACGGGAAGGTTGCTGGGCCGCTCATCCACTCCCGGAACTTGTCGGCTGGCTGAGCCGGCAAGTGGCTGGAAACCTAGTCCAGGGCATTTTGAAGTGCAAAAAAATAATTAGATTATTTTCTGCTGAACTTTATTTTCTATTTTTAGGTGAAATATTTATTCCCAGAAAACAAAAAGCTAAGGCTTTTCCGCTTGTCGGGCGGCGTGGGTGTCAATTTGCAGTCGGTTCGCCAGTTGATCTGGTTTGGCAATTTATCGTTACGCCTCGTAAAGAAAAAATTACGAAATGCGCCGTGATCCGCCTGTAATTCGCGGCGATGGATGTGCTGTAAGGAAAAGCTGCCGGCAGTTGTTCGGGAAAGCCACCGCCGAGGCTCTAGCCCGCTTGTTCCGGGGCGCCAAGGCAGGTGAGATGCACACCTGCCTGCGTACAGGTGCAAAACAAGAAGGAGGCGCAATGAACGCCGTAACCGACTTTCACCCACACCCTTCGATGGGCGATGGCCTTCGCTCATTCATCGACGACCCCACTCGGTCCGTCCACTTTCGCGCCGCCGATGCCGAGCATCGGGCTGGCCCCGCAGGATTCCGGTTACCGGCACGCTGATAAAGCGGTGTCTGGCGGCAGGGAGTCAGGGGTGTACAATGCGCGGCGTTTTAACTGTGACCCAACTGCGTACCCGCGCATTTTGCGCCTGAAACGTGCTTTCCAGACCGCTTGCGAGGCGCTGAAGAGCTCGCTGCAAGGCCAATAAACTCAAGGTTATCCACCTTGTTCACTCCGCCGCGTCACGAGCGTGGTGGGTTCGATTTCGTCACAGATAAAAACAAACAGGTGACGCATGACCGTTAAAAGAACGCTGAACTTCTGGTGCCTGCGCTGGGGTTTGATCCGCGCCGCTTAAGCCTTTACCGGGCGGCAACGTCTGACACACATTACCTTGCGTGAGAGCCTTTTCATGAGTGGACAAAACTCGCATTCGGGCGAGCTGAAACGCGGCCTGAAGAATCGCCATATTCAACTGATCGCCCTGGGCGGCGCGATTGGTACCGGTTTGTTCCTGGGGTCGGCCGGGGTGCTCAAGTCCGCCGGCCCGTCGATGATCCTCGGTTATGCCATCTGCGGTTTCATCGCTTTCATGATCATGCGCCAGCTCGGCGAGATGATCGTCGAGGAGCCGGTGGCCGGCTCCTTCAGCCACTTTGCCCATAAATACTGGGGCGGCTTTGCCGGTTTCCTCTCGGGCTGGAACTGCTGGATCCTCTATATCCTGGTGGGCATGTCGGAGCTGACCGCGGTCGGCAAGTATGTGCACTACTGGTGGCCGGACGTCCCGACCTGGGCCTCGGCAGCCGTGTTCTTCGTCATGATCAACGCCATCAACCTGGCCAACGTCAAGGTCTTCGGCGAGGCCGAGTTCTGGTTCGCCATCATCAAGGTGGTCGCCATCGTCGGCATGATCGCCCTGGGCAGCTACCTGCTGGTCAGTGGCCACGGCGGCCCGCAGGCCTCGGTGAGCAACCTGTGGTCCCACGGCGGCTTCTTCCCCAATGGGGTCAGCGGCCTGGTGATGGCCATGGCAATCATCATGTTCTCCTTCGGCGGCCTGGAAATGCTCGGTTTCACTGCAGCGGAAGCCGACAAGCCGAAGACCGTGATCCCCAAGGCGATCAACCAGGTGATCTATCGCATCCTGATTTTCTACATCGGCGCCCTGGTGGTGCTGCTGTCGCTGACGCCGTGGGACACCCTGCTGGTGACCCTGAACGCTTCCGGCGATGCCTACAGCGGCAGCCCGTTCGTCCAGGTGTTCTCGATGCTGGGCAGCAACACCGCGGCGCACATCCTCAACTTCGTGGTCCTGACCGCGGCGCTGTCGGTGTACAACAGCGGCACCTATTGCAACAGCCGCATGCTCCTGGGCATGGCCGAGCAGGGCGATGCGCCCAAGGCCCTGGCCAAGATCGACAAGCGCGGCGTGCCGGTGATGTCGATCCTCGCTTCGGCGCTGGTGACCTTCGTCGCCGTGGTGCTCAACTACCTGATTCCGCAGCACGCCCTGGAGCTGCTGATGTCCCTGGTGGTGGCGACCCTGGTGATCAACTGGGCGATGATCAGCTACTCGCACTTCAAGTTCCGCCAGCACATGGAGCGTACCGGCCAGACCTCGCTGTTCAAGGCGCTGTGGTACCCCTACGGCAACTACGTCTGCCTGGCGTTCGTGGTGTTCATCCTGGGCATCATGCTGATGATTCCGGGCATCCAGATCTCGGTGTACGCGATCCCGGTGTGGGTGGTGTTCATGTGGGTCTGCTACTGCATCAAGAACAAGCGCAGTGCCCAGCACGCGCTGCAGGCAGCCAGTGCTTCGCTGAAGTAAGCGCGGCCCTGGCAACGACTAACCCGGCTCCGGCCGGGTTTTTCATGGCCGTGATTTTTGTCGGGGGCTGAGATCGCTTTCGCGGGCAAGCCGGCTCCTACGGTGTGCCTGCCCGCTGTAGGGGGCTGGCTTGCCAGCGAAGAGACCCGCAAGAGCGTGGGGAATGGGGGTATCCTATGCGCCCTGAAGACGGATTCCTGTTCCATGCTGGTGATTTCCAACAACGTGCATCTGCCGGATGCCGAGATCGAGCTGACCGCCATCCGTGCCCAGGGCGCCGGTGGGCAGAACGTCAACAAGGTGTCCAGCGCGGTGCACCTGCGCTTCGACATTCCGGCTTCGTCCCTGCCTCCGTTCTACAAGGAGCGCCTGCTGGCGTTGCGCGACAGCCGCATCACCAGTGACGGCGTGATCATTCTCAAGGCCCAGCAGTACCGCACCCAGGAGCAGAACCGCGCCGATGCCCTGGAGCGCCTCACCGAGCTGATTCTCAGCGCCATCAAGGTGGAGAAGAAGCGCCGCCCGACCAAGCCGACCCTGGGTTCGAAGAAGCGCCGCCTGGAGACCAAGGCCAAGCGCGGCAGCATCAAGGCCGGGCGCGGCAAAGTGGACTTCTAGCGCGCCTCGCGTTCCTGGCGCAGCTTGGGCGCCTGGTGGTACAGGTACAGGCTCAGCACCAGGCCGGTGCAGGCAGCGATGGCGGCGAACAGGAAGATCGAGGCAAAGCCGAAACCGGCAGCAATCGCCCCCGCCAGCGGGCCGGTGATGCCCAGCGACAGGTCGATGAACAGCGAGTAGGCTCCCACTGCCGCGCCGCGGCTGGAGGCTGGCACCAGGTTCACCGCTTCCACCCCCAGGGCCGGGAATACCAGGGAGAAGCCGAAGCCGCTCAGGGCTGCGCCGGCCAGGGCCCAATTGGCATCCGGGGCCAGCCACAGCAGCAACAGGCCGAGGGTTTCCACCGACAGGCAGGCAATCGCCACGCGAAAGCCGCCGAGGCGGTTGATCAGGTTGCCGAACAGCAGTCGCGCGCCGATGAAGCTGGCACCGAACAGGCTCAGGCACAGTACGGCGTTGTCCCAGTGTCGGGTGGCGTAGTACAGGGTGATGAAGGTGGCGATGGTGCCAAAGCCGATGGAGCCCAGGGCCAGGCCGCAGCCGTGGGGAAACACCTTGCCCAGCACGTGGATGAACGGCAAGCGCTCGCCGGCAACGATCGGCGCGGCGAGTTTCGGCCAGGCCAGCAGCAGGCCGAGCAGCGCCAGCAGGATGATGCTCGCTCCCATGCTCCACAGCCCCAGCCGGCTTACCAGCCACACCCCCAGCGGCGCGCCAATGGCCAGGGCGCCGTAGCTGGCGATGCCGTTCCAGGAAATCACCTTGGCGGTATTCTGCGCCCCGACCCGGCCGATGCCCCAGCCGATGGAACCCGAGCCCACCAGGCTTTCCGCGCTGCCCAGGACCAGGCGGCCGATCAGCAGGCTGATCAGGCTCAGGGTCGGCAGGTTGTGCAGCCAGGCCGAAAGCAGCATGAACACCCCGCTCAAGCCGCAGCCGGCCAGGCCGTACATCACCGCGCGCTTGCTGCCCAGATTGTCGATGATGCGCCCGGCATAGGGCCGGCTGAGCAGGGTGGCCAGGTATTGCACGCTGATCACCAGGCCGGCGATCACCGCGCCAAAGCCCAGCTCGCTGTGCACGTAGCCCGGCAATACTGCCAGCGGAATGCCGATATTCAGGTAGCCGATAAAGGTGAACAGGACGATGGAGACGACGTGCAGCGTGACCGTCAAGGGGCGCTGGGTATCTGGCATGGGAAGGGGACCACTGCGACAGCTCAATAGATAGGCTGCTTATGATACCGATGTGCAGGGAGGGGTTGTGGGGGAAATCGACGTGTTGTTCAGGTTTTTACCTGGCCGGAGTCGGTTCAGGCGTCATTGTTGCCCAGCAACCGGGTGGTGACCAGGGCGGCCAGGGCGTTTTCCTGGGTGCCGAAGCGGGCCAGCAGAGCGGCCTGTTTTTCTTCGCTGAGGCGATTCCACACGTCGATCATCTGTTCGGCAGTGCCGATCAGCACGCTGGCTTGGGTTTCGCTGAAGGATTCGGTCATGGTGCGGCGGGGCTCGGGAGGAGGGTTTCAGGCGGTGTGGAAAGCGCTTGAGTAGCGCTTTCCACACGGTCTGGTTACAGCTTTCAGTCTTCGCTGTCGGCCTTGCGGCTGTCGGCGGCTTCTTGCACTACAGGCTTGTCGGCACTGGCTTGTGGCGGAGTTGTCTGCTCAGTTTCGTGCAGGCTTGGGAAGGGGAGATTCGGGATCTCATGCATGTCGTTGCTCCTCGCAAAGTCTGTTTTTTAAATCGCTGGGTAGATCCGCGCTTTTAAAAAGCTTGGGCAGGATACAGCACTGGAAATGACAAAAAGATTTTTATCGCGCTTTTTGGGATGAAAGGGATTTCATCGAGTGGTGCGGCTTGCCGTCACAGGCAGCCAGAGGGCTGCCTGTGACGGTGCGCAAGTTGCTATACGACCCGGGCGATGGCTTCAGCCAGCAAGTCCAGGCGGCTGGCGTCGATCCCGGCCACGTTGGCGCGGCCGGAGCTGACCATGTACACGCTGTGGTGGTCACGCAGTTCCTGGACCTGGGCAGGGCTCAGGCCGGTGTAGGAGAACATTCCCCGTTGCACGCCGATATGCGCGAAACGTTCGGCCAGGCCGTAAGGCTGCAAGGCCTCCAGCAGGCCGGCGCGCAGTTGCGCGATCCGCAGGCGCATGGTTTCCACTTCGTCGGCCCAGAGGCTTTTCAGCTCCGGGTCGCCGAGGATGGTGGCGACCACCGCCGCGCCGTGATCCGGTGGCGTGGACCACAGGTTACGGGCGATATGGGCCAGTTGGCTGCGCACATCGAGCAGTTTCTCGGTGTCCTGGGTGCAGACGATCAAAGCGCCGGTCCGGTCGCGGTACAGGCCGAAGTTCTTCGAGCAGGAACTGGTGATCAGCACTTCCGGCAGTTCGGCGGCGAACAGCCGCACTGCCCAGGCATCCTGCTCCAGGCCATCGCCGAAGCCCTGGTAGGCGAAGTCGATCAGCGGCAGCAGCTTGCGGCTGCGTACCACGTCCAGCACGCGTTGCCAGTCGGGGTGGCCGAGGTCGAAGCCGGTGGGGTTGTGGCAGCAGGCGTGCAGCAACACCACGTCGCCCTCGGGCACCTGGTTCAGGGTCGCCAGCATGGCCTCGACGTCCAGGCGGTTGTCGCTGCCCACATAGGGGTAGTGACTGACCTTGACCCCGGCCGCGGCAAAGATGGTCTCGTGGATCGGCCAGGTCGGGTTGCTCAGCCACACGCCACGGCCCGGCAGGCAGTGGGCGATGAAGTCGGCACTCAGGCGCAGGGCGCCAGTGCCGCCCGGGGTCTGCGTGGCGCCGGCACGCTGGGTGGCGATCAGTTTCGAATCGCTGCCCAGTACCAGTTCATTGATCACCTTGCCGAAGGCCGCGTCGCCATGGCCGCCGATGTAGATCTTGGTGTCCTGGCTGTCCACCAGGCGCTGTTCGGCCAGCTTCACCGAGCGCGGGATCGGCGTCAGGCCCTGGGAGTCCTTGTAGACCCCCACGCCGAGGTCGAACTTGCGCGGGTTGGGATCGTTGGCGTAGGCCCCCATCAGGCCGAGAATCGGGTCGCCGGGAACCCGGCCGATGGCGTCGAAGTGCATTACTTGCGTCCTTCTGCGGTCTTGGCCACTTCATCGGTGCGGGCTGCCATGATGAAGTCGTTGCGGTGCAGGCCCTTGATCGAGTGGCTCCACCAGGTCACGGTGACCTTGCCCCACTCGGTGAGCAGGCCCGGGTGGTGGCCTTCGGCCTCGGAGATCTCGCCCATGGCGTTGGTGAAGGCCAGGGCAAATTTGAAGTTCTTGAACAGGAAGACTTTTTCCAGCTGCATCACGCCATCGCGAACTTCGATGTTCCAGTCAGGGATCTGCTTGATCAGTACCGGCAGTTCTTCGTCGCTGACTTGAGGAGCATCGGCACGGCAGGCTTCGCAATGGGCTTGGTTCAGAGCGGTCATGGTGGGTTCCCAGGATTCAATTCTTGTTGGAAGTTACTATCTTTCGCAGCGGCTCGCGAGTGCGGGCCGCTCAGGCCGCCTTGGGTTTTGGCGGAAACTTGGGGGCGTGCAGGCCCAGCTGCATGCCTTGGTGGACCAGGGCCATGATGTCTTCGTGGGCTAGGTCGAACAGGCGCTTGAGGTTGGGCAGGGTGAAATAGATCGGCTGCAGGATGTCGATGCGATACGGCGTGCGCATGGCTTCCAGCGGGTCGAAGGCCTGGTGTTCCGGCTCTTCGGACAAGCTGTACACGGTCTCCTTGGGCGAGGACAGGATGCCGCCGCCATAGATGCGCCGCCCGGCCGGGGTGTCCACCAGGCCGAACTCGATGGTCATCCAGTACAGGCGCGCAAGGTACACCCGCTCTTCCTTGGTGGCTTGCAGGCCGAGCTTGCCGTAGGTGTGGGTGAATTCGGCGAACCAGGGGTTGGTCAGCAGCGGGCAGTGGCCAAAGATCTCGTGGAAGATGTCCGGCTCTTGCAGGTAGTCGAGTTCTTCGCGGGTGCGAATGAAGGTCGCCACGGGAAAGCGCTTGCTGGCCAGCAGTTCGAAGAAAGTCTGGAAGGGGATCAGCGCTGGTACCCGGGCCACTTGCCAGCCGGTGGTTTCACCCAGGACCTTGTTGATTTCGCCCAGTTGCGGAATACGGTCGTGGGGCAAGCCGAGCTTGTCGATGCCGTCCAGGTATTCCTGGCACGCACGACCCTCGATCACTTTCAACTGGCGTGTGATCAGGGTGTTCCACACCGCGTGCTCTTCGGGTGGATAGTCGATAAAACCTTGCGCGTCGGGCTCGCGGGCCACGTACTGCGTCTGCTTCATGCTGCTCTCCTGCCAGGGGATGCGTTCTTGTTATGTGTGACCCCAGTGATACCCGAGGGTGCGACGCTTTGCAGCAGGTGGCCGGTGCGGTTGGAGGGCTGTTGCGCATCAATTTGTAAAGTAAACGTTACGAATCTGGCGGAGTCTCCACCCTGTGGTGGGTTTTCAGGTTTGAAAAAGCGGTTTGCTGTCACATAATCTTGACGACTATCTGCGCCATCCTGCAGAAAGTTTGTAAAGCCCGATGCCATAAGCGTCGGTTTTCGGCGCTTATGCCTTTCACTGTCAGTCCCAGGGCCTTCCTTCTATGCGTATCAAAGTTCACTGCCAGAATCGCATCGGCATCCTGCGCGACATTCTCAACCTGCTGGTGGAATACGGGATCAACGTGGCCCGTGGCGAGGTGGGGGGCGAGCATGGCAATGCCATCTATCTGCACTGCCCGAACCTGATCAACCTGCAATTCCAGGCGCTGCGCCCCAAGTTCGAGTCCATCGCCGGGGTGTTTGGCGTCAAGCGAGTCGGGTTGATGCCCAGCGAGCGCCGGCACATGGAGCTCAATGCGCTGTTGGGGGCTCTGGAGTTCCCGGTGCTGTCCATCGACATGGGCGGCTCCATCGTGGCGGCGAACCGGGCCGCAGCGCAGTTGCTCGGGGTGCGGGTGGACGAGGTGCCGGGCATTCCCCTGTCGCGCTACGCCGAAGACTTCGACCTGCCGGAACTGGTGCGGGCCAACCAGTCGCGGATCAACGGGTTGCGAGTCAAGGTCAGGGGCGATGTGTTCCTGGCGGACATCGCGCCGCTGCAATCGGAACATGACGACAGCGAAGCCATGGCCGGCGCGGTATTGACCTTGCACCGGGCGGATCGCGTTGGCGAGCGCATCTACAACGTGCGCAAGCAGGAGCTGCGGGGCTTCGACAGCATCTTCCAGAGTTCGAAGGTCATGGCGGCGGTGGTGCGTGAGGCTCGGCGCATGGCGCCGCTGGATGCGCCGCTGCTGATCGAGGGCGAGACCGGGACCGGCAAGGAGCTGCTGGCCCGTGCCTGTCACCTGGCCAGCCCGCGCGGGCAGTCGCCGCTGATGGCCCTGAACTGCGCCGGGTTGCCGGAGTCCATGGCCGAGACCGAGCTGTTCGGCTACGGCCCCGGCGCCTTCGAGGGGGCTCGGGCAGAGGGCAAGCTGGGGCTGCTGGAGCTGACCGCCGGTGGCACCCTGTTTCTCGACGGGGTAGGGGAGATGAGCCCGCGCTTGCAGGTCAAGCTGCTGCGCTTCCTGCAGGATGGCTGCTTCCGCCGGGTCGGCAGCGATGAAGAGGTGTACCTGGATGTGCGGGTGATCTGCGCGACCCAGGTGGATCTTTCCGAGTTGTGCGCCAGGGGCGAGTTCCGTCAGGACCTCTATCACCGGTTGAATGTGCTGTCCCTGCACATTCCGCCATTGCGCGAATGCCTCGACGGCCTGACCCCCCTGGTGGAGCACTTTCTCGACCAGGCCAGCCGGCAGATCGGTTGCCCGTTGCCGCGTCTGGCGCCGGCGGCCATGGAACGCCTCAGTCACTACCACTGGCCGGGCAATGTGCGGCAACTGGAGAACGTGCTGTTTCAGGCGGTTTCCCTGTGCGATGGCGGTACGGTCAAGACCGAGCACATCCGGCTGCCGGACTATGGTGCGCGCCAGCCGCTTGGCGATTTCTCCCTGGAGGGTGGCCTGGAACAGATTGTCGGGCGCTTTGAAAAGGCCGTGCTCGAGAGTCTGTACGCCGAGCACCCCAGTAGCCGTCAGCTGGGCAAGCGGCTGGGGGTTTCCCACACCACCATCGCCAACAAACTGCGCGAATACGAGGTCGGCAGGAATGCCGGCGACAATCCCTAGGCTTGTATCCGGGCCGTTACTTGCCGGTAGCGGCATAAGACCGCCGTTTTTCCGTCTTCTGCCAGCGCTGTTTTTTCCTCTGTAATCAGGCAAAGCCTTGCCCCGCCTGGGGATCACCACTGCGTGAAAAAGTTGGTGCGCTTATTGCTTATGGCTTCGCAGTACAGCGGTGGGCGGCAAACGTCCGGCAGACAGAGGAAAGACTGTGGACAAGTACCTTTATGTGGCAATGACCGGCGCCAGCCAGAATGCACTGGCGCAAAAGGCTCATGCCAACAATCTGGCGAACATCTCTACCAATGGTTTTCAGCGCGACCTGGAGCAGGCCCGTGCGATGCCGGTATTTGGTGACAGCTTTCCGGCGCGCGCCTTTGCCATGAGCGAGCGCCCGGCAACGGATTTCAGTGCCGGCTCGATGGTGGAGACCGGTCGTGACCTGGACGTGGCCGTCAGCGGCAACGGCTGGATCGCCGTGCAGAGCCCCGACGGCAGCGAAAGCTATGTGCGTACCGGCAGTTTGAATGTCGACGCCCTGGGTGTGCTGCGCGCCGGCAACGGCATGCCGGTGATGGGCAATGGCGGCCCGATCGCCGTGCCACCCGAGCAGAAGATCGAAGTTGGCCAGGACGGCACCATCAGTATCCGTGCCATGGGCGAGGGCCCGCGAGTCATGGCCGAGGTCGACCGCATCAAGCTGGTCAACCCGGACATCAAGAACCTCACCAAAGGCCTGGACGGCTCGATCAAGACCAAGGACGGCCAGCCGGCACCCGCCGATGCCAATGTCCAGGTGGTCTCGGGCTTCCTGGAGTCGAGCAACGTCAACGCCGTTGAAGAGATGACCGCGGTGCTGGCCCTGTCCCGGCAGTTCGAATTGCACGTGAAGATGATGAACAGCGCCAAAGAAGACGACCAGGCCATGGCTCGGGTCTTGCAGATCAGCTAATTACCAGTATCTAGCGCCGTAAAACAGGCGCGAGAGGAGAAATCAATGCTTCCGGCTCTATGGGTTGCCAAAACCGGTCTGTCCGCCCAGGACACCAACCTGACCGTCATTTCCAACAACCTGGCGAACGTCTCGACCACGGGCTTCAAACGTGATCGCGCCGAGTTCCAGGACCTGCTGTACCAGATCAAGCGTCAGCCGGGGGCCCAGTCCACCCAGGACAGCGAGCTGCCAACCGGCCTGCAGGTCGGTACCGGTGTGCGCATTGTCGGCACCCAGAAGAACTTCACCGCCGGCAGCCTGCAGACCACCGAGCAACCTCTGGACCTGGCCATCAACGGACGCGGTTTCTTCCAGATCCTGCAGCCCGATGGCACCACGGCCTACACCCGTGACGGTACTTTCCACCTGAACTCCGACGGCCAGATCGTCACCGCCAGCGGTTTTGCCCTGGAGCCTGCGGTTGTCGTGCCCAACGATGCGCAGACCTTCACCGTAGGCCAGGACGGCACCGTGTCCATCACCATTGCCGGCAACCCGGCGTCCCAGGTGATCGGCAACCTGCAAACCGCCGACTTCATCAACCCGGCGGGCCTGCAGGCCCAGGGCAACAACCTGTTCCTGGAAACCGCCGCCAGTGGCGCGCCGCAGATCGGTACCCCGGGCCTCAACGGTTTCGGCACCACGCTGCAGAACACCCTGGAAGCCTCCAACGTCAGCACCGTTGAGGAGATGGTCAACATGATCACCACTCAGCGCGCTTACGAGATGAACTCCAAGGTGATCTCCACCGCGGACCAGATGCTCTCGTTCATTACGCAGAAGCTGTAATCAAGTCTTGAGGTCGCCACGGGTCTGAAGTGGTGCACCGGCAACATCGTGAGGAAGGGTCATGAATCGGTTTATTTGTGTTCTAGCGCTGAGTGGGAGTGCCGTGCTCGCGGGCTGTGTCGCCCCGCCGCCCAAGCCCAATGACCCTTACTACGCGCCGGTGCTGCCGCGTACGCCGCTGCCTTCCGCGTCCAACAACGGTTCGATCTACCAGGCCGGCTTCGAGCAGAACCTGTACAGCGACCGCAAGGCGTTCCGGGTCGGTGACATCATCACCATCACCCTGAACGAGCGGACCAACGCCAGCAAGGGTGCCAACTCGGCGCTGACCAAGACCAGTTCCAACAGCATTGGCCTGACCTCGCTGTTCGGTGCCGTGCCCAACACCAACAACCCGCTGGGCGACGGCGACCTGACCCTGAATGCCGGCTACAGCGGCAATCGCGCCACCAAGGGCGACAGCAAGGCGGCCCAGAGCAATAGCCTGACCGGTTCGATCACCGTGACCGTGGCCGACGTACTGCCCAACGGCATCATCGCGGTGCGTGGCGAGAAGTGGATGACCCTCAACACCGGCGATGAGCTGGTGCGGATTGCAGGCCTGGTACGGGCGGACGACATCGCCACCGACAACACCGTGTCCTCGACCCGGGTCGCGGATGCACGCATTACCTATTCGGGCACCGGCTCGTTTGCCGATGCCAACCAGCCTGGCTGGTTCGACCGTTTCTTCCTCAGCCCGCTGTTCCCTTTCTAGGTGATGAAAAGACTCATGCTCAATTTCAAGCACCTGATGGCGGCGGCGTTGTTGCTGTCCACTTCCCTTGGCGTCCAGGCCGAGCGGTTGAAGGACATCGCCAGCATTTCCGGCGTGCGTTCCAACCAATTGATCGGCTATGGCCTGGTGGTCGGGCTTAACGGTACCGGCGACCAGACTACCCAGACGCCTTTCACCTTGCAGACCTTCAACAACATGCTGTCGCAGTTCGGCATCAAGGTGCCGGCCGGCTCCGGCAACGTGCAGTTGAAGAACGTCGCGGCGGTGTCGGTGAGTGCCGATCTGCCGGCGTTCGCCAAGCCGGGCCAGCAGGTGGATATCACCGTGTCCTCCATTGGTAACTCCAAGAGCCTGCGCGGCGGCACCTTGCTGCTGACGCCGCTCAAGGGCATCGACGGCAACGTCTACGCCATCGCCCAGGGCAACCTGGTGGTGGGTGGTTTCGATGCCGAAGGACGCGACGGTTCGAAGATCACCGTCAACGTACCGTCGGCCGGGCGGATTCCTGGTGGTGCCTCGGTCGAGCGTGCCGTGCCCAGTGGTTTCAACCAGGGCAACAGCCTGACCCTGAACCTCAACCGTTCGGATTTCACCACCGCCAAGCGCATCGTCGACAAGATCAACGACATGCTCGGCCCAGGCGTGGCCCAAGCCATCGACGGTGGCTCGATCCGGGTGACCGCGCCCCTGGACCCAAGCCAGCGTGTGGACTACCTGTCGATCCTGGAGAACCTGGAGATCGATCCGGGGCAGGCGGTGGCCAAGGTCATCATCAACTCCCGTACCGGCACCATTGTCATTGGCCAGAACGTCAAGGTCTCGCCGGCGGCGGTGACCCACGGCAGCCTGACCGTGACCATTACCGAAGACCCGATCGTCAGCCAGCCCGGCCCTCTGTCCAATGGCCAGACCGCGGTGGTGCCCCGCTCGCGGGTCAATGCTCAGCAGGAAGCCAAGCCGATGTTCAAGTTCGGCCCGGGCACCACTCTGGATGAGATCGTCCGGGCGGTGAACCAGGTGGGCGCGGCGCCAGGCGACTTGATGGCCATCCTCGAAGCCTTGAAACAGGCCGGCGCCTTGCAGGCCGACCTGATCGTGATTTGAGGTGAGCGCCATGGATATTCGTAAGAGCGGACTGATTGGCAGCGGCGACTCCGGGTCTTACTCCGACCTCAACCGCCTGCAGCAACTGAAGGTCGGCGACAAGGACGGCGAAGCCAACGTGCGCAAAGTGGCGCAGGAGTTCGAGTCGCTGTTTCTCAATGAAATGCTCAAGTCCATGCGCAAGGCCACTGACGTCATAGGCCAGGACAACCCGCTCAATACCCCGGCCGCCAAGCAGTACCAGGACATGTATGACCAGCAGTTGGCGGTGTCCCTGTCTCGCGAGGGTGGCGGTATCGGCCTGGCCAATGTGCTGATGCGCCAGATGATGAAGAACAAGCCGGCTCATCCGAATGCGGCCACCACGACTTTGCCGGCCGCGGCGCCGGTGGCGACTCCGACGCCGATCGCTGCCGGTACCACGGCCCAGGATGGTCCGTTGAGCCGGGTCAACGGCCAGCGCCCGATGTGGGCTTCGCGGGCCCACGATCCTTTGCGCACGAGCGTGGCGCATAACGACATGGTGCTGCTCAACCAGCGGCGTCTGTCCCTGCCCAGCAAGCTCACCGATCGCCTGTTGACCGGCATCGTGCCGTCGGCCGTTGCCGTCGAGGGCGGCGCACAGAACGCCGCGCCGACCCGCAACAGCCCGGCCGCCGATGCTGTGCTGCGGGGCGAGTGGCGGGTCAATCAGGGCTACGCCGCGTCCCAGGGCAAGATGCGGGTCTATGGCCGGGCCATGGCCCAGCCGCCGCTGGCACCGGCCAAGCGTGCCTTCAGTTCCGCCGACGACTTCGTCGCCACCATGCTGCCGATGGCGCAGCAGGCGGCCCAGCGTATCGGGATCGATCCGCGCTACCTGGTGGCCCAGGCCGCCCTGGAAACCGGCTGGGGCAAATCGGTGATGCGCCAGCAGGATGGCAGCAGCAGCCACAACCTGTTCGGCATCAAGGCCGGCAGCAGTTGGCAGGGTGCACAGGCCCGGGCGATCACTAGCGAGTTCCGCAACGGGCAGATGGTCAAGGAGACGGCGGCGTTCCGTTCCTACGATTCCTATCAGGACAGCTTCCACGATCTGGTGACCTTGTTGCAGAGCAACAATCGCTATCAAGAAGTGCTGAAGGTGGCCGATAAACCAGAACAGTTTGTTCGCGAGTTGCAAAAAGCCGGGTATGCAACGGACCCGGATTACGCAAGCAAGATTTCGCAGATAGCCAAGCAGATGAAGAATTACCAGAACTACGCTGCAGCTGGCGTTTCCACGAATTTATAAGGTCTGAATCATGAGTTTGCTCAATATCGGGATGTCGGGGCTGGCCGCCAGCCAAACGTCGTTGATGACCACGGGTAACAACATTGCCAACGCCGACACCGCCGGGTACTCGCGTCAGCAGACCGTGCAGGGCACCAAGGCCTCCAGCCAGAATGGCAACGTCTTCATCGGCACCGGCACCACCCTGGCGGACGTGCGCCGGGTCTATAACAGCTTCCTCGATGCCCAGTTGCGCACCGCCACCTCGCTCAACAGCGATGCCGCGGCGTTCCAGGGGCAGATCAGCCCGATCGACCAATTGCTCTCGGACAGCGGCACCGGCATGACCGGCGCCCTGACCAAGTTCTTCGCCTCGGTGCAGAACCTCAACGCCAAGCCTACCGACGAGGCTTCCCGGCAGTTGCTGCTCAGCGACACCCAGGCCCTGAGCAACCGTTTCAACTCGGTATCCAGCCAGCTCAACCAGCAGAACACCAATATCAACGGCAACCTGGCGAACATGGCGGACCAGGTCAACAAGCTGGCCAACACCGTGGCCCAGCTCAACCAGAAGATTTCCGAGCTGTCGACCAACGGCAACGGCATGCCCAACGATCTGCTCGATGCGCGTAATGAAACCGTGCGCCAGCTTTCGACCTTCATCGGCGTGCAGGTCTCGGAGCGTGGCTCCAGCGTCGACCTGTACCTGGGCAGCGGCCAGCCGCTGGTCATGGGTAACTCGGCCAATACCCTGGAAGTGGTGCAGGGCAAGAACGACCCGAGCCGCTCCGCGCTGCAGTTGAACCGGGGCTCGAGCAGCATCGACATCACCAACCTCACCACCGGTGGCGAGATCGGCGGCCTGCTGCGCTACCGCAGCGAAGTGCTGGATCCGGCGATGAACGAGCTGGGCCGCGTAGCCCTCGTGGTCGCCGACCAGATGAACAGCCTGATGGCTCAGGGCATCGACAAGAACGGTGATTTCGGCGGCAACCTGTTCAACGACATCAACAGTGCCCGGATGATCAGCCAGCGCAGCATTGGCAGTGCCACCAACAGCGCAGGCTCGGGCAACTTCGATGTCACCATCAAGGACACCGGCAAGCTGAGCACCAGCGACTACACCGTGACCTTCAGCAGTGCCACCGACTACAGCGTCAAGCGCTCCGATGGCACCGACATGGGCAGCTTCAGCACCACCACCAGCCCGGCACCGGTGATCGATGGCTTCTCGCTGAAACTCAATGGTACGGTCGGTGCCGGTGACAGCTTCAAGATCACCCCGACCCGCAATGCCGCTACCACCATCCAGACTGAAATGACCGACCCCAAGCGCCTGGCCCTCGCGGCTCCGCTGAAGGCCGAGCTGGCTGCCGGGCTCAAGAGCTCCCTGAGCATTTCCGCGCAGCCTTCCTTGAGCGTGCCGATCGACAACTACGACGCCGCAGCCAAGCTTGAGATGCAGACCGCAATCAAGAATTCGGGTCCGGTCAAAGTGGTGTTCAATGCGCCGGCAGGCGGCAGCCAGAGCTACGACTATTTCGATGCCAAGGGCAACAAGATGGGCAGCGGCTCCATCGTTCCCGGGCAGACCAACACCCTCAACCTGCAGATCAACATGCTGGATGCCAGCGGTGCGCCGATCACCGACGGCGGCACGCCACCGGTGACCAAGACGTTCGGCGTACAGATGACCGTGGCCGGCGCTCCCGCTGCCGGCGACAGCATGAACATCTCGGTGAACGGCGCCGGTTCTTCGGACAACCGCAACGGCCTGGCGCTGGCCGGTTTGCAGAGCAAGCAGACAGTCGATACAGGTTCTGCCAGCAAAGGCATCACCCTGGTGGATGCCTACGGCAAGCTGATCGAGAACGTCGGCGCCAAGGCCAGTCAGGGCAGCCTCGACAGCGCCGCTACCGGCACCATCCTGGCTAACGCCAAGGGCGCCCGGGACTCGCTGTCCGGGGTCAACCTGGATGATGAGACCGGCAACCTGGTCAAGTTCCAGCAGTACTACACAGCGTCGTCGCAGATCATCAAGGCTGCGCAGGAAACCTTCAGCACGCTGATCAACAGCCTTTAAGGAGTCGTAGCCCATGCGCATTTCCACCTCCCAGTTTTACGAGTCCTCGGCTACCAACTACCAGAAGAACTTTTCCAAAGTGGTCCAGAGCAGCGAAGAGGCCAGCAGCCTGGTTCGCGTCAAGACCGCTGCCGACGATCCGGTAGGTGCCGCGCGCCTGCTGCAACTGGGCCAACAGGCTTCGTTGCTGGACCAGTACAAGACCAACACCAACTCGATCAAGGCCTCCCTAGGCCAGACCGAATCGGTGATGACCAGCATCAACAACGTGCTGGCCCGCGCCAAGGAACTGGCCTCCGGTGCCGGCAACGCCGGTTACACCGACGCCGACCGCCAGGCCAATGCTTCGGAACTGGGGCAGATCGAAGAGCAGTTGCTGAGCCTGATGAACTCCCAGGACGAAAACGGCAAGTACATCTTCGGTGGCTCCAAGGATGACGTTCCGCCGTTCAGCCGCAACTCCGATGGCACCTACAGCTACAACGGTGACCAGAGCAGCCTGCAACTGCCGGTCGGCGACACCATGATGATGGCCGCCAACAGCACCGGTTGGGACGTGTTCCAGCAGGCACTGAACACCAGCCGCAGCCAGGTCACCATGACCGCGCCAGCCGTGGATGACGGGCGGATTTCCCTGTCCAACGGCCAGGTGGCCAACAACGGTGCCTACAACAGCCAATTCCGCAGCGGCGAGCCTTACACCGTGTCCTTCGTGTCCGGCACCCAGCTGAAGATCGTCGACGGCAGTGGCAACGATGTGACGGCCGAGGCCAGCAAAGGCGGTGTTTTCGGCACTGCGCCGAACCAGACCGTGAGCTTCCGTGGGGTCGACCTGAGCCTGAACGTCAACCTCAAGTCCGGTGACGACGCCAACGCCGTGCTGCCGGGGCATACCTTCACCCTGGGCTCCAAGCCGGACACCTTCAATGTGGCGCGCTCTCCGGGCAACCCGAGCATGACTCAGGTCTCGAACACCAGCATTACCGATCCGGTGGCCTACAACTCCACCTTCCCCAGTGGTTCGGCGATCCTCAAGTTCACCAGCGCTACCAATTTCGATCTGTACGCTGCGCCACTGACCGCTGATAGCAAGCCGGTGTCCTCGGGCGTGGTCGGGCCGGGCAACGTCGCCACCGCGGCGGGCGTGAGCTTCACCCTGACCGGCGCGCCTTCTCCGGCGGCCAACGATCAGTTCAGTGTGTCGGTCAACACCCACGAGACCCAGAACATACTGGATACCGTGAGCCAGCTGAAAAACGCCTTGAACACGCCAACCGCCGGTAACACCCTGGCGACCCAGAAGCAACTGGCCGACCTCGCCTCGGGGATGGCCAACCTGGCCAGTGGCATCGACCAGCTGTCCATCGGTATCAGTTCGGTGGGTGGTCGTGGTTCGGCCCTGGACACCCAGACCGAAATCAACGAAAGCCTGGCAGCTGCCAACACCAAGACCCGCTCGGCCATCAGCGACTCCGATCCGGCCGAAGTGATGACCCGCCTGACCCTGCAACAGACCATGCTGCAAGCCTCGCAGCTGGCCTTCAGCAAGATTGCCCAACTGGGTCTGTTCAACAAGGTCTGAGTGCGTGGCGTTCGGGCTGGCGCCCGGACGCCGCGATCTTCGAGCAGACAGCCGTCTTTTTTAAGCGGTCTTGCAGCCCTGGCATCACTGGCCAGGGCTCGCCGCTCGAGAGTTTCCCGCCGTGAGCCAAGCCCCTCTAGTCAGCATCGTCATTCCCGCCTTCAACCCACGCTTCTTCAGCCAGGCTCTGGAAAGTGCCTTGGCGCAGACCTATCAGCCACTGGAGATCGTTGTTTGCGACGACAGTCCCGGCGATGAAATCCAGCAGGTTGTACAAGGGCTGAGCGAACCCGCGCACCCGGTGCGTTACTTGCGCAACCCGCAACCTTTGGGGTTGCAGAAAAACCTGTTGCGCTGCGTGAAAGAGGCCCGGGGCGAGCTGATCAAGGTGCTTTGCGACGATGACCGGCTGTTTGCGCCGAGCATCGCCCTGCAGGCGCAAGTGCTGATCGAGCACCCTGAGGTCAATCTGGTGTTCGCACTACGGGTGTTCAACGACGAAGGCAACTCCATTCTTCCGCCGCGGATTGAAAACTGCCGCTTTGCGCCGCTCGACGTGCTGCTCAAAGGCGATGACATGCTGGCGATCTTCGAGGGCACGCGGAAAAACTTCCTCGGCAACTTCAGTGCGGCACTGATGCGTCGAGCCGACGTGCTGGAGGTACTGCCAGCCCTGATCCACAAGGGCGCCGGTTTTGTCGCCTTGCTGGACCTGGCGCTGTTCATCTGCCTGATGCGCCGCGGCAATCTGGCGGCCCTGTCCACCGTGTTGAGTTGCGAGCGCCTGTATCAGGGGCGTTTCAGCCGCACGCCGCAAGTGCTCAAGGCCGTTGCCACCGAATGGGAATGGCTATTGCGGATGCTCTCCGAGCGTTCTGGCGAGTCGGCGCCCGCTGCGGGCTGGGTGCGTTACGTTGAACTGGCGCGAGCCGCCGAGCAGCCACGGCCATGGCGTGAGCTGGGGGTGCTCCATGTGCTGGGCAATCGCAGCGCCGTGGTCAACGGTCGGGTAGGGGGCGAGAGTCAAAGCTACGAGGAGTTCTACCAGCAATGGCTGGCGGCACGTTGCCTGTCGGCGGCGGAACAGCGGTTGCTGCCGCAGCGCATCGAAAGCTGGCCGCGGCGGGTGCGGATCGTGCCGATCGTCATGGACCTGGCAGGTGATGGCGCCGCTCTCGAGCGGACCCTGGGCAGCCTGGCCGGCCAGTTGTACCCAGCCGAAACGATCGTGGTGTTGTCCACCGCTGCCGGTACAGCCGGGGAGGCTGTGCTGCGTCAACCCTTGCGGGCCGACTGGGCCGGGCAACTCAACGAACTGATCCCTCGCCTGGATACCTGTGACTGGTTCTATCTGTTGCAGTCGGGTGACCAACTGCGTGACACGGCATTGCTGGTGCTGGCCGAGCGGATCGCCAACACCCCGGCCATGCTCTGCGCCTACAGTGACGAAGGCGCATTGCTTGATGGTCAGTCAACCGAACCGGTGTTCAAGCCCGACTTCAACCTCGATTTGATGCGTGCCTACCCTTATGTCGGGCGCTCGCTGGCCTTTTCCCGCGAGCGTTTCCTGAGCGAGGGAGGCTTCGATTGCGCACGTGGCGAGCTGGCGCCCCAGGATCTGTTGTGGCGGCTGGTGGAAAATGTGGGCCCGCAAACCATCGAGCATATTGCCGATATCCAGATCGAGTCCGAGTTCCCGTTCGCAAAGTGGTTGTCCCGGCCCCAGGTCATCGAAGCCAGTGAGGGGCTGGTCGCTGCGCACTTGCAGCGCATCGGCGTGCAGTACCGGATCCGCCATGATGATTTGCCCTTGCTCAATCGCATCGACTATCAGCACGGTGCGCGGCCGCTGGTGTCGATCATCATCACCTGCGGGGATTCGCTGCCGGCCTTGCAGCGTTGCGTCGAAGGCCTGATCGAGCAGACCGCCTACAACCATTACGAGATCCTGCTGGTGGCTGCCGGCAGTCGCGACCCGGACATGGCTGACTGGCTGGCGGCCATGGGGCAGTTGGGGGGCAACATGCTGCGGGTCTTGCCTTATGCCGGCCCCGCCAACCAGGCGGCCTTGACCAACAGCATTGCGGCCCAGGCTCGCGGCGACTACCTGCTGTTGCTCAGCCACGACACACGGATCTGCACCAGCGACTGGCTGGACGAGCTGCTCAACCAGGCCCAGCGTCCGGAGGTGGCTGTCGTGGGGGCGCGCATCCTTGCTACCGATGGCTCCATCCTGCATGCCGGGCAGGTACTGGGCATGTCTGGGCCCGTGGGCTCGCCGTTCATCGGCGAAGCACTGGGTGCCCGTGGTTATATGCAGCGTCTGCAGGTGGTGCAGAACTGGAGTGCGGTCAGCCGCGACTGCCTGATGATCCGCAAGGACGTGTTCGACAGTCTGGGCGGGCTGGATGAACAGAGTTTCGGCGCTGACCTGGGTGAAGCCGACCTGTGCCTGCGCGTCGATCGCGATGGCTACCTGGTGGTCTGGACCCCCCACGCCACCCTGATGCTGGCCCCGGCGTTGGCGCCACCGCAGGCGCCTGAGCAGCAGCAGATGCAGGAGGCTGAACAGGAGCGCTTCTACCGTCAGTGGCTGCCGAAGATCGCTCGCGATCCAGCCTACAATCCGGCCCTGAGCCTGGGGTTCTCCAGTTTCAGCCTGGAACCCAGCCTGCGCAACAACTGGAACCCGTTCTGCTCACGAGCCTTGCCGCTGGTGCTCGGCTTGCCGGTCAACAGCAGCGCGGTCGGGCATTACCGGGTCACCGGGCCACTGCGTGAGCTGGAAGCTGCAGGCAGGGTCATCGCTCGGGTGGCATACGAATCTCCGACCACCGTGGAAATCGAGCGTTTGTCGCCCGATACCATCGTGCTCCAGGGGCGCTACAGCGACGGCGCGGCCAGCGACATTCTGCGAATGAAGAAGTACTCCAGTGCGTTGCGGGTCTTCGAACTCGATGATTACGTGGTCAGCGCGCCAAAGAAAAACAGCCATGCTCGCAACAAGCCGGCGAACATCGAGCAGATGCTGCGCGACGGCATTGCCCTGTGCGATCGGCTGGTGGTCACCACTCAGCCGCTGGCGGATGTCCTGTCGGACATGCACAGCGATATCAGGGTAGTACCCAATATGCTCGCCCCTGAGCCCTGGGCGGGGCTGAGCAGCCGTCGCGGTACTTCCAGCAAGCCGCGGGTTGGCTGGGGTGGGGGCACCAGTCACACCGGGGACCTGGAGGTCATTGCCGATGTCGTGCGTGAACTGGCCTCTGAGGTGGAATGGGTGTTCTTCGGCATGTGCCCCGACGCCTTGCGCCCTTATGTGCACGAGTTCCATCCGGCGATCGGCTTGCAGGCTTACCCCCTCAAGCTCGCCAGCCTGAACCTCGACCTGGCTCTGGCACCTCTGGAGTTCCATATTTTCAATGACTGCAAGAGCAACTTGCGGTTGCTGGAGTACGGAGCCTGCGGCTACCCGGTCATTTGCACCGACACTGAGGCCTATCGTGGCTTCCTGCCTTGCACCAGGGTTCGCAGCAACACGACCGAAGAGTGGCTGCAGGCGATCCGCATGCACCTCAGCGACCCTGTTGCCAGCTACCGCATGGGAGATGAATTGCGCGAGGCGGTGCGGCGCGACTTCATGCTGGGCCCCGACAACCTGCAGCACTGGATGTGGGGCTGGTTGGCAGACTGAAGAAACCGCTGCAAAAAAAGCCACGCCTGCCAAGCGTGGCTTTTTTGTTTCTTGCGTGGCCTCTCGCAGTGGCGGGGGCTGCGCTCTACGCACCGATGGAACTGGCGCGTTTCCTGCAGCCTTGCTGGCAATTGTCATAAAACGAACGCTGTCGATGATCGGGTGTGTCTTCCGGCGCTCATGGGTGTAGCGCACGCGTGCGGGTAGCTTCCGGCTCGCCTGTTGTGGCCGGTGCCTGGAGTCAGGCGTAGCGTTGGCCAGGTGTTGAGCAGTTCTCAAGCCAATTCTTTGGCGCATCCAGGGGCGCAGTTGCGCTCGCGGGATGGATGAGCCGAGAGGGACATGCCGGGTCGGGTTCGTACAACATTAATGATTTGAGGTTCCAGGCGATCAGCCGGATGAGGGAATGGACAGATGTGGGTTCAAACAAAAGCAAACGAGGATGCAGCCCCAATGAGTGAGCGTTTCACTCTGGTGCTATTGACCCACGAGGCCAAGGCGCTGGCACAGCGAGCGCTGCGCTACTACAGCAGCTTTGCCTGTTCCATCCTGGTTCTGGATTCCTCGGAAAAGGCGGACGAGTCTCTGGCTCGCCAATTCCCGAAGGTGGATTACCGCCACGTGCCACAGTTTTCCCGGCAGGACCAGCAGGGCAAGCTGACTTACGGTGTGGGCCTGGTCGACACGCTCTACCTGGCGATTGCCAGCGACACCGACTTTTTGATCGCCGATGGGATTAGCGCCGCGCTAGCTTTCCTTGATGCCCACCCCGATTACGCGGTCTGCCATGGCTATGGCCTGATGTATTCGGCGCGGGTCCTGGAAACCAGCTATTACCTGCGCGATCGCAAGGGGCCCGAAGACTTCGCCGCCGCGAACGGGCGTGAGCGGATCATGAGTTTCATGGGGCATTACCTGAGCCCCTTCAATGCCGTGACCCGCACCGATGTGCTGCGCCAGTGGTACAGCCAGTTGCCACCTGCGGTGAGCACCGAGTGGCTGGATATCGGTTACGCCTTCTTCCTGTTGGCCACTGCCAAGGCGCGGATCCTGCCGGTTCCGTTCATTGTTCGTGAGGCCAATAGGGAGGCCCTGGAGCGCACCGCCCGCATTCAGGCGTTGCTGAGCAGCAAGGATGCCGGCTCGTTGGCCCAGCATCAGCAATTTGCCGAGTTTCTTGCGACCCTGCCGCACAACTGCGAAGGCCCGGATGCGCAGCAGATGAAGCAGCTGGCGCTGGACAGCTTTGCCGCCTTGGCCGAGTGCCTTGAAAGTGGCCGTTCGCTCAAGGGTGTGATGATCTTTCGCTCCACCTGGAGCGAGGTCGGCAAGGACCCGGTGCGTGCTTTCGGCTCGGAGCAGTTTGTCGAAATGCCGTTCTACAACCAGCCGATGTTCGATCTGTTGACGCAGATCGAGTTTCTTGTGCATGCGATGCCTGCGGGGCGCCTGCAGCTCAATGAGCTGGAAGGGGTGCTGCTCAAGCAGGAGGAATTGCTGCGGGTGCACTCGAATGACACGGCGCGAACCCTTCGCAGCCGGCTGTGGGAAGCCATGGCGCTGAACCTGTTCAACTTCACCGTGGTCAAGCGCCTTGCCGAGTCGATGCGCGATACCGACGAAGTGGAGGTGTTCCGCGAACTGCAGGAGTGGGCAGCCCGCCTCAAGGCGCTGCCGGCCACCGATAGCAGCGCGTTGTTTGCCAATACCCAGTCCGGGCAGTTGTTCAGCTGGCTGGAAGGCCGTGGCCCGAAACCGGGTCAGTTCAAGTCGATCGCCCATCTGCTGGGAAGGCGCGCCGGTGGGCCGCAGTTTCAGATTCTGCTGCTCGACCTCGACGCCGACATGATCAAGTTGCAAGCCACTTTCGATTCCCTGATGGCCAACCACTGCAAGGCATTCAAGCTGGTGGTGCTGACCACCGGCGATCTGCCGGCGATGACCACGGCACAGGACACTGTGCACTTCGTCAAGGTCAGCCAGGGCAACTATATCGAGCGCCTGAATCAGCTGGTGGCGCAGTCCACAGCGCACTGGGTACTCCTGATGGAGGCGGGTGACCAGCTCACCGCAAGCGGGCTGCTGCGGGCAAGCCTGGAGTTGCTGGGCGCCGAAGGCATCAGGGCCGTGGCGATGGATGAGGTGCAGCGGCAAGCCGATGGCACCTTGCGTCACGTGTTCCGTCCCGGAGTCAATCTGGACCTGCTGCAAAGCGCCCCCAATCTGATGGCGCGCCATTGGCTGCTGCACCGTGAAGTGCTGGTGCAGGCAGGTGGGTTCAATCGCGAGTTTGCTCGGGCCGTCGAGCTGGATCTGGTTCTGCGCCTGATCGAGGACGGTGGTCTGGCCGGCCTGGCTCATCTCGCCGAGCCGCTGCTGATCTGCCAGGCTGCGCCAGCCGGGGAAAATGCCGAGGAGCGCCAGGTACTGAGCCGTCACCTGGCCAATCGTGGTTATCGGGCCCAGGTCAGTTCTGCCCAGCCAGGGACCTACCAGATCGACTATCAACATGCCGAGCGGCCGCTGGTTTCGATCATTCTGCCGAGCCAGGACAACTTCGCCGAGCTGCAACGCTGTCTGGTGAGTGTGCTGCAACGCACCCGCTACCAGCGTTACGAGGTGCTGATTGCCGAGAACCACAGCCAGAACGCCGAACTCGATAGCTGGCTGGCCAGCCTGGAACGCCAGGGGGAGCGGATCCGGGTGTTGCGCAGCGGCCAGCGGGTGAGCACTTCGGCACTGCACAATGCAGCCTGCGCTGAAGCCAAGGGGGAGTACCTGTTGCTGCTTTCGGCCGATGCCGAAGTGGTCAATGCCAACTGGATCGACAGCCTGCTCAACCAGGTACAGCGTCCGGAGATCGGGATTGTCGGCGCCAGGCTGGTGAATGAGCGCGGCATGACCACCCAGGCGGGCCTGATCCTCGGCCTCAATGGCCAGCTGGGCGCAGCCTTCGCCGGAGAGGCCAAGGATGCTCCGGGCTACATGAACAGCCTCTGGGTGGAGAAGAACTACTCGGCGGTATCCGGCGTCTGCCTGATGATCGCCAAGGCGTTGTTCGAGGCCGTAGGTGGTTTGGACGAGGAGCATTTCGACCAGGCCTTCGCCGATGTCGACCTGTGCCTGAAGGTGGCCGATGCCGGTTATCTCACCGTCCTGACTCCGCAAGCGCAGGTCATGCATCCCGGCACCCTGGCGCAAGATCCACAGGCCTTGGCAGCCCTGAAAGACAAATGGGCGGCGCGCTTTGCGCAGGATACGGCCTACAACCAGAACCTGGCGTTGACTGGCAAGGGCTTTGCGCTGGGGGCCGCGAGCGCGGTGAACTGGAACCAGTTGCTGGGATAAGGAATCAATGATGTTCAACGGCAAATCCATTTTCATTTCCGGTGGCACCGGCTCCTTCGGGCGCAACTTCATTCGACGCCTGCTGGAGCAGTATCAGCCCAAGCGGGTCGTGGTGTTCTCTCGCGATGAGCTCAAGCAGTACGAGATGCAGCAGACCTTCAATGCGCCCTGCATGCGTTACTTCCTCGGCGATGTTCGCGATGCCGAGCGCTTGCGCCAGGCGATGCGGGGTATCGACTATGTGGTGCATGCCGCGGCGCTGAAACAGGTGCCGGCGGCCGAATACAACCCCACGGAGTGCATTCGCACCAACGTCAATGGCGCTGAAAACATCATTGCTGCGGCCATCGACAACGGGGTACAGAAGGTCGTTGCCTTGTCCACCGACAAGGCTGCGAGCCCGATCAACCTGTATGGCGCCACCAAGCTGCTGTCGGACAAGCTGTTCGTGGCGGCGAACAACATCGCGGGTGAGCAGGCCACTCGATTTGCCGTGGTGCGCTATGGCAACGTTGCAGGTTCCCGAGGTTCAGTGGTGCCGTTCTTCAGCCAGCTGATTGCCAAGGGTGCAACGGAGCTGCCCATTACCGATGAGCGCATGACCCGCTTCTGGATCACCCTGGACCACGGGGTGCAATTTGTTCTGGACAGCTTCGCGCGGATGCACGGCGGGGAGATTTTCGTGCCGAAGATTCCGTCGATCCGCATCGTCGATCTGGCCTTGGGGATGGCCGCGCACTTGCCACACAAAGAGGTGGGGATTCGTCCGGGGGAGAAGCTCCATGAGTTGATGGTGCCTCTGGATGATGCGCGCATGACCCTGGAGTTCGACGATCACTACACGATCCAGCCCTCCATCCGCTTTACCAGCGTCAACGTTGATTTTGCCGTGGACGGCAAGGGCGAGCGGGGCGTTTCTGTGGCCGAGGATTTCGAGTATCGCTCCGATACCAATCCGGAGTTTCTGTCGGTCGGGCAGATAGCCGAACTGCACACCGGGATCGCACCATGATTCCTTATGGTCGCCAAAGCCTTGACCAGGAGGATATCGATGCCGTGCTGGGGGTCTTGCACTCCGACTGGTTGACCCAGGGGCCAACAATCGAGTCTTTCGAGCAGGCAATGGCGACCGTCTGCAAGGCAGCCTATGGCGTAGCGGTGTGCAACGCCACTGCCGCCTTGCATATTGCTTGCCTGGCGGCGGGCCTGGGGCCGGGCGATAGGTTATGGACCACTCCTAACACGTTCCTCGCGTCGGCCAACTGTGGTCGTTACTGTGGTGCGGATGTGGACTTTGTCGATATCGATCCGCGGACCTGGAACCTCGACGCCGAGGCATTGGCCCTCAAGCTGCAAGCGGCCGAGGCCAGCGGGGCATTACCCAAGGTGGTGATCGCGGTGGCGTTCTCGGGGCAGAGCTGTGATATGCGACGCCTGGCGGAACTGGCCGAGTGTTATGCCTTCACCTTGATCGAGGATGCCTCCCACGCGGTGGGCGCCAGCTATGCGGGGCGTCCGGTTGGCTGTGGAGAATTCGCTGCGATGACGGTGTTCAGCTTTCATCCGGTGAAGATCATCACCAGTGCCGAAGGTGGAATGGTCATGACCAATAGCCCGGAGCTGGCGGATCATCTGCGTCGTCTGCGTAGCCATGGCATGACCCGCGACCCGGCGCAGATGGTGGGCCAGAGCCATGGCCCATGGTATTACCAGCAGGTCGAACTGGGCTTCAACTACCGCATGACCGATCTTCAGGCGGCGCTCGGGCGTTCGCAGTTGAATAAGCTACCGGGCTTTTTACAACGCCGGCGTTATCTTGCAGAGCGTTATCAGCATCTGTTGCAGGGCCTGCCGTTGAGCCTGCCCCAGGCTCAACCTGATGCTCACTCGGCCTGGCACCTGTATGTCGTGCGCTTGCAACTCCAGCACATCAAACACTCGCACCGTGAGGTCTTCGAGGGGCTGCGCAAGGCTGGGATCGGAGTCAACCTGCATTACATCCCAGTGCACCTGCAACCCTACTACCGGGATCTGGGTTTTGCTGAGGGTGATTTCCCCGAGGCGGAGCGTTATTACGCCCAGGCCGTCAGTTTGCCGATGTATCCCGGGCTGACGGATGACCAGCAGGACTACGTTGTACAGCAATTGCGACATTGGATTCAGGAGCTGTAGCGCCATGAGCTCGATCGCGATTATCCCCGCCCGAGGTGGCAGCAAGCGAATTGCGAGGAAGAACCTCAAGCCCTTCGATGGCGTGCCGATGCTCGCCCGTTCTATCGATAAGGCGCTGGGTTCGGGGTTGTTCCAGCGCGTGGTGGTCAGCACCGACGATCCCGAGATCGCCGAGCTGGCCATTGCCTGTGGCGCAGAGGTGCCTTTTGTCCGACCGCAGGCTCTGGCGGATGACTTCACCGGCACTGCGGCGGTGATCGTGCATGCCTTGCAAGCGTTGCGGGAGCTGGGGCAGCAATTCGAATATGCCTGTTGCATCTATGCCACCGCCCCCCTGTTGCAACTGCGTTTTTTGCGCCAGGGGCTGGCGTTGCTGGAGCAGCATCAGGACAGGTCGTTTGCCTTTTCGGTGTGCAGTTTTGGTTTTCCGGTGCAACGGGCGCTGACGCTCGACGAGCAGGGCGCTCTGGGCGCGCTGTATCCGGAGTTCAGTCAGGCCCGCTCCCAGGATTTGCCCGTGGCCTATCAGGATGCGGCGCAGTTCTACTGGGGTAGAAGCCAGGCCTGGCTGGAGGGGGAGGCGTTGTTCTCTTCTCGCAGCTTGCCGGTGATCCTGCCGCGTCACCTGGTTCAGGATATCGACACCGAAGAGGATTGGCGGCGGGCGCAATACCTGTACGCCGCGCTCAAGGCCGCAGGAGAGCTGGAGTGAGGGTGCTGATCCGGGCTGACGCCTCGCCGGCGATCGGCAGCGGCCACGTGGCCCGCTGCCTGACCCTGGCTCAGGTGTTGCGCCAGCAGGGGGCCGAAGTTGCATTCGCCTGCCGTCGCCTGCCCGGCAATCGCTTGGCGGCCTTGCAAGCTGAAGGTTTTCCGACCGTTGCACTGCCTGAGTTCTATACCGATGAGAACCCTCGGTTGGGTATCGAAGCGCCCTTGCCCTGGCAGGCCGATATCGCGGCACTGCAGGAAGCCCTGGTAGATCAGCCGGCCTTCGACTGGGTGCTGGTGGATCACTACGGCCTTGATCATCAGTGGCAAAGCGCCGCTCGCCGATGGGCGCCGCGGATCGCCGCGATCGATGATCTGGCCAACCGCCGGCATGCCGCAGATCTGTTGCTGGACCAGAACTTCAGTGGTTCGGCCGAGGCGTATGCCGGGTTGTACGGCACACAGTGCCGGACCTTGTTCGGGCCGCACTTTGCCTTGCTGCGTGAGGAGTTCCGGCGCCCTCCGATCCTGATTCGGCCGCAGGCCCAGCGGCTGCTGGTGAACTTTGGAGGTTTTGATGCTGCCGGCCAGACCCACAAGGCCATGCTGGAGCTGGCGGACCTGCATGAACTGCAGGTGGATTTTGTTGCTGGCAGTGGCAACCCGGATTGGCAGGCCATGCAGATGCTGGCAGCAGACCGGCCGAACTGGCACTTGCACAGTTATGTGAACGACTTCGCCGGGTTGCTGGCCGAAGCAGACCTGTGCCTGGGGGCCGGGGGCGGTACCAGTTGGGAGCGTGCGGTGCTGGGCGTGCCTACGTTGTGCATCACCGTGGCCGGCAATCAGCAGGCCAATGCCCGGCTGTTGGCTGAAGCGGGTGCCCACTTGTACCTGGGGCCTTGTGAGCAGGTGGAAGTCGGACAACTGCGCGATGCCGTGAAGCTCATGCTGGGCAACCCTGGGCTGCGCCATAGCCTGGCTGCTCGTGCCCGGAAACTGGTCGATGGCCTGGGCTCGCAGCGGGTGGCCGCGGCGCTGTTCGCGGCGGCAGTTCGTCTGCGACCGGCGACCCTTGACGATGCCCGGCTGCTATTTGACGGGCGCAATAGTGATCTGGTCAGGCGCTGGTCGCAGCAGCCCGAGGCCATCGACTGGTGGAACCATGTGCAGTGGCTGGAGGCCTGTCTGAGCGACCCACAGTGTTTGCTGCTGATCGCCGAGTTGCCAGATGGCCCTCTGGGAATGCTGCGTTATGACCGGGAGGGAGGGCAGGCCGAGGTGTCGATCTACCTGTTTGCCGGACGCTTCGGCCTAGGCTGGGGGCAGGTTCTACTGGAGCAGGGGGAGGCCTGCCTGCTGCGCCATTGGCCCGATGTGCAGCGCCTGCGGGCACAGGTCCTGTCGAATAACCAAGTGTCGCTGAGTTTGTTTCGCCGGGCTGGCTATCGCCAAGGCGCCTGCGAATTCACCCGTATGTTGAAGGAACATCTGGATGACTAGTTTCAAGATTGGCTCGCGCTTCGTGGGCGCCGGCCATGGGCCGTTGATCATTGCGGAGATGAGCGGCAACCATAACCAGTCGCTGGATGTGGCCTTGCAGATTGTCGAGGCAGCGGCCAGGGCCGGTGCCCATGCACTGAAGTTGCAGACCTATACCGCCGACACCATGACGCTGGACCTCGCTCAGGGCGAGTTCTTCATCAAGGACCCGGACAGCCTCTGGGCCGGATCATCGCTCTACCAGCTTTACCAACAGGCCCACACACCCTGGGAATGGCATCAGCCGATCTTTGCCCGGGCCAAGGCCCTGGGCATGCTGGCCTTCTCCACGCCATTCGATGAGAGCGCCGTGGATTTCCTGGAAAGCCTCGACGTTCCGGCCTACAAGATCGCCAGTTTTGAAAACACCGACCTGCCGTTGATTCGCCGGGTGGCCGCTACCGGCAAGCCGCTGATCATCTCCACTGGCATGGCCAGCATTGCCGAGCTGGACGAAAGTGTCCGGGCTGCACGACAGGCGGGTTGCCGCGATCTGGTGCTGCTCAAGTGCACCAGCACCTATCCTGCATCACCGACCAACAGCAATCTGCTGACCATTCCTCATCTGCGGGAGTTGTTCGGCTGTGAGGTGGGCTTGTCCGATCACAGCATGGGTGTCGGTGTGTCCGTGGCGGCGGTGGCGCTAGGTGCCACAATGATCGAGAAACATTTCACCCTGGATCGAGCTGCCGGTGGGGTCGACGCCAGCTTCTCCCTGGAGCCTGCAGAGATGGCCAGCCTGGTGCTGGAAACCGAGCGGGCCTGGCAGGCCATGGGGCAGGTCAGCTATGGCGCCACCCAGGCCGAGAGCAAATCACTGGTTTACCGCCGGTCGCTGTATGTCACCCAAGACATGCAGGCCGGAGAGCTGTTCAGCGCCGACAACGTGCGGGCCATCCGTCCCGGGCTGGGGCTCGCTCCCAAGCACTATGACGCCCTGCTTGGCCGTCGCGCGCGCCAGGCCCTCAAGCGCGGCACCGCGCTGGACTGGGCATTCGTCGAGTAGCCCTTTGTATGGCAGTTTCGGCAAAATAGCGTGACCTGTGAGTCATAACGTGCATCTTCACTGTATTGTATCGCCCGGGAAGATGGCGCCAGCCCTGTGTGACAGGTCCAGTGATAGCCCTTGGTTCTTCTCGATACCGCCGTGTTTCGGCGCAAGTATCTGTGTTTTTTCGGCAGCCCCTGCTCGGTCATCGCGCGGGGGTATTGAGCTGTTTATTATTGGGAAGCCGTAATGATTGGCATAAAAAGCATTGCGAGCTACGTGCCTGTAGCCGGCGTGGACAATTACGCACAAGGTGCAAAATTCGCCAAGGATGAAGAGTTCATCCTGGGCAAGATCGGTTCGGCCTTCCTGCCGCGCAAAGACGCCGGGCAAGAAACCTCCGATCTGTGTGTCGAAGCAGTCAATGCATTGTTTGCCGCTAACCCGGAACTCAAGCGCGAAGCCATCGATGTGTTGATCGTGGTTACCCAGAACGGTGACGAAGAAGGTTTGCCTCACACTGCGGCGATCGTACAGGACAAGCTGGGCCTGCCCACCACCGTCGCGGCCTTTGATATTTCCCTGGGTTGCTCCGGGTACGTCTACGGCATCTATGCCATCAAGGGGTTCATGGAAGCTGCTGGCCTGAAGAATGGCCTGCTGGTCACCGCTGACCCTTACTCGAAGATTGTCGATCCCGAAGATCGCAATACCACCATGCTGTTCGGTGACGCCGCCACGGCCACCTGGCTGGGCGAAGACGCCACCTGGCAGCTGGGCAAGGCCAAGTTCGGTACCGATGGCTCGGGGGCTCCGCACCTGAAGGTCACCGATGGTGTGTTCTTCATGAACGGCCGCCAGGTGTTCAACTTCGCTCTGCTGAAAGTGCCGGCACACCTGCACGAGTTGCTGGATGAGTCGGGGCTGAAGTCTGACGATATCGATGCCTTCTGCATTCACCAGGGCAGCGCGGCGATCGTCGATGCGGTGGCCCGGCGTTTCGAAGGCAACCCCGACAAGTTCATCAAGGACATGGTGGAGACCGGCAATACCGTGTCCTCCAGCATTCCGCTACTGCTGGAAAAGCACATGTTCGATTCCAGTTGGAAGCGCGTTGCCCTCAGTGGCTTCGGCGTTGGTCTGTCCTGGGGATCGGCCATCATCTACCGCTCCTGAGTTTCAGCTCGCAGCGGCACAGATAGCGCTCAAGGTGTAATCTTGAGCGCTATTTTTTTGCACGAGTGATAAGCGAGGCGGCATGAGCGACAGCTTTGAACACAACGCCCGGGTGATTGGCGAGCGCTGGCCGGCGCTGCTGGCACGGGTGCAGGCTGAGGATGCTGCTGTGCTGCAGGCGGATCTGGTGGAAGGCCTTGGCTCGACACTGAGCATTGGCGGGGTCCAGCTGACCAGTCGCCATGATCGCAGTCGCGAGGCTCAGGTCCAGGCCGCCAGCCTGCCTGAGGCGGCGGTATTGCATCTTTACGGCTGTGGCTTGGGTGACCTGCAAATGGCGTTGCTGCAGCGGCCGGGGCTGGAGCGTCTGTATGTGCACATTCTCAATGGCGCACTGTTCAAGCTGGTGCTGCAAGTGCTGGAACAGCAGGCCTGGCTGGCTGATCCACGGGTCGAGTTGTTGTATGCCGGCGACCTGCCGGAGATTGCATTGCCGTTTTTCGCCCTGCCGGCCGAGCTGGTGCTGGCCGATGACTACAACGCGAAGATCCGCGATCGGTTGATCAGCGAGACTCATCTGTCCTTCAATAATCGTTTGTTTGCCGCAGATACAGCGGATATCGCCGAGCGCCTGGCTGCCATTGAGCCTTGGGTTGGGATGGATCGCGATATTGCCGAGCTGTTTGATCGCCATCCCGGGAGTGAAGTCTTTGTTATCGCTACGGGGCCGAGCCTGGAGCATCACTACGCGGCATTGCGCGCCGTGTCCGGCCAGGCGCAGCGGCCGCTGCTGATCTGTGTCGACACGGCATACCAGCCGCTGCTCAAAGAGGGCATCCGGGTGGACCTGGTGGTGAGTGTCGACCAGCGAATTTCCACCCGGCACCTGCCTGCTCAAGGCAGTGACGGCACCGCTCTGGTGTATATGCCGCTGGCGGACCCGCAGGTACTCGAGGGCTGGCTCGGGCCGCGGTATGTGGCCTATTCCGCCAGCCCGGTGTTCCAGGCATTGCGCCAGCGCATACCCCGGGCACAGCTGCATGCCGGTGGCAGCGTGATTCATCCGGCCGTGGATCTGGCGGTGAAGATGGGAGGGCGACGGATCACCCTGTTTGGTGCGGACTTCGCGTTCCCCATGAACCGTACCCATGCCGGTTGGCATGACGGCGATCTTGGCCCGCAACTCGGCGCGGCCCGACACTGGGTGCTGGATGGGCATGGGCAGCGAGTCAAGACCCAGCTTAATTTCCGCAGCTACCTGTGCGAACTGGAGCGCTATATCAGCAGTCAGCCTGAGGTGGCGTTTTTCAATACCAGCCGTGATGGCGCGATGATCCTCGGTACCACCTTTCACCCGGATTTTGCTCAATGAATCAGCTAGAGCCTGTGTTTTCCCGAGCCAGAGAAGTCGCCGATCTGTTTCGTCTGGGGCGTGATGTCGAGGCGGTGGGTGTCATGGTTGAGCTGTTCGATCCCATCCAGTCGTTGGTGGATGGAGCTGCGCTGCCTGTCCAGCAGGATTGGGCGAAATTGCTGACCCTGATGCTGGCGTGCCAGGAAGGGCAGAACTGGTTGGGGTTGGCCGACTATCTGGAATACGAGCTGCTGGACTGGTTGCAGGCCGAGTTTGGTGGATGAGCGGTGCGGCAGGCTGGGCGAGTGTTTTTGGTGGGTATTTTCTGGCGTCAGTTTTTCGTTCGGTGTCGGCTTAACCCCTTGTTTTCCAAGGGATGGCCGGGTGATGGCAAATATTTTTGAAAAAGCCCTAAAGCAACTTGCATTACCGACGATAACTATTACGAAGGTTCTCTAGGCCATTACCCGGCGGTTGCCAGGGCCGGAAGCCGCAGTACCCAACCAACGAGGAATTCGTCATGGCTTTAACAGTAAACACTAACGTCACGTCGTTGAACGTTCAGAAAAACCTGAACCGCGCTTCCGACGCTCTGTCGACTTCGATGACTCGCCTGTCTTCCGGCCTGAAGATCAACAGCGCAAAAGACGACGCCGCCGGCCTGCAGATCGCTACCCGCATGACTTCGCAGATCCGTGGTCAGACCATGGCGATCAAAAACGCCAACGACGGTATCTCCATCGCCCAGACCGCTGAAGGCGCGATGCAAGAATCCACCAACATCCTGCAGCGTATGCGTGAACTGGCTGTTCAGTCGCGAAACGACTCCAACGGTACCCAAGACCGCGTTGCTCTGAACAAAGAATTTGCTCAGATGTCGGACGAGCTGACTCGTATCGCCAAGTCGACCAACCTGAACGGCAAGAACCTGATCGACGGTTCCGCTGGCACCATGACCTTCCAGGTTGGTTCCAACACCGGTTCCACCAACCAGATCACCATCACCCTGGACAGCGGCTTCGACGCTGCCACCCTGGGCGTTGACTCCGGCACCATCAACATCACCGGTAACGACAGCACCACTGCCGAGACCAACACCAAGGCCGCGATGGACGCTATCGACAAGGCTCTGGCTACCATCAACTCCAGCCGTGCGGACCTCGGTGCTGCCCAGAACCGTCTGACCAGCACCATCTCCAACCTGCAGAACATCAACGAAAACGCCAGTGCTGCACTGGGTCGCGTACAAGATACCGACTTCGCTGCTGAAACTGCCCAGCTGACCAAGCAGCAGACTCTGCAACAAGCTTCGACCGCAGTTCTGGCCCAGGCCAACCAACTGCCATCCGCTGTACTGAAGCTGCTTCAGTAATAGCTGGCTAAGCTTTGGCGGGGGAGTGCGCTGGTCGTGCTCTCTCGCTTTTTTACTTTAAGAGGTGATGGACATGGATATGAGCGTGAAGCTGAACTTGTCTTATCCAGCGGCCAAGCCGGTGACGCCTGTCGCTGACAAGCCCGTGGAGAAGCCTCGAGAGGTCGTTCCTGCAGTTGCCAAAACCGCAGCTCAGGACAGTAAGAAAGAAGCTCGGACCGAGCAGGAAAAGTTGAAAATGGCCGTTCAGGAAATTGAAAAGTTCGTCCAGTCGGTCAAGCGCAATCTAGAATTCTCGATCGACGAGCCTTCCGGAAAGGTCGTGGTCAAAGTCATTGCCAGTGATTCGGGTGAAGTGGTTCGCCAGATCCCCAATGAAGAAGTGCTGAAACTGGCCAATAGCTTGAATGATGCGAGTAGTCTGTTGTTCAGTGCCAAGGCCTGACAGCTGGCATGAAAATTGTTGCTGGTTACGTTTGAGCGCTGTTGTGGTCAAAAGACTGGCGGCACACTGAAGGGAGAGACACATGGCAAGTCCAATTCTACCGGGTACCGGCTTGGGTTCCGGCCTCGACACCGGTGCTATCGTCAAGGCGTTGGTAGCTGCTGACAAGGCGGCCAAGCAAGGTCAGATCGATCGCGCGACCACCACCAATAGCGCCAGCATTTCTGGTATCGGGACATTGCAGTCGTTGTTGTCGACCTTCCAGAGCACGCTGTCGGTTGCTGGGCTGGGAAGCTCTGTGAATCCCGCCTTTGCCGGTTTCGCTGCGACCTCCAGCGACAGCAAGACCGTAGACGCCACTGCAGACAACTATGCGGTTGCCGGCAAATACTCGGTTACCGTCAAAAATCTTGCAACTTCGTCAAAAGTGGCCAGTGCGGCTTTTAGCGGAGGAAATACCAGTGCCATTCCGAGTGGTACGTTAAACATCACTCAAAATGGCATTAACTACCCGTTGACCGTCGGCGCCAATGCGACGCTGCAATCGGTGCGTGACTCGATCAACGCCGACTCGAAGATGAACATGGCCGGGCTCAGCGCGAACATCGTGACCGACTCGTTCGGTTCGCGACTGGTGATCGGCTCCGAAAAGACCGGTGCAGGCACCGACATTTCTGTCAGCGGTATTGCCGGTTTGGAGATCGATGGCACTCAGCCGATGTCGAGTGATACCAATCCGGCTTCCGCCGCCTCATCCGGCAATATCGGTGGGCTGGCCAAGGACGCGGTTTTCAGCGTCGACGGCATGCAACTGACCAGCAAGACCAATACAGTCACGCAGGCCATTTCCGGTCTTAAGCTCAATCTGGTTGCGCCAACCACCACGCCGATCACCGTGACAGTTGCCACAAACACTGAGGGTCTTAAGACCTCGATCCAGAAGTTTGTCGACGCCTATAACGCCGTGGCCAACGGCATTACTACGCTGACCAAGCCTTCCCTGGATGACAGTGGCAACCCGACCATCCCGGCACAGCTCACTGGTGACTCGCTGCCTCGTTCGATTCTGGCGGCTATTCGTGCACCACTGTCCGAAACGGGCGCCGGCGACAAGTTGACTGTGCTGGCGCAGTTGGGGATCACCACCAACCAGAAGACCGGTGCACTGGATTTCGACGACAAGAAATTCACGGCTGCCATGACCGACAAGAAGCTCGGTGGTGAAGTGCAGAAGCTGTTTACCGGTGATGGTACCAACCCGGGTCTGCTGGAACGCATGACTAACGCGATCAAGCCGTTTACCCAGGGTGTGGGTAGCATGACCGAAGGGATCCTGACCACTCGTACCAAGACCCTGGATATCACCAAGAAAAAGCTCAGTGATCAACAGGATGCGCTGGATCGGCGGGTGGCTACCCTGACAGCGGTACTGACCAAGAAGTACAACGACATGGACACCCTGGTGGGCAAGCTGAAGGCAACTGCCAGCAATATCACGTCGATGTTTGAAGCCTTGACCGCACAGCAAAAAGGCTGATATTCACTCAGCGCCAAAAGCCCGGCAGTGTTTTTCAGCGCTCCGGGCTTTTGTATTTGGCCTAAAGTTTTTTGACGTTGCGTCGATATATTGCTTATACGAACCCTTGAGTTTTGAAGAGGTATTACATGAATCCGATGTTAGCCCTTCGGCAGTACCAGAAGATCGGTGCGCAGGCGCAGACCTCCGAAGCCAGTCCCCACCGTCTGGTGCAGATGCTGATGGAAGGCGGCCTGGATCGTATCGCTCAGGCCAAGGGGGCGATCGAGCGCAAGGATATCGCCAACAAAGGCATATTCATCAGCAAGGCCATCGGCATCATTGGTGGTCTGCGTGAAGGTCTGGACCTGGAAAACTCCCTGGATACCCTGGGGGATCTGGACAGTCTGTATACCTACATGATGAAGCGCCTGGCTGAAGCCAATATCAAGACCGATCCGAAGATTCTCGATGAGGTCGCCGGTCTGCTGCGTACGGTCAAGGATGGCTGGGATGCCATTGCCGCACCGGGTCCGCAGTTTTAAGGAGGAACACCATGAGTGCTGTCCTGCAACGCATTGAAGAAACCCGTGAGGCGCTGGTCGGCGCCCTGGCCGAACGCAACTGGCAAGCCATTGGCGAGCTGGACCTGGCGTGCCGTTCATGCATGGAGGACGTGCTCAGCGAGGCTGAGGTCGACGAGGCGGCACTGCGTGACAATCTGGAGGAGTTGTTGGGGGTCTACCGGCAGCTGCTTGAGGTGGCAACAGGGGAGCGCCAGGCGATAGTCGACGAGATGTCGCAGATCCAGCAAGCACAGAACGCGGCAAAGGTTTACCATTTGTTCGGTTGATGTTGAGTTAATCCCGAACACTGCGCGCCATAAATTTGACTGTGCACGCTTTTTTGACTTAACTAGTGGCTGTTTTCAGATTTCAGGCGTCTATAAGGCAGAAAATGCCTACAAGCGCGTCTAGCTTGCCCCTTATCTGGGCATTGAGTTGACTAGGGAAGTTGCTATTGCATGTGGCGTGAAACCAAAATTCTGCTGATCGATGACGATAGCGTGCGCCGCCGCGACCTGGCGGTGATTTTAAATTTTCTTGGCGAAGAAAATTTACCCTGCGGTAGCCATGACTGGCAGCAGGCTGTCGGCTCTTTGTCGTCAAGTCGCGAAGTAATTTGCGTCCTCATCGGGACCGTAAATGCTCCTGGTGCACTTCTGGGCCTGTTAAAGACACTCTCAACCTGGGATGAGTTCCTTCCAGTGCTGTTGATGGGCGAAAATTCTTCCATTGATCTGCCTGAAGACCAGCGTCGTCGTGTGCTTTCCACCCTGGAAATGCCTCCCAGCTACAGCAAATTGCTGGACTCCCTGCACCGGGCCCAGGTCTATCGTGAAATGTACGATCAGGCCCGTGAGCGCGGTCGTCACCGTGAACCCAATCTTTTCCGCAGCCTGGTAGGCACCAGTCGCGCCATCCAGCATGTGCGGCAGATGATGCAGCAGGTGGCGGATACCGACGCCAGTGTGCTGATCCTTGGCGAGTCGGGAACAGGCAAGGAAGTGGTAGCGCGCAACCTGCACTATCACTCCAAGCGGCGCGACGCGCCTTTCGTACCGGTCAATTGCGGCGCCATTCCGGCAGAGCTGCTGGAAAGTGAGCTGTTTGGCCATGAAAAGGGCGCGTTCACCGGTGCTATCACCAGTCGTGCCGGACGTTTCGAGCTGGCTAATGGCGGCACTCTGTTCCTCGACGAAATCGGCGATATGCCACTGCCGATGCAGGTCAAGTTGTTGCGGGTGCTGCAGGAGCGCACGTTCGAGCGCGTGGGCAGCAACAAGACCCAGGGTGTTGATGTGCGAATCATCGCTGCCACCCATAAGAATCTGGAAAGCATGATCGAGGTAGGCAGCTTCCGTGAGGATCTGTACTACCGCCTCAACGTGTTCCCCATTGAAATGGCGCCGCTGCGTGAGCGAGTGGAAGACATTCCGCTGCTGATGAATGAGCTGATTTCGCGAATGGAGCACGAGAAGCGCGGTTCTATCCGCTTCAACTCTGCCGCCATCATGTCGCTGTGCCGGCATGGCTGGCCGGGTAACGTTCGTGAGCTGGCCAACCTGGTGGAACGCATGGCGATCATGCATCCCTATGGTGTGATTGGCGTCGTCGAGTTGCCGAAGAAGTTCCGCTATGTGGATGACGAAGACGAGCAGTTGGTGGACAGCCTGCGCAGCGATCTGGAAGAGCGCGTAGCGATCAACGGTCACGCGCCAGACTTCGCCGCCACGGCCATGCTGCCGCCGGAAGGCCTGGACCTGAAGGACTACCTCGGCAGCCTGGAGCAAGGGCTGATCCAGCAGGCGCTGGACGACGCCAATGGCATCGTGGCGCGGGCTGCAGAGCGTTTGCGCATCCGTCGCACCACCCTGGTGGAGAAGATGCGCAAGTACGGTATGAGCCGTCGTGAGGGTGATGAACAGGCGGATGATTGACGCCGGTTTTTCAAGTCTTTGAAAACTGGGTGGTTTTTTTTAGGCACGGGTATTGCTAAGTCTCTTGCAACGTTCCGTTTAACTGACGGTCAGCCACGCGAGAGTGCACGATGCCCCAAGCCGCCCAGATGTCTCCTGCCCCTGATGCACAGGGGCAATCGTCGTCCGTAGAGCAGGCAAGCCGGCTAGGTCTTGAGCAGGCCTTCGCCTTGTTCAACCAGATGTCGAGCCAACTTACTGACTCCTACAGCATGCTTGAGGCCCGGGTGACCGAGCTCAAGGGCGAGTTGGCGGTGGTCAGCGCCCAGCGCATGCAGGAGCTGGCGGAAAAGGAGCGTCTGGCCAATCGTCTGCAGAACCTGCTGGACCTGTTGCCGGGCGGGGTCATCGTGATTGATGGTCATGGCATCGTCACCGAGGCCAACCCGGCAGCCTGCGAGCTGCTGGGGCTGCCGCTGGAAGGGCAGTTGTGGCGCAACATCATCGCCCGCAGCTTTGCCCCTCGCGAAGACGATGGCCATGAAATTTCCCTGCGCGACGGTCGCCGCCTGTCGATTGCCACGCGCTCGCTGGATGCCGAGCCCGGGCAGTTGGTGCTGCTCAATGACTTGACTGAAACCCGTCATCTGCAAGACCAGTTGGCCCGTCATGAGCGTCTGTCCTCCCTGGGCAAGATGGTTGCCTCCCTGGCTCACCAGATCCGCACGCCGCTGTCGGCGGCCCTGCTGTACGCCAGCCATCTCACTGAGCAGGAACTGCCGGTCGCTACCCATCAGCGCTTTGCCGGGCGGCTCAAGGAGCGTTTGCACGAGCTGGAACATCAAGTGCGCGACATGCTGGTGTTCGCCCGTGGCGAATTGCCCCTGACCGATCGCCTGACGCCCAAGTCGCTGTTGCAGTCGTTGCAGGCCGCGGCCCTGACCCATGTGCAGGACGTTGCCGTGCGCTGGCAGTGCGATAGCCACAACGGTGAGTTGCTGTGCAATCGCGACACTCTGGTGGGCGCCTTGCTCAATCTGATCGAGAACGCGGTGCAGGCCAGTGCCGGCGCGGCGCGACTCAAGGTGCACCTGTACAGCCGCGGCGACACCTTGCGGCTGTGCATCAGTGACAGTGGCAGTGGTATCGACGCCGCGGTCCTGGAGCGCCTGGGAGAGCCGTTCTTCACCACCAAGGCCAATGGAACCGGGCTGGGCCTGACGGTGGTCAAGGCGGTAGCCCGTGCTCATCAGGGAGAATTGTCGCTGCGCTCGCGTCCTGGGCGCGGTACTTGTGCGCTGGTGACACTGCCTCTGTTCTCCAGCGTGCATGGAGTGGAGTGAAGGTAATGGCAATCAAGGTTCTACTGGTTGAAGACGACCGCGCATTGCGCGAGGCCCTGGCGGATACCCTGCTGCTGGCCGGTCATGACTACAAGGCTGTCGGCAGTGCTGAGGAAGCATTGGAAGCGGTGGCCTTCGAGCCCTTCAGCCTGGTGGTCAGCGACGTCAACATGCCGGGCATGGACGGTCATCAATTGCTTGGCCTGCTGCGAGCCCGCCAGCCACAACTGCCGGTGTTGCTGATGACTGCCCATGGCGCCGTCGAGCGTGCCGTGGACGCCATGCGCCAGGGGGCGGCCGATTATCTGGTCAAGCCTTTCGAGCCGCGGGCCCTGCTGGACCTGGTGGCGCGCCATGCCTTGGGCAGCCTGGGTGTTGGCGAGGATGAGGGGCCTGTGGCCTTCGAGCCAGCCAGCGCTCAGTTGCTGGAGCTGGCGGCGCGGGTGGCCCGCAGTGACTCCACGGTGCTGATTTCCGGTGAATCCGGCACTGGCAAGGAGGTGCTGGCGCGCTATATCCATCAGCATTCCCATCGAGTCAATCAGCCGTTTATCGCCATCAACTGCGCGGCCATCCCGGACAACATGCTCGAAGCCACTTTGTTCGGGCACGAAAAGGGCTCTTTCACAGGGGCCATCGCTGCCCAGCCCGGCAAGTTCGAGCAGGCCGATGGTGGCACCATCCTGCTGGACGAGATTTCCGAAATGCCTCTGGGCTTGCAGGCCAAGCTGCTGCGGGTCTTGCAGGAGCGCGAAGTGGAGCGGGTGGGTGCGCGCAAGCCGATCACCCTGGATATCCGCGTGGTCGCCACCACCAACCGCGATCTGGCGGGGGAGGTAGCGGCCGGTCGTTTCCGCGAGGACTTGTATTACCGTTTGTCGGTATTTCCTCTGGCCTGGAAGCCGTTGCGCGAGCGTACCGCCGATATCCTGCCGCTGGCCGAGCGCCTGCTGGCCAAGCACGTCAATAAAATGAAGCACGCGGCGGCCAGGCTATCGGCCAAGGCCCAGGAGTGCCTGCTGGCCTATCCATGGCCAGGCAACGTTAGAGAATTGGACAACGCATTGCAGCGCGCATTGATCCTGCAGCAGGGGGGCTTGATCCAGCCGGAAGATTTCTGTCTTGCCGGTCCTGTGGCTTGTGCTCCGCTGCCTGCGCTGGCGTCCGTGGTGCAGGTGGCTTCGCGTGGCACGGCTGCCGAGGTGGAGATGCCGGCTCAAGAATCCGGCGGCCTGGGCGATGACCTGCGGCGCCGGGAGTTTCAGATGATCATCGATACCCTGCGCTCCGAGCGCGGGCGACGCAAGGAGGCCGCGGAACGCCTGGGTATCAGCCCGCGGACCTTGCGCTACAAGTTGGCGCAGATGCGCGATGCTGGAATGGACGTCGAGGCCTATCTGTTCGCGACCTGATCTGTGAGAGGCAAGCCCGGGATGGGCTTTTGTCGATAAGGGCCATGGAGCTGGCACCCTTGTTGCTAACACCTCACTAACCGCTGAGTGAGCGTCAAAAAATTGCGGGTCGTCAGAGAGAGTAGACCATGAGCCAAGGTGTTGAATTTAATCGGTTGATGCTGGATATGCGTGCCATGCAGATGGACGCAATGTCGCAGCCTAAATCCGCCGCGGTGGCAGAAGTCAGCGGCAGCAGCTTTGCTGATATGCTTGGCCAGGCCGTGAACAAGGTCAATGACACTCAGCAGGCGTCCAATCAGCTGTCCAGTGCCTTTGAAATTGGCAAGAGCGGTGTCGACCTGACGGACGTGATGATTTCCTCGCAAAAGGCCAGCGTGTCTTTTCAAGCCTTGACCCAGGTTCGCAACAAGCTGGTTCAAGCGTATCAAGACATCATGCAGATGCCGGTTTAAGGACGAGATTGAGTCATGGCAGAAGCAGTCGCCGATAACGTACCGGCCAAGGCCGCCCCGATCGACGGTAAACCGCCGCTGTTCGGTTTGTCCTTCCTGGAAAACCTGTCCCAGATGACCATGCTGCGTCAGGTCGGCCTGTTGGTGGGCCTGGCCGCCAGCGTGGCGATTGGTTTTGCCGTGGTGCTGTGGTCCCAGCAACCCGATTACCGGCCGCTGTACGGCAGCCTGGCGGGTATGGACGCCAAGCAGGTCATGGATACCCTGGCCTCTGCCGACATTCCTTACACCGTAGAGCCCAATTCCGGCGCCTTGCTGGTCAAGGCCGATGACCTGTCCCGAGCCCGCCTGAAGCTGGCCGCGGCTGGCGTAGCGCCGGGTGACGGCAACGTCGGTTTCGAGATCCTCGATAAAGAGCAGGGCCTGGGTACCAGTCAGTTCATGGAAGCGACCCGTTACCGTCGCGGCCTGGAGGGCGAGCTGGCTCGCACCATCTCCAGCCTGAACAACGTCAAGGGCGCCCGGGTGCACCTGGCGATTCCCAAAAGCTCGGTGTTCGTGCGTGATGAACGCAAGCCCAGCGCCTCGGTCCTGGTAGAACTCTACTCCGGCCGTTCCCTGGAGCCCGGCCAGGTCATGGCCATCGTCAACCTGGTGGCGACCAGTGTTCCCGAGCTGAACAAGTCCCAGGTCACCGTGGTCGATCAGAAGGGCAACCTGTTGTCCGACCAGGCGGAAAACTCCGCACTGACCATGGCTGGCAAGCAGTTCGACTACAGCCGCCGCCTGGAAGGCATGCTGACCCAGCGGGTGCACAACATCCTGCAACCGGTGCTGGGCAACGATCGCTACAAGGCTGAAGTCTCGGCGGACGTCGATTTCAGTGCCGTGGAATCCACCTCCGAACAGTTCAACCCCGACCAGCCGGCCCTGCGCAGCGAGCAGTCGGTGAATGAGCAGCGCTCCAGCAGCAACGGCCCGCAAGGCGTGCCGGGTGCTCTGAGCAACCAGCCGCCAGCGCCGGCCTCTGCGCCACAAACCACCGGTGGCGCCACTGCCGCCGCCGGCATGGTGCAACCGGGCCAGCCACTGCTGGACGCCAACGGCCAACAGATCATGGACCCGGCCACCGGCCAGCCGATGCTGGCGCCGTACCCGTCGGACAAGCGTCAACAATCCACCAAGAACTTCGAGCTCGATCGCTCCATCAGCCATACCAAGCAGCAGCAGGGTCGCCTGAATCGTCTGTCGGTAGCGGTAGTGGTGGACGACCAGGTCAAGGTCAACCCGGCCAATGGCGAAACCAGCCGAGCGCCGTGGAGCGCCGACGAATTGGCGCGCTTCACCCGTCTGGTGCAGGACGCCGTGGGCTTCGATGCCAGCCGTGGCGACAGCGTCAGCGTGATCAATGTGCCGTTCTCCGCCGAACGCGGGGAAGTGATCGCCGATATTCCGTTCTACTCGCAGCCCTGGTTCTGGGACATCGTCAAGCAAGTGCTCGGCGTGCTGTTCATCCTGGTGCTGGTGTTCGGCGTGTTGCGTCCGGTGCTCAACAACATCACTGGCGGCGGCAAGAACAAAGAACTGGCAGGCCTGGGCAGTGACGTCGAGCTGGGCGGCATGGGCGGCCTGGACGGTGAGTTGGGCAACGACCGCGTGAGCCTCGGCGGCCCGCAGAGCATTCTGCTGCCGAGCCCGAGCGAGGGTTATGACGCTCAGTTGAACGCAATCAAGAGTCTGGTGGCTGAAGACCCGGGTCGAGTGGCTCAGGTCGTGAAAGAGTGGATTAACGCAGATGAGTGATAACCGAGCCGCTACCGCCAAACTGACCCGGGTCGACAAAGCCGCGATCCTGCTGCTGTCCCTGGGTTCTACCGATGCTGCGCAAGTGTTGCGCCACATGGGCCCCAAAGAGGTCCAGCGGGTGGGCGTGGCCATGGCGCAGATGGGTAACGTGCACCGCGAGCAGGTCGAACAGGTGATGAGCGAGTTCGTCGATATTGTCGGCGACCAGACCAGCCTGGGCGTCGGTTCCGATGACTACGTGCGCAAGATGCTCACCCAGGCCCTGGGCGAAGACAAGGCCAACGGCCTGATCGACCGCATTCTGCTGGGTGGCAACACCAGCGGCCTGGACAGCCTGAAGTGGATGGAGCCGCGGGCCGTTGCCGACGTGATCCGCTACGAGCACCCGCAGATCCAGGCCATCGTGGTGGCCTACCTCGATCCTGACCAGGCCGGCGAAGTGCTCGGCAACTTCGACCACAAGGCGCGCCTGGACATCATCCTGCGGGTTTCCTCGCTCAACACCGTGCAACCCGCGGCGCTCAAGGAACTCAACCAGATTCTCGAGAAGCAGTTCTCCGGCAACTCCAACGCATCGCGGACCACCCTGGGTGGTATCAAGCGTGCAGCCGACATCATGAACTTCCTCGACAGCTCGATCGAAGGCCAGCTGATGGATTCGATCCGCGAAGTGGACGAAGACCTGTCGGGCCAGATCGAAGACCTGATGTTCGTCTTCAACAACCTCGCCGATGTCGACGATCGCGGCATCCAGGCGCTGCTGCGCGAAGTCTCTTCCGACGTGCTGGTGCTGGCTCTCAAGGGCTCGGACGAAGGGGTCAAGGAAAAGATCTTCAAGAACATGTCCAAGCGTGCGGCGGAACTGCTGCGCGACGACCTGGAAGCCAAGGGCCCGGTTCGCGTCAGCGATGTGGAAACCGCGCAGAAGGAAATCCTCACCATTGCCCGCCGTATGGCCGAAGCCGGAGAAATCGTTCTCGGCGGGAAGGGCGGCGAAGAAATGATCTAAGGTCGCTTTATGTCGTCCAGCAGTGATGAGTCCCAAAGCGAGCTGATTCGCGCCCGGGACGTCGAGGGTTTTGACGTCTGGGCGCTGCCCAGTTTCGATCCCGAGCCGCCCGAGCCTGAACCCGAGCCGGAAGAGGTGCAGGAGGAGATCGAGGAGGTGCCGCTGGAGGAAGTCCAGCCGCTGACCCTTGAAGAGCTCGAGAGCATCCGCCAGGAAGCCTATAACGAAGGGTTCGCCACTGGCGAGAAAGAGGGCTTTCACAGCACCACCCTCAAAGTGCGCCAGGAAGCCGAAGTGGCACTGAGCGCCAAGTTGCAGGCGCTCGAGCAACTGATGGCCAACCTGTTCGAGCCCATTGCCGAGCAGGACACCCAGATTGAAAAGACCCTGGTGGAGCTGGTGCGGCATATCACCCGCCAGGTGATCCAGCGCGAGCTGGCGATGGACTCCACGCAGATCGAACATGTCATGCGCGAAGCGCTCAAGCTGCTGCCCCTGGGCGTCGGTAATGTGCGCCTGTACGTCAATCCGCAGGATTTCGAGCAGGTCAAAAGCCTGCGCGAGCGCCATGAGGAAAGCTGGCGCATCGTCGAGGACGAAGCGCTGCTGCCCGGCGGTTGCCGGGTCGAGACCGAGTACAGCCGTATCGACGCCAGCATGGAAACCCGGATCGCCCAGGCCATGGACCAGCTGTCCGACCAGTTGCACGAACAATCGCTGCATCCGGCAGCGGCGGACCTTGGCCTGGACCTGGGGCCGTTGACGCCGTCGGCGCCGCAGAGCGACATCGCCGACCCCGCTATTGACCTTGACGCCGCCGCGCACGAGCCAGCGGACCCTAGCAATGCGCCTTGAACGCACCAGCTTCGGCAAGCGCCTGGGGGGCTATGCCCAGGCTATCAGCCTGCCGGGCCAGCCGATCCTTGAGGGCCGCCTGCTGCGCATGGTCGGCCTGACACTGGAAGCCGAAGGCTTGCGCGCGGCCATGGGCACCCGGTGCATGGTGATCAACGATGACAGCTACCACCCGGTCAAGGTCGAAGCCGAGGTCATGGGGTTCTCCGGGAGCAAGGTATTCCTGATGCCAGTGGGCAGCGTGGCCGGGATTGCTCCGGGCGCGCGCGTGGTGCCCCTGGCCGACACCGGCCGTTTGCCCATGGGCATGAGTATGCTCGGGCGTGTGCTGGACGGCGCCGGTAGGGCGCTGGATGGCAAGGGTGCGATGCGTGCCGAAGACTGGGTGCCGATGGACGGCCCCACCATCAACCCGCTCAAGCGCGACCCCATCAGCCAGCCGCTGGATGTGGGTATTCGCAGCATCAACGGTTTATTGACGGTAGGTCGCGGTCAGCGTCTCGGCCTGTTCGCCGGTACCGGCGTGGGCAAGAGTGTGCTGCTGGGCATGATGACCCGCTTCACCGAGGCCGACATCATTGTGGTCGGGCTGATCGGCGAGCGGGGACGTGAGGTCAAGGAGTTCATCGAGCACATCCTGGGTGAGGAAGGCCTCAAGCGTTCGGTGGTGGTGGCCTCGCCAGCGGATGATGCTCCGCTGATGCGTCTGCGGGCGGCGATGTACTGCACGCGGATCGCCGAATATTTTCGCGACAAGGGCAAGAACGTCCTGTTGCTGATGGATTCCCTGACACGTTTCGCCCAGGCCCAGCGGGAAATCGCCCTGGCCATCGGCGAGCCGCCGGCCACCAAGGGTTATCCGCCTTCGGTGTTCGCCAAGCTGCCCAAACTGGTGGAGCGTGCCGGCAATGCCGAGGCCGGCGGCGGTTCGATCACCGCCTTCTACACGGTCTTGTCCGAAGGCGACGACCAGCAGGACCCGATCGCCGACTCGGCGCGGGGCGTGCTCGACGGGCATATCGTGCTGTCCAGGCGCCTGGCGGAAGAGGGGCACTACCCGGCCATCGACATCGAGGCTTCCATCAGTCGGGTCATGCCGGCGGTGATCAGCCCTGACAACATGGCGCGGGCGCAGTACTTCAAACAGCTGTGGTCGCGTTACCAGCAGGCCCGGGACCTGATCAGCGTCGGTGCCTATGTGGCCGGCGGCGACCGGGATACCGATACGGCCATTTCCCTGCATCCGGCCATGGTTGCGTACCTGCGCCAGGGGCTCAATGACAACATCAGCCTGGGCCATAGCCAGACCCACCTGGAAATGCTTTTCGCTCCGGCAGCGGGCGGGTAACCGGCCATGGCCGATAGCCGTGCGGCGCGCCTGGCGCCGGTGGTGGACATGGCAGAGAGTGCCGAGCGCACGGCCGCCCAGCGCCTGGAGTACTTTCACGGCCAGGTGCGTGTGGCCGAGAGCAAGCTGGGGGACCTGGAGCGTTTTCGTGGCGACTACCAGGAACAGTGGGTCGAGCGCGGCAAGTTGGGGGTCAGTGGCCACTGGCTGATGAACTATCAGTACTTTCTCAGCCAGCTGGATACCGCCGTCGGTCAGCAGCGACAGAGCCTGGCCTGGCACCAGAACAACCTCGATCGCGCCCGGGAAGCCTGGCAGCAGGCCTATGCCCGGGTCGAGGGGCTGCGCAAGCTGGTGCAGCGCTATATCGACGAGGCGCGGGCGCTTGAGGACAAGCGTGAGCAGAAGTTGCTGGATGAACTTTCCCAACGCTTGCCTCGTCAGAGCCCATACTGATGGTGCTCATTTGCCCCGTGCGGGTTGTCCCCCCGGCGAGTGGGTGCTAAACCTTTTAGACGTCGTCAATGACAAGGAAGCAGTCACATGTCGGTCGTTACAGAAATATCCCCGGACGGGCAAAAACTCACGATCTCCATCAGAGGCCGTTTCGATTTCGGACGCCACCAGGAGTTTCGCGAATCCTACGAGCGACTCAACCGGACACCGGAGTCCATCGTGGTGGACCTCAAGGAAGCCACCTATCTCGACAGTTCGGCCCTGGGCATGCTGCTGTTGCTGCGTGACCACGCCGGCGGCGACAACGCCGATGTCCGGGTAATCAACAGCAACTCGGATGTGCGCAAGATCCTCGCCATCTCCAACTTCGACAAGCTTTTCGACATCAGTTGACCGGTATGCGGTCGATGCTCGAGCCCCTGTGTGTGCTGATCGCCGAAGATGGCGCAGCGGACCGCATGCTGCTGTCCAGCATCATCCGGCGCCAGGGGCATCAGGTGCTGGCGGCAAGCAACGGCGCCGAGGCGGTGCAGCTGTTTCAGCAACAGCGCCCGCACATTGTGCTGATGGATGCATTGATGCCGGTGATGGACGGTTTCGAGGCTGCCCGGCGGATCAAGGCCCTGGCTGGCGAGACCCTGGTGCCGATCATCTTTCTCACCTCCTTGAGCGGCGGCGAGGCCCTGGCCCGCTGCCTGGAAGCGGGTGGCGACGACTTTCTAGCCAAGCCTTACAACCCGGTGGTGCTGGGGGCCAAGATCAACGCCATGGACCGCCTGCGCCGTCTGCAAGAGACCGTGCTGCACCAGCGTGACCAGATCACTCGCCACCACGACTACCTGCTCAACGAGCAGCGGGTGGCCAAGGCGGTGTTCGACAAGGTCGCCCATGCCGGCTGCCTGGATGCGCCGAATATCCGTTACCTGCAATCGCCCTATGCCCTGTTCAACGGCGACCTGTTGTTGGCGGCCTACACCCCGGCCGGAGACATGCACGTACTGCTGGGGGATTTCACCGGCCATGGGCTGCCTGCGGCGGTAGGCGCCATGCCGCTGGCGGAGGTGTTCTACGGCATGACCGCCAAGGGCTACGGCCTGCCGGAAACCCTGCGGGAGATGAATGCCAAGCTCAAGCGCATCCTGCCCGTGGACATGTTCTGCTGTGCCACCCTGCTGTGCCTGAGTTCCCAGCGGCGGGCGGTGGAGGTGTGGAACGGCGGCATGCCCGAAGGGTATCTGTATCGGCACGCCAGCGGCGTACGCACGCCGCTGGTGGCTCGCCACTTGCCCTTGGGTGTGTTGAGCGCCGAGGCCTTCGAGGACAGCACCGAAGTGTTTTCCATGGCGCCGGGAGACCGCGTCTTCCTGTTGTCGGATGGGGTGATCGATACCTGTAATACCGAGGAGCAACTGTTTGGCGTCGAGCGATTGCATCAGGTGTTTGCCGCCAATCGCCAGGAAGATCAGCTGTTCGAAGAGATCCGGCAGGCCCTGGAGCGCTTTGGCGGCAGTGCCCGGGATGATGTGAGCATGGTCGAGGTGGGGTTGCCGGAGTTTCCCCGGTTGGCGCCGCCGGCTCTGGTGTACTCCGACAGTGGCCAGTCCTGCCCGCTGGACTGGTCGGTGAGTTTCGAGTTTCGGGCTGCCACCCTCAAGCGTTTCAATCCCTTGCCCTATCTGCTGCAACTGTTGCTTGAGGTGCATGGCCTGCGCTCCCAGAGCGGGGCGCTGTACAGCGTTTTGGCAGAGCTCTACTCCAATGCCCTGGAACATGGCGTGCTCAAGCTCGATTCGCGGCTCAAGCGCGATGCCGAGGGGTTCACCCGCTATTACCGCGAACGCTCGACCCGGCTTGCGCAGTTGCAGGAGGGTTTTGTCCGGGTGCATCTGCAAGTGCAGCCCCTGGAAGCGGGAGGGCGCCTGGTGGTGCGCGTCGAGGACAGTGGCGAGGGCTTCGATGTGGCTGCGGTCCTGGCGCGGCCCAATGATATGGAGCGTCTGTCGGGGCGTGGCGTCAGTCTGATCCGGCAGATGAGCCGGCAGGCCGTGTGGGCGGATGATGGGCGCAGTGTCTGCGTGGAGTTTTCTTGGGAGGCTCTGGCATAATTCCCGGGTTCTTGATCAAGGAGTGAACAAGTGGCTGAGATTCATCTGGACCACACGGTGCTCAATGCTTTGCAAGAGGTCATGGAGGATGAATATCCCGTCCTGCTGGATACCTTCGTCTGCGATTCCGAGGAGCGTGTGCGGCTGCTGCATAAGTCCGAGGATACGATTTTGCTGGTAGCCACCGCCCACAGCCTCAAGGGCAGCAGCAGCAACATGGGCGCCACCCGCCTGGCCGAACTCTGTCATCAGCTGGAACTGCGGGCCGGGCAGTCGGCCGCAGATGGCATTCGACAATTGGTGGGGGAGATCGACGGCGAGTTCGCTATCGTTCGACGCTTGTGCGAGCAGGAGCTGCAGCGCTTTCATTGTTGAGAAACAGCTTTTTATCTGCGGATTGTTAAAGCTGGCCCGGCCTTTGCAGTCAAGTCTTCCAACTGTACCTATGATCCCCGTGCAGCGGAGACTGTCCCATGGCTGTTACCCCTAATTCGCTTCTTCAGGCCACTGCCCAGGCCAGCGCTAAGTCCAAGACTCAAGCGGCACCTGTCAGCCCCCTGGCGAGCATTGCCGAGCCTGGGGACAAGGCTTCCAGCTTCGCGCAGCTCTACGCCAAGGAATCCCAGAACCAGCCGCAGGCCAAGCCTCCAAGCTTTGCCGACAACTCGCCCAAGCCGGTGCGCGACAAGGGGGCTGACAGTAGCCCGAAGAAGGATGTCAGCAAGGACTCTTCTGCCGCGCCGCAGCCAGCCGTTGCCGATAGCGGCAAATCCTTGCCTGCCGACAAGCCGGCCGGCAGCGACAGCAAAACAGCGCCCACTGATGCTGCGAAGCCGGCTGATACCGCACAAACCGACACCCCGCCCCCCAGCGATCCGATGCTGGATCCAAGCCTGGTACAGGTCGCGCCGCCACAGCCTGTGGTGCCGGCTGAACCGGCCCCGGCGACACCTGCGCCGCCTCAGGTCGAGGCGGCTCCCGTCGCCCCTGCGCCGGCCCTCGTTGCCGCAGTGGTGGCGCCACCCGTCGAGCCGGCCAAGCCTGAATTCGACCCCGAGGCTGATCCTCTGGATGCCTTACCTGCGGTGCGCCTGGCCATGGAGCAGGGCGGCCATGTGTCGGCGTCCAGCCAGAGCCAGCCGAAGGCCGCGCCAGGCAATGCCGGCAATGAAGGGCAGCTGGCCTCGGTGCAGAACTTCGCCAATGGCATGGCCGGCATGCTCGAGCAGCAGGCGGGCAAGAGCGGCACCGAGCAGGGCGGCGAAAAGGCCTTTAGCGGGTTGATCGCCGATGGCTTGAAGGACCTCAAGGGGGCTTCCAGTGATACCCGGGTGGATGATTTCGCCAATCGCCTGGCGGCCTTGACCCAGGCCGCGACGCCCAAGACGGCCAACGCGGTGCCGGTCAACCAGCCGCTGGCCATGCACCAGAATGGCTGGACCGAAGAGGTGGTCAATCGGGTGATGTACCTGTCCAGCACCAACCTCAAGTCGGCAGACATCCAGTTGCAGCCGGCCGAGCTGGGGCGCCTGGACATTCGCGTGCACATGATTCCGGACCAGCAGACCCAGGTCACCTTCATGAGTGCCCATGCTGGGGTTCGCGAAGCCCTGGAAGGGCAGATGCACCGCATGCGCGACATGTTCAACCAGCAGGGCCTGGGGCAGGTGGACGTCAACGTCTCCGATCAGTCCCGTGGCTGGCAGGGCCAGGAGCAGGCGCAGCAGGAGCAGAATCGCCGCAGCGGTTCCAGCACCAGCGGCGGGCGCCTGGACAATGGCGATGATGAGTCGTCCCCGGCCGTGGCAGAAGTGCAGGCTCCGGTACAGACCGTGATCGGCAGCAGCGCCGTCGACTACTACGCCTGACCTGTGGCGGGGGTCGCTACCGGCCCCTGCACTGATCCTCGCGGTGTAACTGCAACAGCTTGCACCCCAGGTTTCCCTTCGCAGCATTGCCCTTCGCTGTTGATCCCTGCCTTTCTGACAAATCTGGCATAACACTTGCTCTTGCCTTGCCGTGCGACTGTGAACCCCCGATTAGTGACGGATTATTGGCATGGCGAAGAGCGAAGCAGCAGAAAAACCCACCGCAGGGAAAAGCAAACTCAAGCTTATCCTCTTGATTGTCCTGGCGTTGTTGCTGGCCATCGGCCTGTCGGTCGGCGCCACCTGGTACTTCATGCACAGTGCTCAGAGCAAGCCGGCCCCGGCTGCAGAGACCGCCAGCAACGTCAAGCCTGCGGCGATCTACGAGCCCATGGCCCCAGCCTTTGTTGCCAACTTCACGCAGAACGGCCGGCAGCGCTACATGCAGGTGAGCATTACCCTGCTGGCGCGCAATCAGGCCGACCTGGATGCGCTGAAAGTGCACATGCCGGTGATCCGCAACAACCTGGTCATGCTCTTCTCCGGGCAGAGTTTCGACACCCTGGCCACTCCGGTCGGCCAGGAAATGCTCCGCCAGAAGGCCACCGCCAGCGTTCAGGAAGTGGCGCAGAAAGAGGTGGGCAAAGTGGTGGTCGAGCAGTTGCTCTTTACTAACTTCGTACTGCAGTAGGAACACGACATGGCCGTGCAGGACCTGCTGTCCCAGGATGAGATCGATGCGCTGTTGCATGGCGTCGACGACGGTCTGGTACAGACCGAACACGCTGCCGAGCCCGGCAGTGTCAAAAGCTACGACCTGACCAGCCAGGATCGCATCGTCCGTGGACGCATGCCGACCCTGGAAATGATCAACGAGCGTTTCGCTCGCTATACCCGTATCAGCATGTTCAACATGCTGCGCCGTTCGGCTGACGTGGCAGTGGGTGGCGTGCAGGTAATGAAGTTCGGCGAGTATGTGCACTCGCTGTACGTACCCACCAGTCTGAACCTGGTGAAGATCAAGCCGCTGCGCGGCACCGCGCTGTTCATTCTTGACGCCAAGCTGGTATTCAAGCTGGTGGACAACTTCTTCGGCGGCGATGGCCGCCACGCGAAGATCGAAGGGCGCGAATTCACCCCGACCGAACTGCGGGTGGTGCGCATGGTGCTGGAACAGGCCTTCGTCGATCTCAAGGAAGCATGGCAGGCGATCATGCCGGTCAACTTCGAGTACATAAACTCGGAAGTGAACCCGGCCATGGCCAACATCGTCGGTCCCAGCGAAGCCATTGTGGTGTCGACCTTCCACATCGAGCTCGATGGCGGTGGCGGCGACCTGCACGTGACCATGCCGTATTCGATGATCGAGCCGATCCGCGAAATGCTCGACGCCGGCTTCCAGTCCGACCTGGACGACCAGGACGAACGCTGGAGCAAGGCTCTGCGCGAGGACGTGCTGGATGTGGCCGTGCCGCTGAGCGCCACTGTCGCCCGTCGTCAGTTGCGCCTGCGGGACATCCTGCACATGCAGCCTGGCGATGTAATCCCGGTGGAACTGCCCGAAGACATGATCATGCGCGCCAATGGCGTGCCGTCGTTCAAGGTCAAGCTGGGTTCCCACAAGGGCAACCTGGCGCTGCAAGTGATCGAGCCGATCGAGCGCCGTTGAGCGGCGCTCCAACCTGTTTGCTGTTCAATGAATTTTTGCCCGTCGAGGACCCAAGATGGCTGACGAAATTAACTCCCAGGACGACCAGGCGCTGGCCGACGAGTGGGCTGCTGCGCTGGAAGAAACCGGTGATGCCGGTCAGGCGGATATCGATGCCCTGCTGGCGGCGGATGCCGGCGCCGCGTCAAGTTCCGGGCGCTTGCAGATGGAAGAGTTCGGCAGCGTGCCGAAGAACCATGAGCCGGTCACCCTGGACGGCCCTAACCTGGACGTGATTCTGGATATCCCGGTATCGATCTCCATGGAAGTGGGCAGCACCGATATCAACATTCGCAACCTGCTGCAGCTCAACCAGGGCTCGGTGATCGAGCTCGATCGCCTGGCCGGCGAGCCGCTGGACGTGCTGGTCAACGGCACCCTGATCGCCCATGGCGAGGTGGTTGTGGTCAACGAAAAGTTCGGCATTCGCCTGACTGACGTGATCAGCCCCAGCGAACGCATCAAGAAGCTGCGCTAAGTGAACAAGCTGCTTGGCATTGCATTTGCGCTGCCCCTGAGCGCCCTGGCCGCGGAGCCGGCGGCCACCGCCGCGGTGGCTGCGGCTGCGCCCGTGACCGGCAGTGTCAGCGGCCAGTTGACCCAGCTGGTACTGGGCCTGCTGCTGGTGATCGGCGTGATCTTCTTCCTGGCCTGGCTGTTGCGCCGGGTGCAGCAGGCCGGTCCTGCCGGCAAGGGGCAGGTGATCGAACTGATCGGCTCCCGGGCTCTGGGCCCGCGCGATCGCCTGGTGCTGGTGCAGGTTGGCAACGAGCAGATCCTGCTGGGCCTGACCCCGGGCACCATCACCCCGTTGCATGTACTCAAGGAGCCGGTGCAGGTGCCCAGTGCCGAGCAGGCGACGCCCGAGTTCGCCCAGCGCCTGATGGAGCTGTTGGGCAAGGATCAGAAGGATAAGAAGTAATGCCGTTGCGCATCATCTTGACGTTGGCACTGATGCTGGCGGCGCCGCTGGCGTTGGCGGCGGACCCGTTGTCGATCCCGGCGATCACCCTTGGCACCAATGCCAGCGGCCAGCAGGAGTATTCGGTCAGTCTGCAGATCCTGCTGATCATGACGGCGCTGAGCTTCATTCCAGCGTTCGTCATGCTGATGACCAGCTTCACCCGGATCATCATCGTCTTCTCGATCCTGCGTCAGGCCCTGGGCCTGCAGCAGACCCCGTCGAACCAGATCCTCACCGGCATGGCGCTGTTTCTTACCATGTTCATCATGGCGCCGGTGTTCGACCGGGTGAACCAGGACGCCTTGCAGCCTTACCTGGCGGAAAAACTCACCGCCCAGGACGCCGTGGCCAAGGCTCAGGTGCCGATCAAGGACTTCATGCTGGCGCAGACCCGCAGCAGCGACCTGGAGCTGTTCATGCGCCTGTCCAAGCGCACCGACATCGCCAGCCCTGACCAGGCGCCGCTGACCATCCTGGTCCCGGCCTTCGTCACCTCCGAGCTCAAGACTGCGTTCCAGATCGGCTTCATGATCTTCATTCCGTTCCTGATCATCGACCTGGTGGTGGCCAGTGTGCTGATGGCCATGGGCATGATGATGCTCTCGCCCCTGATCATTTCCCTGCCGTTCAAGATCATGCTGTTCGTCCTCGTGGACGGTTGGGCGTTGATCATCGGTACCCTGGCGGGCAGTTTCGGTGGTGTTTAAAACCTTGTTTGCGGGTGATCGACAATGACTCCGGAAGTCGCGGTAGACCTGTTTCGCGAAGCGCTCTGGCTGACCACCATGATGGTGGCGGTGCTGGTGGTGCCCAGCTTGTTGGTGGGCCTGATGGTGGCCATGTTCCAGGCTGCCACCCAGATCAACGAACAGACCCTGAGCTTCCTGCCGCGCCTGCTGGTGATGCTGGTGACCCTGATTGTCGCCGGGCCCTGGCTGGTGCAAACCTTCATGGAATACATCCGTCAGTTGTACGGCAGTATTCCGCAGTTGATCGGCTGAGCCCATGTCCCTGCTGGCGTTGACCGACACCCAGATCAGTACCTGGGTGGCGAGCTTCATGTTGCCGCTGTTCCGGGTCACCTCGCTGCTGATGGTGATGCCGGTCTTCGGGACCACCCTGGTGCCGCGGCGGGTACGCTTGTACTTTGCCCTGGCGATCACCGTGGTGATAGCGCCGGGGCTGCCGCCCATGCCCGAAGTGCATGCCCTGGATCTCAGTGGCCTGTTGCTGGTCGCCGAACAGATCCTGATCGGCGCGGTACTGGGGTTTTCCCTGCAACTGTTCTTCCAGGCTTTCGTGGTTGCCGGACAGATCGTGGCGATCCAGATGGGCATGGGGTTCGCTTCCATGGTCGACCCCACCAACGGTGTGTCGGTGGCGGTGATCGGGCAGTTCTTTACTATGCTGGTGACCCTGTTGTTCCTGGCCATGAACGGCCATCTGGTGGTGTTCGAGGTGCTTACCGAGAGCTTTACCACCCTGCCGGTGGGTGGCGGCCTGATGGTCAACCATTACTGGGAGCTGGCGGGCAAGCTCGGTTGGGTGCTGGGAGCGGCGCTGCTGCTGGTATTGCCGGCGATCACCGCGCTGCTGGTGGTGAACATCGCCTTTGGCGTCATGACTCGCGCGGCGCCGCAATTGAACATCTTCTCCATCGGCTTTCCCCTGACCCTGGTGCTGGGCATGGGCATTGTCTGGATCAGCCTGGCCGACATTCTCAACCAGTATCAACCGCTGGCCTCCGAGGCCTTGCAGTTCTTACGCGAACAGGCAAAGGCGCGCTGAGCCATGGCAGAAAGCGAGAGCGGTCAGGACAAGACAGAAGAGCCCACGGAGAAACGCAAAAAGGACTCCCGGGAAAAGGGCGAGATTGCCCGTTCCAAAGAGCTCAATACCCTGGCCATCATGCTGGCGGGGGCGGGCGGTCTGCTGGTCTATGGTGGTGGCCTGGCCCTGGACCTGCTGGAAATCATGCGCCTGAATTTCTCCCTGCCCCGTGAAGTGCTGCTCAGCCCAGGGGCCATGGGCCTGTACCTGCTGCATTCGGGCAAGATCGCCATCCTGGCGGTGCAGCCGGTACTGCTGACCCTGCTGCTGGCGGCGGTCATCGGCCCCATTTCCCTGGGCGGCTGGTTGTTCGCCGGAAAGAGCCTGGCGCCCAAGTTCAGCCGGATGAACCCGGCCAACGGCCTCAAGCGGATGTTTTCCCCCACGGCGTTGATCGAACTGCTCAAGGCCCTGGCCAAGTTTGCCCTGGTGCTGTTCGTGGCGCTCTCGGTGCTCTCGGCAGATATCGACGACCTCTTGCGTATCGCCCATGAGCCCCTGGAGAAGGCGATCATCCACAGCATCCAGGTGGTGGGCTGGAGCACCTTGTGGATGGCCTGCGGGCTGATCCTGATTGCTGCAGTGGATGTGCCGGTGCAGCTGTACCAGGCCCACAAGAAGTTGCTGATGACCAAGCAGGAGGTGCGCGACGAGCACAAGGACCAGGAGGGGCGGCCTGAGGTCAAGCAGCGGATTCGCCAGTTGCAGCGCGAGATGTCCCAGCGGCGGATGATGGCGGCGATCCCGGAGGCCGATGTGGTCATCACCAACCCGACCCACTACGCCGTGGCGCTCAAATACGATGCCGAGAAGGGCGGGGCGCCGGTGCTGCTGGCCAAGGGCAGCGACTTCCTGGCCTTGCAGATTCGCGAGATCGCCGTGGCTCACGAGGTCATGCTGCTGGAGTCGCCGGCCCTGGCGCGTTCGATCTTCTATTCCACCGAGCTTGAGGAAGAGATTCCTGCCGGGCTTTACCTGGCGGTGGCCCAGGTACTGGCCTACGTCTATCAGATCCGCCAGCACCGCGCGGGCAAGGGCAAGCGCCCGGATCCGCTCAAGGATCTGCCGATTCCGCCGGATCTGCAGCGCGACTCCTGAGGCGAGCGCCGCCAGATTGTTGGCTGGATTATTGCTTGTGGGTAGCCAGTGTATGGAAATGGTTACTTTTTTGACTAGGCAGAATCAATCTGAAAAAAGCGGGTGGATTGACTTTGTTCTTTGGGATGTTCGAACTGCTCAGAACTGATAAGTCATGGAAAAAATAATTACAGTTACCAGTCCGCTACTGCCGCCGTTAGAGGAATTTGTTCCTTATCTGGAGCAGATCTGGAAAAACAAGCGCCTGACCAATTGCGGTCCCTTCCATCAAGAACTTGAGCAAGCACTGGCTCGTTACTTGGGGGTCGGGCATTTGTCGTTGTTTGCCAATGGAACATTGGCCCTGATTACCGCTTTACAAGCACTGCATGTGAAGGGTGAAGTGATTACCACGCCTTATTCTTTTGTCGCTACGGCCCATGCCTTGGTGTGGAATCGCTTGACCCCGGTGTTTGTCGATATCGATCCACAGACCTTCAACATCGACCCTAAAAAGATAGAACAGGCCATTACGCCACAGACGACCGCCATCATGCCGGTGCACTGCTATGGCAATCCCTGTGATGTAGAGGCGATTCAGGCCATCGCCGATAAACATGGATTGAAAGTAATTTTTGACGGCGCCCACGCGTTTGGCGTGGAAGATGCCGGTGGCAGTGTACTGCGCCATGGCGACCTCAGTGTCCTGAGTCTGCATGCAACCAAGGTCTTCAATACCTTCGAGGGCGGTGCGATCATCAGCCCGGATGCACAGACAAAGTTGCATATCGATCAATTGAGGAATTTTGGTTTTGTGGATGAGGTCACGGTGGTGACCTGTGGCATCAACGGCAAGATGAGTGAAGTAAATGCTGCGTTCGGGCTCTTGCAGCTGCAGCATATCGACGCGGCCCTGGAACAGCGTAGAGCTATCGATTGTTTCTATCGCTCTGAGTTGCGAACCATCAAAGGTATTAACCTGGACCCGGTACCGGCCGCTCTTGTCTCGAACTATGCCTACTTTCCGATTGCCATTGAGCCCGAATATGCGCTGAGCCGCGATCAACTCTATGGGTTGTTGCAGGAGCACAATATATTCGCGCGCCGTTATTTCTATCCCCTGATTACCCAGATGTCGGTGTATGAAGGTATGGAGGGACTTCATCGCCATGCTTTGCCAGTGGCCGAAGCATTGGCTGAAAAGGTTATCTGTCTGCCCATTTATCCAGGGTTGGAGCCAGAGGACCTGCAACGGATCGTTGCTGTCATTCGCTCAGGAAACTCGGCGAATATATAACGTACTGGAGAGGGACTTTCGCCAAGAAGGCGAGTGTTTTGCGGAATTTTAAACCGCAGATTCTGATTATTAAGAGGCTGTTATGAGCAAAGAAGCATTTATCGAAAACTTTCTGTCTGCCACCGATTTTCAGGAGCCAGTTGAAGTCACCATGGAGACGGAGTTGCGCAATTTGCCAGAGTGGGATTCGCTCGCCGCATTGGGTGTGATTGTCATGTTTGATATTGAGTACAAGAAAGTGATCACGGGCGACGACCTTGAAAAGTCTGTTACCGTTGGTGATCTTTACAACTTGGTAGGATAAGCCTCATGCCACTCGTTACGTTGAATTCCGTGCGCTTTGCCGGTATGGCAACTTGCGTTCCTAAACGAGTTGTTTCCAATCTGACTGATTGCAAGCCGCAGATTCGTCCAGAGCGCGAAAGGCTGGTGCGCAATATCGGTATCGAGCTGCGAAGGCTGACGCAAGAGTGGCAGTGTTTTTCCGACCTGGCCTTCGATGCAGCCTCCAAGCTGATTGAAAGCCTGGAGTGGAAGCTCGAGGAAATCGACGCGCTGATCGTGGTTACCCAGTCCCCGGACTACCTGGCGCCTGCCACTGCGATCATTCTTCAGGATCGTCTGGGGTTGCCCCATACCACCCTGGCGTTCGACGTCAACCTCGGGTGTTCCGGCTATCCGTTCGGCCTGCATCTGCTTGGATCGCTGATCAGCGCCGGAGGTATCAAGAAAGGCTTGGTGCTGGTTGGGGATAGCGGTGCCCAGCTCAATGACCCGATCTTTTCGGATGCCGGCACCGCTACGGCGATGGAGTTCTGTGCGGATGCCCCGCCCATGTACTTCGACCTGAATAGCGATGGTAGCGGCCACAAAGCGATCATCCTCCCGGTTGGTGGGCATCGTGAGCCGGTAGGCATACAGCATCTGGTGCCTTTCCGTGAGAATGAAAATGATCACTGGCATCGAGCGATCGACTTGCAACTCGATGGTACTGCTGTGCTGAGCTTTTCCACTCAGCGGGTTCCGCCGGCGGTAGAAAAGTTGCTTGAATATGCCAATGCCTCGAAAGACGGAGTCGATTACTTCATCTTTCACCAGGCCAACCGCATGATCAACGAAACCATTCGTAGAAAGTTGGAACTTCCAGTCGAGAAAGTTCCTTCGACCTTGCGGGATTTTGGCAACACCAGCGGTGCTTCGCTGCCAGTCACCATGACTGCGCGAATTAATAAACAGCTTGAAGAAGGAACTAAGCGTTTAGTGCTGTCAGGGTTTGGTATTGGCCTGTCATGGGGAACCTGCTTGGTGGATATCCAAGGGGCGAAGTTTCCTGATTTGATTGAGTCCTGATAGGGCCGGGAGGTCACTCCTCCCACTGGCCGCAAATTTCTTCGGAGGGCAGCATAGTGAGTGCTGATAACAGCTTTAATCCATTCAGTCTCAAGGGCAAGCGGGTCTTGGTGACCGGGGCCAGTTCGGGGATTGGACTCACAACGGCTTTGAATTGTGCTCGCATGGGCGCCGAGATTATTGCCACTGGGCGTGATCGGGAACGCTTGACCAAGACGTTTGAAGAGTTGCAGAGCATTTCGAGTCTGGATCATAAAATGGTTGTAGCGGATCTTACCGTTGCGGCTGAGCGAGATGCTGTAATCGCAGCACTCGATTCGAAGATAAACGGTTTGGTGCATGCAGCGGGGATCTCCAGGTTGTCTCCAACTCGGATGATGACTGAGTCCCATCTTCAAGTGCTTCACCGAACCAATGTCGAAGCCCCTTTTCTGCTGACTCAAGGTATTTTGAGGCGCAATCTTGTTGCGGCTGATGGGGCTATTTTATTTATTGCATCCATTGCTGCGCATATTGGAGTGGCAGGGGTTGGCGGCTATTCCGGTACCAAGGCGGCATTGATTGCCATGGCGCGATGTCTTGCAACGGAAGTGGCTAAACATAGGATCCGGGTTAATTGTCTCTCGCCGGCATTGGTACATACGCCTTTGGTGGACGATGCTGAAAAGATGATCTCCATGGATACACTGGGCCAAGGGCAACTTCTGGGCTTTGGTATGCCGGATGATGTAGCCAATGCATGCATTTTCATGCTCTCCGATGCAAGCCGATGGATAACTGGCTCGACGCTTATCATGGACGGTGGGTTAACCCTTTAACGAGCCATGGGGGCGATATGCGGCGAATGATCATATTGGGGGCTGGCGGACTTGGGCGTCAGGTCCTGGCTCGAGTGGAAGCTGATGTAGCCTGTGGAATTGATTGGATCATCGCCGGTTTTCTGGATGAGCGCGGGCCTGAGGTTGTAGCGGAGATTCTTAATTGTCCCTGGTTAGGGTATCCGGAGCATTTTCAACCACAGTCCGACGACTTGTTTATCGTTGCGATCGGAGATCCTGCGAGTAGAGAAAAACAGGTGAAACTGCTGCTCGGCAAAGGCGCGAAGTTCATTGACTATGGAAGACCTGGTTTCCTTGGTGTTAGAACCGCTTGGGGGCCAACGTTTTTCGGCTATGACGTAAGTTGCGGCGTTGATAGTCAGATCGGTAATTACTGCTTTATCGATCAAGACAGCATGATCGGTCACGACGTAGTGATTGGCGACTATGTACATATCGCTCCCCGTTGTTTGTTGGCTGGCTACGTCAAGGTGGGCAACGGTGTGGTGATCAACTCCGGGGCCATGCTGTCCCGCGGGGTCACTGTGGGTGATGGAGCGGTGATCGGCATGGGAGCCGTGGTCTTCAAGGATGTTCCTGCCGGTGCGACGGTGGTGGGCAACCCTGCTCGAGTCATTTTCACCAAGCAGGATTGAAGGCTGGGTATTCATCTCGCTGCTCGGTCTTTTTTGTGGATACGTTTTATGTCGCGTCATGCGTTGGATGCAAGCCATTACACCTCCCAGGAAACTCTTTCTCGCGAGCGTGCCCACTTGTTTGGCGCGTTGTGGACCTTCGTCGGGTTCACGTCGATGGTGCGCGAGCGAAATCAGTTCTTCACTCGCAAGGTGGCGGGTGTGCCGATCCTGGTTCAGAGAACCGAAGCCGGTATCCGGGCCTTTATCAATGAGTGCCCCCATCGGCTGTCGCCTATTCAGACCGAGAGTGCCGGCAAGCGCCCTATGGTCTGCCCTTACCATGCCTGGTCATTTGGTGCCGAGGGCGAGTTGCGTGGCATACCCAATCATGGGCTTTACCAGTTCAGTGCCGCGGAGCGAGAAAAGATCTGCCTGAAGAAACTTCATCTGGAGGAAGTCGGCCAGTTGTTGTTTGTGAATTTTGCGCAGAGTCCCATTGCACTGAATGAGCAATTTACGGATGAGTTCATCGGGCAGTTGCAGGATGTGTCCTCTCATCTGGATTCGCAGATTATCTACAGTTGCCATCAGGTCCGGTATAACTGGAAGTTGAATATGGAGAACGTGAAAGACTATAACCACGTTCCTTTTATTCATCCGCAAACCTTCATGCCGGCCATGAATCAAATGGTCAAGGAGATCCCTGTAGTTGGCGATGATGGGGCTTCGGAAGTCATCAGGCTGATTTCTGCTGCCGAATCTCCTGAACTTGACTCGTTGAGTTACAGCACCAAGGCTCTGATCAAGCCCTACGAGAACTGGTTTGCGCCGTTGTGCGAAAAATATGGCAGTGAACATGCCTACTACAACTGGTTCATTTATCCCAATGTCAACTTCTGTAGTGTCAAGGGTGATCACTTTCTACTTCAGCAGTACGATCCCGTATCCCCTGGGGTTACCGACTATCACCTGTGGATGATGACCGCCACACGCAAGGATGTCCGCACCGACTTTACTGCGTTGCTGGCAACTTTGATTCGTGGCGAGCGCAAGGTCATAGCCGAGGACACGGTTGTGCTCGAGCGTTTGCAGGATGGGTTCGGTGAGCACTCTCGGCGCTTCATGCACGGCGAGTATGAGGCGCATATCGTTCAACAGCATCTCTGGTATAGAACTCATGTTTTGGGAGAGCGCCCATGACTCGCCATATCGTGCTGGGGGAGGGCTGGGCCTTCGAGCATGCCTGCCAGATGGCCACTGAGCTGGGCTTGCCCCATGTGCAGCACCGCCTGCTTTCGGCTGATCGTTACAACTTTCAGCTGGATGAATTCATCGATCGGTATCCGGCGCAAGACTTCGAAGTGTTTGTGGCGCTGGATGAGCGTGCGGTCAACTACTCGCGACACAAGCTGATTTCCCAGGTTCGGTTGGCGGGGTATCGCCTGTTCAATCTGGTTTCGCCTCGATCCATTGTTGAAGAAAGCGCCGTTCTGCAAGGCAATGCCTATGTGGGTGCGGGCTGCAACCTGGCCTCCGGTGCGGTAGTGGGGCTGGGCTCCTGGCTTGATCGCCAGGTAACTCTGGACTGCTCCGTGCAGTTAGGGGCCTGTGTGACCTTGCAGGCGGGTGTGACCCTGGGGCGCGGCGTGGAAATCGGCAGGGGCACCACGCTCTCCGCTGGCAGCTTTGCGCTGGCGGGCACGAAAGTCGGTCGCCATTGCGAGTGGTTGTTGGGCGGGAAGTTGCCGGAAGTCCTTGCTGACAAGTCCTTTTATGATGCCCTGATGCCAGATGGCGCCAGAATCCTGAAAAACTGAATATTAATTATCTTGCCGATTCGCTCAGGCAATTGGGCGGGCCGTTTCTGGAGTGGGTATGCCGAGTAATTATGCTGGTGTTAAAGGGCTGGAAGTGGCTGGTAACTACGAAAACCTGGTCACCATCTTTCAGCGGGCGGTCTCTGCGTATCAACATGATCCGCGCTTCTGTATTGCGCCTGAGGCCTGTCATGTCTACGACGCAAATGGGCGTGAAACAAAAGTCGTGCTGTTGGGAACGACCCAGTTCTCTCAACTCTTTATCAATGAAGCTGCCGGCAGAGTGCGGATTGTTGCCGTGGTCGACGACTTCAAGGCCGGCAAGATGGAAAGCTTTCATGGCGTTCCGGTGATCAGTTCGGATGCCTTCCTGAAGTTGGCCCGGGATACTGCGCTGATCAGTGTCAATGGCTGTCGGTATGATCACTCCCGGCGTTATTTCAAAAGCCTGGCGCTGCGCAACAACATCCCCATGCTCAACTTTGAGCAGGGCTTGCGGCTGCTTTCCATCAACCCGGCGAGCGACCATCGGATTGATGACTGGGGCAGCTACATTGTTGCTCACGCCCAGGAGTTGATCGCTCTCGGGCGGCGTCTGGACGATGACTATTCACGCTTCACCCTGTTCAGCGTTTTGCTCGGCCATTTGACGTGCGACCCCGAGTGGATACTCAACGCTGCCAAGCCCTACTTGACCCTGTATTTCCGTTCCGGCTTGTGGCTGCCTGACCAGAATGAGCGCTTCGCTGACTGTGGCGCCTCGATTGCCGAGTCCGCCAAGGCCTTTCTCGATGCGACCGACGGCCGCTTCCAGAAGATCTGGATGATCGAGCCGGACGAGGTCAATCGGGCCACCATTCAATCCTTCATCAGCGGTTACAACGGTACTCTCGCGCCTGCCCAGTCAGGTGCCATCGAGTTGCTGGGTTGTGCGTTGAGCAACGAAGACGGGCAGATGCCGTTCTTGCATGAGGGCGGGCACGGCGGTCACCTGTTATCTGCCGCTACTGCCCAGGCCATCTGCCGGGATGTCGATGTGCGCCGTCTGGATTCATTGCTTGATGACAGCCCGACGCTGATCAAGATGGACATCGAAGGGGCGGAATTGCAGGCCTTGCAAGGGGCCCGTGAGCACATCAGTCGTGGGCGCCCGAAAATGGCCATTTCGGCTTATCACCGGTCTGGCGATTTGCTGGATATCACCCGTTTTGTCGAAAGTGTGCGTGGCGACTACAAGATCGGCCTGCGCCACCACACCGAAGAGCGCTGGGATACCTGCCTGTACTTCTATTGATCTGCGTTCTGGCGCGCTGCATTGGCGCGCCATTTGATTGGGCCTGTGCCACTCGAGCGAAGGTGGCGGGCTATCGGCATTAACTAGCAAGAAGGTTTATATGAGCGCAAAGCCACTGGTCAGTGTGGTCATTCCTGCTTACAAGGCAACTTACTTTGAAGCGGCGCTGGCCAGTGTCTGTGCGCAGAGCTACGAGCATCTGGAGGTGGTGGTATGCGATGACTCGCGTACCGGGACCATCCGTGAGTGCACGGCTCGTTATCAGGAGTCCTGCTCTTTTCCGATTCGCTATGAGTTCAATGAGTCTCTGCGCGGCGAGCTCTTCAATGCCATTGAGTGCATAAAAGTCGCCAGTGGAAAGTACATCAAGTTCCTCCATGACGACGATGTATTGCACCCTGAATGTGTCGCGCAACTGGTGGCTGCGATGGAGTCAGATCCCTCTGTGGCCATGGCGTCTTCGCGTCGCCGCCTGATCGATTCCGACGGGGTCCCGCAACCGGATGCCCTGGCCACATCCCTGCCTTTCGCTACCGATGTGGTTATCGATGGCAAGGAGCTGACCAGCCTGCTGGCCGACCATAGCCTCAACTTCATCGGCGAGCCGAGTTGCGTGCTTTGTCGCCGAGAGGATCTGCTGGCGCTGGGGGATGGCCTTATGTCGCTCAATGGTTGCCTGATCTATTGGGTGGGCGACCTGGCGATGTATGTGAAGCTGCTGCAAAAGGGCAACCTGGCGTTGCTGAAGCAGCCGCTGACCGATTTCCGAGTGTCCCTGCAGCAGGGCAGTCAGCAGGGGCGCGACAAGCCGGGTATCGGTAACCAGGGGCACGCTGATTTCAAACGGACATTGCGCGAACTGGGCTGGCATCGAGGGGGGCTGGATAACCATCTGGTTTCGGTGCGTTCCCTGTATGGCGGCGACAGGTTCGAGCCGGTGGATATCCTGGCTGCTCTGCGCCAGAGTTACGCCAAGGGCGTGGCCGACCGGCAGATCAACAGCTGGATCGAGCAGCGGGTGCCAAGCCCGACCCAGTTGCATTTGATGGAGGGCTATCTGCAGTCCGGCGGCGGTGCTCCTTCAATCGGCATCATCGTCCTTGATCTGGCCGCGGATGCCCAGGCGCTGGCGCGCACCCTGCATAGCCTGGCGGCGCAGCCGCAGGGGCTTGTGCAACTGAAAGTGACGGTACTGGGGCATGAGGCGCCTGGCTTGGTTGCCGGCGGCGCCGAGTTGCACTTCACACCGGTTCAGGCGAACTACGCAGAGCAGGTCAATCGTTTGCTGCAAGAAGATGCATGCGAATGGTGTGTGCTGGTCCGCGCTGGTGATGAGTTCACGCCAAGCGGCCTGTTGGTCGCCAGCCTGGAGTTGCTGCCGGATCCCGACTGCCGTGCAGTGTTCTGTGATGGCGTGCTGCGAGAAGCCAATGGCGACACGGGGGTCATGCTGCGCCCGGACTTCAACCTGGATTACCTGCTGAGTTTCCCGGGGGTGCTGGCGCGTCACTGGATCTTCAGGCGTCGGGTGCTGATCGAGGTGGGTGGTTTTGATGGTGCCTACGCGCGGGCCCTGGAGTTCGAGCTGATCCTGCGCCTGATCAATCAAGGTGGCATTGACGGTTTCGGGCATATCCCGGAATTGCTGCTGAGTTGTCCGCCCGTGGCCCTGGGTGAAAATGAAGATGAGCGCCGTGCGCTGGTCGAGCACCTGTCGCAGCGTGGCTATGCCAGCGCGCAGGTCGACAGCTCGCTTGCGGGACACTATCTGATCGACTACGGGCACCAGGCCCGCCCCCTGGTATCGATCGTGGTGGTGGTGAGTGACGACCTGGCGGCGGCGCAGCGCTGTATTTTCAGTGTCCTGGAGCACACCCGTTACCCTTTCTACGAGTTGCTGATCGTCGATAACGCCTGTCAGGCCGCAGAGGCAAGGCAGTGGTTGCAGGCTGTCGCGGAGCTGTCGGCTGAGCGTATCCGGGTAGTCAGCCTGCCTTATGCCGTGGATCGTTCCACCGCCAACAACCTGGGGGCGCAGCAGGCTTCTGGTGAATATCTGGTATTCCTGCGTGCGCTGACGGCGATCTTCGACGGTGGCTGGATTGATGCGCTGTTGAATCACGCGCTGCGCCAGGAGGTGGCGGTAGTGGGGGCCAAAGCGCTCTCCAGTGATGGCGAAGTGAGCCATGGCGGATTGATCCTGGGGCTGGCGGCCGGCGGGGCGGCAGCATTTGCCGGGCAGCAGGCCGACGCTGCCGGGTACATGAATGGCTTGCAGGTGGATCGCAATTGCAGTGCGGTCGCCGACATCTGCCTGATGGTACGTAAGGCCCTGTTTGATGGGGTGGGTGGCTGGGATGCCGAGCTGTTCCCTGAGGCGGGAGCGGATATTGACCTGTGCCTGCGCCTGGCGGGCCATGGTTATCTGACGGTGTGGACGCCGCGTGCGCGGGTCATGCACGGTATGCCGCCGGCCGCGTTTGCGCCGCGGGATGAAGATGCCTTGTCCCAGCGCTGGCTTTCGGTGCTGGCGCGGGACCCGGCCTACAACCTGAATTTTTCCCTGGGGCAGCCAAAGGGCTTCCAACTGGCCGAGCCGTCGTTAAGTTGGCGTCCGCTGATCTGGCGCCCGTTGCCAGTGGTGCTGGTGCATCCTTCGGATCGTTATGGCAGTGGTCACTATCGGGCCATTCGACCGATGGAGGAGCAGAGTTCGGCGGGCCTGATCGACGGGGTGCTGTCGATGGCGCTGTTATCGCCGGCCGAACTGGCGCGAGTGGCCCCGGATTCGATGGTTTTCCAGCGCCACATCGGCGAGGAGTCGCTCAGCGCCATGCGTCGTGCGCAAGCCTTCTCGCGCAGTTTCAAGGTCTTTGAGCTGAACGATCACCTGCCAAGCCTGGCTGTCGGGGAGGCTGCCCAGGGCATGACGCCTGGGGATATTTCCTACTATTTGCGCGAAGCCGTGGCCTGCGTCGATCGCCTGGTGGTGTCCACCGAAGCCCTGGCCGACGCTCTGCATGGCCTGCATCCGGATACCCGGGTCATCCACAGTCGCCTGGACCAGCAGGGCTGGGGGGCGTTGCCAAGCAGCCAGCGGTGTGCCGGCGACAAGCCCCGGGTAGGGTGGGCGGGCGCGGACTGGCAGCTGGCCAATCTTCAAGTGATCGGCGAGGTGGTGAAAGCCCTGGCGACGGAAGTCGACTGGGTGTTCATGGGGGCTTGTCCCGAGGAACTGCTGCCCTATGTCAAGGAAGTGCATCGTGGTGTGGAGATCAGCCTGTATCCGGCGGCGCTGGCCAGGCTGAATCTGGATCTGGCAGTAGCGCCCATGCAGCAGAGTCTGCTCAACGAGTGCAAGAGCAACCTGCGTCTCCTGGAGTATGGCGCCTGTGGTTATCCGGTCATCTGCAGTGATCTGGCGTGTTTCCGCGGTGATTTGCCGGTGACTCGGGTTGCCAATCACTTCCAGGACTGGAGGGCGGCCATCCGCATGCATCTGGATGATCCACAGGCCAATGCCCGGGCCGGGGATGCCCTGCGTGAAGTCGTCCGGCGCGACTGGATGCTGGACGCTAGCGCATTGATGGCGTGGCGTGCTGCCTGGCTGCCGGATTAATCACGGCCAATCTGAGGTTTCCGGCATTTTCAGCTCAATGCCGGCGCCATATTTCCTTTCGGTAAAAGTTGGAAGGTTTCTTGCAGTAGCAGCCCCGTGCCGCTTCAGGCGTCAAAAGTTTGCTTTACGGAACGGGGTAAATCGGTGGATCGCTCTCAGTTAATCAACACGGCTCGCAGCAACCTGGCTGACCTCGGTCGAGGCAATCTGGGTGTGCCGGTGCTGCTGTTGGTCATGCTGGCCATGATGATGTTGCCGGTCCCGGCGTTCCTGCTGGACGTGTTCTTCACGTTCAACATCGCTTTGTCGATCGTGGTTCTGCTGGTGTGCGTGTACGCCCTGCGGCCGCTGGACTTTGCCGTGTTCCCCACCATTCTGCTGGTGGCCACGCTGCTGCGCCTGGCGCTCAACGTGGCCTCGACCCGGGTGGTGATGCTCCATGGCCAGGAGGGCCACGCCGCTGCCGGTAAGGTGATCCAGGCCTTCGGTGAGGTGGTGATCGGCGGCAACTACGTGGTCGGTATCGTGGTCTTTGCGATCCTCATGATCATCAACTTCGTGGTGGTGACCAAGGGTGCCGGCCGTATTTCCGAGGTGAGCGCGCGCTTCACCCTGGACGCCATGCCCGGCAAGCAGATGGCCATCGATGCTGACTTGAACGCCGGCCTGATCGACCAGAACCAGGCCAAGCTGCGCCGTCTCGAAGTGGCCCAGGAGGCCGAGTTCTACGGTTCCATGGACGGTGCCAGCAAATTCGTGCGCGGTGACGCCATCGCCGGTTTGCTGATCCTGTTCATCAACCTGATCGGCGGCATGGCCGTCGGTATCTTCCAGCACAACATGAGCTTTGGCGATGCGGGCCGGGTATACGCCTTGCTGACCATCGGTGACGGTTTGGTGGCGCAATTGCCATCACTGTTGCTGTCCACTGCGGCGGCGATCATGGTGACCCGGGCTTCGGGTTCCGAAGACATGGGCAAGCAGATCAACCGGCAGATGTTCGCTTCGCCCAAGGCGCTGGCGGTGGCAGCCGGCCTGATGGCCGTGATGGGGCTGGTGCCGGGCATGCCGCACTTCTCCTTCCTCAGCCTGGCGGCCGTGGCCGGTGGCGCCGCTTACCTGGTCTGGAAAAAGCAGAATCAGGTCAAGGTCAAGGCTCTGGAAGAGGTCCAGCGTCAACAGGACCTGCTGCCTTCCCCGGCCCGTGCCCTGGAAACCAAGGAGTTGGGTTGGGACGACGTGACGCCGATCGACATGATCGGCCTGGAAGTCGGTTACCGCCTGATTCCCCTGGTGGATCGCAACCAGGGCGGGCAATTGCTGGCGCGGATCAAGGGGGTGCGCAAGAAGCTCTCCCAGGACCTGGGCTTTCTCATGCCCACGGTGCATATCCGCGACAACCTGGACCTGGCGCCGAGCGCCTACCGCCTGACCCTGATGGGGGTGATCCTGGCCGAAGCGGAGATCTATCCGGATCGCGAGCTGGCGATCAACCCGGGGCAGGTCTATGGCACGCTCAACGGCATCTCCGCTCGGGACCCGGCCTTTGGTCTGGAAGCGGTGTGGATCGAAATCAGCCAACGGCCGCAGGCGCAGTCCCTGGGCTACACCGTGGTGGACGCCAGTACCGTGGTCGCCACCCACTTGAACCAGATTCTGTACAAGCACTCCAGCGAACTGATCGGCCACGAAGAGGTCCAGCAGTTGCTGCAAGTGTTGTCCAAGAGTTCGCCGAAGCTGGCCGAGGAATTGGTGCCGGGCGTGCTGTCGCTTTCGCAGTTGCTCAAGGTCCTGCAAGCGCTGCTGGCCGAGCAGGTGCCGGTACGCGACATCCGCAGCATTGCCGAAGCCATCGCCAACAATGCCGCCAAGAGTCAAGATACTGCCGCTTTGGTTGCCGCGGTACGCGTCGGATTGTCTCGTGCCATCGTCCAAAGCATTGTAGGCACTGAGTCTGAGCTGCCTGTGATCACCTTGGAGCCAAGGTTGGAACAAATTTTGCTCAGCAGTCTGCAGAAGGCAGGACAAGGCCAGGAAGAAGGCGTTCTGCTGGAGCCAAGCATGGCAGAGAAGCTGCAGCGTTCGCTGATCGATGCGGCGCAGCGTCAAGAGATGCAAGGTCAACCGGTGATTCTGTTGGTAGCGGGGCCGGTCCGCGCCATGCTCTCGCGGTTCGGCCGTCTCGCCGTCCCGGGTTTGCATGTGCTGGCGTACCAGGAAATTCCGGACAACAAGCAAGTGACCATCGTTGCGACAGTAGGGCCCAACGGCTGAGGTAGTGGGTTATGCAAGTTAAGCGTTTTTTCGCCGCCGATATGCGTCAGGCCATGAAACTGGTTCGTGATGAGTTGGGCGCTGAAGCCGCCATCATCGGCAACCGGCGGATCGCCGGCGGTGTCGAGCTGACGGCTGCGCTGGATTACAAGTTGTCGGCCTTGTCGCCACGGGTTCCGAACATGGAACTCGAGGACGAGCTGCGCAAGACCCAGTCGCGGATTGTCACCGCCCAGGCCGAACTAAGCCTGCGGGGCGAGGGCGACAGTGCCTCGATCACCAATCGCCAGCTGTTCGCCGGCCTGCCGTTGACCGCGGCCGAGCCCCTGATCGAGCCGACCCTGACCGAGCGTCCGCGCCCGGCGCCGGCTCCTGCAGCGCCACCTGCCGATACGCGGGCGCTGGACTCGATGCGTTTCGAGCTCAACGGTCTGCGCGAACTGCTGGAAGTGCAGCTCGGCTCCCTGGCCTGGAGCCAATTGCAGGGCAGCCGTCCGGAGCAGGCCAACCTCTGGCGTCGCCTGCAGCGCATCGGCCTGTCGGGCCCGCTGGCCCGCGACCTGCTGGCACTGATTACCGAAATCAACGAACCCCGTCAGGCCTGGCGCATGTTGCTGGCGCACCTGGCGCGAATGATCCAGACCCCGGAAGTCGAGCCTCTGGAAGAGGGCGGCGTGATCGCCATGGTCGGCCCGGCCGGCATGGGCAAGACCACCACCCTGGCCAAGCTGGCGGCGCGCTACGTGCTCAAGTACGGGGCGCAGAACATTGCCCTGGTGAGCATGGACAGCTACCGCATCGGCGCCCAGGAGCAGCTCAAGACCCTGGGGCGCATCCTCAATGTGTCGGTGACCCATGTGGACCCGGGCCAGTCCCTGGCCCAGGCACTGGATCCGCTGCTGCGCAAGCGCGTGGTGCTGATCGATACCGCCGGCCTGCAGGCCAGCGATCCGGCGTTGCGCATGCAACTGGAGAGCCTGGCCGGTCGTGGCATTCGTGCGAAGAACTATCTGGTACTGGCTACCACCAGCCAGAAACAGGTGCTGACCGCCGCCTACCACAGCTACAAACGCTGCGGCCTGGCCGGTTGCATCCTGACTAAACTTGATGAAACAGCCAGTCTTGGCGAAGTGCTGAGCCTGGCCATCAGTCATGAACTGCCGGTTGCCTATCTCACTGATGGTCCGCGGATTCCTGACGATCTGCACCTGCCTCGCCGGCATCAGCTGGTGAGTCGCGCGGTAAGCGTACAGATGCAGGAAGAACCCAGCGAGGAAGCCATGGCCGACATGTTCGCTGACCTTTACCACAGCCCGTCCAAACGGGTTGGCTGAGGTAATCATGAATAGATTGCAGTGTATCTACATCGATGGTCTGCCATGCATTGTTCCAATGGTGAACGCGCAGCCAGTTATGTGGCCCCGTCTAAGTAAGACAAGGTAAAGAAAGAACATGGGCAGCATGCATCCCGTACAGGTGATTGCGGTGACCGGCGGCAAAGGTGGCGTCGGCAAGACTAATGTGTCAGTGAACTTGTCCCTGGCTCTGGCTGAGCTCGGCCGGCGGGTCTTGCTGCTGGATGCCGACCTGGGACTGGCCAATGTCGATGTCCTGCTGGGCCTGACTCCCAAACATACCCTGGCCGACGTCATCGAGGGCCGTTGCGAACTGCGCGATGTGCTGCTCCAGGGGCCTGGAGGCATCCGCATCGTACCGGCCGCCTCGGGCACCCAGAGCATGGTGCACCTGAGCCCTGCGCAGCACGCTGGCCTGATCCAGGCCTTCAGCGATATCGGCGACAATCTCGATGTGCTGGTGATCGACACCGCTGCGGGTATTGGTGACTCGGTAGTCAGCTTTGTCCGCGCGGCCCAGGAAGTACTGCTGGTGGTGTGCGACGAGCCGACCTCGATCACGGACGCCTACGCGCTGATCAAGCTGCTCAACCGCGACTACGGCATGAACCGTTTCCGGGTCCTGGCCAACATGGCTCAGAGCCCTCAGGAAGGTCGCAACCTGTTTGCAAAATTGACCAAGGTCACGGATCGCTTCCTGGACGTGGCCTTACAATACGTCGGCGCAGTTCCCTACGACGAAAGCGTACGCAAGGCCGTGCAAAAGCAGCGTGCGGTCTATGAAGCCTTTCCTCGTTCGAAGTGTGCATTGGCGTTCAAGGCCATCGCGCAAAAAGTCGATACCTGGCCGTTGCCGGCGAACCCACGCGGGCATCTGGAGTTTTTTGTCGAGCGGCTAGTGCATCAAACAGCGGGACCGGTGCTATGACTGCCAGTGGCTACAACCTCTACAAGAAGTCGGCGCGTGACAGCCAGTACGAATTGATCGAGCGCTACGCGCCTCTGGTCAAGCGTATTGCCTATCACCTGCTGGCGCGGTTGCCGGCCAGTGTTCAGGTAGAAGACCTGATTCAGGCCGGGATGATCGGTTTGCTCGAAGTGTCGACCAAATACGACGCGAGCAAGGGGGCGAGTTTCGAAACCTACGCGGGTATCCGTATCCGTGGGGCGATGCTCGACGAGGTTCGTAAAGGCGACTGGGCACCGCGTTCGGTGCACCGTAATACGCGCATGGTCAGTGATGCGATTCGCGCAATTGAAGCTAAAACCGGTCGTGACGCTAAAGATCATGAAGTTGCGGCCGAACTTCAATTGAGTCTCGACGATTATTACGGGATTTTGAACGACACCTTGGGCAGCCGCCTGTTCAGTTTCGACGACCTGTTGCAGGACGGCGAGCATGAAGGGCTGCATGAGGATGGCGCCAGTGCTCATCTCGAGCCGTCACGGGACCTGGAGGATGAACGCTTCCAGGCCGCGTTGGCGGATGCGATTGCCAATTTGCCGGAGCGCGAGCGACTGGTGTTGGCGCTGTACTACGACGAAGAGCTGAACCTCAAGGAAATCGGTGAGGTCCTGGGGGTCAGCGAATCGCGGGTCAGCCAGTTACACAGCCAGTGCGCAGCCCGTTTGCGGGGGCGTTTGGGGGAGTGGCGAGCGCGCTGACAGGCAGTGTGGGGACACTGCGTTCAGGACCGGTGAAGCAAGCGCTGCACCGGTCTTGCAGTATGTGCTCCATGCAGTCGTTGTGTGTTATGCCGGATTGATTGAATGGCGCGTTCAGGTGCTGGATGCGTTTAAGACTGCTTGGAGGTCGAATTGGACAAGAACATGAAAATCCTCATCGTTGATGACTTTTCAACGATGCGGCGGATCATTAAGAACCTGTTGCGTGATCTGGGATTCACCAACACGGTCGAGGCCGACGATGGCACTACCGCCATTCCGGTACTCAACAGCGGGAGCATCGACTTTCTGGTAACGGACTGGAACATGCCGGGCATGACCGGTATCGACCTGCTGCGCCACGTGCGCGCCGATGAAAAACTCAAGCACCTGCCGGTATTGATGGTGACTGCTGAAGCCAAGCGCGAGCAGATCATCGAAGCTGCCCAGGCCGGCGTAAACGGCTATGTCGTCAAACCATTCACGGCTCAGGCGTTGAAAGAGAAGATCGAAAAAATCTTCGAACGCATCGGTTGAGACGCGTAGCCATTCCGCCACGGGGGAGCTATGGAGCATAACGAATCTTCACTGGGCGACTTTGAGTCGACCCTGAAAAAACATGCGCTGGAACTGGTCGAGAGCCTTGAAAAGGGCCGGTTCGGCGAAGCGGTGCAATTGATCCATGAGCTCAATCAGACCCGTGACCGCGGCCTGTACCAGGAAGTGGGCAAGCTCACCCGCGAGCTGCATAGCGCGATCGTCAATTTCCAGATTGACCCGCACATGCCGCAAGCCGAGGAAGTTTCACAGATCACGGATGCCACTGAGCGCCTGTCCTATGTGGTCCGGCTGACGGAAGCCGCAGCCAACCGCACCATGGACCTGGTGGAGAGCAGCACCCCGCTGGTCAACGGCCTGAGCACTGAAGCCCAGGCCTTGAGCGCAGACTGGGGGCGCTTCATGCGGCGCGAGGTCGGCGCTGAAGAGTTTCGCGAGCTGGCGCGCCGGGTCGACAGTTTCCTGACGCGCAGCGAACAGGAAACCCGTACCGTTTCCGGCCACCTCAACGACATTCTGCTGGCGCAGGATTACCAGGACCTGACCGGTCAGGTGATCAAGCGTGTGACCCAGTTGGTCACGGAAGTCGAAAGCAATCTGCTCAAACTCGTCTTGATGGCCAGCCAGGTCGATCGTTTCGCCGGTATCGAACATGACCGTGAATCGATCCTCGCTGAAAAAGATCCGCAAAAACATCTCGCCAAGGGTGAAGGTCCGCAGATTCATGCCGATAAACGGGAAGACGTTATGTCCGGTCAGGACGATGTAGACGATTTGCTTTCCAGCCTTGGATTCTAGGAGCACCCATTAATGAGCTTCGGCGCCGATGAAGAGATCCTTCAGGATTTCCTGGTTGAGGCCGGCGAGATTCTAGAGCAACTGTCCGAACAACTGGTCGAGCTGGAAAGCCGGCCGGATGATGCGGATTTGCTCAATGCAATTTTTCGCGGTTTTCACACTGTTAAAGGGGGCGCCGGCTTCCTCCAGCTCAATGAGCTGGTGGAGTGCTGCCACATCGCCGAGAACGTCTTCGACATCCTGCGCAAGGGTGAGCGGCGAGTCGACTCGGAACTGATGGACGTGGTGCTTGAAGCTCTGGACGCGGTGAACGGCATGTTCAGCCAGGTCCGTGAGCGCACCGAAATCACCGCTGCCACACCGGAGTTGCTGGCGGCCCTGGCGCGCCTGGCCGAACCTGCCGGTGCCGAGCCTGCAGCACCTGCTGTGGAAGAGGTGGTTGAGCCGGTTGCCGAGCCTGTGGCTGAAGAAAGCCCGGCAGGGGACATCACCGATAACGAATTCGAGCTGTTGCTCGACTCGCTGAATGCCGCCAAGGCCGAAGCCGAAGCAGCGCCTGCCGCCGCACCTGCGGCCCAGGGCGAGCCGGCCAGCGATGAAATCACCGACGCCGAGTTCGAATCCCTGCTCGATCAGTTGCACGGCAAGGGCCAGTTCGCCCCGGATGCCGTGGCACCGGCCGCGGCCAGTGCCACCAGTGGTGCGGCTGGCGCAGGTGATGAGATCACCGACGATGAATTCGAAGCATTGCTGGACCAGTTGCATGGCAAGGGCAACTTCGCCGTGGAGGCCCTGGATTCGGCCGTGGCGGCGGCGCCTGCCGCTCCTGCCGCAGCCGCACCAAGCGCAGCCGCAGCCGGCAGCGACCTGATCACCGATCACGAATTCGAATCCCTGCTGGATGAGTTGCACGGCAAGGGCAAATTCTCCGAAACCCCGGGTGCGGCCAAGCCAGCCGCGGCCACTGCGGCTCCGGCTGCGGCGGCCACTGCTGCCGTCGCCAAGCCGGCGGCGAAGAAGCCCGAGCCCAAGGCCGAGGCGCCGAAAGCTGCTCCTGCTCCTGCTCCTGCTGCGGCCCCGGCCCCGGCTCGCGCCGCCGCTGCGGCCCCGCCGGCGGAAAAGCCTGCCAGCGAAGCGGAAACCACGGTGCGTGTCGATACCGCGCGCCTGGACGAAATCATGAACATGGTGGGCGAGCTGGTGCTGGTGCGTAACCGCCTGGTGCGCCTGGGCCTCAACAGCGGCGACGAAGCCATGTCCAAGGCCGTGTCGAACCTCGACGTGGTGACTGCCGACCTGCAGACCGCGGTGATGAAGACCCGCATGCAGCCGATCAAGAAGGTCTTCGGGCGCTTCCCGCGCCTGGTTCGCGACCTGGCCCGGCAGCTCAAGAAAGAGATCAACCTGGAGCTGGTGGGGGAAGAAACCGACCTCGACAAGAACCTGGTAGAAGCCCTGGCCGACCCGCTGGTGCACTTGGTGCGCAACGCGGTGGACCACGGCATCGAATCGCCGGAAGAGCGCGAAGCCTCGGGCAAGTCCCGTGGCGGCAAGGTGGTACTGGCGGCGGAACAGGAAGGCGACCACATCCTGCTGTCGATCTCCGATGACGGCAAGGGCATGGACCCGAACGTGTTGCGCGCCATCGCCGTCAAGCGCGGCGTGATGGACAAGGACGCCGCCGACCGCCTGAGCGATACCGAGTGCTACAACCTGATCTTTGCCCCGGGCTTCTCCACCAAGACCGAGATTTCCGATGTGTCCGGTCGCGGTGTGGGCATGGACGTGGTGAAGACCAAGATTTCCCAGCTCAATGGTTCGATCAACATCTATTCGACCAAGGGCCAGGGCTCGAAGATCGTCATCAAGGTGCCGTTGACCCTGGCGATCATGCCGACCCTGATGGTCATGCTCGGCAACCAGGCATTCGCTTTCCCGCTGGTCAACGTCAACGAGATCTTCCACCTCGACCTGTCGCGCACCAACGTGGTGGACGGCCAGGAAGTGGTGATCGTGCGCGACAAGGCGTTGCCCCTGTTCTACCTCAAACGCTGGCTGGTCAGTTCCGCCGCTCATGAAGAGCAGCGCGAGGGCCACGTAGTGATCCTTTCGGTGGGTACCCAGCGGATCGGCTTCGTCGTCGATCAACTGGTGGGCCAGGAAGAAGTGGTCATCAAGCCCTTGGGCAAAATGCTTCAGGGAACCCCGGGCATGTCCGGCGCCACCATTACCGGTGACGGCCGCATTGCTCTGATCCTCGATGTTCCGAGCATGCTCAAGCGTTACGCCGCACGGCGTATTTGATTCGGCGGGGAGGGGCGGTTGGCCTCGCCCCACCTAACGGAGTGTTTATGGCAGTCAAAGTCCTGGTGGTGGACGATTCGGGTTTTTTCCGCCGCCGCGTCTCGGAAATTCTTTCAGCGGATTCGAATATCCAGGTCGTCGGCACGGCGACCAATGGTAAAGAGGCGATCGATCAGGCCCTGGCGCTCAAGCCGGACGTGATCACCATGGACTACGAGATGCCGATGATGGATGGCATCACCGCAGTGCGGCACATCATGCAGCGCTGCCCGACGCCGGTCCTGATGTTCTCCTCCCTGACCCACGAAGGCGCCCGAGTGACCCTCGATGCGCTGGATGCCGGGGCGGTGGACTTTCTGCCGAAGAACTTCGAGGACATCTCGCGCAATCCCGAGAAGGTCAAGCAGTTGCTGTGCGAGAAGGTCCACAGTATCTCGCGCAGCAATCGGCGCTTCAGCAGCTACAGTGCTCCAGCACCGCAGCCGGCGAGTGCTCCGGCACCTGCTCCTTCGAGCTTCGCCAGTTCGCGCTCGCCAGCTCCCGCACCGGCTCCGGCCCGCGCAGCGGCGCCGGCGGCCAGTGCGAATTCGCCGGCACCCAAGCGCAAGGCCTACAAGCTGGTGGCCATTGGTACGTCCACAGGCGGCCCGGTGGCGCTGCAGCGGGTCCTGACCCAGCTGCCGGCCAACTTCCCGGCCCCCATCGTCTTGATCCAGCATATGCCGGCGGCCTTCACCAAAGCCTTTGCCGAGCGTCTGGACAAGCTCTGCCGCATCAGTGTCAAGGAAGCCGAGGATGGCGACATCCTGCGTCCAGGCCTGGCGCTGCTGGCGCCTGGCGGCAAGCAGATGATGGTCGACGGTCGCGGTGCGGTGAAGATTCTCCCGGGCGATGAGCGCTTGAACTACAAGCCGTGCGTGGATATCACCTTCGGCTCTGCGGCCAAGTCCTACAGCGACAAAGTTCTGGCGGTGGTGCTCACCGGCATGGGCGCCGACGGTCGTGAAGGCGCGCGTCTGCTCAAACAGGGCGGCAGTGCGGTATGGGCCCAGGACGAGGCCAGCTGTGTGATCTATGGCATGCCAATGGCCATCGTCAAGGCCAACCTGGCGGATGCGGTGTACAGCCTGGACGACATCGGCCGACACCTGGTCGAGGCCTGTCTCTGATGGATGTGCTCAGCCTTATCGGGATCATCATGGCGTTTGTCGCCATCATCGGTGGCAACTACCTGGAGGGGGGGCACCTGTCGGCCCTGGCCAACGGTCCGGCGGCACTGATCGTGCTCGGCGGGACCATCGGCGCGGCACTGCTGCAGTCGCCGCTGAGCGCCTTCAAACGGGCCATGCAGATCCTTGCCTGGATCCTGTTCCCGCCCCGGGTCGATCTGCCGGGCGGCATCGACCGGGTGGTCAACTGGAGCCTCACCGCGCGCAAGGAAGGCCTGCTGGGCCTGGAAGGCGTGGCGGATGCCGAGCCTGACAGTTATGCGCGCAAGGGCTTGCAGTTGCTGGTGGACGGTGCCGAACCCGAAGCCATCCGCAGCATTCTCGAAGTGGATTTCTATACCCAGGAAAGTCGTGATATCGAGGCCGCCAAGGTGTTCGAGAGCATGGGCGGCTATGCGCCGACCATCGGCATCATCGGCGCGGTAATGGGGCTGATCCACGTGATGGGCAACCTGGCCGATCCATCCCAGCTGGGTAGCGGCATCGCCGTGGCCTTCGTCGCCACTATCTATGGGGTGGCCAGTGCCAACCTGGTGCTGCTGCCGATCGCCGCCAAGCTGAAATCCGTTGCCTTGCGCCAGTCGCGTTACCGGGAAATGCTCCTCGAAGGCATCCTGTCGATCGCCGAAGGCGAAAACCCCCGCTCCATCGAGCTGAAGCTGCAAGGCTTCATGGACTGATTATGGCCCGTCGTCGCCAGCAAGAAGAACACGTCAACCATGAGCGCTGGTTGGTTTCCTACGCCGACTTCATTACCTTGCTGTTCGCGTTTTTCGTGGTCATGTACTCGATTTCCTCGATCAACGAGGGCAAGTACAAGGTCATTTCCGAAGCCTTGATCGGGGTCTTCACCGACTCCGATCGTAGCCTCAAGCCGATTCCCATCGGCGACGAGCGTCCCAAGACCGTGACCCCGGCCAAGCCCCTGGTCAAGGACAGCGACCAGACCGACGCCGGCATCGCCGGGGCCAGTGACCCGCTGAAAAGCATCGCCGATGACATCAGCGCAGCCTTTGGCGACCTGATCAGCTCCAACCAGATGACCGTGCGCGGCAATGAACTGTGGGTGGAGATCGAACTCAACTCCAGCCTGCTGTTCGGCAGTGGCGATGCCATGCCCAGCGACCAGGCGTTCACCATCATCGACAAGGTGGCGAAGATCCTCAAACCCTTCGACAATCCGATCCATGTCGAGGGCTTCACCGACAACCTGCCGATCCAGACCGCGCAATACCCGACCAACTGGGAACTGTCCTCGGCCCGTTCGGCGAGCATCGTGCGCATGCTGGCGATGCAGGGGGTGAACCCGGCGCGCATGGCCTCGGTGGGCTACGGTGAGTTCCAGCCAGTGGCCAACAACGCCACCGCCGAAGGCCGGGCGCGCAATCGCCGGGTGGTGCTGGTGGTGTCGCGCAACCTGGATGTGCGCCGCAGCCTGACCGGTACCGGCACCGCCCATGCAACACCGGATGCGGCACTCAAGCGTGCTGGCACACAAACTGCACCAACCCCGGTCAAAACGCCGGTACAGGGAAGCGCCGTCAATTCTCCGTCACCTGCTTTATAACTTAGCGCTATGTCTCGCCCCGCTGTGGCCGGGCGGGAGGAACCAACCGAATGAGAGTCTGGGCAGTTGCCAATCAAAAGGGTGGTGTCGGTAAAACCACCAGTTCCATCGCTTTAGCCGGCTTGCTGGCCGAGGCGGGCAAGCGTGTGGTCGTGGTCGATCTCGACCCCCACGGCTCCATGACCAGCTACTTCGGCTATGACCCGGACAGCCTGGAGCACAGCAGCTACGACCTGTTCCTGCACAAGGGCAATGTGCCCCAGGACCTGCCGGGCCAGTTGTTGCTGGGTACCAGCCACGAGCGTATTTCGCTGTTGCCGTCCAGCACCGCGCTGGCCACCCTGGAGCGCCAGTCGCCGGGGCAGAGCGGCCTGGGCCTGGTGATCGCCAAGAGCCTGGCGCAGCTGTGGCAGGATTTCGACTATGCGGTGATCGACAGCCCCCCGTTGCTCGGGGTGCTGATGGTCAACGCCCTGGCGGCCAGCCAGCAGTTGGTGATCCCGGTGCAGACCGAGCACCTGGCGGTCAAGGGCCTGGAGCGCATGGTCAATACCCTGGCCATGGTCAATCGCTCGCGCAAGCAACCCTTGCCGTTCACTATCGTGCCGACCCTGTTCGACCGCCGTACCCAGGCCTCCCTGGGCACCCTGCGGGTACTGCGGGACAAGTTTCCCGAGGAGATCTGGCAGGGCTACATTCCGGTGGATACCCGCCTGCGCGACGCCAGCCGGGCCGGGGTCACCCCTTCGCAATTCGATGGCAAGAGCCGCGGCGTACTGGCCTACAAGGCCTTGCTCAAGCACTTGCTGGCCCAGCAGCTCGTGGCGCAGGTGGCTTGACGTGAAGCGTTATTCAAGTCGCCACGCCGCCCGGCCGATAACCCCTACAGGTCACTGTATCGGGGTTTTAGCGTGGGCATCCTCATGAACCGTCCTCTGGATATAAAGAGCCGGCCGCAGTTGGCGCTGCAGTCGTACCTGGACGCTTTGCTGCAGGACGCCACCGACGAGGAGTTGCTGCCACCGCCGCCGATCCCGGTGCCCGCCCCGGTAGTGGTCGAAGCCTCCAGTGAAGTGCTGGATGAATTCCAGGCCGCGGTACTGGAAGAGCAGGCCCGTGACGCCGAGCTCCAGCAGCACTCGGCGCCTGCGGTTGCTGCGCCAGAGCCCGTTGCCACCCCGGTGCTGGAAGCGCCGGAGCCCATGCCAAGCACCCTCTCGCCCGTGGTGCCGATGCTCCAGGCCCTGGTGCCGCCCGTGGTGGAAGTGCACTTGCCGCCGAGCAATACACCGCCTCCGGTCACCGGCAGCGATCGTCCCGCCTGGGCGGCAGAGCCGTTCGAGTGCCTGTTGTTCGATGTCGCGGGCCTGACCCTGGCGGTGCCCCTGGTATGCCTGGGCTCGATCTATTCCCTGGCCGGGCAGGAGCTGACGCCGCTGTTCGGCCAGCCGGAATGGTTCCTCGGTATCCTGCCGAGCCAGGCTGGCAACCTGAAGGTGCTGGATACCGCACGCTGGGTCATGCCGGATCGCTACCGCGACGATTTCCGCCAGGGCCTGCAGTACGTGATCTCGGTCCAGGGCTATGAGTGGGGGCTGGCGGTGCATCAGGTCAGCCGCTCGCTGCGCCTGGACCCCAATGAAATCAAGTGGCGCAGTCACCGTGGCCAACGCCCGTGGCTGGCCGGCACGGTGATTGAACATATGTGCGCCTTGCTCGATGTTGCCGAACTGGCGGAATTGATCGCCACCGGTGGCGCCAAGCAGATGGCGATCAGTCAAGCGGCCCACAAGCCGAAGTAAACCAACAACAGGCCGCGTCCGTCGGGCGTGGCCACACAGAACACACGCCGTTTTCAACGGTTATTTGAGGGGTCAGGGTATGAATAAGTCGTCGTCTGCACAGGGTTCCGAAGATCCGATCCTGCAATGGGTCACCTTCAAGCTGGATAACGAGTCCTACGGCATCAACGTGATGCGGGTCCAGGAAGTGCTGCGCTACACCGAGATCGCTCCGGTGCCGGGCGCACCCAGCTACGTGCTGGGGATCATCAACCTGCGCGGCAACGTGGTGACCGTGATCGATACCCGCCAGCGCTTCGGCCTGGTGCCGACCGAAGTCAACGACAACACCCGGATCGTCATCATCGAAGCCGACAAGCAAGTGGTCGGGATCATGGTGGACAGCGTCGCCGAAGTGGTTTACCTGCGCCAGTCGGAAGTCGAGACCGCGCCGAACGTCGGCAACGAAGAGTCGGCCAAGTTCATCCAGGGCGTGTGCAACAAGAACGGCGAACTGCTGATTCTGGTTGAGCTGGACAAGATGATGAGCGAAGAGGAATGGTCGGAACTGGAGAGTATCTGATTGATCCTCGAGGTAGCGGTAATTGTCCTGGCGATCCTCTGGGTCGCCACTCTGGCTCTGTTCCTGTCCTACACCCGCAACCAGCGGCAGATTGCTGCCCAGCAGGCTGAGGGTGACGCCGTGCGCGACCAGCGGATCAAGGAGCTGGCCAAGCGCGTCGACCATTACCAGAGCGGTACGGTGCGCATGGGCGAGGACCTGCACGAGTTGCGAGCTGTGGTAGCGCCTTTGCCGGACAAGCTGGCCCAGCTGGAGCAGCGTGACCCTTCCAGCCTGTCGTTCGCCCAGGCCGCGCGCCTGGTGGGCATGGGCGCCAGCGTCGACGAGCTGACCCAGTCCTGCGGCCTCACCCAGGCCGAAGCGGAGCTGGTCAGCAAGCTGCACAAAGGCTGATGTAGCCGCGAACGCCCGCTGCAAAAAGGCCCCTGGGGCCCTCATGCGGCCGGGCTGTATCAGTAATCGTCGCCGCGTTCGGTGACGTCCTTCTCCAGTTCCGCCCGTTGCGGATCATGCCCCGCCGGGAACTTGCCCTTGAGGTTCCAGGCGAAGGCGATGATCTCGGCGATGGTCCGGTACAGCTCCGGCGGAATGCTCTCGCCCAGTTCCAGTCGCGCCAGTAGCTTCACCAGCTCGGCGTTCTCGTAGATCGGTACTTCATAGTCCCGGGCAATCTTCAGGATGGCTTCGGCCAGTTCGTCATCGCCCTTGGCGGTGAGGGTCGGAGCTTGCTGGCCATCGTATTTGAGGGCGATGGCCTGGCGTGGTGGCGGAGAGTGCTTCATGCGGTTTCGTCCACCCAGCGTTGTTCCAATCGGGTTTGCGGGCCCTGGGGCGGAGTGCCGAGGTGGCAATCCAGGTCGCCGACATTCAGTCCCGAGGCCAGCAGGCGTTCGCGCAGGTTGCCCAGGTGGCTTTCAATCAGGCTCGCCGTATAGGGGCGCTCGGCCCAGAGCTGGCTGGACAGCCGGCCCTGGATCAGCTGTGCCTGGACTTGCAGCGGGCCCAGAGGCTCCAGGTCGAAGGCCAGGTCGACCCGCCACAGGGCCTGCTTGGGCTCACGTTCCTCGCGTTTGTGTTCCGGCTCCGGTTCCGGCGCCTCTTCGCGCTGCAGCTTGACCTGCAAGGGCACGATGTCCTGCAGGTTGCGCATGGGGATTTCCAACTGCCAGGTACTCAACAGCCGGCCATCGTCGGTCAGGCCGCTTTGCTCCAGGCTCGACAGTTGATGGCTCTGCAAACGCGATACGGCCGCGGCGGCCAGGCGCAGCAGTTGTTCCAGGTCACCTTCGCCTTCCAGGCTCTGCAGCAACCGTTCCGGCAATGGAAAGCCGGTGGGCGAAGCCTTGGCGCTGACCTGGCCGAGGGTACCCAGGGCGCTGCGCACGAAGCTGGGCAGCGACTGGGCCAGGGTGTTGGCGGCCAGGATGGCGTTGAAGCTGGTGGAGGAGGGCAGGCCCGGGGTCAGCTGGGCGATCAGGCGCAACAGGTCGGCCTTCATGTCCGGCACCTGCCCCGGGTTGGCCCCGGCCAGCAGCCGGGCTTCCAGGAACAGGCCGCTGCCCAGCAAGGCCTGGGCCACGCCGCGCGGGTTGCTCAGTTGCTGCACGTCGGGCAGGCCGGCCAGCAGACGCTCGACGGCGGCGCGCAGGTCAGTGGAGGTGGTCGAGAGGTCACTGTCGGCAGGCAGGTTCTGCAGGGCGTTGATCAAGCTACTGAGGGAACCCTGGCGGCTTTGCTGGCTGGCCAGTTGGGCGGCGATGGCCAATTGCTCCTGACGGCTGCTCAGGGGGACGAAATTCAGGGTCTGGGCATCCGAGACCAGGGCGCTGAGCAGGCTGCCGATGCGCAGCGGCTGCGGGCTTTCGATGCTCAGGGTGGCGCCGCTCTGTGCGGTGTTGAGCAGGCTCACCAGGGAGCGATAGATCGCCGGCTGGCTGGTGCCCTGGGGCAGCATCTGGCTGGTCAGCACCTTGGCCTGGATCAGGGTGCCGGGGGGCAGTTGGCTGGTGTCCAGGCGGGTCAGGGCGGCGACACTGGAGGCGATGGCCTGTTGCACGGTGATCGCCAGGTTGCCCGCCGAGGGTTGGGTGACCGCCAGGCTGGTGCCCTGGGGCAGGGGTTGATTGCTGGTGGCCTGCAAAGTGGTTTGCCGGCCGTTGTCCAGGGTCACTTTGAGCAGCAACTGGAACGTCTGGTCGGTCTGCTTGAGCGACAGCACTTCGGCCTTGGCGCTCTGGCCGGCGGCAATCAGGCCTTCCAGGGGCGGCACCAGCTTCAGCAGTTCCCCGCTGATCGCCTGGGGGCGCGAGGCGCCGGGCGCGGGCACCTGGGGCGCAGGCAGGATGTTCATTTCGCCTGTCATTCGGACACAACCTGTGGAAATTAGCCCTCATGAGCGTAGGGCTTCGCATGTATAATGCCGCCCGTCTTTGGGGGAGTGGTGAAAACATTGCAATTGTTTGACGCAGCTCTCTAGAACAGGCCGCCAATGCATTTATCCTGCATCTTTTTAACGGCCGCTCCGTTGCCGACTTGAACCTGTAAAGGCCCGCTATCCCTTGACCAGCCCTCTTCTCGAAGCCGTAGCACTCGCCTGTGAGCGCGATTGGCGGATGCTATTTGAACACCTCGAGTTGCGTCTGACGGGCGGCGACATGGTGCAGATCAGCGGCCCCAACGGCAGCGGCAAGACCAGCCTGCTGCGCCTGCTGGCCGGGTTGATGCAGCCCACCAGCGGCCAGGTGCTGCTCAATGGCCAGCCATTGCACGCCCAGCGCGCGGAACTGGCCCGCAACCTGTTGTGGATCGGCCATGCCGCCGGTATCAAGGAGCTGTTGAGCCCCGAGGAGAACCTCAGCTGGCTCTGTGCCCTGCACCAGCCTGCCCGGCGCGAGGCGATCTGGCAGGCCCTGGCGGCGGTCGGCCTGCGCGGTTTCGAGGATGTGCCTTGCCATACCCTTTCCGCCGGCCAGCAGCGCCGCGTGGCCTTGGCGCGCCTGTACCTGGACAGCCCGCCGTTGTGGATACTCGACGAACCCTTCACCGCCCTCGACAAGCAGGGCGTGGCCCAGCTCGAAGAGCACCTGGCGGGCCATTGCGAGCGTGGCGGCATGGTGGTCCTGACCACCCACCACAGCCTGGCCCGCATGCCTTCCGGCTACCGTGACATTGACCTGGGACGGTGGGCCGCATGAGTGTGTTTGCCCTGTTGGTGGCCCGTGAAGCGCGCCTGTTGTGCCGGCGCCCGGCGGAACTGGCCAACCCCTTGGTATTTTTCGCAATCGTTGTTGCACTGTTCCCCCTGGCCGTGGGACCTGAGACACAATTGTTGCAAACCTTGTCTCCGGGGCTGGTCTGGGTAGCGGCCCTATTGTCCGTCCTGCTCTCGCTGGACGGGCTTTTTCGCAGTGATTTCGAGGATGGATCCCTGGAGCAGTGGGTCCTTTCGCCGCACCCCCTGGCTCTTCTGGTTCTGGCCAAGGTACTGGCACACTGGGTGTTTTCCGGGTTGGCACTGGTCTTGCTCGCGCCCTTGCTGGCGGTGATGCTGGGGCTGCCTGCCGCCTGTCTACCGGTGCTGCTGATGTCCCTGCTGCTGGGGACCCCGGTGCTCAGCCTGCTGGGCGCAGTAGGCGCGGCATTGACGGTGGGGCTCAAGCGTGGCGGCCTGCTGCTGGCGCTGCTGATCCTGCCGTTGTACATCCCGGTACTGATTCTCGGCAGTGGCGCCCTGCAGGCGGCATTGCAGGGCATGCCGGCAACCGGTTACCTGCTCTGGCTTGGGAGCCTGACCGCCCTGGCAGTAACCTTGACACCCTTTGCAATAGCGGCTGGCCTGAAGATCAGCGTCGGCGAATAATAATGAGGTCTGATCATTTTTTGATCACTTCTTTCTGAGAAAAGACCCAGGCTTTTCGACCACGAAAAGCACCCGTGATGGAAATAGTGAATGAACTGGACTTGGTTTCATAAGCTCGGCTCGCCTAAATGGTTTTACGGCATCAGTGGCAAGCTGCTGCCCTGGCTGAGTGTTGCCGCCGTGTTGCTGATCGGCATCGGCGTGGTCTGGGGCCTGGCCTTTGCGCCACCGGATTACCAGCAAGGCAACAGTTTCCGCATCATCTACATCCATGTGCCGATGGCGATGCTGGCCCAGTCCTGCTACGTCATGCTGGCCGTGTGCGGTGTGGTCGGGCTGGTGTGGAAAATGAAACTGGCTGATGTCGCCCTGCAATGCGCGGCGCCGATCGGGCACTCGATCACCTTCCTGGCCCTGGTGACCGGGGCTATCTGGGGCAAGCCGACCTGGGGTTCCTGGTGGGTCTGGGATGCCCGACTAACGTCGATGCTGATCCTGCTGTTTCTGTACGCAGGTCTGATTGCGCTCAATGCCGCCATCAGCAATCGTGACAGCGCCGCCAAGGCCTGTGCGGTGCTGGCGATTGTCGGCGTGGTGAATATCCCGATCATCAAATACTCGGTGGAATGGTGGAACACCCTCCACCAGGGCGCGACCTTCACCCTGACCGAAAAGCCTGCCATGCCGGTGGAAATGTGGCTGCCGCTGCTGCTGACCTCGTTGGGTTTCTACTGTTTCTTTGGTGTGCTGCTGTTGCTGCGCATGCGCCTTGAGGTGCTCAAGCGTGAAGCCCGGACCAGTTGGGTCAAGGCCGAAGTCCAACGCAGCCTGGAGGCCGCCCGATGAGTTTTGCATCCTTCAGCGATTTTCTCGCCATGGGCCATCACGGCCTCTACGTCTGGTCGGCCTATGGCATTTGCCTGGTGGTCCTGGCTCGTGAGCTGGTGGCGCCGATCCTGGCGCGCAAGCGCTATCTGCAACAAGAGGCGCGTCGTCTGCGCCGGGAGAACGGTAAGTGAATCCGCTGCGTAAAAAGCGTCTTTTGATCATCCTGGCGATTCTGGTCGGTGTCGGCATTGCCGTCGGCCTGGCCCTCAGCGCGCTGAAGGAAAACATCAACCTGTTCTACACCCCGACCCAGATCGCCAATGGCGAAGCACCGCTGGACACGCGGATCCGCGCCGGCGGCATGGTCCAGGCCGGTTCCCTGCAGCGTTCCGCCGACTCCCTGGACGTGAAATTTGTGGTCACCGACTTCAACAAGTCGGTGACCATCACCTACCGCGGCATCCTTCCGGACCTGTTCCGCGAAGGGCAGGGCATCGTTGCCCTGGGCAAGCTCAACGCCGATGGCGTGGTGGTGGCCGATGAAGTGCTGGCCAAGCACGACGAGAAGTACATGCCGCCGGAAGTCACCAAGGCCCTGAAAGACAGCGGCCAGTCGGCACCGACACCAGCGAAAGAGGGTTAAGCCATGAGTTCCGCACTGTTCGTTCCCGAACTCGGTCACCTGGCGATGATCCTCGCCCTGTGCTTCGCCCTGGTCCAGGCCGTGGTGCCGCTGCTGGGGGCCTGGCGCGGTGATCGCCTGTGGATGAGCCTGGCCCAGCCGGCTGCCTGGGGCCAGTTCGCCTTCCTGGCGTTCGCCTTCGGCTGCCTGACCTACGCTTTCATGAGCGACGATTTCTCGGTGGCCTATGTCGCCAGCAACTCCAACAGCGCCTTGCCCTGGTACTACAAGTTCAGTGCCGTGTGGGGGGCTCACGAAGGCTCGCTGCTGCTCTGGGCACTGATCCTCGGTGGCTGGACCTTCGCCGTGTCGGTGTTCTCGCGCCAGTTGCCCCAGGTGATGCTGGCCCGGGTGCTGGCGGTGATGGGCATGATCAGCACCGGCTTCCTGCTGTTCCTGATCATGACCTCCAACCCGTTTTCGCGGATCCTGCCCCAAGTGCCGGCCGATGGTCGCGACCTCAACCCGCTGTTGCAGGACATTGGCCTGATCGTTCACCCGCCGATGCTCTATATGGGCTATGTGGGTTTTTCGGTGGCCTTCGCCTTCGCCATCGCCGCCTTGCTCGGCGGTCGCCTGGACGCCGCCTGGGCTCGCTGGTCGCGGCCCTGGACCATTGTCGCCTGGGCCTTCCTCGGCATCGGCATCACCCTGGGCTCCTGGTGGGCCTACTACGAGTTGGGCTGGGGTGGCTGGTGGTTCTGGGACCCGGTGGAAAACGCCTCGTTCATGCCCTGGCTGGTGGGCACGGCGCTGATCCACTCCCTGGCGGTCACCGAAAAGCGCGGGGTGTTCAAGAGCTGGACCGTGCTGCTGGCGATTGCTGCCTTCTCCCTGAGCCTGCTGGGGACTTTCCTGGTGCGTTCCGGCGTCCTGACTTCGGTGCATGCCTTCGCCTCCGACCCTGAGCGCGGCGTGTTCATCCTGATTTTCCTGCTGTTCGTGGTGGGTGGTTCGCTGACCCTGTTCGCCCTGCGCGCGCCGGTGGTCAAGAGCCAGGTGGGCTTCAACCTCTGGTCGCGGGAAACCCTGCTGCTGGGCAACAACCTGGTGCTGGTGGTGGCGGCCTCGATGATTCTCCTCGGCACCCTGTACCCGCTGGTGCTGGACGCCCTGACCGGCGCCAAGCTGTCGGTGGGCCCGCCGTACTTCAACGCGCTGTTCATTCCGCTGATGGCCCTGTTGATGGTGGTGATGGCGGTGGGCGTGCTGGTGCGCTGGAAAGACACCCCGGTGAAATGGCTGGTGGGCATGCTCGGCCCGGTACTGCTGGGCAGCGTGGCCCTGGCCGTGGTTGCGGGCATCGCCTATGGCGACTTCAACTGGGCCGTGCTGGCGACCTTCCTGCTGGCGGCCTGGGTGCTGCTGGCCGGGGCTCGCGACATCGTCGACAAGACCCGGCACAAGGGCCTGATCAAGGGCCTGCCGAGCCTGACCCGCAGCTACTGGGGCATGCAGCTGGCGCACCTGGGCATCGCGGTCTGCGCCCTGGGCGTGGTGCTGTCGAGCCAGAACAGCGCCGAGCGCGATCTGCGCCTGGCGCCGGGCGAATCCATGGAACTGGCCGGCTATCACTTCATCTTCGAGGGCGCCAAGCACTTCGAAGGGCCGAACTTCACTTCCGATAAGGGCACCGTCCGCGTGGTGCGCAATGGCAAGGAAGTGGCGGTGCTGCATCCGGAGAAGCGCCTGTATACCGTGCAGAGTTCGATGATGACCGAGGCCGGGATCGATGCCGGCTTCACCCGCGACCTGTATGTGGCCCTTGGCGAGCCCCTGGGCGATGGCGCCTGGGCGGTACGGGTACACGTCAAGCCGTTCGTGCGCTGGATCTGGTTCGGCGGCCTGCTCACCGGTTTCGGTGGCTTGCTGGCGGCCCTGGACCGGCGCTACCGGGTCAAGGTTAAAAGCCGCGTGCGCGAAGCGCTGGGCATGACAGGAGCTACGGCATGAGACGCTGGATGATGATGCTGCCCCTGGCGGTGTTCCTGGTGGTGGCGGTGTTTCTCTATCGCGGGTTGTACCTGGACCCGGCCGAACTGCCGTCGGCGATGATCGGCAAGCCGTTCCCGGAGTTCTCCCTGCCGTCGGTGCAGGGCGACAAGACCCTGACCCGCGCCGACCTGCTGGGCAAGCCGGCGCTGGTCAACGTCTGGGGCACCTGGTGCATTTCCTGCCGGGTCGAGCACCCGGTACTGAACAAGCTGGCCGAGAGGGGCGTGGTGATCTACGGCATCAACTACAAGGACGTCAACGCCGATGCCCTGAAGTGGCTGGCCGAATTCCACAATCCCTATCTGCTGGACGTGCGTGACGAGGAGGGCTCCCTGGGCCTGAACCTGGGCGTCTACGGCGCTCCGGAAACCTTTTTCATCGACGCCAAGGGCATCATCCGCGACAAGTACGTCGGGGTGATCGACGAAGTGGTGTGGCGCGAGCAACTGGCCGCCAAGTACCAGGCCCTGGTCGACGAGGCCAAGCCATGAAGCGCTGGTTAGCCGCCGCCATCCTGGGCCTGGGCATCGCCGGCATGGCCCATGCCGCCATCGACACCTACCAGTTCGCCAACGACACCGATCGCGAACGGTTCCACGAGCTGACCAAGGAACTGCGCTGCCCCAAGTGCCAGAACCAGGACATCGCCGATTCCAACGCGCCGATTGCTGCCGACCTGCGCAAAGAGATTTTCCGCATGCTCGGCGAGGGCAAGGACAACCAGCAGATCATCGACTTCATGGTCGATCGCTACGGTGACTTCGTGCGCTACCGGCCGGCCCTGACCGGCAAGACTGCCTTGCTCTGGTTCGGCCCCGCCGGGTTGCTGCTGGGCGGGCTGGTGATCATTGTCGTGATTGTCCGGCGTCGGCGCGTGCAGCGCAGCGACAGCCCGAACACGCTTTCCGTCGAAGAGCGTCAGCGCCTCGACCAACTGCTGGATAAAAACCACCCATGATTGATTTCTGGCTTGCGGCAGGCCTGCTGCTCCTGATTGCCCTGAGTTTCCTGTTGATCCCGGTATTGCGTGAGCGTCGCGCTCAGCGTGAAGAGGATCGTACCGCGCTGAACGTGGCGCTTTATGAAGAGCGCGTGGCCGAACTGCACAGCCAGCAGCAGGAAGGCGTGCTCAGTGCCGAACAGATGGACAGTGGCCGTGCCGAAGCCGCGCGCGAACTGCTGGCCGATACCGAAGGCAGCGCTAACGTGCGCACTTCGCGCCTGGGCAAGCCGCTGCCGTTGCTGGCCGCGCTGCTGGTGCCGGTACTGGGCCTGGGCCTGTACCTGCATTTTGGTGCCAGCGACAAGGTCGAGCTGACCCGGGAGTTCGCCCAGGCGCCACAGTCCATGGAGGAAATGACCCGGCGCCTGGAGCGTGCGGTAGCGGCCCAGCCGGATTCCGCCGAAGGCCTGTACTTCCTCGGCCGAACCTACATGGCCCAGGACCGGCCGGCGGACGCGGCGAAGATCTTCGAACGCACCGTGGCCCTGGCCGGGCGTCAGCCCGAGCTGCTGGGGCAATGGGCCCAGGCGCAGTACTTTGCCGACAACAAGCAATGGTCGGACAAGGTCCAGGGCCTGACCGACGAAGCCCTGAAAGCCGACCCCAATGAAGTCACCAGCCTCGGGCTGCTGGGGATCGCCGCCTTCGAAGGCGGGCGTTTCCAGGAAGCCATCGACTACTGGAAGCGCCTGCAGGCGCAACTGCCGCCGGACGACAACTCCCGCGCCGCGTTGCAGGGCGGTATCGACCGCGCCAGCGAGAAGCTGGTGGCCAGTGGCGGCAAGGTTGCCAGCGAACCTGCGGCCAAGGCTCAGGCCAAGGGCGCGGTGCTCAAGGTCAGGGTCGACCTGGCGGCCGAGCTCAAGGCCAAGGTCCAGCCGGGCGACAGCGTGTTCATCTTCGCTCGCGCCACCCAGGGCCCACCCGCGCCGCTGGCGGCCAAGCGCCTGACCGTGGCCGACTTGCCGGCCACGGTCGAGCTGGCGGATGCCGACGCGATGATGCCGCAGTTGAAACTGTCGAACTTCCCTGAAGTCCAACTGGTTGCGCGCGTGTCCCGCGCCGGCCAGCCGACGGCCGGCGAGTGGGTCGGGCGCAGCCAGCCTCTGGCCAGCAGCACCACCGCTGCCCAGCAGCTGACCATCGACAGCCCGGATCAATAATCAGAGAAGCCGCCATGACCGCCATCGCTCGTATCACCCTGTTATCACTGGTCCTGGGGTTGAGCGCATGTACGGTCCATCGGCCGGTGCCCACCAGCTCCGAGCCGATCCCGCCGGCAGGGCCGAGCACACGCCCGGCCCCGTCCACGGCGCCGGGTACGCCCAGCGCGCCGATCCCCGCCGCCAAGCCCCTGCCACGCACCTCCGCCAGCTTCGCGCCGCCACCGGGCGGGCACAGCCATTGGGATGCGCGGTTGGGGGTCTATGTGCTGGATGACCAGAGCAACACCTTCTACCGCCAGCGCACCTACTACCGCTGGAACAATGGCTGGAGCCGCTCCATCAGCCCTGACGGGCCCTGGGAAGACACCGATATCCATGGTGTGCCCGCCGGGCTTGGTCGCCAGTTCCAGTAACCCTGTCCGATAAGCGCAGAGGCGCAGGCCAGAGCCTGCGCCCGGGCTGGATTATTTAAGCCTCGGGATGCCTGGCCGATACAGCGGGGTGTTCCCGAGTATCAGCCGTTGAGCGCCCGATGAAGAATGACCTGAACAAACCCTATTTCACGCCGATGGTGTTCTGGCTTGCGCTGATCTGTGTGCTGTTGCTGGTGTATGGCTTTGGCCCGGCCGAGGTGCCGGAGCTGATCTACCTGTCGCTGGAGCCGGTGTGCCTGCTGCTGGCATTCGTCTTCATGTACTACTTCTTCTGCTGGAGCCTGATCTCGGTCTTTCGCTTGGGCGAGATCGGCTGGAAGCGCGTGGACTACGCCTGGCTGCTGCTGGCGTCCCTGGCCCTGATCAGCGCCACCCAGGCGGTGCGCGTGGACTGGTTCCAGACCGACTACCAATTGGCGCAGCAGGCCCAGGCCGGGCTGCAGCGGCGCGTGGCCACGGAGATCGAGGACATGCTGGGCGTGGAGCACTGCAAGGCGGCCATCGCTCGCTACGAGCCCCAGGATGCGGCCCAGGTCAGCAGCCTGTGCGAGCGTTTTGCAGCGCTGGAGCGCACCGCGGACGGGCGCCTTTCGGTCTTGGCAGAGGTCAAGGTGCAGCAGGCGCTGGAGGATATCCGCGGCGAATACACGGCGGCTCCCATCCGCCAATGGCTGCAGGGCTTGAGTGAAAGCCTCAAGGAACTGGAGCAGCAGCGGGCCGAGGTGCGGCGCCTGTATGGGTTGGTAACGGTCAGCGCTACCGAGAGGCTCTACAGCTACTTCGTGCCCTTGCTGCTGGTGATCGCCCTGGCATTGCGCGCCTCCAAGGTCACCGGCGAAGTGCTGCTCAAGGCACCACGGCGGCGCAAGCTGTGGCTGATCATCAACCGCCGCGTGGTCATCGATGGCCTGGGTTTTGCCCGTGGCGCCCGGGCTCGGCTGGATGAAGCCCTGGGCAATTGGCGGGTAGCCCGTTGGGGTGTGGTGCACCTGGGCTGCGACTTCATCGGCGCGCCCGGCCCCCAGGACACCCCGGTCCCGGTCACCCCGGGCTTCTATGAAAGTGAATTCCAATTGGCCAGCCTGGCCGACTTCGACAGCAGCGAGTTCGTCGAATGGGCCGCTACCCAGACCATCGACACTCTGTACCTGGTGGGGGAAACCGATGCCGGCCTGATCGGGCGCCTGCGGCTCTGGGGGGCGGCGGCCAATATCGAAGTCCTGGTGCGCGAACGCATCTGAGGCGCCCGCCCTGGTGCAGCTTGCCTGCCCGGGCAACTCCGGGCAGGGGCAAGGGCGCCGCGCCTTTTCCTCAGGCCCGGGCCGGGCGGCGGTTGTCCCGCACCAGCAGGAAACGCATCAAGGCCAGCAGCGGGAAGGCGCTGCCCACCAGCACGATGCCCAGCCAGCCGCTATGCTCGTACACCGCACTGGCAATCGAGGAGCCAAAGGCCCCGCCGATGAAGATGCTGGTCATGTACAGCGCATTCAGGCGGCTGCGGCTGTGGGCGTCGAGGGCGTACACGGCGCGCTGGCCGAGCACCATATTCATCTGCACGCAGAAATCCAGGACCACCCCGGTCACGGCCATGCCGATCACGCTGTAGGCCGGATGCACCAGGCTGGGGATGAAGCTTAGGGCCGCCAGCAGCATGGCCAGCAGTGAGGCGATGCGGGTATGGCCGGCATCTGCCAGGCGCCCGCTGATGGGCGCGGCGATGGCGCCGATGGCGCCCACCAGGGCAAAGATCGCGATCTGGCTTTGGCTCAGGCCGTGCTGGCGCGCCAGCTCCAGCGGTGCGGCGGTCCAGAACAGGCTGAAGGTGGCGAACAGGCAACCCTGGTAGAAGGCGCGCTGGCGCAGTACCGGTTGCTGGCGCAGCAAGTTGCCCAGGGAATGCAGCAGTTGGCCATAGGTGGCGCTGTGGGCCGGCTGGCGCTTGGGAATGGTGAGCATCAGCACCAGGCTGATGGCCGCCATCAGCAGCGCCGCGGCGATGAACATCGCCCGCCAGCCGAAGTGGTCGGCCACCACGCTGGACACCGGCCGGGCCAGGAGAATCCCCAGCAGCAGGCCGCCCATGATCCCGCCCACCACCCGGCCCCGGGTTTCCTCGGGGGCCAGGTGCGCGGCCAAGGGAATCAGGATCTGCACCGACACCGAACTGAAGCCGATCAACAGCGACACCAGGAGAAAGGCATTGGGCTGCTGGATAAAGGCCGCGCCCAGCAGGCTGGCAATCGCCACCAGGGTGGTGCAGATCATCAGCCGGCGGTTTTCCAGCAAATCGCCCAGGGGCACCAGGAAGAACAGGCCCAGGGCGTAGCCGATCTGGGTCAGCGACACGATCAGGCTGGCCAGGGCGCTGGACAGGCCGAGGTCCGGGGCAATCAGCTCGATGATCGGTTGTGCGTAGTAGATGTTGGCGACTATGGCCCCGCAGCAGAAGGCGAACAGCAGCACCATGCCTCGGGTCATTGTCGCGCTGCCGGTGGGCAGAGCCTGGGTCGTGGAATTCATTGGCGATCTCTGGGGCAAGCGCAAGGAGCGAGGTCGGCAAGACCCCGTGGCAAAGCGATGGAGCGGGCCGGGTGGCAAAGGTCAGCGATCGAATGATGAAGGCCCGTTGAGTACCGGGGCGTGTCGCTGTCGAGGGGCGATGATACATTTACTTACATCCTGTTCGATAGCATGCTCATGCTCCCCCGGGGCCTTGCAGTCGACTGACGGGCTCTGTGCACCCATTGCCTTGAGGAATCCGTTCCATGAATCGGTCTTTGCCTGGTTTGTTGTGCAACCTTCAATGCCTGGCCCTGGCGTTCCTGCTGGGCAGCACCGCGGCCCTGGCCCAGGATGCGCCGGGCATGCGCATTGGCGTACGCGGGGAAATCACCGGGGTCGGCGGCGACGTGGTGCGGGTGCACGTCAACAGTGGGGAGAATGTCAGCGTCGAGCTGACGCCCCAGACTCAGGTGCGTGCCGTGACCCTGGCCAATATCGAGGACATCAAGCCCGGCAGCTACATCGGCTCGGCGGCCATGCCCATGGCCGACGGCACCCTCAAGGCGCTGGAAGTGCATGTGTTTCCACCGCAGTTGGCCGGTACGGGTGATGGCCACCGGCCTTTCGACCTGGCCAAGGGCAGCAGCATGACCAACGGCAGCGTCGGCGACCTGGTGGTGAGCAACGGCCGCACCCTGACCGTCAACTACAAGGGCGGCCAGCAGAAGATCCTGGTGCCGGACGATGTGCCCATCGTCAACCTGACTCCCGGCGACCGCAGCCTGCTCAAGGTCGGGGTCAAGGTGGTGATGTTCGTTACCCAGAGCGATGACGGCAAACTCACCGCGCAGTCGATCTCCGCCGGCAAGGATGGGGTCGCGCCGCCGATGTAGGCCGCTGCTGCACGGGGTTGCCACCAGGCGGGTGGGGGCTTGCATTGCCAAATGTTGCTGCGCGCGGGTTGCAGTGGAAGTCGGCAAAGGCTTGGTTTACGGTTTCCGGTCGTTCAATGCGCCGGGAGTGCCTTATGGAAAAGTCGACGTTCAACCCAGCCAGTGTGTTCAATTCCTTGCAATACGGTTTCAGCCAGGCGGTGGAGGTGCGCGGTGGGCGGCGCCTTCTGCTTTCCGGCCAGGTGGGTGTGGATGAGCAGGAGCGCACCGTGGGCCCGGGCCTGCGGGAGCAGACCGAGCAGGCCTTCGACAATATCGCCCGGGTCCTGGCCGAGGCGGGTGGCCGGCTGGCGGATGTGGTGATGCTGCGGATCTACATCGCCGAAGCGGCCCGCAACCAGCAGGAGCACATCAGCGCAGTCTTGCTCGAACGCTTTGCCAGCCAGCCGCCGGCGTCTTCGTGGATCATCGTCAGCGGGCTGTCGCTGCCAGAGTGGCTGATCGAAGTCGAGGCGGAGGCGGTGCTGGAGGAGCGCCATCAGGCCGCCGAAGCGGCGCTGTTCACTCCGGCGCGAGCCCTCTGAGCGCCATGCCTGGGGCATAAAAAAAGCGACCCCGGAGGTCGCTTTTTTCATTCACCCGCGAGGGGTCACTTGGCGTTGGTGTAGATCTGGTCGAAGATCCCGCCGTCGTTGAAGTGGGTCTTCTGCACGCTGCGCCAGTCGCCGAAGGTCTTCTCCACCGAGAGGAAGTCGACTTTCGGGAAGCGATCGGTGTACTTGGCCAGCACTTTCGGGTCCCGTGGGCGCAGGTAGTTGTTGGCGGCGATTTCCTGGCCTTCCGGCGACCACAGGTACTTGAGGTATTCCTCGGCGGCGGCGCGGGTGCCTTTCTTCTCTACCACCTTGTCCACCACCGATACCGGCGGCTCGGCTTCGGCGGACACACTCGGGTAGATCACCTCGAACTGGTCGCGACCGAATTCGCGGGCGATCATCTCCGCTTCGTTCTCGAAGGTCACCAGCACGTCGCCGATCTGGTTGGTCATGAAGGTGGTGGTGGCGGCGCGGCCACCGGTGTCGAGCACCGGCGCCTGCTTGAACAGCTTGCCGACGAAGTCCTTGGCCTTGTTCTCATCGCCGCCGTTCTTGAGCACATAGCCCCAGGCCGAGAGGTAGGTGTAGCGGCCGTTACCCGAGGTCTTGGGGTTGGGCACTATCACCTGTACGCCGTCCTTGAGCAGGTCCGGCCAGTCCTTCAGGGCCTTGGGGTTGCCCTTGCGCACGATGAACACGGTGGCCGAGGTGAACGGCGCGCTGTTGTTCGGCAGGCGGGTCACCCAGTTGTCCGGCACCAGCTTGCCGTTGTCCGCCAGGGCGTTGATGTCGGTGGCCATGTTCATGGTGATGACATCCGCCGGCAGGCCGTCGATTACCGAGCGCGCCTGTTTGCTGGAGCCGCCGAAGGACATCTGCAGGGTGATGTTCTCGTTGTGCTCGGCTTTCCAGTGTTTCTGGAAGGCGGCGTTGTAGTCCTTGTAGAAGTCGCGCATCACGTCGTAGGAAACGTTGAGCAGGGTCGGTGCGGCCTGGGCGACGCTGCCCAGGGCCAGGCTGGCGGCCAGTAGCGAGGCGCTGAAGAGTTTTTTCACTGCACATTCCTTTTGTTCGAGAGTGAAGGCAATTTGCCGCCGACTATAGCCGGGGCGCTATATCTCTTTAAAGATTAAAAAGTACTTTGCTTATTCCAGTTTCCTGAATAGCGCATTGCCGCAGCGGGAACAGAAGGCCGCGGCGGGTTCGTGGGTGTTCTTGCGGCACACCGGGCAGTCGTGCTTGAGCTGCTCGCCGCGCATGGCGCTGGCCAGTTCCGCGGTGAAGATCCCGGTGGGCACGGCGATGATCGAGTAACCGGTGATCATCACCATGGACGAGATCACCTGGCCGATCACGGTCTTGGGCACGATGTCGCCGTAGCCCACGGTGGTCAGGGTGACGATGGCCCAGTAGATGCCCTTGGGAATGCTGGTGAAACCGTGCTCCGGGCCTTCGACCACGTACATCAGGGTGCCGAACACCGTGACCAGGGTGCAGACGCTGAGCAGGAACACCAGGATCTTCTGCTTGCTGCCGCGCAGGGCGTCCAGCAGGTAGTGGGCCTGCTTGAGGTAGGGCGCCAGCTTGAGCACGCGAAAGATCCGCAGCATGCGGATGATGCGGATGATCAGCAGGTATTGGGCGTCGCTGTAATACAGGGCGAGGATCCCCGGAACGATCGCCAGCAGGTCCACCAGGCCATAGAAGCTGAAGGCATAGCGCAGCGGCCGGGGGGAGCAGTACAGGCGCAGCCCGTACTCGATGGCGAAGATCAGGGTGAAACCCCATTCGATGTAGGCCAGGACGTTGGCGTAGTTGCGATGGACCTCGTCGATGCTGTCGAGGATCACGATCACCAGGCTGGCGAGGATGATCAGCAGCAGGGTGCTGTCAAAGCGCCTCCCCGCCACCGTATCGGTCTGGAAGATCATTACGTAGAGGCGCTGCCGCCAGTTGTCGCTGTTGCCCATGGAAATCGCCTGAATCGAAAGTCAGCGAAGCCTAGGGGGATTTGCCGGGGGAGCGCAAGGCGCGTCGCCCCGCACGTTGCGGCCCAGCACCCGGTCGACGGTGTGCACCAGCCAGCAGGCCAGGACAAAGGGTGCGGTCAGGGGCGCAAGACCCAGGGCGACCAGCCCCGGGCTGATCAGCAGTGCCAGCAGCATCCCCAGCAGCGGCCGCCAGGGGTGCCGGGCCTGCTGGCCCAGGGCCAGGGCGACCAGGGCGCAGTTGTAGCCGCCCAGGCCCTGCAGGGCCTGGGCATGCTCTTGCTGCAGCAGGGCAAAGAGCAGGCCGCAGGCGGAGCCGAACAGGGCCCAGGCTGCCGCGCGGCGGCTGGCCAGCAGCAGGCCGAGCAGAATCAGCAGGCCGGCCAGGGGCTGGCCGAGGAACATGATCTGCCCCAGGCCCTGGAACAGCCCACCCAGCAGGTTCGCCAGGGACAGCCCGGGCACGCCCTGGGTGGCCGCGGGCAGCGGCTCGATCAGGCTCAGCAGCAGCCAGCCGAGGCCGACGAAGGGCGCGGTGTAGGCCGGCAGGCTGGCGGGGTTGCGGGCACGTTTGAGCCATTGCTGGGTAATGATCGCGCTGAGGCCGCCGGCGGCGATGATCAGCGGCGGCAGCAATACCGACCAGGGCAGGTACAGGCCCAGCAGCAGGCCCAGCAATACGCCGTTGTAGCTGAACAGCCCGGCCTGGCGGTCGGCCTTGGCGTACCCCCGGCGTTGCGCGGTCAGCAGCCCGGCCAGAGCACCCAGCAGGGCAGCGCCGAGCAGTGCCGGGGCACTGACCAGGATCGCCAGCAGGCACAGCAGGCCGCACAGCGGATGGCGCTGGAGAAAGATCTGACTGAAGCCGTTAAGCAGGGCAGTGGCCCAGTCGGGGCAGAAGGCATTGAAAGACTGTGAAGGCATGATGCAAATCAGTGGGGCGGCCCCTGGGCGAGGGTTGCGCCGACCGCCCAGGCCTCCTCTGCGGGAGGCTCTGGCCGGTCAGCGGCGCCATGGGCTGCGGGTCAGAGAAGGGTTTCGACGCGCAACGAATTGGTGGTGCCCGGCTGGCCGAACGGCACACCGGTGGTGATCACCACGGTGTCGCCGCGCTTGGCCAGGCCCTGGGCCTGGGCGATTTCCAGGGCCGTGGCACACACCTCGTCGACCTGGCGCAGCCGGTCGTTGACCACCGAATGCACGCCCCAGGCCACTGTCAGGCGGCGAGCAGTGGCAAGGTTCGGCGTCAGGTTGAGGATTGGCACCGAAGGCCGCTCGCGGGCGGCGCGCAGGGTCGAACTGCCGGATTCGCTGTAGTTCACCAGCACCGCCACCGGCAGGATGCTGCACACCCGGCGGATCGCACAGCTGATGGCGTCCGAGACCGTGGCCTCGGCCTGGGGCCGGCTGACGTCCAGTTGGGTCTGGTAGTCCGGGCCGGTTTCCACCTGGCGGATGATCTTGCTCATCATCTGCACGGCCTCCAGCGGGTATTCGCCGGAAGCGGTTTCCGCCGACAGCATCACGGCGTCCGCACCCTCGGCCACAGCGTTGGCGACGTCGGTGACCTCGGCCCGGGTCGGCGCAGGGGAGAAACGCATGGATTCGAGCATTTGGGTGGCCACCACCACCGGCTTGCCCAGCTGGCGGCAGGTGCTGATGATGTTTTTCTGGATCTGCGGCACGCTTTCTGCCGGTACTTCTACCCCCAGGTCGCCCCTGGCCACCATGATCGCGTCGCTCAGCTCGGCGATTTCCCGCAGTTGGGTGACGGCCGAAGGCTTCTCGATCTTGGCCATCAGGTAGGCCTTGTCGCCGATCAGCGCACGGGCTTCACGGATGTCTTCCGGGCGCTGCACGAAGGACAGGGCCACCCAGTCCACCCCCAGTTCCAGGCCGAAGCTCAGGTCGCGACGGTCCTTGGCCGTCAGCGGGCTGAGGTCGAGCACCGCCTGGGGCACGTTGACCCCCTTGCGGTCCGACAGCTCACCGCCATTGAGCACGGTGGTCTCGATGGCGTCGGCGTGCTTGGCGATCACCCGCAGGCGCAGCTTGCCGTCGTCCAGCAGCAGGTCCATGCCCGGCTCCAGGGCGGCGATGATCTCCGGGTGCGGCAGGCTGACCCGCTGGGCGTTGCCCGGGGTCGCGTCGAGGTCCAGGCGCAGGGCCTGGCCGCGCACCAGTTGCACCTTGCCCTCGGCGAAGGTGCCGACCCGCAGCTTCGGCCCTTGCAGGTCCATGAGGATGCCCAGGGGGTAGTTCAGTTCGCGCTCTACCTGGCGGATCCACTCGTAGCGCTGGGCGTGGTCGGCATGGGCGCCGTGGCTGAAATTGAGCCGGAAGATGTTCACCCCGGCTTGCACCAGCTCACGGATGTCCTCGATGCCGTCGATGGCCGGGCCCAGGGTGGCGAGGATTTTGACCTTCTTGTCAGGCGTCATGTTTGGGGTTCTCGAGAATCAGGATGGCGCGGAAGTCGTTGACGTTGGTGCGGGTCGGCTCGGTGACGATCAGGTCCCCCAGCGCCGCGAAGTAGCCATAGCCGTTGTTGTTGTCCAGCTCGTCGCTGGCGCTCAGGCCCAGGGCCGCGGCGCGGGCGTAGCTGTCCGGGGTCATGATGGCCCCGGCATTGTCCTCGGAACCGTCGATGCCGTCAGTGTCGCCGGCCAGGGCATAGATGCCCGGGTAGCCCTTGAGGCTGTCGGTGAGGCTCAGGAGGAACTCCGCGTTGCGCCCGCCACGGCCATTGCCGCGCACGGTGACCGTGGTTTCACCGCCGGAGAGGATCACGCAGGGCGCCGCCAGGGGCTGGCCGTGCAGGGCGACCTGGCGGGCGATGCCGGCGTGGACCTTGGCCACCTCCCGGGATTCGCCCTCCAGGTCGCCGAGGATCAGTGGGCTGAAGCCGGCCTGGCGAGCCTTCACGGCCGCCGCCTCAAGGGACTGCTGGGGCCGGGCGATCAGCTGGAAGTGGCTACGCGCCAGGCACGGGTCACCGGGCTTGACGGTTTCCGACTCGGGGCTCTGCAGCCAGCTGCGGACCGCGGCCGGTACGTCGATGCCATAGCGCTTGAGAATCGCCAGGGCCTCGGCCGAGGTGCTGGGGTCGGCCACGGTGGGGCCGGAGGCGATGACCGTGGCCAGGTCGCCGGGTACATCGGAAATCGCATAGGTGTAGACCGTGGCCGGCCAGCAGGCCTTGGCCAGGCGTCCACCCTTGATCGCCGAGAGGTGCTTGCGCACGCAGTTCATCTCGCCGATGGTGGCGCCGGATTTGAGCAGGGCCTTGTTGATGGCCTGCTTGTCCGCCAGGGTGATGCCGGCGGCTGGCAGGGCCAGCAGCGCCGAACCGCCACCGGACAGCAGGAAGATCACCCGATCCTGTTCCGACAGGTTGCTGACCAGTTCCAGCACGCGCTTGGCCACGGCCAGGCCGGCGGCGTCGGGCACCGGGTGGGCGGCTTCGACCACTTCGATCTTGGTGCAGGGGGCGCCGTGGCCGTAGCGGGTGACCACCAGCCCGGAGACTTCGCCCTGCCAGCTGCGCTCGACCACCTGGGCCATGGCCGCGGCGGCCTTGCCGGCGCCGATGACGATGACGCGGCCGCTGCGGTCGCTGGGGAGATGGGCTTGCAGAACCTGTTGCGGGTGGGCGGCGTCGATGGCTGTGGCGAACAGCTCACGGAGGAATTTTTGCGGATCGACCGACATGGCGGGCTCCCGGATTTCTTGTTATGGGGGGCTTGAAACGGGTGTAGCCGCCACCTCAGGCGGCGGCAAGGTCAGCAGGGCCTGTCCCTGGCCCGCCGTGAGGCGTTTCCTGCGAACCTTGGCGCAGCCTGCGGCAGCGGCTACGGATGCTGCTTATTTCTTCTCGCGGATCGAGAAGTTGGCCATGTGTTCCAGGCCCTTGATCAGGGCCGAGTGGTCCCAGTTGGCGCCACCGATGGCGGTGCAGGTGCTGAACACTTGCTGGGTGTTGGCGGTGTTGGGCAGGTTGATGCCCAGCTCGCGGGCACCGCTCAGGGCCAGGTTCAGGTCCTTCTGGTGCAGGTTGATGCGGAAGCCCGGGTCGAAGGTGCCCTTGATCATCCGCTCGCCGTGCACTTCGAGGATCTTCGAGGAAGCGAAGCCACCCATCAGTGCTTCACGCACCTTGGCCGGGTCGGCGCCGTTCTTCGAGGCGAACAGCAGGGCTTCGGCCACGGCCTGGATGTTCAGGGCGACGATGATCTGGTTGGCCACCTTGGCAGTCTGGCCGTCACCGTTGCCACCCACCAGGGTGATGTTCTTGCCCATGCTCTGGAACAGCGGCAGGGCACGTTCGAAGGCCTGGCTGTCGCCACCGACCATGATGCTCAGGGTGGCGGCCTTGGCCCCGACTTCACCGCCGGACACCGGGGCGTCCAGGTACTGGGCGCCGGTTTCGTTGATCTTGGCGGCGAAGGCCTTGGTAGCGGTGGGCGAGATCGAGCTCATGTCGATGACGATCTTGCCCTTGCCGATCCCGGCGGCCACGCCGTCGGCGCGCAGCAGCACGTCTTCGACCTGGGGGGTATCGGGGACCATGATGATGACGAACTCGGCTTCCTGGGCGACGTCCCGGGGCGAGGCCAGGGCGATGGCGCCGGCGGCGATCAGGTCGGCCGGAGCCTTGCCGTGGTGTTCCGAGAGCAGCAGGCTGTGACCGGCCTTCTGCAGGTTGGCGGCCATTGGGTGGCCCATGATGCCGGTGCCGATAAATCCGATTTTAGCCATGATAAAAATCCTCTATTCAACGGGACCTTGTGGGCGCTGGCTGGCCAGCGAAGGCGGTCTTGCGGGCCTCTTCGCCGGCAAGCCAGCTCCTACGCAGGTACAGGTTCAGATTGCGTTGTGGGTTTTCAGCCAGCCAAGGCCGGCTTCAGTGGTGGTCAGCGGCTTGTACTCGCAACCGACCCAGCCCTGGTAGCCGATGCGGTCCAGGTGCTCGAAGAGGAAGCGGTAGTTGATCTCGCCGGTGCCCGGCTCGTTGCGCCCGGGGTTGTCCGCCAGCTGGATGTGGTTGATCTGGCCCAGGTGGTTGGCCATGGTCCGCGCCAGGTCTCCCTCCATGATCTGCATGTGGTAGATGTCGTACTGCAGGTACAGGTTGTCGCTGCCCACCTGCTCGCGAATCGACAGCGCCTGGGCGGTATTGTTGAGGTAGAAGCCGGGAATGTCGCGGGTGTTGATGGCTTCCATCACCAGCTTGATGCCCACTGCCTGGAGCTTGTCGGCGGCGTACTTGAGGTTGGCGACCAAGGTCTTTTCCACCAGGGCTTCATCGGCGCCCTGTGGGCGGATGCCTGCCAGGCAGTTGATCTGGGTATTGCCCAGGACCTGGGCGTAGGCAATGGCCAGGTCGACCCCGGCGCGGAACTCCTCGACCCGGTCGGGCAGGCAGGCGATACCGCGTTCACCCTTGGCCCAGTCGCCGGCCGGCAGGTTGAACAGCACCTGGCTCAGGCCGTGGGCGTCAAGTTGCGCCTTGATTTCGGCAGAGCTGAATTCGTAGGGGAACAGATATTCGACGCCGCTGAAGCCGGCATCGGCGGCCGCCTTGAAGCGGGCGAGGAAGTCCTGTTCGGTGAACAGCATGGACAGGTTGGCAGCAAAGCGCGGCATGGTGGTCTCCTGTGGTTCGGTCAAGCCTGGGGCTGGCGCCAGGGGGCGGGCGGCCCGGGCACCACCTCTGGCGGGAGGTGGCGCGCGGGGCCCCGGCCGGTGCCAGCGGTCAGGGGTATCAGTCGAGCAGGGAAATCGCGGTAGGGGCGTCGTTGCCCACCAGCGCCAGGTCTTCGAACTCGTTGACCGCGTTGATTTCGGTGCCCATGGAAATGTTGGTCACGCGCTCCAGGATGATTTCCACCACCACCGGTACCTTGAAGGTCTGGAGCATTTCCTGGGCCTGGCGCAGGGCCGGCTGGATGTCCTTGGGTTCGAACACCCGCAGGGCCTTGCAGCCCAGGCCTTCGGCAACGGCCACGTGGTCGACGCCATAGCCGTTGAGTTCCGGCGCGTTGAGGTTGTCGAAGGACAGCTGCACGCAGTAGTCCATGTCGAAACCGCGCTGGGCCTGGCGGATCAGCCCCAGGTAGGAGTTGTTCACCACCACGTGGATGTACGGCAGGTTGAACTGCGCGCCCACCGCCAGTTCTTCGATCATGAACTGGAAGTCGTAGTCGCCGGACAGCGCCACCACCTGGCGGTTCGGGTCGGCCTTGACCACGCCCAGGGCAGCGGGGATGGTCCAGCCCAACGGGCCGGCCTGGCCGCAGTTGATCCAGTGGCGTGGCTTGTAGACGTGGAGGAACTGCGCGCCGGCAATCTGCGACAGGCCGATGGTGCTGACGTAGCAGGTGTCCTTGCCGAATACCTGGTTCATTTCTTCGTACACGCGTTGCGGCTTGACCGGCACGTTGTCGAAGTGGGTCTTGCGGTGCAGGCTGGCCTTGCGCTGCTGGCAGTCATGCAGCCAGGCGCTGCGATCCTTGAGCTTGCCGGCGGTCTGCCATTCGCGGGCCACCTCCAGCAATACGGTCAGGGCGCTGCCAGCATCGGAAACGATGCCCAGGTCCGGGGTGAAGACACGGCCGATCTGGGTCGGTTCGATGTCCACGTGGATGAACTTGCGGCCTTCGGTGTAGACGTCCACCGAACCGGTGTGGCGGTTGGCCCAGCGGTTGCCGATGCCCAGCACGGTGTCGGACTTGAGCAGGGTGGCATTGCCGTAGCGATGGGAGGTCTGCAGGCCGACCATGCCCACCATCTGTGGGTGATCGTCAGGGATGGTGCCCCAGCCCATCAGGGTCGGGATCACCGGAATGCCGGTCAGTTCGGCGAACTCCACCAGCAGCTCGCTGGCGTCGGCGTTGATCACGCCGCCACCGGCCACCAGCAATGGACGTTCGGCCTGGTCCAGCAGGGCCAGAACCTTTTCCGCCTGCAGGCGGGTCGCTGCCGGCTTGGCCAGGGGCAGGGGCTGGTAGGCGTCGATGTCGAATTCGATTTCCGCCATCTGCACGTCGAACGGCAGGTCGATCAGCACCGGGCCGGGCCGGCCGGAGCGCATTTCATAAAAGGCTTTCTGGAAGGCGTAGGGCACTTGGCCCGGTTCCAGCACGGTGGTGGCCCATTTGGTCACCGGCTTGACGATGCTGGTGATGTCCACGGCCTGGAAGTCTTCCTTGTGCAGGCGGGCGCGGGGGGCCTGACCGGTGATGCAGAGAATCGGGATGGAGTCGGCCGAGGCGCTGTACAGGCCGGTGACCATGTCGGTGCCGGCGGGGCCGGAAGTGCCGATGCATACGCCGATGTTACCGGCCTTGGTGCGGGTGTAGCCCTCGGCCATGTGCGAGGCGCCTTCGACGTGGCGAGCGAGCACGTGATCGATGCCACCGACCTTCTGCAGCGCGGAATACAGCGGGTTGATGGCGGCACCCGGGATGCCAAAAGCGGTATCGACCCCTTCACGGCGCATCACCAGAACGGCGGCTTCGATTGCTCTCATTTTGCTCATGGTTTTGTGCCTCTTGCGTTTTGTAATTGTATACAAGTGGTTTTGCGCAAAGTGTATTCACGGCGGATGGCGCAGGTCAATCCATTTTCTTGAGCGGCAGCGGCTTTCATCAAAGCCCCGATAAACCGGCGTCCTTTTGTCGCAGGGGCTGCCTTTCGCGAATTATTGTATACAAAAAATAAATTCATTGTGTTCTATTTGTTGTATCGGACTTCTCCTACAAGAAGCTTCCCCAGGCTTTCTCAATAACAAGATAAGGACGGCACCCATGAGCGCTTTAACCTTGAAAGTCGCAGTCAACCTGGCCAACCAGGCCATCAACGCGGGGCGCAAGATCAATGCGGCGCCGCTGACCATCGCGGTGCTGGATGCCGGCGGGCACCTGGTGACCCTGCAACGGGAGGACGGCGCCAGCCTGCTGCGCCCGCAGATCGCCATCGGCAAGGCCTGGGGGGCGGTGGCCCTGGGCAAGGGCTCGCGCCTGCTGGCCCTGGACGCGCAGCAGCGCCCGGCCTTCATCGGCGCATTGAACGGTCTGGGGCAGGGCAGCGTGGTGCCTGCGCCGGGCGGGGTGTTGATTCGGGATCAGGCGGGGGCAGTGATGGGGGCGATCGGCATCAGTGGCGATACCTCGGACATCGATGAGCAGTGCGCCATCAGCGCGATCGAAGCCCAGGGCCTGGCGGCGGACGCCGGCGTCAGCGCATAGCCCTCGACCTCGCGGGCCCGGCCTGTAGCCACTGCCGAGCCCGCGAGGCTGCGAAAAGCCGCGCAGGATCTTGATTGAAACTATTGCGCCCTTGCGGGCCGGGAAACAAACCAGAAAGTACCGAAACGCTATCAGCGATCCAGTTCACAGCCCTTGAGCACCAGGCGGATGATGGTCTGCGCCGCAGCTTCGTAGTCGTCTTCGTCGAGCTTGGTCTTGCCGGTGACCACCGAGATCTGCCAGTCGAAGTCGGCGTAGGTCTGGGTTGCGGCCCAGATGCTGAACATCAGGTGGTTGGGGTCGAGCGGGGCGATCAGGCCGCGATCGATCCAGGTCTGGATGCACTCGATGTTGTGCTTGGCCTGGGCGTTGAGCTGTTCCACCTGTTCCGGGCTCAGGTGCGGCGCGCCATGCATGATCTCGCTGGCAAAGACCTTGGAAGCGAAGGGCAGGTCGCGGGAGATGCGGATCTTCGAGCGGATGTAGCCGCTGAGCACTTCGCTGGGCACGCCATCGGCATTGAACGGGGTGGAGGCCTGGAGGATGGGTTCGATGATGCTTTCCAGCACCTCGCGATAGAGGTTTTCCTTGGACTTGAAGTAGTAGTAGACGTTGGGTTTGGGCAACCCGGCCTTGGCGGCGATGTCGCTGGTCTTGGTCGCCGCAAAGCCCTTGTCGGCAAACTCTTCACTGGCGGCCCGCAGGATCAGTTCTTTATTGCGCTCGCGGATGGTGCTCATAAACCAGGGGATTCCTTGCCTGTTCGGGCGGTTGCGCATGGTAGCACCGGCGTCGCGCGAGGCTCAAGAATGCCCGGCGGCCGCGGTTTTACTGCTTCTGGCATCTCGCTTGTGCTGCCAGCGGCACGGTATGCTGCGCGCCTTATTTCCATGCAGGGAAGCCAGGTTCATGGCCGGAAGCAGTTTGCTGGTATTGATCGATGACATCGCCGCGGTACTCGATGACGTGGCCTTGATGACCAAGATGGCGGCGAAGAAGACCGCCGGTGTGCTGGGCGACGACCTCGCGCTCAATGCCCAGCAGGTCTCCGGGGTCCGCGCCGAGCGGGAAATCCCGGTGGTCTGGGCGGTGGCCAAGGGGTCGTTTCGCAACAAGCTGATCCTGGTGCCGGCGGCGCTGGCCATCAGCGCCCTGGCGCCGTGGCTGGTGACCCCGCTGCTGATGCTGGGTGGCGCCTACCTGTGTTTCGAGGGCTTCGAGAAGCTGGCGCACAAATACCTGCACCACGCCGAAGTGGCGGCCGAACATACCCAGACCCTGCAAGCCCTGGCCGACCCCCAGGTGGATCTGGTGGCTTTCGAGAAGGACAAGATCAAGGGTGCGGTGCGCACCGATTTCATCCTTTCCGCGGAAATCATCGCCATCACCCTGGGCACCGTGGCCGGGGCCTCCCTGACCCAGCAGGTGGTGGTGCTCTCGGGTATCGCCATTGTCATGACCGTCGGTGTCTACGGCCTGGTGGCCGGCATCGTCAAGCTCGATGACCTGGGGCTGTGGCTGGTGCACAAGCCCGCCGCCCTGGCCAAACGCATCGGTGGGGCGATCCTGCGGGCAGCGCCGCTGATGATGAAGAGCCTGTCGGTGATCGGTACGGCGGCGATGTTCATGGTCGGCGGCGGCATCCTGACCCACGGTGTGCCCGCCGTGCACCACCTGATAGAAGGGCTGGCCGGGCGCAGCGCCGGGGTCATAGGCCCGGTATCGGCGTTGATGCCGACCCTGCTCAATGCCGTGGCCGGGATCATTGCCGGTGCCGTGGTGCTGTTGGCGGTCACCCTGGCGGGCAAGGCCTGGCGTGCACTGCGCGGCTGACGGGCGCTCAGCCCGCTGCCGGCACCGGGGTCGGCAGCGCGGCCGCTTGTTGCTGGCGGCACCAGCGGCGCCAGGTGAACTGCAGTTGCAGAATCGCCGCCCGGGCCATCTCCCGGGCTTGCAGGGGCAGGTCGCGGTCGCCATCCAGGGCCTTGAGCAGGGCCGCCGAGACCGCATCCAGCTGTTCGCTGCGGTTGGCGCTGGGGCCGCCGTGCCTGAGCAGCGTCGCCAGGTGCGCGAGATAATGCTCGCGTTCCGTGGCCAGGGTGCCCCGGGCCGGGTCCAGGCAACTGCGCAATTGCAGCAGCTCATCTCCCAGGTCCAGCCCCAGCAGGCCGTTGTCCCAGTGACTGCGGCGGTTCTCGGGCTGCATCTGCCAATACCGCGACACCCGGATCAGCCGATCGGCCATGCGCCCGCCGAACCAGCTTTCGGCCTGCTCCGGCGGGCGTGAGGTGAGCTGCGCCAGATCGAACAGCGAAGCCTTGAACATCCGCCGGTAGTGCTGCTCGCCCGGGTTGAGGCTGACCAGGCGCAGCACCACCACGGCGATGCCGACACCGATCAGGGTGGCCATGGCCTTGTTCAGGAACGCCCCGAGGTCGTAGCTCATCAGGTTGCTGGGGCCGACGTTGTTGACGAAAAAGATGCAGAACGCCGAGGCGACGGGCGCGAGCTTCGGTCGGCTCATGCACAGCGAAGCGCAGAACAGCGGCACTGCCAGCCCCAGGCACAGCAGGGGAAAACCGTCCCAGCCCGGCAGCAGGCCAAGGCCGACGAAGGCCGCCACGGGAATGGACAGGGCAATGCCCTTGAAGAAATTCAGGCAGGACGCGGCAGGGTTCTCACGTCCGGCGAACAGGCTCAGCACCACGCCACAGATGGAGACGGCCCCCAGCCCCGAGGGCCAGGCGGACAGCAGCCAGAAGCCGGCGACGGCGAGAAAGGCCAGGGCGCTGCGCAAGCCTCCCAGCACCCCTTGCTGGATATCCCGGTGCCAGGACAGGGCGCCGGGAGCGCCGGGCGGGACCCGGCCCTGTTCCACGGCGCTGACACTCAGGGCGCTCTGTTCCACCCGCTCCAGTACCTGGGCCAGTTGCACCAGGCACAGATGGCCTGCGGCGGACAGCGAAGGGTCCTGCAGTGCCTGTTGCAGGCGCTGGAGCAAGGGCGGCAGGGCGGCGTCATGTTCGGCCTGCAGGGCCTGGATGGTCTCGCCGAGCAAGGGTTGGAGTTGCTGCGCGGTGGCGGCGTCGAGCATCTGCCGTTGCCGCGCCACGCCGCGGGCGGACCGGAGCAAGCCCAGCAGGTCGCGGCTCAGCACCCGCAGCGCCTGGGAGCGACGGCGCCCCTGCGGGCCTTCGAACCAGGCGTGATCGCGTTGGGCATCCACGGTGACGATACGCCCCAGGGCTTCCAGCAGCCCCTTGCGCTGGTCTTCCCCCAGCAACTCCGAGGCTGCGGCCTGGCGCCCGGCCAGCCAGGCGGCGCGGCCCTGGACCGCCAGCGCCTGTTCCACCCGGCGCGGCCAGAGCAGTTGGCTGGCCACGGCGGCGCAGATGATCCCCAGGCCGATTTCCGAACAGCGCGCCACTGCCTGGTCGAACACCTGCAAGGGCGCTGCGGTGGCGGGCAGGGCGATGATGGCAGTGGTGTAGCCCGCCAGTACGAAACCGTAGGCTGCGTGGTTGCGCAGCAGCGAGGCGCCGGTGGTGCAGAAGGCCAGCCACAGGGCCATGGCCAGCAGGAACAGCAGGGGCGCCTGGCCCAGGGTAGCGATCAGCAATATCGACACCACGGCCCCCACCAGGGTGCCCAGCAGGCGGTAGGCGCCCTTGGCCAGGACCATGCCGCTGCTGGACTGGCTGACGATGAACACCGTGGTCAGGGCCCATTGCGGTTGTTCGAAATCCAGGCGGAACGCCAGGTACAGGGCCAGGCCGCCGGCAATCAGGTTGCGCGCGGCGAACAGCAGGTCGGCAGGGGCAGGGGCGAAGAGGGCTTGCCAGATATCGGCGCGGAAAAAGGTCGGCAGTTTCATCTTTCAGACACATCGATAGCTAGCTAATGATTAGCATCGTATCGATTTTGCCAGGGTGTGCCAATCGGCTTTTCAACGAGCGGGGAGGAAGGGGCTTTGACGGGGAGCGGACGCCCCGCCGGATGGCGGGGCGAGGCAGGGTTACTCGGCGATCTGCAGCTTGCGCGACTCGGTGTAGACGTAGCGCACTTTCTCGTATTCGAACGGCGAGTTCAGCTGGCCATAGCGGAAGCTGGTCTGGTAGCGCTTGTCGACCCCGCGCAGGACCCAGATTTCCGGGTGGTTGCTGCTGGCTTCCGAAACATTGAGGAAGTTGATCGCCGATTCGGCGGTGTAGTCCACCGCCAGCCCGGCGGTATCACGCAGGTTCGACGGGCCGAGGATCGGCAGCACCAGGTACGCGCCGCCGGGTACGCCGTAGAAGCCCAGGGTCTGGCCGAAGTCTTCGCTCTGGCGCGGCAGGCCCATCTTGGTAGCCGGGTCCCACAGGCCCGCCACGCCGATGGTGGTGTTGAGCAGCAGGCGCGCGGTGGTTTCCATGGAGCGCTGGCCCTTGAACTGCAGCAGGCTGTTGAACAGGTTGGGCACATCGCCCAGGTTGTTGAAGAAGTTGCTGACCCCGGTGCGCAGGAAGCTCGGCGTCACGTAGCGGTACCCGTCCACCACCGGCAGGAACACCCATTGGTCGAAGCGGTAGTTGAAGTGGTAGACCCGGCGGTTCCACGACTCCAGCGGGTCGTAGATATTCAGGGCGTTCAAGGTCGAGCGCTCGAACTCGCGCTGGTCCAGCCCCGGGTTGAACTTGAGCTTCTTCAACGGCTCGGTGAAGCCATCGGGGTCGGGGGTGACGGGAATGTTGGCCTTGCTGTTGTCGGCTTGGGCATAGCCTGCACAGAGCAACGCAGCGATAAGCAGGAGATGTTTAGCCACGGAAGAACTCCAGCATGGCGTCGCTGTTGACGCGGTAGTTGAGGTTGCCGCAGTGGCCGCCATGGGGGTAGACGGTCAGGCGGTCACCAAAGGTTTTACGCAGGAAACCCAGGTCGCCGGGGCCGAGGATCACGTCGTCGGCGTTGTGCATCACGGCGATCTTCGGGCTGGCCTTGAGGTAGTCCTGCAGGGCGTAGAGGCTGACCTGGTCGATCAGTTGCAGCAGGCTGCCGCCATCGGTGCGGGCGCGCCACATGGGGATCACCTGCTCGGTCAGGTAGCAGTCGAAGTCGCATTGCAGGGCACGCTTGAGAAACGGCGTGAGGCTGGTGCCTTCGCGGATCGGGTATTTGGGCGGGGTGATCAGGCCACGGCGGTTGATCAGGTCCGAGGTGAAGGCAATGTCCGCCGCCGAGAAACGGAAGGAGGTGCCGATCAGCATCGCCATCTGCTCGTTGGTCAGGTGCTGCTTGGATTGCTGGAAGTCGTAGAGCAGGGCGTCGTTGAGGTCGATATAGCCCTTCTGCTGGAAGTAGCGGGTCAGCTTGCCCAGCACCAGTTCGTAGAAGGTAGTGCTGTTGTTGATGCCCTTGACCTCGGTCTGCACCAGCTTGTCGAGGTTGGTGATCGAGGTATAGAGATTGACCGGCGGGTTGAGCAGCAGGACCTTCTTGAAATTGAAGCTGCGCCGGGTTTCATCCAGCTTGCTGACGAAGGCCGCATCCAGCGCGCCAAGACTGTAGCCGGTGAGGTAGAACTCGGTGATCGGCAGCTTGGGATTCTGCGCCCGTACGGCCTGCATCACCCGGTACATGTCCTCGGCGTCTTCCTGGGTCACGCCCGGGGTGGCAAAGCGCGAAGCGGCGCTGATGAAGTCGAAGCTGGTGGGCGAGGACAGCTGCACCACGTGGTAGCCGGCTTTGTAGTAGAGCTTCTTCAGGTACTCGTTGAGGCTGCTGTCATAGCGCGCCCCGGTGCCGGCGATCAGGAAGATCAGCGGCGCGGCGTGGTCCTGGGTGGCAATGCGGTAGGTGAGTTTCTTCACCGCCCAGAAGTTGTCCGGGAGGATGAATTCCCGTTCCGGACGCAGCGTCAGGCTGTGGTCAGACTGGCGGATGTCATCGCTTGCGGGCAGTTCCGGGCGCAACTCCGGAGGCGTGGTGGCGATGGTGGCTTCGAAGGGGTTGGTCAACGGGTAGCCATAGGTGGCCGGGTCGACGTCGACCGCCAGCGCGGACGCACTCAGGATAAGGCCGCCAAACAGGGCAGCGAAGCGCAAGGAACGAAGCATGACTGTATCCCTAGAAGAAGGTACCGAATGAGGTTCGCAGGCTATGACCACCGCGCTGCTGCCGAAGTGCCATGGTTGGGCACAAATAACGCCTGCGACAGGCTTATTGGGAAGTGATAGTAGCCGGACGATACACTTTGCCGCCATTTGCATGACAGATATCTGCGCCTGGCGCTTGCCAAGCGTTCGCGGGGGATTATGCTGGGCGCCGTTTTGACTGTTCGGAGTGTTTCATGTCCCGCCGCCTTCCCCTGATTCTGCTGCTCGTGGTCCTGCCGCTGTGGCTGGCCGCCAGTTATGGCCTGCGCTACGGCTTCATGGAGGATGCGCGCTGGGTGGGTGCCTGTGTCGAGGCTGCCAGCCGCTGGGAGTGCGGGCTGCGCTCCAGCCTGGGTTGGATGATTCACTTCAAGGTGCTGGGCTGGAGCGCGGTGGCCGTGGCGCTCCTGGGTTTTGTCATGCCCGGGCGTGCCGGTTGGGGGCTGGGCGTACTGGCGTTGCTGATTGGCATCCCGGCCCTGGCCCTGTACAACACCACCCTGGCGGTATTTGCCGTGGTGATTGCCGGCTTGCGCCTGGTGCGCGCCAGCAAGCCATAGCCGCAGCAGCGGCCATGGCCTATGGCCTCAGGCCCTGCGGGCCCGCAGGTTGCGCCAAAGCGCCGCTACCATCAGCAGGCTGACCAGGGCCCAGCCCCAGGCCTGCTGGTTGGCCAGACCTTCCTGATACAACTGCGGAGCAATGCCGGCACCGACGATAAAGGTCAGCAGGGCAATCTCCCGGCGCGGCACTCGCACCGGGCGGCACAGGTAGACCAGTGCCGGCAGTAGCAGGGCCGCGCTGGGGAAGCTGCGGTAGCGCGGGTCGAACACCAGCTCCAGCATCATCACCGCTGCGGCGAAGCCTGCGGCCGTCAGCAGCCAGCCGGCCCGTTTCTCCAGTGCATCGAAGGCTTTCAGGCGCCAGCTCTGGCGAGGGCTCAGGGCCAGGGCGGCGTGGGCCAGCACCAGCAGGTTGAGCCCCAGCAGCAACGCGGCCCAGCACCATTCACCGGCGAAACGGCTGGTTGCCCGCGCCAGTTCTCCAGAGGTTCCGATGCTGCAAGCGGCCACTGCGCCCAACAGGGGCAGCAGCAGGGCGGCGCGGTGGTCGCGGGGCCGGCCGCCGAGCACCAGGGTGCCGAGCAGTATCAGGCCGCCGACGCCCAGCCACAGCGGCCAGTACGGCAGGTTGGACACCGGGCCGGCGAGGATGCCCTTGTCCTGGCGATCAGCATCGAACAGTCCCCAGTAGCCACCGACGGCACCTTCGCTGGCGCGCTTCCAGGGCTGGTCGAAGGCTTCGATCAGGTTGTAGTGCCAGCCATTGTGTTCCGCCAGGGCGACGAAGCCTCGGATGAACTTGGCCTCGTTGACCCGGCTGGGCAGCGCGGTTTCTCGCTGCCGGCCTTCACTGGGCCAGCCGGTCTCGCCAATCAGTACGTCCTTGGGGGCGAAGCGGTTGCCGAACACCTGGCGCACCTCGGCCACGTGGTTCAAGGCGGCGTCGATGTTCGACGGATCGTCTTCCCAGTACGGCAGCAGGTGGATGGTGAGGAAATCCACCGCCGGGGCGATTTCCGGGTGCTTGAGCCAGAACTCCCAGACATCGGCGTAGGTCACCGGCTGCTTGACCCCGGCCTTGACCTTGAGGATCAGCCGCGCCAATTGCGCGCCGGTGACCTCCTTGCGCAGCAGTGCTTCGTTACCGACGATCACCGCACTGACCACGTCCGGGTTGGCGTTGGCCGAGGCGATCAGCAGGTCGACCTCCTTCTCGGTGTCCACCGGGTTGCTGTTGACCCAGGCGCCGATCATCAGCTTCAGGCCGTGCTTGCGCGCCAGGTCCGGCAGGGCTTCCAGGCCGGTCATGGAATAGGTACGGATGCATTCGAAACGGGTCGCCAGCAGGGCCAGGTCGGCGTCCATGCGCTGCGGGCGCAGCTTGAACGGCTGGTCGAAGGGCGACTGGTCCTTGTCGAACGGAGTGTAGGAAGCGCACTGCAGCTTGTGGCTGGCGCTGGCGACATCCGGCAGGTGCACCGGCCGGCCAAGGCCGTACCAATAACCGCAGAGGGCCAGCAGCCCGAGCAGGCAGGCGAACAGATAGGGCAGGGCGTGGAAACGAGGGGTGGCGGGCATGATCGGGCCGTCGTGGAACAAAGCCGGGCATCTTACCCGCATTTGTCCGCAGCTTGGTGGGCTGCATGATTTTGACATGCAAAGTTCGGGCGGACCCATTGCCCGGGAGAGGCCGGCCGTTGGTTACTGGCTATCTGATGTCGCTGCTGGCTGCCTTGAGGTCGTAGACAGAGCAGGTCGCGGAACAGGGCGGGTTGATGATCCAGGCATCAGTACTCCGCTGATGATCGAACGCGTTCGCGGTGAGGCGTGATGGGGGCGCTGAGCACCATAACCATACGTTGACGTGCCTGGCAGCCGCCCGGCACTGCACTTTTCGGGGAAGTAACGATGAAGATGCGACGACTCTTAGGCGCAGGTGCCGCACTGGTACTTGCCATCAGCTCCACTCTGGCCAGTGCCGACAGCAAGACCCTGAGCATCGGCTATGTCGACGGCTGGTCCGACAGCGTGGCGACGACCCATGTGGCGGCGGAAGTGATCAAGCAGAAGCTCGGTTATGACGTCAAGCTGCAAGCGGTGGCGACCGGGATCATGTGGCAGGGCGTAGCCACCGGCAAGCTCGACGCCATGCTTTCGGCCTGGCTGCCGGTGACCCATGGCGAGTACTGGGCCAAGAACAAGGACAAGGTGGTGGACTACGGCCCCAACTTCAAGGACGCCAAGATCGGCCTGATCGTGCCGGAGTACGTCAAGGCCAAGTCCATCGAGGACCTCAAGATCGATACCACGTTCAAGAACAAGATCGTCGGCATCGACGCCGGCTCGGGGGTGATGCTCAAGACCGACCAGGCGATCAAGGACTACGGCCTGGACTACAAGCTGCAGGCCAGTTCCGGGGCGGCAATGATCGCCGAGCTGACCCGCGCCGAAGAAAAACAGGATTCCATCGCCGTGACCGGCTGGGTGCCGCACTGGATGTTCGCCAAGTGGAAACTGCGCTTCCTCGAAGACCCGAAGGGCGTGTACGGCGCTGCTGAAACCGTCAACAGCATCGGCAGCAAGGGCCTGGAGAAGAAGGCGCCGGAAGTGGCGGCCTTCCTGAAGAAATTCCAGTGGGCCTCGAAAGATGAAATCGGTGAGGTCATGCTGGCCATTCAAGAGGGTGCAAAACCCGATGTGGCGGCCAAGGATTGGGTGAGCAAGCACCCGGAAAGGGTTGCCGAGTGGACTGCTAAATAAGCACAACGCGTCTAGATCAGGGGTCTTGAGGCCGCGCACTGGAAACAGTGGGCGGCCTTGTCATTTATTGAAGAAAAAACCGGCGCCAACGCTAATGTCGTTCTAATACTAAGGTCGTCTGGAACCTGCTCCATAGCCGCATAGAGTGGATTAGGTTCCACCTAAAATCTGTGCTGCGAGGATAAAAACAATGAACGACAGCATTTACCTCTCGATTCAAAACAGCCCGCGTTTCAAGGAGCTGGTCAGCAAACGAGAGCGGTTCGCCTGGATTCTCTCGGCGATCATGCTTGGGCTTTACTCGGCTTTCATCCTGTTGATCGCCTATGGTCCCCAGATCCTGGGAGCCAAACTCAGTCCTACCTCATCCATCACCTGGGGCATTCCCATCGGTGTCGGCTTGATTCTCTCGGCCTTCATCCTGACGGCCATCTATGTGCGACGCGCCAACGGCGAATTCGACGAGTTGAACAATGCGATCCTGAAGGAGGCTCAGCAATGATCCGACGTCTATTCGCAGCACTCGGTCTTGCCGCCTTCGCTCCCGCCCTCTGGGCTGCAGATGCCTTGACGGGCGAAGTCCACAAGCAACCACTCAACGTATCGGCGATCGTGATGTTCGTGGTCTTCGTCGGTGCCACCCTGTGCATCACCTACTGGGCCTCCAAGCGCAACAAGTCGGCTGCCGACTATTACGCGGCGGGCGGCAAGATCACCGGCTTCCAGAACGGCCTGGCGATCGCTGGCGACTACATGTCCGCGGCGTCCTTCCTGGGGATTTCCGCCCTGGTGTTCACTTCCGGCTATGACGGCCTGATCTACTCCATCGGCTTCCTGGTGGGCTGGCCGATCATTCTGTTCCTGATCGCCGAGCGCCTGCGCAACCTGGGCAAGTACACCTTTGCCGACGTGGCGTCCTACCGCCTCGGGCAGACCCAGATCCGCACCCTGTCGGCCTGTGGCTCGCTGGTGGTGGTGGCGTTCTACCTGATCGCGCAGATGGTGGGTGCCGGCAAGCTGATCCAGCTGCTGTTCGGCCTCGACTACCATGTGGCGGTGATCCTGGTGGGCATCCTGATGTGCCTGTACGTGCTGTTCGGCGGCATGCTGGCCACGACCTGGGTGCAGATCATCAAGGCGGTGCTGTTGCTCTCCGGCGCGTCCTTCATGGCACTGATGGTGATGAAGCACGTCAACTTCGACTTCAACACCCTGTTCTCCGAAGCGATCAAGGTTCACCCCAAGGGTGAAGCGATCATGAGCCCCGGCGGCCTGGTGAAAGACCCGATCTCGGCGTTCTCCTTAGGTCTCGCGCTGATGTTCGGTACCGCTGGCCTGCCCCACATCCTGATGCGCTTCTTTACCGTCAGCGATGCCAAGGAAGCTCGCAAGAGCGTGCTCTATGCCACTGGCTTCATCGGCTACTTCTACATCCTGACCTTCATCATCGGCTTCGGCGCGATCCTGCTGGTAAGCACCAACCCGGACTTCAAGGATGCCGCAGGCGCCTTGCTGGGCGGCAACAACATGGCGGCGGTGCACCTGGCCAACGCAGTGGGCGGCAGCGTGTTCCTCGGCTTCATTTCGGCCGTGGCCTTCGCCACCATCCTGGCGGTCGTTGCAGGCCTGACCCTGGCTGGCGCCTCGGCGGTGTCCCATGACCTGTATGCCAGCGTGATCAAGAAGGGCAAGGCCAACGAGAAGGACGAGATCCGCGTTTCCAAGATCACCACCGTGGCATTGGGCGTACTGGCCATCGGCCTGGGCATTCTCTTTGAAAGCCAGAACATCGCGTTCATGGTTGGCTTGGCGTTCTCCATTGCCGCCAGCTGCAACTTCCCGGTACTGCTGCTTTCCATGTACTGGAAGAAGCTCACCACCCGTGGCGCCATGATTGGCGGCTGGATGGGCCTGGTGAGTGCCGTGGCGCTGATGATCCTCGGCCCGACCATCTGGGTGCAGATCCTGCATCACGAGAAGGCGATCTTCCCGTACGAGTACCCGGCGCTGTTCTCGATGATCATCGCCTTCATCGGTATCTGGTTCTTCTCCATCACCGACAAGTCGACCGCGGCGGTCAACGAGCGGGCGCTGTTCTTCCCGCAGTTCGTGCGTTCGCAGACCGGCCTGGGTGCCAGTGGGGCGGTGTCGCACTAAGCGAGATGAATGTATCGGCTTCTATATAGAAGCTGCGTAATGGCGAAATGCCCCGATCGAGAGACCGGGGCATTTTTTTGTCCGCTCGCCCTGCCCGGAGCCCCCCGACTGCAGGTGCAGGAGCATAGGAGCTGGCTTGCCAGCGCAAGCGTATGTGAGGAGCAGGGCTCTTCTCCGGCAGGCCGGATCCTGCGGGTTGGGGGGGGGGGCGAGGGGAGGGCAGAAACAAATACGACCTCTGTTAGAGGCCGTATCCGGTGCAGCTAAGACGTTTGCGCAAGGCAGGTCTTATTTGCGGTCTTCCAGTTTGGTGATGTCACGCGACTCGTAGCCGGTGTACAACTGGCGTGGACGGCCGATCTTGTACGGGCTGGAGAGCATTTCCTTCCAGTGCGAGATCCAGCCGACGGTCCGCGCCAGGGCGAAGATCACGGTGAACATGCTGGTTGGAATGCCGATCGCCTTGAGGATGATCCCCGAGTAGAAGTCGACGTTCGGGTACAGCGAGCGCTCGATGAAGTATGGGTCGGTCAGGGCGATCTCTTCCAGGCGCATGGCCAGTTCGAGTTGCGGATCGTTGTTGATGCCCAGTTCCTTGAGTACTTCGTCGCAGGTCTGTTTCATCACGGTGGCGCGCGGGTCGCGGTTTTTGTACACGCGGTGACCGAAGCCCATGAGCTTGAACGGATCGTTCTTGTCCTTGGCCTTGGCGATGAACTTGTCGATGTTCGAGACATCGCCAATTTCGTCGAGCATGGTCAGTACCGCTTCGTTGGCACCGCCGTGGGCCGGACCCCAGAGTGCAGCGATACCGGCAGCGATACAGGCGAACGGGTTGGCACCCGAGGAGCCCGCCAGGCGCACGGTGGACGTCGAGGCGTTCTGTTCGTGGTCGGCATGGAGGATGAAGATCCGGTCCATTGCCTTGGCCAGTACCGGGCTGATCGGTTTGATCTCGCACGGGGTGTTGAACATCATGTGCAGGAAGTTTTCCGCGTACGACAGGTCGTTGCGCGGGTACATCATCGGCTGGCCCATGGAGTACTTGTAGACCATCGCTGCCAGGGTCGGCATCTTGGCCACCAGGCGCACGGCGGAGATTTCGCGGTGCTGCGGGTTATTGATGTCCAGGGAGTCGTGGTAGAACGCCGACAGGGCACCGACTACGCCGCACATCACCGCCATCGGGTGGGCGTCGCGACGGAAACCGTTGAAGAAGCTCTTGAGCTGTTCGTGAACCATGGTGTGGTTCTTCACGGTGCTGACGAACTGGGCCTTCTGTTCAGCGGTGGGCAATTCACCGTTGAGCAGCAGGTAGCAGGTTTCCAGGTAGTCCGATTTCTCGGCCAGCTGTTCGATCGGGTAGCCGCGATGCAGCAGAATGCCGTTGTCGCCGTCGATGTAGGTGATTTTCGACTCGCAGGAGGCGGTCGACATGAAACCCGGGTCAAAAGTGAAGCGGCCCGTGGCCGTCAGACCCCGAACATCGATTACATCGGGACCAACGGTGCCGGTTAAAATGGGCAGCTCGACGGGGGCTGCGCCCTCGATGATCAACTGCGCTTTTTTGTCAGCCATGTGGCCTCCTATTTATGCTTGAAATCATCAGACAGACCCCCCACGCAGGGCCCGCACCACTATAGTGAGATAAATCCGAATGTCAATTTGCCTAAAGTCTTGTCCCAGAAGGCTTTGGGAGGGATTTTTTCGCGAAATTCAGCGCCATTTACGCCTTTTATAACGCTAACGCAATCAGCTATTAGGGGAAGGTCTTTGCGTTGTCATTAGTAGCCTAACTGTCTATACTCGGCCACCGACCTCCGTAGGCTTCTGGGCCCGCTTTGCTGGGGGTCGCACTCCCTGGGTAGTGGTTGCCTGACCAGTGCACTCCCCAACAACTTTGCCCTGATTGTTAGGGGCTCTTCAGTGTGAAAAAAGCCGTGAATAGCCAACGACCTGTAAACCTAGACCTAAGGACCATCAAACTCCCCATCACCGGCGTTACGTCGTTTCTCCACCGTGTTTCCGGCATCATCCTCTTCCTGGGCATCGGCATCATGCTTTATGCATTGAGCAAATCCCTGGGCTCCGAGGAAGGCTATGCCGAGGTGAAGGCGTGCTTGACCAGTCCGCTGGCCAAATTCGTTGCATGGGGCCTCCTGTCCGCCTTGCTGTATCACTTGGTGGCCGGTGTACGCCATCTGATTATGGACATGGGCATCGGTGAGACGCTGGAAGGCGGCAAGCTGGGCTCGAAAATCGTTATCGCCGTATCCGTGGTGGTAATCGTTCTGGCGGGAGTTTGGATATGGTAACCAGCGTTACGAACCTGTCGCGTTCGGGCCTTTATGACTGGATGGCACAGCGTGTGTCTGCGGTCGTTCTCGCGGCTTATTTCATTTTCCTGATCGGATACCTCGTAGCGAATCCGGGCATTGACTACACCCAGTGGCATGGCCTGTTCGCAAACAACTGGATGCGTATCTTCAGTCTGCTGGCCATGGTGGCCCTGGGCGCTCACGCCTGGGTCGGCATGTGGACCATCTCGACTGACTACCTGACGCCGATGGCGCTGGGCAAGTCGGCCACAGCAGTACGTTTCCTTTTCCAGGCAGTATGCGGCGTCGCGATGTTCGCTTACTTCGTCTGGGGTGTGCAGATTCTCTGGGGTATCTGATTCATGGCTAACATTCCAACCATTTCTTTCGACGCCATCATCATTGGCGGCGGCGGCGCCGGCATGCGTGCCGCACTGCAGCTGGCCCAGGGCGGCCACAAGACTGCGGTGATCACCAAGGTGTTCCCGACCCGTTCGCACACTGTGTCTGCCCAGGGCGGCATCACTTGCGCGATCGCCTCGGCGGACCCGAACGATGACTGGCGCTGGCACATGTACGATACCGTCAAGGGTTCCGACTACATCGGTGACCAGGACGCTATCGAATACATGTGTCAGGAAGGCCCGGCTGCGGTCTTCGAACTGGACCACATGGGGCTGCCGTTCTCCCGTACCGAAACCGGTCGTATCTACCAGCGTCCTTTCGGCGGTCAGTCCAAGGACTACGGCAAGGGCGGCCAGGCTGCTCGTACCTGCGCAGCGTCCGACCGTACCGGTCACGCACTGCTGCACACCCTTTATCAGGGCAACCTGAAAGCCGGCACCACCTTCCTCAACGAGTGGTACGCGGTCGATCTGGTGAAGAACCAGGACGGCGCCTTTGTCGGCGTGATCGCTATCTGCATCGAAACCGGCGAAACCACCTACATCCGCTCCAAGGCCACCGTTCTGGCCACCGGCGGTGCAGGTCGTATCTACGCCTCCACCACCAACGCCCTGATCAATACCGGTGACGGCGTTGGTATGGCGCTGCGTGCTGGCGTTCCGGTGCAAGACATCGAAATGTGGCAGTTCCACCCGACCGGCATTGCGGGCGCCGGTGTACTGGTAACCGAAGGTTGCCGTGGTGAGGGTGGTTACCTGATCAACAAGCATGGCGAGCGTTTCATGGAGCGTTATGCTCCTAACGCCAAAGACCTGGCTGGCCGCGACGTTGTTGCGCGCTCCATGGTCAAGGAAATCATCGCCGGCAACGGCTGTGGCCCGAACGGCGACCACGTGATGCTCAAGCTCGACCACCTGGGCGAGGAAGTGCTGCACAGCCGCCTGCCAGGTATCTGCGAGCTGTCCAAGACGTTTGCGCACGTTGACCCGGTGGTTGCTCCGGTTCCGGTCGTTCCAACCTGCCACTACATGATGGGCGGCGTTGCTACCAACATTCATGGCCAGGCCATCACACAGAACGCCGCTGGCGAAGACACCATCATCCCTGGCCTGTTCGCAGTGGGTGAAGTGGCTTGCGTATCGGTACACGGCGCCAACCGTCTGGGCGGCAACTCGCTGCTGGACCTGGTGGTGTTCGGCCGTGCAGCCGGTCTGCACCTGGAAAAAGCGCTGACCGACGGTATCGAATACCGCGACGCCAGCGACACCGACGTTGATGTTGCCCTGAACCGCCTGGCCAAGCTCAACGAGCGCACCACCGGTGAAGACGTTGCAACCCTGCGTCGCGAGCTGCAGAACTGCATGCAGAACTACTTCGGTGTATTCCGTACCGGCGAATACATGCAGAAGGGTATCGCCCAGCTGGCTGACCTGCGCGAGCGTATCGCCAACGTCAAGATCAACGACAAGTCTCAAGCTTTCAACACTGCGCGTATCGAAGCACTTGAGTTGCAGAACCTGCTGGAAGTGGCCGAAGCCACTGCCATCGCTGCCGAAGTGCGCAAAGAGTCCCGCGGCGCTCACGCCCGTGAAGACTTCGAAGACCGTGACGACGAAAACTGGCTGTGCCACACCCTGTACTTCCCGGGTGAGAAGCGCGTTGCCAAGCGTGCGGTCAACTTCTCGCCGAAGACTGTTCCGACTTTCGAACCAAAAGTCCGGACTTACTAAAGGGTGATCGATATGTTGCAAGTTGAAGTTTATCGTTACAACCCTGACACCGACTCGGCTCCGAAAACCCAGGTTTTCCAGGTAGACACCGGTGGCAAGGACTTGATGGTGCTGGACGTGCTGGCCCTGATCAAAGAGCAGGACGAAGGTTTTTCCTACCGTCGTTCCTGCCGTGAAGGCGTTTGCGGTTCCGATGGCATGAACATCAACGGCAAGAACGGTCTGGCGTGCATCACGCCGCTGTCTGCCGTGGTCAAGAAGAACAAGCTGGTTGTTCGCCCGCTGCCAGGTCTGCCGGTTATCCGTGACCTGGTCGTCGATATGAGCATCTTCTACAAGCAATACGAGAAGGTGAAGCCATTCCTGCAGAACGATACGCCGGCTCCGGCCATCGAACGTCTGCAGTCCCCGGAAGAGCGCGAGAAGCTCGACGGTCTGTACGAGTGCATCCTGTGCGCTTGCTGCTCGACCTCTTGCCCGTCCTTCTGGTGGAACCCGGACAAGTTCCTGGGTCCAGCTGCCCTGCTGCAAGCCTACCGCTTCCTGGCAGACAGCCGTGACACCAAGACGTCCGAGCGTCTGGCTTCCCTGGACGACCCGTTCAGCGTATTCCGCTGCCGGGGCATCATGAACTGCGTCAACGTTTGTCCGAAGGGCCTGAACCCGACTAAGGCCATCGGTCACATTCGTAACATGCTGCTGCAGAGTGGCGTGTGATTCAGCTGTTGTACCCGTAGGACCGCTGTACCCGTAAAAGCCACGGCGCGGGCTTCAACCCGCGTCATGGCTCTAACCTGAGCAGCAGCTCACAAAGTGGCTGCTCTATATTTTGAAGAAATGAGACAAGCAGGGGCATCCGGGCTGGTACCCGGACTATCAGCGTGATCCTAAGTGGCTTGTTTTGGTCGCTGCATTCGGACTTCTGCAAGCTTGCTCGGTGTCGTCGCCGGTGGTGTTCCCCTAACCGAGGGTGACCAAGCATGCAAGAAAGCGTGATGCAGCGCATGTGGAACAGCGCCTACCTATCCGGTAGTAACGCTGCCTATGTGGAAGAGCTCTACGAGCTCTACCTGCACGACCCTAACGCTGTGCCAGAAGAGTGGCGCACTTACTTTCAGAAGTTGCCTACCGACGGCAGCACTGCCATCGATGTTTCGCACTCGACAATCCGCGATCATTTCGTCTTGCTGGCAAAGAACCAGCGCCGCGCCCAACCGGTATCCGCCGGTAGCGTGAGCAGTGAGCACGAGAAGAAGCAAGTTGAAGTGCTGCGATTGATCCAGGCCTATCGGATGCGTGGCCACCAGGCAGCCCAGCTGGACCCGCTGGGGCTGTGGCAGCGTCCTGCACCTGCAGACCTGTCGATCAATCATTACGGCTTGACCAATGCCGATCTTGATACGACCTTCCGTGCCGGCGACCTGTTCATCGGCAAAGAGGAAGCGAGCCTACGCGAAATTCACGAAGCGTTGCAGCAGACATATTGCCGCACCATTGGCGCTGAATTCACGCACATCACCGATTCCGAGCAGCGTCAGTGGTTCCAGCAGCGTCTGGAAAGCGTACGCGGCCGTCCGACCTATTCCGCCGACATCAAGAGCCACCTGCTCGAGCGCGTCACTGCGGCTGAAGGCCTGGAAAAATACCTGGGTACCAAATACCCGGGCACCAAGCGTTTCGGTCTGGAAGGCGGCGAGAGCCTGATTCCGATGCTCGACGAGCTGATCCAGCGTTCCGGTTCCTACGGCACCAAGGAAGTGGTTATCGGCATGGCCCACCGTGGCCGTCTGAACGTGCTGGTCAACACCTTCGGCAAGAACCCGCGCGAGCTGTTCGACGAGTTCGAAGGCAAGAAGAAGGTCGAGCTGGGTTCCGGTGACGTTAAATACCACCAGGGCTTCTCGTCCAACGTCATGACCACCGGTGGCGAAGTTCACCTGGCGATGGCGTTCAACCCGTCCCACCTGGAAATCGTTTCTCCAGTGGTCGAAGGTTCGGTGCGCGCTCGTCAGGACCGTCGCAACGACCAGACCGGCGACAAGGTTCTGCCGATCTCGATCCACGGTGACGCGGCGTTCGCCGGCCAGGGCGTGGTGATGGAAACCTTCCAGATGTCCCAGACCCGCGGTTTCCGTACCGGCGGCACTGTGCACATCGTGATCAACAACCAGGTCGGTTTCACCATCAGCAACCCGCTGGACTCGCGCTCCACCGAGTACGCCACCGACGTTGCGAAGATGATCCAGGCACCGATCCTCCATGTGAATGGTGATGATCCGGAAGCCGTGTTGTTCGTGACCCAGCTGGCCATCGACTACCGCATGCAGTACAAGCGCGACGTGGTGATCGACCTGGTCTGCTACCGTCGTCGCGGCCACAACGAGGCCGACGAGCCAAGCGGCACCCAGCCACTGATGTATCAGCAGATCGCCAAGCAGCGCACCACCCGTGAACTGTATGCCGATCGCCTGACCCAGGGCGGTGTGCTCGACGCAGAGCGTGTTCAGGCGAAAGTCGACGAATACCGCAACGCGCTGGACAACGGTCTGCACGTGGTCAAGAGCCTGGTCAAGGAGCCGAACAAAGAGCTGTTCGTGGACTGGCGTCCGTACCTGGGCCATACCTGGACCGCGCGTCACGACACCACCTTCGACCTCAAGACTCTTCAGGAACTGTCCGCCAAGCTGCTGGAGCTGCCGGAAGGCTTCGTGGTTCAGCGTCAGGTCGCGAAGATCTACGAAGACCGTCAGAAGATGCAAGCCGGCGGCCTGCCGATCAACTGGGGTTACGCTGAAACCATGGCGTACGCGACCCTGGCGTTCGAAGGTCACCCGATTCGCATGACCGGCCAGGACATCGGCCGCGGCACCTTCTCGCACCGCCATGCGGTGTTGCACAACCAGAAGGACGCCGGCACCTACATCCCGTTGCAGCACCTGTACGAAGGCCAGCCACGTTTCGACCTGTACGATTCGTTCCTGTCCGAAGAAGCCGTACTGGCGTTCGAATACGGCTACTCCACCACCACGCCTAACGCGCTGGTGATCTGGGAAGCCCAGTTCGGCGACTTCGCCAACGGTGCACAAGTAGTGATCGACCAGTTCATCACCAGCGGCGAGCACAAGTGGGGCCGTCTCTGCGGTCTGACCATGCTGCTGCCACACGGTTATGAAGGTCAGGGTCCCGAGCACTCCTCGGCTCGTCTGGAGCGTTACCTGCAGCTGTGCGCCGAGCACAACATCCAGGTATGCGTACCGACCACGCCGGCTCAGATCTACCACTTGCTGCGTCGCCAGGTGATTCGTCCGCTGCGCAAGCCGCTGGTCGTGCTGACACCGAAATCCCTGCTGCGTCATAAACTGGCCATCTCGACCCTGGAAGATCTGGCGGAAGGTTCGTTCCAGACCGTTATCCCGGAAATCGATGCCCAGGATCCAAAAGACGTGGGTCGCATCATTCTGTGTAGCGGCAAGGTCTACTACGACCTGTTGGAAAAACGCCGTGCCGAAGGTCGTGACGACATCGCCATCGTGCGTATCGAGCAGCTGTACCCATTCCCTGAGGACGACTTGATCGAAGTCCTGGCTCCGTACAAAAACGTCAAACACATCGTTTGGTGTCAGGAAGAGCCGATGAACCAGGGTGCCTGGTACTGCAGCCAGCATCACATGCGTCGCATCATCAGCGGTCACAACAAGTCGCTCGTACTCGAGTACGCGGGCCGTGACGCTTCTGCTGCTCCAGCTTGTGGTTATGCATCGATGCACGCTGAGCAGCAGGAAAAACTGCTGCAAGATGCCTTTACTGTTTAACGCCTTCGCGCACCTGAAACCGAATTTAAGGAACCACAGATAATGGCTATCGAGATCAAAGCCCCCACTTTCCCGGAATCGGTTGCCGATGGCACCGTTGCCACCTGGCACAAGCAACCGGGCGACGCCGTCAAGCGTGACGAGCTGATCGTTGACATCGAGACCGACAAGGTCGTGCTGGAAGTTCTGGCCACCGCTGACGGCGTGCTGGGCGCTATCGTCAAGAACGAAGGCGACACCGTTCTGTCCGACGAAGTCCTGGGCTCCATCGTTGAAGGCGGCGCTGCTGCCGCTGCCGCTGCTCCTGCTGCCGCCGCCGCTCCGGCCGCCGCCGCTGCTGCCCCGGCTGCTGCCGATGGCGAAGACGATCCAATCGCTGCTCCTGCCGCGCGCAAGCTGGCTGAAGAAAACGGTATCAACATCGCTTCCGTTGCCGGTACCGGCAAAGGCGGCCGTGTGACCAAGGAAGACGTGGTCGCTGCTGTTGCCGCGAAGAAAGCCGCTCCGGCTGCCGCGCCTGCCAAGGCTCCGGCTCCTGCCGCTGCTGCTCCGGTCTTCGCTGCCGGTGATCGCGTCGAGAAGCGCGTGCCTATGACCCGCCTGCGTGCCAAGGTTGCCGAGCGTCTGGTTGAAGCCCAGTCGAACATGGCGATGCTGACCACCTTCAACGAAGTCGACATGACTGAAGTCATGGCCCTGCGTTCGAAGTACAAGGATCTGTTCGAGAAGTCCCACAATGGCGTACGCCTGGGCTTCATGTCGTTCTTCGTCAAGGCCGCCACCGAAGCCCTGAAGCGCTTCCCGGCTGTCAACGCCTCGATCGACGGTTCCGACATCGTCTACCACGGCTATGCCGACATCGGTGTTGCGGTCTCCAGCGACCGTGGCCTGGTGGTTCCGGTTCTGCGTAACGCCGAACTGATGAGCCTGGCCGAAATCGAAGGCGGCATCGCCACCTTCGGCAAGAAGGCCCGTGACGGCAAGCTGTCGATGGAAGAGATGACCGGTGGTACTTTCACCATCACCAACGGTGGTACTTTCGGTTCGATGATGTCGACCCCGATCGTCAACCCGCCACAAGCCGCGATCCTGGGCATGCACAACATTCTGCAGCGTCCTATGGCGATCAACGGTCAAGTGGTCATCCGTCCGATGATGTACCTGGCGCTGTCCTACGATCACCGCCTGATCGACGGTAAAGAAGCCGTGACGTTCCTGGTGACCATCAAGAACCTGCTGGAAGACCCGGCTCGTCTGCTCCTGGACATCTAAAAAGCAGCTGCATGCTGCAGCGGGAAGCTTCGCGCCCCAGGGCAAGAGGCTTCAAGCTTGCGGCTGCAGCTTCTAGCTTGCCGTTAAAAGGAACCTTTTATGACTCAGAAATTCGACGTGGTAGTGATTGGCGCGGGCCCAGGCGGTTATGTCGCCGCAATCAAGGCCGCACAACTCGGTTTCACCACCGCTTGCATCGAGAAGTACACCGATAAAGAGGGCAAGCTGGCCCTCGGTGGTACTTGCCTGAACGTCGGTTGCATTCCTTCCAAGGCGCTGCTGGACAGCTCCTGGAAATTCCACGAAGCCCAGGACGGTTTTGCCATCCACGGTATCAACCACGCTGGCGTGACCATGGACGTACCAGCCATGGTGGGTCGCAAGGCTAATATCGTCAAAGGCCTGACCAGCGGTGTTGCCACCCTGTTCAAAGCCAATGGCGTCACTTCGATCCAGGGCCACGGCAAACTGCTGGCCGGCAAGAAAGTCGAAGTCACCAAGCCTGACGGTTCGGTTGAAGTGATCGAAGCCGAAAACGTGATCCTGGCTCCAGGCTCGCGTCCGATCGACATTCCACCGGCTCCGGTCGATCAGAATGTCATCGTCGATTCCACCGGCGCTCTGGAATTCCAATCCGTACCAAAACGCCTGGGCGTGATCGGCGCTGGCGTCATCGGCCTGGAACTGGGTTCGGTATGGTCGCGCCTGGGTGCGCAAGTGACTGTCCTGGAAGCCCTGGACACCTTCCTGATGGCCGCTGATACCGCTGTCTCCAAGGAAGCGCTGAAAACCCTGACCAAACAGGGTCTGGACATCAAGCTGGGCGCTCGCGTGACCGGCTCCAAGGTCAACGGCGAAGAAGTCGTAGTGACCTATACCGATGCCAACGGCGAACAGACCATCACTTTCGACAAGCTGATCGTAGCCGTTGGTCGCCGTCCGGTGACCACCGATCTGCTGGCCGCCGATTGCGGCGTGACCCTCGACGAGCGCGGTTTCGTGCACGTTGACGATCATTGTGCTACCACCGTACCGGGCGTCTACGCCATCGGTGACGTGGTGCGCGGCATGATGCTGGCTCACAAGGCCTCGGAAGAGGGCATCATGGTTGCCGAGCGCATCAAGGGCCACAAAGCCCAGATGAACTATGACCTGATCCCTTCGGTTATCTATACTCACCCGGAAATTGCATGGGTCGGTAAAACCGAGCAGGCCTTGAAAGCTGAAGGCGTTGAAGTTAACGTCGGCACCTTTCCGTTTGCCGCCAGCGGCCGTGCCATGGCAGCCAACGACACCGGTGGTTTCGTCAAAGTCATCGCCGATGCCAAGACTGACCGCGTATTGGGCGTCCACGTGATTGGCCCAAGCGCTGCGGAACTGGTTCAGCAAGGTGCGATCGGCATGGAATTCGGCACCAGCGCCGAAGACCTGGGCATGATGGTTTTCTCCCATCCGACCCTGTCCGAAGCCCTGCACGAAGCAGCTCTGGCTGTGAATGGCACTGCCATCCACATTGCCAACCGCAAGAAACGCTAAGCAATAATAAGAAACCACGGCGGTTGGCCCGTCGTGAGCCTTGTGCGCAAGACTCACCGCGGAATATCCGCTGGACTCGACCTCTCGAGGTAGCGCCACACACTGGACCGGGGCCCAGGCTCCGGGTTCAGGTGTGGCGCTGGTTTTGAGAGTAGCGGTCACAGGTGGTGCGGCACTCAATCTTGAGCGCAGCGCCGAATGCGCAGTACCTAACGAAGACGGTAAAAAGCATGAATCTTCACGAGTATCAGGGTAAGCAGCTGTTCGCTGAATACGGCCTGCCAGTATCCAAAGGCTACGCGGTAGACACCCCGGAAGAAGCAGCAGAAGCTTGCGACAAAATCGGCGGCTCCGAGTGGGTTGTCAAAGCCCAGGTTCACGCCGGTGGTCGCGGTAAAGCGGGCGGCGTTAAGCTGGTTCGCAGCAAAGAAGACGCTAAGGCATTCGCTCAGCAGTGGTTGGGCAAGCGTCTGGTGACCTATCAGACTGACGCCAATGGCCAGCCTGTCACCAAGATCCTGGTTGAATCGTGCACTGATATCGCTAAAGAGCTGTACCTGGGCGCTGTCGTTGACCGTTCGAGCCGTCGCATCGTGTTCATGGCTTCCACCGAAGGTGGCGTGGACATCGAGAAAATCGCTCACGACACTCCAGAAAAAATTCTCAAGGCCACTATCGATCCACTGGTTGGCGCTCAGCCATTCCAGGGTCGCGAGCTGGCTTTCCAACTGGGTCTGGAAGGCAAGCAAGTTGCCCAGTTCGCCAAGATCTTCGTAGGTCTGGCCAAACTGTTCCAGGATCACGATCTGGCCCTGCTGGAAGTGAACCCGCTGGTGATCAAGGCCGACGGCGATCTGCACTGCCTGGACGCGAAGATCAACATCGACGCCAACGCCATGTACCGTCAGCCTAAGCTGAAAACCTTCCACGATCCGTCCCAGGACGATCCGCGCGAAGCCCACGCTGCCAAGTTCGAACTGAACTACGTAGCTCTGGAAGGCAACATCGGCTGCATGGTCAACGGTGCCGGCCTGGCCATGGGTACCATGGACATCGTCAACCTGCACGGCGGCAAGCCAGCCAACTTCCTCGACGTAGGTGGTGGTGCTACCAAAGAGCGCGTGACCGAAGCCTTCAAGATCATCCTGTCCGACACCAACGTCGCTGCAGTACTGGTCAACATCTTCGGCGGCATCGTTCGCTGCGACATGATTGCCGAAGGCATCATCGGCGCCGTGAAAGAAGTCGGCGTGAAAATCCCGGTTGTTGTTCGCCTTGAAGGCAACAACGCTGAACTGGGCGCTAAAGTACTGGCAGAAAGCGGCTTGAACATCATCGCTGCTACCAGCCTGACCGACGCTGCTCAACAAGTTGTCAAAGCTGCGGAGGGCAAATAATGAGCGTCCTGATCAATAAAGACACCAAAGTTATCTGCCAGGGTATTACCGGTTCGCAAGGTAGTTTCCACACCCAGCAAGCCATCGAGTACGGCACCAAGATGGTTGGCGGCGTAACTCCTGGCAAAGGCGGCACCGAGCACCTGGGCCTGCCAGTGTTCAACACCGTGAAAGACGCTGTAGCTGCCACTGGCGCCACCGCCAGCGTGATCTACGTTCCAGCTCCTTTCTGCAAGGACTCGATCCTGGAAGCTGCTTTCGGCGGCATCAAGCTGATCGTCTGCATCACCGAAGGCATTCCTACCCTGGACATGCTGGACGCTAAAGTTAAGTGCGACGAGCTGGGTGTGACCCTGATCGGCCCTAACTGCCCAGGCGTGATCACCCCAGGCGAATGCAAGATCGGCATCATGCCAGGTCACATTCACTTGCCAGGCAAGGTCGGTATCGTTTCCCGTTCCGGCACCCTGACTTACGAAGCTGTGAAGCAGACCACTGACGCCGGTTTCGGTCAGTCCACCTGCGTCGGCATCGGTGGTGACCCGATCCCGGGTTCGAACTTCATCGACATCCTGAAGCTGTTCCAGGAAGACCCGAAGACCGAAGCGATCGTGATGATCGGCGAGATCGGCGGTTCGGCTGAAGAAGAAGCTGCTGCCTACATCAAGGCTCACGTGACCAAGCCGGTTGTTTCCTACATCGCTGGTGTGACTGCTCCTCCGGGCAAGCGCATGGGCCATGCTGGCGCAATCATCTCTGGCGGCAAAGGCACTGCAGACGAGAAATTCGCTGCTCTGCAAGACGCCGGTGTAAAAACCGTGCGTTCGCTGGCAGACATCGGCAAGGCCCTGGCCGAGCTGACCGGTTGGGCTGTCAAGTAAGCCTCGCGCTTAGCTGACGCAAAACCAGCAAAGGCCACCTTCGGGTGGCCTTTGTGCTTTCTGCCGTAGGAGACCTGCATCCTGCACAGAGCCTGGGGGAAATATAATTTCAAAAATGCGACATCATTCTGTCGCATATCGGATAGTTCGCCCTGGAACAGTGCGCTTGTCTTACCGATTCTGTAATCTAGCCGCCTCTTTTTGCGTCTGCTGCCCACAAGGTCGCTGCGCGCTAAACGGGTCAGTCTTATACGGACTGGCAGCATTTCCCTCACCCATAAGGGAAATCCCTCTCTAAATTCCGATTCAGTAGTGTGGTATTTCCTTAATGAAAGTGTTGAAAGGCCAGGACATCCTGGCACTCGGCTTTATGACTTTTGCCCTGTTCGTCGGGGCCGGCAACATCATTTTCCCGCCTATCGTCGGCCTGCAGTCCGGACCCCATGTCTGGATGGCGGCGCTGGGCTTCCTGATCACCGCGGTCGGTCTGCCGGTGATCACCGTGGTTGCCCTGGCCAAGGTCGGCGGCGCCATGGACGCGCTGAGCACGCCTATCGGCAAGCTGGCCGGTGGCCTGCTGGCAGCGGTCTGCTACCTGGCGGTAGGCCCTCTGTTCGCCACGCCACGTACCGCTACCGTGTCCTTTGAAGTGGGCCTGGCGCCGTTGACCGGCGAAAGCCCGCTGGCCCTGTTCCTCTACAGTTCGGTGTACTTCCTGCTGGTGTTCTTCATCTCCCTGTACCCGGGCCGGCTGCTGGACACCGTCGGACGCTTCCTGGCGCCGCTGAAGATCATCGCCCTGGCTGTGCTGGGCATTGCGGCCTTTGCCTTGCCCGCCGGCGACATCGGCACCGCCACTCCCGAGTACGTTGCAGCACCGTTCTCCCAGGGCTTCATCAATGGTTACCTGACCATGGATACCCTGGGCGCGCTGGTGTTCGGCATCGTCATCGTCAATGCCATCCGTTCCCGCGGGGTCGAGTCGCCTCGGCTCATTACCCGTTATGCCGTGATCGCCGGCCTGATCGCCGGGGTCGGCCTGGCGCTGGTCTACGTCAGCCTGTTCCGCCTGGGCTCGGGCAGCCATGAAGTGGCCGCCGGTGCTAGCAACGGCGCCGCGGTATTGCACGCCTATGTGCAGCACACCTTCGGTTCCCTGGGCAGCGGTTTCCTCGCGGTGCTGATCTCCCTGGCCTGCCTGGTGACCGCCGTGGGCCTGACCTGCGCCTGCGCCGAGTACTTCAGCCGTGTCCTGCCGCTGTCCTACAAGACGCTGGTGGTGATCCTCGCGGCGTTCTCGCTGCTGGTATCGAACCTGGGCCTGACCAAGCTGATCGCGTTCTCGATCCCGGTGCTGACCGCGATTTACCCGCCGTGCATCGCCCTGGTGGCCCTGAGCTTCTGCAAGGACTTCTGGCAGGACCAGCGCCGTATCGTCGGCCCGGTGATGCTGGTGTCCTTCGTGTTCGGCCTGATCGATGCCCTCAAGGGCGCGGGCCTGGCCGGCTGGATGCCAACCCAGCTGTCGCACTTGCCGCTGAGCGAGCAGGGCCTGGCGTGGCTGGTGCCGTCGGTGATCGTGCTGGTGGTGGCAGTGATCTGCGATCGCCTGCTGGGCAAGCGCAGCGAAGCCCTGGCCTGACCTGAAGTTGATGGCCCGGGGTCGCCACAAGCGGCCCCCGAGCCCCCTAAAAAATGCCCCGCATCGATGGATGCGGGGCATTTTTTATGGGCGTACAGCGGTGTCTTTTTCCCCTGCGGGGCGTCGAAGCAGTGCCCTTTGCTTTTGTCTTCTGCCAACGCCTTACAGGAATTTGCATGTCGTTCGTTCAAGCCAACCTGATCCACCTACTGGCCGCCCTGTGGTTCGTCGTCTGCTGGGGTGGCTATACCCGCTACGCCAGTTGGAAGGGAAGGGACACCGCGTGCCTGGCCAGCGTCCTGCACCTGTATCGCGAGGACTGGATGCGCCGCATGCTGCTGCGGGACAACCGCATCGCCGATGCCAGCGTGATCGGCAACCTGGAGCGCAATGCCTCGTTCTTCGCCTCCAGTACCCTGATCATCCTGGCGGGCATTCTCACCGTGCTGGGCGCCTCGGAGCGTGCAGTGTCGCTGTTGGCGGACATTCCGATGGTCCAGCAGGCGTCCCAGGGCATGTCGGAAATCAAGCTGCTGTGCCTGGCGCTGGTGTTCGTCTATGCCTTCTTTACCTTCAGCTGGTGCATGCGCCAGTACAACTTCGCCGCAGTGCTGGTGGGGTCGGCGCCAATGATCGGCGAGCGTCATGTTTCCGAGCAGGAGCGCAAGGCTTTTGCATCGCGAGCGGCTCGGGTAATTTCCATGGCGGCTAACCAGTTCAACTTCGGATTGCGTTCCTATTACTTCGGCATGACCATGCTGGCCTGGTTCGTCAGCCCCTGGTTATTCATGCTGATGAGCGCGGGTGTGGTGTTTGTCCTGTATCGGCGGGAGTTCCACTCCGATGTACTTGAAGTCATGGTCTATACACCGACAGAACAACCTGTGGTCGATAGCCCCAAAGATGCAGCCTGAGCGTTGATGGCTGATCGATTGAACGGTTGAAAGGAGTTGGCCAATGAGCAGTTCGCGTGCCCTGAAGTACCTGTGCCTGGGGTTCTTCCTGTTGTCGGGCTGCAGGGCGCAAACCCTGTATCTGAATGGCGAAGCCCGGGGCAGGGTGGTAGATGCATTGAGCGGCGTGCCGATCGCCGGGGCCAAGGGCGCCTTGTGTGGCGCACAGTTCCTGACGGCCGATGACGGGAGCTTCAAGGTCGAAGCGGCAACTGACTGGGAATGGGTCATGTTGCTGGCCGGGCGTTCGCCGCAGGACATCCCGCACCCTTGCTTCATGAGTATCGCGGCAGCGGATTACCAGTCCCGCCAATGGCTGGCGCCTTTTACCGCCCACTACGACTTTCCCATCAGGTTGCTGCCCATTTCCAGCCCCTTGCACTATGCACTGGAGTCCCCGGGCAATGAGTCGGTGCCAATGCAGCCGTTGCAGGCAGAGCCCCGCCAGGACGAATTGTTCCTGGGGGCAGGCGGCTGATCTTCAACGCTTAGTTGCTTGCCCGGCAACTAAGCACTGTTGTATTGAGCGACTGTTTTACGAGCAAGAAAAAGCCCGCACTTGGCGGGCTTTGTTCTTTGTTGCGCTAAAACCGACTTAGTTGGTTTTAGGAGCTGCTTCCTTGGCGCTTTCTTCAGCAGCAGCCTTGTTGGATTCAGCCTGATCTTTGGCTGCTTCGGCGTTTTCTTTTGCCGCGTCGTTCACTTTATCCTGAGCTTCGTTCATTTTCTGTTGGGCTTGCTCAGCATGTTGATTGGCATCTTGAGCTTTGTCCTCGGATTTTTTGTCGCAGGCAGCCAGACCGAGGGAAGCGGTCAGCATCAGGGCAATAGCTAAAGTCTTACGCATGGGGTGTTTCTCCTTAGTGAAGATATCTACTGGCCTTTCGATCATGGCCTTGTGATTTAAGTTCCTTGAGACTCACAGATATATTAAGTAGTCATTTCATGGAACTTTTGCCTGCTTCATTCAACGCACATTCCCGACAATAAAAAGAGATAAATCCCATGGCGCAAAACCCTATTTCTGAGCGTGCGGCGCGCTTTCTTTCCGCCTTGCGCCACTGCCAGGTGCTGGGCATCCGGGTACATAGCGCCTCTGAAGAGGGCCTGACCCTGACCTTGCCCTACAGTCCGCAGATTGTCGGCGACCCGCAAACCGGGATCATTCACGGCGGTGCCCTGACCACGCTGATGGACAGCGCCTGTGGCATGGCCACGCTTTGCGTGCTGCCGGAGTTCGAAGTGTGTCCGACCCTGGACCTGCGCATAGACTATATGCATCCGGCGGTCCCTCATCATGACGTGCACGGCTTTGCCCAGTGTTACCGGGTCACCACCGATGTGATCTTTACCCGCGGCTTTGCCTATCAGGATGATCCCGAGCGTCCCGTGGCTCATGTAGTCGGCACTTTCATGCGCATGGGCCGGGGGCTCAAGGGCAGCCGCGGGCTGGCCAGCTCAATCAAGGGGGAGCGGGCATGAGCACGGACCTTCGAGCACTCCTGGAGCAGGCTCGCCAGCAGGGCGATTACACCGCGTTGCTGGAGCAGATCCCCTACGCGAAGCTGATTGGCATCGAGTGCACGCAACTGGGAGATGAACTGCTGTTTCGCCTGCCGGCCAACAAGGACAATATCGGCAACCCTCTGCTTCCAGCCCTGCACGGTGGAGTGATCGCCGGTTTCATGGAACTGGCGGCCGCCTTGCATTTGCTGATTCTCACCGGCTCGCCCGGGGTGCCGAAAATCATCGACTTTTCCCTCGACTACCTGCGCGCCGGGCAGTTTCGCGACACCTTTGCCCGCTGCCAGGTATGCCGGCAGGGCAGAAGGGTGGCCAATGTCGCCATCACCGCCTGGCAGAGCACTGCCGAGGAGTCGATTGCCACCGCTCGCGCACATTTCAAGATCGAAGAGAGCACCGGCCCTTGAAATCCAGCGAGCGACCCCCACTTTCATGTCATCCCGCCGCCCTCCGCTCCCGGAACGCGGCCAATGCCATCTGATTGGAGTTTGATGACCATGAGTGTGGAAACTCAAAAGGAAACCCTGGGCTTCCAGACCGAGGTGAAGCAACTGCTGCACCTCATGATCCATTCGCTGTATTCCAACAAGGAAATCTTCCTTCGCGAATTGATCTCGAACGCCTCTGACGCCGTCGACAAATTGCGCTTCGAAGCCCTGTCCAAGCCCGAGTTGCTGGAAGGTGGCGCCGAACTGAAAATCCGTGTGAGCTTCGATAAGGACGCGAAAACCGTCACCCTCGAAGACAACGGTATTGGCATGAGCCGAGAAGATGTGATCACCCACCTGGGGACCATCGCCAAATCCGGCACCGCCGATTTCATGAAGAACCTCACTGGCGACCAGAAGAAGGATTCGCACCTGATCGGTCAGTTCGGTGTTGGCTTCTACTCCGCCTTTATCGTGGCCGACCAGGTTGAAGTGTTCAGCCGCCGTGCCGGCCTGCCTGCCAGCGAAGGCGTGCACTGGTCTTCCAAGGGCGAGGGCGAGTTCGAAGTTGCGACCATCGACAAGGCCGAGCGCGGCACCCGCATCGTCCTGCACCTGAAATCCGGTGAAGACGAGTTCGCCGATGGCTGGCGCCTGCGCAACATCATCAAGAAGTACTCCGACCACATCGCGCTGCCGATCGAGCTGCCCAAAGAAGCCGCTGCCGCTGAAGGCGAAGAGAAACCTGCGCTGGAGTGGGAAACCGTCAACCGCGCCAGCGCGCTGTGGACTCGTCCGCGTACCGAGATCAAGGACGAGGAATACCAGGAGTTCTACAAGCACATCGCCCATGACTTCGAAAACCCGCTGAGCTGGAGCCACAACAAGGTCGAAGGCAAGCTGGAGTACAGCTCGCTGCTCTACGTACCGGCTCGCGCGCCGTTCGACCTGTACCAGCGTGAAGCGCCCAAGGGCCTCAAGCTCTACGTGCAGCGCGTGTTCGTCATGGATCAGGCCGAGTCGTTCCTGCCGCTGTACCTGCGTTTCATCAAGGGCGTGGTGGACTCCAACGACCTGTCGCTGAACGTCTCGCGGGAAATCCTGCAGAAAGACCCGATCATCGACTCGATGAAGTCGGCGCTGACCAAGCGTGTCCTCGACATGCTGGAGAAACTGGCGAAGAACGAACCCGAGCAATACAAGGGCTTCTGGAAGAACTTCGGCCAGGTGATGAAGGAAGGCCCGGCCGAGGACTTCGCCAACAAGGAGAAGATCGCCGGCCTGCTGCGCTTCGCCTCCACCCAGGGCGACGACGGCGAGCAGAATGTCTCCTTGGCCGACTACCTGGCTCGCGCCAAGGAAGGCCAGGACAAGATCTACTTCCTCACCGGCGAATCCTACGCCCAGGTGAAGAACAGCCCGCACCTGGAAGTCTTCCGCAAGAAAGGCATCGAAGTGCTGCTGCTCACCGACCGTATCGACGAGTGGCTGATGAGCTACCTCAACGAGTTCGACGGCAAGAGCTTTGTCGACGTGGCGCGCGGCGACCTGGACCTGGGCAACCTCGACTCCGAAGAGGACAAGAAGGCTGCCGAGGAAGTCGCCAAGACCAAGGAAGGCCTGGTTGAGCGGATCAAGACCGCCCTGGGCGAGAGCGTCAGCGAAGTGCGGGTTTCCCACCGCCTGACCGACTCGCCGGCGATCCTGGCCATTGGCGAGCAGGACCTGGGGCTGCAAATGCGCCAGATCCTTGAAGCCAGCGGGCAGAAGGTTCCGGATTCCAAGCCGATCTTCGAGTTCAACCCGACTCACCCGCTGATCGAGAAACTCGACGGCGAGCAGAGCGAAGAGCGCTTTGGCGACCTGTCGCACATCCTCTTCGATCAGGCGGCCCTGGCGGCCGGTGACAGCTTGAAGGACCCGGCGGCCTATGTGCGCCGACTGAACAAGCTGCTGGTGGAGCTGTCGGTTTAACCACGTTGCAAGAAAAACCCGCTTCGGCGGGTTTTTTCATTCTGGTGTCCCCCTACTGGAGAAGCTGAGTCATGAGTCAAATCACAGTGCGTTCCGTGGTCTATCAGATCGATGGCCAGCCCTATGAAGGCCGCCTGGCCTTCGATGCCGCCCATAAAGCTGCGCGTCCGGGGTTGCTGATGGCGCCGAACTGGATGGGTGTCAGCGCCGGAGCGGAGAAGATCGCCGAGGCGGTGGCGGCCAAGGGTTATGTGGTGCTGATCGCCGATCTGTATGGCCAGTCGCTGCGCCCCGGCGATGCGAGCCAGGCCGGTGCCGCGATGATGCCGCTCAAGGATGATCGGGCGTTGCTGCGCAAGCGCATGCAGGCGGCCTTTGCGGCCTTGCAGAGCCAGGGCGAAGCCGCGGTGGACACCTCCAGGCTGGCCACCTTCGGCTTCTGCTTTGGCGGCTGCTGCGCCCTGGAACTGGCCCGCAGTGGCGCGCCGGTGAAGGCGGCGGTGTCGTTCCACGGCACCCTGGACACCCCCAACCCTGCCGATGCCAACAACATCAAGGGCTCGGTACTGGTACTGCACGGCGCGGCGGACCCGTTCGTGGCCAAGGAGCAACTGCCGGCCTTCGAAGCGGAAATGGACGCCGCGGGAGTGGACTGGCAACTGGTCAGCTACGGTGGCGCGGTGCATTCCTTCACCGACACCCACGCCAACCTGCCGGGCAAGATGATGTACGACGCCAAGACCTCGGCCCGGGCCTTCGCCACCATGCATTACCTGCTGGACGAAGTCTTTAGCGGCTGACCCACCGACCCTGATCCCGTAGGAGCTGGCTTGCCAGCGAAGGCGTCAGTGAGAGCAACGCCAGATTCACGGGCCTGTTCGCCGGCAAACCGGTCCCTACCGATCAGTGGCGGGCGGGTGGCAATTCGATGCGCTCGCTTTCTCCCGGCACCTGCGGCCAGTCCCCGGCGGCCCAGCGTCTGCGAGCTTCATCGATCAACAGTGGATCGCTGGCGACGAAGTTCCAGTTGATCCGCCGCGGGCCGTCCAGGGCGGCGCCGCCGATCAGCACCGCATGGCAATCGCTCTCGGCGAACAGCGTGGCGTTCTCCCCCTCTGGCAATACCACCAGCGAGTGCACGGGTAATGGCTCGCCGTCCAGTTGTGCCTCGCCCTCCAGTACATACAGCGCACGCTGTTGATGCTCGGTGGGAATCAGCAGGCTGGTGGCGGTCTGCAGCCGCAGCTCGGCATACAGGGTGGGGGAGAGCACCGGCACCGGCGACTGCAGGCAGAAACCGCTGCCGGCAATCATCCGAATGCTCACCCCCAGGTTGTCGCTCACCGGCAGGCTGTTGGCCGGGTGATGGCTGTAGTGCCCCGGGCCCTGCTCCTGTTCTTTGGGCGAGGCCAGCCAGACCTGCAGGCCGTGCATGGCAAACCCCTGGGCCTGCAAGAGTGCTGGCGTGCGCTCGACATGGGCGATGGCGCTGCCGGCGGTCATCCAGCTGACGTCCCCGGCGCCCACGATCTGGTCGGAGCCCAGGCTGTCCTTGTGCTGGATCTGCCCGGCGAACAGGTAGGTCAGGGTGGAGAGGCCGATATGCGGATGCTGGCGGATATTCATGCCTTTGCCCGGCGGGTAGCGGGTTTCCAGCATGTGGTCGAAGAACACGAAAGGCCCGACACTGCGGCACTGGGCCGAAGGCAGGGGGCGCAGGATGGGTTGGCCTTCAACGTCCTCGGCACGGGGACGGATCACGAGGGGGGAGTTCATGGCGGATTCCAGGCTGATCGGGTTATGCCCGGGAGCATAACCCGCTTGTGCCAGCCTTGCCGCTACTGGCTGAAGGCACCTTCGGAGAGGTGGGTCTCGATGCTGACTTCGCTGGTGGTCATCAGCTTGTGGATCGGGCAACGGTCGGCCACCCGGTGCAGCTCATCACGCTGGGCGTCGGTGAGCACGCCCTTGAGGGTCAGTTTCACATGCAGGGCGTACTTGCCTTTCTGCTCTTCGCTGTTGTCGTGCTTGATCTCCACGGTGACCCCGGTCAGCGGGATGTTCTTCTTCTGCGCGTAGAGCTTGAGGGTCAGGGCCTTGCAGGCGCCCAGGGCGGCATCGAAGTAGTCATGGGGCTCGGGGGCGGTGCCTTCGCCCCCGGCGGACTTGGGCAGGTCGGTGAACAACTGGTGGTCGTCGACCTGGATGCTGTGGCGGAAACCTTCGCTGGACTCGGTATTGACGGTGATGGTCATGGCAAACCTCAGGCAGTGATGAATAAGGATCAGGCTGTAAGGGTGCTGAAGTTATAGAGCATATCGAAGCGCGGGCGTTCCCCTTTTTCTGAACCTGCGGCTCGGCGTCGCGGTCTATCCTGCTTCGATCCATGGGAGGCGGCCCGGTGCACTGGAACCCTGTTCAAGCAGGCTGTTTGTGGGCGCTGCTGGTGCTGCCGCTGGCGTTGGCCCAGGCGCGTGACTATGTGTACAGCGACGCGCACCTGCATTACGTGGACTTCTTCCAGGAAACCGCGGGCATGGAAGCCTTGCTCAAGGCCATGGATGACAACCGCATCGAGCAGGTGATGATTGCGGGGATTCCGGTGGCCAAGAAATGGCACGAGGATGAGCCCAAGCGCCCGCGCTACTACGCCGGGGACGATGCCGCGGCCTACTGGTACAGCGCCACCGACGTGCTGGTGGCCGCCGCGGTGAAAAAGCTGCCGGCCGAGCAGCGCCGGCGCTTTCATCCGTTCCTTTCGGGGTTCAACCCCAACGACAAGAATTCCGCGGCGCATATCCAGCGCATGCTCGATCTCGACCCGGGGCTGTGGCAGGGCATCGGCGAGGTCTTCACCCGGCACGACGATCTCACCGCGCTGACCGCCGGCGACACGCCGCGGGCCAATAACGAGGCGATGACCAAGGTCTATCACCTGGCGGCCGAGAACGACCTGCCGGTCATGCTGCACTCCAACATCACCTCCAAGCGCGAGCGCAATCCGCTGTACCTGGCGGAAATCGAAGAGCCGCTGCGCAATCACCCCCATACGCGTTTTATCTGGGCCCATGCCGGCACCAGTGCCGAGATCCATCGTCACCAGACCCGGCTGGAGTTCCTGCTGCCGACCCTGACGCGGCTGCTGGAGAGCTACCCCAACCTCTACATCGACCTGTCCTGGAGCCTGCTCACGCCCTATCTGCTGGATAAGCAGGGCAACCCCGACCCGGCCTGGCTGCAGCTGGTGGAGCGCTTCCCGGAGCGCTTCATGCTGGGTTCGGACGTGGTCGGGCGCTTCAACAAGCTGGGGAGCGAGCTGCGGGGGTTCGATGGCTTTCTTGACGCCTTGCCGCAGGAGGTGGCACGCAAGGTGGCCCATGACAATTTCCTCGCCATCCTTCCCGCCAACCATCGTCCCTAGCAGGCGCCAGACTGTCATCAGCCTGTCATGCCTGCTTCATAAGCTCGCGCCATCTCAATCAAGGAGCGCGATATGCACCTCACTCGTTTAAGCGCACTGGCGGCGCTGATGATCTTCAGTGGCCTGGCCAGCGCCGAAGTCCGTGTCGAAGGGCCGGTGGAATACGGCGTGTTCGAAGGTCCCAAGGCCGAGCTGCAATCGGGGGAGCGGGTGCTGCGCCGCAGCAACGAGAAGATCCAGCAGACTTCTGTGGTGCCCGCCAGGCTGGGGACCAAGTTCGGCATGCGTTACCAGTTGCTGGGCAAGGTGGCCGAAGATCAGCCCCTGACTCTTCTTTACCTGACGCCGGGCATCCGTACGCCGGACGGGGTACGCCATGACAAGTTCGAAATCACTCAGAAACTGGTGCCTAACGCTCCCCAGGATGTGATGGCCTATGAGTTCACCGAAAGCCATGAGGTGGTCCCGGGCGAGTGGCGTTTCATGGTCTTCCAGGGCGACCGATTGTTGGCAGAACAGCGATTTTCTGTGCGCTGAATCGTTTTACGCCCAAGTATTGGAGTGCTAGGGCGTTTTGATATCACGTTTTTGTCTTACGCAATTTTCCAATGGCCCGATACCGTCTAAGAGCACCCTGCTGCAAGTTCTTGCAGCGCTCTAGGAAGGAGCCAGAGGAATGAGTCTTAGAAGTCTGAACATTGCGTTACGGGCGAGCCTGGGTTTCGGCTTGCTGGCGTTGATGGTGTTTGCCCTGGGGGCATTCGCCTTGATGCAGATGGGCAATATGCGCCAGCAGTCCGATGAAGTGGAAAGCAATTGGCTGCCCAGCGTGATGTCCGTAGGGGAAATGAACCAGGACCTGCTGCGCATTCGCGCCCTGACCCTGCGGCTGTTGATCAATCGCGACCCGCAGGCGATCACCCAGAACGAAAACAAGATCAACGAGATCAAGAGTGTCCTGGGGGTTGCCCAGAGCCGCTACGAATCCTTGATCCTCCTGCCCCAGGAGCGGGTCCTGTTCGATCGTTTCAAGACCATCGAAAAACAGTACCTGCAACGCCAGGAACGGGTCATGCAGCTCTCCAGCCAGAACCAGCTGGAGGAAGCGGTCAAGGTGGTCAATGGCGAAATGAACCAGCTGGCCGATGAGATGGCCGCGACCCTGCACGAGCTGGTGGAGCTGAACAAGCAAAGCGCGACCCATGCCACCGATCTGGCCCAGGCGGTGTTCAGCAAGTCGCGGGTATGGGTGATCGGCATGATTGCCCTGGCGGCGCTGGTTACCATCGGCCTGGCCCTGTTGTTGACCCGCAGTATCGTCCTGCCTCTGGCGCAGTCGTTGAATGTGGCCGAAGTGGTGGCCGGCGGCGATCTGACCGGCACTATCACGGTGACCGGCAGGGACGAGCCGGCGCGGCTGCTGCACGCGCTCAAGGCCATGCAGCACAGCCTGCGGGAAACCATCCGGCGCATCTCCGATTCATCCAGCCAGCTGGCCTCGGCCTCGGAAGAGCTCAGTTGTGTCACCGAGGATGCGACCCGTGGCCTGCATCAGCAGAGCCTGGAGATCGAACAGGCGGCCACGGCGGTAAACCAGATGACCGCAGCGGTGGAGGAGGTGGCCAGTAACGCAGTGGCCACGTCCGAGGCCTCGCGGGAGTCCGACCGCATCGCCCAGCACGGGCGCGAGCAGGTGCACCAGACGGTGCTCTCGATTGAGTCGCTGGCGCAGGACGTGACGGCCAATGCCAGCCAGGTGGAGGATCTGGCGCAGAAGGTCTATGGCATCAGCAAGGTACTGGAGGTGATCCGTTCCATTGCCGAGCAGACCAACCTGCTGGCGTTGAACGCGGCCATCGAGGCGGCACGGGCCGGGGATGCGGGACGCGGGTTCGCAGTGGTGGCCGATGAAGTCCGGGCCCTGGCTCATCGGACCCAGCAGTCGACCCAGGAAATCGAGCAGATGATCGGCGGTATCCAGCAGGGCACCGACCAGGCCGTCAGTTCCATGCAGCAGAGCAACAACCGCGCCCATTCGACCCTGGAGGTGGCCAAGGCGGCAGGACAGGCGCTGGAGGAAATCGCATCGGCCTTCACCCAGATCAATGAGCGCAACATCGTCATTGCCAGCGCCTCGGAGCAGCAGGCGGCAGTGGCGCGGGAGGTGGACCGCAACCTGATGAACATCCGCGACCTGGCCTTGCAGACCTCCGCCGGGGCCAATCAGACCAGTGCGGCCAGCCAGGAGTTGTCGCGCCTGGCGGTGGACCTGAACAGCATGGTGGCGCGTTTCTCGGTCTGAGCCTTCTGGCAGGCGAAAAAAAGCCCCGAACCGGTCGGGGCTTTTTCATTCGGCGAAGCGGTGGGGCTTACTTGCCCTGCCAGCGCTTCAGGACCAGGGTGGCGTTGGTGCCACCGAAGCCGAAGCTGTTGCTCATCACGGTGTTGATGGTGGCGTCTTCGCGGGTCTTGGTCAGGATCGGCATATCGGCCACTTCCGGATCCAGCTCGTCGATGTTGGCCGAACCGGCCATGAAGTTGCCTTCCATCATCAGCATGCAGTAGATCGCTTCGTGAACGCCGGCAGCGCCCAGGGAGTGACCCGACAGGCTCTTGGTGGAGCTGATGGCCGGGGCCTTGTCGCCGAACACTTCACGCACGCCTTTCATTTCCGCGACGTCGCCGACCGGGGTCGAAGTGCCGTGGGTGTTCAGGTAGTCGATAGGGGTGTCGACGGTGGACATGGCCATTTCCATGCAGCGGATTGCACCTTCGCCGCTTGGAGCCACCATGTCGTAGCCATCGGAAGTGGCGCCGTAGCCGACGATTTCCGCGTAGATCTTGGCGCCACGGGCCAGAGCGTGTTCCAGCTCCTCGACCACCACCATGCCGCCACCGCCGGCGATGACGAAACCGTCACGCTTGGCGTCGTAGGCGCGGGAGGCCTTTTCCGGGGTTTCGTTGTACTGGGTGGACAGGGCACCCATGGCGTCGAACAGGAACGACTGGGTCCAATGCTCTTCTTCACCGCCACCGGCGAAGACGATGTCCTGCTTGCCCATCTGGATCTGTTCCATGGCGGTACCGATGCAGTGAGCACTGGTGGCGCAGGCAGAAGCGATGGAGTAGTTCAGGCCCTTGATCTTGAACGGGGTGGCCAGGCAGGCGGAAACGGTGCTGCTCATGGTCCGCGTAACGCGGTATGGGCCAACGCGCTTGACGCCTTTCTCGCGCAGGATGTCCAGCGCTTCCATCTGGTTCAGAGTCGAGGCGCCGCCGGAGCCGGCGATCAGGCCGGTGCGCGGGTTGGACACTTGTTCTTCGCTCAGGCCGGAGTCGGCGATGGCGTCTTTCATGGCCAGGTAGGCGTAAGCCGCCGCGTGGCCGACGAAGCGATAGATCTTGCGGTCGATCAGCTCTTCGAGGTTCAGGTCAATGGAGCCGGAAACCTGGCTACGCAGACCCATTTCGGCATATTCCGGGTTGAAGCGGATGCCAGGGCGACTTGCACGCAGGTTAGCGGAGACGGTCTCTTTGTCATTGCCCAGGCACGAAACAATGCCAAGACCTGTGATAACGACGCGGCGCATGCGGATAACCCTTAGAAGTTGTCAGTTGAAGTAAACACGCCGACCCGGAGGCCTTCGGCGGTATAGATTTCGCGGCCGTCAACGCTGACCGAACCATCGGCGATGGCCATGTTCAGCTTGCCCTTGAGCACGCGCTTGATGTGAATGTTATAGGTGACTTTCTTGGCGGTCGGCAGGACCTGGCCGAAGAATTTCACTTCCCCCGAACCCAGGGCGCGACCGCGGCCCGGCAAGCCCTGCCAGCCGAGGAAGAAGCCCACCAGTTGCCACATGGCATCCAGGCCCAGGCAGCCTGGCATCACCGGGTCGCCTTCGAAGTGGCAAGCGAAGAACCACAGGTCTGGAGTGATATCCAGCTCAGCGACCAACTCACCTTTACCGTACTTGCCACCCTCTTCGCTGATATGGGTGATGCGATCCACCATCAGCATGTTGGGGGCGGGCAGTTGCGCGTTACCTGGGCCGAACAGCTCACCGCGACTGCAGCGCAGCAGGTCTTCCCGAGTAAAGGCGTTTTGTTTGGTCATGCGAGCTCCTCAATAGTCCCGTGCGGCAGGGTTGGGCAAATCTTCCCGGCCGATCGAAGCGTTCATGCCTCGAGCCGGCAGCCTACTCATAGACTATTGCGTTGTAGTGAAAGTCACAGCGCAAAGGGCATGAATGTACACTTGTGCACTGAAATTTTTTTTGAGGGCCTTTTCAGGGCCCCGTCGGGTGCCTAAGACTGCCGCACTTTCGCCCATGACGCCAGTCGTAGCTGTTGGAAAATAGCCGGTTATTGCACCCAACGTTGGAGAATTTGCTGCAGATCCGCGCGCTTGAAAGGCTTGGCCAGGTAGTCGTTCATGCCCGCTGCAAGGCAGGCTTCACGGTCGCCCTGCAAGGCGTTGGCGGTCAGGGCGATGATCGGTAAATCGGCACAGCCGGGCAGTTGGCGGATCTGCCGGGTGGCCTCATAGCCGTCGACCAGCGGCAGTCGGCAATCCATCAGAATCGCCTCGAAGATCAGGCTTTCGGCACTGCGGACCGCCTGGGCGCCGTCGGTGACGATGCTCACGGTGAACCCCAGGCTGCGCAGCATGGCCTGGATCACGGTCTGGTTCACCGGGTTGTCTTCCACCAGCAGCACGTTGCGGCCTTCACCGGAGTGCTGATTGCTGCTCACCCGCGGGGCCAGTACCGGCAGGCTCTGCTGGAACAGCGCCAGGGGGATTTCCAGGGTGAACACCGAGCCTCGGCCTTCCTCGCTCTGGGCCCGCAGGGTGCCACCCATGCGCTCGGCCAGGGTGCGGGCGATGGGCAGGCCCAGGCCGGTGCCGCCATAGCGACGGGAAATCGAACTGTCGGCCTGCTGGAAGGCGTCGAACATCAGCTCCAGGCTGGCCGGGCTGATGCCGATACCGCTGTCGCGCACTGCGCAGGTGAACCACAACAGTTCGTGATCCAGGGCCTGCCACTGGGGCTCGATGGTGATGCTGCCCTGCTCGGTGAATTTCAGGGCGTTGCCGATCAGGTTGACCAGGATCTGCCGGATTCGCGTCGGGTCGCCCTTGACCTGCAGCGACTCCATGCCCGGCGGCAGCCGCAGTTGCAAGTCCAGGCCGCGTTGCAGGGCGCTGTGCTGGAAGGCCTGGGCCGAGCTGGTGATCAGTTCGGCAAGGTTGAACGGGATGTGCTCCAGTTCCAGGGCCGAGCGTTCGATGCGGGAGAAGTCGAGGATGTCGTTGATCACCTTCAGCAGGTGTTCGGTGGATTCCGACGCCAGCGCCGCGTACTCGCTCTGTTCCTGGGTCATCTGGGTGGTTTCCAGCAGTTGCAGCATGCCCAGTACACCGTTCATCGGTGTGCGCAGCTCGTGGCTCATCATCGCCAGGAAATCCGACTTGGCCTTGTTCGCCCGTTCCGCCTCTTCCCGGGTCTGGATCAACTGGGACATGGCCTGGTGCTGCTCGCGGCTGGCCAGTTCCAGGCCGGCGGCGAGGTTGTTGATGTGCCGGGCCAGGTTGCCCAGCTCGCCATCGTCGACGATCGGCAGCGGGGTCTTGAAATCCCCTTCCTGGATTGCCTTCACCGCATCGCCCATGGCGCGGATCGGCTGTGCCAGGCCGGCCGCCAGGCGCCGGGCCAGGAGGAAGGTGAAGAGCAGGGCGAACAGCGCGAGGATGGCGGCCTTGAGGAGGATTTCCTGCTGGCGCTGGCTGAAGGCGTCGTTGGACATGCCGACGATCACCCGGCCCAGGTAACCATCGCCCTGGGCGGCCACGCTGGCCGGGTCGTTCTGCAGAAAGTCGTTGTGCACCTGGATACGCTGCAGGCGTACCGGGGCCTGGAATACCTTGATCTGCTGCGCGTGGTTGTGGCTGGCCGAGGGCTGTTCCACGTACACCAGGATGTTGTTGGCGCTGTCCTGCACTTCCAGGAAGTGCACATGAGGTGTGGCCAGGGTTGCCTGCAGGAGGCTCTCCAGGCCCTCGTTGTTGCCGGAGATCACCCCGTACTCGGTGGCTGGCGCCAGTTGATTGGCGATCAGTTGCCCGGTGTGGTTGAGCTCCTGGCGCAAGTCCTGGATACGCACGAAGGTAAAGAAGCTGATCAGCAGCAGGGTCAGGAGCAGGGCCGGGCCCAGGCTGATGAGCTGAGTGCGGGTCTGGATATCCCATCGGCGACGCAATGTCATGGGTGCTTCTCTCCTTCACTCAACTGGCGCGCAACGGCCTGCGGGTCGATTTCCTCGATGCCCAGCGAGCGTGCCACCTGTGGGTTGCTCATTACTTTGAAAGCCGTCGGGTATAGCGCGCGGGGCCAGCGAGCCGGCGGTTGGTCGAGCAGGCTGTCCAGGGTCTGCAGCCAGTCCTGCTGGTCGCTGTAGGTGCTGGCCAGGCTGCCGGCCCGGACGAAGCCGGCATTGGGGCCGATCAGCGCCTGTTGCCGGGCGTAGCTGCTCAGTAGCAGGTTCTTCACGGTTTTCGGGTTGTACAGCTTCGGATCATCCAGGCCCAGCAGCACTTCGCTGTTGCGCAGCAGGTTCTGCAGCGGGCGGCTGTCGCTGGTGCTGTCCCAGGGTTCGGCGATGATTTCCATGTTCAGGGTTTGCGCGGCCAGGTGCAGTTCCTTGAGCAGGAACCGGCTGTCGGCGCTGTACAGCACCCCCACCCGGCGCACCTGCGGCAGAACACTGCGGATCAGGCGTAACTGGCGCTCCAGGGGCGGATCGCTCCACAGCAGGCTCAACCGTGGATGAGGGCTTTGCGCCAGGCGCTGTTGGGCCTGCAGGCGGCTGATGCGCAGGACCAGGGTCGGCGGGCCCAAGGGATCTTGCAGGCGCCAGTCGAGGCTTTGCGGGTCCAGCAGGATCAGGCGCGTGCTGCCGGGCAACTGGCCCGGCGGCGGCAGTTGGGCCAGGGGGACGAAGCGCACCTGGTCCCGGGGGCGCTGGGCGGCCAGTTCTTCGGTGAAGGTGCGCACGCTGCTGTTGTCGTCGCTGGCGGTGAGCAGCACATCGGCCGCCCACAACGGGTTGCCCAGCAGCATGCCCAGTACCAGCAGGCACAGGCACAGGCGACGATGTATGCGCAGGGCCTTCCAGGGCCGACAGTGGCCCATGTCAGAACTCGAGCTCCGCGCTGAAGTAGACCACGTGGCGCGAGTCGTAGAGATTGTCGGCGAAGGTGGTGGGCTGGTGGTCGAGCCGTTGCTGCAGGGTGCCGGCCAGTTCCAGGCTGGTCTTGCTGCCCAGGGCCAGGCGCTTGGCGATGCGGGTGTCGACCCGTTCGAATCGGTAGCCGTTGAGGGCGCTGTCGCCATAGTAGAAGAGCGCGCTGGACCAGCCCTGGCCCCAATTGCGCAGCCAGCCGGCGGAGCCGCTGTTGCTGGCGGTCAGGCGCTGGTCCAGGCGGTTGCTGGCCTGGGCATGGACGTAGGCGTAGGTCAGGCGCAGGCGGTCGGCGCGGCTCAGTTGCCAGTCCAGCTGGCTCTCGGTACCGGCGAAGCGTGAGGCGTTGCTGTTGCTGGCGATGTACTGGTTGTTGCGCAGCGGCTCGCTGATCATCCCGGTGATTTCGTCATAGAACAGCTTGATGTCGAGGTTCAGCGCCTGGTCGACGAAGTAACCGTTGTAGCCCAGTTCCCGGGAACGCATGTGCTCCTGGTCGAGGTTGCCGGGGCCACGGGTCTTGACGAAGTACTGGGCGCTGTTCTGGCCGTAGACCGGGGTGCTCAGGCCGGTGACCCGGTAGCTCCAGTTGACGTTGTTCTCGAACATGTCCGGGGAGCGGATGGCTTCCGAATACACCGCCCGCAAGCCGTGGCGCGGGTTGATCAGGTAGTTGACCGCGATCCTCGGGGTCAGGGAGTTGCCGGTCAGCTGGGTGTCTTCGTACATAGCCCCGCCCTGGATCAGCCAATGTTCGCTGGCCCGCCACTCCAGCTGGCCGAACAGGCGCCAGGTGGTGTCGTCGAGGGTGCCGTTGAAGTAGGTTTCGGAGTCGGCCCGGTCGTAACGATAGTTCATGCCGCTGACCAGCCGCAGGTTGTCGCTGAGGCTCAGGGTGTCCTGCAGCTCCAGGTCGTAGCGGGTTTCCCGAGAGCTCTGGTCGATGTTGCCGCAGACCGTATTCTTGCCGCCGCCGGTTTTCCATTGGTCGATGACCTGGTTGGCCAATGCCTGTTCCGTCGGGGTTCCACCGGGCGTCGCGCTTAAATAATCGGGCATGTGGCGCGCCAGGCGCTCGGCGTAGTTCGGGTTGAGTTGCCACAGGCGTGTCAGCTCGGGGCTGAAGGAAATTGCCGCGTCGCAGGCACGCCAGGTCTGCTGGCGGTCCCAGTGCTGGGCCGAGCCCTGGATATAAAGGCTGTGCTGTGGATTGAGCTCCAGGTTCCAGCGCAGTGACCCGGCGTAGTCCTTGGCCACCACATCGGAGTTGTTGCCTTGCTGGGTTACCCCGTGGAACACCGGCTGATAGGTATAGGGCCGCTGGTTGGTGCCTTCCTTGGCATTCAACTGCCAGTCGATGCTCTGCTGTTCATTGAGCATCTGGCTCACGGACAGACTGAAGCGGTTCAAGCGCTTGCTGTCGCGGTAGTCGGCCCCCAGGCGATTCTTGTCGAAGCCATCATCTTCCTGCCCCGACAGCGACAGGCGCAGGTCGCCGCTTTCCCAGCCGGTACCCTGGCTGGCGTACCAGTCGCTGATGCCGCGCTGGCCCCGGGTCAGCTTGACCCGCGTGCCATGGCTGTTGGCCGGGGCGCGGGTGATGATGTTGACCACCGCCATCAGCGCGTTGGCGCCGTAGCTGACGGTATTGGGGCCGCGAAACACCTCGATGCGCTCGATGTCTTCCATGGCCACCGGGATATCGCTCCAGTCCACTGTCGCCAGGCCGGCGCGATACACCGAACGCCCGTCGATCAGCACTTGCATGCGCCGGGCTTCGCTGGCGTTGGTGCCGTGGTAGTTGACCGTGGCTTGGTTGCCGCTGATGGCGCCGACCATCATCCCCGGCACCAGGCGCAGCAGTTCGCTGATGTCCCGGGCGCCGCTGGCCTTGATCAACTCGTTGTCGAGCACCGTCATGCTGCCGGGAACCGCGGCAGGTGACTGTTTCAGGCGGGTGGCGGTGAGGACCTCGGGCAGGGCGGTGCCGTCCAGGAACAGATCGTCGGCCAGTACCGAGTGGCCGAACAGCATGCCCAGCAGCAGCGACAGACGAAGAGGTGAGGGGCCAGCGGACACGACACAGCCTTGAATCTTGATGGAAGGCGCGCATGTTAACCGAGATAGTCGAGTTTTCCAGTCGATAAGCCCGACATTCCCCGAATGACTCCACGTGTTCCCGACAGGTTGCCTGAATGGCCCCTGGGGCTGGTGGTGAGAAAACCGCCCCGTATAATGCCGCCATCGCCACTGCTATGGATTAACGGATTGCATATGACACAACAGCGCCCTATTGCGGTCCTGGGAGGCGGAAGTTTTGGTACCGCCGTGGCCAATCTGCTGGCCGAGAACGGTCATCGGGTGCGGCAGTGGATGCGCGACCCCGAGCAGGCCGAGGCCATTCGGGTCAACCGCGAGAATCCGCGCTATCTCAAGGGCATCAAGATTCATCCGGCGGTGGAGCCGGTCACCGACCTGCTGGCCACCCTCAATGACAGTGACCTGTGCTTTGTCGCCTTGCCCTCCAGCGCCCTGCGCTCGGTGCTGGCGCCCCACGCCGAGCTGCTCCGCGGCAAGCTGCTGGTCAGCCTGACCAAGGGCATCGAGGCCCAGACCTTCAAGCTGATGAGCGAGATCCTCCAGGACATCGCCCCGCAAGCGCGCATCGGCGTACTTTCCGGCCCCAACCTGGCTCGGGAAGTGGCCGAGCACGCCCTGACCGCCACCGTGGTCGCCAGTGAAGACGAAGAGCTCTGTCAGCGGGTCCAGGCCGCGCTGCACGGCCGCACCTTCCGTGTGTATGCCAGTGCCGACCGCTTCGGTGTGGAACTGGGCGGGGCGCTGAAGAACGTCTACGCGATCATCGCCGGCATGGCGGTGGCCCTGGGCATGGGGGAAAACACCAAGAGCATGCTGATTACCCGGGCGCTGGCGGAAATGACCCGCTTTGCCGTGAGCCAGGGCGCCAACCCCATGACCTTCCTCGGCCTGGCCGGGGTCGGCGACCTGATCGTCACCTGTTCCTCGCCCAAGAGCCGCAACTACCAGGTGGGCTTTGCCCTGGGCCAGGGCCTGAGCCTGGAAGAGGCGGTGACCCGCCTGGGTGAGGTGGCGGAGGGCGTCAACACCCTCAAGGTGCTCAAGGTCAAGGCTCAGGAGCTGGGGGTCTACATGCCGCTGGTGGCCGGCCTGCACGCGATCCTGTTCGAAGGGCGTACGCTGAACCAGGTAATCGAGCTCTTGATGCGCGGCGAGCCGAAAACCGACGTCGACTTTATCTCCACCAGCGGATTCAACTGAGCAGCACAGGAGCCAGACATGAACGATACGAATTCCGAAGCCAAATACGAGTCCATCCTCCTGCGGGTGCTGTGGATGCTGATATTCGTGCTGGTGTGGCAGGTGGCGCAGTTTCTCCTGGGCGCGCTGGTGCTGGTGCAGTTGATCTATCGCCTGATCTACGGCGCGCCGAATGCCGGCCTGATGAACTTCGGCGATAGCCTGAGCCAGTTCCTGGCGCAGATCGGCCGTTTCGGCAGCTTCCATACCGAACAGAAACCCTGGCCGTTCGCCGATTGGCCCGCTCCCCGGGCGCCTGAAGGCGAAGCTCCCCATAGCGTGCCGCCAGCGCCTCACCCGGTGCGTGACGAGGAGCCCAAGCTGTGAAGCTGTGGGTGCTGCGTCACGGCCAGGCCGAGTCCCATGCGCCGACCGATGCCCAGCGCAACCTCACGGCCCACGGTCGCGAGGAAGTGCTGGGCAGTGCCGCGCACCTGATCGGCCAGCCCATCGCCGCGATCCTCGCCAGCCCTTATGTACGTGCCCAGCAGACTGCACAGCTGGTGCGCGAGGCCCTGGGGTTCGAAGGCGAGATCCGCACCGTGCCCTGGCTCACCCCCGAGGCCAACCCGCTGCAGGTGCTGGAGCAACTGGACAGTGCCGACAACCTGCTGCTGGTCAGCCATCAACCCCTGGTGGGCAACCTGATCGGCCTGTTGCAGCACGGCCACCTGCGTGATCCGCAGCCGATGAACACCGCCAGCCTGGCGGAGCTCGAAGGCGACTGGCCCCTGGCGGGGCTGATGACCTTGAATGCCGTGACACACCCTTGATGGACGCGGCGGCAGGGCATGCCCGGGCCGCCGTTGTTGTCTCGAACCCACCGATCCCCGGTTGCGATCCGCTACATTTCTTAACTTGCAGCGCTCCTTTGTGCGTGGAATAGTCCACCAAGCAAGTGCTTGGTTGGTGTCGCGAACAGAATAAGAACAAAGGAGCGAGTCATGTCTGCTGCTTTTCGTTTGCCCCTGCAAGTGTTCTACGAGCGCGAGGCTCGTCATCCCCAGCAGCGCTTTCTGGTCCAGCCCAGTGCCGGCGGGCAGGTGCAGGAGCTGAGCTGGTTCGAGGTGGGCCAGCAGGCCCGGCGTGCCGCCCAATGGCTGCGCGAGCGCCAGCTGCCTTCCGGCAGCCACATTGCAATCATTGGCAAGAACTCCGCGCACTGGGTCATTGCCGACCTGGCGATCTGGATCGCCGGGCATGTCTCGGTGCCGTTGTATCCCAATCTCACGGCCGAGTCGGTAGCCCAGGTGCTGGAGCATTCCGAGTCGGCCCTGGCCTTTATCGGCAAGCTCGACGACTGGCCGCAAATGGCGCTCGGGATCAAGGCCGGGCTGCCCACCATCCGCTTGCCCCTGGCCCCCGAAGGCCCTTTCGATTTCAGTTGGGAAGACCTGCAGCGCTGTCCGCCGCTCGAGGATAGCCCGAGCCCTGCGGCCGATCAGCTGGCCACCATCATCTATACCTCCGGCACCACCGGGCTGCCCAAGGGTGTGATGCACAGTTTCGGCAACCTGGGCTTTGCCGCCAGCCATGGTGTGCAGATGTTCGGCCTGGGCCCCCAGGACCGGCTGCTGTCCTACCTGCCCCTGTGCCACGTGGCCGAGCGCATGTTTGTCGAGATGGCGGCGATCTATACCGGGCAGACGGTGTTCTTTGCCGAAAGCCTGGATACCTTCCTCGCCGACCTGCAGCGAGCCCGGCCCACCGCGCTTTTTGGCGTGCCGCGGATCTGGACCAAGTTCCAGATGGGGGTCTACAGCAAGGTGCCGGCCAAGCGCCTGGATTTTCTCTTGGGCCTGCCCTTTATCGGCAAGCGTGTCGGCCACAAGGTGCTGAGCGGGCTCGGGCTGGACGCGTTGCGGGTGGCGCTGTCGGGAGCGGCACCGGTGCCCCAGACCCTATTGCACTGGTATCGACGCCTCGGGCTGGACGTGTTGGAGGTGTACGGCATGACCGAGAGCTGCGGCTACTCCCATATCGGCCGCTCCGGTGAGCATGTGCCCGGCTGGATTGGCCGGCCCTGCCCGGAAGTCGAGGTGCACATCGACGAGGCGGGGGAGGTTCAGGTACGCAGCGGAGCCACTATGCTGGGCTATTTCAAGGACCCGCAGAAGACCGTCGAAACCGTTACCGAGGATGGTTTCCTGCGCACCGGCGACAAGGGGGAGCAGGATGCCGCCGGCAACCTGCGCCTGACCGGCCGGCTCAAGGAGATCTTCAAGACCAGCAAGGGCAAGTACGTGGCCCCGGCGCCCATCGAGAACCGCCTGGCGGTGCATGCCCATATCGAGCAGGTGTGCGTGGTGGGCGACGGGCTGATTGCCCCCCTGGGCCTGTGCGTGCTTTCGGCTGCGGGTGCGCAGGCCGCCGCCGGCAGTGCCCGGGAAGGCTTGCACAGCAGCCTGGAAAGCCTGCTGGCCCAGGTCAATGGCAGCCTGGACAAGCACGAGCGGCTGCATCGGCTGGTGGTAGTCAAGGACAGTTGGGCGGTGGAAAACGGCTTTCTCACTCCAACCCTGAAGATCAAGCGCAATGTGATCGAAGCCACCTATGGCGGCAGTTTTCAAGCCTGGAGCGAGCGCAGCGAAGCCGTGCTGTGGCAGGATTGACCGACAATAACCACCCATAAGGGAAGCGGCGATGAGTCTATGGCGCACCACTCCGAACATCGAGCAACTGAACGCGATCCAGAAGAACACCATCGGCGAAGTGCTGGATATTCGCTTCGAGTCCTATGACGAGCAGTCACTGACCGCGAGCATGGTCATCGACCATCGCACCCACCAGCCCTACGGGCTGCTGCACGGCGGGGCCTCGGTGGTGCTGGCGGAAACCGTCGGCTCCATGGCCAGCTACCTGTGCATCGACGCCAGCAAGTTCTACTGCGTGGGGCTGGAGATCAATGCCAATCACCTGCGGGGCTTGCGCACCGGGCGGGTCAGGGCGGTGGCCAAGGCCATTCATATCGGGCGCACCACCCATGTCTGGGACATCCGCCTGAGCAGTGATGAAGGCAAGGCCAGTTGCGTCTCGCGCCTGACCATGGCGGTAGTGCCCCTCGGGCAGAACCCGCCGGCGCAATGAGGCAACGCGCCATAGGCTGAGCCTGGGTGTCAGCATTCCTGTCCGTTACGGTCATTGCCCTGGTGCCAGGGCCTGCGGACAATCGGTGTTCGTTTGGTGGATGGATAGGTCGGTATGTCGCAACAGGTGTTTTTCGCTCACGCCAATGGGTTTCCCTCCGGCACGTACGGCAAGTTGTTTGCTGCCCTGGCGCCGGAATTCGAGGTGGCTCATCTGCAGCAGCATGCCCACGATCCGCGCTTTCCGGTGGACGACAACTGGCGCAGCCTGGTGGATGAACTGATCCATCACCTGCAACAGCAGGCCCAGCCGGTCTGGGGCGTGGGGCATTCGCTGGGTGGTGTGCTGCATCTGCACGCGGCCCTGCGCTGCCCGGAGCTGTATCGGGGGGTGGTGATGCTCGATTCGCCGGTGCTGACCCGGGCCGACCAATGGGTGATCCGCGCCGCCAAGCGCCTGGGCTTCATCGACCGGCTGACTCCGGCCGGGCGCACCCTGGGGCGCCGCGAAGAGTTTGCCGACATCGAGGCCGCCCGCAGTTACTTCTCCCGCAAGACGCTGTTCCGGGCCTTCGATCCCGATTGCCTGGATGCTTACCTGCAGCACGGCCTGCAGCAGGTGGGGGATCGCTTGCGCCTGCGTTTTGACCCGGCCACGGAAATCAGCATCTACCGCGGCGTGCCTCATACCAGCCCGGGCAGTGCGCGCCAGCTCAAGGTACCGCTGGCGGTGGTGCGCGGACAGCAGAGCCGGGTGGTGATGCGCCATCACACCAGTGCGGTCGGGCGCATGCCGCTGGGCGAGTCGCTGACCATGCCCGGTGGCCACATGTTTCCCCTTGAGCGCCCCCAGGACACCGCGGCGCTGCTCAAGGAGCTGTTCACACGCTGGCAACGGAGCCCTGCATGAGCCACGCCGTCGAAGAAGTCCGCCTGAACCTGCCGCACATCGAACTGGCGGCCCATCTGTTCGGGCCCGAGGACGGTCTGCCGGTCATCGCCCTGCATGGCTGGCTGGATAACGCCAACAGCTTCGCCCGGCTGGCGCCCAAGCTCGCCGGCCTGCGCATCGTTGCCCTGGACCTGGCCGGCCACGGTCATTCCGGGCATCGCCCGGCGGGGGCCGGCTATGCCCTGTGGGACTACGTCTATGACGTGCTGCAAGCCGCCGAGCAACTGGGCTGGAAGCGCTTTGCCCTGATCGGTCATTCCCTGGGGGCGATCGTCTCGCTGGTGCTGTCGGCGGCGATGCCGGAGCGGGTCAGCCACCTGGCCCTGATCGATGGGGTGATCCCGCCGACGGCCAATGGCGAGGACGCCGCCGAGCGCCTGGGCATGGCGTTGCAGGCACAGCTGAATCTGCAGAACAAGAGCAAGCCGGTGTACGCCACCCTGGAGCGGGCCATCGAGGCGCGCATGAAGGGCCTGGTGGCGGTTAGCCGCGAGGCGGCCGAACTGCTGGCCCAGCGCGGCCTGATGCCGGTGCCCGGGGGCTATACCTGGCGCAGCGACAGCCGCCTGACCCTGGCTTCGCCGCTGCGCCTGACAGAAGAGCAGGCCATGTCCTTTGTTCAGCGGGTCGCCTGCCCGACGCAACTGGTGGTGGCCGCCGATGGCATGCTGGCCAAGCACCAGGCCTTGTTGCAGCGTCTACCCTTCAGCGTTGAGCAGTTGCCCGGCGGGCATCACCTGCACCTCAACGACGAGGCGGGTGCCAGCTTTGTCGCAGACTGTTTCAATCGGTTTTTCGCCGTTCCTTGACTTGACGGGATCAACTGTCGAGGCTGGGCGGGTTGAAATGGGAGACAACCATGATAGATCTGTACACCGCTGCGACCCCCAATGGTCACAAGGTTTCCATCCTGCTTGAGGAACTCGGCCTGCCCTATGAGGTGCACGCCTTGAGTTTCGACAAGAAGGAGCAAAAGGCCCCAGCGTTCCTGAAGATCAATCCCAATGGGCGTATTCCGGCCATCGTCGATCGCGACAATGGCGATTTTCCGGTGTTCGAGTCCGGCGCGATCCTGGTGTACCTGGCCGAACGCACTGGCCAGTTGTTGCCGGCCGATCCCAAGGGCCGTTCGCTGGTCATGCAATGGCTGATGTTCCAGATGGGCGGGGTCGGGCCCATGCAGGGCCAGGCCAATGTGTTCTTCCGCTATTTCCCGGAGAAGCTGCAGGGCGCCATCGACCGTTATCAGCACGAGACCCGGCGCCTGTACGAAGTGCTCGACAGCCGCCTGCAACAGGCCGAGTACCTGGCCGGCGACTACAGCATTGCCGACATCGCCACCTTCCCCTGGGTGCGCGGCCATGAATGGTCCGGGGTTTCGGTGCAGGGCCTGCCGGCGTTGCAACGCTGGATGGCGGCCCTGGAGGCCCGTCCTGCGGTGCAGCGAGGCTTGCAGGTTCCACAACGCAGCGACGATGCCAGCGTCGTCAAGGGCGCCCAGGCCATGCTTATCCGATGAGAGTTTCCATGCGTTCAATCAGTGTTCTGGGCCTGTCCCTGGCAAGTACCCTGGTGCTTGCCGCCGATCTGCCGGGCAGCCACGACCTGCCCCTGGTCCCCCGTCTGACCGATGCACAGATCGTCGACTACCGCCCCGAAGTGGAGCAGGAGCGCGTCTACCCCCTGGGTTCGATCCGCCGTATCAGCGGCCAGTTGCGTTTCGATGGCCAGGTCAATGCCCGCGGCAAGCTCACCGCCATCACTTACCAGTTGCCCGCCGAGCGCACATCCAACGAAGCCTTCACCCTGGCCAGGGAGGCGCTGCAAAAGCAGGGCGCCGAGCTGCTGTTCTGGTGCCAGGCCCGCGATTGCGGTGAAAGCAGCCTGTGGGCCAACGAAGTATTCGGCAACGCCAAGCTGTTTGGCGCCGATGAACAGCAGGCCTACCTGCTGCTGCGGCTGGCGGCGCCCCAGGACAACTCCCTGGTAGCCCTGTACAGCATCACCCGGGGTAACCGCCGGGCCTACCTGCATGTGGAGCAGTTCGACGCCAGCGCGCCGCTGGGGGACCTGCTACCCACTTCGGCCACCCTGCTGCGCCAGCTCAAGGACACCGGCAAGCTGGACCTGCCGAAACTCGCCGAGCCCCAGCCCACCTGGCTCAACCTGCTGTCCCGCGGGCTGAACCTGGACACCACCATGCGCATCAGCCTGTCCGGCAAGCAGGCCGAAGCCTGGCGCCAGGCGCTGATTGGCCAGGGCGTGCTGGCCTCGCGGATGGAAACCGGTAACACCGACGCAGCAGGCCTGCATTTCGAACTACTGCGTTAAGCTGTTTCAGGCAGCCCGCGCTCGCGGGTTCGCCTACTCTTCACTGGTTCTTCTTGCGCGAGACATTTCATGCCCAATAACGATCGCCTGCTGGTGCAGATCCTGCTCCTGGTGTTGTTCGGTGCCAGCTTCTGGGTCATGGCGCCTTTCTGGTCAGCGCTGTTCTGGGGCGCCGTGCTGGCGTTTGCCAGCTGGCCGCTGATGCGCCTGCTGACCCGCTGGCTCAATGGCCGAGAATCCCTGGCAGCGGCCCTGCTGACCCTGGGCTGGATGGTGCTGGTGGCCGCGCCGCTGGTCTGGCTCGGCCTCAACCTGGCGGACCATGTGCGCGATGCCACGGCCTTCATCAAGGACGTGCAGGTCGACGGCCTGCCCGCCGCTCCAGAGTGGCTCGGCAACCTGCCATTGGTGGGCGAGCGCCTGGTGGGCTTGTGGAACAGCATCGACCAGCAGGGCGCGGCCCTGATGCTGGCGGTCAAACCCTATCTGGGGCAGGTGGGCAACTGGCTGCTGGCTCGCAGCGCGCAGATCGGCGGCGGCATTCTGGAACTGACCCTGAGCATCGTCTTCGTGTTTTTCTTCTACCGCGATGGCCCGCGCCTGGCGCTGTTCGTGCACAAGTTGCTGGAGCGCCTGATCGGCGAGCGCGCCGGCTACTACATCGACCTGGTGGCTGGCACCGTGCAACGGGTAGTCAACGGGGTGATCGGCACCGCGGCGGCCCAGGGCCTGCTGGCGCTGATCGGCTTCCTGATTGCCGGAGTGCCCGGGGCGCTGGTGCTGGGGATCGTCACCTTCCTGCTCAGCCTGATTCCCATGGGCCCGCCCCTGGTATGGATCCCGGCTACCGCCTGGCTGGCCTGGAAAGGCGAATATGGCATGGCGGTGTTCCTGGGGATCTGGGGCACTTTCATCATCAGCGGCGTGGACAACGTGCTCAAACCGTACCTGATCAGCCGCGGCGGCAACCTGCCGCTGGTGATCGTGCTGCTGGGAGTGTTCGGTGGCCTGATCGCCTTCGGCTTTATCGGCCTGTTCATCGGCCCGACGCTGCTGGCGGTGGCCTACAGCCTGTTGCTGGACTGGAGCGCCAGCCAGGCCCGGGCCCAGGAGCCGCGCTGAACCACCGATTGCCGCTCCCCCCGGGAGCGGCAATGGACGTCAGGCAGCGACGTTGACGCTGCCGCCGAGGCTGCTGCTGGTGTCCAACTGATACTGCTTGCTCAAGCTGGCGATCATCTTGCCCAGAGCTTCGGCGAGGTTGGCCTGCGGGTCCTGGGGGGCGCTGTCCTGGTTGCTTCCGGCCTGCAACGCGGCCTTGAGCTCATCGCTACTGATGCCGCCACTGCTGTCGCTGTCGAGAATCTTCAGCAGAGCCGAGCTGGTGTCGCTGCTGGTGGAGCTGTTGCCCGAGGCTTGCAGGGCAGTGCTCAGTTCGTCACTGCTGATGACTCCGTCGCCATCGCTGTCCAGGGCGCCGAGCAGGGCATCCGCCAGGTGGGTATCGGGGGCGCGGTCCTTGGGCGGGGGAGGGGCCATGGCGGCCATTTCATCGCTGCTCAAGCTACCGCTGCCGTCACGGTCCAGGTCGCCGAAATTCTTGCTCAGGCTGACCAGGATGCCGTTGTCGCTTTTCTGCGACAGGGCGTTTTTCAGCTCGTCCTGATCCACCGCGCCATCACCGTTGCTGTCGAGCTTGGCGAACAGCTCCTTGTGCAATTGCTGGCCACGGCTGGTGGTGCTGGAGCTGTAATAGCTCGAATAGTTGCTGCTGAGGCTATCGATCATGGGGCTCACTCCCTGCGGATGAATTGAACCGGTGGGGGGCACCGGCCCAAGCAGCCTCAGGGGGGGAGTTGTCCTGGGTATTGGCGGTTTGTACCTGCCGCCACACAAGGCGCTCAAGGCCTGGGTAGACGCAATACCGCGGTCAGGCCGCCGCCGGGGGTTTCTTCGAGGATCAGTTGGCCGCCCAGGCGCTCCGCTGCTTCTCGGGCGATGGTCATGCCCAGGCCGACGCCGCCGGAGTTGCGGTTGCGCGAGCCTTCCAGGCGAAAGAATGGCTCGAACACCGCTTCACGCTTGTCGGCGGCAATCCCCGGGCCGTGGTCGATGACCCGGATCAGCAGTTGCCCGCGGTCGTCCTCCAGGGCCAGGGTTGCCTGGCCGGCGTAGCGCAGGGCGTTGTCCAGCAGGTTGTTGAGGCATGACTGCAACGCCATGGGTTGCACCAGCAGCGGCGCGCAATGGCCCTGGGCCTGAGCGTCGGCGCCCTGGTCCTGGGCGTTCTCGCACAGCGACTCCACCAGGGCCTGCACGTCCATCCATTGCTCGGCCTCGCTGGTGCGTTGTTCGTGCAGGTAGCTGAGGGTGGCGTCGAGCATCTTGATCATGTCGTCCAGGTCCTGGCGCATCTGCCCTTGCAGCTTGCTGTCCTCGATCTGCTCCAGGCGCAGTTTCAGCCTTGATAACGGGGTGCGCAGGTCGTGGGAGACGGCACCGAGCATGCGCCCGCGTTGCTGCACCTGCTCGCGGATGCGTTTCTGCATCTGGTTGAAGGTGCTGGCCGCTTGCCGGGCTTCCCTTGGGCCCACCTCTTCCAGGGGCGGGCTGTCGAGGTCTTCGCTCAAACGCTCGGCGGCGGCGCTCAGGCGCTGGATCGGCCGCGACAACAGCTTGGCGCCGTACCAGGCAGCGATGATCAGGGAGATGAACTGGAACGTCAGGGGCACCAGCGGGCCGCCGAACCAGGGCCGTGGCGGGCGCCTTGAATAAGGGGGCGGCGGCTGGCCATTGATCAACTGCGCCGAATCGGGAGGGGGCGGCGGCGGGGGCGGGCCGTAGTGGTGAAACCAGAAGAACGCCAGCAGGTGGGCGAGGACGATCGCGATCAGCAGGACGCCGAACAGGCGGCCGAACAGCGTATCGAACCGCCCGCGCATCAGCCGATGTCCCGGGCGTCGAACAGGTAGCCTTCACCGCGCACGGTCTTGATCAGTTGCGGCGACTTCGGATCGTCGCCGAGCTTTTGCCGCAGGCGCGAGACCAGCAGGTCGATGCTGCGATCAAAGGCCTCGATGGATCGGCCGCGGGCGGCGTCCAGCAATTGTTCGCGGCTCAGTACCCGGCGCGGGCGCTCGATGAACACCCAGAGCAGGCGGAACTCGGCGTTGGACAGCGGCACCACCAGGCCATCGGCGGAAATCAGTTGGCGCAGCACGCTGTTCAGGCGCCAGTTGTCGAAGCGGATATTGGCCCGCTGCTCGCTGCGATCGTCGCGCACCCGGCGCAGGATGGTCTGGATCCGGGCCACCAGTTCCCGTGGCTCGAAAGGCTTGGCCATGTAGTCGTCGGCCCCCAGCTCCAGGCCGATGATGCGATCGGTGGGCTCGCAGCGGGCGGTGAGCATGAGGATCGGGATGTCCGATTCGGTACGCAGCCAGCGGCACAGGGACAGGCCGTCTTCGCCGGGCAGCATCAGGTCCAGCACCACCACGTCGAAGTGCTCGGCCTGCAGGGCCTGGCGCATCGCCGCGCCGTCGGTGACGCCGCTGGCGTGAATGTTGAAACGCGCCAGGTAGTCGATCAGCAACTCGCGGATCGGCACGTCGTCGTCGACGATCAGGGCCCGGGTGTTCCAGCGTTTGTCGTCGCCACTGACCAATGCTTTGGCGTCTTCGTTGAGAGGAGCTGAAGTGTTCTGCATGGGTGCGGTCGTCTGCCAGGTAGGCTGCCGGCGCCTTAGGGCGGCGGCGGGGTTGTGGCTTCAGCATAGGCGTCCGGCCCGGGGGCTGGAAGTGCTGTTCGAAGGTGTTGCGGCTGGCGAGGGTAGCGCCGGGGATTGTTGCCCACGTGTCGTCAGTGTATCGAGGTTGATACAAATGCCGTGGCGTGGGGGAGCGATTGCCGGGGCAATCGGCCTTCTTGCGCACCGTTGAGGAGGATTTACCTCTGATCGGGTCCCGGAGCGGCGCGGCTTGCGCTACAATCCGCGCCGATTTCGACTTGCCTGAGAGCCCCTTCATGTCCGCCTGCCAGACTCCTATCATCGTCGCCCTGGATTTCCCCACCCGTGACGCCGCACTGAAACTGGCCGATCAACTGGACCCCAAACTGTGCCGGGTCAAGGTCGGCAAGGAGCTGTTCACCAGCTGCGCCGCCGAGATTGTCGGGACCCTGCGGGACAAGGGTTTCGAAGTGTTCCTGGACCTGAAGTTCCACGATATTCCCAACACCACCGCCATGGCGGTCAAGGCCGCCGCGGAAATGGGCGTGTGGATGGTCAACGTGCACTGCTCCGGCGGCCTGCGCATGATGGCTGCCTGCCGCGAAGTGCTGGACCAGCGCAGCGGCCCCAAGCCGTTGCTGATCGGCGTCACCGTGCTTACCAGCATGGAGCGTGAAGACCTTGCCGGTATCGGCCTGGACATCGAGCCCCAGGAGCAGGTGCTGCGCCTGGCTGCCCTGGCGCAGAAAGCCGGCATGGACGGCCTGGTGTGCTCGGCCCTGGAAGCCCAGGCCCTGAAGAGCGTCCATCCGTCCCTGCAACTGGTGACCCCGGGGATTCGCCCGGCGGGCAGCGCCCAGGACGACCAGCGGCGGATCCTCACCCCGCGCCAGGCCCTGGATGCCGGCTCCGATTACCTGGTGATCGGTCGCCCCATCAGCCAGGCGGCAGATCCGGCCAAGGCCCTGGCCGACGTCGTGGCCGAACTGGCCCTGTAACACGCTTCTTCTTGTAGGAGCCGGCTTGCCGGCGATAGCGGTTTTGCGGTTGGCGGCCCTTTCCGGCCGCCGTTGCGGATCGCCGACAAGCCGGCTCCTACGGATTCAGACTTTCAGTATCAGCTTGCCGAAGTTCTCGCCGCTGAACAGCTTGCCCAGGGTTTCCGGGAAGGTTTCCAGGCCCTCGACAATATCCTCCTTGCTCTTGAGCTGTCCCTTGGCCATCCAGCCGGCCATTTCCTGCCCGGCTTCGGCGAACTGCGCGGCATAGTCCATCACCACGAACCCCTCCATGCGCGCCCGGTTGACCAGCAGCGACAGGTAGTTGGCCGGCCCCTTGACCGCCTCCTTGTTGTTGTACTGGCTGATGGCGCCGCAGATCACCACCCGCGCCTTGACGTTCAGGCGGCTGAGCACGGCATCGAGGATGTCGCCGCCGACGTTGTCGAAATACACATCGACGCCTTTGGGGCACTCGCGCTTGAGGCCGGCGTGGACGTCTTCGTTCTTGTAGTCGATGGCGCCGTCAAAACCCAGCTCGTCGATGAGGAACCGGCACTTGTCCTGGCCGCCGGCAATCCCCACCACGCGGCAGCCCTTGATCCTGGCGATCTGCCCGGCAATGCTGCCCACCGCGCCGGCGGCCCCGGACAGCACCACGGTGTCGCCGGCCTTGGGCGCGCCCACGTCCAGCAGGGCGAAGTAGGCGGTCATGCCCGTCATGCCCAGGGCTGACAGGTAGAGCGGCAGCGAGGCCAGCTTGGGGTCGACCTTGTAGAAGCCCCGGGGCTCGCCGAGGAAGTAGTCCTGCACGCCGAGTGCACCATTGACGTAGTCGCCCACCGCGAAACCGGGGTGGCTGGAGGCGATCACCTGGCCCACGCCCAGGGCGCGCATGACCTCGCCGATGGCCACCGGGGCAATGTAGGACTTGCCCTCGTTCATCCAGCCGCGCATGGCCGGGTCCAGGGACAGGTACTGGTTCTGCACCAGGATCTGCCCGGCGGCGGGCTCGCCCACTGCCACTTGCTGGTAGGTGAAGGTATCGCGGGTGGCCGGTCCGATGGGGCGTTTGGCGAGCAGGAACTGGCGATTGGTCAGGGCGGTCATGGCAGGCACTCGTGGGATGAATGAACCCCTAGTTGATAGCCCCTTGGCCTCGGTGCCGCAAGGTTTGCCGCTGCAGCGAATGGAGGCCAATCGATCGCCCTGATAAAGCCCCCGGCAGATTCATCACCAGAATGCATGAGCATCCAACCGGGCTTTTGATAGTGCTGACGCCACCAGCCCCGGCTGTGGCTAGATTGGGCCGGGTAGCTGACCCGCATTCGATCGAGGATTCCTGCAATGAGCATGACGTTTTCCGGCCAGGTGGCCCTAGTGACCGGCGCAGCCAATGGTATCGGCCGGGCCACCGCCCAGGCATTTGCCGCACAAGGCTTGAAGGTGGTGGTGGCGGACCTGGACACGGCGGGGGGCGAGGGCACCGTGGCGCTGATCCGCGAGGCCGGTGGCGAGGCGCTGTTCGTGCCGTGCAACGTTACCCTGGAGGCGGATGTGCAAAGCCTCATGGCCCGCACCATCGAAGCCTATGGGCGCCTGGATTACGCCTTCAACAATGCCGGTATCGAGATCGAAAAGGGCCGCCTTGCGGAGGGCTCCATGGATGAGTTCGACGCCATCATGGGGGTCAACGTCAAAGGGGTCTGGCTGTGCATGAAGTACCAGTTGCCGCTGCTGCTGGCCCAGGGCGGTGGGGCGATCGTCAACACCGCCTCGGTGGCGGGCCTGGGCGCGGCGCCGAAGATGAGCATCTATGCGGCCTCCAAGCATGCGGTGATCGGCCTGACCAAGTCGGCGGCCATCGAATATGCGAAGAAGAAAATCCGCGTGAACGCGGTATGCCCGGCGGTGATCGACACCGACATGTTCCGCCGTGCCTACGAGGCGGACCCGAAGAAGGCCGAGTTCGCCGCGGCCATGCACCCGGTGGGGCGCATCGGCAAGGTCGAGGAGATCGCCAGTGCGGTGCTCTACCTGTGCAGCGATGGCGCGGCCTTTACCACCGGCCATGCACTGGCGGTCGACGGCGGGGCCACCGCGATCTGATGCCGATGGCCGGGGCCCGATGGAATCGACCTCCAGTGTCCTGAAAACGACCTCGGCGTAGCTTTTTGCCATTATTCCGATGTCAGAGACTTGTGCGCCGGTGCATGCCGTTGCGACCCTTCGCCAAGACAAGATGGCCCTATTGCCATTGGGGATTGGAAGGGGACTGCGCACCATGACTTCGGCCGCAAGTGGACGTTTTGCCAACCTGGGCATGGCAAAGAAACTGGGTATCGGGTTTGCCCTGGTGTTGCTCCTAACCGCTCTGGTGGCGGGGATCGGTGTCTGGTCCCTGCAGACCATCAGCCAGCGCTTCGATGGCCTCAAGCAGATGTCCCAGCTCAATAGCGGCGTGCTCAAGGTGCGGCTGCAGGAGCAGGACTACGCCCTGCATGGCGACAGCAAGACCGTGGACAGCCTGCATGAAAGCCTGGAAGGCCTGCAGGCCCTGGCCCAGCAGCTCAAGGTGCGGTCGGCGGCCAACCAGACCGCGATGGGCGATGTGGAGCAGGCGCTGGCGGACTATCGCAAGGCCTTCGACGAGTTCGTCGAGCTGACCCAGGCCAAGGACCTGGCCCTGGAAATGGCCAGTTGGTCGGTGTCCAGCGTGGCCAATAACCTGGACGTGCTGCAGGCGGGGCTGGCGGATGACGGTGCCTATACGCTCAAGGAATCCCAGGGCAAGGATGGTGCCGAATTCATCGAGCAGGCCAATCAGATCAGCCAGGTTTCACGCCTGATGCTGCAGGCCATGAATGAGGCCCGGTTGCGTCTGGATCAGAACCGCAAGGGCGGCGACCAGGAGCCCGCCGAGCAGGGCAAGATCGAGCAGGCCGATCAGGCCCTGGCCCAGGCCGAGCAGTTGAAGGCCACGGTCAAGGATGCGGGCTATCAGACGGTGCTCAACGAAGTCTCGGGGCATATCGGCAACTTCAGCGAGAAGCTCAACGAGTACACCGGGTTGCTGGCCCAGGAGAAGCAGGTCTATCAGCAGTTGCATGAGCGCGCCGCCCAGGTGATGGCGCGGGTTGATCAGGCGTACGGGGCGCAAGAGCATTCGATGCTGGGGGAACTGGACAAGAACTCCCTGCTGATCATCGGCTCCTCGGCCCTGGCGCTGTTGGTGGGGCTGTTGGCGGCCTTGAGTGTCACCCGCCTGATCGTGCGCCCGTTGCGCAGTGTGATGCACGTGGCTCAGCAGATTGCCGCCGGTGATCTGACCGCGACCGTGGAGGTGACCCGACGTGACGAGATCGGTCAGTTGATGCAGGCCATGCAGCAGATGGGCAGCGGCCTGAGCGGCATTGTCAGTGGCCTGCAGGCGGGGATCGAGCAACTGGCCAGTTCGGCTCAGTCGCTGTCCACGGTGACCGAGCAGACCAACCTGGAAGTCAGCACCCAGAAGGAAGAAACCGAGCAAGTGGCCACGGCCATGAATCAGATGACCGCCACGGTGCACGATGTGGCGCGCAATGCCGAGGAGGCCGCCCAAGCCGCCCAGGCGGCGGACGACAAGGTCGAAAGTGGCCAGCAAGTGGTGCGCCAGAGCATGCAGCGCATTGAGCAACTGGCGGATTCCGCCAGCCGTGCCAGCAGTGGTATCGAGAGCCTGAGCGCGGAAATCGACAACATCGGTAGCGTGCTGGATGTGATCAAGAGCGTGGCCGAGCAGACCAACCTGCTGGCCCTCAACGCCGCTATCGAAGCCGCTAGGGCCGGGGAGCAGGGCCGGGGGTTTGCGGTGGTGGCCGATGAAGTGCGAGCCCTGGCGAAACGCACGCAGCAGTCCACCGAAGAGATCGCCCGGTTGGTGACGGCTCTGCACGCAGCGGCCGACTCCTCGGTGCAGCAGATCCAGAGCAGTGGCGAGCTGGTGAAGCTGGCGGTCAGCGATGCCCTGCAGACCGAAAGCGCCCTGGGCAGCATTGCCGCGGCGGTGTCATTGATCCAGCAGATGAACCAGCAGATCGCCGCTGCGGCCGAGCAGCAGAGTTCGGTGGCCGAAGAGATCAACCGCAGTGTCACCAGCATTCGCGCCAGTGCCGATCAGTCGTCCCTGGCGATGCAGGGCAACGCCGCGTCGAGCATCGAGCTGGCGCAGTTGGGCGTGGAACTGAAGGGGATGGTGGGGCATTTCCGCTTGTAGCGGCGGGGAGGGCGCAGCGTTCTAAAACCCTTGCCCGGGTGTTCCGGGCAAGGGTTTTTTCTGTCAGTCGTAGATGGCTTTCTTTTTCCAGTCGGCGTCGGCTTCCACGGTCTTGAGGCCCTGGGTTAGCTGGTTGTCTTCGTCCGGGGCAGGTTCCAGGGTCGACAGCACCATGGCATTGGCCCGGGCCAGGAGTTTGTCCAGGTATTCAAGTTGCTCCTTGTAGACCGCCGGGTCCGGCTGCTTGCGCAGGTACTGCACGCCACGCTCGAAGGCCAGCCGGGCCTGGCCCGGCTGGTTCTGCTGCAGGGCGTACTGGCCCAGGTTGTTGAAGAACTCGATATGCAGCAGCACCAGGATGTGGCGGATCTCCTTGATCCAGCGCTTGGCCTCGTTGGGCTGCAGGAAACCGTCGTGGGCGGCGCGAGTGACCTGGCCGTGCATGGCCTCCAGCAGGAAGCGCACGTCCTTGGCCTTGGCTTCGGTCTGGATCGGTGCCGGTGGGTTGTTCACCGGGATCGACTCGCCCTGGCCCACCAGGGTATTGAGCTCAGCCAGGCGAGCCTTGAGGGCGCTGTCGGTTTTATCGAGGTTGAGCATGCGCTGAACGACGTTCAGCTCCAGGCGCGTCAGCAGCAGCTTGAGGGCCGGTGACATGAACTGGCCGGGGAAGGTTTCGGTGATCTCGCCGCAACGACGCAGGCGATCATTGAGTTCGACCTTGGTGCGGGCTTTTTCCAGTTTGTTGTTTTCCACCACATGGTTCATGTAGCCAATGGCGATCAATAGTGCGATCCCGGCTATTACCAGCAGGGTGATCATGAGTGGTGTCACCGTTAAAACCTCGTTATGGGATTCGCGTGCGAGTGTAGTGGCTTGGCATTTAGACGCATAGCGCCGCTCGACGAGCCGGGCATGGATTGTGCTGCTTATATAGGTGGCATTTGCCTCGGGGGATCCCAGGGTTCAAATTGCCATCACCGGCTGTGGAGGACTATAACGCCTTGTCGAGTGCCAGAATATAGGCGTCAAAGCGCGGACGGCAGAAAACCCTGAAGCGGGCCTAAAACAGCTCCGAAGTCATTGATTTAAATAAAATTATATCTGGGGGTTGACGGCCTCCCAAAGCATCCATAGAATGCGCGCCACTTTCAACGGAAAGCAAATAGCAAAACGTTGAAGGAAGTGAATGCTGTAGCGTGTCCCCTTCGTCTAGTGGCCTAGGACACCGCCCTTTCACGGCGGTAACAGGGGTTCGAGTCCCCTAGGGGACGCCATTGCGGGAATAGCTCAGTTGGTAGAGCACGACCTTGCCAAGGTCGGGGTCGCGAGTTCGAGTCTCGTTTCCCGCTCCAATTTTAAACAGTCTGGCTTTCGGGCGAGGCTGAGTGAAACCAGAACCAAAGTCTTCGGATGCGGCTCTGGACACCGAAACACACACCATGTGTTCCGGGTAGCGTGTCCCCTTCGTCTAGTGGCCTAGGACACCGCCCTTTCACGGCGGTAACAGGGGTTCGAGTCCCCTAGGGGACGCCATTTGCGGGAATAGCTCAGTTGGTAGAGCACGACCTTGCCAAGGTCGGGGTCGCGAGTTCGAGTCTCGTTTCCCGCTCCAATTTAAGCAGCACTGCCTTCGGGCAGGGCTGAGTGAAACCAGAACCCGAGTCTTCGGACGCGGCTCTGGGCGCCGAAACATACACCATGTGTTGCGGTTAGCGTGTCCCCTTCGTCTAGTGGCCTAGGACACCGCCCTTTCACGGCGGTAACAGGGGTTCGAGTCCCCTAGGGGACGCCATTTGCGGGAATAGCTCAGTTGGTAGAGCACGACCTTGCCAAGGTCGGGGTCGCGAGTTCGAGTCTCGTTTCCCGCTCCAAATTCACAAGAACGCCGCTCATTGAGCGGCGTTTTTGTTTGCCTGCGATTCAACGCTGCAGCCAGTGCCCAGAAAAAAGGCCCGCCAGTACACCTGCGCGGGCCTTTGTCGTTTGCCTTGCCTACAGTGACAGCAGCAACCGCCCGGCGAACAGCAGCAGGATCAGCCCCATGCAGCGCTCGAACCAGTGCCCCAGGCGCATGAACAGCAAGCGCACCCGAGAGCTGGAGAAGAACAGCGCGACGATCACGAACCACAGCGCATTCACCAGGCACATCCAGGCGCCATATAGGGCCTGGATGCTCAGTGGGGTGGTGGCGCTGACCAGGGTGGTGAAGATCGCCAGAAAAAACAGCGTCGCCTTGGGGTTGGTGGCGTTGGTCAGAAACCCCGTGGTAAAGGCTCGCAGTAAGGTCTGTTGGGGCTCATCGGTGGGCGCCTCGCCGGGAAGGCTGGTCTTGGCCTTGCTGCGCAGCAGGCTGATACCCAAGTACAGAATGTAGGCACCGCCCAGCAGCTTGGCCGCGCTCAGCAACCAGGGCGTAGCGTGCATCAGGGCGCCCACCCCCAGCAGGGTGTAGAGCACGTGCACCGAGATGCCGGCGCCGATGCCCAGGGCGGTACAGACCCCGGTCATGCGGCCAAAGCGCACGCTCTGGCGGATGGTCACGGCAAAATCCGGCCCGGGAGCGACCACCGCGAGAAAGTGAACCAGGGCCAGGGCGAGGAACTCGCCAAGATAGTTGGAGAGCATGCGGACTCCGCAAAGCAGGGTGATTGAGTGGCAGGCCGTTTTCAGTCGAGGCTATAGCTGACCGAAAGGGTGCCTTTCTTGAGTGAGACCGCGGTGATGAGCACCGCGCCCAGCTGCTGCAGGTGGCTGACGTGGGTGCCGCCGCAACCATAGGCCGGCAGTTGGCCAAAGCTGATCTGGCGCGAACCGTCCGCCATTGTGCTATGCCGTTCCAGGTCGGCCTCTATCCACTGCGCAATCGCGTCCTGCACGCTGGCGCCGTCGATCTCCCGGGGCTGCTCTGCCGGTTTGAACGACACCCGGCCTTCACCTGGCCAGTGATGGGCCTTGATCGGTATCCAGCCCTGGCTTTGCACGAAGTGGCCGATCAGGTGCCCGGCGGAGTGCATGCGGCTGTTGAACAGGCGCGCGGCCTCATCGACCCGGGCCTCGAAAATGCCCGGCTCCAGCGGCTGGTCCAGGTAATGCACGATCTGCTCGCCTTCCTGGGCCACCCGCAGAACGGCGGCCTGGCCGATCCAGCCGGTATCGCTGGGCTGGCCGCCACCCTGGGGGTGGAAGGGCGTGGCGTTGAGGGTGACCGCGAATTGCTGTTCGTGGGGGATGCAGCTCAGGACCTCGACGGAGGTCAGTAACTGGTCATTGTCGTAATACAGGCGCCGCGTCATTTCTCTAACCCTGGAATTCAGTGTTTTTTTATTATGCGGCCTGGGCAATTGCGTGATAATCCGTTCGAAACTCAATGGACTATTGCGTCATGAGCATAAATCTACCCCTGCCTTTGCTGGCAGAAATGGCCATTTTCGTCAGGGTCGTGGAGACCGGCAGCTTCTCCGAGGCGGCACGCCAGCTGGGCTCCTCGCCTTCGGCGGTCAGCCGCAGCATCTCGCGCCTGGAAAAGGCCCTGGCCACCCGGTTGTTGCAGCGCACCACACGCAAGTTGCGCTTGAGCGACGGTGGCGAAGAGGTGTTCAAGCGTTGCAGTGAAATGGTCAGTGCGGCCCGTTCGGTGATGGAGGTCAGCGGCCAGTTCACCCACGAAGCCGAAGGCGTGGTGCGGGTCAGCGTGCCCAAGGCGGTGGGGCGTTTCGTGGTGCACCCGCACATGCCGGAGTTTCTGCGGCGCTATCCCCTGGTCGATGTGGAACTGCTGCATGAGGACCGCGATGTCGACCTGATCGACGACAACGTCGACCTGGCGATCCGCATCACCGATCGCCCGCCGCCCGGGTTGATCGGCCGCCAGCTGTTGCGCATCGATCACCTGCTCTGCGCCACCCCGCAGTACCTGGCCGAGCACGGTACCCCGGCCCATCCCCAGGACCTGCGCCAGCACAGTTGCATCTACCTGGGCGAGACCCCCAGCGATGCGCGCTGGAAATTCACCCAGGGCAGCAAGGCGGTCACGGTGGGGGTGCGCGGGCGCTATGCGGCCAACCACACCGGGGTGCGCCTGGATGCGGTGCTGCAACACCTGGGGATCGGCAGCCTGCCGTACTTCACCGCGCGCCATGCCCTGGAGCAGGGGCTGATCGTCCAGGTGCTGCCGGAGTGGACCTTCCTGGCCTCTTACCACGGCGGTGCCTGGCTGCTGCATTCACCGACCCGTTACCTGCCGCCCAAGTTGCGGGTTTTCATCGACTACCTGGTGGAGTGCCTGGCCAAGGAGCCGACCCTCAACCGCCCGGGCAAAGCGGAACGCCCGCTGTAGGAGCTGGCTTGCCAGCGAATTCTCTGACAAGCCGGCGCTAAAAGGCGCCCATGAAAAAGGCCCGCCGGGCGAACCGTGCGGGCCTTGGTTGCGCCGGGCGCAGTGATCAGTGCTTGCTGTCCTGGGCAGAAAGCGCCAGCAGCTGCTTTTCCTGGTTCCAGTCGAAGGGCTCGTCGTTCTGCTCGGCTTCGAAACGGCGCTCTTCCAGGGCCTGGTACAGGTCGATTTCTTCATCGGGCATGTAGTGCAGGCAGTCACCGGCGAAGAACCACAGCAGGTCACGAGGCACCAGGTGGGCGATCTGCGGGTAGCGCTGCATGATCTGGCACAGCAGGTCCTGGCCCAGGTATTGGCTTTCGATCGGGTCGATCGGCAGCGAGGCGCGCAGTTCGTCGAAGCGCTCCAGGAACAGCGCATGGCTTTCCTCGGGCACCTGTTCGGCTTCACCTACGGCGACCAGGATGCTGCGCAGGTGGTCCAGCAGGACGAGATGATCGGCGACGATGTTGGACATGACAGGGTCCTCAAGAGCAAAACGGGCGCGGGAGTATATAGCTCCCGCGCCCGGTTTCATAATCGACCTGCCCCGAAGGCGGCCGTCTAGCGGGTCTTGCCTTCGCTTAGGGTCAGCTCCTCCTTGGCAAAATCATCCACATCGATGACCTTGCGCCGCGCCGCCTCGGCCTCGTGCAGGCTCTGGGCCTCGGCGGCCTGCAGCACGCCGGCTTCCAGCGCCGCGTCGATGGCCGATTCGCCGGCAGCCGGTTTGACCTGGCCGCTTTTCAGCGCTTCGTGGAGCTTCTTGTGCAACGGGTGCACGGCGCTCAGCAGGTTGCTGGCATGTTGCAGGGCGCCCACCGGGTCGTCCTTGGATTGCGGGCGGTAGCAGCCGGCAAGCACCGCTTCCAGGGCCGGATCGCCCTGGGCTCGACCGATGATCGCCGCCACTTCGGCATCCAGCTGGTCCGATGGCCCGGTATGGCGACGGCCGAAGGGGAACACCAGCACCCGCAGCACGCAACCGAACACCCGGTTGGGGAAGTTGCTGAGCAACTCGTCCAGGGCCCGTTCGGAATGCCCGAGGCTCTCTTCCATGGCCCAGGCCAGCAGGGGGCGCAGGTATTCCGGGGAGTCCAGGTCGTGGTAGCGCTTGAGCGCTGCCGACGCCAGGTACAGGTGGCTGAGCACATCCCCCAGGCGGGCGGAAAGGCGCTCGCGGCGTTTGAGTTCGCCCCCCAGCAGCATCATCGAGAAGTCCGCCAGCAGGGCGAAGGCCGCGGCCTGGCGGTTCAGGGCACGGAAGTAGCCCTGGCTGACCTTGTCTCCCGGAACGTGTTCGAAGTGGCCCAGGCCGAGGTTCAGCACCAGGGTGCTGGCGGCGTTGCTCACGGCGAAACCTATGTGCTTGAGCAGCAGGGCGTCGAACTCCTGCAGCGCCTGGTCGTGGTCTTCGCGACCGGCCAGGGCCATTTCCTTGAGCACGAATGGATGGCAGCGGATTGCCCCCTGGCCGAAGATCATCAGGTTGCGCGAAAGGATGTTGGCGCCTTCCACGGTGATGAAGATCGGCGCTCCTTGCCAGCTGCGGCCCAGGTAGTTGTTGGGGCCCATGATGATGCCCTTGCCGCCGTGCACGTCCATGGCGTGGCTGATGCACTCGCGGCCGCGCTCGGTGAGGTGGTACTTGAGGATCGCCGACAGCACCGAGGGTTTTTCCCCCAGGTCCACGGCGTTGGCAGTGAGCATGCGTGCACTGTCCATCAGCCAGGCATTGCCGCCGAGGCGGGCCAGAGCCTCCTGGATGCCCTCGAAGGCGGCGAGGGGCACGTTGAACTGCTCCCGCACCTGGGCGTACTGGCCGGTCACCAGGCTGGTGAATTTGGCGGCGCCGGTGCCCACCGCGGGCAGGGAGATCGAACGGCCCACGGACAGGCAATTCATCAGCATCATCCAGCCCTTGCCGAGCATTTCCTGGCCGCCGATGAGGAAGTCCAGGGGAATGAACACGTCCTTGCCGGAGTTCGGGCCGTTCATGAAGGCCGCGCCCAGGGGCAGGTGGCGGCGGCCGATGTCCACCCCGGGGGTGTCGGTGGGGATCAGTGCCAGGCTGATACCCAGGTCTTCCTGGTCGCCCAGCAGGTGGTCCGGGTCATGGGCCTTGAAGGCCAGGCCGAGCAGGGTGGCCACCGGGCCCAGGGTGATGTAGCGCTTTTCCCAGTTCAGGCGCAGGCCCAGGGTTTCTTCACCCTGCCATTGGCCTTTGCAGATGATCCCGGTGTCGGGCATGGCCCCTGCATCGGAGCCGGCCAGGGGGCCGGTGAGGGCGAAGCAGGGAATGTCGTCGCCCCGGGCCAGCCGCGGCAGGTAGTGATTGCGCTGTTCGTCGGTGCCGTAGTGCAGCAGCAGTTCGGCCGGGCCCAGGGAGTTGGGCACCATCACGGTGGAGGCCAGGTCGCCGCTGCGGGTGGCCAGCTTCATGGCCACCTGGGAGTGGGCGTAGGCCGAGAAGCCCTTGCCGCCGAACTCCTTGGGAATGATCAGGGCAAAGAAACCGTGCTCCTTGATGTGGGCCCAGGCTTCGGCCGGCAGGTCCATGTGCTGGCCGATCTGCCAGTCGCTGACCATGGCGCACAGCTCCTCGGTCGGGCCGTCGATGAACGCCTGCTCTTCTTCGGTCAACTGGGCCTTGGGGTAGGCCAGCAAGGTATTCCAGTCGGGGCGGCCACTGAACAGCTCGCCGTCCCACCAGACGGTGCCGGCATCGATGGCATCGCGCTCGGTTTGGGACATCGGCGGCAGAACCTTCTGGAACCAGCTGAACAGCGGCGCACTGAAATACTTGCGCCGCAGATCGGGCAGCAGCAGAGGGGCGGCGACCGCTGCCAGCAGCACCCAGAAAATCAGCAGCAGCCAGCCGGGGGCACGGCTAAAGGCGCCCATGGCCAAGAGGTAGATGGCGACCACGCCCAGGGCGGGCAGGGGGGCGGTACGGCGATGGGCCAGGTAGGCCACTGCGAGCACCAGAACCAGTATCCACAACAACAGCATATTCAATCCTCCGTGAAACCAGGGGTGAAATCACCCTCAGAGCGTAGTCGGCCTTCGACAGCGCGGGTGAGCAGGGCAGTGCGGGTGCAATGAAAGTCTGTATCTTGCGGGCCAGGCCCGGTTGATCGTGGGGGCCATGATCTTTGGCCGATACGTCGTTATCACTGGGGCGGACGCCTCGATAGACTCAGGCTTCCTCTCGGAGGTCATGCCCATGCACGAGTACCTGCGTCCCAGCCGCTTCATCGATAGTGACCACCCGGCGGTGGTGGAGTTCGCCGAAACTCATCGCGGTGCCAGCCGCGATCCCCGACAGCAAGCCGTCAGCCTCTATTACGCGGTGCGCGAGGCCGTACGCTACAACTTCTACAGTTTCAGCCGTGATCCCCAGACCTTGCGCGGCAGCCATGCCCTGGCCACCGGCGAGAGCTATTGCGTGCCCAAGGCCACCTTGCTCGCCGGTTGTGCCCGGCATTGCGGGATACCGGCGCGCATCGGCCTGGCCGATGTGCGCAATCACCTGTCCACACCCAGGCTGCTGGAGCTGCTGCGCAGCGATGTGTTCGCCATGCACGGCTACACCGAGTTCTATCTGCAGGGGCGTTGGGTCAAGGCTACGCCGGCGTTCAACCGGCAATTGTGTGAAATGTTCGATGTGGCGCCGCTGGATTTCGACGGCCTGGAGGACAGCGTTTTCCAGCCTTTCAATCGCCAGGGCGAACAGTCGATGGAGTACCTGGTGGACCACGGGCAGTTTGCCGACGTGCCGCAGGAGCTGTTTTTCGGCCACCTGGAAAAATGCTACCCGCACCTGTTCGACGCGCAGCAGCCGCAAGTGCTGGCAGACCTGCGCGGCGATTTGAGTCGCGGCTGATCAGGCGTAGACTGCCCCGGCATTCATTACTGAGGGATGGTCATGCTGAAGATCTGGGGTCGCAAGAACTCGTCGAATGTCAGGAAGGCACTCTGGTGCGCGCAGGAACTGGGGCTCGCCTATGAGTCCCTGGACGCCGGCGGCGCCTTTGGGGTGGTGGACACCCCGGCGTACCGGGCGCTGAACCCCAATGGCCGGATTCCACTGATTGAAGACGGCGACTTCGTGCTCTGGGAGTCCAATACCATCGTGCGCTACCTGGCTGCGCGCTACGCCGCCGATAGCCACTGGTACCCGGCCGACGTGCAACTGCGGGCCAGCGCCGAGAAGTGGATGGACTGGACCACCTCGACCTTCGCTGAACCCTTCCGGCATCTGTTCTGGGGTGTGTTGCGCACCCCGGCCGAGCAGCAGGACTGGGCGCAGATCAACGCCGCCAAGGCCACGTGTGCCGAGCTGCTGGCGCGGGTCGATCAGGCCCTGGGCGAGCAGCCTTACCTGTCCGGGCAGGAGATCGGCGTGGGCGACATTCCCCTCGGCAGTTTCATCTACGCTTGGTTCGAGATGCCCATCGAGCGTCCTTCCATGCCCCATCTGCAAGCCTGGTATGAGCGCTTGAAACAGCGCCCGGCCTATCGCCAGGCCGTGATGACCGCGTTGACTTAATACCCACTATCGATACGGGTGACTGTACTTGCACGACGCAGGCACGCAACATGGCGGGCGTCCGGCGTCGTTGCAATCGGCTCGGGCCGCCCTTACTTATAAAATTCCCCCTTCTTGGTGCATGAATCCGATATGAGTTCCGCTCTGTCCATCCGGCAGCTAACCAAAACCTACGGCAACGGTTTCCAGGCCCTGAGTGGTATCGATCTGGATGTCGCCGAAGGTGACTTTTTCGCCCTGCTCGGCCCTAACGGGGCCGGCAAATCCACCACCATCGGCATTCTCTCGACCCTGGTGAACAAGACCAGCGGTACGGTGAGCGTCTTCGGCCACGACCTGGATCGTGAGCCGGCGGCGCTCAAGCGTTGCATCGGCGTGGTGCCGCAGGAATTCAACTTCAACCAGTTCGAGAAAACCTTCGACATCGTCGTGACCCAGGCCGGCTACTACGGCATTCCGGCGAAGATCGCCAAGCAGCGCGCCGAGCAGTACCTGACCCAGCTCGGCCTGTGGGACAAGCGCGATGTGCCTTCGCGTTCCCTGTCCGGTGGCATGAAGCGGCGCCTGATGATCGCCCGCGCGCTAGTGCATGAACCGCGCCTGTTGATCCTTGACGAACCTACCGCCGGGGTCGATATCGAGCTGCGCCGTTCCATGTGGAGCTTTCTCACCGAGCTCAACCAGAAAGGCATCACCATCATCCTCACCACCCACTACCTGGAAGAGGCTGAGCAGCTGTGCCGCAACATCGGCATCATCGACCACGGCACCATCGTCGAGAACACCAGCATGCGCCAGTTGCTCAGCCAGCTGCATGTGGAGACTTTCCTCCTCGACCTGAAGAACGACCTGAGCGTGGCGCCGCAACTGGCCGGCTATCCGACCCGGCTGGTGGACAGCCATACCCTGGAGGTCCAGGTGGACAAGGCCGTGGGCATCACCGCGCTGTTCGGCCAACTGGCCCTGCAGAACATCGAGGTGCTGAGCCTGCGTAACAAAACCAACCGTCTTGAGGAGTTGTTCGTGTCCCTGGTGGAGAAGAATCTGTCGAAGGTGGCGGTATGAGTTCGGAGTTCAAACCCAACCTGGTGGCGCTCAACACCATTGTCTATCGCGAAGTCCGGCGCTTCACCCGGATCTGGCCGCAGACCCTGCTGCCCCCGGCCATCACCATGGTCCTGTACTTCGTCATCTTCGGTAACCTGATCGGCCGGCAGATCGGCGACATGGGTGGTTTCACCTACATGGAGTACATCGTCCCGGGGCTGATCATGATGTCGGTGATCACCAACTCCTACGGCAACGTGGTATCGAGCTTCTTCGGCAGCAAGTTCCAGCGCTCCATCGAGGAGTTGATGGTCTCGCCGTTGTCGCCCCATACCATTCTCATCGGCTACACCTTGGGCGGGGTGCTGCGGGGGCTGATGGTGGGGGTCATCGTGACGCTGCTGTCGCTGTTCTTCACCACGCTGCAGGTGCACCACCTGGGCATCACGGTGCTGGTGGTAGTGTTGACCGCGACCATCTTCTCGCTGCTGGGCTTCATCAACGCAGTCTTTGCACGCAACTTCGACGATATCTCGATCATCCCGACCTTCGTGCTGACGCCCCTGACCTACCTGGGCGGGGTGTTCTACTCGATCAACCTGCTGCCGCCGTTCTGGCAGACGGTGTCCCTGGCCAACCCGGTGCTGCACATGGTCAACGCCTTCCGTTTCGGCATCCTCGGGGTGTCGGATATCAAGATCAGCATCGCCATTACCTTCATGCTGGTGGCCACCCTGGTGCTGTATATCGGTTGCGCGCGGCTGCTGGTGAGCGGGCGCGGCATGCGTCAGTAAATGCCTTTAGTGCGTTATGCAAACGGCCTCCCTCGGGAGGCCGTTTTCGTTGGTCACTGCCGTTGCTGCTTGCGCCTGGACCATTGGCGCGCGACCCACCAGCGCCAATAGAGCATGGTCAGGCAATAGGCAGTGGCCCCCAGCACCAGCCCGGCCACCACCGAGCCGAGGAGGAAGGGTTGCCACAGGGTTGCCAGCTGGCTGCTGATCCACTCCCAGGTCAGCTCGTCGGGCAGGGTGCGCGGCGGCACGTTCATCAGCCAGGCCCCCAGTTGGTAGGTGCAGAAGAACACCGGCGGCATGGTGATGGGGTTGGTCAACCAGACCAGGCTGACACTGATGGGCATATTGCCGCGCAGCCAGATGGCCAGTACCGCAGCCAGCAACATCTGCATTGGAATGGGAATAAAGGCGGCGAACAGGCCCACGGCCATGGCCCGGGCCACCGAGTGTCGATTGAGGTGCCAGAGGTTGGCGTCATGCAGCAGGGTGCCGAGAAAGCGTAAGGACTTGTGTTCCCGGATGCTGGTCGGATCTGGCATGTAACGTTTGAATAAGCGCCGGGGCATAAGGCTTCTCGGTCGGGTCAGGCGACGATTATGACCGGATTCTAGTCGGCGAAAATTCAGACATTGTGACAAATGATAAAGCCGCGCTGCTCATCCTCGACTAAGCCAAGAGTATGAACTCCCAAGGAGGGGCGGGCGGATGCGTAGCGCAATGCTGGCGCTGGCTGCGGGGCTGCTGGCGCTGGGTTTCATGCCGGCCTTGCCCCCAGGCTGGCTGCTGCTGTGTATGGCGATACTGGCCTTGATGCTGTTGCCGTTTCGTACACATCCGGTGGCATTTTTCCTGTTCGGTTTCACCTGGGCCTGTGTCTCCGCGCAGTCGGCCCTTGATGATCGCCTGGCGCCGCGCCTGGAGTCACAGACCCGCTGGCTGGAGGGGCGGGTGAGCGGCCTGCCGGAGCAGGCGGGCGGCGTGGTGCGTTTCGAGCTGGAAGATGCCCAGGCCCGCCGTGAGCGGCTGCCCCGGCGCATGCGCCTGGCCTGGCATGAGGGCCCGGCGCTCAAGAGTGGCGAGCGCTGGCGGCTGGCGGTCAAGCTTCGCCAGCCGATGGGTTTGTTGAATCCCCAGGGCTTCGATTACCAGGCCTGGCTGCTGGCGCGCCGTATCGGCGCCACCGGCACGGTCAAGGCCGGGCAGTTACTGGCACCGGCCCCGCAGGCCTGGCGGCAAGGCTTGCGCCAGCGCTTGCTAGAGGTCGAGGCTCAGGGACGCGGTGCGGGGCTGGCGGCGCTGGTGATGGGCGACGGTTCCGGCCTGACGCGGCAAGACTGGCAGCTGTTGCAGGACACCGGCACCGTCCACCTGATGGTGATTTCCGGGCAGCACATCAGCCTGCTGGCTGGGGTGATCTATTTCTCGGTGGCCGGGCTGGCCCGCCATGGTCTCTGGCCCGAGCGCTTGCCGTGGTTGCCCTGGGCCTGTGCCCTGGCCTGGCTCGGCGCCCTGGGCTACGGCCTGCTGGCGGGGTTCGATGTGCCAGTGCAGCGCGCCTGTGTGATGGTCGCCCTGGTACTGCTCTGGCGCATGCGCTTTCGCCATCTGCGGGCCGGCTGGCCCCTGCTGCTGGCGTTGAATGCGGTGTTGCTGGCCGAGCCGCTGGCCAGCTTGCAGGCGGGGTTCTGGCTGTCCTTTGCCGCAGTGGCAATCCTGATCTTGATCTTTGCCGGGCGCCTGGGGGCGTGGAGCTGGTGGCAGGGCTGGACCCGGGCCCAATGGTTGATCGCCATTGGCTTGCTGCCGCCGTTGCTGGCTCTGGGGCTGCCTATCAGCCTCAGCGGGCCGCTGGCCAATTTGCTGGCGGTGCCCTGGATCAGCTTTCTGGTGTTGCCGCCGGCTTTGCTCGGCAGCCTGCTGCTGGCGGTGCCTTATGTGGGTGAGGGCCTGTTGTGGCTGGCCGGTGGATTGCTGGACGGGTTGTTCCGCTTGCTCGGATTGATTGCCGGTGGGTGGCCGGCCTGGGTGCCGCCGCAGATCCCTCTGTGGCTATGGGGCATGAATGCTCTGGGCTGCCTGTTGCTGCTGTTGCCCAGGGGCGTGCCCATGCGGGTTCTGGGTTGGCCGCTGTTGCTGCTGGCGGTCTGGCCACCCCTGGCGCGCGTGCCCGAAGGCGAGGTGGAGGTCTGGCAGCTGGATGTGGGGCAGGGCCTGTCATTCATCCTGCGTACCCGTGATCACGCCCTGCTGTATGACGCTGGCGCGCGGGTCGCCGAGTTCGACCTGGGAGAGCGAGTGGTAGTGCCGACCCTGCACAGGCTCGGCATCCGGCGGCTGGACCTGATGCTGCTCAGCCATGCCGACAACGACCATGCCGGTGGCGCCCAGGCGGTGCAGCGCGCAATGCCCGTGGGCGAGGTCCGCGGTGGCCAGCCCGACGCCTTGCCCGCGGGCCTGCAGGCAAGGCCTTGCGACAGTGGGCTGAGCTGGGTGTGGAATGGCGTGCGCTTTCGCCAGTGGCAATGGGTGGCGGCGACCGACGGCAATCAGGCCTCGTGCGTGCTCCAGGTCGAGGCTGCCGGCGAGCGCTTGCTGCTCACCGGGGACATCGACGCCCGTGCCGAGCGAGCCTTGCTCGACAGCCCGCTGGCGGTGCGGACCCACTGGCTGCAGGCCCCCCATCACGGCAGCCGTACCTCTTCATCCATGGCCTTGCTGCAGCGGCTGGCCCCCGACGCGGTGCTGATTTCCCGTGGGCGGGGCAATGCCTTCGGCCACCCCCATCCTCAAGTGCTGGCACGCTATCGGCGCCTGGACATGGCAATTTATGACAGTGCCGAACAGGGCGCTCTGAGGCTGCAACTGGGGGCCTTCGGGGCGGCGCATGGCCTTCGCGAGCAGCGGCGATTCTGGCGTGAGCCGCCCGCAATGCCTTAAATAACCGTGGGTTATTAAAGCCTGTGAGCATGCGACATCACGGTCTTCGGTGCGTCCGGCCCCTATGTTAGAGTGGCGCACTTTTTCGAGGGGGCTGTCACTGTGTGGGAATTGGTCAAATCCGGCGGCTGGATGATGTTGCCGATCATTCTGAGTTCCATTGCTGCCGTGGGCATCATTGCCGAGCGTCTGTGGACCCTGCGGGCCAGCCGTGTCACCCCGCCCCACCTGCTGGGGCAGGTCTGGCGCTGGATCAAGGACAAGCAGCTGAACAAGGAAAAGCTCAAGGAACTGCGCGCCGATTCGCCCCTGGGCGAGATTCTGGCGGCGGGCCTGGCCAACTCCAAGCATGGCCGCGAGATCATGAAGGAATGCATCGAAGAGGCTGCCGCCCGGGTCATCCATGAGCTGGAACGCTACCTCAACGCCCTCGGCACCATTGCCGCCATGGCACCGCTGCTGGGGCTGCTGGGCACCGTGCTGGGCATGATCGACATCTTCAGTTCGTTCATGGGCTCGGGCATGACCACCAACGCGCACATCCTCGCAGGCGGTATTTCCAAAGCCCTGATCACCACCGCCGCCGGCCTGATGGTGGGCATTCCCTCGGTGTTCTTCCACCGCTTCCTGCAACGCCGGGTCGATGAACTGGTGGTGGGCATGGAGCAGGAGGCGATCAAGCTGGTGGAAGTGATCCAGGGCGACCGCGATGTCGATCTGGCCGAGGGCAAAGCGTGAAATTCCGTCGCAAGCCCCGGGAAACCGTGGACATCAACCTGGCGTCGTTGATCGACGTGGTGTTCATCCTGCTGCTGTTCTTTGTTGTCACCACCACCTTCACCCGGGAAACCGAGCTGCGGGTCGACCTGCCGGAAGCGGTCAGCGGCTCGCCGGCCGAAGACCAGCAGGTCAAGCAACTGGATATCGCCATCAGCGCCGACGGCGTGTTTTCGGTGAACAACCAGGTCCTGCCCAAAAATGACCTGGAGACCTTGATCGAGGCCCTGCAGAAGGAGTCGGCGGGCGACACCAACCTGCCGCTGTCCATCAGCGCCGATGGCAAGACCCAGCATCAAGCGGTGATCACTGCCATGGATGCAGCCGGCAAGCTCGGTTTCAGCCACCTGCGCATGACCACCGTCGAGGCGGACCCGGCACCCTGATGGCACTTTCCGATCGCCTGCTCAATGCCTGGTACAACGGCCACCCCGCGCTGAAACTGCTGCGCCCCCTGGAATGTCTGTATCGCCGAGTGGTGACGGGCAAGCGCCAGCGCTTTCTTGCCGGTGAGGGGGCGATCTATCAACCACCTGTGCCGCTGATCGTGGTGGGCAACATCACCGTCGGCGGCACCGGCAAGACGCCGTTGATCCTGTGGCTGGTGGAGCACTGCCAGCGCCTCGGGTTGCGGGTCGGGGTGGTCAGCCGCGGCTACGGTGCCAAGCCGGCGCAACTGCCCTGGCGCGTCAGCGCCGAAGATTGCGCCGCGGTGGCCGGTGATGAGCCGCTGCTGATCGTCCAGCGCTGCGGCGTGCCGCTGATGATCGACCCGGATCGCGGCCGCGCGGTACAGGCCCTGTTGGCCGCCGAGCCGCTGGACCTGATCCTGTCCGACGACGGCCTGCAGCACTACCGCCTGGCCCGTGACCTGGAGCTGGTACTGATCGATGCCGCCCGCGGCCTGGGCAACCGCCGCTGCCTGCCTGCCGGGCCGCTGCGCGAGCCGGCGGAGCGTTTGCAGAGCGTCGACGCGGTGCTCTACAACGGCGCAGTTGATGACCGTGACGAGGGGTTCGCCTTTCATCTCAAGCCCTCGGTGCTGGTCAACCTGCGCAGTGGCGAGCGCCGTGCGCTGGAGCATTTCGCCCCCGGCCAGGCGCTGCATGCGGTGGCGGGCATCGGCAATCCCCAGCGTTTCTTCAACACCCTTGAAACGCTACACTGGCGGCCTGTTCCCCATGCATTTGCCGATCACGCTCAATACAGTGCGCAGGCCTTGACCTTCACCCCGTCATTGCCGCTGGTCATGACCGAGAAAGATGCGGTCAAGTGCCGGGCTTTCGCGGCAGACGACTGGTGGTACCTGGCGGTCGATGCCCAGCCTTCGCCGGCCTTCGTCGCCTGGTTCGACACCCAGTTGATGCGCCTGCTGCCTGATCGTCTGCTGCCTTAATTCGCTTTTATCCAGGGAATCCTCATGGACACCAAACTGCTCGACATCCTCGCCTGCCCGATCTGCAAAGGCCCCCTCAAACTCAGCGCCGACAAGACCGAGCTGATCAGCAAGGGCGCGGGCCTTGCCTATCCGATTCGCGATGGCATCCCGGTGATGCTGGAAAGCGAGGCGCGCACCCTGACCACCGAAGAGCGCCTGGACAAATGAGCAGCGCCTTTACCGTTGTCATTCCGGCGCGCTACGCCTCCACTCGCCTGCCAGGCAAGCCGCTGCAACTGATCGCCGGCAAGCCGATGATCCAGTGGGTCTGGGAACAGGCGCGCAAGAGCAGCGCCGAGCGGGTCGTGGTGGCCACCGATGATCAGCGCATCGTCGAGGCCTGCCAGGGCTTTGGCGCCGAGGCGCTGCTGACCCGGGAAGATCACAACTCCGGCACCGACCGGCTGGCGGAAGTTGCCGCCCAGCTGGGCCTGGCCGCGGATGCGATCGTGGTCAACGTACAAGGCGACGAGCCGTTGATCCCGCCGTCGGTGATCGATCAGGTGGCGGCCAACCTGGCAGCCCACACCGAAGCGCGCATGGCCACCCTGGCCGAGCCGATCGAGGACGTGCAGACCCTGTTCAACCCCAATGTGGTCAAGGTGGTCAGCGACCTCAACGGCCTGGCCCTGACCTTCAGTCGCGCCACCTTGCCCTGGGCCCGGGATGCCTTTGCCCAGAGTCGTGAGCAACTGCCCGAAGGCGTGCCTTATCGCCGTCACATCGGCATCTATGCCTACCGCGCCGGCTTTCTTCACGACTTCGTCAGTTGGGGCCCGTGCTGGCTGGAAAACACCGAATCCCTGGAGCAACTGCGTGCCCTGTGGCATGGCGTGCGGATCCACGTGGCCGACGCCCTGGAAGCACCGCCTACCGGCGTCGATACCGCCGAAGACCTTGAGCGCGTTCGGCGCCTGCTGGAGGCCTGATGCGGGTTCTGTTCGTCTGCCTGGGCAATATCTGCCGCTCGCCCACCGCCGAAGGCGTGCTGCGCCGCAAGTTGCACGAGGCCGGCCTGGGTGACCAGGTGCAAGTCGCCTCTGCGGGCACCAGCGACTGGCACATCGGCAAGGCCCCGGACAAGCGCAGCCAGCAGGCTGCCTTGCGGCGCGGCTACGACCTGTCGGCGCAACGGGCGCAGCAGGTCGGCAGCGCCGATTTCGCTGCCTATGACCTGATCTTCGCCATGGACCAGAGCAACCTGCGCAACCTCAAGGCTCTGCAACCGGCTCGGGGCAAGGCCGAGCTGGACCTGTTCCTGCGTCGCTACGAGGCGGCGCTGGATGAAGTGCCGGATCCGTACTACGACGGCGAGCAGGGTTTCGAGCAGGTGCTGGACCTGATCGAGGATGCCTGCGACCGGCTAGTGGTCGAATTGAAGGGGCGGCTATGACCCTGGACATTCAGGCCGATGTGTCCCTCAAGCCGTTCAACAGCTTCGGGGTCGAGGTCAAGGCGAAGTGGTTTGCCCAGGCCCATAGCGACGACGAGGTACGCGAGGCCCTGGCCTATTGCGCTACCCACCAGTTGCCGCTGCTGGTGATCGGCGGCGGCAGCAACCTGCTGCTGACGGCGGATATCCAGGCCCTGGTGCTGCGCATGGCCACTCGTGGCATTCGCCTGCTCAGCGATGACGGGCAGCGGGTGGTGGTCGAGGCCGAGGCCGGGGAAACCTGGCATCCCTTTGTCCAGTGGACCCTGGAGCAGGGCCTGTCCGGGCTGGAGAACCTGAGCCTGATTCCCGGCACCGTCGGCGCCGCACCGATGCAGAACATCGGCGCCTATGGGGTGGAGATCAAGGATGTGTTCGCCGGCCTGACCGCCCTCGATCGGCAGACCGGCGAGCTGCGGGAATTCGACCTGGCGCAGTGTCAGTTCGCGTACCGCGACAGCCTGTTCAAGCATCAGGCCGGTCGCTGGTTGATCCTGCGGGTGCGCTTTGCCCTGAACCGTGTCGATCACCTGCACCTGGAATACGGTCCGGTGCGCCAGCGCCTGAGCGAGCAGGGCATCGAACAGCCGACGGCCAGCGATGTCAGCCGGGCGATCTGCAGCATCCGCAGCGAGAAGCTCCCGGACCCTGCGGTGCTGGGCAATGCCGGCAGCTTCTTCAAGAACCCGGTGGTGCCGGCGGCACTGGCGGCGCAGATCAAGCAGTCGCATCCGGGGCTGGTGGGTTACCCCCAGGCCGATGGGCAGGTGAAGCTGGCGGCCGGTTGGCTGATCGAACAGGCGGGCTGGAAGGGCTTTCGCGAGGCGGATGCCGGGGTCCATCGCTTGCAATCGCTGGTGCTGGTCAACTATGGCGGCGCCAGCGGCCTGCAGTTGCTGGAACTGGCGCGGCGGATCCAGCGCGATATCGCCGAGCGTTTCAGTGTCGAGCTGGAGATGGAGCCCAACCTCTATTAGCGAGAGCCGGCTTGCGGTGGATAGCAAAAAGCCTTGCCTGGCTGACGTTCGGGCAAGGCTTTTTTGTTAATTGCGGCTTAACTTAGCAGGCTAAGAATCAGCTTTCTGCTGTTCCCGAAGGCCCGGTGAAGCCTGTCTTCACAAGAGAGCCCGATTAGCCTGAGCCGATCTGCGTGCACCGTAGCGGCGGTACTGCACGGCGGATGACTCGACCCCATCACTCAGAAAATGCGGGCGTGCCCATGATTACCCTGAAGCTCAACGGTCAAGATCATCAACTGGACGTCACCGAGGACATGCCGCTGCTGTGGGCTATCCGCGACGTGGCGGGCTACAACGGTACCAAGTTCGGCTGCGGCATGGGCCTGTGCGGCGCCTGTACGATTCATATCGACGGCGACCCGGCGCGCAGTTGCATCACGCCGATAGGCTCGGTGCAGGGCAAGAACGTCAGCACCATCGACAACCTGCATACCGACCCGGTAGGGCAGGTGGTGCAGCAGGCCTGGCTGGATACGGCGGTGGCCCAGTGCGGTTACTGCCAGGGCGGGCAGATCATGTCGGCCACTGCCTTGCTCAAGGTCCACCCCAACCCCAGCGACGAGCAGATCGAAGAGGCGATGCTCGGCAATATCTGCCGCTGCGGTACTTACAACCGGATCAAGACCGCGATCCGCCAGGCTTCCAGCCATCTGCAGGAGGCCAAGGCATGAACCGCCTACCGCAGGATTTTGCCCTGAGCAACCTCAGCCGCCGGGGCTTTCTCAAAGGTGTGGGGGCCACTGGAGCCCTGGTGCTGGCTGCGAGCTGGGGCTGGCAGGAAGCCTTTGCCGAGGCCAAGAAATTCGGTGCCGACGGCATGCCCCACGGCTGGGTCGATGACCCCAAGGTCTACGTGAGCATTGCCAGCGACGGCAGCGTCACGGTGATCTGCAATCGCTCGGAGATGGGCCAGGGCGTGCGCACCAGCCTGAGCATGGTGGTGGCCGATGAGCTGGACGCCGACTGGGCGCAGGTCAAGGTTCGCCAGGCACCGGGTGACGAGGTGCGTTTCGGCAACCAGGACACCGACGGCTCGCGCAGCATGCGTCATTGGTACGAGCCCATGCGCCGCTGTGGCGCGGCTGCGCGGACCATGCTGGAACAGGCCGCCGCTGCGCAGTGGCAGGTGCCATTGGCGCAGTGTCGGGCGCAGTTGCACAAGGTGGTTCACCAGCCCACCGGGCGTGAGCTGGGCTATGGCGCCCTGGCCGCTGCGGCAGGCGCCCTGGCGGTGCCTGCCCGGGATAGCCTGCGCCTGAAGCAGCCCGGGGAGTTCCGCTACATCGGCAAGGAGGCCACCCGGGCCATTGATGGCCAGGACATCGTCAACGGCCGTGCGGTGTACGGCGCCGATGTGCATTTCGACGGCATGCTGTTCGCGGCGGTGGCGCGGCCCCGGGTGTATGGCGGCAAGGTCAAGTCGGTGGATGACAGCGCAGCCTTGAAGGTGCCGGGGGTGATCAAGGTCATGCCCATCGACAGCCGCCCCTTGCCTTCGGAGTTCCAGCCCCTGGGCGGCGTGGCTGTGGTGGCGAGCAACACCTGGGCGGCGATCAAGGGCCGCGATGCCTTGAGGATCGAGTGGGAGGATGGCGCCAACGCTGGCTACGACTCCATCCAATACCGCAAGCAACTGGAGGCGGCGGCGCGGCAACCGGGCAAGGTGGTGCGCAGTACCGGCAACCTGGATGAGGCCCTGAAGGGCGCCGAGAGCAGCCTGGAGGCCAGCTATTACCTGCCGCACCTGGCCCAGGCGCCGATGGAGCCGATGGTGGCCGTGGCGCGATTCCAGGACGGTCGCTGCGAGGCGTGGGCACCGAGCCAGGCGCCACAGGTGACCCGCGAGCGAATCGCCGAACGCCTGGGGATCGGCTTCGAGCAGGTCACGGTGAACGTCACGCTGCTGGGCGGCGGCTTCGGGCGCAAGTCCAAGCCCGACTTCATCCTGGAGGCGGCGATCCTGGCCAAGGCCTTTCCCGGCAAGGCGGTGCGGGTGCAGTGGACCCGCGAGGACGATATCCACAACTCCTACTTCCATACCGTGTCGGCGGAATACCTCAAGGCCGGGCTGAACAAGGACGGCCTGCCGGCGGCCTGGCTGCACCGCACCGTGGCGCCGAGCATCACCGCGCTGTTCGCCCCGGGGATGAATCACGAAGGCGCCTTCGAGCTGGGCATGGGCTTTACCAATATGGCCTACGCGATTCCCAACGTGCGCCTGGAAAACCCCGAGGCCGCGGCCCATACCCGGGTCGGCTGGTACCGTTCGGTGTCGAACATTCCCCATGGCTTCGCGATCCAGAGTTTTGTCGACGAACTGGCCCACAAGGCCGGCCAGGATCCGCTGCAGTACCAGCTCAAGCTGCTGGGGCCGGATCGTCAGATCGACCCCCGAACCCTGAGCGAGGAGTGGAACTACGGCGAATCCCCCGAGCGCTACCCCATTGATACCGGGCGCCTGCGCACGGTGCTGGAAACCGCGGCCAAGGCGGCCGGCTGGGGGCGCTCGCTGCCCAAGGGACGCGGTCTGGGGCTGGCCGTGCACTACAGCTTCGTGACCTATGTGGCGGCGGTGATCGAGGTGGAAGTGAAGGACGATGGCACGCTGATCGTGCATCAGGCCGATATCGCCGTGGATTGCGGCCCGCAGATCAACCCCGAGCGTATCCGCTCGCAATTCGAAGGGGCCTGCGTCATGGGCCTGGGCAATGCGGTGCTGGGGGAGATCAGCTTCAAGGAGGGCAAGGTCCAGCAGGACAATTTCCATATGTACGAAGTGGCGCGCATGTCCCTGGCGCCGAAACAGGTGCAGGTGCACCTGGTGACGCCGCCGGGGGACGTGCCCCTGGGCGGGGTGGGAGAGCCCGGTGTGCCGCCGATTGCGCCGGCCCTTTGCAACGCGATCTTCGCCGCCACCGGCAAGCGCATACGCAACCTGCCGGTGCGCTACCAGTTGCAGGGCTGGCAGCAGGCGAGCGCCTGATGGACAGCGTCGACCTGAATGTCCTGCTCAGTGTCCTGGAATGGCGGCGCGCCGGGCGCGGCGTGCTGCTGTACAGCGTGGTGCAGACCTGGGGCAGCGCGCCGCGGCCACCCGGCGCCATGCTGGCCCTGCGCGACGACGGGGTGGTGATCGGCTCGGTGTCCGGAGGCTGTATCGAGGATGACCTGATCAGCCGCCAGGGCGATGGGCGCCTGTCTCGCCACGGGCCGCCGGTGCAACTGGTGACCTACGGCGTGACCCTGGAGGAAGCGGCGCGATTCGGCCTGCCCTGCGGCGGCACCTTGCGCCTCACCGAAGAGCGGGTTGGCGACCCGGCCTGGGTCGCCGAATTGCTCCAGCGCTGCGAAGCCCACCAGATCGTGGCCCGGGAGCTGAACCTGGGCACCGGCCAGGTGCTGCTCAAAGCTGCGAACCGTGGCGATGAATTGGCGTTTGACGGGGTCACCCTGCGGGCGATCTACGGACCACGCTGGCGCTTGCTGCTGATCGGCGCCGGGCAGTTATCGCGCTATGTGGCGCAGATGGCCCGCTTGCTGGATTTCGAGGTGCTGATCTGCGATCCGCGCCAGGAGTTCGTGCATGGCTGGGAGGGGCAGGATGGACGTTTTGTCGCCGGGATGCCCGACGATGCGGTGCTGAGCATCGAGCCCGACGAGCGCACGGCGGTGGTGGCCCTGACCCATGATCCGCGCCTGGATGACATGGCGCTGCTGACGGCGCTCGACTCCCGGGCATTTTACGTCGGCGCCCTGGGTTCCCGGGCCAACAGCCAGAAGCGCCGGGACAATCTGGCGCTGCTGGGTCTTTCGGCGCAGGCCATCGAGCGCTTGCACGGGCCGGTCGGATTGCCCATCGGCAGCCATACGCCGGCGGAGATTGCCTTGTCGTTGCTGGCCGAAATCGTCGCGCTGAAAAATGGTGTCGAACCGCTGCAGAAGAAGCTGCCAGTGCGAGTGGCGGAGATGGTGAGGTGAGCCGCAGGCCTTGCGCAATCATCCTGGCGGCGGGGCAGGGCAGGCGTTTTCGCCAGGTGGCCGGGGCCGGGCAGGACAAGCTGCTGGCGCCCTGCCGTGGGCGTGACGGGGTGCAGCGGCCGGTGCTGGAGCAGGTACTGGTGAGCCTGCCGGTGGACGTTGCCCGGCGAGTGCTGGTGACCACGGCGGATCGACCCCAGGTGGTGGATCTGGCGCGTGCCTACGGTTGTCAGGTACTGGTGCTGGAGTCCGTGGGCATGGGGCACAGCCTGGCCGCGGCAGTGGCTGCCTGCGCCGATGCCCATGGCTGGATGGTCTGGCTGGGGGACATGCCCTTTATCCTGCCCGCCACCGCCAGTCGGGTGATGGAGGCAATGACCGAGGAGGGCATCAGCGTGCCGCGGCTGGGGGATGAGTTGGGTCATCCGGTGGGCTTTGGCCGGTCTTATGGCGCAGCGTTGCAGGGCCTGTCTGGTGATCGGGGAGCCCGGCCGCTGTTCGCTTCGGGGCGGGTGGTGGAAGTTTCGGTGACGGATCCGGGGGTGACCTGGGATGTGGACGTTCCGCAGGCGTTGCTGTTTCCGGATTGTCAGGTGCTCCAGGTATAAAAAAGCCCCGCCCGGTTACCCGGGCGGGGCTTTTTCATGGGCTGCTGGAATCAGACGAGAGGTTTAGGCTCGTGCTGTTCTTCCTCGGCATGCACAGCGTGCTCGACAGCGCGCGGTGCTTGCTCGGCCACAGGGGCCGCTTCTTCCACTGCAGGTTCGGCCACTGGCGCCGGTGCAGTCTCTTCGGCTGGCGCAGGGGGGGCCTCGACCACCTCCGGCGCTTCTACCGGAGCCGGCTCGGCGGTCACCACGGCTTCAGCCGGAGCAGCAGCGGCAGCCAGCTCGGCTTCCTTCTGCAGGCGCTCGGCTTCACGCTTGCGGCGACGCACTTCGCGTGGGTCGTTCGGTGCACGGCCATTGCTGGTCAGGGTGCTGACCGGCGCGGCTTCAGCTTCGACAGCGGGTGCAGGCTCTTCGGCCACCACCGGTGCTGCAACCGGAGCCGGCTCTTCAACCTGGGCAGGCTGCTGGGCCGCTACAGGCTCTTCAACCACCACTGCTGGCTCGGCAACTGGGGCTGGCGCAGGGGCTTCCTGAACCGGCTCGATGGCCTTTTCTTCAACCACTGGCGCCTGGGCTACAGGTTCTGCTGCCGGTTGTTCGGCAACCACAGGCTGGGCTTCGACAACCACGGCCGGTTCGGCAGCCACTTCAACCTGAGCCTGCTCTTCAGCCACTGGAGCCACTTCCACTGCAGGAACCACTGGGGCTTCTACCGGCGTGGTGGCTTCAACCACTGGGGCTTCCGGAGCCTTGTCTTCTACAGCGGCAGTCGCACGTTCGGCTTGCTGGTGAGCTTCGGCTTCAGCGTTGGCGCTGATGGCGGTGCTGGCAACCGCGGCAGTTACCGCAAGGCCGGCAGCCAGATCGGCGCTGCTTGGCTCTTCGGCGTTTTCTTCCGAGCCTTCGATCACATTGCCGTTGGCATCACGTTGACGCTCGCGACGGTTGCTGCGACGACGCTGGCCGCGGGAGCGACGACGTGGGCGTTCGCCTTCGGCGTTGTCCTGGCCGTCTTCCTGCAGTTGCTCTTCGTTCGGCAGCGCTTCTTCTTCGCTGGCGGCAGCGGCTTGAGCCTGTTCGGCACGTGGTTGGCGCTCTTCACGTGGCGCACGTGGCTGGCGCTCTTCGCGAGGCTGGCGCGCCGGACGTTCTTCGGCAACAACGGCGGCGGTAGCAGCGGCTGCAGCTGGAGCGGCGTCCAGAGGCTCGCGCAGTTCACGCACACGTTCTTCACGCTCGCCACGTGGCTTGCGCTCTTCACGCGGGGCGCGTGGCTGGCGTTCTTCGCGCGGTGCACGGGGTGCGCGTTCTTCGCGGGCTACCGCTTGAACTTCTTCACGGGCTTCGCGAACTTCGCGTGGCTGACGCTCTTCCCGTGGTGCGCGTTCTTCACGCGGAGCACGTTCTTCGCGCGGCTTGCGCTCTTCATCGCGGCGACCGTTACGGTTGCGGCTCTGCTGGCGGCCATTGCGACGCTGTTCTTCGTTGCTGCGAGCAGGGCGCTCGGTCACTGGCTTCTCGACCACGACCGGTGCGGCTGGCTCTTCCTTGGTAGCGAACAGGCTGACCAGGGACTTCACCAGGCCTTTGAACAGGCTTGGTTCGGCCACTGGAGCCGGTGCAGCTACAGGGGCAGCGACGACTTCGGTCGGAACCGGAGCGTTGGCGCGGGCCGGGGCAGTCTTCACTGCCGCTTCCTGGCGAACCAGGGTGCGGGTGGCGGCGGTTGGCTGGACTTCTTCGGCTTCGGCGGCGGCCGCTGCGATTTCGTAGCTGGACTGGTTGGTGTTGGCTTCCGGGCTGTCATCACGCAGGCGCTGAACTTCGAAGTGTGGCGTTTCGAGGTGATCGTTCGGCAGGATGACGATGCGGGCACGGGTGCGCAGTTCGATCTTGGTGATCGAGTTGCGTTTTTCGTTGAGCAGGAAAGCGGCGACCGGAATCGGCACTTGGGCGCGCACTTCGGCGGTGCGGTCTTTCAGGGCTTCTTCTTCGATCAGGCGCAGGATCGCCAGGGACAGCGACTCGACGTCACGGATGATGCCGGTGCCGTTGCAGCGCGGGCAGACGATGCCGCTGCTTTCGCCCAGGGATGGACGCAGGCGCTGACGGGACATTTCCAGCAGGCCGAAGCGCGAGATGCGGCCGATCTGCACGCGGGCGCGGTCGGCTTCCAGGCATTCGCGGACTTTTTCTTCCACGGCACGCTGGTTCTTGGCCGGGGTCATGTCGATGAAGTCGATGACGATCAGGCCGCCGATGTCACGCAGGCGCAGTTGGCGAGCGATTTCTTCCGCTGCTTCCAGGTTGGTCTGCAGGGCGGTTTCTTCGATGTCGCTGCCTTTGGTGGCGCGGGCCGAGTTGATGTCGATGGACACCAGGGCTTCGGTCGGATCGATGACGATGGAGCCGCCGGAAGGCAGTTCGACCACGCGCTGGAAAGCGGTCTCGATCTGGCTTTCGATCTGGAAACGGTTGAACAGCGGCACGCTGTCTTCGTACAGCTTGATCTTGCTGGCGTACTGCGGCATCACCTGGCGGATGAAGGTCAGGGCTTCGTCCTGGGCTTCAACACTGTCGATCAGCACTTCGCCGATGTCCTGGCGCAGGTAGTCGCGGATCGCGCGGATGATCACGTTGCTTTCCTGGTAGATCAGGAATGGCGCGGAACGATCCAGGGACGCTTCCTTGATGGCGGTCCAGAGTTGCAGCAGGTAGTCGAGGTCCCACTGCATCTCTTCGCTGCTGCGGCCCAGGCCGGCAGTGCGCACGATCAGGCCCATGTCGGCGGGTGCCACCAGGCCGTTCAGCGCTTCACGCAGTTCGTTGCGCTCTTCGCCTTCGATGCGGCGGGAGATACCGCCGGCACGCGGGTTGTTCGGCATCAGTACCAGGTAACGGCCGGCGAGGCTGATGAAGGTGGTCAGGGCGGCGCCCTTGTTGCCACGCTCTTCTTTCTCGACCTGGACGATGACTTCCTGGCCTTCGCTCAGGACGTCCTTGATGTTGACGCGGCCTTCGGGGGCTTTCTTGAAGTATTCGCGGGAGATTTCTTTGAGGGGCAGGAAGCCGTGGCGCTCAGAGCCGAAATCGACAAAGGCAGCCTCGAGGCTTGGTTCGATGCGAGTGATGCGGCCTTTATAGATGTTGGCCTTTTTCTGCTCGCGGGCTCCGGACTCGATGTCCAGGTCGTAGAGGCGCTGGCCGTCTACCAGAGCAACACGCAACTCTTCGGGTTGAGTTGCGTTAATCAGCATTCTTTTCATGTAGTACCGTCGGTTTCCGGGCTGCCGGAAACGGCGTTCGGCACACACGACTTCTCACGGTCGGTGTCAGGTGCGTCAGGAGTGGTTGACCACTCGAGTGTCTAGCGAGGTTCGTCCGGGTAACTAAGAACGAAGTCGCGACTTACGCGTCCTGCTTGCTGTGGTGACTAAGGCACCGCTTAAGCAAAAGTCTGTCAGGAGGAGGAATCAACCGGCGACTGTGGACGAGATGAAGCGTCTTGATAAAGCCTAATGCTACACAGTCCGACGGTTGTGCATCTCCACCCTACACGTATCCCTGATAATTCGGGTGCTGCCGCGCGCAGAATCCGCAGCGGGTTGGCATTTACCGTGAACTCCGAAAGGGGAGGTCACGCATCATGGCTAAAGGCGTTGTTTCCGCAACTTTCGCTCGGGATCGTTTGTCGCTGACTGCACTTTGTGAACTGGCCGTTAATCGCTGCGTAAAAGGCGAGTAGTCACTCTGCTTTCTACGGGTTTCAGGCCTCATGTCACCTGCGCTTGTTACAACGCCGAACTCTTCCGTTAGATAGTGAAAACTGCGTAGGACGGCCTTGCGTCCTTATGAATTGCGTTGGTCAGGGCCGGCTGTTTGCCGCTGTTCCTCTGCCCAGCCGCTTTTGGCGGCGTTCGCGACTATAGCAGCAATCATTAAGTGCTTCAAATCCATAAAAAATTGTTATCATTCGCGCCATGACGACTACTGCCCCCTCGACTCCAGGCGTTCAATTGCTTGAGGTCTCGCCGGAATATGCCGGCCAACGTATTGATAACTTCCTTCTCGCCCGGCTCAAAGGCGTGCCCAAGACCTTGATTTACCGCATTTTGCGTAAAGGCGAAGTGCGAGTGAACAAGGGGCGGATCAAGCCCGAGTACAAGCTGCAAGCGGGTGATGTGGTGCGCGTGCCTCCCGTGCGTGTGCCCGAGCGCGACGAGCCGGTGCCGCTGGCTCAAGGGCTGCTGCAGCGCCTGGAAGCCTCGATCGTCTTCGAAGACAAGGCCCTGATTGTGATCAACAAGCCTGCCGGGATTGCCGTGCATGGCGGCAGCGGCTTGAATTTCGGGGTGATCGAAGCCTTTCGTCAGTTGCGCCCGGACGCCAAGGAGCTGGAGCTGGTGCATCGCCTCGATCGGGACACCTCCGGCCTGCTGATGATCGCGAAAAAACGCAGCATGCTGCGTCATCTGCATGCCGCGCTGCGGGGCGATGGCGTGGACAAGCGCTACATGGCGCTGGTCCGTGGCCATTGGGCCACGGCGGTGAAGCAGGTGCGTGCGCCGCTGCTCAAGAGCAACCTGCGCTCCGGCGAGCGCATGGTGGAGGTCAACGAAGAGGGCAAGGAGGCCTTGACCGTGTTCAAGGTGCTGCGCCGCTTCGGTGATTTCGCCACCATGGTCGAGGCCAAGCCGGTGACCGGGCGTACCCACCAGATTCGTGTGCACACCCTGCATGCCGGGCACTGCATTGCCGGTGACAGCAAGTACGGCGATGACGATTTCACTCGCGAGATCCGTGAGCTGGGCGGCAAGCGCCTGTTTCTCCATGCCTATATGTTGACGGTGCCGCTGCCCGATGGCGGCGAGCTGAAATTGCAGGCCCCGGTGGATGAGATGTGGGCCAAGACCGTGGAGCGCCTGAGTGCACCCTGATTACAAACTGCTGATCTTCGACTGGGACGGCACTCTGGCCGATTCCATTGGTCGGATTGTCGAGTCGATGCACGCATCTGCTGATCGTTCCGGCTTTCCTCGCCGCGATGACTACGCCGTCAAGGGCATTATCGGTCTGGGGTTGCCAGAGGCGATTCGCACACTGTATCCGGAAATAGATGATGGGCAGTTGGTAGTCTTTCGTCAGCATTATGCGGATCACTACATTGCTCTCGAGGCAGAGCCTTCGCCTCTGTTTGCTGGAGTGGTGCAGTCTCTCGACGCCTTTCGGGATGAGGGGTATCAGCTGGCTGTCGCCACCGGCAAGGCCCGGCGAGGGCTGGATCGAGTGTTGAAGGCCCATGGTTGGGAAGGGTATTTCGATATCACCCGGGCGGCCGACGAAACTGCCAGCAAGCCTCATCCATTGATGCTGGAGGAAATCCTTGCTCATTGCGGGGTTGGGCCGCGGCAGGCTTTGATGGTTGGCGATTCGTCCTTTGATCTGTTGATGGCGCGCAATGCCGGAATGGATTCGGTGGCCGTGAGCTACGGTGCTCAGTCCATCGAGGCCTTGCAGGCATTCGAGCCGCGCTTGTCCATCGACCGTTTTCCTCAATTGCACGCCTGGCTGAGCCAGGGTGCCGATTAAGTTTTTGCTGGGGTAGCAGGCATGACCGACGAATGGAAGGCGCCGAGCAAGGCGGGCGCTGAAGGTGGTGATGATAAAAGCTGGAAACTGCTGGAGAAGACGCTGTTGGCCAGTGTCCAGGAACAGCGTCGCTCGCGGCGCTGGGGCATTTTCTTCAAGCTGTTGACCTTTGTTTACCTGTTCGCGGCGCTGGCGTTGTTCACGCCGCTGATGACCATGGAAAAGAATGCCACTCGTGGCGGTAGCTACACCGCGGTGATCGATGTCACGGGGGTGATTGCCGACAAGGAATCGGCCAGTGCTGACAATATTGTCGGCAGCCTGCGTACTGCGTTCGATGATTCCAAGGTCAAGGGCATTGTGCTGCGTATCAACAGCCCTGGCGGCAGCCCGGTGCAGTCCGGCTACGTCTATGACGAGATTCGTCGTCTGCGGGCTTTGCACAAGGACACCAAGGTCTACGCGGTGATCTCGGATCTCGGGGCGTCGGGTGCTTACTACATCGCCAGCGCTGCTGACGAGATCTATGCCGACAAGGCGAGCCTGGTGGGTTCCATTGGTGTGACGGCGGCCGGCTACGGCTTTGTCGGTACCATGGAGAAGCTGGGGGTTGAGCGTCGCACCTATACCTCGGGCGAGCACAAGTCGTTCCTGGATCCGTTTCAGCCGCAAAAGCCTGAAGAGACCCAGTTCTGGCAGGGCGTGCTGGACACCACTCATCGCCAGTTCATTGCCAGCGTCAAGCAGGGCCGTGGCGATCGCCTGAAGGACAAGGAGCATCCGGAGCTGTTCTCCGGCCTGGTGTGGTCGGGCGAGCAGGCGCTGCAATTGGGGTTGATCGATGGCCTGGGCAATACCAGTTCGGTGGCGCGGGATGTGATTGGCGAGAAAGAGGTGGTGGACTTTACCGTCCAGGAGTCGCCATTTGATCGCTTCTCGAAGAAGCTCGGTGCCAGCGTGGCAGAGCAGATCGCCATGTGGATGGGCTTTCAGGGCCCAACCTTGCGCTGATCGGGTGTTGCTCAATAAAAAGCCGGCTTGAGTGCCGGCTTTTTTATGGCGGCTCAGGGTGTCTCTACGCCCTCGGCCAGCAGCATGTCCACGAGGCGGATCAGTGGCAGGCCTATAAGGCTGGTGGCGTCGCTGCCGGCGGTGCTCTGGAACAGGCTGACCCCCAGGCCTTCGGCCTTGAAGCTGCCGGCGCAATCATAGGGCTGTTCGGCGTGCAGGTAGCGTTCGATGCGGGTGCTGTCCAGGAGGCGCATGTTGACCGTGAACGGGACGCAGTCGACTTGGCAGTGGCCGGTCTGGCTGTTGAGCAGGGCCAGGCCGGTGAGGAAGGTCACGCTGGCGCCGCTGGCGTCCAGCAGTTGCTGGCGGGCTTTTTCGAAGGTATGGGGTTTGCCGATGATGCGCTCGCCGAGCACCGCGACCTGGTCGGAACCGATGATCAGGTGTGCTGGATGGCTGCTTGCCAGGGCGCGGGCCTTTTCCTCGGCCAGGCGTTTCACCAGGGCCGTGGCAGACTCTCCGGGACGATGGCTTTCGTCGATGTCAGGAGAGCTGCAGGTGAAGGGCAGGCGCAGGCGGGACAGCAATTCCCGGCGGTAGGCCGAGCTTGAGGCGAGTAATAAAGGCAGCATGTGCGTCTCCTGAGGCAGGCCGGGAATTCTAGCGAGGCTTGCAAGTGACGGACAGGGCTGAATTTCCTTTGACATGGCCTGGTGCATCCCTATAATGCTGCGCCTATGTTGAATGACCCGATTCCACCTCACGTTGACCCGCGCAAATTGGCTGACCGTGGCACCACCCTTCAAGGTGAACTGCTGCTGGCCGATTTGGAGAGACTCTGCGACCCGCTTTCCGACAATGTCGGTACGGTGCAGGCTAAATTCGTTTTCGAGCGTGACGAGCGTAAAGCTGTAGTTATCCACAGCTCCATCGACGTCGAAGTCAAAATGGTTTGCCAGCGTTGTCTTGAGCTGGTCACCCTGCCGATCCACAGTGAGTGCAGTTACGCTGTGGTGAAGGAGGGTGCGAATACCCAGTCGTTGCCGAAAGGTTATGACGTGCTGGAACTGGGCGAAGATCCTTTGGATCTGCAGGCGTTGGTCGAGGAAGAGCTTTTGCTTGCCTTGCCAATCGTGCCTGCTCATCATCCGGAAGAATGCCAGCAGCCGGCGGGGCTCGATGAGCCCGAACCGAGCGAGGACGAGGTAACGCGGTCCAACCCGTTCAGTGTATTGGCGCAGTTAAAGCGTGACCCAAACGTTTAGGAGTTAATCAATTATGGCTGTTCAGCAGAACAAAAAATCCCGCTCTGCCCGTGACATGCGTCGTTCCCACGATGCTCTCGAGGCTAGCACCCTGTCCGTAGAAAAGACCACCGGTGAAGTTCACCTGCGTCACCACGTATCGCCAGAAGGCGTATACCGTGGTCGTAAAGTGATCGACAAGGGCGCTGACGAGTAATCCTTGTCCGCTCAAGTCATCGCGATTGACGCAATGGGCGGGGACTTCGGTCCCCGCAGCATTGTTCAGGCGAGTATTGCTTGTCTGTCTGCTACCCCCTCGCTGCACCTGACCCTGGTTGGTCAACCCTCCCTTCTTGAAGAACTGATTTCCGGTCAAACGGCTGTGGATCGCGCGCGCCTGACGATTACCCCTGCAAGCGAGGTGATCACCATGGACGAAAAGCCTTCCCAGGCCCTGCGGGGCAAGCCGGACTCTTCGATGCGGGTGGCCCTTGAGCTGTTGCGCGATGAGAAGGTCCAGGCCTGCGTCAGTGCCGGTAATACCGGTGCGCTGATGGCGCTGTCGCGTTATGTGCTGAAAACCCTGCCCGGAATCGATCGGCCGGCGATGGTGGCTGCCATCCCGACTCAGCGTGGCTATTGCCAATTGCTGGATCTGGGAGCCAACGTCGATTGCAGTGCCGAGCACCTGTTGCAGTTCGCCATCATGGGCTCGGTTGCGGCGGAAACCCTGGGCATCGTGCGGCCGCGGGTGGCCTTGCTGAATATCGGCACCGAGGACATCAAGGGCAACCAGCAGGTCAAGCTGGCGGCGAGCTTGCTGCAGCAGGCCCGCGGCCTCAACTACATCGGTTTCGTCGAGGGCGATGGGTTGTATCGGGGCGAGGCGGACGTGGTGGTGTGCGACGGTTTTGTCGGCAACATCCTGCTCAAGTCCAGCGAGGGGCTGGCGACCATGATCGCCGCTCGTATAGAAGCCTTGTTCAGGCAGAATCTGCTGTCCCGGGCTGTTGGGGCGCTGGCCTTGCCGCTGATGCGCAGGTTGCAGGCGGATCTGGCGCCGGCGCGGCACAACGGTGCGAGTTTCCTCGGCTTGCAGGGGATCGTGGTGAAGAGCCATGGTTCTGCAGGCGTTCAAGGTTTCCAGAGTGCCATTCAGCGGGCGTTGATCGAGATCCAGGAAGACCTGCCGCGCCGCTTGCATGGGCGTCTTGAAGACTTGTTGCTTTAGGCGTTTTCCCTGTGGAGTGCTTAAATGTGACCGCTCAGTTCAATTGGCCATCCAACTGTCAGTTTCTTGCGTCCACCACGGTGTGACGTCAATTCTCCGACGACAAGATCATTAGGGGCTTGTTACATGTCTGCATCCCTCGCATTCGTCTTTCCAGGACAGGGCTCGCAGTCCCTCGGCATGTTGGCCGAGCTGGGCGCGCAGTACCCACTGATCCTCGATACGTTCAAAGAAGCCTCCGATGCTCTGGGCTACGACCTCTGGGCTCTGACCCAGGAAGGTCCTGCAGAGCTGCTCAATCAAACCGACAAGACCCAGCCGGCCATCCTCACCGCGTCCATCGCCCTGTGGCGTGTATGGCTGGCCGAAGGTGGTGCGCGCCCGGCTTTCGTCGCCGGTCACAGCCTGGGTGAATACAGTGCCCTGGTCGCCGCTGGCAGCCTGACCCTGGGTGAAGCGGCCAAGCTGGTCGAGCGTCGTGGCCAGTTGATGCAGGAAGCCGTGCCGGCAGGGCAGGGCGGCATGGCTGCAATTCTCGGCCTGGAAGATGCCGATGTGGTCGCCGCCTGTGCTGAAGCCGCGCAGGGCGAGGTGGTCAGCGCCGTGAACTACAACTCCCCTGGCCAGGTGGTGATCGCCGGGGCCAAGGCGGCTGTGGATCGCGCCATCGAGGGCTGCAAGGCGCGGGGCGCCAAGCGCGCCATGCCGCTGCCGGTCAGCGTGCCTTCCCACTGTGAGCTGATGCGCCCGGCCGCCGAGCGCTTTGCCGAGTCGATCGCTGCGATCAACTGGCAGGCACCGCAGATTCCATTGGTACAGAACGTCAGTGCCGCTGTGGCCGCCGACCTGGACACCCTCAAGCGCGACCTGCTGGAGCAGTTGTACAAGCCGGTACGTTGGGTCGAGTCGATCCAGACTCTGGCAGCCAATGGCGCCACCGAGCTGGTCGAGTGCGGCCCGGGCAAGGTCCTGGCCGGCCTCAACAAGCGCTGCGCCGAAGGCGTGTCGACCTCTAACCTGAACACCCCAGATGCTTTCGCTGCCGCCCGTGCAGCGTTGGCCTGAACTAGGAGAAGCTTGCATGAGTCTGCAAGGTAAAGTTGCACTGGTGACCGGCGCCAGCCGTGGTATCGGCCAGGCCATCGCGCTTGAGCTGGGGCGTATGGGCGCCACCGTGGTGGGTACCGCCACGTCCGCTTCGGGTGCCGAGCGCATTGCTGCCACCCTCAAGGAAAATGGCATCCAGGGCACCGGCCTTGAGCTGAACGTTACCAGTGACGAGTCCGTGGCTGCAGTCCTGGCCAGCATCGCCGAGCAGTTCGGTGCGCCGGCGATCCTGGTGAACAACGCCGGCATCACTCGCGACAACCTGATGATGCGCATGAAAGATGACGAATGGTACGACGTGGTCGATACCAACCTGAACAGCCTGTATCGCCTGTCCAAGGGCGTTCTGCGTGGCATGACCAAGGCTCGTTGGGGTCGAATTATCAGTATTGGCTCGGTTGTGGGTGCCATGGGCAACGCAGGCCAAGTAAACTACGCGGCCGCCAAGGCCGGTCTCGAAGGTTTCAGCCGTGCCCTGGCCCGTGAAGTGGGTTCGCGGTCGATCACGGTGAACTCGGTTGCTCCAGGTTTTATCGACACCGATATGACCCGCGAACTGCCGGAAGCGCAGCGTGAAGCACTGCTGACGCAAATTCCGCTGGGTCGTCTGGGCCAGGCTCAAGAGATCGCGCAAGTGGTCGCTTTTCTGGCATCCGACGGTGCGGCATACGTTACTGGGGCTACAATCCCGGTCAACGGCGGGATGTATATGTGAGTCAAATGTGACGGATTGCTTCAAAAAAATGTCATACGAGCTGTCTAAAATCCGTTATAAAGCTGCAATCAATTTATAGGCAGATGGCCAAAGGGTTTGAGGGACAAAGCTTTCAGTTGAAAAGCTGAAAAGCCTTTCTATACACTTACCCACTGGCCAGCTGCCTGAATTTGTCCATTAGGAGTGAAAACAAGGTATGAGCACCATCGAAGAGCGCGTCAAGAAAATCGTTGCTGAGCAACTGGGCGTTAAAGAAGAAGAAGTTGTTAACACCGCTTCCTTCGTTGAAGACCTGGGTGCCGACTCCCTTGACACCGTTGAGCTGGTGATGGCTCTGGAAGAGGAATTCGAGACCGAAATCCCTGACGAAGAAGCTGAAAAGATCACTACCGTTCAAGCAGCTATCGACTACGTTACCAGCCACCAGGCTTAATCGTTTGTAGTCGTCTTTTGCTGTCATGGAAAAACCGCACTGCCGTTACGGCGTGCGGTTTTTTCTTTAGGCCTGATACAAAGTGTCGTCATTAGAAAAAGGAGAGTGCTGTGTCGCGTAGACGCGTCGTAGTCACCGGTATGGGTATGTTGTCGCCACTGGGTACGGATGTGCCAAGCAGCTGGCAGGGCATTCTGGCTGGCCAAAGTGGCATCGGTCTGATCGAACACACCGACCTTTCTGCCTATTCCACCCGTTTTGGCGGCTCGGTAAAGGGCTTCAATGTCGAGGAATACCTATCGGTCAAAGAGGCCCGCAAACTCGACCTGTTCATTCAATACGGCCTGGCAGCCGGTTTCCAGGCGGTACGCAACGCCGGTCTGGAAGTCACCGATGCCAACCGTGAACGCATCGGCGTGGCCATGGGCTCGGGTATTGGCGGTTTGACCAATATCGAGGAAACCAGCCGCATCCTGCACGATTCCGGCCCACGACGGATTTCTCCGTTCTTCGTGCCTGGTTCGATCATCAACATGATTTCCGGTTTCCTGTCCATCCACTTGGGTGCCCAGGGGCCGAACTACGCCATTTCCACTGCGTGCACCACCGGTACCCACTGCATTGGCATGGCTGCGCGCAACATCGCCTACGGCGAAGCCGACGTGATGATCGCCGGCGGTGCTGAAATGGCTGCCTGTGGCCTGGGCATGGGTGGCTTCGGTGCGTCCCGTGCACTGTCGACCCGCAACGACGAGCCGACCCGCGCCAGCCGTCCCTGGGACAAGGGGCGTGATGGCTTCGTCCTGTCCGACGGCGCCGGCGCCCTGGTTCTGGAAGAGCTGGAGCACGCCAAGGCTCGTGGGGCCACCATCTATGCGGAGCTGATCGGCTTCGGCATGAGCGGTGACGCCTATCACATGACGTCGCCTCCCGCCGATGGTGCCGGTGCTGCGCGCTGCATCGCCAATGCCCTGCGCGACGCCAAGCTCAACGTGGACCAGGTGCAGTACATCAACGCCCATGGCACTTCGACCCCGGCCGGCGACCTGGCCGAGGCCGAAGCGATCAAGAGCGTGTTCGGCGATCACGCCTACAAGCTGGCGGTCAGTTCCACCAAGTCCATGACGGGTCACCTGCTGGGTGCCGCGGGGGCGATCGAGGCGATCTTCAGTGTGCTGGCAATCAACAGCCAGGCCGCGCCGCCCACCATCAACCTGGATGAGCCGGATGAAGGCTGCGATCTCGATTTCGTGCCGCACACCGCGCGCAGCATGGACATCGACGTAGTGCTGTCCAACTCCTTCGGTTTTGGTGGCACCAACGGCTCCCTGGTGTTCCGCCGGTTCTCCGAGTGATGCACAGCTGGGTCGACGGTCAGCCGGCTGACGCACTGTCGCTCAAGGACCGCGGCCTGGCTTACGGTGATGGTCTGTTCGAGACCATTGCCGTCAAATCCGGGCGCCCGCAGTTGCTGGAGCGGCATCTGCAGCGTTTGGCCGAAGGATGCCGTCGCCTGGCGCTGACGGCGGATCAAGCCCTGATCCGCAGTGAGCTGCAGGCTTATGCGGCGGCTTTGGGGGAGGGTGTGCTCAAGCTGATCCTGACCCGGGGCGACAGCCAGCGCGGCTATGCCGCCGATCCTGCAACCGCTGCACGGCGGATTCTCCAGGGCTCCGCATTGCCGGTGTATCCCCCGGCCCATGCCGAGCAAGGCATTCGTCTGTTTCCCTGTACCACGCGCCTGGCCGAGCAGCCGCTGCTGGCCGGCCTCAAGCACCTCAATCGTCTGGAGCAGGTTCTGGCTCGTGCCGAGTGGCGTGATGCCGAGCATGCCGAAGGCTTGATGCGAGATACCTCTGGGCGAGTTATCGAAGGCGTGTTCAGCAACCTGTTCCTGGTCAGCCAGGGGCGGCTGCTGACGGCTGACCTGAGTCGCTGCGGCGTGGCCGGGGTGATGCGCGCTGAAATACTGTTTCAGGCCGAGTCATTGGGCATCCCCGCGCAAGTCGGGGATATCAGTCTCGATCAACTGCAACAGGCTGATGAAGTCTTTGTCTGCAACAGTGTCTATGGCGTCTGGCCAGTGCTTGGCTGTGCCGGGATGAGCTGGTCGGCGGGTGCGCTCACCCGTAAACTGCAGGGCATTACCCGCGCACTACTGGATGCTTGATTCGTGAGACGTAAATTACTGCTCCTGCTGGAAACCGGACTGGTCCTGGCAGGACTGCTGTTGGGTGCGAGTGCCTGGAAACTGCACTCGGCCCTGGAACAACCGCTGAACCTGAGCCAGGAACAGTTGCTCGATGTTCCCGCCGGCTCGACGCCCACCGGCACCTTCAATCGTCTGCAAGCCGAGGGTGTGCTCGATGATGCCTTCTGGCTGCGCCTGTACTGGCGCTTCAATATGGCGGGCCAGCCTCTGCACAGCGGCGAGTACCGCATGACCCCAGGCATGACCGCCGAAGGCCTGATCGGCCTCTGGCAGCGCGGTGAGGTGGTGCAGTACAGCCTGACCCTGGTGGAAGGCTGGAATTTCCGCCAGGTACGCAGCGCCCTGGCCAAGAGCGAAAAATTGCAGCAGACCCTGACGGGGCTTAGCGACAGTCAGGTGATGGAAAAGCTCGGGCATCCCGGGGTTTTCCCTGAAGGGCGTTTCTTCCCTGACACCTATCGTTTCGTTCGGGGCATGACCGACGCCGAACTCCTGGAAAAAGCCTACGACCGCCTGGACGATGTGCTGGCCAAGGAGTGGAGCAAGCGTGCCGACGATGCGCCTTACAGCGATCCTTATCAGGCGCTGATCATGGCCTCGCTGGTGGAGAAGGAAACCGGCGTACCCCAGGAGCGTGGGCAGATCGCAGGCGTGTTCGTGCGTCGCATGCAGATTGGCATGCTGCTGCAGACCGATCCTACGGTGATCTACGGCCTCGGTGAGCGTTACACCGGCAAGTTGACCCGGGCTCATCTCAAGGAAGCCACACCCTATAACACCTACGTCATTGCCGGCCTGCCGCCGACGCCGATCGCCATGGTCGGACGCGAGGCGATCCACGCCGCCCTCAACCCGGTGCCCGGCAAGAGCCTGTATTTTGTCGCGCGGGGCGACGGTAGCCATGTGTTCTCCGATGACCTGGATGCCCACAACAGCGCGGTGCGCGAGTTTCAGCTCAAGCGTCGCGCCGACTACCGTTCCAGCCCGGCTCCAGCCGCCACGCCAGCGGTCCCCGAAGCGGTAGGTCCGGCGCCGCAGACGCCTGCAGCCCCTGGCCCGGAGACGGCTCCGGCAAGCGCCCCGCAAGCTGCGCCCGAGCCGGCTGCGACTCCGGCACCTGCCGAGCCTGTGCCCGAGCCCGCGGCGAAAAGCCCGCAATGACATTGATTAAGGACTGCCCGTGACTGGCTTGTTTATTACCCTAGAAGGCCCGGAAGGCGCGGGCAAAAGCACCAATCGCGAGTACCTCGCCGAGCGCCTGCGCGCTGCGGGGATCGAGGTGCTGTTGACCCGTGAACCCGGCGGCACGCCGCTGGCCGAGCGGATTCGCGATGTGCTGCTGACCCCGTTGGAAGAGGTCATGAATGCCGATACCGAGCTGTTGCTGGTGTTCGCCGCGCGTGCCCAGCACCTGGCAACGGTGATTCGTCCGGCCCTGGAGCGCGGTGCGGTGGTGCTGTGCGACCGCTTCACCGACTCCACTTACGCCTACCAGGGCGCGGGCCGCGGCCTGAGCCTTGCGCGCATTGCTGCGCTGGAGGATTTCGTCCAGGGCGAGTTGCGCCCCGACCTGACCCTGGTCTTCGACCTGCCGGTGGATGTCGGCCTGGCGCGAGCCAGTGCTCGTGGCCGGCTGGATCGCTTCGAGCAGGAAGGCCAGGCCTTCTTCCAGAGGGTTCGCGAAGCCTTCCTGGCCCGCGCCGCAGCGGCGCCGCAGCGTTATGTGCTGGTGGATGCGGCGCAGCCCCTGGCCCAGGTCCAGCAGTCCCTGGACAGCTTGTTGCCGCAGTTGCTGGAGCGCGCCCGTGGCTGAAGTCTTCCCCTGGCAGGACAGCCTCTGGCAGCAATTGGCGGGGCGTACTCAGCATGCCCATGCCTACCTGTTGCATGGCCCAGCGGGTATCGGCAAGCGGGCCCTGGCCGAGCGGCTGATGGCGCGCTTGCTGTGCCAGCGCCCGGAAGGCCTGGACGCCTGTGGTCAATGCAAGTCCTGCCTGTTGCTGCTGGCCGGCAGCCACCCGGACAACTACGTGCTGGAGCCGGAGGAAGCGGACAAGGCGATCAAGGTCGACCAGGTCCGCGAACTGGTGAGCTTCGTGGTCCAGACCGCCCAGTTGGGGGGGCGCAAGGTGGTGCTGATCGAGCCGGTGGAGTCGATGAATATCAACGCCGCCAACGCCCTGCTCAAGAGTCTCGAGGAGCCTTCCGGCAACACTGTGCTGTTGCTGGTAAGCCACCAGCCCAGCCGGTTGTTGCCCACGATCAAGAGCCGTTGCGTGCAGCAGGCCTGCCCGCTGCCCAGCGAGGCCATGAGCCTTGAGTGGCTGGCCCAGGCCCTGCCTGATTGCTCCGAGGAGGAGCGGGTGGAGCTCTTGACCCTGGCTGCCGGTTCGCCGCTGGCAGCGGTCAGCCTGCAGGCCCAGGGTGTTCGCGAGCAGCGGGCGCAGGTGGTGGAAGGGGTGAAGAAGCTGCTGAAACAGCAACAGTCGCCCACGCAACTGGCCGAATCCTGGAGTGCCATTCCCTTGTTGCTGCTGTTCGACTGGTTCTGCGACTGGTCGAACCTGGTCCTGCGCTATCAACTGACCCAGGATGAGCAGGGACTGGGCCTGCAAGACATGCGCAAGGTGCTGCAATACCTGGCGCAGAAGTCCGCCCAGGCCAAGGTGCTGAACATCCAGGACTGGATCCTGGCCCAGCGCCAGAAGGTCCTGAGCAAGGCCAACCTCAACCGCGTGCTGTTGCTGGAAGCCTTGCTGGTGCAGTGGGCGGCCCTGCCTACCCAGAATTGACCCGCAGCGCCTAGACTCAGCGTTGTTTCCGCCCGGGCGCCATAACCCGGGCCTTTCATTGATCGGATGTAGTTGTAGCCTCCTATGCTCGTAGATTCCCATTGCCACCTTGACCGCCTCGACCTCGCCGCTCATGACGGCTCCCTGGATGCCGCGCTGGCTGCTGCCCGCCAGCGGGGGGTAGGGCACTTCTTGTGCATCGGTGTCAGCGCCGACAACGCGGCGGACGTCAAGGCCCTGGCCGATCGTTATGACGATGTCGACTGCTCGGTGGGCGTGCATCCGCTGGATGTGCAGCCCGGCGCAGCGCCGGCCCTGGACTGGCTGCTGGATGAACTGAATCACCCCCGGGTAGTGGCCATTGGCGAGACTGGCCTGGACTATCACTACGAGCCGGAAGCCGCCGAGCTGCAGCAGGAATCCTTCCGCCTGCACCTGCAGGCCGCCCAGCAGAACGGCAAGCCGGTGGTGGTGCACACCCGCGGCGCCCGCGCCGACACCCTGGCACTGCTGCGCGAGGCGGCATTGCCCAATGCCGGTGTGCTGCATTGCTTCACCGAAGACTGGGAAATGGCCAAGGCGGCCCTGGACCTGGGTTTCTATATTTCCCTCTCGGGGATTGTCACCTTCCGCAATGCCGATGCCCTGCGGGACGTGGCCCGACAGGTGCCGGCCGACCGCCTGCTGGTGGAGACCGATTCGCCTTACCTGGCGCCGATCCCCTATCGTGGCAAGCCCAACCTGCCGCAGTACGTGCGCGAGGTGGCGGAGTTCCTGGCGATGCTGCGGGGCGAAAGCTATGAAGCCTTTGCCCAGCAGACCACGGCCAACTTCAAACGCCTGTTCCCCTTGGCGCGGGTCAAGGGCTGAGCCTGGGTCGCACGGCGTACTGGCGCTGAATGGCGGGCAAAAAAAACCCGGGTTCTGGGGGGTGAATCCGGGTTAAGACCATTAGGAGTAAAACTAAGGCACGCGGTCCTTCGGTACCTTGATCGGCGTTTCACTTGGGGGAGATGTCCCGCCGACAGTTGAAGTATTGATCACTATTGCATTCAGTCCAGTTGCCCCTGCTCGTTTTTTAAACAAATTTGGAATACGCGCGCTTCGCTTGAGTTCTCATTTGGGTTGCCTGTATCGCAGTTTTCGACGCGATCGCTGAATATCACCTGATTTTTAGCCGATAAGACTAAAAATAACCGAATTTTCCTGAAAGTTGCCTACATAATCTGTTGCAGTTTGCTGTACCTGCCCGGCTGGCAGTTATCAACGCCATCGATACTTTCGGATTATTCTTCCGCTCTTCTAGGGCTTCTCTGATGCTGTGGGACGGCAGTTGCATTGGCCCCCCGCTGAGCGACGAATCAGCCGGGCAATGATGGAATTGCGACTTATCGAGGTCTTTGCGTCGCACGCAGGGCGTGGGGCAATCCAGGGTGCTGGGTGCGGGAAAAACCAGACTTCGCGGTCTGATCCGGAGCTTGGCGCCTGTGGAAGTTTGCTATTTGAACCCTGGCCCCGCCCCGTATTCACGGGATTTCCCTGGCTTTTGGCGCCTGTCTGGAAGGTTCTGACGGGGCGGCTTTTGCGCCAGAAACACCAGCAACGATGGATGATCCGTGCATTTTGGCGCAAGTTAGGCATAATACGCGGCTTCGATTTTGACCCCGAACAGACCTTTTCTTATGCAGAAAGAACCTCGTAAGGTCCGTGAGTTTCGTCGCCGCGAGCAAGAAATTCTCGATACCGCGCTCAAGCTGTTCCTCGAACAAGGTGAAGACAGTGTCACCGTCGAGATGATTGCGGATGCCGTGGGTATCGGCAAAGGGACCATCTATAAGCATTTCAAGTCCAAGGCGGAGATCTACCTGCGCCTGATGCTCGACTACGAGCGCGACCTGAACGAGCTGCTGCACTCGGCCGACGTCGACAAGGACAAGGAAGCCCTGTCCCGGGCCTACTTCGAATTCCGCATGCGGGACCCGCAGCGCTATCGGTTGTTCGACCGCCTGGAAGAGAAGGTGGTCAAGGGCAACCAGGTGCCGGAGATGGTCGAGGAATTGCACAAGATCCGCGCGTCCAACTTCGAGCGCCTGACCCTGCTGATCAAGGGTCGCATCAGTGAAGGCAAGCTTGAAGACGTGCCGCCGTACTTCCACTACTGTGCCTCGTGGGCGCTGGTGCATGGTGCGGTTGCGCTGTACCACTCGCCGTTCTGGAGCAATGTGCTGGAAGATCAGGAAGGCTTCTTCCAGTTCCTGATGGATATCGGTGTGCGCATGGGCAACAAGCGCAAGCGCGACCCCGACACCTCGAACAGCTAAGGCATTCAGCCGCTGTATTGCGCCATCGACAAACTGTATGGCGCAGTGCCCGAGGAATATACTCAGGCATGGGACTTGCCAAAACCTGATTTTTGGGTCAGGTTTTGCCCGGTTCTCCCTTCCTACGCCGGAGTCATCCATGATCGTTGATCGTCAAGGCAGGCGCTTTCGCAACTTGCGGATCAGTCTGACGTCTGCCTGCAACTACGCCTGTACCTACTGCGTGCCCAACGGCAAGCGGCTGGTGGCTGCCCAGGACGAGTTGTCGGCCGAGGCAATGGCTCGCGGCGTGGCGTACCTGATGGAAGCGGCGGGCATCGAGCGCTTGCGCATCACCGGTGGCGAACCCCTGGTCAGTCCCAAGCTGGAAGCCTTCATGGGCGCGGTGGGGCGCATGGGGCTGGACGACATCAGCCTGACCACCAATGGCCAATTGCTTGCGCGCAAGCTGCCGTTGCTGGTGGAGGCCGGTATCCGCCGGATCAACGTTTCCCTCGATACCCTGGATGCGACGGCTTTTCGCAGCATTGCCCGTGGCGGCGACCTGGCCACGGTGCTCGATGGCATGCAGCAAGCCCGCAGTGCCGGTTTGAAGATCAAGGTCAACATGGTGCCGTTGCGCGGGCAGAACCTGGATCAGGTGATGCCGTTGCTGGATTACTGCCTGGAACGGGGTTACGAGCTGCGTTTCATCGAGCTGATGCGCATGGGCCACCTGGCCAATGATGGCAACGCTTTCCTGCAGCAGTTTGTCAGCCTGCAACAGTTGCTGGACCTGATCGGCCAGCGCTACGAATACCTTCAGGCCGATGCGCCGGTGGATGCTACCGCGGTGCGCTACGCCATTCCCGGGCACGGTCATTTCGGCGTGATCGCCAACGAAAGCGTGCCGTTCTGCCGCACCTGCTCGCGTTTGCGGCTGTCCTCCACGGGCTGGCTGCACGGCTGCCTTTCTTCGAGCAATCGTCACTATGTCGGCGACCTGCTGGACAAGCCGCGCCATCAGGCTCTGCCGGCCTTGCAGCGGCTGCTGGTCAAGGCCTTGGGGGACAAGCAGGAGCTGGCCTTTTCCGGTGGAGCCACGGTGATGAAGATCATTGGCGGCTGAGGTGCTTTGCCGACGAATTCCCTTCCTTGGCGGAGCTGGCGCGGAAGCTGCATCCCGTGGCCATTCGCCGGTTTTCCGTCACCGGATTTTGGAGGGTAGGATGCGTAGCCTGGTTTTGCTGCTGGCCTTTTTGGCACTCGGCGGCTGCATGAATGTCAGTGATATGGGCGAAGGGGTGCGCTATCACCTGAGTGATGCGGGGGTGCTCGATCACAGTGATACACGCCGCACCAGCTCGTTCCGCATTCAGCCGGATTCGTTCATTTTCATTGCCCAGGGGCATTTCGTACCGCCGGGTGGCGCTTATCCGCGGCCCAACGTGGTAGCCGAGGAAGCCTTCAACGGCTTTGTCGAGTATTTCCCCATGGTGCGTCGGGCCAAGGCGCCCGAGGGCCTGAATGAAGCCATGGCCGAAGCCCGGGAAGCGGGGGCGCACTATCTGCTCTACGCCCGTTTCGCCAAGGCCGATGACCGTATCGGTAACTCTGACGAGTGGCTGGATCAGGAAGCCGTGGACCGCCTAGGGGTGGATACCAGTACCATCCAGATCATGTTGATCGAAACCAGTACCCAGTACCTGATCGATTCCGCGCGGATTCGCAGCCGTGGCGGTTTACTGACGTTCCACGACAACAAGCCACAGGATCTGCTTGGTCCGCCGTTGCAGCAATACGCGCGCGGCCTGCTGGGCCTGAGCGACTGATTGATTGAGGGAGGAGAGCGGTATGAGTGGTCCAGGCAAGGCCAACGACCTGTTGGCGCAGATTCCCAAGGCTGAAAAAGGCCTGCCGCCGGTCCACCTGTGGAACCCCGACTTCTGCGGCGATATCGACATGCGCATCGCCCGCGACGGCACCTGGTATTACCTGGGTACGCCGATCGGCCGCAAACCCATGGTCAAGCTGTTCTCCACCATCATTCGCCGCGATGGCGATGACTATTTCCTCATCACTCCGGTGGAGAAGGTCGGCATCAAGGTCGACGACGCACCCTTCGTCGCCGTGACCCTGGAGGTCGAAGGGCAGGGCGAGGCTCAGGTGCTGCGCTTTTCTACCAACGTCGAGGAGCAGGTGGTCGCCAATGACGAGCACCCGCTGCGGGTGGTGATCGACCCCCTGACCCAGGAACCGGCGCCTTACATCCTGGTTCGACACAATCTTGAAGCGCTGATCCATCGCAACGTCTTCTACCAACTGGTGGAGCTGGCGCAGACCCGCCAGATCGACGGCCAGAATTGGCTGGGGGTGTGGAGTTGCGGGGTGTTCTTTCCCATTGGTCTTGAACCCTGACGGGCGTTTCAGACGGCTGTAAGAAGATATTTCTTGCTCTGGCTCGGGCCTTTCATGTATCAAGCCGGACATGATCAAACATGTCCGATTCGATAAGAAAACAAGGGTGGTCGACGAGTTGATCCGGCGTATTGAAAGCGGCCTGTTGGAGGACGGCTTTCAACTGCCGGGCGAGCATCAGTTGGCCGAAGAATTCGGTGTCAGCCGTGGCACCTTGCGCGAGGCCCTGGCCGAGCTCAAGCGGCGCAACTACATCGCCACGCAAAGCGGCGTAGGCTCCATCGTCACCTTCGACGGTGTTGCCCTGGATCAGCATCATGGCTGGGCCCAGGCCCTGGCCGACAGCGGTGCGCTGGTCAACACCGAGGTGCTGCGCCTGGAAGCGATCCAGCGCCCGGACCTCAAGCATCGCCTGGGCACCGACCAGTTCATCGCCCTCGATCGCCGGCGCCGCAGCACCGATGGCCGGGTGCTGTCCCTGGAGCGCTCTCTGATCCCGGCTTCCGGCGAGCTGGAAGGCCTGCCTAGGGTCGGCCTGATCGATGATTCCCTGACCATTACCCTGGCCGCCTACGGCTATATCGGCGAGCGCGGCGATCAGTGGATCGGCGCCGAGCCCTTGAATGCTGAAGATGCCCAATTGCTCGGACGTGCTCCGGGCGAAGTCTTCCTCAAGGCCCTGCGTACCACCTACGACCGCCAGGGGCGCTTTATGGAGCAGGTCGAAAGCCTGCTTGACCCGCAGCATTTTCGCATGCACCTGCAGTTCGGAGAGCCGCGGTGAATGCATTGCAGCGCGCCCTGGGCGCCTTCTACGGGCTGGCCCTGGGCGATGCGCTGGGCATGCCGACCCAATCCTTGAGCCGGGAACAGATCCAGCAGCGCTTCGGCGTCATCCGCACCCTGGAGGACGCCGGCCCGGACCAGCCGATTGCCGCGAACATGCCCCGGGGCTCCATTACCGACGATACCGAGCAGGCGATCCTGGTGGCTCGCCTGTTGGTCCGGGGGCAGGGCCGGATCGCTCCGGCGGCCCTGGCCCAGAGCCTGATCGAGTGGGAGGCGCAGATGCAGGCCAAGGGTTCCCAGGATCTGCTGGGGCCTTCCACCAAACGCGCCATTGAAATGATCCTCGCCGGGGAGTCCGTTGAAGAGGCGGGCCGCTATGGCACCACCAATGGCGCCGCCATGCGCATCACGCCGGTGGGCATCGCCGCCGATGTGGCTCGGCCCGAGACGTTTCTGCAGGCGGTGGTCGAGGCCTGCCAGGTGACGCACAACACCAGCCTGGGCATTGCCAGCGCGGCGGCGGTGGCGGCGGTGGTGTCCGCCGGAATCAACGGCCAGCCTCTGGCCGAAGCCTTGGCACTTGGTGTGCAGGTCGCCCGGCAGGCCCAGGCCCAGGGGCACTGGGTAGCGGGTGCCACCATCGGTGCTCGCTTGGACTGGACCGGCACCCTGCGTGTCGACGGCGATCGGGAAGGCTTTGCGCGGATGCTCTACGAGCTGATCGGCACCTCGGTGGCTTCCCAGGAATCGGTGGTGGTGAGTTTCGCCCTGGCCCGACAAGTGGCCCTGGGGCAATTGCCGGCCTTCGAGGCACTGTGCATGGCCGCCGGCCTTGGGGGCGACACCGACACTATCGCGGCGATTCTCGGTGCCATGCTCGGCGCTTGCCTGGGGATGGAGATCTGGCCTGGCGAACTGATCGGGCAGGTGCGAAAGGTCAATGAGCTGGACCTGCAGCCTCTGGTGGAACAGCTGCTGGCGCTGCGTTGAGCCGCCTTTAAGGTACAGGCCGCGGTGTGCGGCCATGTTGCCGATCGCTATGGAAAGCTATGACACGGCCAGGAATGCCGGGATGTTCTGTGACTTCCGAAATTGCCCAATACCCCTAACAACGGCAACAGGAGTTTTATCATGAGTTCATCCACGGCCGGATCAGGCGCCGGGCAACTGGAAACCCGCGGTATCGAGCCGGTTCCCGAGGCAGAGTGCGACGGGCACCCGCTGCAGCTGTTCTGGGTCTGGTTCGCGGCCAACATCAGTATTCTCGGCCTGCCCCTGGGGGCGACTCTGGTGGCGTTTCGCGGTTTGTCGATCTGGCAGGTGCTGCTGGTGGCCATCCTGGGGTCGGTGGGGTCGTTCGCCGTGGTCGGTCTGATCTCGGTAGCCGGCCGGCGCGGGCGGGTGCCGAGCCTGACCCTGTCCCGGGCAATCTTCGGGGCGCGGGGCAATATCGGCCCGACCCTGGTGTCGATGCTTTCACGGGTTGGCTGGGAGACGGTCAATACCACCACGGCGGCCTTTGTCCTGCTGTCCCTGAGCTCGATCCTGTTCCAGACCCCGGCCTCGGCCAAGGATGCGCCGCTGCTGACCCTGCTGTTCATCGGCATCTTCGTGCTGATGACCCTGAGCGTCTCCGGCCTGGGCCACGCCACCTTGCTGGTCATCCAGAAGTGGGCCACCTACGGCTTTGGTGCCCTGAACGTGCTGGTGGGCGGTTTCCTCTGCGCCACCATCGACTGGGCGGCGGTCTTCAATGCCGCGCCGGCCCCCATGAGCGCGATGATCATCGGCGTCGGCACCATGGCCGCCGGGACCGGGATTGGCTGGGCCAGTTCCGGGGCCGATATGTCGCGTTATCAGCACCGTTCGGTAACGGCCGGGCGCCTGGTGGCTTCGGCGGCGTTTGGCGCCGGCATTCCGCTGGTGTTGCTGATTACCCTGGGCGGGTTGCTGTCGGTGGGCAACGACCACCTGGCCTCGGCAGTGGACCCGATCATCGCGATCCGCGACATGCTGCCGACCTGGATGGCGGTGCCCTACCTGGTCGCGGCCTTTGGCGGCCTGCTGCTGTCCAACAACCTCTCTGTGTATTCCGCCGGCCTCACCGCGCTGACCCTGGGCCTCAAGGTCAAGCGGGTCTATGCGGTGCTGGTGGATATCGTGGCGATCTTCCTCGGCTCGATCTATTTCATGCTGATTGCCGACAGCTTCTATGGCCCTTTCATCAGCTTCATCTCCCTGCTGGCGGTGCCGATCACCGCCTGGGTAGGAATCTTCGTGGTGGACCTGATCCATCGTCATCACTACAGCGCCGATGATCTGCTCAACGTCGGCCCGAGCAGCGCCTACTGGTACCGGGGCGGCATCGAATGGCGAGCCTTTGGCGCCTGGGTGCTGGCGATTGTGCTGGGCTTCTGTTTCACCACCATCGGCACCACTGCCGAAGACGTCTGGTTCACCGGGCCCCTGGCAGATTCCTGGCTGGGGCATAACGGCCTGGGCTGGATCGTCACCTTCCTGGTGGCCGGCGGCGGTTACGCTCTACTGGGCGGTGCCCGGGACCGGCGCGCGGCCTTTGTCGAGAACGCCAATGCCTAGGTTGCTGCACACCGGCCAGGTGATAGTCGACCTGGTGATGGCGGTAGAGCGCCTGCCGGCCTCCGGAGGCGATGTGCTCGCGCAATCTGCGGGCTTCGAGGCCGGTGGCGGCTTCAACGTGATGGCCGCCGCGGCGCGCAACGGGTTGCCGGTGGTCTACCTCGGGCGCCACGGGCAGGGGCGCTTTGGCGACCTGGCGCGGGCGGCGATGCAGGGCGAAGGCATACAGATGAGCCTGGAGCCCGGCAGGGGGGCTGATACCGGTCTGTGCGTGGCCCTGACCGAAGCCTCTGCTGAACGCACCTTCATTTCCCATATCGGCGCCGAGGGCGAATTGTCGGCCGAGGATCTGGCCCGGGTCCGGGTGGAGGCGGGGGATTACCTCTATGTCAGCGGCTACAGCCTGTTGCAGGAGTGCAAGGCACGGGCCCTGTTGGACTGGTTGCTGGCGCTGCCTCGTTCGATCCCATTGATGTTCGACCCGGGGCCGTTGGCCGGTTCGGCAGATTCACCCTTGATGGCGGCGCTGTTGCCGCGGATCGACATCTGGAGCAGCAACCGCGCCGAGGCATTGCAATTGACCGGTACTTCGCAGATTGCCCAGGCGCTGGCGCAGCTCGAAAGCTGGTTGTCACCTGCGGCGTTGCTGGTGCTGCGTGATGGCCCCCGCGGCTGTTGGGTCAGCCGCCAGGGGCAGGCGGTGCAGGTGCCGGGGTTCAAGGTGGAGGCGGTGGACAGCAACGGTGCCGGTGATGCCCACGCCGGGGTCTTGGTCGCCGGGCTCGCAGCGGGCCTTGAGCCGCTGATGGCGGCTCGTAGGGCCAACGCCGCGGCGGCGATTGCCGTCACCCGGCGTGGCCCGGCCACCGCTCCGGGCAGTGCCGAAGTGGATGCCTTGCTGGCGCGCGGCTGAGTCAGCGGCGAGCAACTGGCCGCCGGTCAGCCGGCCTTGCTCAGGGCTTCGATCAGCTCCTGCTTGCGCATGCGCGAGCGTCCCGGAATCTTCTTCGCCCGAGCTTCGCGCATCAGGCTGACCTTGCTCTGGGTGCCCAGGGACGCCGCGCTGTTGCGGGCATGCCCGTGGCGCGTAGCCACCGCGCGTCGGGCCGACTCGCTGCGGGCCCGGGCCTTGTCTGCCGGGCTTTTGTCCCGACCGGAGCCGCCCGCCCGTTCACCGCCGCCGGACTGCTTGTTCACCGTGGCCCAGGCCCGTGCTTCGGCCTGCTCCGGCGAGAGCCCGCGTTCTTCGTAGCTGGCTTCGATGGCCGCGGCCTTGCGGCGCTGGGCCAGGGTGTATTTGGCTTTGCTTCCTCGAGTCATGACATCTCTCCTCAAGGCCCTGGCGCACAGGGCCTGCTGGATTGAACCGGCGGTTACTGGCTGCTGCCTTCAGAACCTGAGCCGCCGGTGGTGGTTTTCGAGCCGGTACCGGTCTTGCCACTGTCGGGTGTGCTGGAGTCCATGGTGCCGACACCGCCCTGGCGGCCGTTGTCGTTGCCCTGAATGCGCGGGTCGGTCCCGGTCGCCGGTGGCAATGAGCCTTCGTCCATGGCCGGTGGGTTGATGTTGATCTTCGGCGTGCCCTGGGTGGCCGGGGATTTCGGGCCTTCAACCGGGTTGGTCGGGCCGGTGGCGCCGGCCAGGGCAGCAGTGGACAGCAGTCCGGCCAGGGCCAGGGCGCAGAGTTGGACCTTGATCATGGTGTCGCCTCCATTCGTTAGAGTCGTTACCTGATATTGGTCCGCTGCCGGGGCCGGTTGGTGCCTGATGATCGACGAACGGTGTTATGCACCGGCTGCCATACGCCAGTGGCCCAGGCGCCGCCAGCCCAGGCGGCCAAGGCTGATCAGCCAGTTCAGCAACGCCACGCCGAGCACCGTGAACAGCAGCGCCTGGATGCCGGCTTCGACGATGATCCGCCCGGCCAGCCAGGGAAAACCGAAGACTCCGATGAAGTACGACAGGCTGAACAGCAGCAACGCCTGGGAGGTGCAGCCGGCTGGTGCTTCGTTGGCCGCCAGGCCATTGATCACCGAGTAGGTCAGGCCATAGCCCACCCCCAGGGTCACGGCAGCCAGCAGGTAGCTGGCGCTGCTGTCGACAGCAAATAAAAAGAGCAGGATCGACACCAGCATCAGCCCCGAGAGGAGGCAGGCAGCACGATAGGGATCGCGCTTGACCACGATCCCGGCGATCAGCAGGCGGCTGGCGATGGCGGCGCTCATGAAGCCGAGGAAGAACAGCGAGTAGTCGACGCCGCGGGAGGGGCCGTAGCTGGTCTGGAAGCTCGACAGGCCGCCGAATACGCAACCTCCCAGGCCCACCATGAGAATCGGCCAGACGGCGCGGGAGGACAGCACCTGCGCGGTGCCAGCCCAGGTGATGCTAGCCGCCGCGGTGCCCAGGTGGTTGGCCTGCTGGCGCAGCCGGCCGCCCAGCCGCCAGAAGATCAGCACACCCAGCAGGCTGGCACCGGCGGCGATCAGAAAGGCGCTGGTCAGTGGGTAGCCCAGGGCACTGGCCAGGCGCCCCAGCAAGGGGCCGGAGCCGATGCCGGTCATCATGCTGCCCGACAGCAATGCGAAGTAGCGGGCCCGTTGCGCAGGCTCCACCAGCATCGCCACGATGATCGGCCCCAGGGTATAGAACACCCCCCAGCCCAGGCCCAGGGTCAGGCCGAAGAACAGCAGGCCGGGGCCGACCCCCGGGGTCAGGGCAAAGCCCAGGCTGGCCACCGCCAGTAGGCAGCCGAACACTGCCACCGAGCGCGCGGCGCCGAGGCGGTCCGAGAGGTGCCCGGAGCCGATCACCGCAACAAAGGTGCTGAGCATGGCTGTGGAAATCACCGTGCCGGCATCGTGTTCATTGCCGCCACGGCTGCCGATCAGCAGCGACAGGAGAAAGGTCGAGCCGTAGGACAGCGACAGCAGGTAGCTGCCCAGGCAGAACAGGCCGAATAACGGGGCCGAGACCCGGGACTGCTGCGGGGTGCACGCCGACATGAAAGTGCCTCTTTATGCTTGAAGTCATGTCGGGCTTTCTAACATGGCGCCTCCTGGTGTTTGTTGTGTTCCTGCAGGCCTCAGGGTTAGTCGGCAGCGGAGTAAGTGCCGTGCGCAAGGAGCTGGGCCGGGGGGCTTGGCATAAATGGTCGTGCATGTATTTCTGCCGCCGTTCTAATATGGCCGCCTGATTCCAACAAGAGAGCCGTCGATGACCGTAGAAATCCGTCCTGCACTGCCCAGCGATGCCCCGCAGATTCTTGCGTTCATCACCGAACTTGCCGATTACGAGCGGGCCCGCCATGAAGTGATCGCCAGCGTCGCCGATATCGAACGCAGCCTGTTCAGCGAGGGGGCCACGGCCCATGGCCTGATCTGCCTGCGCGAAGGCGTGCCGATCGGCTTTGCGGTGTTCTTCTTCAGTTATTCCACTTGGCTGGGCAGCAACTGCCTGTACCTGGAGGACCTTTACATCACTCCGGAACAACGGGGCGGCGGGGCGGGCAAGCAACTGCTGCGGCATCTGGCGCAGATCGCCTGTGACAATGATTGCGGGCGCTTCGAATGGAGCGTGCTGGAGTGGAACGAGCCGGCGATCCAGTTCTACAAGTCCCTGGGCGCCCAGCCTCAGGAGGAATGGGTCAAGTACCGCATGGATGGCGAAGTGCTGCGCGCCTTTGCTCGCGGCTGACGCCAGCTTGCTCGTGGAGGAGCCGGCGTGCCGGCGAAGGCGCACGCCATCGGCGCCCCCGGCGACCAGCCATGCTTTGACGGTGTCGAGAATCAGCCTTTCAAGGTCGCCATGTCGATCACGAAGCGGTACTTCACATCACCCTTGATCATGCGCTCGTAGGCTTGATTGATCTGGCGGATGTCGAGCATTTCGATATCGCAGGTGATGCCGTGCTCGGCGCAGAAGTCCAGCACTTCCTGGGTCTCGGCAATGCCGCCGATCAGCGAGCCGGCCAGCACCCGGCGGCTCATCACCAGCTTGCCGGCGTGCAGCGCCGGGTCCACCGGTTCGATCAGGCCCACCAGGATATGCACCCCATCGAAGCGCAGGGTGTCGAGGTAGGGGTTGAGGTCGTGGGGCACCGGGATGGTGTCCAGGAGAAAGTCGAAGTGCCCGGCCACCGACTGCATCTGCGCCACGTCGGTGGATACGATCACATGGTCGGCACCCTGGCGGCGGGCTTCTTCGGCCTTGCTCGCGGAGCGGGTGAACAGGGTCACTTCGGCGCCCAGGGCCTTGGCGAACTTGATGCCCATGTGGCCCAGGCCGCCCATGCCGAGAATCCCCACCTTGTCACCGGGCTTGACCCCGTAATGCTTGAGTGGCGAGTAGGTGGTGATGCCGGCGCAGAGGATTGGCGCAGCGCTGGCCAAGTCGAGTTTCTCCGGAATGCGCACCACAAAGTGCTCGCTGACCACGATGCTGTCGGAGTAGCCGCCCATGGTGTTGCTGCCATCGACCCGGTCCGGGGTGGCGTAGGTCATGGTCGGGCCTTGCAGGCAGTATTGCTCCAGGTCGGCGGCGCAGGCCTCGCAGTGGCGGCAGGAATCCACCATGCAACCGACGCCCACCAGGTCGCCGACCTTGTGCTTGCTGACGTTGGCGCCGACGGCTGTGACCTTGCCGACGATCTCGTGGCCCGGCATCAGCGGGTACACGGCGATGCCCCATTCGTTGCGGGCCTGGTGGATATCGGAGTGGCAGACGCCGCAGTAGAGGATCTCGATGGCGACGTCGTCCGCACGCGGACTGCGGCGCTCGAAGCTCATGGGGGCGAGGGGAGTGGTGGCCGATTGGGCGGCATAACCGATGGCGGTGTACATGGTGGACCTCGCAAAAGCATTGACAATTGAGGCGTGGCATTCTCGGCGTCGGGCCCTGGGCCAACCATGGCGATTCCTCGGCATGTCATGCCTATTCCTCCGGCATTGGCGGTTTTCACGCGGCATTGGCGTACAGACCTGCGATGATGTTTTCGTCCCTTTTTCCGTGAAGTTTTCCCCATGCTGCTGACCCGCCATCTGGACGCCAACGCCACCCTGGTCTCGCTGATCCAGCCCCTTGCCAGCCGTGACGGTTTCGTTGCCACCGCCTTGCCCGGGGTCCAGGTGCTGCGGGCCAGTTGCGACGTGGCGCGGGGCCCACAGATCTATGAGCCGAGCCTGATGATCATTGCCCAGGGCAGCAAGCTGGCCTACCTGGGCACGCGAACCCTGGAATACGGTGCCGGGCATTACCTGATCCAGGCCCTGTCGGTGCCCTTCGAGTGCGAAACCTTCGCCTTGCCCGATGCGCCGCTGCTGGGGGTTTCCATCGCCATCGACCGGGCGGTATTGAGCGAGCTGGTGCTGGCCATGGGCGTCACCGAAGGCCGGGCGGCTTCGGCGCAGACCCTGGAGTCGATGACCTCGGCTGTGCTCGACGACGCCATGCGTGGTTGCGTGGAACGCCTGTTGCGCTGCCTGCACGATCCTCTGGAGTGCAAGGTCATGGGCCCTTCACGGGTGCGCGAGTTGCTCTTTGCCGCTTTGCGCGGGCCCCAGGCCGATGCGCTGCGGGCGCTGGTGGAGCAGCAGGGGCAGTTCGCCCGGGTTGCGGCTTCGCTCAATCACCTGCACGAGCACTACACCGAGCCGTTGAACGTCGAGACCCTGGCCCGCTGCGCCAACATGAGCACCTCGACCTTCCACGAGCATTTCAAGCGCAGCACTCTGCTGTCGCCGGTGCAGTACCTCAAGCGCCTGCGCCTGCTCAAGGCCCAGCAGTTGCTGCTGGGAGAGGGGCTGGGCGTGGCCCAGGTGGCTCATCGGGTGGGGTATCAAAGCACTTCGCAGTTCAGCCGCGAGTACAAGCGCTACTTCGAACGCAACCCGGGCGAAGAACGCGCCGCTTGAAAACATCTCCCCCCTTGTAGGAGCTGGCTTGCCAGCGAATGCGCCCTTGGGCCGGAGCAAGGCTTGGGCGGCTCTTCGCCGGCAAGCCGGCTCCTACAGGTGGCGGTGTCGCTGAATCCCGGGCATGAAAAAGGCCCCCATAAAGGGGGCCTTCTTTTATCGCACCGGCTTACATGTTCGGGTAAGTCGGGCCGCCGGCGCCTTCCGGAGTGACCCAGGTAATGTTCTGGGCCGGGTCCTTGATGTCGCAAGTCTTGCAGTGCACGCAGTTCTGCGCGTTGATCTGGAAGCGCTTCTCGCCATCTTCCTGGGTGATCACCTCATACACGCCGGCCGGGCAGTAACGCTGGGCAGGTTCGTCGTACAGCGGCAGGTTGCGGCTCAGCGGGATGCTCGGGTCGGTCAGCTTCAGGTGGCAAGGCTGTTCTTCTTCATGGTTGGTGCCGGAGATGAACACCGAGCTCAACTTGTCGAAGCTGAGTTTGCCGTCGGGTTTCGGATAGTCGATCTTCACGCAGTCCTTGGCCAGCTTCAGGCAGGCGTAGTCCGGCTTGGTGTCGTGCAGGGTGAACGGCAGTTTGCCGCCGAAGATATTCTGGTCCATCCAGTTGAAGCCCGCGCCGATGATCGGGCCGAACTTGTGCATGGCCGGGCCGAAGTTGCGGCTGGCGAACAGCTCCTCATACAGCCAGCTGGCCTTGAACGAATCGACGTAGCTCTTGAGTTCGTCGGCGCCTTCGGAACCGGCGAACAGCGAGTCGGCTACCGCATCGGCGGCCAGCATGCCGGACTTCATGGCGGTGTGGCTGCCCTTGATCTTGGCGAAGTTCAGGGTGCCCAGGTCGCAGCCGATCAGCGCGCCACCCTTGAACACCATCTTCGGCAGCGAGTTCAGGCCGCCCTTGCAGATGGCGCGAGCGCCGTAGCTGACGCGCTTGCCGCCTTCCAGGTACTGCTTGAGCACCGGGTGATGCTTGAGGCGCTGGAACTCGTCGAACGGCGACAGGTAAGTGTTGGCGTAGGACAGGTCGACGATCAGGCCCACTACTACCTGGTTGTTTTCCAGGTGATAGAGGAAGGAGCCGCCAGTGTTCTCGTTGCTCATGATATCCAGCGGCCAGCCGGCGGTGTGCACCACCAGGCCAGGCTGGTGCTTGGCCGGGTCGATTTCCCAGATTTCCTTGAGGCCGATGCCGTAGTGCTGGGCGTCGGCGTCGCTGTCCAGGTTGAACTGCTTGATCAGTTGCTTGCCGATATGGCCACGGCAGCCTTCGGCGAACAGGGTGTATTTGCCGCGCAGTTCCATGCCGGGGGTGTACATGCCCTCTTTCGGCTGGCCTTCACGGTCGACACCCATGTCGCCGGTAAGAATCCCGCGGACTACGCCGTTTTCGTCGATCAGGGCTTCCTGGGCGGCAAAGCCCGGGTAGATTTCCACGCCCAGGTTCTCGGCCTGCTGGGCCAGCCAGCGGCACAGATTGCCCAGGGAAATGATGTAGTTGCCTTCGTTGTGCATGGTCTTGGGCACAAAGAAGTCTGGAACCTTGGTGGAGGTTTCGCCGCTGCGCAGGACATAGATGTCGTCGCGGGTGACCGGGGTGTTGAGCGGGGCGCCCAGTTCCTTCCAGTCCGGGAACAATTCATTCAGGGCCCGTGGTTCGAACACGGCACCGGAAAGGATGTGAGCACCGACTTCGGAGCCTTTTTCAACCACGCAGACGCTGATTTCCTTCCCGGCTTCAGCGGCCTTCTGCTTAAGGCGGCAAGCGGCGGACAAGCCTGCGGGGCCGGCACCGACGATGACCACGTCGAATTCCATGTATTCGCGTTCCACTAGGCTATCTCCTACTCAAGGCTCAACGGTTTTTTCTAATTGGAGGTTTGGCGTTGCATCCCCGCTTTCTCCCATCGCGCATGGGGGGGAGAAGGGGAGGACGGCCGACCTTTCTCTCTGGGCGGCGCATTATATCTACACCACTCTCAGCGTCCAATACAAACGTTTGTTTGAATTTGCCGCAGCCCAGATAAATCAAAGAAGCGCGGCTTATAAACGGCTATTTTGCCGTATTGACCGGAAAAGGCGTTCCGGTCAAGATACGGTCGGTTTTGCGCTCGCCGTAGGCTGACTGTTGGTTTCAAGAGCACCTCTAAAGACAGGGCAAAGGCAGTAAAGGTGACGCGCGCGCAGCTTGAAAGTGCGCAGTCTACACGCCGCGATAATGAATGACTCGTCGGTCACCACTGACGAACGGTCATCACCCCGTGAGCAAGGTCAACCTTTTTGTGCGCCAGCGTTTTTGGAGGTGCCCTTGTGCCGATGAGCATCAACCGCCAGGTTCTCGCCTAGGCGACTTTCTTTTCACCGGAGAGTAACGAGGAATCCATGAAGGTTCTTGTAGCTGTCAAACGAGTGGTCGACTATAACGTCAAGGTTCGCGTCAAAGCGGACAACTCCGGCGTCGACCTCGCCAACGTCAAGATGTCGATGAACCCTTTCTGCGAAATCGCAGTGGAAGAAGCCGTACGCCTGAAAGAGAAAGGTGTAGCGACTGAAATCGTCGTCGTCTCCATCGGTCCTGCTACTGCTCAAGAGCAACTGCGTACCGCCCTGGCACTGGGTGCCGATCGCGCGATCCTCGTCGAGTCCGCTGAAGAGTTGAACTCCCTGGCCGTGGCCAAGCTGCTCAAGGCCGTGGTCGACAAGGAACAGCCACAGCTGGTGATCCTCGGCAAACAGGCCATCGATAGCGACAATAACCAGACCGGCCAGATGCTGGCAGCCCTGAGCGGCTACGCTCAAGGCACCTTCGCCTCCAAGGTCGAAGTGTCCGGCGACAAGGTCAACGTCACCCGTGAAATCGACGGCGGCCTGCAGACCGTTGCGCTGAACCTGCCAGCCATCGTCACCACCGACCTGCGTTTGAACGAGCCGCGCTACGCGTCTCTGCCAAACATCATGAAAGCCAAGAAGAAGCCGCTTGAAACGCTGACTCCTGATGCTTTGGGCGTTTCCACCGCCTCCACCAACAAGACCCTGAAAGTCGAAGCGCCGGCTGCACGCAGCGCGGGCATCAAGGTCAAGTCGGTGGCTGAACTGGTCGAGAAACTGAAAAACGAAGCGAAGGTAATCTGATCATGACTATCTTGGTAATCGCCGAACACGATAACAAGGCGCTGGCTCCGGCCACCCTGAACACCGTTGCCGCCGCCGCCAAAATCGGTGGTGACGTGCATGTATTGGTAGCCGGCCAGGGCGTTGGCGCCGTGGCTGAAGCCGCGGCCAAGATCGCTGGCGTGGCCAAAGTGCTGGTGGCCGACAACGCCGCCTACGCTCACCAACTGCCGGAAAACGTTGCGCCGCTGGTGGCCGAACTGGGCGCTGGCTACAGCCACATCCTGGCTGCCGCTACTTCCAACGGCAAAAACATCCTGCCGCGGGTTGCCGCTCAGCTGGACGTCGACCAGATCTCCGAAATCATCTCGGTAGAAAGCGCTGATACCTTCAAGCGTCCGATCTATGCCGGTAACGCCATCGCTACCGTGCAGTCCTCGGCTGCCGTAAAAGTCATCACCGTACGTGCCACCGGTTTCGACGCTGTTGCCGCTGAAGGTGGTTCGGCTGCAGTCGAAACCGTCGGCGCCGCTCACGATGCCGGCAAGTCGAGCTTCGTTGGCGAAGAGCTGGCCAAGTCCGATCGCCCTGAACTGACCGCAGCCAAGATCGTCGTTTCCGGCGGCCGCGGCATGCAGAACGGCGACAACTTCAAGCACCTGTATGCCCTGGCCGACAAGCTGGGCGCTGCTGTCGGCGCGTCCCGCGCTGCGGTGGACGCAGGTTTTGTGCCCAACGACATGCAGGTCGGCCAGACCGGCAAGATCGTTGCGCCACAGCTGTACATCGCCGTCGGTATCTCCGGCGCGATCCAGCACCTGGCGGGCATGAAGGACTCCAAAGTGATCGTCGCGATCAACAAGGACGAAGAAGCGCCAATCTTCCAGGTAGCCGACTACGGCCTGGTAGCGGACTTGTTCGAAGCCGTACCTGAGTTGGAGAAGCTGGTCTAATCCGGCGTCTTCACTTATAAAGAGCCCGGCCTTTTGGCCGGGTTTTTTTATGTGTGTTTTTTGCCGGGGGAGGGTTTCGCCATGGATCTGCGCCGCATGAGTGGCTGGCCAGTGCTGTTGGGCCTGACGTTGTTGCCATCGTTGTCGATGGCGGCGGGCAAGTGCGAGCGTCTGGTGGTCACTGGCAGCCCCGATGCACCGCCTTACCTGTGGCGTGACCCTCAGGACCCCAAGCACCTGATGGGTGCCAGCGCCGACCTGCTGCAGCAGGTGGCCGGGGAGCTGGGGCTGAAGGTCGAGGTGCTGTATGCCGGCAAGCGCTCCGAGGCGCTGGACGAGGTACGCACCGGGCGCATGGACCTGCTCGCCGATGCACCGCTGACCCTCAATGAGCTGGAATCGCTGGACTACATCCACCCGGCGCTGGTGCAGAACGACTATCTGGTCTGGACCCGCAAGGATTCGACCCTCAGCTACACCCAGCCGGGAGACCTGGCAGGCCATCCCGGCGCCATGTCGGAAAAGGCCCGACTGACTCAGCCCTTTGTCGCCATGGCCAAGGAGCATCTGCAACTCAAGCGCCTGCCGAATCTGACCCAGGTCTTCCAGACCTTGCTCCTGGGGGAGGTGGATTATGTGCTGGCGCCTCGCTACGCAGGCATGGCCATGGCCCAGACCCTGGGCATGACGGCGGATCTGGCGGCGTTTCCCCAGCCCATCGACAAACCGGGGCTGTTCCTTGCGCTGTCCCATAACTCCGCCTGCAATGACCCATGGTTGCGCGGACAGTTGGCCAAAAAGATGACAGAATTGCCCGCGTCCGGTCTGACGGAGACCTTGCTGCAGCGCAATCTGGAGCGCTGGAAGGCCCAGTTGCAGCAACCCGTCAGCAGCCCAAAACAGTAGGAATCTTGTGTGACTATTCGACCTCTTTTCGCCGCCATGGCTGTTCTCGCCCTGGCGGGTTGTGCAACCGATCCGGCGCCCATCGAGCAGATGCGCCTCACCGCGCAGACGCTGGAGCAGGCCAAGGCCGTGGGGGCTTCTGCCGAGGACATGCCCGAGTTGAAACTGGCCGAAGACAAGTTCTCCCGGGCGCAGGGCAACATGCAGGATGAGTCCTACAAGAAAGCGCGGATGCGCGCCGAACAGGCCGAACTGGATGCGCGCCTGGCCGAAGCCAAGGTCCTGACCCGCAAGAGCCAGGAACAGGTGAATGCACTCAATACCCGCATCACTCGCCTGCGCAAGCAACTGGGAGATGCCCAATGAATCTGTCTACCCGGATCATCGGCAGTGCAGTGCTCCTGGCATGCGCCGGTCTCTATGGCTGCGCTGGCCAGCACAGCGAAGAAGCCCTGCAGCAGGCCAGTAACGACTTCCAGAAGGTCAAGGAAGACTCCAACGTGCTGCGTATCGCGCCCAAGGACGTGATCCGTGCCGGGGAGTCCCTGGCACGTGCCGATCGCCTCTCTACCTATTGGGGCAGCGGTGGCGATGTGGAGCATTACGCTTACCTGAGTCGGCGCTACAGCGAAATCGCCCGTGAGCATACCGAACAGGCACTCAATAACGAGCGTGCGGCCAAGCTCGAGCTGGAGCGCCAGCGCCTGCAACTGGCCCTGCGCGAAGCCAAGTTGCTCAGCGTGCAGCAGCAGGGCAAATGGCTGGAAGAACAGATCATCAGCCTGGCCACCACCCAGACCGATCGCGGTCTGGTGATGACTCTGGGGGATGTGCTGTTCGATACCGGCGAAGCGGAGCTGAAGAACTCGGCGAACCGCACTGTGCTCAAGGTGGTGCAGTTCCTCCAGTTGAACCCCAAGCGCGTGGTGCGCATCGAGGGTTACACCGACAACACCGGCGAGCGCCAGAGCAATCTGCAGCTGTCCAAGGACCGCGCCCAAGCCGTGGCGGATGTGCTGGTGGACCTGGGCATCGATGAAAAACGCATCCAGGTCGAAGGCTATGGCGACGACTACCCGGTGGAGGCCAATGCATCCGAGCGGGGAAGGGCGCAGAACCGTCGGGTGGAAATCGTGTTCTCCGACGAAAAAGGCCAGTTGGGCGCTTCTCGCTGAAGCTGCGCCAGTGCCACGGAAAAACCCGACGCCTTGCCCGCGTCGGGTTTTTTTATGCCTGCCAAGAGGTTCACAAAAACCCTACAGTTATGCTTTTCACTGCCCTGTGTCCTCGACTATTGTAGAAACTGTCCCAGTACACTTCTAAACTGTGCCGGTATTGTTTCACACAAGAATAAAACGCCGTGAAATCGAGTGCTGCGCCATGACCAATCTCTTGCTCTATCAACGTATCGCTCAGCAACTGGCTGAGGATATTCGCCGTGGTGTCTACCAGCCGGGGGAGCGCGTACCGTCGGTACGCAAGATGAGCTCGCAGCTCAATGTCAGCCACGCCACGGTACTCCAGGCCTACGCCAACCTCGAAGACCAGGGGCTGATTCGCGCGCGCCCGCAGTCGGGCTACTACGTGCATCAGACGCCGGCGCTGACCGCGCCCACGCCGGATATCGCCCGGGTCGAGCGCCCGGGGCTGGTGACCCGCAGCAGCATCATTCAGCAGGTGCTGGTGGAGTCCCGTCGCGAAGGTGTGTTTCCGTTGGGGGCCGCAGTGCCCAGTGTTGACTATCTGCCAGTGCGGGCGCTGCACCAGCAGTTGGCCAAGGTCACCCGGTTCCACAGCCCCCGGGCATTCAGTTACATGTTCAGCCCGGGCTTCGAGCCACTGAGGCGTCAGGTGGCCATTCGCATGCGCGATGCCGGGGTGGTGGTCGACCCGTCGGAAGTGGTGATCACCCACGGCTGCGTCGATGCCCTGCAGATGTCATTGCGGGTGCTGACCCGGCCCGGGGACCTGATTGCTGCGGAGTCGCCGACCTACTACGGCCTGCTGCAACTGGCGGACTTGCTGGGGCTCAAGGTCATCGAGATTCCCAGTGATCCGTCCACCGGCATGAGCCTGGAAGCCCTGCAACTGGCGGCCAACCAATGGTCGATCAAGGCCTTGGTGCTGACGACGCGCCTGAGTAATCCCCTGGGCGGCACCATGCCCGAGGAGCGGCAGAAGCAGTTGCTGCGCCTGGCATCGGATTTCGATATCCAGGTGGTCGAGGATGATATCTATGGCGAGTTGATGTTCGAGGTGGGGCGTACCAAGGCCCTCAAGGCCTATGACCGCCTGGATCGGGTGATCTACTGTTCGAGCTTCTCCAAGACCCTGTCTCCCGGCGTGCGCATCGGCTGGATGATTGCCGGCAAGTACCAGCAGGAGATCCAGCGCCTGCAGACCTTCAGCACCCATTCAGCGTGCAGCGTGACCCAGATGGGGGTGGCGGCCTACCTGGAAAACGGCGGTTATGACCGGCATTTACGGTACATCCGCCAGGAATACCGAAAGAATCTCAGCGCCTTTCAGCTGGCGGTGCAGCAGTACTTCCCTGAGGGCACGCAGATTACCCGGCCCAACGGGGGCTTCATTCTCTGGGTCAGCCTGCCGGGGCGGGTCAACACCCAGGAGCTTCATGTGCGAGCCTTGCAGCAGGGCATCAGCATCGCCCCGGGGCTGATCTTCAGCAACACCGAGCAGTTCAACCACTGTGTGCGGCTCAACTGCGGTACGCCCTGGAATCGCGAGGCCGAGCGGGCCCTGATGACTTTGGGAATGCTTGCCAGCCAGTTGTGCCAGGAGGCGGCGGGCGGATTTTAATCAGTGTGGCCCTGTGCTTGTCATGGGGCCTGCAACAAGCGAGCATAGAGGACCTTTTGTCGATCTACCTGTCTTTCATGAAAGCCTTTCTACCTGCCCTCTGGTTAAGTGTCTGTCTGTTGGGAACCGCCTTCATGGCTCCTGTCCAGGCGGCTTCCTCCCAGGACAAGCCGGCTGCGGGGGCGGCCCACGCCACTAAGGCGGCCCCTGCCAAGAAGGCTCCGGCCAGCAAGGCCAAGCCTTCGGCCAGTGCCAGCAAGAGCAAGCCCGCGGCCAAGAAGGCGCCCGCCAAGCCCAAGTCCAAATGGGCCTATCAGGACATCAAGACGCCGTTGCCCAGCGCCAAGGTGGACTTGAGCCTGCCGCCGGAAATGGTCAAGCACCTGCAGCCGGTGGGCAGTGTGCCGCTACCCAAGCGCGAGCCGCTGCTGCCGCAGATGTTTGGCGAGAAGCCCAAGGAAAGCAGCCCGTTCCAGCTCAACGGCCGCTTGCTCAGCAATGAAATGCAATTGCAGCTGCGCAACGAGGAACGTCGGGATATCGAAGGCGCGGCCCTGGATTTCGAGTTCAAGCAGTAAATTCTTCATCCTCTTCTGTGACGGGTTGGCTCGACACTTTGTCGGAGACTGATCAGTCACGCACGGTTGTGCGTCAAATCCGTTCTTTGAGTAATTTTAAACGGCTGTTTTAGCGGTTACTCTTGGCGGGCGTCATTCAACACTCTGCTTGTCGCAAGGAGCTTTTCCTCATGAACTGCCGTGAAGGTTGTGGCGCCTGCTGCATCGCCCCTTCCATCAGCACCCCGATTCCCGGAATGCCCCAGGGCAAGCCGGCGGGAGAACGTTGCCTGCATCTTTCTGTCGAACACCTGTGCGGGCTGTTCGGCCTGCCGGAGCGGCCGGCGGTGTGTGGGGCGTTCCTGGCGGATCCCGAGGTGTGTGGCGAAAGCCGCGAAGAAGCCATCCGCCTGATTGGCTGGTGGGAACAAGTGACCGCGGCATAGAGTGTTCTCAATGAACGGAACTTCAACAATAAGGAATAAGACAATGGGTTCGCTGCAACGAATGGCTGTGCTCTGTGGTTTAACCGTGCTGTTGTCGGCAACGGCCCACGCCGAAGACTGGCAAACCGCCAAGGATGAAGACGGCATCAAGGTCTCCTTGAGTGAAGTGGCCGGCTCCAAATACAAGGCCTACCGTGGTGTGACCACCATGAAGACCTCCATCGCCAAGCTTCGCGCGCTGCAGGAAGACGTGGCGGGCGCCTGCTCCTGGATCCACGAGTGCAAGACCCAGAAACTGCTCAAGCACGAGGGCGATCAAAGCTGGACCTACACCCAGTTCAATACCCCGTGGCCAGTCACTGCCCGTGATTCGGTATTGCACATCACTACCAGCGAAGCGGCCGACGGCAGCCTGACCCGCAAACTGGAGGGCGTGCCCACTTACATCCCTGAAGAGAAAGGCTTCGTGCGGGTGGCCCAGGTCGAGGGCTACTGGAAGTTCGTACCCAAAGGCGCCGATCAGGTGGAAGTGACTTACCAGGTGCACACCGAGCCGGGTGGCAGCGTGCCGTCCTGGCTGGCCAACAAGTTCGTGGTGGATGCGCCGTTCAACACCCTGAAGGCACTCAAGGCTCGCGCCGAAAAGCCTTGATCGGCTGAGTTTTGCCTGCATTACCAGGGCCGCCTTCGGGCGGCCTTGTCATTGACGTGTTCCGGTAGCGTGGTGGAACGATTGCCCGTTGCTCAGGGTCGAGATGTTGTCAGCCCACTCATGGGGCTATCGAGGAGGCACTGATGCAAAAGTGGCAAGTCACTTTCGTTGACGATCATGGTGTCCAGTCCGTCGAGCATTTCGACTGCGACCAGCAACCGACGATGGAACGCGCCGCACAACTGGTGCGGGCCAAGTTGTTGCCAGTGAGTGCCGAACTGGACCTGAACGATCTGGACGGGCGCACCGAGGACCCCACCCTCAAGAGCCTGAAAGAGCAGAACAGCATTCAGATTCTCAGTATCACGCCGATCTAGAGAGGGTAGAGCGCGCTTCGCAGTAATTTCTGGCGACGTCCAGAGCAAGGCGCTAATCTGCAAACGAGATCAGCGAATTCTTCGCTAGGCTCTGATCTTGTCAGCTCCATGCTTGTTTCCTGACGACCCGCCCCGGGTCGTGATGCCGGTCCCTTTGGCCGGTGGTTCGGGAAACACGGAAAGTCTATCCATCGGTTTGAGGAGGACGTTTCATGAGCACAGCCGTTCAAGAAGACATCAGCAGCAGTGTGCTGCGCCGCATGAAAGAAGGCGGTTTCGACTTTTCACGATTCCATCCCATCGAGTTCTACGCCATTTTTCCGGATGAGGAGCGGGCACGCAGGGCGGCAGGACATTTTCGCGGTGAATCCTTGAATGCCCAGGTCAGCGTGCGTGACGACGGCGCATGGTACCTGGAACTGAGCAAGGTGATGTACGCCACCTATGGCGGCATCGGGGATTTTGAACAGGACTTCGAGGCGGTGGTCGAGCCCCTGGGCGGCATCATTGAGGGCTGGGGAGTGAAACAGGAGATCCGTGGACGGCTGGTATAGCCTGCGCTAGATATACCGAGACAGACAATTGGCTGGCCCCTGGGCCGGCCAATTGTGTTTTCGGGGCACGCACAAGGTAAAAAAAAGCCACCCGAGAGGGTGGCTAAAAGGGAAGACCGGTCAGGAGAGGGAACCGGTCGGGAGAGCCCGGACCCGGTTGTCATCGGTGTCATCAAGGTTGCAGCAGCGACTTCATCAGGCTTGGCGAAGTGTTTGCTCGATGGACGCGATTATCCCCAGTGGCCAGCGGGCAGTGAAATCAACTCTGACTATGCTGGTGATAGCCAAGACCGGTGCCAGCCATGGCCCGGGCAGGGGCGGTCCGCATGCATCGGTTATGCGGGCATCGGCCTTGGGCTGCAACGGACTGATTTTGGGGCGCTTGTGCCGAAGGCACAGGGCTGGCGAAGCCCGGGTGTGCAGGTGACAGGGAGTACGGCATGAACCACAGCGCTGTTGATGAAATGCATGGGGCCGACGGCCAGGTTCGCGAGCATTACCGCGAGTTCGCCCGCTGGCTGGCCAATACCCCCGACGAACTCCTGGCCCGCCGCCGTCGTGAGGCCGACCTGCTGTTCCACCGTGCCGGCATCACCTTCACCCTGTACGGCGATGAGCAGGGCACCGAGCGGCTGATTCCCTTCGACACCATTCCCCGCATCATCCCGGCCCGGGAATGGCGGATTATCGAACAAGGGTGCATCCAGCGGGTACGGGCGCTGAACCTGTTTCTGGCCGATCTCTACCACCAGCAACGAATCATCCGCGCCGGGATCATTCCCGCCGAGCAGGTCCTGGCCAATCAGCAGTACCAGCTGGCCATGCAGGGCCTGGACCTGCACGGGGATGTCTATGCCCATGTCTGCGGAGTTGATCTGGTACGCGACGGCGACGGCCGCTACTGCGTGCTCGAGGACAACCTGCGCACCCCCAGCGGCGTCAGCTACATGCTCGAAGACCGCAAGATGATGATGCGCCTGTTTCCCGAGCTGTTCGCCGCCCAGCGCATCGCCCCCATCGACCATTACCCGAACCTGTTGCTCGATACCCTGAAAAGCTCCAGCCCCCTGGACAATCCGACGGTGGTGGTACTGACCCCGGGGCGCTTCAACAGCGCATTTTTCGAGCATGCGTTCCTGGCGCGGGAGATGGGGGTGGAGCTGGTGGAAGGTGCCGACCTGTTCGTGCGTGACGATCGGGTGTTCATGCGCACCACCGCCGGCCCGCAGGCCGTGGATGTGATCTACCGTCGCCTCGACGATGCCTTCCTCGACCCCCTGGCGTTCAACCCCGATTCCTTGCTCGGCGTGCCCGGCCTGTTGGCAGCCTACCGCTCGGGCACTGTGGTACTGGCCAACGCCATCGGCACCGGGGTGGCCGATGACAAGTCGGTGTACCCCTATGTCACCGAGATGATCCGTTTCTACCTGGACGAAGAGCCGATTCTGCAGAACGTGCCGACCTGGCAGTGCCGCCGGCCCGCTGAACTGTCCCACGTGCTGGCCAACCTGGCGCAACTGGTGGTCAAGGAAACCCAGGGTTCCGGCGGCTACGGCATGCTGGTGGGGCCGGCGGCCACGGCGGCGCAGATCGAGGAGTTCCGCGTACGGATCAAGGCCCGGCCCGAGGCGTACATCGCCCAACCGACCCTGGCGCTGTCCACCTGCCCGACCTTTGTCGAAAGCGGCATCGCCCCGCGGCATATCGATCTGCGGCCCTTTGTCCTTTCTGGTGGTGAAACCCGTGTGGTGCCCGGTGGTCTTACCCGTGTGGCCCTGCGTGAAGGTTCGTTGGTGGTGAATTCCTCACAGGGCGGCGGGACCAAGGACACTTGGGTGGTCGAGGACTAAGGAAGCCTGCCATGTTGAGTCGAACCGCTTCGGACCTGTACTGGATGTCACGCTACCTGGAGCGCGCGGAAAACCTGGCGCGGATGCTCGATGTCAGCTATTCCCTGTCGCTGATGCCCCAGGACGGGCGCGGCGATGGCCTGCACGAGCTGGCCATGCCACTGCTGATCACCGGCACCCTGGAGGATTACCACGCCCGCCACCAGGCCTTGCACGCCGAGCAGCTATTGCAGTTCTTCGCCCTGGACCCGGCCAACCCCGCCAGTATCTACAGTTGCCTGGGATCGGCCCGGGCCTGCGCCCATGCCGTGCGCGGGCGGATCACCGCCGACATGTGGGAAAACGTCAATGCCACCTGGCTGGACATCCACCAGATCGCCAGCCAGGGCCTCAGTGCCTATGGCATGAACCGCTTCTGCGAATGGATCAAGGAGCGCTCCCATCTGTTTCGTGGCGCCTCCTACGGCACCATCATGCGCAACGACGCCTTTCGCTTTATCCGCCTGGGAACCTTCATCGAGCGCGCCGACAACACCCTGCGCCTGCTGGACGCACGCTACGAGATGGCCGGCGACCAGGCCGATGCGGTGTGCGACGGCACCGCCCATGCCTATTACCAGTGGAGTGCGTTGCTGCGGGCCTTGTCTTCCTTCGAGGCCTACACCGAGGTCTATCGCGAGGCCCCCGGCGCCCGGCATGTGGCCGAGCTGCTGTTGTTGCGCGCCGACGTGCCGCGCTCGCTGCGGGCCTGTACCGAGGAAATCGACCAGATCCTCGCCAGCCTGCCCGGCGACAACGGGCGCCCGGCCCAGCGTCTGGCGGCACAGATGGATGCACGCCTGCGCTACATCGGTATCGATCAGATTCTCGACGAAGGCCTGCACGCCTGGCTGACCGACTTCATCCCCCTGGTGCGCCAGTTGGGCAACGCGATTCACCGCTCTTATCTGGAGGCGGCATGAGACTGTCCGTGAGCCATGAAACCGCCTATCGCTACGCCGATCCGGTAGGCGCCAGCATCCAGTACCTGCGCCTGACACCCCACGACAGCGAGCGCCAGCAAGTGCTCTGCTGGCAGCTGGATCTGCCACGACCGGTGCGTGCGCAACGGGACCCCTTCGGCAACATCCTGCACGTACTGACCCTGGACGAGCCCCACGAAGCAGTGATCATCGGCGCCCGTGGCCAAGTGGATATCGATGAGCTGCGCGAGGCCGAGCATGAATGCCAGTCGCCCTTGCCGTTCCTGCGTTTCACCAGTCTGACCGAGGTGGATGCGCAGCTGCGCGAGTTCGCCGACCGGCAATGCGCAAGGCGGCGTGATCGCACAGGGTTGATCGACCTGATGCATGGGCTGCACCAGCTCATGGCCTACACGCCTGGGGCAACGGGCGTGACCACCAGCGCGGCGCAGGCTTTCGCCAGGCGCGCCGGGGTCTGCCAGGACCACACCCACGCCTTCCTTGCCTGTGCCCGTAGCCTGGGCGTTCCGGCACGCTTTGTTTCCGGTTATCTGTACCGCGAGGACAGCGGGCAATTACTTGGCCACGCCTGGGCCGAAGCCTGGCTGGAAGGTGCCTGGTACAGCTTCGATGTGACCCACCAACTGGCGCGGCCCGAGCGCCACCTCAAGCTGGCGGTGGGCCTGGACTACCTGGATGCCTGCCCGGTACGCGGCATGCGCCGGGGCGCCGCCGGTGAGCAGATGCACGCCAGGGTGCTCCAGCAGTAACACGCGTTTTCGCTAGGAGCCGGCTTGCCGGCGAAGGCGCCAGAGGTGGCAAAGGCGATGTCGCAAGGCTCAGGGAACCTGCTTGCGCCCCGCCATGTGCCTGAGATACCCCAGCAGCAGGTCCAGCTCCTGATCCGGCAGCACGTTGTTGTTGAACCCGGGCATCTTCGCCTGGGGCCAGCGCCTCATGTTTTGCGGATCGCGGATATAGCGCTTGAGGAAATCGCCGCTGAAGTACTCGGTGGGGCTGTAGGGGATATTCAGGTCCGGACCGAATTGTGAATCGCCGGCACCGTTGAGCCGGTGGCAGGCCAGGCAGTTTTTCTGGAACAGGGCAAAGCCCTGGTTGATTGGATCAGTGGCCGCCAACTGCGGATCCGGAAGCAGGGCCGGGAAGCGCTGCGCCACTGGCTCCAGGCGCTGGATGCGCGCCACCTGGAACGGCCATTGCTCCGGGCTGATATGCCCGGCGGCAGGGTCGGTCCACACCAGATAGAAAGGCCCGGCGCTGGGTTTGTCGGCAGCCAGCGCAGGCCAGGGCCGGCTCGGGTCCTCCACGGCCAGCCAGGCCTGGGCGCCCTGACGTTCAAGCAGCGGCGCGGCGCTGAGCTCCGCGGCAAAGCCGTCCAGGGCCACGGCTTGAAGATGGTCTTCGGCCTTCAGGCCCTTGAGCAGGCTCGCCATGGGCACGGCACGGTACTGCATGTCGCGCTTGTAGGACACATCGTCCTTGATGGTAATGGTCTGGGCCTGGGGGTGCCTTAGCAGTTCTTCGGTCTGCCAGGTGTAGCTGGCGGAGCCCAGGTCGATCAGCAGTTGCGCGGCGTGCAGCGGGCTGCTCAGCAGCAGGGCAGCGCCAAGGAGGAATACTTTCAATTGATGGCCGTCGGGTCGTCGTCAGTGGGTTCGTCGCCGGGAAGCACGTCGTCTGGTCGCGACACATGGTCGAACAGGGCGTCCCGGAGTTCTTCGTAGTTGCCGCCGTTCACGATACCGAAATAGCCGTGCTTGACCAGCGTGTCTTCGGCTTCAAGGGCGTGCTGGTTGGTGTCGCTGTAGATCACCACGGTGGCGTTGGGGTCCAGCACCACTTTGCGCAACTGGTAGGCCAGGCCCTCGGCGCTGATGCCGGTGCCGTCCTCCAGTTCGAGATTGACCTGCAGCGAGTTGTGCACATTGCCGGCGGCAAAGTCGCTCTCGTTGCGCAGATCGAGGATCAACGCCCCATCATTGATTTCGTCCACCGCGCGGTTGACGTCGATGATTCCGGCGTGAGCGTGAAAGGCGCTCAGGAGTGTGGCGAGTGCAATCCAATGGCGCATGAGTCTTCCCCTTGGTGTTCCTCAGGAAGACTGGCACACAAGTCCGTGCCCCGGTAGGAACCGGGGACAATTTTCCGTCTCGTTGATTGAGCAGCCACAGATCAGCCGATCACTTTGGTGAGATTCGGCAAGATCAACAGCAGTGTGGTTGCGAAAAGAATGAGCCCCGCCTGACGTACTTTCGAATGCTTGAACATGGCTGAATGCCTTTTGTTGTTATTCCTGAGCGTCAATGCATGCCGGTGGGTGAACTCCATTACGAGTCACTATGAACCGGCTATGTGTCCTTTTTCTTACTTGCCCCAGTGCAGAATCCGTCTGGAACTTCCTACAGTTTCTACCTTAGGGGCCTTGAATCCTCTGGCTTAGATCCAATTCGTATGAATTTATATTTCTGATTTATTAAAAGGCTATATATCGGCCCGGGCGTGCCTTGGCCGCCCTCTGGCTAGACAGCTCGCGACCCTTCATCGGCAGAGCCCTTAGCTGCCTACCGTTCGTCTGAGCGTCGGCGTCAAGGCGGCTGAGCGCATCGGTCATTGAATCCGACGCTGCCGCGCCTAAGGTGGGAGCTCGACATTTTCCCCTGCACAGCGGTTCGAGGACGTCATGACCCAAGCTTTGATATTCGATGCGTTACGCACGCCCCGTGGCAAAGGCAAGGCCGATGGCGCCTTGCACAGCGTGAAACCGGTGAACCTGACCGCGGGCCTGTTGCGGGCCCTGCAGCAGCGCTGCGAGCTGGACACCAGCCAGGTGGACGACGTGGTCCTGGGCTGTGTGACGCCCATCGGTGATCAGGGCGCCGATATCGCCAAGACCGCGGTCCAGGCTGCGGATTGGGACGTAAGCGTGGCCGGGGTGCAGATCAATCGCTTCTGCGCTTCCGGGTTGGAAGCGGTCAACCTGGGGGCGATGAAGGTGCGTTCCGGGTTCGAGGAACTGGTGGTGGTTGGCGGCGTCGAGTCCATGTCGCGGGTGCCCATGGGCAGCGACGGCGGGGCCTGGGTGCTGGACCCGGAGACCAACCTGCACAGCCATTTCACCCCCCAGGGGATTGGCGCCGACCTGATCGCGACCCTGGAAGGCTTCTCCCGGGAGGACGTCGACCGCTTTGCCCTGCACTCCCAGCAGAAGGCCGCCCGCGCCCGGGCTGGCGGGGCCTTTGCCAAATCCCTGGTGCCGGTGCAGGACCAGAACGGCATCGTGCTGCTGGACCATGACGAGTTCATTCGCGCCGATTCGACCCTGGAGGGCCTGGGCAAGCTCAAGCCGAGTTTCGAGATGATGGGGCAGATGGGCTTCGATGCCACGGCGCTACGGGTCTACAGCCATGTGGAGCGGATCGACCATGTGCACACCCCCGGCAACAGCTCGGGCATCGTCGACGGCGCGGCGCTGATGCTGATCGGCTCCGAAGCCAAGGGCCGCGAGCTGGGGCTCAAGCCCCGGGCGCGGATCGTGGCCACGGCGGTCACCAGCACCGACCCCACCATCATGCTCACCGGCCCGGCGCCGGCCACCCGCAAGGCCCTGGCCAAGGCCGGGCTGCGGGTCGAGGACATCGACCTGTTCGAAGTCAATGAAGCCTTCGCCTCGGTGGTGCTCAAGTTCATCAAGGACATGGCCATCGACCCGGCCAAGGTCAATGTCAACGGCGGCTCCATCGCCATGGGCCACCCGCTGGGGGCCACCGGCTGCGCGATCCTCGGCACCTTGCTCGATGAGTTGGAAACCCGGCGCCAGCGCTATGGCCTGGCGACCCTCTGTGTCGGCGGCGGCATGGGTATCGCCACCATCATTGAACGCCTCTGAGCCCCGACTTCAAGGAATCCCTTTCATGACCGATGCCATCCGTTACGAAAAAGGCCAGGACCAGATCGTCGTCCTGACCATCGATATGCCGGGCCAGAGCGCCAACACCATGAATGCCCTGTACCGCGACGCCATGGCCGGTGCCGTGGCGCGCTTGCAGGCCGAACGGGAATCGATTGCCGGGGTGATCATCACCTCGGCGAAAAAGACCTTCTTCGCCGGCGGTGACCTCAATGAGCTGATCAAGGTCGGCAGGCCCGAGGCCAAGGCTTTCTACGACATGGTGCTGGCCCTCAAGGGCCAGCTGCGAGCCCTGGAAACCCTGGGCAAGCCGGTGGTCGCTGCAATCAATGGCGCGGCCCTGGGCGGCGGCTGGGAAATCTGCCTGGCCTGCCATCATCGCGTTGCACTGGACGATAAATCGGTACAGGTCGGCCTGCCGGAAGTCACCCTGGGCCTGTTGCCCGGCGGCGGCGGGGTAGTGCGCATGGTGCGCATGCTGGGCCTGGAAAAGGCTCTGCCCTATCTGCTGGAAGGCAAGAAAGTGCGCCCGCAGCAGGCGTTGCAAGCAGGCCTGATCGATGCCCTGGCGACGGACCGCGACGACCTGCTGGCCAAGGCTCGGGCCTGGATCCTCGCCAACCCGGGCGCGCAACAGCCCTGGGATGTGCGCGGCTACCAGATCCCTGGTGGCACACCGTCGAACCCCAAGGTTGCGCAGATGCTGGCCATCGCCCCCTCGATTCTGCGGATCAAGACCCAGGGTTGCTTCCCCGCGCCGGAAAAGATCCTCTGCGCTGCCGTCGAAGGCGCCCAGGTGGATTTCGACACCGCGCAACTGATCGAGACCCGTTACTTCACCGAGCTGACCACAGGCCAGGTGGCGAAGAACATGATCGGCACCTTCTGGTTCCAGCTCAACCAGATCAATGCCGGCAGCTCACGGCCACAGGGCGTGCCGCCGCAGGTCACGAAAAAGCTCGGGGTGCTTGGCGCCGGCATGATGGGCGCGGGCATTGCCTATGTCAGTGCGGTGGCGGGTATCGAGGTGGTGCTCAAGGACATCAGCTTCGAGGCGGCCGAGAAGGGCAAGGCCCACTCGGCGGCGCTGCTGGAGAAAAAGGTGGCTCGCGGGCAGTTGAGCCGCGAGCAGCGGGACGCCACCCTGGCGCGGATCCGCACCACCGCCGAGGATGCCGACCTGGCCGGTTGCGACCTGATCATCGAGGCGGTGTTCGAGGATCGCGAGCTCAAGGCCAAGGTCTCCCGGGCTGCGCAGCAGGTGGTCGGCGGTGACGCGGTGATCGCCTCCAACACTTCGACCCTGCCCATCACTGGCCTGGCTACGGCAGTGCCGAACCCGGACAAGTTCATCGGCCTGCATTTCTTCAGCCCGGTGGAAAAAATGCCCTTGGTGGAAATCATCAAGGGGGCGAAAACCAGCGATGAAACCCTGGCCCGCGGCTTCGACTTTGTCTTGCAGATCAAGAAGACCCCGATCGTGGTCAATGACAGCCGTGGTTTCTTCACCTCCCGGGTGTTCGGCACCTTCACCAACGAAGGCATCGCCATGCTCGGCGAGGGCATCGCGGCGCCGATGATCGAGACCGAAGCGCGCAAGGCCGGGATGCCGGTGGGGCCGCTGGCAATTTCCGACGAGGTTTCCCTGAGCCTGATGAGCCATATCCGCCAGCAGACCGCCAAGGACCTGCAGGCCGAGGGCAAGCCGGCCATCGAACATCCGGCATTTGCCGTGATCGACCTGCTGCTCAACGAATACAAGCGCCCGGGCAAGGCGGCCGGTGGCGGTTTCTACGATTATCCGGCCGGTGCCCAGAAGCATTTGTGGCCGCAGTTGCGCACGCGCTTCTACAAGGCCGACGGGCAGATCTCGCCCCAGGATGTGCGGGATCGCCTGCTGTTCGTCCAGGCCATCGAGACTGTGCGTTGTGTGGAGGAGGGAGTGTTGCACTCCACGGCGGACGCCAACATCGGCTCGATCTTCGGCATCGGCTTTGCCGCCTGGAGCGGGGGCGCCCTGCAGTTCATCAATCAGTACGGGGTGCAGGATTTCGTCGCCCGTGCGCAGTACCTGGCCGAGCAATATGGCGAGCGTTTCCGGCCGCCGACGCTGCTTCTGGAAAAGGCTCGCCTGGGCCAGTTGTTCTGACACCGACAGGCGCTCAATGAGCTGATCCGGGGCTTGCCTTGCCGTGGTATTTCAAGGCAGGCTCTGGACTGTTCATTATTGCCATCGCCTTGTCAGGAATTTTTTATGTCGCTACGCATCTGCATTCTTGAAACCGATATCCTGCGTCCCGAACTGGTCGATCAATATCAGGGTTACGGGCAGATGTTCCAGCGCCTGTTTTCCCAGCAGCCCATCGCTGCCCAATTCAGCGTCTACAACGTGGTCCAGGGGGAGTACCCCAGCGATGACCTGGAATTCGACGCCTATCTGGTGACAGGCAGCAAGGCCGATTCGTTCGGCACCGATCCCTGGATCCAGACCCTCAAGACCTACCTGCTGGGGCGCTACGAGCGTGGCGACAAGCTGTTGGGCATCTGCTTCGGCCATCAGTTGCTGGCATTGCTGCTGGGGGGCAAGAGCGAGCGCGCGAGCCAGGGCTGGGGTGTCGGTACCCACAGCTACAAGTTGGCGGCCAAGGCGCCGTGGATGAGCCCGGTGGTGGAGGAGCTGACGCTGCTGATCAGCCATCAGGACCAGGTTACCGCCTTGCCGGAGAACGCCACGGTGATCGCCTCCAGCGATTTCTGTCCGTTCGCGGCCTACCATATCAATGATCAGGTGCTGTGTTTCCAGGGCCACCCCGAGTTCATCCACGACTATTCCCGCGCCTTACTGGACCTGCGCCAGGAGTTTCTCGGCGAGCAGATCTACCAGAAGGGCGTGGCCAGCCTTGAGCACGACCATCACGGCACCACTGTGGCGGAGTGGATGATGCGTTTCGTCGCTCACAAGCCCGAGGCTGCCTGAACCCGGCCATGGCCCTGCCGCAAGGCGCAGGGCCGTCGCTCCTTCAGAGCCAGCCGGAACGCTTGAAGCTGGCCCAGAGGCCGACACAACCCACGCTGATAAAACCCAGGACGCCAAAGTAGCCGTAGTGCCAACTCAGCTCCGGCATGTTCTGGAAGTTCATCCCGTAGATTCCCGCCACCGCCGTCGGAAACGCCAGGATCGCGGCCCAGGCGGCGAACTTGCGTTGCACGATGCTTTGCCGTGAAGCCTCCAGCAGTACGCCGATCTCGATGGTCTGGCTGGCGATATCGCGCAGGGTCGAGAGGTCTTCCATCTGCCGGGTGACGTGAATCTGCACATCCCGGAAGTACGGCCGCATGTTCTTGTCGATAAAGGGAAAACTGAGCTTCTGCAGCTCTTCGCTGATCTCCACCATGGGCGCTACATGCCGGCGCAGGCGCAGCACGTCGCGGCGCAGGCCGTGCAGGTGCTGGATGTCCCGTTCGTTCAGCGAGTCGCAGAGGACGTTGCGCTCCAGCTCGTCGATTTCCGCGTGGATGGCTTCGCTGACCGGCTGGTAGTTCTCGGTAACGAAGTCCAGCAGGGCATAGAGCACGAAGTCTTCACCGTGCTCCAGCAGCAGCGGGCGCGCCTCGCAGCGCTGGCGCACGTAGCCATAGGAGGCCGAGTGGCCGTTGCGCGCGGTGATGATGTAGCCGTTGCCGGCAAAGATGTGGGTTTCGATGAACTCCAGCTTGCCCTGATCGCGCACCGGCGAATAGGTGACGATGAACAGCGCGTCGCCGAAGGTTTCCAGCTTCGGCCGGCTGTGCTTTTCCAGGGCATCCTCGATGGCCAGTTCATGCAGGTTGAACTGGCGCTGCAGGTTGGCCAGCTCGTGGGCGTTGGGTTCCTCCAGGCCGATCCAGACGAAGTGGCCGGGCTTGGCGGCCCAGGCGGCCCCTTCGTCGAGGCTGATATCCGTGACTTTTTTTCCGCCGCTGTAGACGGCGGCAGCAACAACTCTACCCATGGTTCCGGTTCACTTCTTCTTATCAAGGGGGCGGTGATAGATCAGGTGCAGCTTAGCCTGCAATGCTCCATCAGAGTCACTGGCCGCGAGGGAGTTCGCGGACAAATAAAAGCCCGCGCAAGGCGGGCTTTTTGTGGCGCCGGGGTCAGGCGGCCTGCAGCTGGCGGTCCATGCTGGCAATGCATTCGCGCATCTGTTCGCGGCACTGGGCGATCAGCAGGGGCATGTCGTCCAGGGTCAGCCCGGCCGTGGGGATGGCGGGCAGCGAGCGGATCAGGATTTTGCCGCTGTTCCAGCGATCCAGGCGCATGTGCTTGATGTAGCTGCTGACGCACACCGGGACTATGGGCACGCCTGCGGCGATGGCCATCTGGAATGCACCTTTCTTGAAGGGCAGCAGCTCTTCCCCGAGGTTGCGGGTGCCTTCCGGGAAGACCCAGATCGAGGTGTCCTCGTGCTGCAAGGTGTGGGTGGTGGTGAGCATCGAGCGCCGGGCCTTGTGCGGGTTGCCACGGTCGATCAGCACGTTGCCTGCCAGCCAGAACAGCTGGCCGAACAGCGGCACCCATTTCAGGCTCTTCTTGCCGATGCACACGGTCCTTCGCGGCACCACGTTGCCGAATACGAACAGGTCGTAGTTGGACTGGTGGTTGGCGATGATCACGCAGCCCTGGGGTTTGTCCATCAGCGGGCCGACCTCGGCCTTGACCCGCAAGCGCAGGATGCACATCGCCGGCCAGGCGTAGAGACGGGCGCACAGTCGGCTGTTGTCCGGGTTGAATGGGCGGCACAGGCCGAGCAGCAGGCCCAGGCTGCCTGCCAGGATAAAGTGCAAGCCCATCAACGACATACGAAGCAGATACAGCATCTAAACGGCCCACCCGGGGACAAAAGGTGGCGCAGTGTACGGATGTACACTGTTTTCGGCAATTGCCGTTCTCAGCCGGGAGATGGGCGATGTTTAAGTACATGTTTCCAGCAATGGCTGGCGATGGTGATCTAGAGCGGTCGCGGCTTGTTGGCAAGGCATGCAGTAAAAAGCCCGGCGCGAAGGCCGGGCTGGTTCAGGTAGCAAATCCGAGGGTTTCAGCCCAGGTGCTCCTGGTCCTGGATGATCGCGTTGTCCAGGGCATCCAGCAGTGCCTTGCGCACCTTCAGCTTGGTGTTCTTGTGCGCCACCATGTTGATCTTCTTCAACTGGCGTGCAGCGGCCAGGGCGGCGCCTTGCAGTTCATCGGGCGCTACCACCTTATCGAGGAAGCCGGCATCTACCGCGCTTTGCGGGTCGAACATCTCGCCATTGATTACCGAGCGATGCAAAGCCGAGCGACGCAGGCGGTCACGGGCCAGCTCGATACCCGCGTGGTGCATGGTCATGCCGATCTGCACTTCATTGAGGCCGATGCTGAAGGGGCCTTCGACACCGATGCGATAGTCCGCCGACAGCAGCAGGAACGCGCCCTTGGCCACCGCGTGCCCTGGGCAAGCGACGATCACCGGGTAGGGGTGGGAAAGCAGGCGGCGGGCCAGGGTCGAACCCAGGGTTACCAGAGCCACGGCCTCCTTGGGGCCGGCTGTCATGACCTTGAGGTCGTAGCCGCCAGAGAGAATCCCCGGCTGGCCGGTGATGATCACCACCGCGCGATCGGCGGTAGCCTGATCCAGCGCCGCATTGAAGGCGGCAATCACGTCCGGGGAGATGGCATTGACCTTGCCATTGCTCAAGGTCAGGGTCGCGATACCGTCTTCGAGATGGTAGGAAATCAACTCACTCATGACGCAATTCCTTGTATTGAAGTGCTGCAGAAGTTACCCACCACGGTAGCTGCGGTAAAGCGCCATGACTGACTGGTGAGTCAGCCCCGAGGCCGCCAAGGGCCCTGCATCACACAGCGGGTAACGCATGGTTTCTTCTATAGGGTTGTGGGCAAGGCTGAAGAATGGCCGGTTTGCCTTATTGCATGGGGGGCTGCATTGCCCTTGGCCGGGGATCGAGCTTAAGCGCATGAAAATTCTGAAAAAAAAGTTTGCCATCTGAAAAGCGATCGACTACATTAGCGCGCCTCGACAGACTGAATCGGTTTGAAGAGATACGGTGAAGTGTCCGAGTGGCTTAAGGAGCACGCCTGGAAAGTGTGTATACAGGAAACTGTATCGAGAGTTCGAATCTCTCCTTCACCGCCACATTCTACAAACACAAACCCCTGACTTTCCTAAAGAAAGTCGGGGGTTTGTGGTTTTTGGCGTCTGAAAAATGTCCCGATCGAGCAGGTAGGGGGAAGTTGTGTTGGGTTGACCCCGGGGCAGCCTGTAGCAGGCTCTGGTGCGCGCTCATTCGGCAAACCACGCACCAGCTACGCCTGAAGGGTTACCACTGGCCGCTTATGAGGCAGCCGACGATTTCCCAACCGCTGTATTCCCACCAGGAATATCGGCTATCGGAGCAGCTTCTGGCCAGGCTGGCCATCTGGATTTCGCTCGCTGCTTTTTGGGTTCCGAAAGGGGTATCAGTAGAAGCTGTCACCTGATTGAGGGTCTGCGGAGCCTTGATCGGGGTCGGATGTACGGAAGCGTTCGCGACAGTTGCGGTGAAAGCGATCGTCGCGGATACGGCCAGAGCAGTTATGGACTTTTTCATGTGCGAATCCTTTCAGTCATCTGACAAGCGGCTTGTACCTGAGCCTGACCTGCCTTTATCAATAGCCTGAACAGATCGGGCGCGCGCATGGTGTGACGCCAGGAAAGCCTAGCACTGCGTTATTTTCCGCACAGTCGCTCAACGGCACTATTGACAAAGATATAAAAATCTGGGTTTTTTCAGGTGGTGGCGGCTGGTGAAGTAATGTAGAGCTTGAGCACATGCTTCCAGGCTGGTCTTCAAAGCTTTAATGCCAGCTGTAGTAACCCGATGACAACCGGCCCATTTTCAGCTGTTACGTGCGGTCGGGAGGTGGAGCGATCCATCGTCGCCCATGGCGTGCAGCCACTCGTCGGCGCCTGTCTGTTTTGAACGGCGGGTCGGCAAATGACTGTCTAGTCTGAACTGCCGTGACGAGCAGTATTTTCCAGGCAATCAGGAGCTTGCCGGTACTGGTCGGTTGTTGGAGGGAGCTGGGTATGAGGAGTCTTGCTTATATTGAAGACAACGGGGATGAGTTCCCAATCAACAACTTAGTGCGTTGCGGTCAGGCCGCATTCGAAGCAGAGGTTGAATCTTCTGGCACAGTTGTCAGCAAGAGAAAGGCGGCGGTGCCTGTAGCCAGCAACAAGATGTTTTTCCCCAGGGCGTTGCCGAAGAGAAGGTAACGTAGGATGCAGGCGGCCCCGCTTTATGCGGGGCTTTTTATTGCCTGGAGGTTTTTCAGGGGAAAGATTGGCGAGGTCCCATTGTTCGCTAGGGAGCTTTTTGGGCTATTTGTTAAGATGTTTTTCTATGTGTTTAGGAATTTTCTTATCTCAATTTGTTATAAGTGGCGATATGTTCCTTATCCCGATTCAAACGGGGCTGCGCATCCAGCGATGATGCCTTTTATATGAAACGCGATAAGGAAATAAACGTGAAAGCCATTTTCAAACTCCTCGCATTGTCCACGCTTGTTGCCACCGCCGCAGGTTGCACCAGCTACAACATCAGCCAGCCATCTTCGCCAATCGACAGTCAGGTCAAGGCTGACCTGAAGGCGGATGTAGCAGTGGGCGAAGCGATTTCCGGTCAGTCGTCGGTCAACATTCTGTTTGGTTTCCTGAAGTTCGGTGGCGATAGCCAGTTTGCCGACGGTGTGGCTTACGGTGGCGATGGCGGTGGTGCGCTGGGTGGCCTGGGCCTCGATCCGGTCAGTGCGGTCAAGTCCGCTGCGGCTTTCAAGGCAGTCAAATCTTCGGGCGCCGACCTGATCGTTGCTCCGCGTTATGAAGTGAGTGAAGAAAACTACTTTGTCTTCAAGAAAGTCTCGGTCACGGTCAAAGGCAATAAAGGCAGCATCCGCAGCATTCGTTGAGTGCAACTGCGTTCGAGCCTCTGTGGCGGAGATCGGGGCGTTGCACTGGTAACGTTCCAAGGCGTTGCCTGCCAGCGGCCCGGTCTGAACATTTTCGGTAAGGTGAGCTGAAGATGCCTCGGGATAGGTGAAGCCCAAGGTTTGTTGGTGTTGCTCCCACTGACAGGCTCTTTTCACATAATCTTCACATCTGCCTGAGTAGGCTCGAACCATCCGTTAAAAGCAGCATCCCTAGCCCGTTCCCCAGCGGGCTTTTTTTTGCGCGGGGATAAAACTCTTTTAAAATCAGCTGTCCAAGGCACCTGGGAGCAACCCGGGTGCGGCCGCGATAGCTCGAATTGGCCAGCGTGGCACTGGGCTTTCTTGTCAGTCCGACAGTCTTTCTTTGAGGTTCAAGTCATGCGTTTAACTCTACCTGCCCTGGTTGTGGGACTTCTGCTGGCTCAAGGCGCTATGGCCGGCGATGGCACTGCAGCCATTGGTGGCGGGCTTGGCGGCGCGTTGGGCAATGTGGTCGGGCAGAAGCTCGGTGGCAGTACCGGTGCGGCAATCGGCGCGGGTGTTGCCGGTGCGGCAGGCAGTGCGGCCGGGGCGCGCAAAGGCAGCCGGGCCAAGGCGGCCATCGGTGGTGGCCTGGGTTCGGCCGGTGGCTCGCTGATCGGTAATCGCCTGGGCGGTAGCACCGGCTCGACCGTCGGTGCCGGTATCGGCGGCGCGGCCGGTGGCGCCCTGGGTAGCAGCATGGGTCACAAGAAGCGTCACTGATTCTGCCTTGCCTGAAGAAAACCCGGCCCTGCGCCGGGTTTTTTGTGTGGCTTGCCCCAGGCTTCGCCATACTCAAGGCTCTGAGTCCCGATGTTCAAGGAGACGATCATGCCCCGCGAGACGCCAGGCCAGGCACAGCCCGCTTCCGACGAGCCGGAGGTGATCAACGACCCCGGGAATGAAGACCCCGGTTCATTGCAGGACGATGCACGCGTACCTCTGCAAGAGGCGCCGGAAGGCGACAAGAGCCCGCCTGGTGCAGCCAACTAAGGTCCGCAGCAACCGCCGTCCAGCCCCCTCGGTTGCTCCCGACCCAAGCCCGCCGCTATGCTGCTGAATCCTTTAATTGATGAATTGCCAAGAAGAACTGGCCGTACCTGAGCCGCTCCCTGGAATGTACTTTTGCTAACGGATCAGATGCGATGAATGCACAGTTGAATGATTTGGGGCCGATCAAGGCCGTCATTTTCGACATGGACGGCTTGCTCCTGGACACCGAGGGCATCTACACCGAGATCACCCAGTTGATCGCCGAGCGTTATGGCCGCACCTACGATTGGACCATCAAGCAGAACATCATCGGCCGGGGAGCCGGCGACCTGGCGCGCTATGTGGTCCAGGCCCTGGACCTGCCCATCAGCGCCGAAGAGTTCCTGGTGATGCGCGAACCGTTGATGCGTGAGCGCTTTCCCCGCGCCCAGGCCATGCCCGGGGCCCAAGAGCTGGTGCGGCACTTGAAGGAACACCGGATCCCCATTGCCGTGGGCACCAGTTCGTCGCAGATGTCGTTCGGCGAGAAAACCACCCGCCATGGCGACTGGTTCGCGCTGTTCGACACCATCGTCACCGCCGACGATCCGGAAGTGACGGCGGCCAAGCCGGCGCCGGATATCTTCCTCACGGCTGCCCGCCGCCTGGGGGTGGCCCCGGCCGAGTGTCTGGTGTTCGAGGATTCGCCGTTTGGCGTGACCGCGGCCAGGGCCGCTGGCATGAGCGTGATCGCAGTGCCCGATCCGGCCATGGCCGATAGCAAGTTTGCCCATGCCCACGGGATCATCCGTTCCCTCAAAGGCTTTCAGCCGGCTGCCTGCGGCTTGCCCCACCTGCACTGGGACTGATGGCTGAGCGGTAGCAAACCGCTGTTTTAAAGGCACTGAAAAACGGGCCGCCGGTCACCGGCGGCCCGTTTTTTTGTGGGGTATCAGGCGCCGAAGCCACCGTCGATGGTCAGGCTGGCGCCGGTGATATAGCCCGCTTCGGCGCTGGCCAGGTAGGCGACGAAACCGGCGACTTCTTCGGCATGGCCATAGCGACGGATAGCCATCAGGTTCATCAGGCTCGCGGCGAAGTCACTGTCCGCCGGGTTCATGTCGGTGTCCACCGGGCCGGGCTGGACGTTGTTGATGGTGATGCCCCGCGGGCCCAGGTCCCGGGCCAGGCCCTTGGTCAGGCCCACCAGTGCGGCTTTGCTCATGGCGTAGGGGCCGCCACCGGCGAAGGGCATGCGGTCGGCGTTGGTGCTGCCGATGTTGATGATGCGCCCACCTTCGCCCATGTGTCGTGCGGCTTCCTGGGTGGCGATGAATACGCTGCGCACGTTGATCGCCAGGGTCTGGTCGAAGTCCTCCAGCTTGAACTCGTCCAAGGGTGCGATGGCCAGCACCCCGGCGTTGTTGACCAGGATATCGAGGCGGCCAAAGGTCTTGACGCTGTCGTTCACTGCTCGGCGGATGGCCTCGGCGTCGGCGCTGTCGGCGTGGATCGCCAGGGCCTTGCCACCCTTGGCGATGATGCTGTCCTGCAGGGCCTGGGCCTTGCTCGCCGAACTGACGTAGGTAAAGGCGACGCTGGCGCCTTCTGCCGCCAAGCGCTCGACAATGGCTGCGCCGATGCCGCGGGAACCGCCCTGGATCAAGGCTACTTTGCCGCTGAGGTCATATGTGCTCATGTGCTTCTCCAGAGATTCAAGGCCGGGTGCCTTGTGCTTGGAGCGAGTATCTGCCGCTGATTAGCCTCTGTGTAGCCGGTAATTTCTATACTCTGTGTAAACCAGAAGTTTAGAGTGGCCTCTATGGAAGCCTTTAGCAGTATCGAATGTTTTGTCCGCAGCGCTGAAGTCGGCAGCTTTGCCGAGGCGGCGCGACGGCTCGGCCTGACCCCGGCGGCGGTGGGCAAGAGCGTGGCCAAGCTGGAAACCCGGGTTGGTGTGCGCCTGTTCCAGCGCAGCACCCGACGCCTGACCCTGACCGAGGCCGGCCGCCTGTTTCTCGCGGAAGTCGCCGACAGCCTGCAGACCATCCAGAACGCGGTCAGCACCCTGGCCGATGCCCAGGGGCGCCCGGCGGGGACGCTCAAGGTCAGCATGGGCACGGTGTTCGGCGGGCTGTACATAGTGCCGATGCTCGGCGCCTTTTTGCGCCGCTACCCGGATATTCATCCCGACTGGCATTTCGACAACCGCCAGGTGGACCTGATCGGCCAAGGTTTCGATGCGGCCATTGGCGGCGGTTTCGAATTGCCCCAGGGAGTGGTCGCCCGGCGGCTGTCGCCGGCTCACCGGGTGCTGGTGGCAAGCGCCGATTACCTGCGGGGGCGGGCACCGATCAACGGGCCCGAAGACCTGCGGCATTGCCGCGGGATTCTTATCCGCTCCCCCCAGACCGGGCGCATCCGCACCTGGCAGATGACCGGTCGGGGAGGGCTGATGTGCCCGCTGGAGCTCAAGGCCAGCATGACCATGAGCGATTCCGAGGCCGCCTGCATCGCCGCGGCCCAAGGGCTGGGCCTGGCCTTGGTGAGCATGCCGTTTGCCGTCAATTACCTGCGTTCCGGGGCCTTGCAGCGGGTGTTGCCGGACTGGTACGTGGACGATGGCTTTACCTCGATCTACTACGCCGAGCACAAGATGCTCCCGGGCAAGACGCGGGCCTTCGTCGACTTCGTCATCGAGCAGTTCGCCGAGCAAGGCCTGGCTCAGGCCTTCAGCGCCTTGTAGGAGCCGGCCTGGCGACGACTCTATGTACCGCCGGCCTCAGCGCCCCGCCCGCAAGGGCCAGCCCAGCACTCGCTTGGGCCGGGGTGTGGCATAGGTGCGTACCTTGGAGGTGGATAGCCCCAGACGCACCAGGGACTCGGCAATGGTCACTGCTGCCGTTACTCCGTCCACCACCGGCACCCCGGTGCGCAAGCGAATCTGTTCATCCAGGCCGGCCATGCCCCCGCAGCCCAGGCAGATGACTTCGGCCTTGTCCTCGGTCACCGCCCGTTCGGCCTGGCGCACGATGGCTTCCACGGCGCGCAGCGGGTCCTCCTCCAGCTCCAGTACCGCCAGGCCGCTGGCCCGCACCGAGGCGCAGCGGTCATAAAGGCCGGAGAGCTTGAGCCGGTCTTCGATCAGCGGCACGGTGCGGTCCAGGGTGGTGACCACCGAGTAGGCGTGGCCAAGGAACATGGCAGTGCTGGCGGCGGCGTCGGTGATGTCCACCACTGGCACGTTCAGCAGTTCCTGCAAGCCTTCGCGGCCGTGCTCGCCGTAGCCGGCCTGGATCACCGCGTCATAGGGCTGGTCGTAGGCCAGCACCCGGTCCATTACGGCGATGGCCGCCAGGTAGCTTTCGAAGTTGCCTTCCACCGATTCGGCACCGAAGTAGGGAGTCAGGCCGATGATCTCGGTACCCGGCGCTGCCACGCTTTGTGCCTGGTGGGCGATGGCCTGGGTGATGGAGTCGGTGGTGTTGACGTTGACCACGAGAATTCGCATGAGGGTTCCTTGCAGGTTGGGCAGTTCAGGCCCGGCGCGCCGGGCTGGGCAGGTTCAATGGCTGACGTTGTCCACGGCGATGCTTTCGCCGCTGACGTCCGCGTAGCCGGGCTGGCGCTTGGCGATGATCAGGTAGAGCATCCCGGCGATGCCGGCTCCGATCAGCCAGGAGAATGGCGAGACGCTGGCAAAACCCGGCACCAGGGCCAGTACGATGGCGATCAGCGCCGCGGGAATAAAGGCCGCCACTGCCCGCAGGTTGACCCCGTGGCTGTAGAAATAGGCGCCTTGCGGGTCTTCGCTATAGAGCTGCGGCACGTTGACCTGGGCTTTGCGCAGGATCCAGTAGTCCACCATGATCACCCCGTACAGCGGGCCGAGCAGGGCGCCCAGGCCGGAGAGGAAATACACGATCACCAGCGGGCTGTTGTACAGGTTCCACGGCAGGATCAGCACCGCCAGCGCCGCGCTGATCAGCCCGGCGCGGCGGAAGGTCAGGTACTTGGGCGCCAGGTTGCTGAGGACGAAGGCCGGGGCGACGAAGTTGGCCATGATGTTCACCGCCACGGTCACGATCAGAAAGGCCAGGCAGCCCAGGACCAGGAACAGTGTATTGGGGATCGAGGCGATGATCTCCGTGGGGCTTTCGATGACCCGGCCATTGATCTGGAACTGCGCGCCGCACAGCAGCACGGTGATGGTGGCGAACACCAGGATGTTCACCGGCAGGCCCCAGAAGTTGCCGACCTTGATGGTCTTGCGGCACGGCGAGGAGCGGGCGAAGTCGCAGAAGTTGAGGATCAGGGTGCCGTAGATTGCCAGCCACAGGGCGCCGCCGGCGAAGATCTGCCGCCACATTTCGCCGCCGGTCAGAGGTTCGCGGATCGACCAGGCGATCTGCCCCTCGGCCTGGGTGTACATCCAGGCGGCCAGGCAGGCCACGGTCAGCAGGATGATCGGCCCGGCGAAGGCTTCGTAGCGTCGGATCATTTCCATGCCATAGGCGAGGATCGCCAGTTGCACCAGCCAGATCACCAGGAAGCAGGCCCAGCCCAGGGTCGAGAGGCCGAGGATCGAGTTGTGGTCGTAATCGGCGAAGCCCGGATGGATGGCCGTGAGCAGCACGCGAAACACCACCGAGGCCAGGTAGGTCTGGATGCCGAACCAGGCGATGGCGATCACCGCCCGGATGAGTGCCGGAATCTGCGCGCCATGGATGCCGAAGCTGATGCGGCTGATCACCGGGAACGGCACCCCGGTCTTCTGCCCCATGTAGCCGGACAGGTTCATGAAGAAATACACCAGCGCCGCGCCTATCCCCAGGGACAGCAGGATCTGCCAGCCGCCCAGGCCCAGGGCGTAGAGGCCGATGGCGAAGGAGTAGTTGGCGATGTTGTGCACATCGTTAGTCCACAAGGCGAAGATGCTGTAGCCACCCCAGCGCCGGCCTTCGACCTTGGTCGGTGCCAGGTCGCGGTTGTGCAGGCGTGGGCTGAGCGCGATGGGGGCCGCATCGGCGACCGGTTGTTGGACGTTGTGCGAATGCGGCGAGGAGGGCAGATCCAGTGCGATGTTGTTGGAAGGGCTGGTACGCATTCCGGCATGCTCCTGACTCCGGCCCTGGATGACTGTGCTTGAGCGAGGGGGCTCGACAATCTTCGTCACAGGGGAGGAATCACTGGGTTCGGGGCATCTGCAGCTTGAGTCGTGGGTCAGGCGTGCGGACGGTTAGTGTATGTATGTTTTGGTTTTTTTGTATACAAAACATAAATCCACTAAAGCCACTTCTGTGCCAATTTCACGACTATGAAATTGGCTGCTGATTTCGTTTTGTTATGGGTTATTCCTAACCTTCTGAAAAGACGAGATTAAAAATTGACCGTTTGAACAGGTATTTATTTTTCGCCAGGCACGGCTTGGCGCCCAATGGATATCGGCGCAGGAAAGGCTTGTAACCTTTTGGGGCGGGGAATCTTTGAAGTGCACACAAAAATGGCACCTACGGTGACATTCTTGTGTACAGGTTTTGCTGCGGGTTGGCTTTCAGTGCGGGCGTCCTTCAGGCGCGCCCGCAGGGAAGGGGGTCAGGCTTTGCTGATGATGTTGCCGGCGTGCAAGCCGCATTCTTTCTGGGTGGCTTCCTCCCACCACCAGCGGCCTTCGCGCTCGTGCTGGTTGGGCAGTACCGGGCGGGTGCAGGGCTCGCAGCCGATGCTGATGAAGCCGCGTTCATGCAGGCTGTTGTAGGGCAGTTCGAGCATGCGGATGTAACCCCAGATCTCCTCGCTGCTCATTTGTGCCAGTGGGTTGAACTTGTACAGGGTGCGCTCCGGCGTGGAGAAGGCTGTGTCGACTTCCAGCACCGCCACCTGGCTGCGGGTACCCGGGCTCTGATCACGGCGCTGGCCGGTGGCCCAGGCGCTGACGGTGGACAGCTTGCGCCGCAGCGGTTCGATCTTGCGGATACCGCAGCACTCGCCATGGCCGTCCTTATAGAAGCTGAACAGGCCCTTTTCCTTGACGAAGGGTTCGAGCTTGCTGTGGTCTGGCGAGATCAGCTCGATCTGGATCTTGTAGTGCTCACGCACCTGATCGATGAAACGGTAGGTTTCCGGGTGCAGGCGGCCGGTATCCAGGCTGAACACCTTGACGTTCTTGTTCAGCTTCCAGGCCATGTCCACCAGCACCACATCCTCGGCACCGCTGAAGGAAATCCACAGGTCATCGCCGAACTGGGCAAAGGCCAGTTTGAGAATGTCCTGGGCAGACTTGTTGGCATAGGTCGCGGCGAGTTCAGCGACGTCGAACGATGTGGTCATCAGGGCGGTTTCCTACAGGTCGGTGGCGCTGTGCGCTCTATAGGGGGGCGATCTTAACAAAATCCACACCGCCCTGGCGCGCTCCTCTGCGTTGCGCCTGTGCAGGCGAATCGCTAGAGTTCGGCAGTCCTTTTGCTCGCTCAATTTAAATAATCAGAACCAATGGGAGTGTCTTGTGGAAATTGCCTGTCTCGATCTGGAAGGTGTACTGGTCCCGGAAATCTGGATCGCCTTTGCCGAAAAAACCGGGATTGAATCCCTCAAGGCAACCACCCGGGATATTCCCGACTACGACGTGCTGATGAAACAGCGCCTGCGGATTCTCGACGAACACGGCCTGAAGCTTTCGGATATCCAGGAAGTGATCGCCACCCTCAAGCCACTGGACGGCGCGGTGGAATTCGTCAACTGGCTGCGCGAGCGCTTCCAGGTGGTGATCCTTTCCGACACCTTCTATGAATTTTCCCAGCCCCTGATGCGCCAGCTGGGCTTTCCGACCCTGCTTTGCCACCGCCTGATCACCGATGACGGCGGCCGGGTGACCGGCTATCAGTTGCGCCAGAAAGACCCCAAGCGCCAGTCGGTGCTGGCCTTCAAGAGCCTGTACTACCGGGTGATTGCGGCGGGGGATTCCTACAACGACACGACGATGCTCGGTGAGGCGGATGCCGGCATCCTGTTCCACGCCCCGGACAACGTGATCCGCGAGTTCCCGCAGTTCCCGGCGGTGCACAGCTTTGCCGAGCTGAAGCAGGAGTTCATCAAGGCTTCCAACCGCACCTTGAGCCTGTAAACCGGTTCGCCGGCGAAGAGACCCTTGGATTTTTCACAAATCCTGCCGACGCCTTCGCTGGCAAGCCAGCTCCTACGGGTGGGAGTGTAGGAGCCGGCTTGCCGGCGAAGAGGCCCTAAAGCCCCTGCAATGTCTCCAGCAACACCCGCACCTTGGTGATGGACTCCTGGTATTCCTCCTGCCAGTCGGAATCCGCGACTATTCCGCCGCCGCCCCAGCAACAGATCTGCCCGTCCTTGGCCAGCAGGCTGCGGATGGCGATCGAACTGTCCATTTCTCCGCGCACGTCCAGGTACAGCAGCGAACCGCAGTACAGGGCACGCCGCGTGGGTTCCAGCTCGTCGATGATCTGCATCGAGCGGATCTTCGGTGCTCCGGTGATCGAGCCACCGGGAAAGCTGCCGGCGATCAGGTCCAGGGCGTCCTTGCCGTCCGCCAGCTCGCCAGTGACGCTGCTCACCAGGTGGTGCACGTTGGGGTAGCTTTCCAGGCTGAACAGCTCCGGTACCCGTACCGAGCCTATGCGGCAGGTGCGCCCCAGGTCGTTGCGCAGCAGGTCGACGATCATCAGGTTTTCCGCCCGGTCCTTGGGGCTGGCCAGCAGCTCGGCGGCATTGGCCGCGTCTTGCGCCGCATCCCGGCCGCGGGGGCGGGTGCCTTTGATCGGGCGGGTTTCCACCCGGCCCTGGCTGACGTGGACGAAGCGCTCCGGCGACAGGCTCAGCACCGCACCGCCTTCCGGCAGCCGCTGGAAACCCGAGAAGGGGGTCGGGCAGGCGGCGCGCAGGGCGCAATAGGCCGCCCAGGGATCACCCTGGTACTGGCCGCGAAAGCGCTGGGCGAAGTTCACCTGATAGCAGTCGCCGGCCTGGATGTAGTGCTGGATGCGCTGGAACGCCTGGCGGTAGTCCTCGGCGCTCAGATCAGCCAGCATGGCGCCGGTCAGCTTGAATGCCGGCTGCGACGCGGGCAGAGGCTGGCTGAACAGTTGAATCAGGCGCTGGCGCTCGGTGTCATCCAGGCTGGGGTGGAACACCAGCTGGCTGGTGCCTGCCTGGTGGTCGTTGATCAGCGCCCAGGCATACAGGCCAAAGCGTGCGTCGGGCAGTTGCAGGTCATCCCGGGCCTGGCTTGGCAGGCGCTCCAGATGGCGGCCGAAGTCATAGCTGAGGTAGCCGATCAGGCCGCCGGCGAAGGGCAGTTCATAAGGCGCGGGTAGTTGCGCCGGGCCCAGTTGCCCCAGGTTGTCCCGCAGGCGCTGGAGAAAGCCCCTGCCGCTTTCTGCGGCGGCCACGGTCAACTGCGCCAGGGGCCAGGCGCTGAGCAGGTCATAGCGCCCGCGCTCGGCGCTGGGCCGGCCGCTGTCCAGCAGCACGGCGCCGGGGGCGTGCTCGATTGCCGCGAAATACTCGGCGGGGTTGGTGCGGTAGGGGAGCGGGTGTACGGAACAGGTCAACATGCGGGGCAAATCAGCCATCGGAGCGCGGTTGGCGATTGTATGCCTCTGCAGGAGTTGCTCCTAGAGGGGATGTCGGTGTTTGCCCGGTTCGTGGCGTATTCACCGACCTGTAGCTGCTGCCGCAGGCTGCGAAAAGGTCCGCAGGACCTTCCGTTCGCACCCTGCGGCAGGCGCTATCAGCCTTCCACGGCAGGGATATGGCCAAACAGTTCCTGGGCGAAGCGTACCCGCTCCTCGACGCTTTCCTCGATGCCCTGGGCCTTGAGCTCCTCAAGGTGGGCTTCGATGGCGTGGGTGCGCTGGGTCAGGCCGCAGTCGTTGGCGATCTGGATGTTCAGCCCCGGCCGCGCGTTGAGTTCGAGAATCAGCGGGCCCTTGTCCTGGTCCAGCACCATGTCCACGCCGATGTAGCCCAGGCCGCAGAGTTCGTAGCAGCCGGCCGCCAGCTTCATGAAGCCGTCCCAGTAGGGCAGTTGCACGCCGTCCACCGCGTTGGTGGTGTCCGGGTGCTTGGTGATGATGTTGTTCAGCCAGGTGCCGCGCAGGGTCAGGCCGGTGGCCAGGTCGACCCCGACGCCGATGGCACCCTGGTGCAGGTTGGCCTTGCCCCCGGACTGGCGGGTCGGCAGGCGCAGCATGGCCATCACCGGGTAGCCCATGAGCACGATGATGCGGATGTCCGGCACGCCTTCATAGCTGATGCTCTTGAAGATCTGGTCCGGGGTCACCCGGTACTCGATCAGCGCCCGGTCGCGGTGGCCGCCCAGGGAATACAGGCCGGTGAGGATGCTGGAGATATGGTGCTCGATCTCTTCGTGGCTGATGATCTTGCCGGACACCGTGCGATAGCGGCCCTCGAAGCGGTCGGCGATCACAATGATCCCGTCACCTCCGGCGCCCTGGGCCGGCTTGATCACGAAGTCGTTGCGCCCTTTGAGGATCTCGCCGAGCTTGTCGATTTCCTTCTCGGTGGAGATCACCCCGTACAGTTCCGGCACATGGATACCGGCCTTGATCGCCCGTTCCTTGGTGATGATCTTGTCATCGACGATGGGGTACAGGCTGCGCTTGTTGTACTTGAGCACGTAGTCGGCATTACGCCGGTTGATGCCCATGATTCCCCGCGCTTCCAGGGCTTTCCAGGTCTTCCACAGGCCGAACATCAGGAGTCGGCCTTGACGAAGGCTTTGAAACGCACCAGCTCCGTCAGGCGGTAGCCGCGGTAGCGACCCATCGCCAGCATGAAGCCCACCAGGATCAGCAGCATCGCCGGGAAGGTAAAGACGAAGTAGGTGAGTTCCGGCACGCTCATGATCAGGTGCGCCAGGGAGGCGGCGAACAGGGTGCCGATGGCGACTTTCATCGCATGGCCGCCGCCGCGCTCTTCCCAGGTGATGGACAGGCGTTCGATGGTCATGGTCAGGATCACCATCGGGAACAGCGCCACCGACAGGCCGCGTTCCAGGCCCAGCTTGTGGCTGAACAGGCTGATGGCGGCGATCAGCACCACGACGAAGGTCAGTACCACCGAGAGTCGCGGCAGCATCTGCAACTTCAAGTGTTCGAGGTAGGAGCGCAAGGACAGCCCGAGCGCGGTGATCACCGTGAACAGCACGATGCCAAAGCCCAACTGGGTCTCGCGGAAGGCCAGGGCGATCAGCACCGGGGTGAAGGTGCCAAGGGTCTGCAGGCCGATCAGGTTGCGCAGCACCAGGATCACCAGCACGCCGATGGGGATCATCACCATGATCATGAAGGTCTGCTGGGTCTGCAGCGGCAGGCCGTACAGCGAGTATTCGAGGAAGTTGGCGTCGGTGTTCTCGTCGGTCAGCTTGGCCAGGCGAATGGCGTTCATTTCGCTGTTGTTGAGGCTGAAGGTGACGTTGGCTTTCTTGCCTCCATCGACGGTGATCAGGTTGTCGTCGCCGGTCCACCACAGCAGGCGGTCGCTGGGCATGCCCTGCTCACCGGTTTCCGGGTTGAAGTACAGCCAGTCGGTGCCGTTGAAGCTGCGCAGCCAGAGCTCCGGGGTCTGCGGCTGGTCGGCCACCAGGCGGATGGTGTGGACCTTTTCCACCGGCACGTGGGCGATGGACAGCAGCAGCTCGACAATCTTCGCCTTGTTGGTGCTGGACGGATCGCCGGCCAGCAGCAGCTTGGCGTTGTCATCATTGGCGTTGTTGACCCGCTTGATGGCTTCGCTGATGAAGGTCTCGACGTCCGCCGAATGCTGGCGGATCGGCGCCAGCAGGGCGTCGGCGGCGATCTTTTCCGGGCCTTCCACGGCCATGCTGTCACGGAAGGTCGGACCCTTGACCTTGGCTTTCTCGGCGCTGTAGCGCTTGGTCAGCACCAGGCGGTAGTACAGGGTCTGGTTACCCTTGGCCCGGCGCGCCGACCAAGTGACCTTGCGGTTGCCGTCGACGCGGTTCACCGCCACCCCGTAGTTGTTGGAAATGAAGCTCTCGTTGAGGCTCACGTAATCGCGGCTCAGGGGCGGCACGAACATCTGGATCTTGATCGGGTCCTTGCCGTTGGCGACGAACTCGACCTTGGCATCGATGTTCCACAGATCGTCGGTAGCGTCTTCGGTCACCGGAATGCCGAGCACGAAGATCTGATAGGCCGTGATCGAAATGCCCAGCACCACCAGGATGGCGATCAGGACTTTCAGATGAAGGGTAAGAGAGCGCATTGGAATTACTCTGCGGTATGAGCGTCGGTGGCGCAGGCGGGTTTGCCAGCAGCGTATTTAAGACTGGGGTCGACCAGCGCATCGAAGCGTTTCAGGGCTTCGGAGCCGATCAGGAGCGGGTATTGGAATGCGCTGCGGTCGGTCAAGTTCACTTCGATGCTGCGCAAGGCGCTGCCCATGCAGACATCCAGGGCGATGACCGGCCGTGCGGTGTAGTTCTTGTCCTCATCGGGGTCGTAGTCGCCGGCACGGCGCTTGATCTTGCTGACCCGGGCCAGAGGCCGTTCGATGGGATGGGAATGGGCGGCGTCGATCGCCAGGTAGAAACGCACCCAGGACTCGCCATTGCGCTTGAAGCGCTTGATGTCGCGGGCACTCAGGGAAGCGGTCTTGGCCCCGGTGTCGAGCTTGGCCGCGACCTCCAGGTCGATGCCGGACAGCCGAGCGTATTCATTCAAGCCGTAGACAGTCTTGCCGGCGGCGGCGCTGATGCCGGGCAGGGCAAGCAGGCAGAGCAGTAGGGGAAGGGCCTTGAGTCTCATAGATCCTGATGGGCATGGGTTCTTCAGTTCAAGGCGACCGGCATTGCTGCGCAAGCTCCCTCGTATGCGTGCCATAAAAAGATGACAGGCCAATGCGGGCGGCATTCTAGCATGCTGGTTTTATGGCGCCAGCGCCGGGGGCGGGCCTTTTGTCTTGCCCTGGCGCTTAGGGTTATTAGACGATTGTCGACAATCTCTATTTTTCCTTTGACTGTTTTCGGTGTATTGGCTAATTTTTGCCTCATTGATTTTAAAGGTGTCGACAATATGCTGGATCAACTCGAACACCCGATGCAGGCACAGGACGATTCTGAAACCCTGTCCGAAAACGTCTTCCGGCGGATCCAGGCGGCCATCGTCAAGGGTGAGATCGCCCCGGGCAGCAAGATCTCCGAGCCTGAGCTGGCGCGCACCTACGGCATCAGTCGCGGCCCGCTGCGCGAGGCCATCCACCGCCTGGAAGGTCAGCGCCTGCTGGTGCGGGTGCCCCATGTCGGCGCCCGGGTAGTGTCCCTGAGCCATGCCGAGCTGATCGAACTCTACGAAATCCGTGAGTCCCTGGAAGGCATGGCCTGTCGCTTGGCGGCCGAGCGCATGACCACCGAGGAAATCGACGAACTGCGCCGGGTGCTCGATACCCACGAACGCGATGCGGCGTTCCAGGCCGGGGTCGGTTACTACCAGCAGGAAGGGGACTTCGACTTCCACTACCGGATCATCCAGGGCGCCGGCAACCGCACCCTCACGCAGATGCTCTGTGGCGAGTTGTATCAACTGGTGCGCATGTACCGCATCCAGTTTTCCGCGACCCCCAACCGCCCGCACCAGGCCTTTGCCGAACACCACCGGATTCTCGATGCCATTGCCGATCGCGACGGCGAACTGGCCGAGTTGTTGATGCGCCGCCACATCGGCGCCTCGAAACGCAATATCGCGCGTCACTACCAGGACAGCGCCCATCAGACAGCCACTCCACGAGGTGAGTCATGAGTTCCAACAAGAGCACTCCAGGCCAGCGTTTCCGCGATGCGGTCGCCAGCGAACAGCCGTTGCAAGTGGTCGGCGCGATCAACGCCAACCATGCCCTGCTGGCCAAGCGCGCCGGTTTCAAGGCCATCTACCTGTCGGGCGGCGGGGTCGCTGCCGGCTCCCTCGGCGTGCCTGACCTGGGCATTACCGGTCTGGACGACGTCCTCACTGATGTGCGTCGTATCACCGACGTCTGCGACCTGCCGCTGCTGGTGGACGTGGACACCGGTTTCGGGTCGTCGGCCTTCAACGTGGCGCGCACCGTCAAGTCGATGATCAAGTTCGGCGCCGCGGCGATCCATATCGAAGACCAGGTCGGCGCCAAGCGCTGCGGTCACCGCCCTAACAAGGAGATCGTTTCCCAGCAGGAAATGGTCGACCGCATCAAGGCCGCGGTGGATGCTCGTACCGACGACAGCTTCGTGATCATGGCGCGCACCGACGCCCTGGCGGTGGAAGGCCTGGAGTCGGCCCTGGAACGCGCCGCGGCGTGCATCGAGGCCGGCGCCGACATGGTGTTCCCGGAAGCCATCACCGAGCTCGAGATGTACAAGATCTTCGCCGATCGGGTGAAAGCCCCGATCCTGGCCAACATCACCGAATTCGGCGCCACACCGCTGTACACCACCGAACAGTTGAAATCCGTGGATGTTTCCCTGGTGCTGTACCCGCTGTCGGCGTTCCGTGCCATGAACAAGGCCGCAGAAAACGTCTACACCGCGATCCGTCGCGACGGTACCCAGCAAAATGTGATCGACACCATGCAGACCCGCATGGAACTGTACGAGCGCATCGATTACCACAGCTTCGAGCAGAAGCTCGATGCGCTGTTCGCGCAGAAGAAAGGCTGAATCAATCCCTGTGGGAACGAGCTTGCTCGCGATGGCCGTCAGCGATAACGCGCAGCCCCTGATTCGCTGGGGCGCGCGGGCCCGGATCGCGAGCAAGCTCGCTCCTGCACTGTCGGGGGAGCCCCGACCCGTGAAGTTGCCAAGTCCCTAACAAATTCAAGATTGGAGAGAGCAATGGCCGAAGCAAAAGTATTGAGTGGTGCAGGTCTGCGCGGCCAGGTGGCCGGGCAAACCGCGCTGTCCACCGTGGGCCAGGCCGGTGCCGGGTTGACCTACCGCGGCTATGACGTGCGCGAACTGGCGGCCGATGCGCAGTTCGAGGAAGTCGCCTACCTGTTGCTGTACGGCGACCTGCCGACCCAGGAACAACTGGCCGCCTACAGCGCCAAGCTGAGCAAGCTGCGCGATCTGCCACAGGCGCTGAAGGAAGTGCTGGAGCGCATACCGGCCCAGGCCCATCCGATGGATGTGATGCGTACCGGTTGCTCGTTCCTGGGCAACATCGAGCCGGAGAAGGACTTCTCCCAACAGCACGACGTCACCGACCGCCTGCTGGCGGCCTTCCCGGCGATCATGTGCTACTGGTACCGCTTCAGCCACGAAGGCGTGCGCATCAATTGCGTGAGCGACGAGCAGACCATCGGTGGCCACTTCCTGCACCTGCTGCATGGCAAGAAGCCCAGTGACTTGCACGTCAAGGTGATGAACGTCTCGCTGATCCTCTATGCCGAGCACGAATTCAATGCCTCCACCTTCACCGCCCGGGTCTGTGCCTCGACCCTGTCGGACCTCTATTCCTGTGTCACCGCGGCCATCGGTTCGCTACGCGGCCCGCTGCACGGCGGCGCCAACGAAGCGGCCATGGAGCTGATCGAGCGCTTCCAGAGCCCCGAGGAGGCGACTGCCGAGTTGCTGCGGATGCTTGAGCGCAAGGACAAGATCATGGGCTTTGGCCATGCGATCTACAAAGACAGCGACCCGCGCAACGAGGTGATCAAGGGCTGGTCGCAGAAGCTGGCTGACGAAGTCGGTGACAAGGTGCTGTTCCCGGTGTCCGAAGCCATCGACAAGACCATGTGGGAGCAGAAGAAACTCTTCCCCAATGCCGATTTCTACCACGCCTCGGCGTACCACTTCATGGGCATCCCGACCAAGCTGTTCACACCGATCTTCGTCTGCTCGCGCCTGACCGGCTGGGCCGCCCACGTGTTCGAGCAGCGTGCCAACAACCGCATCATTCGTCCAAGCGCCGAGTACATCGGCGTTGAACAGCGCAAGTTCGTGCCAATCGAGCGCCGCTGACCGGGAGGGCGCCGGTACTGTTGATTGAATGCACCGCAGCACCTGCAGGAGCGAGCTTGCTCGCGATAGCGATGGACCAGCCGACAGCGATGTCGGACCTGATTCAGTCATCGCGAGCAAGCTCGCTCCTACAGGGGATAGATGCCCATTCAACACGGTGCCAGGCGCTCCCTTTGAAACTACCGTGACCGAGCCCTGACCATGAACAGTGAATTTCGCAAGACGCTGCCCGGCAGCCAACTGGACTATTTCGACGCCCGGGCGGCGGTCGATGCGCTTAAGCCAGGCGCCTACGACAGCCTGCCCTACACCTCCCGCGTACTGGCGGAAAACCTGGTGCGCCGTTGTGATCCGGCAACCCTCAACGCTTCCCTCGGCCAACTGATCGAACGCCGCGACGACCTGGACTTCCCCTGGTTCCCGGCCCGCGTGGTGTGCCACGACATTCTTGGCCAGACCGCACTGGTGGACCTGGCCGGCCTGCGCGACGCCATCGCCGACCAGGGCGGTGACCCGGCGCTGGTCAACCCGGTGGTGCCGACCCAGTTGATCGTCGACCACTCCCTGGCGGTGGAGTGCGGCGGTTTCGACCCGGACGCCTTCGACAAGAACCGCGCCATCGAAGACCGGCGCAACGAAGACCGGTTCCACTTCATCAACTGGACCAAGAAGGCCTTCAAGAACGTCGACGTGATCCCGCCCGGCAACGGCATCATGCACCAGATCAACCTGGAGAAAATGTCCCCGGTGATCCAGGTGCTCGACGGTGTGGCCTTTCCTGATACCTGCGTCGGCACCGACAGCCACACCCCCCACGTGGATGCGCTGGGGGTGATCGCCATCGGCGTGGGCGGCCTGGAAGCCGAGAGTGTCATGCTCGGCCGCGCCTCGTGGATGCGCCTGCCGGACATCATCGGTGTCGAGCTCACCGGCAAGCTGCAACCGGGCATCACCGCCACCGACATGGTGCTGGCGCTGACCGAGTTCCTGCGCAAGCAGAAAGTGGTGGGGGCCTGGCTGGAATTCTTTGGCGAAGGTGCCGCGGCGCTGACCCTGGGCGACCGCGCCACCATCTCCAACATGGCTCCGGAATACGGCGCCACGGCGGCGATGTTCTACATCGACCAGCAGACCATCGACTACCTCAAGCTCACCGGCCGTGAAGACGAGCAGGTGCGTTTGGTCGAAAGCTACGCCAAGCACACCGGCCTTTGGGCCGACAGCCTGAAGAGCGCACGCTACGAGCGCGGCCTGCAGTTCGACCTGTCGTCGGTGGTGCGCAACATGGCCGGGCCGAGCAACCCGCACGCCCGGGTCGCCACCAGCGACCTGGCGGCCAAGGGCATCGCCGGGCAGTGGTCCGAAACCCCGGGGCAGATGCCGGACGGCGCGGTGATCATCGCCGCGATCACCAGTTGCACCAACACCAGCAACCCGCGCAACGTGATCGCCGCCGGCCTGCTGGCGCGCAACGCCAACAAGCTGGGGCTGACCCGCAAGCCATGGGTCAAGTCGTCCCTGGCCCCGGGTTCGAAAACCGTGGCCATGTACCTGGAAGAGGCCGGCCTGGGCCATGAGCTGGAGCAACTGGGCTTTGGCGTGGTGGCTTTTGCCTGCACCACCTGCAACGGCATGTCCGGTGCCCTCGACCCGGTGATCCAGAAGGAAATCATCGACCGCGACCTGTACGCCACCGCCGTGCTGTCGGGCAACCGCAACTTCGATGGGCGCATCCACCCTTACGCCAAGCAGGCGTTCCTGGCTTCGCCGCCGCTGGTGGTGGCCTACGCCATTGCCGGTACCATCCGTTTCGATATCGAAAAGGACGTGCTGGGCCTGGACGCCAACGGCCGGGAAATCCGCCTCAAGGACATCTGGCCGAGCGATGAAGAGATCGATGCGGTGGTCAAGGCGGCGGTCAAGCCGGAGCAGTTCCGCAAGGTCTACATCCCGATGTTCGCCATCCACGAAGACACCGGCCCGAAAGTCGAGCCGCTGTATGAGTGGCGCCCGCAGAGCACCTACATCCGCCGTCCGCCGTACTGGGAAGGGGCCCTGGCCGGTGAGCGCAGCCTGACCGGGATGCGCCCGCTGGCGGTGTTGCCGGACAACATCACCACCGACCACCTGTCGCCGTCCAACGCCATCATGGCGGGTAGCGCGGCCGGCGAGTACCTGGCGAAAATGGGCCTGCCGGAAGAGGACTTCAACTCCTACGCGACCCACCGTGGTGACCACTTGACCGCTCAGCGCGCGACCTTCGCCAACCCGAAACTGTTCAACGAAATGGTCCAGGAAAACGGCAAGGTCAAGCAGGGTTCCCTGGCGCGGATCGAGCCGGAAGGCAAAGTGACGCGGATGTGGGAAGCCATCGAAACCTACATGCAGCGCAAGCAGCCGCTGATCATCGTTGCCGGTGCCGACTACGGCCAGGGCTCGTCCCGCGACTGGGCAGCCAAGGGCGTGCGCCTGGCGGGGGTGGAAGCCATCGTCGCCGAAGGCTTCGAGCGCATCCACCGTACCAACCTGGTGGGCATGGGCGTGCTGCCGCTGGAGTTCCTCGCGAGCACCGACCGCAAGACCCTGGGTATCGACGGCACTGAAACCTACGACGTGATCGGCGCGCGCACGCCTCGGGCGCAACTGACCCTGGTGATCAACCGCAAGAACGGCGAGCGGCTCGAGGTGCCGGTGACCTGCCGCCTCGACACCGCCGAAGAGGTATCGATCTACGAGGCGGGCGGGGTGCTGCAACGCTTCGCCCAGGACTTCCTGGAATCGGCAGTAGCCAGCTAAGCAACGTACCGGGGGCGGGCCGCAAGGCGCCGCCCCCGGTCATTATCGGGACCTGAAATTCATGGCATTCGTAGCGCAGATCAAGATTCCCGCCACCTACATGCGTGGCGGCACCAGCAAGGGCGTGTTCTTCAACCTGCAGGACCTGCCCGAGGCGGCCCAACTGCCGGGCGCAGCCCGTGACGCCCTGCTGTTGCGGGTGATCGGCAGCCCCGATCCCTATGACAAGCAGATCGACGGCATGGGCGGCGCCACGTCCAGCACCAGCAAGACGGTGATCCTGTCCAGGAGCATCAAGGCCGACCACGACGTCGACTACCTGTTCGGCCAGGTGGCCATCGACAAGGCCTTTGTCGACTGGAGCGGCAACTGCGGCAACCTCTCGGCGGCAGTGGGCTCCTTCGCCATCAGCAGCGGCCTGGTGGACCCGGCGCGCATTCCGCAGAACGGCGTGGCGGTGGTGCGCATCTGGCAGGCCAATATCGGCAAGAGCATCATCGCCCACGTGCCGATCACCAACGGCGAGGTCCAGGAAACCGGCGACTTCGAGCTGGACGGCGTGACTTTCCCGGCGGCCGAAGTGCAGTTGGAGTTCCTTGACCCTGCGGCCGAGGAAGAGGGCGCGGGCGGTTCGATGTTCCCCACCGGCAACCTGGTGGACGACCTGGAAGTGCCCGGTGTCGGCACCTTCAAGGCGACCCTGATCAATGCCGGGATTCCGACGATCTTCGTCAACGCGGCAGACATCGGCTATCGCGGTACCGAGCTGCAGGGCGATATCAATGGCGACCCCAAGGCCCTGGCGATGTTCGAGACCATCCGCGCCCATGGCGCCCTGCGCATGGGCCTGATCAAACACCTGGATGAAGCCGCCCAGCGCCAGCACACGCCGAAAGTGGCCTTTGTCGCCGCGCCTGCGGACTACCAGGCCTCCAGCGGCAAGGCGATCAAGGCCGGGGACGTTGACCTGCTGGTGCGGGCCATGTCCATGGGCAAGCTGCACCACGCGATGATGGGCACCGCGGCGGTGGCCATAGGTACCGCGGCGGCGATTCCCGGGACCCTGGTCAACCTGGCGGCCGGTGGTGGCGCGCGCAGCGCGGTACGTTTCGGTCATCCCTCGGGCACCTTGCGCGTCGGCGCCGAAGCCACCCGGAGCGGCGGTGACTGGACGGTGGTCAAGGCCATCATGAGCCGCAGCGCGCGGGTGCTGATGGAAGGTTGGGTGCGAGTGCCCGGCGACAGTTTCTAGGAAGAGAAGCGCTTGCTGTGGAGGGGCTTGCTGTCCAGCGGGAGCAAGCTCCCTCGCCACAGCCGCTGGTTGTGATTGAATCGCTGAGCAGGCGCAGACCTGCGATGCCGTTATTGACCTGAACCTGTCACTGAGGAATCGACACCACCTACCATCCTGTACTGGAGTGAAGCGCTCATGAGCAGCAACGTTGACCTGAACAACCGTCCCGATTACGACCAGGTCCTGCAGGACATTGCCAATTACGTCCTGGATTATTCCATCGACTCCCGAGAAGCCCTCGATACCGCACGCAATTGCCTGATGGACACCCTGGGCTGCGGCCTGCTGGCCCTGCGTTTTCCCGAATGCACCAAGCACCTGGGGCCGATCGTCGAAGGCACAGTGGTGCCTTTCGGTGCCCGGGTGCCCGGCACCAGCTATCGCCTCGACCCGGTGAAGGCGGCCTGGGACATCGGTTGCATCGTGCGCTGGCTGGACTACAACGACACCTGGCTCGCGGCCGAATGGGGCCACCCCTCGGACAACCTCGGGGGAATTCTCGCGGTAGCCGATCACCTGTCACAAAAGCGCGTGGCCAATGGCGAAGCGCCGCTGACCATGAATGATGTGCTCAAGGCCATGATCATGGCCCATGAGATTCAAGGCGTGATTGCCCTGGAAAACTCCTTCAACCGTGTCGGCCTCGATCATGTGCTGCTGGTGAAAGTGGCTTCCACCGCGGTGTGCGCCAAGCTGATGGGAGCCAATCGCGAGCAGTTGCTGGCGGCACTGTCCCAGGCCTTTGTCGATGGCCAGGCGCTGCGCACCTATCGCCATGCACCCAATGCCGGTTCGCGCAAATCCTGGGCGGCGGGGGATGCCTCCAGCCGTGGAGTGCGCCTGGCGGATATCGCCCTGCGTGGCGAGATGGGCATTCCCGGCGTCCTGACGGCGCCGCAGTGGGGCTTCTATGACGTGCTGTTCAGCCATATCAACAAGGACCTGGCGCTCAAGCCCGAGGGCCAGCGGCAGTTCAGCCTGACGCAGAAATACGCCAGCTACGTGATGGAAAACGTGCTGTTCAAGATCAGTTTCCCGGCGGAATTCCATGCGCAAACGGCCTGCGAAGCGGCGGTGACCTTGCATCCTCTGGTGCGCAACCGCCTGCACGAAATCGACCGCATCGTCATCACCACCCATGAGTCGGCGATCCGCATCATTTCCAAGGTCGGGCCGCTGGCCAATGCCGCCGACCGCGACCACTGCCTGCAATACATGACCGCCGTGCCCCTGGCCTTCGGCACCCTGGTGGCCGAGCATTACGAGGACGATTTCCATGCCGCGCACCCGATCATCGATCAGTTGCGCGAGAAGATGCACATCGTCGAAGAGCCTCGCTACACCCGTGAATACCTGGAAGCCGACAAACGCTCCATTGCCAATGCGATCCAGGTGTTCTTCAAGGACGGCTCCAGCACCGAGCAGGTCGCGGTGGAATACCCCATTGGCCACCGGCGCCGCCGCGCCGAAGGCATCCCGCTGCTGGAAGACAAGTTCAAGGCCAACCTGGCCACGCGTTTCACGGCCCAGCGTTCGACGCAGATTTTCCAGCTGTGCAAGGATCAGGCGCGGCTTGAGGCGACGCCGGTGCACCGGTTCGTCGACCTGCTGGTGATCTGAAACCCACCCTTGTAGGGGCGAGCTTGCTCGCGATGAACGTCAATGATGACGTGGGCTCGCTGGGCGGACGCGGTGTCCTAAAAGCCTTCGCGAGCAAGCTCGCTCCTACAAAATCTCTTTAGCGTCGGGCGGGCTTTCCGGACAGCCATTTGTCCAGGGGCAGTTTGGTGATGGCGAAACCGCCGAGCAAGGTCGAGGAATACAGCAGCAGGTCCCGGGACAGGCTCTGGCCTTCGTACCAGGCGCCGATGATCACCGCGAACACCGGAAAAATGATGAACACGAAGGACAGGATCACCGGGTTCAGTCGTTTCAGCAGGAAAAAATAGACAATGAACCCACCCACCGAAGCCGCCAGCCCCAGATACAGCAGGGCGCCCCAGGAACGCGGGCTGATGGCGGAAAAGTCCGGGTGCTCGATCCCCAACCCCGCCAGGCACAGCAGTAGACCGGCGATGCCGATCGGCAAGGTGTTGTAGGTGATGACGCTGATGGCGCTGCCGTGTTTCTTGGTGACCACGTAACACAATGCATGCAGCAGTGCCGCGCCGAGAATTGCCAGTACTCCCGAGAGTTCATTGTGGTCGCTGAGCAGGCCCTGGCCGCGAATGATCTGGAACAGGCTGGCAAAGCCGATGGCGATGCCGAGCAGTTGCGCCAGGTGAATCTTCTCCCGCAGCAGCAGGGCGGAAAAAATCAGGATGAACACCGGCATGCAACTGAACAGCAGCGCGGTCAGGCCGGAGGAAACGTGCACCTCGCCGTAGTTGAGCAGGGTGTAGGGCAGGCTGAAGTAGCACAGGGTGACGAATACCAGGAAGCCCCGGCTGCCCTTGGGAAACATCAGCGGCTCGCGGCGCAGCCAGGCAAAACAGGCGAACAGCGGAAAGGCAATCAGAAAGCGCAGGCCTGCGGCGGTCAGTGGCGGCACGCTTTGCACCGCAATCTTGATGCCCAGCCAGGTGGTGCCCCAACTCAGGCAGACAATCAGGAACAGGGTGCAGGTCACCAGGGTGGCAAGCCAGGGGCGGGGCAGGGCCCGGGTGTCGGATATGACGGTGCTGGTATTCACGCAGGCATTCCTTTCGTGATGAGCAATTGACCTCTATATTGGGCGAGTCATTTGCGGTAATTGAGCCCTTGAGCAACGCTATTGGTGAAAATGATGGCTGTCAAAGTAAGTATTGACACAGTGTCAATGATGCGTTCCGCATTGCAGGAAGGGGTGGGCGCCAAGTACAAGCGACTGGCCGAGACCCTGGAAAAGGCCATTGCCGACGGTACGCTTGCCCCCGGTAGCAAACTGCCGCCCCATCGCCTGCTGGCGGACAAGCTGGGCGTGACCATTGGCACCATCAGCCGCGCGTACGCCGAGCTGGAACGCCTGGGACAGGTGGTGGCACGGGTCGGCGATGGTACTTATGTGCGCCAGGACGGTTTGCAGCGCCAGCGCGACAGCGGCTTTCGCAACGTCGCCGAGGAGCCGGAGGCGCTGTTCGACATGAGCCGCAACACCCATATTCCCGGCCAGGAAAGCCATTTCATCGCTCAGGGCTTGCGGGCATTGGCAGAAGATCCTTTGGGACTGCAGCAAATCGCCCGTTACAGCGCCGAGGCCGGTCTGGCGCGGTATCGCGCCGCGGGTGCGCGCTGGCTGACCCAGGATGGCCTGCAGGCGGATCCCGAGCAGGTGATTTGCGTCAACGGCGCCCAGCACGGCTTGCATGTCGCCTTGCTGGCACTGCTCAAGCCCGGCGATACGCTGGCCACTGAACACCTGACCTATCCGGGCCTGATCAGCACGGCGCGAATGTTGGGCATCAAGCTCCTGGGGTTGCCGATGGACGCACAGGGGCTGTTGCCGGAGGCCCTGGACGAAGCGTGCCGGCAGCACCGCATTTCAGCGCTGTATTGCACCCCGACCCTGCAAAACCCCACGGCTGCGGTGCAGTCCGCTGCGCGGCGCGAGGCCGTGGCGGAGCTCTGTCGCCGGCATAACCTGTTGATTCTGGAGGATGAAACCCACGCCGTGCTGATGGAGCGGCGCCCGGCGCCCCTGGCCCATTTCGCAGCGGAGCGCACGGTGCTGATCAGCAGTCTGAGCAAGGCCGTGGCGTCAGGGCTGCGGGTCGGTTTCCTGCATGCGCCGTCGCCCCTGGTGGGACGTTTGGCCGCAGCGGTACGCGCCACCTGCTGGATGGCCACGCCTTTGCCGCTGGAGCTGGTAGCGGGCTGGATCGACACGGGAGTTGCCGAGCGCCTGCGTCAGCAGCAGATGGCCGAAATCGCCCGGCGCAAGGAGCTGGTCACGGAGGTGTTGCAGGGGCTGGAGTGGCGCAGTCCGGAGGGTTGCCCGCATTTCTGGATCAGGGTTCCGGAGCCGTGGCGTGCCTCTGAAATCGAGGCGGATCTCAAGCATCAGGGATACCTGGTGGCCACTGCCGAAGCCTTTGCCGTGGGCCAGGCGGCGGTGCCGCAATTCGTCCGGGCCAGTGTCTGCAATACCTCCGCGGATGATCGTCGGCTGCAGGACGGCTTTGCCGCGTTGGCCGCGGCCTTGAAGCAGGAGAGCGGGCTGTCCCGCTGGTAGGGCGGTAGGCGAGGGGCAGTGCGGGCCTCGCCGTCGGTCGCGCAGAAGTTACTTGAAGCGCCGTTCCACGCCTTTTTCCACGAGGATCTTGGCCGAGATCTCTTCCACCGAGAAATGGGTGGAATTGATGTGGGGGATGTTTTCGCGGCGGAACAGGTTTTCCACTTCGCGCACTTCGAATTCGCACTGGGCGTAGCTGGAATAGCGACTGTTGGGCTTGCGCTCGTTGCGGATCGCGGTGAGGCGGTCGGGGTCGATGGTCAGGCCGAACAGCTTGTGCTTGTGGGCGCGCAGGGCATTGGGCAGCTGCAGGCGCTCCATGTCTTCCTCGGTCAGCGGGTAGTTGGCCGCGCGGATGCCGAATTGCATGGCCATGTACAGGCAGGTCGGGGTCTTGCCGCAACGCGACACGCCCACCAGGATCAGGTCGGCCTTGTCGTAGTAGTGGGTGCGGGCGCCGTCGTCGTTGTCCAGGGCGAAGTTCACCGCCTCGATCCGCTCCATGTAGTTGGAGTTGTGGCCAATGGAGTGGGATTTGCCGACGGAGTAGGAGGAATGTTCGCTCAGCTCCTGTTCCAGGGGCGCGAGGAAGGTCGAGAAGATGTCGATCATGAAACCATTGGAGGTCGCGAGGATCTCACGAATGTCCTGATTGACGATGGTGTCGAAGATAATCGGGCGATGGCCGTCTTTTTCGGCGGCTATATTGATTTGTTGTACCATGGCCCGCGCTTTTTCCATGCTGTCGATATACGGCCGCGTGAATTTGCTGAAGGTAACGTTTTCGAACTGCGCCAACAGGCTCTGGCCGAGGGTTTCCGCTGTGATGCCGGTACCGTCGGAGATAAAGAAAGCAGATCGTTTCATTTGCGGCTTGGGCCTTAAGCTAGTGACGATTCTTGGATATGATAGGCGCGATTTGTCGGCCGGGAATGGCCCGCATTCTCACTTATTTTCCAGGTCCAGGCCATATAGCGGGCAAACGCTCCCTGGAGCAGCCGGCTTCTGAGCTTTTCCAACACAGTTAGTGGAGAGATCACCTTGGTAGAGTACGTAGTTTCCCTCGATAAGCTCGGCAAACACGATGTTGAGCATGTGGGGGGCAAGAACGCATCCCTGGGCGAGATGATCAGCAACCTCGCAGGTGCGGGCGTATCGGTCCCTGGTGGCTTCGCCACGACAGCTCAGGCTTATCGTGATTTTCTTGAGTTGAGTGGTCTGAACGACCAGATTCATGCGGCGCTCGATGCGCTGGATGTCGATGACGTCAACGCCCTGGCCAAGACTGGCGCGCAGATCCGTCAGTGGATCATGGAGGCCGAGTTCCCCGAGCGCCTCAACACCGAGATCCGTACCGCCTTCGCCGCACTGTCGGCGGGCAATCCCGACATCGCCGTGGCCGTGCGTTCCTCGGCCACTGCCGAAGACTTGCCGGACGCCTCCTTTGCCGGCCAGCAGGAAACCTTCCTCAATATCCGTGGCGTGGACAATGTGATTCGCGCTGCCAAGGAAGTGTTCGCCTCGCTCTTCAACGACCGCGCCATTTCCTACCGCGTGCACCAGGGGTTCGACCACAAGCTGGTGGCCCTGTCTGCCGGTGTGCAGCGCATGGTGCGTTCGGAAACCGGCACCGCCGGCGTGATGTTCACCCTCGACACCGAATCGGGCTTCCGTGACGTGGTATTCATCACCGGCGCCTATGGCCTGGGTGAAACCGTGGTCCAGGGCGCGGTCAACCCGGACGAATTCTACGTCCACAAGAACACCCTTGAAGCCGGTCGTCCGGCTATCCTGCGCCGCAACCTGGGCAGCAAGGCGATCAAGATGATCTACGGCGACGAAGCCAAGGCTGGTCGCTCGGTGAAAACCGTGGACGTGGACGCCGCCGATCGCGCGCGTTTCTGCCTGACCGATGCTGAAGTCAGCGAGCTGGCCAAGCAGGCGATGATCATCGAGAAGCACTATCAGTGCCCGATGGACATCGAATGGGCCAAGGACGGCGACGACGGCAAGCTGTACATCGTCCAGGCTCGTCCGGAAACCGTGAAGAGCCGTACCCAGGCCAATGTCATGGAGCGCTACCTGCTCAAGGAAACCGGCACCGTGCTGGTGGAAGGCCGTGCCATCGGCCAGCGCATTGGCGCCGGCAAGGTGCGGATCATCAAGGACGTGTCCGAGATGGACAAGGTCCAGGCCGGCGACGTGCTGGTCTCCGACATGACCGACCCGGACTGGGAACCGGTGATGAAGCGCGCCAGCGCCATCGTCACCAACCGCGGCGGCCGGACCTGCCACGCAGCAATCATCGCTCGCGAGCTGGGCATTCCGGCAGTAGTGGGTTGCGGCAACGCCACCGAGCTGCTGAAAGATGGCCAGGGCGTGACCGTTTCCTGCGCTGAAGGCGACACCGGTTTCATCTTCGAAGGCGAACTGGGCTTCGACATCAAGCAGAACTCGGTGGATGCCATGCCGGAGCTGCCGTTCAAGATCATGATGAACGTCGGCAACCCGGACCGTGCCTTCGACTTCGCCCAGCTGCCGAACGCCGGCGTGGGCCTGGCCCGCCTGGAGTTCATCATCAACCGCATGATCGGCGTGCACCCCAAGGCACTGCTGAACTACGCCGGGCTGCCACAAGAGATCAAGGACAGCGTCGACAAGCGTATTGCCGGCTACCACGATCCTGTGGACTTCTACGTCGACAAGCTGGTTGAAGGCATCAGCACCCTGGCTGCGGCGTTCACACCGAAGAAGGTCATCGTGCGCCTGTCGGACTTCAAGTCCAACGAATACGCCAACCTGATCGGTGGCAAGCTCTACGAGCCGGAAGAAGAGAACCCGATGCTGGGCTTCCGCGGTGCTTCGCGTTACATCAGCGAATCCTTCCGTGACTGCTTCGAGCTCGAATGCCGCGCCCTGAAGCGCGTGCGCAACGAGATGGGCCTGACCAACGTCGAAATCATGGTGCCGTTCGTGCGCACCTTGGGCGAGGCCAGCCAAGTAGTTGATCTGCTGGCTGAAAACGGCCTCAAGCGCGGCGAGAACGGCCTGCGCGTGATCATGATGTGCGAACTGCCGTCCAACGCCATTCTGGCTGACGAGTTCCTGGAGTACTTCGATGGTTTCTCCATCGGCTCCAACGACCTGACCCAACTGACCCTGGGCCTGGACCGTGACTCGGGGATCATCGCCCACCTGTTCGACGAGCGTAATCCTGCGGTCAAGAAGCTGCTGGCCAATGCCATTGCCGCCTGCAACAAGGCTGGCAAGTACATCGGCATCTGCGGCCAGGGGCCTTCGGACCACCCGGACCTGGCCAAGTGGCTGATGGAGCAGGGCATTGAAAGCGTTTCGCTGAACCCGGACTCGGTACTGGAAACCTGGTTCTTCCTGGCTGAAGGTCAGGGCGCGGCGTAATCGGTGAGTGCAGAGCCGGTCGGTCGCAAGGCTGGCTGGCTCTTGAAGATTCAAGCAGGGCGTGCTTCTTCTGGATGCCGCCCTTTTTTGTGCAAGAAGAATATGCAAAGCAGCAGCAACCTATTTCCGGTCGCCTTGATCAGTGCCGAGCGTCGAGGCGACCTCAGCGAAGATGTCTATCGCTTGAAGCCCGGCAACAGTCCCGACCCTTCCGTGGAGTTGGCCGTCACCCGCCTGGGGCTGGCCGATGAGCCTGAAGCCCGGGGGATCCCCGTGGTCCTGCTGCATGGCAGCTTTTCCAATCGACGTTTCTGGTATTCGCCCAAGGGCATCGGGCTGGGGGCCTATCTGGCCCGCGCAGGCTTCGATGTGTGGATTCCTGAAATGCGCGGTCACGGTTTGTCGCGCCGCAATGCCGACTACCGCAAGAACCGTGTCGCCGACTACGCTCGGTACGATTTGCCGGCAATTGCCGCCTTCGTCCGTGAGCAAAGTGCGCAGGTTCCCCATTGGATCGGTCATTCCCTGGGCGGCACTACCCTGGCGGCGGCCTTGGGCGGGCAGTACCTGGGTGATGCGGGCGTGGCTTCGGCGGCGTTTTTCGGTACCCAGATCAGCCGTACCTACTGGCCCTTGAAGATCCCGATGGTGGAGTGGGGTGGGCGCCTGGTGATCAAGCGCTTTGCTCAGTTGTCCGGCTCGCGGCTCAAACGTGGCCCCGAGGACGAGCCCATCGGGCTGGCTCTGGAGAGCATGCGTTGGCATGGATTGTTTGGTCGTTTCGGCGATGCCGATAAGGATTGGTGGGCGGGCCTGGCGCAGGTTACGGTGCCGGCACTGGCAGTCAGTGCCGCAGGGGATCATCAGGATCCGACCTGGGCCTGTCGCAAGTTGTTCGAGCAGTTGGGCAGCGAGCAGAAACAATTTGTCTGCCTGGGACGCGAGCAGGGATTCAGCGGTAATTTCGGTCACGTCGAGATGCTGGTGAGCAAACCGGCGCAGACTGAGGTCTGGCCGCTGGTCGCGTGCTGGCTCAAGGATCAGCAGGCTCCATTGCTGGTTTCTGTTGCCGAACCCGTGGCTGCGGTTTGAGGCGAAGGCTCTGACAAGGGCATTTCGCTCGATAGCGCTTGCGGCTAAGATATGACGCATTGCGCTGTTCTGGTCACATTCAGTTATTGAGTCGGCTTTCCGTTCCGCTGGCCTGGCTGCGAAAATACGGGGCAGGCGGGTTCGCTCATCAGGCCTTGCAGGTTAAACATCTGCGGTCTGGGCGCGTATCTATATAAGGCAGCACCGACACCTTCGATCGTGTTCTTTCTGTTACAGGAGTTTCTCGATGAACCATTACCTCACTCCCGACCTGTGCGACGCCTACCCGGACCTGGTGCAGGTGGTAGAGCCGATGTTCAGCAATTTCGGTGGTCGCGATTCCTTTGGTGGTGAAATCGTCACCATCAAGTGCTTCGAGGACAACTCGCTGGTCAAGGAACAAGTGGAACTCAAGGGGCAGGGCAAGGTGTTGGTGGTGGATGGTGGCGGCTCACTGCGCCGCGCCCTGCTGGGCGACATGCTGGCCGAGAAAGCCGCAAAAAACGGTTGGGAAGGATTGGTGATCTACGGTTGCATCCGTGATGTGGATGTCATCGCCCAGACCGATCTTGGCGTCCAGGCCCTGGCCAGCCACCCGATGAAGACTGACAAGCGCGGCATCGGCGACCTCAATGTGGCGGTTACCTTTGCCGGTGTGACTTTCCGCCCTGGCGAGTATGTCTACGCCGACAACAATGGCGTGATCGTTTCGCCAAGCCCGCTGAAAATGCCTGAATAAACAATCGACCTGACAAGGGATGCGGATGTTCGAGGAAGAAAACGCGCAATGGGGGCTGGTACATGCCCTGGTGCTGGATGGTGAAGGCGGTGCGCGTTCGATTGCCCGGACTGAGCTCGACGACCTGCAACTGCAGGCCCATGAAAGCCTGTGGCTGCATTGGGATCGCAGTCATCCGCAGACCCAGACCTGGTTGCGTCGCTCCAGCGGCCTGAGTGAGTTCAGCTGTGACCTGCTGCTGGAGGAAAACACCCGCCCACGCCTGCTGGCGCTCCCGGACTCGGAGTTGCTGCTGTTTCTGCGGGGTATCAACCTGAACCCGGGGGCCGAGCCGGAAGACATGGTCTCGGTGCGGATCTTTGCCTCTGCCCAGCGGGTGATTTCCTTGCGCTTGCGTCAGTTGCGCGCCACCGATGAGTTGCTGGTGCAGCTTGCCGAGGGCCGAGGGCCGAAGACGTCTGCCGAACTCCTCCTTTATATGGCCGAGTATCTGACCCACAAGGTGCAGAATCTGGTCAGCGACCTCTCGGAAGTGGTCGATGGCGAGGAAGAAAAACTGGATGCCGACGAACGGTATACCCCCGAGCACGGCAGCATTTTGCAGATCCGTCGGCGGGCTGCCGGGCTCAAGCGCTTCCTGGCTCCGCAGCGGGATATCTTCGCCCAGTTGAGCCGGATAAAACTGCCCTGGTTCGCCGTGGATGATGGTGATTACTGGAACGAGCTGCACAACAGTCTGACCCGTTACCTGGAAGAGCTGGAATTGACCCGAGAGCGCGTGGGGCTTGTGCTGGAGGCCGAAGACCGGCGTTTGAGCGTGCGCATGAATCGCACCATGTACCGCTTCGGGATCATTACCGGGATCTTCCTGCCGATGAGTTTTCTCACCGGCCTTTTGGGGATCAACGTGGGCGGCATTCCGTTCTCGGCCAGCCCTTATGGTTTCATCATCGCCTGCCTTTTATTGGTGGCGGTGGCCGTGGGGCAATGGTGGTTGTTTCGTCGTTTGCGCTGGGTGTGATGATGCTTCATGTGACCCGAATAAATCTGATCGCGTCTTTTTCAGACATCACCAGAGGTGCGTATGCACGATCCGTTTGAACAGTCTTTGCGTGACATGCTCAAAGCCTCGCCATCGAGCCGCGATGACGATGCCTGCCTGGGCCGCGTACTGAAAACCGCCAACCGTCAGGTGGGGGCGGGGGATCTGTTCAGCCTTCTGGGCCGCTGGCTGCCGGCGCTGATGATCGCCTTGAATAACGGATCGGCTCATATTGCGCCGGTTTCTCGTCGTAAATCTTCTGCTCGCACTGCTGATAAGGCTGATTGAATATGGAACTGGATCTCTGGACGCAGAGCCTCGTCACGGCGATGACCGCCTTGTGGACCAAGGTGGCGAACTTCATTCCGAACCTGTTCGGCGCGTTGGTGGTGCTGTTGCTGGGCTTCGTGGTAGCCAAGCTGCTCGATACCCTGCTTTCGAAGTTGCTGGCCAAGCTGGGCCTGGATCGCCTCATGGGCGGCACCGGTCTGACCAAGTTGCTGTCTCGTGCGGGTTTACAGGTACCCATCTCGACCCTGATCGGCAAGATCGTCTATTGGTTCGTTTTGCTGATTTTTCTGGTTTCTGCTGCTGAATCCCTTGGCCTTGAGCGAGTTTCGGCTACGCTCGATATGCTTGCGCTGTATTTGCCGAAGGTTTTCGGTGCTGCGCTGGTGCTGCTGGTGGGGGTTTTGCTGGCGCAACTGGCCAATGGCCTGGTGCGCGGCGCCGCAGAAGGCGTAGGCCTGGATTACGCCAGCGGCCTGGGGCGAATTGCCCAGGGGCTGGTGATCATCATCAGTATTTCCGTGGCGATCAGTCAGTTGGAGGTCAAAACCGACCTGCTCAACCATGTGATCGTCATTGTATTGATTACCGTTGGTCTGGCTGTTGCACTGGCCATGGGGTTAGGAAGCCGGGAAATTGCCGGGCAGATTCTTGCGGGAATCTATGTGCGTGAGTTGTATCAGGTTGGGCAACAAGTACGTGTTGGTGAGGTCGAAGGCCAGATCGAAGAGATTGGCACGGTTAAAACTACATTGCTGACCGATGAGGGTGAGCTAGTCTCTCTCTCCAATCGGATCCTGCTGGAGCAGCATGTAAGTAGCCGCTAACCCGGCAAACCCTGCTAATGTATGCCGCCGCAAAATGCCCGTCATCGGGCTGCGGCGGACATTGACCTGACTGTCGGCACGACTCGTTTTGAATAAAACCCAATCGCTATCCACGCGCTATGACCCCCGTGAGCTCTCTGATGAGGAGTTGGTTGCGCGCTCACATACGGAGCTGTTTCACGTAACACGCGCCTATGAAGAGTTGATGCGGCGCTATCAGAGGACCCTATTTAATGTTTGCGCACGTTATCTGGGGAACGATCGGGATGCGGATGATGTCTGTCAGGAAGTGATGTTGAAGGTGCTGTATGGCCTTAAGAACTTTGAGGGTAAATCGAAGTTCAAGACATGGCTATATAGCATCACGTACAACGAATGCATCACGCAGTATCGCAAGGAGCGGCGCAAGCGTCGGTTGATGGACGCTTTAAGTCTTGACCCCCTCGAGGAGGCGTCTGAAGAGAAGGCGCCGAAACCTGAGGAAAAGGGTGGACTTGATCGCTGGTTGGTGCATGTGAACCCGATTGATCGGGAAATTCTGGTGCTACGATTTGTCGCAGAGCTGGAATTTCAAGAGATCGCGGACATCATGCATATGGGGTTGAGTGCTACAAAGATGCGTTACAAACGTGCTCTTGATAAATTGCGTGAGAAATTTGCAGGTATTGCTGAAACTTAGTTCGGCGCAAATATCTCTTACGTCTAGGTGAGTTCTGATAGACTTACCGCCGAGTTGTCCCCCGGTATGTGGGACTGCTTTACAATCACCAGATGGGGATTTAACGGATGAAACTGAAAAACACCTTGGGCATTGCCATTGGTTCTATTGTTGCCGTGACTTCGTTCGGCGTTCTGGCGCAAGGCCAAGGCGCGGTCGAGGGTGAACTGTTTTACAAAAAACAGTACAACGACAGCGTTAATCACGTTGAAGACGGCTTCAACCCAGGCGCATCGATCGGCTACTTCCTGACCGACGATCTGTCGTTGAACGCCACCTACGACAAGACCAACCACACCCGTTCCAACGACGGTACTGGTAACCAGAAAATCAAAGGCGACAACTTCGGCCTGAACGCTCAGTACCACTTTGGTACCGTGGGTGACGCTCTGCGTCCATACGTTTCCGGCGGTGTTGCTCACAAGAGCATGACCAACGTTGAGGCCGACGGCCACAGCGGTCGCGACCAGTCGACTTTCCTGACTGCAGGCGCTGGTGTTAAGTGGTACATCACCGACAACCTGTTCGCCCGTGCTGGCGTTGAAGCTGACTACAAGCTGGACAACGGCAAGTGGGACTACGCTCCTACCATCGGTCTGGGTGTGAACTTCGGTGGCAGCGGCGGCAAAGTCGCTCCAGCTCCAGTAGCACCAGCTCCAGCTCCAGAGCCAGCTCCAGAAGCTCCAGTTGCTGAAGTGGTTCGTGTTGAGCTGGACGTGAAGTTCGACTTCGACAAGTCGGTCGTCAAGCCTAACAGCTACGCTGACATCAAGAACCTCGCTGACTTCATGAAGCAGTACCCACAGACCACCACCGTTGTTGAAGGTCACACTGACTCCGTCGGTCCTGACGCTTACAACCAGAAGCTGTCTGAGCGTCGTGCAAACGCCGTTAAACAAGTTCTGGTTAACCAGTACGGCGTTGGCGCTAACCGCGTTCAATCCGTTGGTTACGGTGAGTCCCGCCCAGTTGCCGACAACGCAACTGAAGCTGGTCGCGCAGTTAACCGTCGCGTAGAAGCCTCGGTAGAAGCTCAAGCTAAGTAATTAGCCTTGTAGCTTGGAAAAACCCGGCCTAGGCCGGGTTTTTCTTTGCCTGCGATTTGCCTTCCTGGCGCGAGAGTCAGGCCAGTTGCACCTGGGTTTCAGAGGTAGGGGCCGTGACCGACGCGGTTGCCGCGACTGCCCCGATAACCAGGATTGCCGGGCTCTTGAGGGCGAAAACCTGGGCGTCGCGTTCCATGTTCGCCAGTACGCTGCGGCATTCGCGCTGCTGCGGCAGCGAGGCGTTTTCAATCATCGCCACCGGCGTATCCGCCGCCAGTGCACCACCGAGCAACTGCTCGGCAATCTCCGCCAGCTTCGCCACGCCCATGTAGATCACCAGGGTCGTTCCGCTGTGTGCCAGCGCCTGCCAGTTCAGTTGGCTGTCGTCCTGCGTATGAGCAGTTACCAGAGTCACGCCTCGAGCAACGCCGCGTAGGGTCAGGGGAATATCACAGCGTGTGGCACCTGCCAGGCCGGCGGTTATGCCGTTTACCAGCTCCACTTCGATGCCCCGTGCCTTGAGCCACTGCGCCTCCTCGCCGCCACGCCCGAAAATGCACGGGTCGCCGCCTTTGAGGCGCACTACGCAGCGGCCCTGTCGGGCGTAGCGCAGCATCAAGCGGTAGATAAAGGCTTGGGGCGTCGAGCGACAACCGCCGCGCTTGCCCACCGGAATCACACGCGCCCCGGGGCAATGCTCCAGCACGGCAGGGTTCACCAGGTCATCGATCAGCACCACATCGGCCTCACCGAGGGCGCGTACGGCCTTGAGGGTCAGCAGCTCCGGGTCTCCGGGGCCAGCGCCTACCAACCAGACTTTTGCATTCATAGGGTTTCCTCACTCCAGGGCGACGACAGGTTGCACGCAAGCCGCGAGCAGGCGCTTGATCTCCGGCACGCAGGAGCCACATTGGCTGCCGCAACCCAGTTGCTGTTTCAGTTGTTCCATATCCAGGCCTTGCGCGATTCCGGCGCAGACCGCGCTGTGGCTGACGTTCCTGCAATTGCACAAGATGCGCTCCTGTTGTCCTCCCAGGCCGCTGGCGTCTGGCGGTGCACTCATCGGCGCCAGCAGCCAGCGCCTTAGTTGTTCATCGGCGCGGCCTTGCTGCCACAGCTCGTGCAGCCAATGCTGTGCCAGGGTTTCCCCGGACAAGCGGATGGCGATAATTCGCCCCTGTTCGATCCGCACTCGCTTGCCGATGGCCCGGCGGAGGTCGTCGTAGGCCAGTACCGGGCCTGTGTCGAGCTGCAATTGCCGGTCGATGGCCTGAAGCAGTGCCGCTTGTGGTGCTTGCGCATGGGCGGCGCGAATCACCAGTGCCGGGCGCTCGCGACCGGTCAGGCTGAGGCTGACATAGGCCAGAGCCTGGCAAAGAGGGCGTAGGGCCCGGAAATGCGCCTGCACATCACCTTCAATCAGCACGAACAGTTGCCAAGGCAGTTGCACCGGTTCCAGGCGCACGCCGCTGTGCTTGAGTTCCGGCTGTTTGGACAAGGGGTCGAAGGCGGGCTGGGTGACGGCATTGACCCCGCCCTTGAGGAAGCGATCGCCGAAGTGCATGGGCAGGAAGGCTTGCCCGGGGCGCACGCTGTCATCGCCGGTCACTGCCACGATTACGCTGCCGCGCCGGCTCTTCAGGTTCACCAGTTCTCCATCTCGCAGGCGTTGGCGCCGCAGTTCGTCCGGATGCAGGCTCAGCAAGGCTTCGCTGACATGGCCGAACAACTGCGCCGCAGTGCCCGTACGGCTCATGCCGTGCCATTGGTCGCGCAGGCGGCCGGTGATCAGGGTCAGGGGGAAGCGTGCGTCCCGCTGCTCCTTGGCTGCTACATAAGGGTCGCTGACAAAACGCGCACGGCCATTGGCGGTGGGAAAGATCCCGTGTACATACAGGCGCTCAGTACCCTGGGTCGCGCCTTCAGGGAAGGGCCATTGTTGTGGGCCGAGGCGGTCGAGCAACTCGTGGCTGAGGCCGCTCAGATCCAGGTCGCGGCCGCGGGTCAGGCCCTTGTACTCATCGAACACCCGGGCGGCGCTATCGAAGGCAAACAGGCTCGGCAGGCCGGGGCGCAGGAATCGCTCCAGGCGTTGAGCAAAATCCACGGTGATCGCCCAATCCGCTCGGGCCTCGCCGGGGGCGGCAACGGCCTGGCGGACATGGGAAACCCGGCGCTCGGAGTTGGTCACCGAGCCTTGTTTTTCGCCCCAACTGGCGGCTGGCAGCAACAGGTCGGCGAATGCCGCGGTTTCGGTGGTGGCAAAGGCTTCCTGCAGAACCACGAAAGGGCAGTTCAGCAGCGCCTCGTGCACTCGGTTCTGGTCCGGCAGGGATTGCGCCGGGTTGGTGCAGGCGATCCACAAGGCCTTGATGCGGCCGCTGCGCATCTGTTCAAACAGCTCCATTGCGCTCAAGCCAGGGCTGGCGGGAAGTTGCTCCACGCCCCAGTAGGCGGCGACTTCGGCGCGGTGTTCCGGGTCGGCAGCCTCGCGGTGTCCAGGCAGCAGGTTGCTCAAGCTGCCGGTTTCGCGCCCACCCATGGCATTGGGCTGACCGGTGAGCGAGAAGGGGCCTGCACCGGGGCGGCCGATTTGCCCGGTGGCCAGGTGCAGGTTGATCAATGCACTGTTTTTCGCGCTGCCGGCGCTGGATTGGTTCAGGCCCATGCACCACAGGGACAGAAAACTTGGCGCACTGCCCACCCACTGGGCGCATTCCTGCAATTGCTCGAGGCTGATGCCGCACAGCTGGGCCACCATCGGCGGGGTGTAGTCGCGGACCAGCGCCTTGAGCTGCACCAGGCCCTCGGTGTGTTGCTGGATGAAATCCCGGTCGATCCAGTCCTCCCACAGCAGCAGGTGAAGGATGCCGTGAAATAAAGCGACATCTGTGCCGGGCAAGATCGCCAGGTGCAGGTCAGCCAGGTCGCAAGTGTCGGTACGACGCGGGTCGATCACTATGACTTTCATCTGTGGGCGTTGGCTTTTGGCCTGTTCCAGGCGACGAAACAACACCGGATGGGCGTAGGCCATGTTGCTACCGACGATCATCACGCAGTCGCTTTGCTCCAGATCCTCATAGCTGCACGGCGGCGCGTCGGCCCCCAGGCTGCGCTTGTAGCCCACCACCGCCGAAGACATGCACAGCCGGGAATTGCTGTCGATGTTGTTGGTGCCCACCAGGGCCCGGGCCAGTTTGTTGAAGGCGTAGTAGTCCTCGGTCAGCAGTTGCCCGGAAATATAGAACGCCACGCTGTCCGGGCCGTGCCCGGCGATGGCCTGGGCGAACACCCCGGCGGCATGTTCCAGGGCGCTGTCCCAGTCGCAGCGGTTGCGGGCCAGGGCCTTGCCCAGGCGCAGTTCCGGGTACAGCGCGCGGGCCGCGTGGTCGCCGGTCAGGTGCAGGCTGGCGCCCTTGCTGCACAGTTTGCCGAAGTTGGCCGGGTGCGTCGGGTCGCCACTGACCCCGAGAATATGCCGGCCGTCATGCTCGATCAGTACCCCGCAGCCGACCCCGCAGTAGCAGCAGGTCGAGGCCGTGCTCTGGCGCTCCATTACCCGGCATCCTGCAGGGCCAGCAGCACCCGGCCGCTTTCCACTCGGGCCAGATGCTGGTGGGCGCAGCCGTGGTCTGGGGCCTGGGCCTGGCCCGATTCCAGGTCGATCTGCCAGTTGTGCAGCGGGCAGGCCACGCGCTTGCCGTAGATCAACCCCTGGGACAGGGGGCCGCCTTTGTGCGGGCAGCGATCGTCGAGAGCGAAGACTTGATCATCGCTGGTACGAAAAATCGCGATATCGCCCTTGGGGCCCTTGATGATGCGCGAGCCCAGGGTATTGATCTCTTCCAGGGCGCAGATATCCAGCCAGTTCATGCCGGCACCTCCAGTTGTTTTACGGGGATCGACTCGAACTCTTTTTTCAGCTGCGGCTCGGCCAGGCGCTGTTGCCATGGGTCCTGCTCGAAGGACAGGGAAAACTGCAGGCGCTCGTTCAACGCCTTGCGCCGCTGCGGGTCTTCCAGCACGGCCTTTTTCACGTGTTCCATGCCGACCCGTTGCAGGTAGTGCACGGTGCGTTCGAGGTAGAAGGCTTCTTCGCGGTACAGCTGGAGGAAGGCGCCGTTGTATTCGCGCACTTCTTCGGCGGTCTTGAGCTTGACGAAAAACTCCGCCACCTCGGTCTTGATCCCGCCGTTGCCGCCGATGTACATCTCCCAGCCCGAATCGACGCCGATGATGCCCACGTCCTTGATCCCGGCTTCCGAGCAGTTGCGCGGGCAACCGGAGACCGCCAGCTTGACCTTGTGCGGCGACCACATGTTGAACAGGTCGTGTTCCAGCTCGATTCCCAGCTGGGTGGAGTTCTGCGTGCCGAAGCGGCAGAACTCGCTGCCGACGCAGGTCTTCACGGTGCGGATGGATTTGCCGTAGGCGTGGCCGGACGGCATGTCCAGGTCTTTCCAGACTCCGGGCAAGTCTTCCTTGCGGATGCCCAGCAGGTCGATGCGCTGGCCGCCGGTGACCTTGACCATGGGCACCTGGTACTTGTCGGCGACATCGGCGATGCGTCGCAGCTCGGACGGATTGGTCACGCCGCCCCACATCCGCGGCACCACCGAGTAGGTCCCGTCTTTCTGGATGTTGGCGTGGGCCCGTTCGTTGATCAGCCGCGATTGCGGATCGTCCCGGGCTTCCCCCGGCCAGGTGGAGATCAGGTAGTAGTTCAGCGCCGGACGGCAAGTGGCACAGCCGTTAGGGGTGCGCCAGTTGAGGTAGCTCATGGTGCCGGCGATGGTCAGCAGGTGCTGGTCGCGGATCGCCTGGCGGATCTGCCCGTGGTTCAGGTCGCTGCAGGCGCAGATGGCTTTTTCGCTTTTCGGCTTGACGTCCGCCGCGCCGCCCACGGTATTGATCAGGATCTGTTCCACCAGCCCGGCACAGGAGCCGCAGGAGCTGGCGGCCTTGGTGTGCTTCTTGACCTCGTCGACGCTGAACAGCCCCTGTTCCTGAATGGCCTTGACGATGGTGCCCTTGCACACCCCATTGCAGCCACAGACCTCGGCAGTGTCGGCCATGCTCATGGCCTTGTCCTGGCCCTGATGGCCGACGTCGCCCAACGCGTTCTCACCGAACATCAGGTGGTCGCGGATCTCGCCGATGGCCTGCTGCTCGCGGATCTGCCGGAAGTACCAGCCGCCATCCGCGGTGTCGCCATACAGGCAGGCGCCGACCAGCACGTCGTCCTTGATCACCAGCTTCTTGTAGACCCCGCCAATGGGGTCGGCGAGGGTGATGGTTTCGGTACCGTCGCCACCCATGAAATCCCCGGCGGAAAACAGATCGATGCCAGTGACCTTCAACTTGGTGGACGTCACCGAGCCCTGGTAGCGGGCGAAGCCCAGTTGGGCCAGGTGGTTGGCGCAGACCTTGGCCTGTTCGAACAACGGCGCCACCAGGCCGTAGGCGATACCGCGGTGGTTGGCGCACTCGCCGATGGCGTAGATGCGCGGGTCAAAGGTTTGCAGGGTGTCGTTGACCAGTATCCCGCGGTTGCAGGGCAGGCCGGCCCGTTCCGCCAGCTCGGTGTTGGGGCGGATGCCGGCGGCCATCACCACCAGATCGGCGGGGATGATCTCGCCATTCTTGAACTGCACCGACCCGACCCGACCATTGCCGGCATCGATCAGGGCCTGGGTCTGTTCGCACAGGCGGAACTTCAGGCCGCGGCTTTCCAGGGCGCTTTGCAGCAACTGGCCGCTGGTCTGGTCCAGTTGTCGTTCCAGCAGCCATTCGCCGATATGCACCACGGTCACATCCATGCCGCGCAGCTTGAGGCCGTTGGCGGCCTCCAGCCCCAGCAGGCCGCCGCCGATCACCACCGCATGCGTGTGAGTCTTGGCCGTGTCGATCATCGCCTGGGTGTCGGCAATGTCGCGATAGCCGATCACCCCCTGCAGGTCCTTGCCGGGAATCGGCAGGATAAAGGGCGTGGAGCCGGTGGCGATCAGCAGACGGTCATACTCGGCTTCGCTGCCGTCCTCGGCGATCACCCGGCGCCTGATCCGGTCGATCTCTACCACCTTGCGGTTGAGCAGCAGCTTGATGTGGTGGTCCAGGTACCAGTCCAGGTCGTTGAGGACGATGTCCTCGAACGTCTGTTCACCGGCCAGCACCGGCGACAGCAGGATGCGGTTGTAGTTGGTGTGGGGTTCGGCGCCGAAGACCGTGATGTCGTACAGCTCATCGCTCAGCTTGAGCAGTTCTTCCAGGGTGCGGACCCCGGCCATGCCGTTGCCGATCATCACCAGTTTGAGTCTTTTCATGGGCTTCTCCGGAGCTCAGGCAGGGTCAGTGACGCCTGGCTCGACAAAATGCGCGCAAACAAAAAAGGCGTCCCGTCAGTGGCCTGACGAGGACGCCTTTGTCCGATCCCGTTCTCTCGGGAAGCCTGCCTTCGTCGTTGAAGGCCGGGCTTTATGTCTGTTGCCTGACGCAATGCAGCGCCTGTGCCAAGTGGCCGAGGTGCTGGTTTTATTGAGCTTTGATGAAGGTTCTGTGCGTGCTGATCTCGGCTGTTGCACTGAATTGAGACGCTATGCCCTGTTTCGGCTCTTTGTGGCAGATCGGGTCGCGTTTGGATCAACGGCTCCTAGGGACGCAGGGGCCTGAGGTTTGTCGGGAGTTTGAGGGGCAAGGCCACCCACCCGATGGCCTCAGTGATGCAGCAGTGACAGCAACAAGATCAGGTTGAGCAGCAAGGCGAGCAGGGCGATGCCGCGCCAGACTTTCAGCGGTTCGCGTTCCAGTAATGGCCGCGATCTGGTGCTCAAGCTGCGGCGTTCGCCCTGTTCCAGCGCCAGCAGCCATTCTTCGGCAGTTTCGTAGCGCTGTGCCGGATCGGCATTCACCCCGCGCTCCAGGTTTTGTGCCAACCATTCCGGCAGGTCCGGGCGGTAGCGGCCGGGGTTCGTCGCTGCGCCGAAACGCGGGCGCTGGAAGGCTTCGATCTCGCCGTGGGGGTAGTGCCCGGTCAGCAGGTAGTACAGGCTGACGCCTACCGCATAGAGGTCCTGTTGCGGGCCGGGAGGTTCACCGTCGAAGGCTTCCGGGGCGATAAAGCTCGGGGTGCCGGGTAGCAGGTGTGCCGGGTCCGCCGAGAGGCCGGGGCAGTACGCCAGGCCGAAATCCAGTACCCGCAGTTCGCCATCGTCCCCCAGCAGCAGGTTGTCCGGTTTGATATCCCGGTGCAGGATCTGCCGCCGGTGCAGCAGACCGATTGCCCGTAGCAGATGCTCGGCCAGGGGCTGCCACTGGGCCAGGGGCAAGGGGCCGTTCTGGCGAAGCAGTTGTGCCAGGGTGCGGCCCGGGTATTCGCGCATCAGGTAGTACAGGTGCTGGCGTGAAGTTGCGCGGTGTACCTGGGGAAAGTGACGCCCGGCAACGCGGCGCAGCAGCCATTCTTCGCATAGCAGTCCCTGGCAGGCCGTCTGGTCGTTGTGCAGGGCCGGGGGCAAGGTCTTCAGCAGCCAGGTTTGTTGCTGTTCGTCGTGTACCCGATACAGCAAGGCCTGCTGGCTGTGGCTGAGCAATGCCTCGACTTGCCAGCCCTCGAAGCGCTGGCCGGGTTTCAGCGGCGGCGGCAGGGGCAATTGCTGCAGCTGCAGCAGGGCGTCACCGAGGCTGCTTTCGCCGAGCTCATCGACTCGCACCAGCAGCGCGCTGGCGTTGTCCTGGCTGCCTGCCAGGTGGGCGGCGCGGACCAGGGTCTGTACAGCGCTGTCCGGGTCCGTCTGGTCACGCAGAATGGCAGCGATGGCGCTGTCGCCCAGGGTGGCCCAGACTCCATCGCTGAGCATCAGGAAGCTTTCGCCCTGGCGCAGTTCGCCGTCGAGGAAGTCCAGCACCAGATGTTGGTCCAGGCCCAGGGCACGCTTGAGCACATGCTGCATGCCCGGTTGCTCCCAGACGTGGTCCTGGCTGATGCGTTGCAACTGCTGCCGGTGCCAGCGGTAGACCCGGCAGTCGCCGACATGGGCCAGGGTGAAGCGCCGGCCCCGCAACACCAAAGCGCTGAGGGTGGTGAGCAGTGGCTGGCCGCCGCCGTTGGCCTGGAGCCAACGATTCTGGGCGACCAGCAGGCGTTCCAGGGCTTGGGCCACAGCCCAGGTTTGCGGGGTGGCGTAGTAGTCCAGGGCCAGGGCCTGCACGCTTGAACGGGCGGCGAGGCCACCGTCGGCGCACTGGCTCACACCGTCGGCGATGGCGAACAACAGGCCTTTGCTTGCGGCCAGGTCCGGCGCCGGGGTGACCCGGCGCAGGGCGTCCTGATTTTCCGCCCGCGGTCCGGTGGCGCTGGCCTCGGCGTGGCTCAATTGCAGGCCCATGACGCCCTCAGACCCGCGCCGCAGTCACGGCGGCGGAGCCCCAGGTGGTTCTCCAGCGGCGCTTGACCCCGTGCAGGCCGAACCAGGCCAGGACCCCGAGACTGGCGAACAGCCACAGCGCCAGTTGATAGCTGCCGGTGCTCTGCTTGATCGCACCCATGCCCGCCGCCAGGGCAAAACCGCCGATGCCGCCGGCCATGCCGATCAGCCCGGTCATGACCCCTATTTCCCGGCGAAAGCGCTGCGGCACCAGTTGGAATACCGCGCCATTGCCTGCGCCGAGACCGAGCATGGTGCAGACGAACAGCACCAGCGCCGCATAGGAACTGGGCAGGTTGAAGCCCACGGCGGCGATGCACACCACCGCCACGCTATACATGCCGAGCAAGGTGCGAATACCGCCGAAACGGTCGGCCAGGGCGCCGCCCAGAGGGCGCATCAGGCTGCCGCCGAAGACGCAGGCGGCGGTGTAGTAGCCTGCGGAGATCGGGCTCAGACCGTACTGGTCGTTGAAGTAGCCAGGCAGGGCGCTGGCCAGGCCGATGAAGCCGCCGAAGGTCACGCTGTAGAAGAACATGAACCACCAGCTGTCACGATCACCCAGGGCCTTGAAGTAGTCGGCCATGGACTTGGCCTGGGGCCGTTGGGGGGCGTTCTTGGCGAGCCAGGCGAACAGCGCCAGGGTCACCAGCAGGGGAATCAGGGCGAGGCCGAACACATTGCTCCAGCCATAGGCCGCTGCCAGTACCGGTGCCAGCAGGGCGGCGAACACCGTGCCGGAGTTGCCGGCGCCGGCGATGCCCATGGCCTTTCCCTGGTGCTGCGGCGGGTACCACTGCGAGGCCAGGGGCAGGGCCACGGCGAAGGAAGCCCCGGCCATGCCGAGGCATACCCCCAGCAGCAGCGCCTGCTCATAGCTGTGGATGCCCAGCTTCCAGGCCATGAACAGCGCGCCGATGACGATCACCTGGCCGATCAGGCCGGCGGTCTTGGGTGACAGGCGATCGGCCAGCAGGCCCATGATGAAGCGCAGCACTGCGCCGGCGAGGATCGGCGTGGCCACCATCAGTCCGCGTTGCTGAGTGCTCAGGTGCAAGTCGGCGGCGATCTGCACCGCCAGGGGGCCCAGCAGGTACCAGACCATGAAGCTCAGGTCGAAATACAGAAAGGCCGCGAACAGGGTCGGGGTGTGGCCGGATTTCCAGAAGCTTGAATTCATCGCGCACCTCAGCTGATAAGAGTCGTTGGAGTCGTCATGAGCTTGCAGGTGGAGCGCCGCCACGGCCGCGCCACCGACCCCGGTCAGTGGGGCCAAAACGAAAAAACGTCGGCACCCGGCTCGTTGAGGGCGAGCAGGGCGCGCGACGTCTTTGTCGTAGGTGGGGCAACCGCCGTTGGTTACCGGTGTGGATCTGATAGCAAGAGCCGCGCCAACCTGCGGCCGATGCTGGCTCGCATGGGCAGGTTCGCTGTAGGCGCTGGCTTGCCAGCGAAGGCACCCTCAAGACTGGCACAAGGTTCAGAGGCCTATTCGCCGGCAAGCCGGCTCCTACGGGGCGCAGGTCAGCCCAGCAGTTCCTGCATGGCGATGATCTGTTCCGCGACCTGGATCAGCTTCTGCTGTTTGCTCATGGCCTGGCGACGCATCAGGGTGTAGGCCTGTTCTTCGTCGCAGTCCTTCATCTTCATCAACAGGCCCTTGGCCAGTTCGATGCGCTTGCGCTCGGCCAGTTGCTGGTCCCGGGCCTGGAGTTGCGCGCGCAGGGCCTGGTCGCTTTCAAAGCGCGCCATGGCCACGTCGAGGATAGGCTGCAGGCGCTGGACCTGGATGCCCTCGACGATGTAGGCGCTGACCCCGGACTTGATCGCCTGGCGCATTACCCCCGGATCATGTTCATCGGTGAACATCACGATGGGCCGGGGTTGATCGCGGCTGACCAGCACCACTTGCTCCATGACATCGCGGCTGGGTGACTCGGTATCGATCAGGATCACGTCCGGACGCACCGTTTCGACGCGGCCCGGCAGGTCGATGGTCAGGCCGGATTCGTCAATCACCTCGAAACCGGCTTCGCTGAGGGCGGCCTTGAGCCTTCCGACTTTTTTCGCTGTGTCGTTGATCAGCAGGATACGCAGCATGGTCGCGGGCTCCGATCAGCGCTGGGCAACAAGGGGAGGGGTGCCGTTCATCGCATGCAGGCGGAAGCTGCGGGCATAGGCGGCAGGCTCAGAGCCGTCCCACACCTTGCCATCGATCAACTGGCTGCTGCGCATGTCCTGGCCCCAGGCGGCGATGCCCAGCGCGGTGGCGGCTTCGCGGTACAGCTCCAGCTGCTGCACGTGGCGAGCGACGCCCAGGTAATCCGGGTCTTCCCGCAGCAGGCCCCAGCGGCGGAACTGGGTCATGAACCACATGCCGTCGGACAGGTAGGGCAGGTTGACGGCGCCATGATGGTGAAAACGCAGGGCGTGGGGGTCCTGCCAGCGATTGCCCAGGCCGTCGGCGTAATCCCCCAGCAGCCGCGGCTCGATGCAGTCCAGCGGTGCATTCAGGTAATCGGCAGCGCTCAGCAACTGGGCGGTGCTGCGGCGGTTTTCCGGGCTTTGCTCGATAAAGCGGCTGGCTTCGAGAATCGCCATCACCAGGACCCGGGCGGTGTTCGGGTATTGCTCGACGAAGGCGCGGGTGCAGCCGAGGACTTTTTCCGGGTGATCCGGCCAGATCGCCTGGCTGGTGGCCAGGGTGAAACCCTGATCCTGCTGCACTGCACTGGCGCTCCAGGGTTCGCCGACGCAGAACCCATCGATGCGCCCGGCCTGCAGATGAGCCACCATCTGCGGTGGCGGCACCACTACGCTGTCGACATCCTGCAGCGGGTGGATACCCTGGCTGGCCAGCCAGTAGTACAGCCACATGGCGTGGGTACCGGTGGGGAAGGTCTGGGCGAAGGTCAGTCGTGCCCGGCTTTGGTGCACATGGCGGTCCAATGTCTCAGGGCTGGTCACCTTGAGGTTCTGCAGCTCCCGGGATAGGTTGATGCTCTGGCCATTCTGGTTCAGACCCATGAGCACTGCCATGTCGCAGGGGTTGGTGCCGCCGATACCCAGGTGTACCGCGTAGATCAGTCCATACAGGCTGTGGGCGGCGTCCAGTTCGCCGCTCACCAGCTTGTCCCGCAGCCCGGCCCAGGAGCTCTGGCGCTTTAGGTTCAGAGTCAGCCCGTAGGGCTGGGCAAAGCCCTGGGTGGCGGCGACCACCACTGAGGCGCAATCGGTCAGGGCCATGAAGCCCAGGTCGATGGCGGACTTTTCCGGGGCATCACTGCCGTTGACCCAGGCCAGCGGGGTGTTGGGGAGATCGGTCATGACGTGGCACCTTGCATAAAAAAGCGTCGTACCCGCCGACCGGGTGAGGCCGGGGCGGGTGACGACGCCATTGTCCTGGGACCTCAGCCGCCCTTGGCCGAGGTCTGCATGCACATGAGAGTGCAAGGCATATGCCAGCCCGGCGGGGATTTCACTTCGCGCCTCGCCTGCAAGCCCCGGGGCCGGCTATAATCGGCGCCCTATTTCGCCGCCAACCGAGTTCATCCCGCCCATGTATACCCTGGCCCGCCAGCTGTTGTTCAAACTCTCCCCGGAAACCTCCCACGATCTGTCCCTGGACCTGATCGGCGCGGGCGGGCGTTTGGGCCTTAACGGGCTGTTGTGCAAGGCCCCGGCGCAGATGCCGGTCAAGGTCATGGGCCTGGAGTTTGCGAACCCGGTAGGGCTGGCTGCGGGCCTGGACAAGAACGGCGCAGCCATCGACGGCTTCGCCCAATTGGGGTTTGGTTTTGTCGAGATCGGCACCGTCACCCCACGCCCGCAACCGGGCAACCCCAAGCCGCGGATCTTCCGCCTGCCCCAGGCCGAGGCCATCATCAACCGCATGGGCTTCAACAACCTGGGGGTCGACAACCTGCTGGCACGGGTCGCGGCCTCGCAATACAAAGGCGTGCTGGGGATCAATATCGGCAAGAACTTCGACACCCCGGTGGAGAGGGCGGTGGATGATTACCTGATCTGCCTGGACAAGGTCTATGCCCACGCCAGCTATGTCACGGTCAACGTCAGCTCGCCCAATACCCCGGGCCTGCGCAGCCTGCAATTTGGCGAGTCGCTCAAGCAACTGCTGGCGGCCTTGAGCCAGCGCCAACAGGAACTGGCTGCGATCCACGGCAAGCGTGTACCGCTGGCCATCAAGATCGCTCCGGACATGAGCGACGAGGAAACCGTGGAAGTGGCCCGCGCTCTGCTTGAAACCGGCATGGATGCAGTGATCGCCACCAACACCACTTTGAGCCGTGAAGGTGTCGAAGGCCTGGAGCACGGCGCCGAGGCCGGCGGCCTGTCCGGCGCACCGGTACGGGAAAAGAGCACCCACACGGTCAAGGTACTGGCTGCTGAACTGGCCGGCCGTTTGCCGATCATCGCCGTGGGCGGCATCACCGAAGGCAAGCACGCGGCTGAGAAGATCGCTGCGGGCGCCAGCCTGGTGCAGCTGTATTCGGGGTTCATCTACAAGGGGCCGGCGCTGATTCGCGAGTCGGTGGATGCCATCGCGGCCATGGGCTGAGAGGGAAGGACAGCACGCGGGCATAAAAAAGGGCTCCTCGAAGGAGCCCCTGGGCCGAAGCCCGCCGCCCGGATGGGGCGTGCGTGGTTAAGTCGTCATCTATTCAAGTTTTAGGTGTCGGAATGTGCCCTGATCAGCCGACAGCGCGAAGTTCGTTGAGTCTGTGAATGCCCGCAGTGCCTGTCATACCGTCCCAGTTGTCGCCGCGTCCTTCTCGCCAGCCGTTAATCCAGGCTTGGCGTACCGACGGTAGAGTAAATGGGCAAAGCTCACGGGACTTGCCATTAACGCCATACTGATATCCGCGTAAAAACGCTTTTTCCAACGGATCACGCTTTAGTCTTCTCATAGGGTGTTTCCCTCACTTGTTGACTGCTTTATGTCCCGTCGACCTTCGTTGAGGTCGGGCAGATTGCTTCTGCCGTTGGTGCTCGCTGCCGGCGTCGCGAGCCTTGATGTTGACGCTGTTGCGGCGCCAACCTGTGTTGAGTTCTAACCAATAGGTCACAGCAAGTGAATGATCGTTTTGTCATAAGGACGTAACGATAATGCTGTCCAGGCCATAAGCCTGGGGCGGTTTTGTATCGTGCCTGTCACGCAAAGCCCCCTGTGATCAGCCTCTCACTAGATGATGAGGTTAATGCTTTAGTGAGAATGTCGAACGGTTGCACTCAACTACTATTCGACGAAGGGTCGACTTATGTCATTTTGTTGCCCTGACTTTTTATCTGTCCCGGCCTCTAAGCTCTTTTGCCCTGCAAGAAAGCCAGCCTGCCGGGGTGGGACGGCGCAGTTTCGCGCCACACGAGCGCTCTTGAAGAAAAGCGCTTGATTGAAAACCGAACGGGCGATGCGTTGCCCGTTCACTTATTGCTAAAGGCCCTGGTATTCCCATGTCGGATCGTTACGAAATCTTCCTCACCTGTCCCAAAGGCCTTGAAGGCCTGCTGATCGAGGAAGCCGTCGGGCTTGGCCTTGAGCAAGCGCGTGAGCACACTTCTGCCGTGCGCGGCATGGCCGACATGGAGACAGCCTATCGCCTGTGCTTGTGGTCGCGCCTGGCCAACCGGGTGCTGCTGGTGCTCAAGCGCTTCCCGATGAAGGACGCCGAGGATCTCTACCACGGCGTGCTGGATGTCGACTGGCAGGACCACATGCTGGCCGACGGCACCCTGGCCGTGGAGTTCAGCGGCCATGGCTCGGGCATCGACAACACCCACTTCGGCGCCCTGAAGGTCAAGGACGCCATTGTCGACAAGCTGCGCACTCCGACCGGCGAGCGCCCTTCGGTGGACAAGCTCAACCCCGACCTGCGCATCCACCTGCGCCTGGACCGCGGCGAAGCCATCCTCTCCCTGGACCTCTCCGGCCACAGCCTGCACCAGCGCGGCTACCGCCTGCAGCAAGGCGCCGCGCCGCTCAAGGAAAACCTGGCGGCGGCGATCCTGATCCGTTCCGGCTGGCCGCGCATCGCTGCCGAAGGCGGCGCCCTGGCCGACCCGATGTGTGGCGTGGGTACCTTCCTGGTGGAGGCGGCGATGATCGCCGCCGACATCGCCCCCAATCTCAAGCGTGAACAATGGGGCTTCACTGCCTGGCTCGGCCACGTGCCGGCGCTGTGGCGCAAGCTGCACGACGAAGCGCTGGCCCGGGCCCAGGCCGGCCTTGCCAAGCCACCACTGTGGATCCGCGGCTACGAAGCCGATCCGCGTCTGATCCAGCCCGGCCGCAACAACGTAGAGCGCGCCGGCCTGAGCGAGTGGATCAAGATCTACCAGGGCGAAGTGGGCACCTTCGAGCCGCGCCCGGACCAGAACCAGAAAGGCCTGGTGATCTGCAACCCACCCTACGGCGAGCGCCTGGGTGACGAAGCCAGCCTGCTGTACCTCTACCAGAACCTCGGCGAGCGCCTGCGCCAGGCCTGCCTGAACTGGGAAGCGGCGGTGTTCACCGGCGCCCCGGACCTGGGCAAGCGCATGGGCATCCGCAGCCACAAACAGTACTCGTTCTGGAACGGCGCCTTGCCCTGCAAGCTGCTGCTGATCAAGGTCCTGCCGGATCAGTTCGTCACCGGCGAGCGCCGCACCGCCGAGCAGCGCCAGGTGGAACGCGAGCAGGCCCAGGCCGCCGCGGACGAAGTACCCGTGCGCCAGTACAACAAGAATGGCAACCCGATCAAGCCGGCCCCGGCTCCTGCTCCCGTGGTCGAACAGGCGCGCCTGAGCGAGGGCGGGCAGATGTTCGCCAACCGCCTGCAAAAGAACCTCAAGCAACTGGGCAAGTGGGCCAAGCGCGAGGGCATCGAGTGCTACCGTGTCTACGATGCCGACATGCCGGAATACTCCCTGGCCATCGACCTCTACCAGGATTGGGTGCACGTGCAGGAATACGCGGCGCCCAAATCGGTGGACCCAGAAAAGGCCCAGGCACGTCTGTTCGATGCCCTGGCGGCGATTCCCCAGGCGTTGAATGTCGACAAGAGCCGGGTGGTGATCAAGCGTCGCGAGCGCCAGAGCGGCACCAAGCAGTACGAGCGCCAGAGTGCCCAGGGCCAGTTCACCGAAGTTCGTGAAGGCGGGATCAAGCTACTGGTGAACCTTACCGACTACCTGGATACCGGGCTGTTTCTCGATCACCGGCCGATGCGCATGCGTATTCAGCAAGAGGCGGCGGGCAAGCGTTTCCTCAACCTGTTCTGCTACACCGCCACCGCCAGTGTGCACGCGGCCAAGGGCGGCGCGCGCAGCACCACCAGCGTCGACCTGTCGAAAACCTATCTGGACTGGGCACGCCGCAATTTCTCGCTCAACGGTTTCTCCGACAAGAACCGCCTGGAGCAGGGCGATGTGATGGCCTGGCTGGACAGCTGCCGTGACGAGTTCGACTTGATCTTCATCGACCCGCCGACCTTCTCCAACTCCAAGCGCATGGAAGGGGTGTTCGACGTGCAGCGTGACCAGGTGCAGTTGCTGGACCTGGCCATGGCACGCCTGGCGCCGGGGGGCGTGCTGTATTTCTCCAACAACTTCCGCAAGTTCCAGCTGGATGAAAACCTCGCCGCGCGCTACCAGATCGAGGAAATCACGGCGAAAACCATCGATCCGGATTTCGCCCGCAACGGCAAAATCCACCGTGCCTGGAAAGTCACCGCACGCTGATGGCCGGATATGTCCCCGAGGCCTGTTTTTTCAGGTTTCGGGGGCTGTTTAGCGCTGGTCAAATTAGTGGCTAATAGCTATAACTCACACTTGGTCCGGATGATGCCCAAACTCGCTGGCGTGATGAGTTCTGCTTATGCCTCTGCATGTTGTACGCCCGAAAATCCTGGGTTTCATAAGTGAAGAGGTATCTGCCTGGCTGGTGGCGGTGCTGGTCCTGGTTGCGGGCGGCATCCTCACCGGGCTCTTGGCGTGGTCCACCTACAGCCTGAACAAGCAGCAGGTGCGCCAGCGCTTCCAGTTGCTGGCCGGCGAACGCTACAGCCGCATCGAAGAACGCTTTCAAGACCAGGAACAACGCCTGGACGGCTTGCGGCGCTTCTTTGTCAATTCCGACCTGGTGACCCGCCAGGATTTCGATGGCTACGCCAAACCCTTGTTACGCCGCACCCAGGCCTATGCCTGGGCGCCTCTGGTGAGCCGCGCCCAGCGCCCGGGGTTCGAGCAGTCGATTCGCGATCAGGGGCTGCCGGGGTTTTCCATTTTGCAGTTGAATGCCACGGGCCAGATGGAGCCGGCCGGCGAGCACGATGACTACGCGCCGGTGCTGTACAGCCAGACCCAGAGCCCCCTGGGGTCGCCCCTGGGTTACGACCTCCTGGCTCAACCCCTGCGCCGAGCCACCCTGGAACGTGCTCGGGAACTCAATGGCCTGGCGGTCTCTCCGCCTTTGCAACTGGTGGCCGTGGACCAGGCCTATGCGCGAGGGGTGCTGTTGGCGGCGCCGGTCAGGCGCGCGCAGGATGCTTCCGGCCCCCAGGACCGGCCCTACGGCTATGTTCTGGCGATCATCAGCCTGCGGCAACTGGTGGCGGACGGCCTGCCGGTTCCTGCCAGCGATAACCTGTCGGTGCGGATTCTCGACCTGTCCACCGAGGGCCAGCACGAGGTGCTCTACGAGTCGAACAACCCGCCCATCAGCAGCAGCCTGACCGCCAGCCGCCTGCTGCGCCTGGCGGACCGGGACTATCAGGTGGACATCCGCCCCAGCGCGGCCTTCCTGCACGCCAACCATTCAGCCCTGGGTAGCCTGGTGATTCTTGGCGGCATGCTCAGCCTGCTGCTCAGCGCCTTGCTCTACGTCCTGGTCAGCCAGCGTCAGCGGGCTCTGGCCCTGGTGGAGCAGCGCACCGAGGAGCTGCGTAGCAGCGAGCAGGCGTTGCGCGGCACCCACAGCCAGTTGCGCTGCGTGCTCAATGCCGCCACTCAGGTAGCGATCATTGCCACCGACCTGCGCGGAGTGATCAGCACTTTCAATGCCGGGGCCGAGCAGATGCTCGGCTACAGCAGCAGTGAGGCGGTGGGGCACCTGACCCTGGAAAGCCTGCATTTGCCCGAAGAATTGGAAAGCTGGGCCCAGAGCCTCACCCAGCGTTACGGCAAAGCCATCCCGGTGTCCCAGGCGATGTTGGTGGAAGAGGGCATGGCCGGCGGGCATGAGGCCCGGGAATGGACCCTGGTACGGCGTGACGGCAGCCATCTGCAAGTCAACATGCTGGCCACCCCGGTGCTCGACGACCAGGGGTTGTGGATCGGCCATCTGGCCATCTGCATCGATATCACCGAACGCAAGCGCGTGCATGAAGCCCTGGCCGCCCGTGACCGCTTGCTGCAGCGGCTCAGCGCCCACGTTCCCGGCGGGATCTATCAGTTCAAGCTGGACGCCGACGGGCATACCAGTTTTCCCTATGCCAGCGATGGCCTGCGCGAGATCTACGAGATCGAGCCGCAACTGCTGCAGCAGGATGCCGAGGCGGCATTCGAGCGCATCCATCCTGAGGATGTGGAGCGGGTGCGTGAGTCGATCCGGGTTTCGGCGCAGCAGCTCAGTCCCTGGCGCGAGGAGTACCGGGTCTGCCTGCCGCAGCGGGGGGTGCGCTGGATGCGCGGTGCAGCGAGCCCGGAAAGCCTGCGGGGCGGCGGTGTGCTCTGGCACGGCTATATATCGGATATCTCCGATCTCAAGCGGGTCGAGGAGGAACTGCGGGCATTGTCGGTCACCGACTCCCTGACCGGTATCCACAACCGACGCTATTTCCAGGAGCGGCTACAGGCCGAGATGCACCGCCTGGAGCGAGGTGGTGGCGTCATGGCGGTGATCATGCTGGACATCGACCATTTCAAGCGGATCAACGATCAGTACGGTCACGGTGTGGGGGATCAGGTGCTGCGCGGGTTGTGCGAGCGCATCGGCCGGCGCCTGCGGCGCATCGACGTCTTCTGCCGTCTGGGGGGAGAGGAGTTCATGGTCCTGTGCCCGGACACCAGCGGCCAGCAAGCGCTGATTCTGGCGCAGGAGCTGTGGCACGGTGTGCGCAGTTCGCCGATCGGGCCGGTGGAGAGTGTCACCGCCAGTTTCGGTATCGCCAGTTGGCGTGCGGGGGAGGGTGCAGATGAGCTGCTGCTGCGGGCCGACTCTGCGGTCTATGCCGCCAAGCAGGCGGGGCGGGACCGGGTCCTGATGGAACAGCCGTGAACACTGGCGGCGCGCAAGGCTTGCCGCCGCCAGCGTCGCTCCTTACAGCACCGAAGCGCTGGTCGCCAGTTTCGGCTGGCGGTACAGGTCCAGCAGGACCTGGTCGAGCACCGAAGAGGCGCCGAATGGCCGTGGATCGTTGAGGATTGCCACCACCGCCCAGGTATTGCCGTTGTCGTCGCGGCTGTAGCCGGCGATGGCGCGTACGGTGTTCAGGGTGCCGGTCTTGATGTGCGCCTCACCAGACATGGCGGTGCGCTTGAGGCGCTTGCGCATGGTGCCATCCATGCCGGCGATCGGCATCGAGCTGATGAACTCGGCGGCGTAGGGGCTCTTCCACGCCGCTTGCAGCAGGCCGGCCATTTCCCGGGCACTGACCCGCTCGGCACGCGACAGGCCGGAACCGTTCTCCATCACCAGGTGTGGCGAGGTGATGCCTTTCTTCGCCAGCCATTGGCGCACCACACGCTGGGCTGCCTTGGCGTCGTCGCCATCGGCTTCGTTGCGGTACTTGGCCCCCAGGCTCAGGAACAACTGCTGGGCCATGGTGTTGTTACTGTATTTGTTGATGTCGCGGATGATTTCCGCGAGGTCTGGGGAGAAGGCGCGGGCCAGGACCTTGGCATCCTTGGGTACCACGGCCAGGCGATCCTGGCCCTGGATGCTGCCGCCCAGCTCGCTCCAGATCGCCCGCACCGCGCCGGCGGTGTAGGTGGCGTGGTCCAGCAGCGACAGGTAAGTCTGGGAACTGCAGCCATCACCCAACTGCCCGCCGACGGTCACGATCACGCTGCCATCGGCCTGGGTGACGGGGTTGTAGCGCACGTCTCCAGTGCACTGCTTGGTGTTGACCGCCTTGACCTGGTTGTCGATGCGGATCTTGGCGATCGGCGGCTCCACCGAAACCAGGACCCGTCCTGAGTCATTGCGGGCAACGAAGCGCAGGGCCTTGAGGTTGACCATCAGGGCGTCCGGCTTGACCAGGAACGGCTTGTTCTCGTCGTTGCCATCGTCATTGAATTCCGGCAGTTGCGGCTGCACGAAGAAGTTGCGGTCCAGCACCAGATCGCCAGTGACTTGCTGTACGCCATTGGCCCGCAGGTCACGCATCAGCAGCCAGAGCTTCTCCATGTTCAGCTTGGGGTCGCCGCCGCCCTTGAGGTACAGGTTGCCATTGAGGATGCCGCCGCTGAGGGTGCCGTCGGTGTAGAACTCGGTTTTCCACTGGTGGGTCGGGCCGAGCATTTCCAGGGCCGCGTAGGTGGTCACCAGTTTCATGGTGGAGGCCGGGTTCACCGATACATCGGCGTTGAAGATGGTCGGGGTGCCGGGGCCGTTCAGGGGAATCATCACCAGGGACAGGGCGTTATCCGGAAGTTTGCTGGCTTTGAGGGCTTGCTGGACCTTGGGGGTCAGGGTGGTGTTGACCGGGGCCGCGGAAACGGGAAAGGCCAGGGGGAGAAAAACACTGGCCAGCAACAGAGGACGCAACGATTTGATCATATGAAATGGAACCCTGCAGTCGAGGGGAAAAAAGGCGAGGGCATGCAGATAAAATCCCTCAGTGGTCATGAAAGTGTCGGCATTATGCCCCAAGGTATAGCGGCTTGTGCCGTGCCACGGGCCGCTGGGGCGGTATTTTTTTTACCAATGGCAGGGTTGCATCCTCATAGAGTCAGGCAATCGCCTGCCTAAACTGGTAAAGTGCCGCCCGTTATTACTTATGAGGATTGTTCCATGGCCACTAACCGTTCCCGCCGTCTGCGCAAAAAACTCTGCGTAGATGAATTTCAGGAGCTGGGTTTTGAGCTGAACCTGGATTTCAAAGAAGGTCTGGCTGACGAAGCTATCGACGCTTTCCTCGACGCATTCCTCAAAGAAGCGATGGAAGCCAACGGCCTGGGCTATGTAGGCGGCGACGACTTCGGTCTGGTTTGCCTGAGCAAGCGCGGTTCCGTCAGCGAAGAGCAACGTGCCACCGTTGAAGCCTGGCTCAAGGCGCGCACCGAGCTGACCACCGTTGAAGTCAGTCCGCTGCTGGACGTGTGGTACCCGGACAACGCGATCAACCCAGTCGCGTGATGTCATGCATGAGCGACCCGTCCGGGTCGCTCATGCGTTGTTGCCCGAGGGCAACCTGTCGATTTTCCCCTTTGTATCCTTGCCTCTGCCACGGGCCAGCCCCGGGCGTTGTCGTGGGCGCCGTTCGCCGGCAAGCCGGCGCGTGAGCGAGCGCCGGTCGGTGTAGAAGCCGGCTTGCCAGCGAAGCCCTTCAGGCGCTGCGCCAGTTCAGGATCATCAGGGTCACCACCCCGGCAACAATTCCCCAGAACGCCGAGCCGATGGAGAACAGCGTCAGCCCCGACGCCGTGACCATGAAGGTGATCAGCGCCGCTTCCCGTTCCTTCACTTCGCTCATGGCGATGCTCAGGCCGTTGATAATCGAGCCGAACAGCGCCAGGGCCGCGATGGACAGCACCAGCTCCTTGGGCAGGGCGGCGAACAGCGCCGCCAGGGTGGCGCCGAAGACCCCGGCGATGCCGTAGAAAATCCCGCACCACACCGCCGCGGTGTAGCGCTTGCTGTGATCCTCATGGGCATGGGGGCCGGTGCAGATGGCGGCACTGATGGCCGCCAGGTTGATGCCATGGGAGCCGAAGGGCGCCAGCAGCAGCGAGGCCAACCCGGTGGCGGTGATCAGCGGCGAAGCCGGGACGTTGTAGCCGTCGGCCCGCAGCACGGCGATCCCCGGCATGTTCTGCGAGGTCATGGCCACCACGAACAGCGGAATGCCGATGCTGATGGTGGCGGCCAGGGAGAAGTGCGGCGTGGTCCATACCGGGGTCGCCACTTCCAGGTGAAAGCCGCTGAAGTCCAGCAGGCCCATGGCCCCGGACAAGGCCGTACCGATCAGCAGCGCAGCCAGTACCGCATAGCGCGGCGATAGGCGCTTGACCACCAGGTAGGTGAGGAACATGCCCAGCACCAGGCCGGTGCGGTGCTGGGCGGCGACGAAGATTTCACTGCCGATCTTGAACAGGATCCCCGCCAGCAGGGCCGCCGCCAGGGACGCCGGGATCTTTTTCATCAGCCGCTCGAAGCTGCCTGTCAGGCCGCACAGGGTCACCAGCACGGCGCAGGTGATATAGGCGCCGATGGCTTCGCCGTAGGTCACTCCGGACAGGCTGGTGATCAGCAGGGCGGCGCCGGGGGTCGACCAGGCGATGGTGATGGGGGTGCGATAGCGCAGGGAGAGGCCGATGCTGCACACCGCCATGCCGATGGAAATGGCCCAGATCCACGAGGAAATCTGACCGCTGGTCAGCCCGGCGGCCTGCCCGGCCTGGAACATCAGCACCAGGGAACTGGTATAGCCGGTCATCATGGCGATGAAGCCGGCCACTATGGCAGACGGCGAAGTGTCGGCCAGAGGGCGTAGCTGCGCGGGAGTGGCATCGGACATTACTGCTGTTCCTTGTTCTTGAAAGACGCAAAAAACCACATCCGGCGCGCATTGATCGAGGCGGGCTCGAGCAATGGGCCAGTAATGAGGTTCAAGGTCCAAGCCTAAACTTAAAAGTAACTTTGCATTGCAATACAGCCGTGACTACAAATAGCCGTACAGTCGTTGAACAAGTCGCGGGCCCGACAACACTTTTTGCTAGTGATGGCCATGGGTTGTGTACAATGTGCCCCTGTTTTAACGCGATACTTGCCAGCGACCCACCGTGGCGTATTAAAGTCACGCTGAAATCGCCGCAGTCCTCCCGACCCGAGTGCCCATGAACGAACAGTTGCAACCTCTCAAGAAACAACCGCGAGCAGGCAAAGCCGGTCGCAGCGGAACCCAGGACGATATTGTCTACGCGCACATCTTTGAGGCCATCCTCGAGCAGCGCCTGGCGCCGGGCACCAAATTGAGCGAAGAGGCGCTGGGGGAGATTTTCGGAGTCAGTCGGACCATCATCCGTCGCGCGCTGTCGCGCCTGGCCCATGAAGGCGTGGTCCTGCTGCGGCCCAACCGTGGCGCGGTCGTCGCCAGCCCGAGCGTCGAGGAAGCCCGCCAGGTATTTCTCGCCCGGCGCCTGGTGGAGCGGGCCATTACCGAACTGGCCGTGCAGCATGCCACTGCCGAGCAGTTGCTGGAGTTGCGGCAGATGGTCAACGAGGAACGCGACAGCTTTTCCCGCGGCGATCGTGGTGCCGGTATCCGCCTTTCCGGGGAGTTTCACCTGAAGCTGGCGGAAGCGGCGAAGAATGCCCCGCTGATCAGCTTCCAGCGCAGCCTGGTGTCCCAGACCTCGCTGATCATTGCCCAGTACGAAAGCGGTAACCGTTCGCACTGCTCCTACGATGAGCACACCCAACTGATCGATGCCATCGAAGCCCGGGACGGCGAGCTGGCGGTGAACCTGATGATGCACCACATGGACCACATCGACAGCAAGCTCAACCTCGACGAGGAAAGTGCCTCGGACGACCTGCATGCGGTGTTCTCGCACTTGCTGCAAACCAAGAAACCGGGGCGGCCAAGCGCCAAGCTCTAAGCTGCAAGCCTTGCGTTTCAAGCAATCCCTCGCTTCGTGTGCTGCACGGAGCGAGGGATTCTTGTTTCTGCGGTCCCTTGCCGGGCCTTGGCTTGGGCATTTTGTTGCGGTTTTTGTTTCAGATTGTATACAGTGCCTGCTTCGAGGCGCATGGCCCGGCAGCAGTCGGCCAAGGCTCGCCTCTCGCCCTGCGAAAGGAGCCCGCGGCATGAGCGGCAGAACGCTACGTATTCATTCCTCCGCGATCCACTATTTCGACATGGTCCGGCGCTGCCGCTCGATCCGCGAGGCTGCCCGGCGCTTGAATGTCGCGTCCTCGGCAGTGAACCGGCAGATTCTCAAGATCGAGGACGAGATCGGCGCGCCGCTGTTCGAGCGCTTGCCCGGCGGCCTGCGCCTGACCATGGCCGGGGAGATTCTCAGCCGTCACGCCAACCTGGTGTTGCAGGACCTGGAGCGGGTGCGCCTGGAGTTCGACGCCTTGCGCGGCCTGAAAAGCGGCCACGTCGAGATCGCCACCGCCGAAGGTGCCACGGTGGATCTGCTGCCCTCGGTGCTCAAGCGCATGCGTGATCACTACCCGCAAGTGACCATCGGTGTGACCGTGCAGGGTTCGCAATCCATTCCCCAGGCCCTGATCAACAGCCGCGCCGACCTGGGCCTGGCCTTTGCTGTGCCACGGGCCGCGGAAATCCGCCAGTTGAGTGTCGGGCATTTCCGCCTCGGGGCGCTGGTCAGCCCGGACCACCCGCTGGCCGAGCGCGGCAGCGTCAATTTCGCCACCTGTGCCGAGCACGGGCTGATCCTGGCCAAGAGCGAGCTGTCGATCCATCACCTGCTGGCGCCGCTGCACAAGCGTCTGGGCCTGCTGGACAAACCGCCGCTGCAGAGCAACTCCATGGAGCTGGCGCGGCAGATGGCCCGGCACAACATGGGGGTGGCGTTCCAGACCCGGGTCGGGGTCGAGGCGGATCTGCAAAAGGGTGAGCTGTTGCATATTCCCCTGAGCGACCAGGGCGGCATCTACAGCGACCTGGGGCTCTACGCCCGCAGCGGGCGCGACCTGCCCAGCGCGGTGGAGGCGCTGGCGCATTTGCTCAGTGAGGAGATCGCTCTTCGCGAACGGGCCGAGCGCGCCTTCGGCCAGCCGGTGCTCTGAGTCCGGCCTCCTGGGCCTGTGTTGCCATTTCGGCAGCGCCCTGGTCGATATTCTGTGCTTTGGGCGCTGTAGCGCTTGTGTCGATACTGCGTGCGGTCGGCAGCCAGCGAAGCTGCCTAAAGCTACACCGCCACAGGACATAATAAAAATGAAAAAGGCACTACAAGGCGCAACCCTGCTGATGAGCATGATCGGAGCAGGGGAAGCGGCCGCCCTCGAGTGGATGAACAACAGCGTCGGCTTTCGATACGGCAAGGAGTTCACCAACCCGAACAACCCGCACTACATCAGCAAGCGCATCTACAGCTTCACCCACGCCAGCGGTTACCAGTACGGCAGCAACTACCTGCACCTGGATGTGCTGCTCTCCGACAACGACGACCCGCGCAAGGGCACCAACAAGGGCAGCAGCGAGGTCTACGGGGTCTATCGCCACCAGCTCTATTCCTCCCGGGTATTGGATACGCCGCTGGGCACCGGCCTGATCAAGGACTACGCGCTGACCATGGGTTTTGACGCCAGCCGCAACAACAACCTGGGGTCGGCGAAAAAGCGTGCCCTGGTCTTCGGCCCGACCCTGAAGTTCAACACCGTCGGGGTGCTGGACCTGAGCCTGCTGTACTACAAGGAAAACAACCATTCCGGGATCCCCGGGGCAAAGGACCCGGATCACACCTTCGACGACACCTACCTGCTCAACCTGGCCTGGATGCGACCTTTCGAAGTCGGCACCCACGCTGCCAAGTTCCAGGGTTTCGTCAACTACACCGGGGAGAAGGGCCACGACTACAACTACCGCGACACTGCCCCCGAAACCCTGATGCGTACCTCGTTGATGGTGGCAGTGCTGCCGGGCAAGAACGTCAAGCCCAACCTGTATCTGGGTGTCGGCTACGAGTACTGGCACAACAAGTTCGGGGTGGACGGCGGCCGTGGCAGCCGCACCTCGACACCGACCCTGAACATGGAAGTGACCTTCTAGGCTCGCCCGCAGTCCGGGCCTGGATGCAGGCAAAAAAATCCCCCGTACGCGTCTGGCGAACGAGGGATTTTCATTTTCCGGGGTTAGCGCTGGTGGACCTGCTGGCCGGCGGCAAAGGTCTGCAGCACGGTGCGATCGTCGCCCAGGGTCATCAGCACGAACAGGGTTTCGGCAATGCTGTTGGCTTGCTTGAGGCGGTAGCTGAGCAGCGGAGTGGCGTGGTAGTCGAGGACCAGGAAGTCGGCGTCGGTGCCCGGATGCAGGGTGCCGATCTTGTGTTCCAGGCGCAGGGCCCGGGCGCCGCCGAGGGTGGCCAGATACAGCGACTTGAACGGGCTCAGGCGCGCGCCTTGCAGTTGCATGACCTTGTAGGCCTCGTTGAGGGTCTGCAGCAGCGAGAAGCTGGTGCCGCCACCGACGTCGGTGCCCAGGCCGACATTGAGCTTGTGCTTTTCCGCCATCGGCAGGTTGAACAGGCCGCTGCCGAGGAAGAAGTTCGAGGTGGGGCAGAAGGCCACGGCCGAACCGGTTTCAGCCAGGCGTGCGCATTCGTCGTCGCACAGGTGCACGCCGTGGGCGAACACCGAACGCTCGCCGAGCAACTGGTAGTGGTCGTACACGTCCAGGTAACCCTTGCGCTCCGGGAACAGCTCCTTGACCCATTGGATTTCCTGCAGGTTCTCACTGATGTGGGTCTGCATGTAGAGGTCGGGGTATTCGGTCAGCAACTGGCCGGCCAGGGTCAGTTGCTCCGGGGTGCTGGTGGGGGCGAAGCGCGGGGTGACTGCGTAGTGCAGGCGGCCTTTGCCGTGCCAGCGCTCGATCAGCGCCTTGCTTTCCTGGTAGCCGGATTCGGCGGTGTCGGTCAGGTAGTCCGGGGCGTTGCGGTCCATCATCACCTTGCCGGCGATCATCCGCAGGTCGAGCTTCTCGGCGGCGGCGAAGAAGGCATTGACCGACTGCGGGTGCACGCTGCCGAACACCAGGGCGGTGGTGGTGCCGTTGCGCAGCAGTTCCTTGATGAAGATGTCCGCCACTTCATTGGCGTGATCCGGGTCGGCGAACTGGCTTTCGCAGGGGAAGGTGTAGGTGTTGAGCCAGTCCAGCAACTGCTCGCCATAGGCGCCCACCATGCCGGTCTGCGGCAGGTGGATATGGGTGTCGATGAAGCCCGGTGTGATCAGGGCATCGGGATAGTGCTCGACCTGCACCCCGGCGGGCAGCCCGGGCAGCAGTTCGCTGGCGTGGCCGAGGGCACTGATCCGGCCGTTTTCTACTACCAGCAGGCCGTCTTCGAAGTACTCATAGGAGGCTTCGATGCCGACTTCGGCCGGGTCGGCGATGCTGTGCAGGATGGCGGCACGGTAGGCTTTGCGAGTCAAAGGCATGGGGGATTCTCAGTGTGTGGCGTGTCAGTTTGCAGCCTGGCTGCGGCGTGATACCGGCAGCAGTTTGGCAATGGGTTCGGCACTGGCGCTGGGCTGGCCGAAATGGGCGTTATAGGTGGCGATGATCTCGCCGGCAATGGAGATGGCGATTTCCACAGGCAACTTGCCTTTGACTTCGCCGAGCCCCATCGGGCAGCGCATGCGCTGCAAGGTTTCGGCGTCGAAACCGCGGTCACGCAGGCGGTGTTCGAACTTGACCCGTTTGGTCTTCGAGCCGATCAGGCCGAAATAGGTGAAATCGTTGCGCTTGAGCAGGGCCGCGGTCAACTCCAGGTCCAGCTGGTGATTATGGGTCATGACGATGCAATAGCTGCCGGCGGGCAGGTTGTCGATTTCGTCCACCGGTTCTTCGCTGACGATCTTGCGTACTCCAGGGGGGATCTGCTCGGGAAACTCCTGCTCCCGGGAATCGATCCAGCGTACCCGGCAGGGCAGGCTGGCCAGCAGTGGCACCAGCGCGCGGCCGACATGCCCGGCACCGAATACGGCGATCTGCGCCTGCACCTGGCCCATGGGTTCGAACAGCAGCACCGTGGCACCGCCGCAGCACTGACCGAGGCTGGCGCCGAGGCTGAAGCGCTGCAGATGGGTCGCCTGCTTGCCGGCAGCGAGCATATCCCGGGCGATCTGCATGGCCTTGTATTCCAGGTGCCCGCCGCCAATGGTGTCGAAGGCCTGGGTGGCGCTGACCACCATTTTCGAGCCGGCATTGCGCGGCGTCGAGCCGAGCTCCTCGATGATGGTCACCAGCACGCAGGGTTCACCCTGGGTCTGCAGGTCGGCGAGGGCGCTGATCCAGTTGTACATGTTCACCTCGACATCTTGGTTGTCTGTGTGGGCCTCTTCGTCGGCAAGCCGGCTCCTGCAGGAGCCGGCTTGCCGACGCGGGCCGTTACAGCGGCGCCAGCTCGGCTTGCTGATCCGTGGTCCTGGTCACCTGCAAGCGACGCATCTGCTCGCAGCCCCACAACACTCGCTCCGGTGTCGCCGGCGCATCGATCTGCGGCTGGTGGCGGTAGTCGCCGAGGCTCGCCACCGCATCCTTGATCGCGCACCAGGCGGCGATACCCAGCATGAACGGCGGTTCGCCCACGGCCTTGGAATGGAACACCGTGTCTTCCGGGTTCTTGCGGTTTTCCACCAGCTTGACTCGCAGGTCCAGGGGCATGTCGGCCACTGCCGGGATCTTGTAGCTGGCCGGGCCGCAGGTCTCAAGCTTGCCCTTGGTGTTCCACACCAGTTCCTCGGTGGTCAGCCAGCCCATGCCCTGGATGTAGCCGCCCTCGACCTGGCCGATGTCGATGGCCGGGTTCAGCGAGGCGCCGACGTCATGCAGGATGTCGGTGCGCAGCATCTTGTACTCGCCGGTCAGGGTGTCGACTATCACCTCGGCGCAGGCCGCGCCGAAGGCGAAGTAGTAGAACGGCCGGCCCCGGGCCTGGGCACGGTCGTAGTAGATTTTCGGGGTCTTGTAGAAGCCGGTGCTGGAGAGCGACACCTGGGCAAAATAGGCCTGCTGGATCAGTTCCTCGAAGGTCAGGATATGCTCGCGGACCCGCACGTGGCCGTTGTGGAACTCCACGTCTTCTTCGCTGACCTGATACTTGCGCGCGGCAAATTCCACCAGGCGGTTCTTGATGGTCTGCGCCGCGTTCTGCGCGGCCTTGCCGTTCAGGTCGGCACCACTGGAAGCGGCGGTGGGCGAGGTATTGGGCACCTTGTCGGTATTGGTGGCGGTGATCTGCACCCGGTCGATGTTCACCTGGAACACCTCGGCCACCACTTGCGCCACCTTGATGTTCAGGCCCTGGCCCATTTCGGTGCCGCCGTGGTTCAGGTGGATGCTGCCGTCGGTGTAGACATGGATCAGCGCGCCGGCCTGGTTGAGGAAGCTGGCGGTGAAGGAAATACCGAATTTCACCGGGGTCAGTGCCAGGCCCTTTTTCAGGATCGGGCTGTTGGCGTTGTACAGGCGGATGGCTTCGCGGCGCTCGGCGTACTGGCTGCTGGCTTCCAGTTCGGCGGTCATTTCCTCGAGCATGTTGTGCTCGACGGTCTGGTAGTAGTGGGTGACGTTGCGCTCGGTCTTGCCGTAGTAGTTGGCCTTGCGTACCGCCAGAGGGTCCAGGTGCAGATGGCGGGCGATGGCGTCCATCACCTCCTCGATGGCGACCATGCCCTGCGGGCCACCGAAGCCGCGATAGGCAGTGTTCGACGCAGTGTTGGTCTTGCAGCGGTGGCCGTTGATGGTGGCATCGCCCAGGTAGTACGAGTTGTCGGAGTGGAACATGGCACGGTCGACGATGGATGCCGAGAGGTCCGGTGAACAGCCGCAGTTGCCCGCCAGTTCCAGCTGGATGCCTTGCAGGCGCCCGCTGCTGTCGAAGCCCACGTCGTATTCGACGTAGAAAGGGTGGCGCTTGCCGGTCATCAGCATGTCTTCGACCCGTGGCAGGCGCATCTTGGTCGGCTGGCCGGTCAGGCGTGCCACCACCGCGCACAGGCAGGCGGGGCTGGCGGCCTGGGTTTCCTTGCCGCCGAAGCCGCCGCCCATGCGCCGCATGTCCACCACTATCTTGTTCATCGAGACGTCCAGCACTTCCGCCACCAGCTTCTGCACTTCGGTGGGGTTCTGGGTCGAGCAGTAGACGATCATGCCGCCGTCTTCGGTGGGCATCACCGAGGAGATCTGGGTTTCCAGGTAGAAGTGTTCCTGGCCGCCGATGTGCAGCGTGCCCTGGATGCGGTGCTCGGCACTGGCCAGGGCGCTGGCCGAGTCGCCGCGCTGGTGGGTGTGGCTGTCCAGCACGAAGTGGCGCTTGCGCAGGGCCTCGACCACGTCCAGCACCGGCTCCAGGTCTTCGTATTCGATGATCGCGGCCATGGCCGCCTTGCGCGCGGTTTCCAGGTCCCTGGCGGCCACCGCCAGCACCGGCTGGCCGACGAACTCCACGGTGTCGATGGCCAGCAGCGGGTCGCCGGGCAGCAGCGGGCCGATATCCTTGAGGCCGGGAATGTCCTCGTGGGTAATGGCGATGCGCACGCCTTCGAAGGCGTAGCAGGGGGCGGTGTCGATGCTGATGACCTTGGCGTGGGCCCGATCCGACAGTCGCGCGTAGACGTGCAACTGGTTGGGGAATTCCAGGCGGTCGTCGATGTACACCGCTTCGCCGGACACATGTTTGTCGGCGCTGTCGTGCTTGACGCTGCGGCCGACGCCGCTGGTCAGGTCCTGGTGAAACAGGGCCGTGAGTTCGGCCTGGGTCTTCTCGACCTTGTGATGATTAGACATAAGCGGTCACCCGGGTCTCGATGTGCGGTGCATGCAGTTCGATGAAGTATTTGCGCAGCAGGTTCTGCGCGCTCAGCAGGCGGTATTCCTTGCTGGCGCGAAAATCCGAGAGCGGGGTGAAGTCTTCTGCCAGGGCGGCGCAGGCCCGCTCGATGCTCGATTGATTCCAGGGCGCGCCGATCAGTGCGGCTTCGCAGTTCTTGGCGCGCTTGGGGATCGCCGCCATGCCGCCGAAGGCGATGCGCGCATCGCTGACCACGCCGTTGTCGATGCGCAGGTTGAAAGCCGCGCAGACCGCGGAAATGTCGTCGTCCAGGCGCTTGGAGACCTTGTAGGCGCGGAACAGCCGTTCGGCGCTGGCCCGGGGCACGATGATCTTCTCGATGAACTCGCTTTCCTGGCGGGCGGTGACCCGGTAATCGATGAAATAGTCTTCCAGGGCCAGGGTGCGGCGCACTTCGCCCTTGCACAGGACGATCTGCGCGCCCAGGGCAATCAGCAGCGGCGGCGAGTCGCCGATAGGCGAGGCGTTGCCGATGTTGCCGCCCAGGGTGCCCTGGTTGCGGATCTGCAGCGAGGCGAAGCGCTGCAGCAGTTCGCCGAAGTCCGGGTACTCGGCGCGCAGGGCGTCGTAGCAGTCGGTGAGGGCGGTGGCGGCGCCGATTTCCAGGCGATCGTCGAAGTGCTCGATGCGCTTCATCTGGGCAATGTTGCCGACGTAGATCATCACCGGCAGGGTGCGGTGGAACTGGGTCACCTCCAGGGCCAGGTCGGTGCCGCCGGCCAGCAGCCGGGCTTGCGGGTAGGCGTCATAAAGGTCGGCCAGATCAGCCACCGTCAGCGGCACCAGGCAGCGCTTGTCGCCACTGTTGAGCTCACCGGTGTCCTTGGGCGCAATGGCCTTGAGGCGGCTGATGGTCTCGGCCTGGCGCGCATCGAACTGATCGCTCTGCCCACCACAGCAGGCCTGCTCGGCGGCGGCGAGGATCGGCCGGTAGCCAGTGCAGCGGCACAGGTTGCCGGCCAGGGCTTCATGGGCCTTGTGGGCGTCGGGCTGGCTGCTGTTTTTCTGCAGGGCGAACAGCGACATGACGAAGCCCGGGGTGCAGAAGCCGCACTGCGAGCCGTGGCAGTCGACCATGGCCTGCTGCACGCTGTGCAGTTGCCCCTGGTGCTTGAGGCCTTCGACGCTGATCAGGTGCTTGCCGTGCAGGGAGGAAACGAAGGTCAGGCACGAGTTGAGGCTGCGATAGCGAATGCTTTCGCCGCCTTGCGCATCCGTCTGCAACTCGCCCACCACCACGGTGCAGGCGCCGCAGTCGCCGCTGGCGCAGCCTTCCTTGGTGCCGGGCTTGCCCAGGTGCTCGCGCAGATAGTTGAGCACGGTCAGGTTGGGGTCCAGGGCATGCTCGCTACGGAGTTCCTGGTTGAGTAAAAACTGGATCACGGAAGGCCTCGCAGACTCATTATTGTTGTTAACCGACGTCAGCCGAATTTAGTCATGTCTGACTTTTCGGTCAATGATTTTCTGACTTCAAGGTCAGGAAATTTTCGACTCCAACAATTCAAGTATGAACGGCTATGGAAAATTGCTCGGATCACGGTCAATTTGCTTATTTCGTGCCAAATTCCGCCCCTTGGGCACTCCGCGATGAAGTGGCAATTGCGCTACACTGCGCGGCTTGTGCCGATTAAAGATTTTGAAGGAAAACCATGACGTTCAAGGCGCCGGACAGCCTCGCCGAGCAAATTGCTCACCACCTCGCCGAACGTATCATTCGCGGGGATCTCAAGCCTGGGGAGCGCATTCAGGAACAGAAGGTCACCTTGGCCCTCAATGTCAGCCGTGGTTCGGTCCGCGAGGCCTTGCTGATCCTCGAGCGCCGCCATCTGATCGCCATCTTGCCGCGCCGTGGTGCCCATGTGACCGAGCTCACCGAGCACAAGGTCCGCAGCCTGTGCACGCTGATGAGCGAGCTGTACATCCTGCTGGGCAACTCGGTGGCCAGCGGCTGGACACAGCAGAGCGACATGACGCCATTCCTGCAGATCCAGCAGCGCCTGGAGAGTGCCTACGAACGCCAGGACATCCGCGCCTTCGTCGAAGACAGCTTCAGCGTGATGCGCGCGGCTTATCCGTTCGCCAACAACCCCTACCTGCAGGAGACTGTCGAGAACCTGCAGCCGGCCATGAGCCGCGCCTATTACCTGGCGCTGGACCAGCGCAAGGCATCCATGAGCGAGTACCTGGCGTTGTTCGAGCAACTGCTGGCCGCGGTATTGGCCCGTGACCTGGTGCAGATCCGCCAGGTGCTGACGGCCTACGCCGAGCGCAGCAGCGATCTGGTGGTATCTGCGTTGGCGGATGCGTAAACGTGCGACTCAAGTGCATCAAGCTGGCGGGGTTCAAGTCCTTCGTCGATCCGACTACGGTGAACTTCCCCAGTAACATGGCGGCGGTGGTCGGGCCCAATGGCTGCGGCAAGTCGAACATCATCGACGCCGTGCGCTGGGTCATGGGCGAAAGTTCGGCGAAGAACCTGCGCGGCGAGTCGATGACCGACGTCATCTTCAATGGCTCCACCAGCCGCAAGCCGGTGAGCCAAGCCAGCATCGAACTGGTGTTCGACAACTCCGATGGCACCCTGGTGGGTGAGTACGCCGCCTATGCGGAAATTTCCATTCGCCGCAAGGTGACCCGCGACAGCCAGAACAGTTATTTCCTCAACGGCGCCAAATGTCGCCGTCGGGATATCACCGACATCTTCCTCGGCACCGGCCTGGGGTCACGCAGCTACTCGATCATCGAGCAGGGCATGATCTCCAAGCTGATCGAAGCCAAGCCCGAGGATTTGCGCAACTTCATCGAGGAAGCCGCGGGCATCTCCAAGTACAAGGAGCGCCGGCGCGAGACGGAAAACCGCATCCGCCGCACTCACGAGAACCTCGCCCGCCTGACCGACCTGCGCGAAGAGCTGGAGCGTCAGCTCGAACGCTTGCATCGCCAGGCCCAGGCCGCCGAGAAGTATCAGGAGTACAAGGCCGAGGAGCGCCAGCTCAAGGCGCAACTGTCGGCCCTGCGCTGGCAGGCCCTGAATGAGCAGGTGGGCCAGCGCGAGTCGGTGATCGGTAGCCAGGAAGTCAGCTTCGAGGCCCTGGTGGCCGAGCAGCGCAACGCCGATGCCGCCATCGAACGCTTTCGCGACGGGCACCACGAGCTCTCCGAACGCTTCAATCTGGTGCAGGGGCGCTTCTATTCGGTGGGCGGTGACATCGCCCGGGTCGAGCAGAGCATCCAGCATGGCCAGCAGCGCCTGCGGCAGTTGCAGGACGACCTCAAGGAAGCCGAGCGCGCGCGCCTGGAAACCGAGTCGCACCTGGGGCACGACCGCACCTTGCTGGCGACCCTGGGGGAAGAGCTGGCCATGCTCGAACCCGAGCAGGAAGTCACCGCCGCCGCAGCCGAAGAAGCCGCCGCGACCCTGGAAGAAGCCGAAACCACCATGCACGGCTGGCAGGAGCAGTGGGACGCCTTCAACCTGAGTTCCGCGGAACCGCGGCGCCAGGCGGAAGTGCAGCAGTCACGCATCCAGCAGCTCGAAGGCAGCATGGAGCGGCTGTCCGAGCGCCAGCGGCGTCTGGGGGAGGAGCGCGAGTTGCTTTCGGCCGACCCGGAAGACGCTGCGATCCTCGAACTCAACGAACAACTGGCCGCCAGTGAGGCGACCCTGGAAGACCTGCAAGCCAGCGAGGAGTCTCAGGTCGAGCGCCTGGAACAACTGCGCCAGCAATTGCAGCAGGCGACCCAGGCACAGCAGCAGGCCCAGGGTGAATTGCAGCGCCTCAATGGCCGGCTGGCCTCCCTGGAAGCCTTGCAGCAGGCCGCGCTGGACCCCGCTACTGGCACCGCCGAGTGGTTGCGTGAGCAGCAGTTGGCCGAGCGTCCGCGCCTGGCCGATGGCATGCATGTGGAAGCGGGCTGGGAGCTGGCGGTGGAAACCGTGCTTGGCGCGGATCTGCAGGCGGTGCTGGTGGACGATTTTACCGGTCTTGACCTCGCGGGTTTCCAGCAAGGCGATCTGCGCCTGCTGAGCCAGCAAGGCGATGCAATGCGCATCCCCGGCAGCCTGCTGGACAAGGTGGAATCCACGGTGGATCTGTCGCCTTGGCTGGGTCAGGTCAAACCGGTGGAAAACCTCGAACAGGCCCTGGCCTTGCGTGGGCAACTGGCTGCCGGACAGAGCCTGATCAGCCGCGATGGCTACTGGGTCGGCCGGCATTTTTTGCGGGTGCGCCGAGCCAGCGAAGCGGAAAGCGGCGTGCTGGCCCGGGGTCAGGAAATCCAGCAATTGACCCAGGAGCGCGATGAGCGCGAAGCCAGTGTCGAGGCCCTGGAAAGCCAGTTGCTCAACCTGCGGGCCCAGCAGCGCCAGCAGGAGAACGGTCGCGAGCATCTGCGCCGTCTGCTGCAGGACGAAGCCCGCCAGCAAGGTGAGCTGAAGGCCAAGCTGTCTGCCGGCAAGGCCAAGGCCGAACAACTGACCTTGCGGCGTACCCGTCTCGATGAAGAGCTGGTGGAGCTTGGCGAACAGCGCGAGCTGGAACACGAACAGATTGGGGAGGCGCGCCTGCAATTGCAGGACGCTCTCGACAGCATGGCCCTGGACACCGAGCAGCGTGAGCTGCTGCTGGCCCAGCGCGACAGCCTGCGCGAGCGTCTTGACCGGGTGCGCCAGGAAGCGCGCCAGCACAAGGATCACGCCCACCAGTTGGCAGTGCGCATGGGCTCGCTCAAGGCCCAGCACGATTCCACCCGGCAGGCTCTGGAGCGTCTGGAGCTGCAATCCGAGCGTCTGACCGAGAAGCGCGAACAACTCAGCCTCAACCTGGAAGAAGGCGAGGCGCCATTGGAAGAGTTGCGCCTGAAGCTCGAAGAGCTGCTGGAAAAGCGCATGACCGTGGATGTGGAGCTCAAGACCGCGCAGATCGCCCTGGAAGATGCCGACCGCGAACTGCGCGATGCCGAGAAGCGCCGCAACCAGGCCGAGCAGCAGTCGCAGTTGATTCGTGGCCAGTTGGAGCAGCAGCGCATGGAATGGCAAGCCCTGACCGTGCGCCGCAAGACCTTGCAGGAGCAACTGCTGGCCGACGGCTACGACCTGGACGGCGTGCTGGCGACCCTGACCGCAGAAGCCAGCGAGCAGGCCGCCGAAGAAGAGCTGGAACGGATTGCCGCACGGATCCAGCGCCTGGGCGCAATCAACCTGGCGGCCATCGACGAGTATCAGCAGCAGTCCGAGCGCAAGCGCTATCTGGATGCCCAGGACGCCGACCTGGTGGAGGCATTGGAAACCCTGGAGAACGTGATCCGCAAGATCGACAAGGAAACCCGTAATCGATTCAAAGATACATTTGATCAGATCAACGGTGGTTTGCAGGCACTCTTTCCAAAAGTTTTCGGTGGCGGCAGCGCTTATTTGGAACTGACGGGCGAAGATCTACTCGATACAGGGGTAACGATCATGGCGCGTCCTCCGGGCAAGAAGAACAGCACCATTCATTTGCTCTCCGGTGGCGAAAAGGCATTGACCGCATTGGCCCTGGTATTTGCCATCTTCAAGTTGAACCCGGCGCCGTTCTGCATGCTCGACGAAGTTGACGCACCGCTGGATGACGCTAACGTTGGACGCTACGCGAGATTGGTTAAAGAGATGTCGCAGACCGTGCAGTTCATCTATATCACCCACAACAAGATCGCCATGGAAATGGCTGATCAGTTGATGGGGGTAACGATGCACGAACCCGGTTGTTCGCGCCTGGTAGCCGTGGATGTCGAGGAGGCGATGGCGATGGTGGACGCTTGAGTCCGGGCGACTGAGGCGACTGTAGGGGGGATTTTTCCCATTACCCAGCTGGCCAATCGATATATTGGCCCTAGCCGTTGCGACAGACGGTGTAAAGTTGCCTTTGGTCGTGCTAGTTTAATGTCAATTTTTCCTATGCGTGGGCAAAACGCCATTCAGAACATAGAGTTGGCGCCACGTTTTAAAGCGGTTTGCAGATTGTAAACCCCTTATTTTTCAGCATTTTTTATAGAGGCACGGGATTACATGGAAATCGGTCTGCGCGAGTGGCTGATCGTCATCGGCATTATTGTTATCGCCGGTATTCTTTTTGATGGCTGGCGGCGTATGCGCGGCGGCAAGGGGAAGTTGAAGTTCCGTCTTGATCGAAGTCTTTCCAATCTGCCGGACGATGAAGGCAGTGCCGAGCTGTTGGGCCCGCCCCGCGTTCTGGATACCCATAAAGAGCCGCAGTTGGACGAGCATGACCTGCCGTCGGTCAGCATGCCTGCCCGCGAACCGCGGGAAAGCTCTTCGTCCAAGCGCGGCAAGCGCGGTGGCGAGCCGCATCAGGGCGACCTCAACCTGGACCTGGATCTGGACAGTGGCCCGAGCTTCAGCAGCCGCGACGATGATTTCCCGGTTGAGGAAAGCAAGTCCGCGAGCCACAGCGACAAGGACCAGCCGCAAGCCGAAGAAGTGCTGGTGATCAGCGTGATCTGCCGCGACGCTGCCGGCTTCAAGGGGCCGGCCCTGTTGCAGAACATCCTGGAAAGCGGCCTGCGTTTTGGCGAGATGGATATTTTCCACCGCCACGAAAGCATGGCTGGCAACGGCGAGGTGCTGTTCTCCATGGCCAACGCGGTCAAGCCGGGCGTGTTCGACCTGGACGATATCGACCACTTCAGCACCCCGGCTGTCAGCTTCTTCCTCGGCCTGCCGGGCCCGCGTCACCCCAAGCAAGCCTTCGACGTGATGGTGGCGGCGGCGCGCAAGTTGTCTCAGGAGCTCAATGGCGAGCTCAAGGACGATCAACGCAGCGTCCTGACTGCCCAGACCATCGAACACTACCGCCAGCGCATCGTCGAATTCGAACGCCGCGCCCTGACCCAAAAGCGCTAAGCTCCTGAAGCCAGCCCCTCCATGTAGGGGCTGGCTTGTACAGGAACTGGCTTGCCAGCGAAGCCCTTGCCCCAATCTTCAGATCGAGCAGCCTAGGCTGCTCTTTTGCTTTGTGAGAGAACCCCATGACCGCCGCCGAAACCCGCATTCTTGAGCTGCGCGCTGAGCTGGACCAGCACAACTACCGCTACCACGTACTGGATGAACCCAGCATCCCGGATGCGGAATACGACCGGCTGTTCCGTGAGCTCAAGGCCCTGGAAGCCGAGCACCCTGAACTGGTGACCAGCGATTCGCCAACCCAGCGTGTCGGCAGCGCAGCGCTTTCGGCCTTCACCCAGGTGCGTCATGAAATCCCCATGCTCAGCCTCGGCAACGCTTTCGAGGAAGTCGACATGCGCGAGTTCGATCGCCGGGTCAACGAAGGCCTGGACCTGCCGGCCGGTGATCTGTTCGGTGGCGGCGCGGCGGTGGAGTACAGCTGCGAGCCCAAGCTCGATGGCCTGGCAGTCAGCCTGCTGTACCAGGATGGCGTACTGGTACGCGGCGCCACCCGTGGCGATGGCACCACCGGTGAAGACATCAGCGTCAATGTGCGTACCGTGCGCAACATTCCCCTCAAGCTGCAAGGCAGTGGCTGGCCGGCAACCCTGGAAGTGCGCGGTGAAGTGTTCATGTCCAAGGCCGGCTTCGAGCGCCTGAACGCTGCGCAACTGGAAGCGGGCGGCAAGACTTTCGCCAACCCGCGCAACGCAGCGGCGGGCAGCCTGCGCCAGCTGGATTCGAAGATCACCGCCAGTCGGCCCCTGGAGTTCTGCTGCTATGGCCTGGGCCAGGTCAGCGCGGACATCGCCGACACCCATATCGGCAACCTTGAACGGTTGAAGCAGTGGGGCATGCCCATCAGTCGTGAACTGCGGCTGGCCAAGGGCATCGACGAATGCCTGGACTACTACCGCGAGATCGGCGAGCGGCGCAATGCGTTGCCTTATGAGATCGACGGCGTGGTGTTCAAGGTCAACAGCATCGCCTCCCAGCGGGAACTGGGTTTCCGTGCCCGGGAACCGCGCTGGGCCATCGCCCACAAGTTTCCGGCCATGGAAGAACTCACCGAGTTGCTGGACGTGGAGTTCCAGGTCGGTCGTACCGGTGCCGTGACGCCGGTGGCGCGCTTGCAGCCGGTCAAGGTGGCTGGGGTCACTGTATCCAACGCTACTTTGCACAACATGGATGAAGTGGCGCGCCTGGGCTTGATGATCGGTGACACGGTGATCATCCGCCGTGCCGGCGACGTGATTCCGCAAGTGGTGCAAGTGGTGACCGAGCGTCGTCCGGAGAACGCCCGCCCGGTGCAGATCCCCGAGAGCTGCCCGGTCTGTGGTTCCCACGTAGAGCGCACGCAACTGGTCAAGCGCAGCAAGGGCCGGGAAACCGTCAGCGAAGGTGCGGTGTATCGCTGCGTTGGCCGGCTGGCCTGCGGGGCCCAGCTCAAGCAGGCGATCATCCATTTTGTGTCCCGTCGTGCCATGGATATCGAAGGCCTGGGGGACAAGACCATCGAACAGTTGGTGGACGAGAACCTTATTGCCTCGCCGGCTGATCTCTACAGGCTCAAATACGAGCAGATCATCGACCTGGAAGGCTTTGCCGAGGTGTCCAGCAACAAACTGCTCAAGGCCATCGAAGACAGCAAGCGTCCGGCCCTGGCGCGCTTCATCTATGCCCTGGGTATCCCGGATGTCGGCGAGGAAACCGCCAAGGTCCTGGCGCGCTCCCTGGGCAGCCTGGAACGGGTTCAGCAGGCACTGCCGCAAGTGCTGACCTATCTGCCGGATGTCGGTCTGGAAGTGGCTCACGAAATCCACAGCTTCTTTGAGGACAGTCATAACCAGGAAGTCATCGGTTCCCTGCTGGCGGCAGATCAATGCGGCCTGGTACTGCAGGATCAGGGCGAACTGGGCGCCGAATTCGCCGCCAGCACCACCCTGGGCGGCATGCTCGACAAGCTCAACATCCCTTCAGTAGGCCCGGGCGCCGCGCAGAAACTGGCGGACAAGTTCGGCTCACTGCAAGGCGTGATCGAGGCCGACTGGCTGGACATGCGCCAGGCGCTGCCGGAGAAGCAGGCCAAGGCGGTGCGTGAATTCTTCGACAACCCGGCCAATGCACAACTGGCCCAGGCCATCGAGCAGCAGCTGCAGGCCTTTGGCATGCATTGGCAAAGCGAGAAGAAGGTGGTTGCGGGCCTGTCGCTGGCGGGGCAGACCTGGGTGCTTACGGGCTCCCTGGAACTGATGAGCCGCGACGTGGCCAAGGACAAGCTGGAAAGCCTTGGTGCCAAGGTGGCGGGTTCGGTCTCGGCGAAGACTCACTGCGTGGTGGCCGGCCCCGGCGCCGGTTCCAAACTGGCCAAGGCCAACGAACTGGGGCTCAAGGTGCTGGACGAAGAAGCCTTCGTGGCTTTCCTGACCGAGCACGGCGTCCCGACCTGACCTGTAGCCGCTGCCGTGCCTTCGGGTGCGCCTCGTCGCCAGCGGCGCAGTGGTACGAATCTTGGAACCCCACAGGCTTGCCCATGATCTAGTCTTGGCAAGCCCCAGGGAGGATTCGCCATGTACCGCTTCTTCGAGCAGCTCAGTTCCCGGATCGCCGCACCCTTCGTCGGCGACCGTTCACGTAATAGCAAACTCTGGTCCTGCCGCTGCGGGCAATCGCTGTTCTTTCGCAACAGCCAGTGCCTGGCCTGTTCGGCACTGCTTGGCTACGCACCACACCTGGGGCTGCTGTCTTCCCTGCAGCCCGGGCCGGCGGGCGATACCTGGGTGCTGGATGCCAAGCCCGAAGCCGGCGCCTTCAGGCGTTGCGCCAACCTCGATACCCCGGCAGCCTGCAACTGGCTGCTGCCGGCGCATCTGACCGACAGCCTGTGCGTGGCCTGCAAGCTCAATCGCACCATTCCCGACCTGTCCATAGCCGAGAACCCGGAGCGCTGGCGCAAGGTGGAAATTGCCAAGCGCCGGCTGGTAGCGCAATTGCTTGACCTGGGGTTGCAGGTGATCCCCAAGGGCGAAGATGAGCAGGCCGGGCTGGCCTTTGATTTCATCGGTGTCGATCTGGAGGGCAGGGCGCCGGTTACCGGGCATGCCAACGGCCTCATTACGCTGGATATCAAGGAAGCCGACGACGCCCACCGGGAAAAGATCCGGGCCCAGATGCATGAGCCTTACCGCACCCTGCTCGGGCATTTCCGTCACGAAGTGGGGCATTACTACTGGGACCGGTTGATAGCCAACAGCCCCTGGCTGGAAGCCTTTCGCAGCCTCTTCGGCGATGAACGCTACAGCTACGCGCAAGCTCTGGAGCGGCACTACCAGAAGGGCGCGCCGGCTGGCTGGCAGCAAAGCCATGTCAGCGCCTACGCCACCATGCACCCCTGGGAAGACTGGGCGGAGACCTGGGCTCACTACCTGCACATGGTGGACGCAGTGGACACCGCCTTGGGTTTCGGCATGAGCGCCCGGGACGTCGACCTCGACTACCAGCCGTTTCCCTTGAGCAGCCTCTATGATCCGCAGCATCCAGGCGGGCCGGCGTTCCTGGCTTTCGTCAACGCCTGGATCGAACTGGCGGGCATGCTCAACGAACTGTCCCGCAGCATGGGCCAACCGGATTTCTACCCCTTCATCCTGCCGCCCGCGGTGATTGCCAAATTGCATTTCATCCACCTGGTGATCCAGCAGGAAGGCGGCCGCGCCGACGAAGTCCTGTTCCTGGACTGATCCTCTCCGTCCTGTAGGGGCGAGCTTGCTCGCGAAGGCCCCAGCGCGATTTCCCTGATGCACCGCGATGCCTGTTTCGCCAGCAAGTTCGCCCCCACGGCAGGTGGGCCACGGCCAAGTGCTTGAAGCCCATCGAATTTTAATCTGCAGCCAGCGGTTGTAAGTTCGACTCAGATAGGTACAATGGCGCGGCTCGCCGTCAGGCGAGCGTCGTTATGGTGACCCCATCGGTCCCCCCGCAACGATTACCCGTGAACCTGGTCAGAGCCGGAAGGCAGCAGCCACAGCGGGAACATTGTGTGCCGGGGTGTGGCTGGTGGGGTTGCCTCCATAACGCTCCTCGTTGGTCCTCAACGAGATGAATCAAAATTCCTGCCAACCTTCGAGCTCGTGCAGCATTTCTGTTGACGTGCCGTTGTCGTGCGCCTTGTTTGTGGTTCGCCAATCCCTGTGTCCTGTTGGCCCGGGCGGCGGGCTCCTGGAATATCCAACGCCTTTGAATCAAGGAGTGGTCATGGCGCTAACCAGTAAGATCTCCCTCTATGACGATCGTTGGCCTGCGGCATTTGCAGGGGAGAAGGCGCGCATAGCCAAAGGCTTCGGTTGCGAGCTGATGGATATTCATCACGTGGGGAGCACTGCTGTTCCAGGATTGGCGGCCAAGCCGGAAATCGATCTGCTGGTGGTGGTCGCGGAGCAGGTGGATGAAGCCGCGCGCAATGCCTTCATGGCGACCCTGGGGTATGTCCGGGGTAGCAATCTGTCCCCCGGGCATCATTTTTACCGTCGCGATGTAGAGGGTATACGCACCCACAAGGTGCATGTCTGTGTCGCCGGTCATGAGCAGGTGGGGCGCATGCTGCGCTTTCGCGATCTGTTGCGTCAGGACAGCGGCATCCGCCAACAGTATCAGGATCTGAAGTTTCGGCTTGAGGCCAGCAATCGCGAGGGCATTGGCGAGTACCTTGCGCAGAAGGCCCCCTTTATCGACGCCCTGATGGGGGCTCAGTCATCGTGACTGCCTCGTTGTGCCCAAATGCTCGGTGTTGCCTGCAAGGTTGCTGCGGGCTGTCAGGCCCCCAGCTGCTCCCTCAGCAACTGCGCAAAGGCGTCCCTGGCGCCATGGTGTTGTACATCCTTGTGCCAGACAAAACGGTTATCCACCGGTAGCAGGTCGTCGAAGCGCTGCACGCTCAGGTTGGCCGATTGCGAATAGCGCTCCAGCACCCCTTCCGGTATCAGCGAGACCCCGGCCCCCACGCTGACGCAGCCGATGATGGTGCCCCAGCTGGCATAGCCGGTGATGGGCAGGTTCAGACCGTGCCTGCCCAACCAGTTTTCCAGGGCGCGGCGATAGGGGCAGCCCGGCGGCCACATGAACAGGTTGTGGTGCTGCAAGTCGCTGGCGCTGCGGATAGGGGCGCTGTTTCCGCTGGAGATCAGCACCAGGGGTTCGTGGTAGAGCACGGTCTGTTGCAGTTTGGCCGGCAGGCTGTCGATGGCCACCAGGGCGCCGTCGATGCGTTGGTGCAGCAGCTCTTCAAAGAGTTGCGACCAGGTTCCGGTCACCAGCTCCACGCTCACCTTCGGATAGCGCTTGTGGTATTGCGCCAGCAGGGGAGGCAGGCGCCCACCGGCGCATGACTCGATCGAGCCCAGGCGCAACAGGCCGCTGGGTTCGGCCTGGTTGTCCACTGCACGTTTGGCTTCATCCACCAGGGCCAGGATGCGTTCACTGTAGCCGAGGAAGATTTCCCCGGCGGGGCTGATCCGCAGGCCGCGCCCGACCCGGGTAAACAGCTCGGTGCCCAGCTCGCCTTCCAGCTGCTTGAGGCGGTTGGTGATATTGGACGGCACGCAATGCAGTTGCTCGGCCGCTCGGGCAATGCTGCCGGTGCGGGCCACGGCCTTCACCATTTTCAGTTGGGTCAGTTCCATTGCTCATTTCCAGTGAGGAATAACCTCAGTATCGGTTAATTGTGGTGAGTTGTGCAGGGCGGGACACTGCAGGTCCTCTTCTTGCCTCTGGATATCTGTGTCGTGATGCTCTCGCCCCTGTTCAAGCTGGTGCTGGCCACCGCTGCGGTGATTCTGTGTTGGGCCTATTCGCCGGTGGGCATCCATATCGGCCTGGAGGGCTACAGCCCCGGGCACCTGGCCTTGCTGCGGTTCCTGATTGCCTCGCTGTTCATGGCCGCAATGGCGCTGGTGCTGAAGATCTCCCTGCCGCGCTGGCGCGACCTGCCCTGGTTGCTGGTACTGGGTTTCTTCGCCATCGCTTTTCATCACGTCAGCCTCAACTACGGCCAGCAAGGGCTGAGCGCCGGAGCATCCAGCGTGCTGGCGCAGTCCGCGCCGATCTTCAGCACGCTGATCGCGTTTTTCTGGCTCAGGGAGCCGGTCAGTGGCTGGCGTTGGCTTTGTGTGGTGATCGGGCTGTTGGGGGCGGTGCTGGTGGTGGCCGGTGACAAGGGCCTGGGGGCGATCGAGCCGCGAGGGCTGCTGGTGCTTCTGGCGGCGTTTTCCTGGGGGCTGTACTTCGTCTTGCAGCGGCGCTTTTCCGGGCGTTATGGGGTGTTGACCACTGTCTGCTACATGGTCTGGGGCGGTACGCTACTGCTCTTGGTGTATGCCCCCGGGCTGACGCAGGCGGTGGCCCAGGCATCACTACGGGTGAACCTGGCGGTGCTATTGCTGGGGCTGTTTCCCAGTGCATTGGCTTACCTGGCCTGGGCCTATGTGCTGGCACGGGTCGAGGTCAGCCGCGCGTCGATCGCCATGTACCTGATTCCGCCGGTGGCGATGCTGCTGGCCGCGACGGTGCTGGGCGAAACTCTGCAGTCCAGCGTGGTGCTGGGGGCGGCGGTGGTGCTGGGTAGCGTGATGGCGATGCAATTGGACGGGCGTTGGCGGTGGCGCCGGCGCTTGTCGGCGACACCTGCCAATGAGGTGCCTGCCGGGCAAGGCCGCTAGTGCCGGCCTTGCAAGTGCCAGCGCCGCGCAATGGCGGGGCGCTGCCGGGCGGGATTCAGCTCTTTTTCTTGAACAGGCGGCCGATGAGGGCGGCAAGGCCCAATACCCCCAGGACGATGAATTTCTTGCCGGCCAGGAGCAGTACGCCGAGCTTGGCGAAGAGCCCGGCCTTGCTGGCGAGGCCGCCGGCCACCAGGGCGGCGAGGCCGTAGGAAGCCAGTTTGTCGGTGCTCGGGTTGTAGTCGGCGTAGCGGTTGCCGTCGGTGAAGTTGGTAAAGGCCAGCACCTTGGGAATCTCGCGCTTGATGGTGTCCAGGTCGTCCATTGAAGCCACGGCATTGAGTTCCAGCACGCCTTCGCGGCCCAGCACGCGGATGCTGTAGTTCAGGGTGTGGCTCTGGGCGCCTTCGGCCTTGAGTTCACGGGCCCAGTACATCTTGTGCGATTGCGCGTCATAGCTTGGCTGCTCGGCCCAGCCCAACAGGTGAATGGCGCCGTAGCCCTGTTCCTGGCGCTGCTTGTTGTCTTCCTCGTCCGCTTCCTGCATCTGCTTGAGCAGGTCCTGGTAGTTGATCTTCGCGGCGTCGTCGTCGGAGATGTGCCCATCGTTCTTGTAGCTGATGATCACGCCCCAGCCTTCGGCGGACAGCGGGCTGACGGCGCTGGGCACGATCATGCCCAGGGTGGTGAAGCCAGGTGGATTGCCCCAGCCCTCGGTGAGCAGCTTCTCGGTGTCCTTGGGGTTGAGGTAGTAGAACTCCTTGCTCAGATCGAGGTTGGCGATATCCCCGGGCAGCTTGACGTTGCCGTGGCGTGGGGAGAGAGAGGCGAGAAACTGTTCGGCGGTCTGGGGTTCGGCGTCCTTGCTCTCGGGCGCGGTGGCGGCGCTGGCAAGAAAGGGCATGGCGCAGAGGGCGGCCATGGCCAAGAGGAGGCGCAGGTACTTCATCGTATTCCCTTACATTTTGTGACAAGTTGGCGGGGAGGATAACGATGAGTGCCGGGCGGCTCAATGTGGCGGTCGGTTTTATTTTGCTGCAGGGTCGGGCGCCGATGCCGGCGCCGTTTACGGGCTGGCGACTCAGTCGATGGTCAGGTACAGCACCCGCAGGCGGTGGCCGTCCGGGTCGAGGGCCACCAGGGTGTAGCCGAAATCCATCTGGGTCGGCGGCTGGGCGATGGCCATCCCCAGGGCTTGCCAGTGCCGATGCAGTTCATCCACCGCTTCGCGGCTGTCCACGGCCCAGCCCAGTTCGCCGCCACCGCCGACGGCCTGAGCGCTCGGCTGGACAGTGTGTCGGGACCAGAGGCCAAGCTTGATCCCCGAGTCGAGGATGAACAAGGCGAAAGTCGGGCCGGATTCCACCGGCGGTTTATCCAGCAAGCGGCTGTAGAACTCTGCGCTGAGGGCAGGGCTGTCCACGTAGAGCAGGAAATAGGTGTTGGTGATCATGGCGACTCCAGAGGCCTTTGGGTTGTGCGTTGGGCGCAAGCTTAGGGGGCTGGCCTGTCAGTTCCTGTCAGGAGTCGTCGATTGAAAAAGAGGCCGGCTTATCGGTGTCGATAAACCTGCCTCTTGGAGTTGATTTGTTGCGGGGCTCAAGGCTTGGACAAGGCCTGGTCTACCGCTGCTATCAGCTTTCCCAGATCCTTCGGGGTGGCTTTGTGAATGACACCGAACAAATAAGCCCGCTGTTCCTCTTCGTCGCCCAGATCGGCGAAGAAGGCTTTCAGCTTCACTCCCAGTACTTCGGCTAGCAGAAATAGAGCTTCAACGCTGGGGGTGTAGGTGCCGGTTTCGAAGCGGCTGATGGTTTTTGGGTCAAAACCGGTTTTTTCACCTAGTTCAGCCTGAGTAAGCCCCGCTACCTTTCGATAGCGCTTGATGGCTGCACCCAAACTTGAAATTTGCATCGCTCAATTCCCATTTAGAATCAAGAACTTAACGATAAATATTGGCATTAGACAACACCATGGTTCATCACCTTGCTTTGCAAAATGTGATGTATTTCGTAGAATCGGCGCTTCGGACAGGTATTTGGTGATCTAGTTTCAGAAGGCTGGTTTATGAAACAAGAAATCATTGCATTTCCCTTGTTCACCTAAACCAAGGACTTGGCAGAGGCTCGAACGTCTCGTAAATCCCGCCAACGCTCCGTCCGCCGTCCCCACCTGACGCCTCATCTGATCCTAGTTGATCTCCGTCGAATCGATGGTCAACTGCCGCGCAAACCGCTGTACGGCTGCAATCAGGGCGAACCTTCCGATTGAGCCGTACCGCCAGGAAAGTACATCGCGAATCAGCCTCTTGCCGGGTGCCGGTAACTGTTGATCGCAGGCTGTCTATGGAGTTCTAAAGTGCGTCTCAATTTGCCGGTCACCTCTGTTGAGCAGACCTTTCCCGACCAGCAGCGGCTCATATCCGCCACCGACATCAACAGTCACATCACGTACTGCAACGCCGAGTTCGCAGCGATGAGCGGTTTCAGCCAGGCCGAACTGATCGGCAGCACCCATAACCTGGTTCGCCACCCGGACATGCCGGCGGCGGTGTTCGAGTCGATGTGGGGTTACCTGAAGGCCGGCCAGAGCTGGATGGGTGTGGTGAAGAACCGTTGCAAGAACGGCAATTTCTATTGGGTCAGCGCCTATGTCACGCCGATCCTGGAGGACGGAAAACTGGTGGGCTACGAGTCGGTGCGGGTCAAGCCAAGCCGAGAGCAGGTCAGCCGCGCCGAAACCTTGTATGCGCGCCTGCGGGCCGACAAGGCGCCGGTTTGCGCCTGGCGCCGCATCGAGGCCGCAGCCCGGCCCTTGCTGCTGCCGGTGGCGGTGGCGGTAGGCTGCCTGGCCGCCTTCCACTGGCTGCCGACGCTGGCCGCCCAGGGCTGTACGGTCGCGGGTTTCGTGGCTGTCGGGCTGCTGGCCCAGCGCCGCCTGGGGCAGCAGCTCAAGCAGATTGTCAGTAGCACACCGAACACCTTTGCCGATCCGATCTGCGCCCTGGCCTACAGCGAAGCACTGGGGCCGGCGGCGCAGTTGCAGATGATCCTGATCAGTGAGGAGGCGCGCCTAAAGACCGCCCTGACCCGCCTCAGCGATCTGGCCCGGCAGATGGCTACCGCAGCGGCCGATTCCAGCCAATTGTCCAGCCGCACCGAGTCGGCGCTGCTGGAGCAGCGGGCGGAAACCGACATGACCGCGGCCGCCATGACCCAGATGGCTGCTTCAATCACCGAGGTCGCTGAACACGTCCAGCACACCGCCAGCGAAGCCCACACCGCCAACCTGCTGGCCCGGCAGGGCAGTGAGGTGGCCGGCACCTCGCGGGATGCCATCCAGTTGCTGGCGCGCACCGTGACCCAGATCAACCAGGCCGTGGGCGACCTGGCCGGGCAGACCCAGGAGATCATGGTGGCGGCGAGCATGATCCAGGCGATTGCCGACCAGACCAACCTGCTGGCCCTGAATGCGGCCATCGAGGCAGCCCGAGCTGGTGAGCAGGGCCGTGGTTTTGCCGTGGTCGCCGATGAGGTGCGGGCCCTGGCCGGCAAGACCCGCGAGTCGACCCAGCAGATCCAGGGCATCATCCAGAGCCTGCGCGCCGGGGCCGACGAAGCCGTGCAGATCGCCAGCCTGGGCATTGAGGAGGCGGAGCAGGGCGTGCAGCAGGTGGTCCAGGCCCAGCAGGCGCTGCAAGGCATCGGCGCGGCAGTGGAGCGCATTACCGATATGAGCCAGCAAATGGCCGCGGCATCCCAGGAGCAGTCCCATGTAGCCGAATCGGTGTCCGAACAGATCAACAGTGTCGCCGTCACTGTGCAGCGCACTGCCGAGAATGCCAGCGCCGGAGTGGTTCGCGGCGCCGAGCTGGAAAACATCTCTTCCGGGTTGCGTGCCCTGGTCGAGCGGTTCAACCGCTAGCGACAGTGAGTTCGACTCATGGATGAGAAATACCGCAGGGCCGTCGATGCCGCCGCCATCTTCTCCGAGACGGACCTGGGCGGCAGCATCACTTATGTCAACGATCTGTTCTGCCAGGTCTCGGGCTACAGCCGTGAAGAACTGATCGGCGCCAACCACCGCATGCTCAGTTCCGGGCTGCATCCGCCGGAGTTTTTTGCCGAGTTGTGGCAGACCATTACCCAGGGCCGGGTGTGGAAGGGCGAGATCTGCAACCGCGCCAAGGACGGCAGCCTGTACTGGGTCGACAGCACCATGGTGCCGCTGGTGGATCAGCGCTCCGGGCAGGTGGTGCGTTATGTGTCGATCCGCTTCGATGTCAGCGAAAAGCGTCAGCTGTTGCATTCGTTGCAATGGCGGGTCGGCCACGACGTGCTTACCGGGCTGCCCAACCGGGCCTTTCTCTCGGACCTGCTGCACCAGGCTCTGGATTTCTCCCGGGCGCAGGATATTCCCCTGGCGGTCTGCATGCTCGACCTGGATGGCTTCAAGGCGGTCAATGACGGCTATGGCCACGCCTGTGGCGACCTGCTGCTGGTGGAGGTGGCTGCGCGGCTGCGTTCGATCATCCGCGGCGAGGACGTGGTGGCTCGCCTGGCCGGCGACGAGTTCGTGCTGATTTTGCGTTACGTGCGCGACATGCTGGAGCTGCGCGCGGCGTTGCAAAGGGTATTGGCGACCATTTCCCAGCCGTACTCGATCCAGGGCAAGGACATCAACGTCTTCGCCAGCATCGGCGTGACCCTGTACCCCACCGACAACCACGACGCCGACACCTTGTTGCGCCACGCCGACCAGGCCATGTACGTGGCCAAGCAGAGCGGACGCAACCGCTTCCACCTGTTCGATGTACTGCGCGACCGTGAAGTGATGGTCACCTATCAGACCGTCGAGCAGGTGCGCCAGGCCTTGCTCGCAGGCGAGTTGCGCCTGTACTTCCAGCCCAAGGTGAACATGCGCACCGGTGAGGTGGTGGGCTTCGAGGCGATGCTGCGCTGGCAGCACCCGCAGCGCGGCATGCTGGGGGCCCAGGAGTTTCTGCAGCAGGTGGAGGAGACCGACCTGATCGTCGAGATCGGCGAATGGGTCATGGACCAGGTGATGACCCGCCTGCAAGGCTGGCAGCAGGCGGGGCTGGGCTGGCCGGTGAGCCTGAACGTGGCGGCCCGGCATTTCCAGCGCCCGGACTTCGTCGAGCGGCTCAAGGACATGCTCGATCGCTATCCGGATGTGTTGCCGGCGTTGCTGGACCTGGAAATCGTCGAGTCGGTGGCCATCGACAATATCCAGCGGGTCAGCGATTGCCTCGATGCCTGCCAGGGATTTGGCGTGCAGTTCTCCCTGGGGGACTTCGGCACTGGCCATTCGTCCCTCAGCTACCTCAAGCGCCTGCGCACCCATACCATCAAGATCGACCGGCTGTTCGTGCGCGACATGCTGCACGACGCGGACGATCAGGCGCTGATCCAGGCGTTGGTGGGGCTGGCCCAGGCCTTTGGCCGGCGCGTGGTGGCCGAGGGGCTGGAAAGCCTGGCGCATGGCGAGCGCTTGATGGCCCTTGGCTGCGACGTCGCCCAGGGGGATTTCATTGCGCCACCAATGCCCGCCGAGGCGGTGCTGGACTGGGTGCGTAGCTTTGAGCCACCGCGGGCATGGCGAAGCGACGAGCTTCAGGGCGAGGCGATGTCGGGAGGCTGAGCGTCGTCCTGAGGGCCGACGTAACGTTGGATGATGGCGTCGATCTCGCCGGACATCTTCATTCGCAACAGGGTGCGCAGGATGCGCTGGGCCGGCACTCTCGGATCGTTGCGTACATAGCAGCCGACGGCCTGCTCCTGCAGCACCGCGACGCTGTACAGCGGGTTGCCGGTGGCCTGGGTCTTGTTGAACCAGTCCAGGGTCCACTGGCTGGCGATGGCGTAGCGGTAACGCCCGACCACCAGTTTCTGCAGCACCTGCTCCTCGTTGCGGGCGTCGTCGCGTATCAGCTGGTTGGTGTCGAACAGCGGCTGCAAGGGGGTGTAGGTATAGCTGAGGACGGTGCCGATATGCTGGCGCGACAGTTGCTGCAGGTTGACCACCGAGGGCTCCGGATGGGTGCTCACCAGCAGGTTGCGCTGGATGAACAGCGGCACGCTCCACAGGTAATCCCCAGAGAGGTTCGGCAGCCAGGCCTGGGCAGCGTAGCAGCGCACGTCGACTTCGCCCTGGGCCATGGCGTTCTGCACCCGGGCCCGGGCCAGGACATGAAACTGCGCCGGGGTACCCAGGTGCCGGGCCAGGCTGTTCATGGTGTCGAAAAGGATGCCATCGGTGGGCTGGTCGCCTTCGACCTCGATGGCCGGCATGGTCCAACTGTCGGCGATGGCAAAGCGCAGGGGCGGCTCTGCGGCTTCCAGGCTGGCGCTGAAGAGAAACAGGGCGCACCAGGTCAAACGCATACAGTCTCCAGGGTGTCGGCGGGCGAGCAATCCTTTGCAAAATGCAAGCTTAGACAGATTAGACGAGCGCGCCGGATGCAATTTCGCCCTTGCTCCGCTAGCATTACCGGCTTCCGCTTTCCAGTTGCGACGGTTTTCGATGAGTTATCAGGTTCTTGCACGTAAATGGCGTCCGCGCTCGTTCCGCGAAATGGTCGGCCAGACCCATGTGCTCAAGGCTCTGATCAATGCCTTGGACAGCCAGCGGCTGCACCACGCCTACCTGTTTACCGGCACTCGCGGGGTGGGCAAGACCACCATCGCGCGAATCATTGCCAAATGCCTGAACTGTGAAACAGGTATCACTTCCACGCCCTGTGGCACCTGTTCGGTGTGCTGCGAGATCGATGAGGGGCGCTTTGTCGACCTGATCGAGATCGACGCCGCGAGCCGGACCAAGGTCGAGGATACCCGTGAATTGCTGGATAACGTGCAATACGCACCGAGCCGCGGGCGCTTCAAGGTCTACCTGATCGACGAAGTGCACATGCTCTCCAGCCACTCGTTCAACGCCCTGCTCAAGACCCTCGAAGAGCCGCCGCCCTACGTCAAGTTCATCCTGGCGACCACTGATCCGCAGAAGCTGCCGGCGACCATCCTCTCGCGCTGCTTGCAGTTCTCCCTGAAGAACATGACCCCGGAACGGGTGGTGGAGCACTTGAGCCACGTCCTGGGCGTGGAGAACGTGCCGTTCGAGGATGACGCCCTGTGGCTGCTGGGCCGCGCCGCCGATGGCTCGATGCGCGATGCCATGAGCCTCACCGACCAGGCGATTGCCTTCGGTGAAGGCAAGGTCATGGCGGCCGATGTGCGGGCCATGCTCGGCACCCTCGATCACGGCCAGGTCTATGACGTGCTGCATGCGCTGATCAACGGCGACGCCAAGGCGTTGCTCGAGGCGGTGCGGCATTTGGCGGAGCAGGGGCCGGACTGGAACGGCGTGCTTTCGGAAATTCTCAACGTGCTGCACCGGGTGGCGATTGCCCAGGCATTGCCGGAAGGGGTCGACAACGGGCACGGCGATCGTGACCGGGTGCTGGCCCTGGCCCAGGCCCTGCCTGCCGAAGACGTGCAGTTCTATTACCAGATGGGCCTGATCGGTCGGCGCGACCTGCCGTTGGCGCCGGACCCGCGCGGCGGCTTTGAAATGGTCCTGCTGCGAATGCTGGCCTTCCGCCCAGCCGATACCGCGGATGCACCGAGACAGCCGCTAAAGCCAGTGGGGATCAGCCAGGCCACAGTTGATTCCGCCCAAGCCGTGGCGGCGCCGGCACCTGCCGTGCCTGTAGCGACCGTTGCCCCGGCTCCGGTTGTGAGTGCTCCAGTGGCGCCAGCACCTGTTGCCGCGCCCGAACCTGTCGCGCCCCCTGTGGCCGAAGCGGTCGCTGTCGAACCCGAGCCGGTGGTTGCCGAAACGGTGGTCGACCTGCCTTGGAACGATCCGGTGGAGCCACAGATCGAACAGCAGCCAGCGGTCGAGCCGGTGCTGGAGGTGGCCGCCGAGCAGCCTGAGCTGACGCCGATGCCGACCCCGACGCCGGACAGCGTGGTGCCGGACGCGCCGGAGTGGGTCAGCGCCCCGGTGCCGGAACCCACGGTGGCGGAGGTCGACGCCGCCACTCCGGGTATCGACCTGGACGACGAGCCGCCGCTGGACGAGGACTATATCGAGCCGGACATGGATTCGGCCTACAGCTACCTGGACGAACTGGCCAGTGAGCACGCAGCCGATCCGGCACCGGAACCCGAGCCCGAACCTGCTGCCAAGCCGGCCACTGGCCTGGCCCTGGAATGGCTGCAGCTGTTCCCGAAACTGCCGATCTCGGGCATGACCGGCAGCATCGCCGCCAACTGTACCCTGATGGCCGTGGACGGCGACCATTGGCTGCTGCACCTGGACCCGGCCCACAGCGCACTGTTCAACGCCACCCAGCAGCGTCGCCTCAACGACGCCCTGAACCAGTACCACGGGCGTACCCTGACCCTGGCGATCGAGCTGATCAAGCCCGAGCAGGAAACCCCGGCCCAGGCTGCATCACGGCGCCGTGCCGATCGTCAGCGCGAGGCCGAGGAGTCGATCCATGGTGATCCGTTCATCCAGCGGATGGTCCAGGAGTTCGGTGCAGTGGTGCGCCACGATACTATTGAACCTGTCGAGGCCCTGGCGGCTCAGGGCTGATCATTCAAAGGGCGCCGGGCCAGGGGCCGGGCGCCGTTTCCATCCCCGTACTTTGAGGTAATTCCCATGATGAAAGGTGGCATGGCCGGCCTGATGAAGCAGGCACAGCAGATGCAGGAAAAAATGGCCAAGATGCAGGAAGAACTGGCCAATGCCGAAGTCACCGGCAAGGCTGGCGGCGACATGGTCACCGTAGTCATGACCGGCCGTCATGACATCAAGCGCGTGAGCATCGACCCGAGCCTGCTGGAAGGCGTCAGCGAAGATGACCGTGAAGTGCTCGAAGACCTGTTTGCCGCTGCGGTGAACGACGCCGTGCGCAAGATCGAGTCCAACAGCCAGGAAAAGATGTCCGGCATGACTGCCGGCATGCAACTGCCCCCAGGCATGAAATTGCCGTTCTGATTCGCGCAAGCGCATCGGATGGACTACATAAAGCCAGGCCTTGAGCCTGGCTTTTTTTTGCCCTGGCGATCAGCACTGCGCTGTGGGTAGCAGCCGGCTGGCCGACGGAGGCCACAGCAGATCCATCTGCAGAAACATCGAACGTGATGCTATTCACAGGGTCTGCAACCTATACCCTTTCATTCAACCTTCCCTAAAGGAGTGTCCATGATGCCGCAAACATTGACCCTCAATCAGCGCGTGGTACTGGTCTCTCGGCCCGAAGGCGCGCCGGTCCCGGAGAATTTCCGCCTGGAGCGGGTGGCCTTGCCGGAACTGGCTGATGGACAGGTGCTGTTGAAGACCCTCTACCTGTCCCTGGACCCCTACATGCGCGGGCGCATGAGTGATGCCCCGTCCTATGCGGCGCCGGTGGAAATAGACGAGGTCATGACCGGCGGTGCAGTGAGCCGGGTCGAGCGTTCGCTCAACCCCAAGTTCCAGGAGGGCGACCTGGTGGTGGGCGCCACTGGTTGGCAGAGCCACTGCATTTGCGATGGCCGCAACCTGATCCCGGTGCCCTATGGCCTGCCCAGCCCTTCCATGGCCCTGGGTGTGCTCGGCATGCCCGGAATGACCGCCTACATGGGGCTGATGGACATCGGCCAGCCCAAGGCCGGGGAAACCCTGGTGGTGGGTGCGGCCTCCGGCGCCGTGGGGTCGGTGGTGGGGCAGGTGGCGAAGCTCAAGGGGCTGCGGGTGGTGGGCGTGGCCGGTGGCGCCGACAAATGCCGCTATGTGGTCGAGGAGCTGGGTTTTGATGCCTGCATCGATCACAAGAGCCCCGACTTTGCCGACGAACTGGCCCAGGCCTGCTTCAAGGGCGTGGACATCTATTTTGAGAACGTCGGTGGCAAGGTCTTCGACGGGGTACTGCCCCTGCTCAACCCCAGGGCGCGTATTCCCCTGTGCGGGCTGATCGCCCAGTACAACGCCCAGGCGCTGCCGCCGGGGCCGGATCGCCTGCCACTGCTGCAGCGCACCTTGCTCACCAAGCGGGTACGCATCCAAGGCTTTATTGTCTTCGACGACTATGGCGACCGCCATCCGGAGTTCATCAAGGCCATGGCGCCCTGGGTGCGCGAAGGCAAGGTCAAGTTCAAGGAGGACGTGGTCGAGGGACTGGAGCAGGCACCAGAAGCCTTCATTGGCCTGCTGGAGGGGCGCAACTTCGGCAAGCTGGTGGTCAAGGTCGCCCCGGACGCGAGCATTTGACGCTACCCCGAGGCGCGGGTATAAACCGCGTCTCGTTGTTTTTGTCGGACCTTTGCCCATGAGCTTCAGCCCCCTGATTCGCCAACTGATCGATGCCCTGCGCACCTTGCCGGGCGTGGGTCAGAAAACCGCCCAGCGCATGGCCCTGCAACTGCTCGAGCGTGATCGCAGTGGCGGCTTGCGCCTGGCGCAGGCCCTGAGCCAGGCCATGGAAGGCGTGGGGCATTGCCGCCAGTGCCGGACACTGACCGAAGACGAGCTGTGCCCGCAGTGTGCCGACCCGCGTCGCGACGACACCCTGCTGTGCGTGGTGGAAGGGCCGATGGATGTGTACGCGGTGGAGCAGACCGGCTATCGCGGGCGCTACTTCGTGCTCAAAGGCCACCTGTCGCCTCTGGATGGCCTGGGCCCGGAGGCCATCGGCATTCCGCAGTTGCTGGCGCGTATCGAGGAGCAGGGCAGCTTCAGCGAAGTGATCCTGGCCACCAACCCGACGGTGGAAGGCGAAGCCACTGCGCACTACATCGCCCAACTGCTGACCAACAAGGGCCTGATCACCTCGCGCATCGCCCACGGCGTGCCTCTGGGCGGCGAGCTGGAACTGGTGGATGGCGGCACCCTGGCTCACTCCTTTGCCGGTCGCAAACCCATAGCGTTGTAAGGCTGCGGAAGCCGGCTGACTGGCGAAGGATGCGCCACGCATTCTCTTGAAAACCAAGCAAGCGCTTGGTAAGTTCCTTCGACCCTTCAGAGGAGCTTGCCGATGTCTGCCTGCCAGGAATACTTCGACCCCAGCCACCAGTTGGTCCGCGACAGCGTGCGACGTTTCGTCGAGCGTGAAATCCTTCCCCAGATCGACGAGTGGGAGGAGGCGGGCAGTTTCCCCCGTGAGCTGTACCTCAAGGCCGGGGCCGCCGGGCTTCTGGGCATCGGTTACCCCGAGGCCCTGGGCGGCAGCCATGAGGGTGATCTGTTCGCCAAGATCGCCGCCAGCGAGGAGTTGATGCGCAGTGGCTCCGGCGGCCTGGTGGCGGGCCTCGGTTCCCTGGATATCGGCCTGCCGCCCATCGTCAAATGGGCCCGCCCCGAATTGCGCGAGCGGGTCGCACCGCTGGTGTTGTCCGGGGAGAAGATCAGCGCCCTGGCGGTCACCGAGCCCGGCGGCGGCTCGGACGTGGCCAACCTGCAGACCCGCGCCGTGCGCGATGGCGATCATTACCGGCTCAGTGGCAGCAAGACCTTCATCACCAGTGGCGTGCGCGCCGACTTCTACACCGTTGCGGTGCGCACCGGCGAACCTGGCTACGGCGGTATCAGCCTGTTGCTGGTCGAAAAGGGCACGCCGGGCTTCACTGTGGGTCGGCAGTTGAAAAAGATGGGCTGGTGGGCCTCGGATACCGCCGAGCTGTTCTTCGACGATTGCCGGGTGCCGGTGGGCAACCTGATCGGCGCCGAGAACATGGGCTTTGCCTGCATCATGGGCAACTTCCAGAGCGAACGCCTGGCCCTGGCCCTGATGGCCAACATGACCTCACAGATGGCCCTGGAGGAAAGCCTGAAGTGGGCGCGCGAGCGGGAGGCGTTCGGCAAGCCCATCGCCAAGTTCCAGGTGCTCAAGCACCGTCTGGCGGAGATGGCCACGGCCCTGGAAGTTTCCCGGGAGTTCACCTATCGCCAGGCGGCGAAGATGGCCGCCGGCAAGAGTGTGATCAAGGAAATTTCCATGGCCAAGAACTTCGCCACCGATACCGCCGACCGTATTACCCACGATGCGGTGCAGATCCTCGGTGGCATGGGCTACATGCGCGAAAGCCTGGTGGAGCGCCTGTATCGCGACAACCGCATTCTGTCGATCGGCGGCGGCACTCGCGAGGTGATGAACGAAATCATCAGCAAGCAGATGGGGCTGTAGGTGCAGGCTAGCGCTCGGTCAGGGAAAACTGGGTCAGGCAGAAGGTCGGGATCCCCATGTCCTGCAGCTTCTGCGAGCCGCCCAGTTCCGGCAGGTCGATGATCGCCGCGGCTTCATAGACCTTCGCCCCCATGCGCCGTACCAGATTGGCGGCGGCGATCAGGGTGCCACCGGTGGCGATCAGGTCATCGATCAACAGCACCGAGTCGCCTTCACACAGGCTGTCGGCGTGGACTTCAATGAAGGCTTCGCCGTACTCGGTCCGGTAGCCCTCGGCCAGGATGTCGGCCGGCAGCTTGCCCTGTTTGCGGAACAGGATCAGCGGCTTGTTCAACTGGTAGGCGATGATCGAGCCGATCAGAAAACCCCGTGCGTCCATGGCGCCGATGTGGCTGAAGTCTTCTTCGACATAACGCTGGGCGAAGCTGTCCGCCACCAGGCGCAGGGCCCGGGGAGACTGGAACAGGGGGGTGATGTCGCGGAAGATCACGCCCGGTTTCGGGAAGTCGATGACGGGGCGTATCAGGGATTTGATGTCGAAGGAATCGAAGGCCATCTTCAGGTGTCCTGGCGGGCAAATAGGCCGCGCCAGTATACCCGCGACCGAGCCGCCTGGCTCAGCCGCACAGGCTGTGGATCAGCCCTCCACCGAGCCGCCGGCGAGGGCGCAGAGCTGGATCGGATCGAGGATGTGCACTTCCTTGCCTTCGGCGGCAATCAGCTCGTTCTGCTGGAAACGGGTGAACACCCGGGACACGGTTTCCACCGCCAGGCCCAGGTAGTTGCCGATTTCGTTGCGCGACATGCTCAGGCGGAACTGGTTGGCCGAGAAGCCCCGGGCGCGGAAGCGCGCGGACAGGTTGACCAGGAACGTGGCGATACGCTCGTCAGCGGTCTTTTTCGACAGCAGCAGCATCATTTGCTGGTCATCGCGGATTTCCCGGCTCATGACCCGCATCAGCTGGCGACGCAGCTGTGGCAGTTGCAGTGCCAGCTCATCGAGGCGTTCGAAGGGGATTTCACACACCGAGGTGGTTTCCAGCGCCTGGGCCGAGACGGGATGGCTTTCGGTGTCCATGCCTGACAGGCCTACCAGCTCGCTGGGGAGATGGAAGCCGGTGATCTGTTCTTCGCCGCTGTCGCTCAGGCTGAAGGTTTTCAGGGCGCCCGAACGCACGGCGTACACCGAGTCGAAGCCGTCACCCTGACGGAACAGGAATTCGCCTTTTTTCAATGGGCGGCCACGTTTGACGATTTCGTCCAGCGCGTCCATGTCTTCCAAATTCAGCGAAAGTGGCAGGCAGAGGGGTGCCAGGCTGCAATCCTTGCAATGGGCCTGGTTGTGAGCGCGCAGTTTAACTGGCTCGGACATTCTAGAATCCTTGTGGGAAAACACACATAAGCCGTAAGGGTAACTCACGGGAGGAGGTTCCGGCCAGTCCGTGCCGTATTGACTGTTAGTCGTAAAGCTATCCTTTTATGGGTCGATAACCTGTTAACGAAAGTAACTTGGAAGGCTGAAATTATGTCGTCCGTTGGCGCTATTACTAATGGCAGCAATAACTTGCAGTCACTTCAAGAGCCCTCGACAAGTCAGGTTGACGAGCAACTAAGAGTTTCTCCATTAGTTGCAGAGCCAGTGATCGGGGAGGGCGTCAAAGTGTCGCTGTCTGGCGCCGGCCTGAACAAATCCGCCGCCGCCAAAGGGCGTGACAGTGATATCGAGGAAAGCGGCCTGCCGGAAAACATTCAGCAAATCCTCAAGATGATCAGAAAATTGCAACAACAGATTGCCGAGACCCTCGCCCAGCTCCAGGCGGTCATGGCCGACAAGCACCTGAGCCCTGAAGAAACCAAGGTCCGGATCGGCAGCCTGCAATCTGCCCTGGCAATACTCAACGGCGGTTTGCTGACCGCCAATGCCTCCCTGGCCAAGGCAATGAAAGAAGCGGGCTTGAGCTCAGAGCAGGTGATGAAGGCTGCATCCTTGCTCATGAAATCCTAGATCACACGGGAAAACCGCTGGCGGTTCTGCTGGCCCAGGTATGCATCGAACACCATGCACACCGAGCGCACCAGTAGGCGACCGGCTGGCAGCACGATGATTGCTTCGCTGCCAAGTTCAATCAGGCCGTCGTCGGCCATCTCTTCCAGTTCCGGCCAGAGTTCATTGAAGTAGCCGCGAAAGTCGATATTGAAAGCCTGTTCGATCTCTTCGAACTTAAGACTAAAGTTGCAGATCAGTTGCTGAATAACTTCCCGGCGCAGACGGTCATCGGCGTTGCATACCAAGCCGCGACTGGTGGCCAGTTGTGCGCCAGCCAAGGCATTTTGATAGTGCGTCAGGTCGCTGCTGTTCTGGCAGTAGAGATCGCCGATCTGGCTGATGGCTGAAACACCGAGCCCAATAAGGTCGCAATGACCATGAGTGGTGTAGCCCTGGAAGTTGCGTTGCAGGGTGGACTCTTCCTGGGCAATGGCCAGTTCATCATCGGGCAGGGCGAAATGGTCCATGCCGATGTAGCGATAGCCGGCAGCCGTCAGCTGTTCGATGGTGCGTTGCAGCATCTGCAGCTTTTCCGCCGGGGCAGGCAGTTCGCTGCCGTTGATCCGCCGCTGGGGCATGAAACGCTCCGGCAGGTGGGCGTAGTTGAACACCGAGAGCCGGTCCGGTTGCAGGCTGATGACTTCTTCCACGGTGCGGGCGAAGTTTTCCGGGGTCTGCTTGGGCAGGCCGTAGATCAGGTCGATGTTGATGGAACGGAACTGCAGGGTGCGGGCCGCTTCGATCACCGCCCGGGTTTCGTCCAGGCTTTGCAGGCGATTGACCGCGCGTTGCACTGCCGGGTCCAGGTCCTGCAGGCCGATGCTGACCCGATTGAAACCCAGCTCCCGCAACAGGCCCATGGTCGACCAGTCGGCTTCCCGGGGATCGATCTCGATGCCGTAGTCGCCGGAGTCGTCGTCCAGCAGATTGAAGTGCTTGCGCAGCAGGGCCATCAGTTGGCGCAGTTCATCGTGGTTGAGAAAGGTCGGGGTGCCGCCGCCGAAATGCAGTTGTTCCACCCGCTGGTTGGGGGCCAGGTGGCAGGCGATCAGTTGCATCTCCTGTTCCAGGCGCTGCAGGTAGGGCAGGGCGCGGCTGCGATCCTTGGTGATGACCTTGTTGCAGGCGCAGTAGTAGCAGATGTTGGCGCAGAACGGGATGTGCACGTACAGCGACAGCGGGCGCTGCGCCTTGCGGCTGTCGCGCAGGGCGTGCAGCAGGTCGAAGGCGCCGACCTGGCTGTTGAACTGCACTGCGGTCGGGTATGAGGTGTAGCGCGGTCCCGCCAGGTCGTAGCGGCGGATCAGATCTGTGTCCCAACGAATGGCGTCGAGCATGCGGGAATTCCCCCGGATAGGCTGGCAGTGTTCGCGAGTCTAGGAGGTTCAGGCCAGGGCCATCTTGACTTGTATCAAGGGTGTTCGGGAGCCGCCGGAGCAGTGCCGACGAGGCGTGCAGGCCCGGTTGCCGGGCGCCTCCCCGGGGTCAGTGGCCCATCAGCCAGTGCTGGTGAGGGCCGGGCAGGGTCCAGATGCCGAAGAGAATGACCAGCACGCCGCCAGCCATGCGTACGCTGCGCCGACGCAGCAAGGCGGTGATCCGTTCGGCTGCCAGCCCGGTGGCCAGCAGCACGGGCCAGGTGCCCAGGCCGAAGGCCAGCATCAACAGCGCGCTGTCCAGGGCGCTGCCCTGGCTCGCCGACCACAGCAGGGTGCTGTACACCAGGCCGCACGGCAGCCAGCCCCACAGCGCCCCCAGGAGCAATGCACGGGGCAGGCTGGAAACCGGCAACAGGCGGCTGGCCAGCGGCTGGATATGCCGCCACAAGCCCTTGCCAAGGCCTTCGATGCGGGTCAGGCCACTCCACCAGCCGGCCAGGTACAGGCCCATGGCAATCAACAGCAACCCGGCCAGCACTCGCATGAACAGCGCCAGCGGACTGTTGGCCACAGCCCAGCCCGCCAGGCCCAGCAGCAGGCCGGCCAGGGCGTAGCTGAGGATTCGGCCCAGGTTGTAGGCCAGCAGCAGGCGCAGGCGTCGGCTGCGCTGTTCCGGGGGGATGGCCAGCGTCAGGGCGCCCATCAGGCCGCCGCACATGCCCAGGCAGTGGCCGCCACCCAGCAGGCCGAGGATCAGCGCAGAGACCAGCAGAGGGGCCAGTTCAAGCATGGGGCGGTTCCGATTTTCTGCCGGGGTCGGCTTCGCTGCTCGGTAGGCCCTTGGCCTCATCCACCGCGGCGGTGTGGCTTGGGTCCTGGTCGTCGAACAGGATGCTGTGGGCCGGGCCGTCGAGATCGTCGTACTGGCCGCTGTCCACCGCCCAGAAGAAGATGTAGATGGCGATGGCCACGATCAGCAGGGCGGCCGGGATCATCACGTAAAGAGCTGGCATCTGGACTCCAGGCCCGGCGGCTCAGGCCGGCAACGGGCGGGTTTCGGGGGCGTCGGCGCTGTCGGCCGGCCGCGGCATGCGGGTCAGGCGCAGGGCGTTGAGCACCACGGTCAGGGAACTGATGGACATGCCGACCGCCGCCCACACCGGAGTGATCCAGCCGAGGGCGGCGAACGGCAGCATCAGGCCATTGTACAGCCCGGCCCAGAGCAGGTTCTCGATGATCACCCGGCGCGTGCGGCGGGCCAGGCTGAAGGCCTGCACCAGGGCATCCAGGCGATTGGACAGAAGTACCGCATCGGCGCTGGTCTTGGCCAGGTCAGTGGCCGAGCCCATGGCGACGCTGATGTCGGCGGCGGCCAGCACTGGCACATCGTTGACCCCATCGCCGAGCATCAGCACCTTGCGGCCCTGCTGGTGCAGCTGTTGCAGCACCTGCAGCTTGTCATCGGGGCGCAGGCCGCCCCGGGCTTCATCGATCTGCAGTTCGGCAGCGACACTGGCGACCATCGGCGAGCTGTCCCCGGACAGCAGCAGGGTGTGCCAGCCACGAGCCTTGCAGGCCGCCAGCAGGGCCGGAGCATCACTGCGCAGGCGGTCGTCCAGCACCAGCCAGGCGAGAGCCCCCTGGCTGTCACCGAGCAATAGCCATTGGCCAGCTTCATCGGGCATGGGCGGAACGGTACAGCCACTGAGCTGGCAAACGTAGGCTGGTTGCCCGATGCGCAGACGCTGATCGCCCACCAGGCCTTCCAGGCCCAGGCCGGGGCTGCTGGTAACTTCCTCGGCGGCCACTGGGGCACGGCCGAAAGCCCGGGCGATCGGGTGCTCGGAACGGTTTTCCAGGGCTGCGGCCAGGCTCAGGCAGTCATCGCTGGACAGGGCCCCCAATGGCCGGATGGAACGCAGCGCCAGCCGCCCTTCGGTGAGGGTGCCGGTCTTGTCGAAAATCACTGTGTCGATCTGGTTCAGGCCTTCCAGTACATGGCCGCGGGTCAGCAACAGGCCGAGCTTGTGCAAGGTGCCGGTGGCGGCGGTGAGGGCTGTGGGCGTGGCCAGGGACAGCGCACAAGGGCAGGTCGCCACCAACATGGCCAGGACGATCCAGAACGCCCGTGAGGCGTCTAATTGCCACCACAGCAGCCCGATGGCGGCCGCGGCGATCAGCGAGAACAGCAGGAACCACTGGGCTGCACGATCGGCAACCTCCGCCAGCCGCGGTTTCTCTGCCTGGGCCCGGTCCAGCAGGCGCACGATGGCCGATAGCCGGGTGTCCTGGCCCAGGGCCTGAACCTGCACTGTCAACGCACCTTCGACGTTCAAGGTACCTGCGGTCACCCTATCGCCCAGGCCACGGGGCTGCGGCAGGTATTCACCGGTGAGCAGGGATTCGTCGATGCTCGATTGGCCGTCGAGGATCTTGCCGTCTGCCGGCAGTACTGCCCCGGGATGCACCAGCACCCGGTCGCCCAGGCGCAATTCGCTGAGCAGGATGCGTTCACTCTGGCCGTCTTCATCCAGGCGCAGGCAGGAAGCTGGCAGCAGATTGACCAGTTGCGCGGTAGCCGCCGCGGTGCGCTCCCGGGCCCGGCGTTCCAGGTAGCGGCCGGCGAGCAGGAACAGGGCGAACATGCCGACGGCATCGAAATACAACTCGCCAATGCCGCTGATGGAGGTCCAGATGCCGGCCAGGTAGGCCCCTCCGATGGCCAGGGACACCGAGACGTCCATGGTCAGGTGGCGGGTGCGCAAATCGCGCATGGCGCCCTTGAAGAACGGTGCGCAGCTGTAGAAAACGATGGGCGTGGTGAGAAACAGCGCGACCCAGCGCAGGATCGTATGCAGCTCGGGGCTCAGGTCGATGTTGAATTCCGGCCAGGTGGCCATGGTCGCCATCATGGCCTGGAACCACAGCAGGCCGGCGACGCCCAGCTGGCGCAAGGCCAGGCGGTTTTCGCTGGCCAGTTGCTCGGAGGCGCGATCCGGCTGATACGGGTGGGCGGCGTAGCCGATGTGGCGCAGCTCGCTGAGCACCTGGCTCAGGGGCAGTTGGCTGTCGGCCCAGCGCACGTGCAGGCGGTGGTTGGACAGGTTGAGGCGGGCTTCGGCCACCGCTGGCAGGCTGCGCAGGTGTTTTTCGATCAGCCAGCCGCAGGCGGCACAACTGATGCCCTCCATGAGCAGCGTGGTTTCCGCCAGCTCGCCTTCGTGCCGGACAAAGGGCTGCTGCACGTCGGCGCGGTCGTACAGCGCCAGTTCGTCCACCAGTTGCACGGGCAGGGCTTCAGGGTTGGCCGAGGCCTCGCTGCGATGGCTGTAGTAGTGCTCCAGACCGCCAGCGACTATGGCTTCGGCCACTGCCTGGCAGCCCGGGCAGCAGAACTCCCGGGGTTGGCCAAGCACGACGGCGGTGAACCGGCTACCGGCAGGAACCGGCAGGGCACAGTGGTAGCAAGGCAGTGGCGTGGTCATCGGCGGTCTTTGTAATGTGGGAAAAACTCATCGCCGGCGCACCGGTTCCGCTGCAAGGGCAGGGGAGGCGACGGGCCGGCGATGTACGGCAGGTACTGCTCAGTTCAGGTCTTCGGCACCTTGCAGGGGCTCGTCGCCCAGCAGCAGGTCCTTGTCATGGCTGACCTGTTCTTCTTCGAACATGCGCCAGGTCTTGTCGCCCTCGACCCCCAGCAGTTCGACGAAGCGCCGCCCTTCGACCTGGTCGGTCAACTGGCCGATGTAGCGCCCGTGTTCGGTTTCGCTGCGGGCCAGGGTGATCTTGCGGTCCTTTTCCGGCTGGGTGGGCGAGATCAGGTTCAGCTCCAGGGTCTTGGGCTGGCTGTCACCGCTCAGGCGCAGTTCGACTTCGCCGGTCAGCTCATCGAGGTGCACGTTGGCGCGCATCTTCAGGGTCTGGGCCAGCAGCTCGCGGTCCAGGGAGCGGTTGATGCCCTTGCCGGCCTCGTAGTAGTTGTCGTTGACCAGGTTGTCCGGGTTGTTCACGGCAATGGTCACCATGGACAGGGTCAGGGTCACGGAACAGGCGAGGATGCCGATGATGATCCAGGGCCAGAGGTGCTTGTACCAGGGGCTTGCGGCGGTGGCTGCGGGCATGATCACTTCTCTTAACGAATTTGTGGGCCGATGAACCGGCTCTTGGCTTCAACATGGACGCTGTCATCGTCGGCATCCTTGAGGATGAACTTCACCTCGTTGGTGGTCGATGGCAGCTGTTCGGGAGCAATCGACAGCTCCACCGGCATGCTGACGATATCGCCGGCCACCACGTGGATTTCGCGCTTGCCCTGCAGCTTCAGGTCCGGCAGGCCGGAGGCGTCCAGCACATAGGTGTGATCGCGCTGGTCCTTGTTCATGATCTTCAGGCTGTAGACGTTTTCGATCCGGCCTTCGGCGTTTTCGCGGTACAGCACCCGGTCCTTGCTGACATCGAAGCCCACCAGCGAACGCATGAAAAATGCCGTAACCAGCAGGCTGATCATGGCCAGCAGCACCAGGGCATAGCCGATCAGGCGCGGGCGCAGTTTATGGGTTTTCTGCCCCGAGAGGTTGTGTTCGGTGGTGTAGCTGATGAGCCCGCGGGGGTACTCCATCTTGTCCATGATGCTGTCGCAGGCGTCGATGCAGGCTGCGCAGCCGATGCATTCGATCTGCAGGCCGTCACGGATGTCGATGCCGGTGGGGCAGACCTGGACACACATGGTGCAGTCGATGCAGTCGCCCAGGCCCTGGGCCTTGTAGTCGGCGCCTTTCTTGCGCGGGCCACGGGCTTCGCCACGGCGTGGGTCGTAGGAAACGATCAGGGTGTCCTTGTCGAACATCACGCTCTGGAAGCGTGCATAGGGGCACATGTAGATGCACACCTGTTCCCGCAGCCAGCCGGCGTTGCCGTAGGTGGCCAGGGTGAAGAAGCCGACCCAGAAGTAGGACCAGCCATCGGCCTGGCCGGTGAAGAAGTCGATGACCAGTTCGCGGATCGGCGAGAAGTAGCCGACGAAGGTCATGCCGGTGACGAAGCCGATCAGCAGCCAGAGGCTGTGCTTGCTGAATTTGCGCAGGAACTTGTTGGCGCTCATGGGCGCCTTGTCCAGCTTGATGCGCTGGTTGCGATCGCCTTCGGTGACCTTTTCGCACCACATGAAGATCCAGGTCCAGACACTCTGCGGGCAGGTGTAGCCGCACCAGATGCGGCCGGCATAGACGGTGATGAAGAACAGGCCGAAGGCGGCGATGATCAACAGGCCCGAGAGCAGGATGAAGTCCTGGGGCCAGAACGTGGCGCCAAAGATGAAGAATTTGCGTTCCGGCAGGTTCCACCAGACAGCCTGGTGGCCGCCCCAGTTGAGCCACACGGTACCGAAGTACAGAAGGAACAATCCGGCGCCGCCAAGCATGCGCAGATTGCGGAACAGGCCGGTGAAGGCACGGGTGTAGATTTTTTCCCTGGAGGCGTAGAGGTCGACGCTGTTGGTCGCGTTTTTGGCAGGCGGGGTAACGTCGTGTACGGGAATCTGGTTGCTCATCATTGCATCCCACGGCAGTGGAAAAATGCCTCGGTCGATGCGTGCCGACCGCGGTCAAAAGGGGTGTTGCAGTGGCGCAATGATACGCCTGTAGCTCTAGCGCAAGGGTGCGACCTTTGGTCGCGTTGGGAGAAATCAACTGATGGTGTAATGACTTGAATCAATTGACTTGTGGATTATGGACCCTTTTGCACGTCGCGCCGTTCAATTCTTCCAGGGAGTGAGCAGGCGTACGCCGCAGGTCTCGAAGTCCGCCATATTGTCGAATCCTGGCTACCGGGTTGCCGGAAAGGGTGATCCGCCGTCGAGCGTCAGCCGATGCCAGGCGCAAACAAAACGGCCCCGCCAATGTTGATTGGCGGGGCCGTTGAGTGTTGCTTTCAGGCGTCGGTCTTACTCGGCGTCGGCCTGCTTGTCACCGTGGGACAGGCTGTAGACATAAGCCGCCAGCAGGTGAACCTTGTCGTTGCCTTGCAGTTGTTCCTGCGCTGGCATCACGCCTTGACGGCCGTAACGAATGGTCTGCTGCAATTGGGCGAAGCTCGAACCGTAGATGAAGGCTGCCGGGTGAGTCAGGTTAGGCGCACCCATGGCTGGGGTGCCTTTGCCTTCCGGACCGTGGCATACCGCACAGTTGGCGGCGAACAGCTTCTGGCCGTTGACCGGGTCGGCCTTCAGGCCTTCCGGCAACTTGCGGCCGTCGAGGTTGGTCAGGACATAGGCGGCAACGTCACTGACGCCTTGTTCCTTGATCACGTCCAGCCAGGCCGGCATCACTGCGTGACGGCCGCCCATGATGGTGGTCTTGATGGTTTCCGGCTCGCCGCCCCAGCGCCAGTCGGCGTCGGTCAGGTTGGGAAAACCATAGGCGCCCTTGGCGTCGGAACCGTGGCAGACCGAGCAGTTGGATGCGAACAGACGGCCACCCATTTTCAGGGCTTGCGGGTCCTTGGCCACTTCTTCGATAGGCATGGCCGCGTACTTGGCGAAGATCGGACCGAACTTGGCGTCCGACTTGGCCATTTCCTTTTCCCACTCGTGGACGCCGGTCCAGCCGGACTGGCCGTTGGCGAACGGGGTCTGCTTCTCGTTATCGAGGTAGTTGTAGCCCGGCAGAACGCCTTTCCAGTTGCCCAGGCCCGGGTACAGCACCAGGTAGCCCAGGGCGAAGACGATGGTGCCGACGAACAGCATGAACCACCATTTCGGCAGGGGGTTGTCGTACTCCTCGATCCCGTCGAAGGAGTGGCCGACCGTCTCGTCGGTCTGCTCGGCGCGCTGGCCCTTGCGGGTCGACAGCAGCAGCCAGGTCAGGGCGAAGATGGTACCCAGACTGAGGACTGTGACGTACAGACTCCAGAACGTAGTCATTCTTTGTTACTCCTAGAAGCTTGCTCGACGTGCTTGATGGCGTCGGGATCATCCGCGAACGGCAGCAAGGTTGCGTCTTCAAACTCGGACTTGCGCTTGGGGCTGAACACCCAGAGCGCCAAACCGATGAAGGCCACCATCACAACAAGGGTGCCCAGGCCACGAATCATCCCGATATCCATCTAGATCACCGTTTGCTTTTGATGATGGTGCCCAGGCCTTGCAGATAGGCCACCAGCGCGTCCATTTCGGTTTTGCCCTTCACGGCATCCTTGGCACCGGCGATGTCTTCGTCGGTGTAAGGGACGCCGAGCGTGCGCAAGACTTCCATTTTCTTCGCGGTGTCTTTGCCGTCGAGCTTGTTTTCTACGAGGAACGGATAAGCCGGCATCTTCGACTCGGGCACCACGTTGCGCGGGTTGTACAAGTGCGCGCGCTGCCAGTCATCGGAGTAACGACCGCCCACTCGGGCCAGGTCCGGGCCGGTACGCTTGGAACCCCACAGGAACGGGTGGTCCCAGACGCTCTCACCAGCCACCGAGTAGTGACCATAGCGTTCGGTTTCAGCGCGGAACGGACGGATCATCTGCGAGTGGCAGCCGACACAGCCGTTGGCGATGTAGACGTCGCGGCCTTCCAGTTCCAGTGCGGTACGCGGCTTCATGCCTTCCACCGGCTTGTTGGTGACGTCCTGGAAGAACAGCGGGACGATCTGGGTCAGGCCGCCGATGCTGACGGCGATGACCATGAAGAAGGCCAGCAGGCCAATATTCTTCTCGACTACTTCGTGCTTCATCAGTGAGCTCCAACTACAGCGATCTGAGCAGCGGCTTCAGCTTCAGCCGGGTTCGAGGCGCGAACGGTACGGAACACGTTGTACGCCATGATCAGCATGCCGGTGGCGAAGAACGCACCGCCCAGAGCACGGACGATAAAGCCCGGGTGGCTGGCTTGCAGCGCTTCGACGAAGGAGTAGGTGAGGGTGCCGTCATCGTTGATTGCACGCCACATCAGGCCCTGGGTGATGCCGTTGACCCACATCGAGGCGATGTAGAGCACGGTACCGATGGTAGCCAGCCAGAAGTGGGTGTTGATCAGGCCGATGCTGTGCATCTGCTGACGACCGAAGACTTTCGGGATCAGGTGGTACAGGGCGCCGATGGAGATCATCGCTACCCAGCCCAGAGCGCCGGCGTGTACGTGGCCGATGGTCCAGTCGGTGTAGTGCGAGAGCGAGTTGACGGTCTTGATCGCCATCATCGGACCTTCGAAGGTCGACATGCCGTAGAACGCCAGCGATACCACCAGGAAGCGCAGGATCGGGTCGGTGCGCAGCTTATGCCAGGCGCCCGAGAGGGTCATCATGCCGTTGATCATGCCGCCCCAGCTTGGCGCCAGCAGGATGATCGACATGGCCATGCCCAGGGACTGGGCCCAGTCCGGCAGCGCGGTGTAGTGCAGGTGGTGCGGACCGGCCCAGATGTACAGGGTGATCAGCGCCCAGAAGTGCACGATGGACAGGCGATAGGAATAGATCGGACGCTCGGCCTGCTTGGGTACGAAGTAGTACATCATCCCCAGGAAGCCGGTGGTCAGGAAGAAGCCCACGGCGTTGTGGCCGTACCACCACTGGATCATCGCATCAGTCGCACCGGCGTAGGCCGAGTAGGACTTGAAGAAGCTGACCGGCAGGGAAGCGTGGTTGACGATGTGCAGCATCGCGGTCACCACGATGAAGGCACCGTAGAACCAGTTGCCCACATAGATGTGCTTGGTCTTGCGCTTGGTGATGGTGCCGAAGAATACCAGGCCGTAGGTGACCCAGACGATCGCCAGCAGGATAGCCAGGGGCCATTCCAGTTCGGCGTATTCCTTGGTGGTGGTGTAACCCAGTGGCAGGGTCACGATCGCGCCGACGATCACCGCTTGCCAACCCCAGAAGGTGAAGGCCGCGAGGCTGTCGGAAATCAGTCGCGTCTGGCAGGTTCGCTGCACGACATAGTAAGAGGTGGCAAACAATGCACATCCACCGAAGGCGAAGATCACCAGGTTGGTGTGCAGCGGGCGCAGGCGTCCAAACGTCGTCCACGGCAGACCGAAGTTCAACTCCGGCCATACCAGTTGTGAGGCGATGAAGACACCGAGCCCCATGCCAAGGATCCCCCAGACCACCGTCATGATGGCGAACTGGCGGACTACCTTATAGTTATAAGCAGTCGGACTGATTGCTGTGCTCATTCTAAGGTTCCACGGTTTGGGTGTTTTATTAGGGATAAAAATCGGTCGCAAGTATGGAGAAAGCAGGGGGTCATTGCAACGCGCTATGACCTGGGTCAATGCGTTCCATGCCTGATTCTGCGGCCTTTCCCTATGCCGAGTAGGGACAAAAAATTGCCCTCGGACAAGCTGTCGCCATGGACAGGAAACGGGGGGTGTCAGGTCGGTTGTAACCGGGTGTGTGGAAGCTGATGGATCAGCTGACAGGCGGTAAGAGAGTCGACAGCCGGTATAAACCAGCCTTTGCGGCCTGTCATCGAGCAGAAGCTTCGAACGTCACGGATACCGTTGGCCTGTGACCAGCCCGTGCCAGTCCCCATCGGGGCAAGCTTAGACCTGAATCAGATGAGTGCAAACGCGCTTCGGGAGAGGGTGCGACACTTGGTCGCAAAGGAGCGGGAAGTTGAACCACGAGCGGCAAGCTGCAAGTCGGGAACCCGCAGCTTGCCGTGACTCGTCTTACTGGGTGTTTTCAGCCTGTGGCTTGTTGCCGTGGGAGAGGCTGTAAACGTAGGCGGCCAGTAGTTGTACCTTGTCATTGCCGAGCAGTTCGCTCTGCGCTGGCATGTGGCCCTGGCGACCATGGCGGATGGTCTGTTGCAGTTGGGCCAGGCTGGTGCCGTAGATGAAGCCGGCGGGCTGGGTCAGGTCGGGCGCGCCCATGATCTGGGTGCCTTTGCCGTCAGCGCCGTGGCAGGCTACGCAGGTGGTGCTGAACGCTTGCTGTCCGGCTACCAGGTCGGCATCGCTGTCGGCTGGCAGGGGCAGGCCGGCCAGGTCGTGGCGAACGTAAGCTGCCACGTTCTTCACGCCTGCTTCCTTGAGCACTTCGCCCCAGGCTGGCATGGCCGCCATGCGGCCGCCCATGATGGTGGCCTTGATGGTGTCGGCGCTGCCGCCCCACCGCCAGTTGTCGTCCGCCAGGTTCGGGAAGCCGAAGGCACCCTTGGCGTCGGAACCGTGGCAGACCGAGCAGTTGGAGGCGAACAGGCGTCCACCCATTTTCAGCGCTTGCGGGTCCTTGGCCACTTCTTCCACCGGCATGGCCGCGAATTTGGCGAAGATCGGACCAAACTTCACGTCCGCCTTGGCCATCTCCTTTTCCCATTCCTTGGTCTGGGTCCAGCCGTCTTCATAGCCCGGCAGGATGCCTTTCCAGTTGCCCAGACCCGGGTAGAGGATCAGGTAGCCAACGGAAAACACCAGGGTCCCGGCGAACAGCAGGAACCACCATTGCGGCAGGGGGTTGTCGTACTCCTCGATGCCATCGAAGGCGTGGCCCATGGTCTGGTCGACACTGCCCTTGGTCTCGCCCTTGCGGGTGCCGACCAGCAGCCAGGTCAGGCCGATCAGGCTGCCAATGGTCAGTACGCAGATCCACGTACTCCAGAAGGTGGTCATGGCCGAATGCTCCTTGTTGCAGGCTCTTGAGGTTGAGCGTCATCAGTTGTGTTACCGGCCGGTGCCGTGCCCGGCATCGGGTCATCGGCGAAGGGCAGCAGGCGGGCCTGGGCAAACTCGGGATTGCGCTTTGAGTTGAACACCCAGATCGACAGGCCGATGAAGGCGATCATCACCACCAGGGTCCCGAGGCCGCGGATCATGCCGCTATCGAGTTCAAAACCCATGGCTCACCTCTTGCTCTTGATCGCAGTGCCAAGCACTTGCAGGTAGGAGACCAGGGCGTCCATTTCGGTCTTGCCCTTGAGCGTGGCGGTGGCGCCGGCGATGTCTTCGTCGGTGTACGGCACGCCCAGGGTGCGCATGACCTTGAGCTTGGTTTCGGTGTGGCTGCTGTCCACCGGTGCGGTCACCAGCCATGGGTAGGCCGGCATCTTCGACTCGGGCACCACGTTGCGCGGGTTGTACAAGTGCGCACGGTGCCAGTCATCGGAGTAGCGACCGCCCACCCGGGCCAGGTCCGGACCGGTACGCTTGGAACCCCACAGGAACGGGTGGTCCCAGACGCTTTCACCGGCCACCGAGTAGTGACCATAACGCTCGGTCTCGGCGCGGAACGGACGGATCATCTGCGAGTGGCACTGTACGCAGCCTTCGCGGATGTAGATGTCGCGGCCTTCCAGCTGCAGGGCGGTGTAGGGCTTCATGCCTTCCACCGGCTTGTTGGTGACGTCCTGGAAGAACAGCGGGACGATCTGGGTCAGACCGCCGATGCTCACCGCGAAGACCATCAGCAGCATCAGCAGGCCGACGTTTTTCTCAATCGTTTCGTGTTTCATGGCGGACTCCTCAGGCCATCTGCGCAGCGGCGTTGACTTCGGCTGGCACTGCGGCACGCACGGTGCGCCAGGTGTTGTAAGCCATCAGGAACATGCCGCTGAGGAAGATCGCACCACCCACCAGTCGCACGATGAAGCCTGGGTGGCTGGCCACCAGGGTTTCGACGAAGGAGTAGGTGAGGGTGCCGTCCTCGTTGACCGCACGCCACATCAGGCCCTGGGCGATACCGTTGACCCACATCGAAGCGATGTAGAGCACGGTGCCGATGGTAGCCAGCCAGAAGTGGGTGTTGATCAGGCCGGTGCTGTACATCTGCTCGCGGCCGAAGACTTTCGGGATCAGGTGGTACAGCGCGCCGATGGAGATCATCGCTACCCAGCCCAGGGCGCCGGCGTGTACGTGGCCGATGGTCCAGTCGGTGTAGTGGGAGAGGGCGTTGACGGTCTTGATCGCCATCATCGGACCTTCGAAGGTCGACATGCCGTAGAACGCCAGGGATACCACCAGGAACCGCAGGATCGGGTCGCTGCGCAGCTTATGCCAGGCGCCCGAGAGGGTCATCATGCCGTTGATCATGCCGCCCCAGCTTGGCGCCAGCAGAACCAGCGACATCACCATCCCTAAGGATTGAGCCCAGTCCGGCAGCGCGGTGTAGTGCAGGTGGTGCGGACCGGCCCAGATGTACAGGGTGATCAGTGCCCAGAAGTGCACAATCGACAGGCGATAGGAGTACACCGGACGCTCGGCCTGCTTGGGTACGAAGTAGTACATCATCCCCAGGAAGCCCGCGGTCAGGAAGAAGCCCACGGCGTTGTGGCCGTACCACCATTGCACCATCGCATCGGTCGCACCGGCATACACCGAGTAGGACTTGGTGAAGCTGACCGGCAGTTCCAGGTTGTTGACGATGTGCAGGATGGCCACGGTGATGATGAACGCGCCGAAGAACCAGTTACCCACATAGATGTGCTTGGTCTTGCGCTGCATCAGGGTGCCGAAGAACACGATGGCGTAGGCCACCCAGACAATGGTGATCAGGATATCGATCGGCCATTCCAGTTCGGCGTATTCCTTGGAGCTGGTGTAGCCCAGTGGCAGGCTGATGGCCGCCAGGAGGATCACCAGTTGCCAGCCCCAGAAGCAGAACGCGGCGATTTTCGGCGCGAACAGCGTGGTCTGGCAGGTGCGTTGCACCGAGTAGAACGAGCTGGCAAACAGCGCACAGCCGCCGAAGGCGAAGATCACCGCGTTGGTGTGCAATGGCCGCAGACGGCCGAAGCTGGTCCACGGTAAGTCGAAGTTGAGTTCGGGCCAGACCAACTGGGCAGCGAGAAAAACCCCGAGCCCCATGCCGACGATGCCCCACATCACCGTCATAATGGCGAATTGGCGGACCACCTTGTAGTTGTAGGCGGTACTGATAGAAGTGTTCATGGTTCCCCATCCACGGTTCAGTTGAAGTGAAAGCGACTGCGCACGGCAAGGCGCGCTCACTTCGTCTGGAGTTATAGGCAGACTAAAAGCGAGGCAAGCATGAGCAATGAGCACAAGGCCAGTATTGACGGGGGTCAATGGGCGCAGTGTGTGCGGGAGCGGGGCTGGTTGTGGGATGTCGCGCAGGGCGTCGAGGTGCAGTCGGCGCCGACCCTGATCCTCGCCCATGGCGCCGGCGCGCCCATGGACAGTGGGTTCATGAATGATATTGCTGTACGCCTTGCGGGGCATGGGGTGAACGTCTTGCGCTTCGAGTTTCCCTACATGGCCCAGCGGCGCCTGGATGGCGGCAAACGTCCGCCCAACCCGGCGCCCAGGCTGCTGGAATGCTGGCGCGAGGTGCATGCCCTGGTGCGACCTTATGTCACTGGGGTGTTGGCGGTGGGCGGCAAGTCCATGGGCGGGCGCATGGCCAGTTTGCTGGCCGATGAACTGCAGGCCGATGCATTGGTGTGCCTGGGCTATCCGTTCTATGCCGCCGGCAAACCGGAAAAACCGCGGGTGGCGCATCTGGCCGATCTGTCAGTGCCGAGCCTGATCGTGCAGGGCGAGCGTGACGCCCTGGGCAATCGCCAGGCGGTCGAGGCCTACACATTGGCACCCAGTATCCAGTTGTACTGGCTGGCGGCCGCTGATCACGATCTCAAGCCCCTGAAGGCCTCGGGTTTCAGCCATGAGCAGCATCTGGAATCTGCGGCGCTCAAGGTTGCTGCCTTCCTGAAAGCGCTGAGCTGATCCTGCCGGAGCGAGCTTGCTCGCGAAGCGTTCGCCCGGCCTTCGAATTTGGAGCGCGGTGAAGATTTATCGCTAGCAAGCTCGCTCCTACGGTTGTCGGGTGGATTTGCGGGCATAAAAAAACCGGAAGCCTTGGCTTCCGGTTTTTTGTTGCCGGCCCTAGGGGGGCTTAGCGGTTGAAGCGCTCCACCAGCGAGTACTGGGTGTGTGCGGTGCGGGTCAGCGCTTCGCTGAGCTCGGCCGAATGCTGGGCCTGCTCCGAAGTCTGGTCCGCCAGTTGCGCGATGGTGCTGATGTTGCGACTGATCTCTTCGGCCACCGAGCTTTGCTCTTCGGTGGCGGCAGCGATCTGGGTGGTCATGTCGGTGATGTTGGCCACCGCTTCGCTGAAGCCCACCAGTGCCTGGTCGGCTTCCAGAACCCGGGCCACGCCTTCTTCGGCCTGACGATGACCGGCGTCCATGGTCTGAACGGCGGTGGCGGCGGTCTGCTGCAGCTTGGCGATCAGGGTATGGATCTGCCCGGTGGACTCACTGGTGCGCTGTGCCAACTGACGCACCTCGTCGGCCACCACGGCAAAGCCGCGGCCCATTTCACCGGCGCGGGCGGCTTCGATGGCTGCGTTCAGGGCCAACAGGTTGGTCTGGTCGGCAATGCCCTTGATCACGTCAACAACGCCGCCGATCTCGTCACTGTCCTTGGCCAGTTGGGTTACTGTCAGCCCGGTTTCGCCCACCACCACCGACAGGCGCTGGATGGCTTCGCGGGTTTCCCCGGCGATATCGCGGCCACGGCCGGTCAGGCGATTGGCTTCCTGGGTTGCGTCGGCGGTGCGTTGCACGTGGCTGGCCACTTCCTGGGTGGTGGCGGCCATCTGGTTGACCGCGGTGGCCACCTGCTCGGTTTCGACCCGTTGGCGCTCCAGGCCGCTGGAGCTGTTGTGGGCCAGGGTGTCGGACTGGCGGGCCTGCTCGTTGAGGTGCTCGGCCGTGTCCTGCAGGCGGGTTAGGCAGGTCTTCAGGCGCGCTTCCTGGCTCAGGATCGACATCTCCAGGCGGGCCTGGGCGCCGCGGCTGTCGGTATACATCTGAGCGATCAGCGGGTCGGAGGTGGTCTGCTCGGCCAGGCGCAGCAGGCGCTTGAGGCCGCGCTGCTGCCAGCTCAGGCCCAGCAGGCCCAGGGGCACCGAGAGCGCGGCGGCCAGGGCGAAGCCCCAGTGGGAATTGAGCCAGGCACCGATCATGAAGCTCAGTTGGCTGACCAGGATGAACGGCAGCCAGTCCTGCAGCACAGGCAGCCACTTGTCACGCTTGGGAATGGCCGACTTGCCAGAGTTGATGCGCTGGTAGAGGGCTTCGGCGCGGCGCACTTGTTCGGCCGTGGGCTTGACCCGGACCGACTCGTAACCTACCACCTGGCTGCCTTCGAAAACCGGTGTCACATAGGCGTTGACCCAGTAGTGGTCGCCGGTCTTGCAGCGGTTCTTGACGATGCCCATCCATGGCAAGCCTTGTTTCAAGGTGCCCCACATGTGCGCGAACACCGCCGCCGGCACATCAGGGTGACGTACCAGGTTGTGCGGTGCGCGAACCAGTTCTTCACGGGAGAACCCACTGATCTCGACAAAGGCGTCGTTGCAGTAGGTGATCACTCCTTTGGCGTCGGTGGTGGAGATCAATCGTTGCTGAGCGGGGAAGGTACGTTCGCGCTGGGTAACGGGTTGGTTATTACGCATGAGTTTTCAATCCGCAAGGCTTTCATCGGTTATCGGCAGGTTTCCGGAATAGTTGAAGGAAATTTCTCTAAATGTCCGGTGACGGTTTGCAAGCTTTTTGTACGTCGTAATATCCCGATGCGTGCGAAATCCGAGAGAAAAGTAATAAAGATCAATGACACGATTTGTAAGGCGGTGTGTCTTAATCTTCAATGAAGTGAGCCGTTGTGAATGGTAGGTCAGTTTTTATCCATCTGAATACGGGTAGCTGCGCGGGTATAGATCCGGCTTTTCCTAGACAAAAATTACCATCCAGTGAAGAATATGCCCCTATTTTTGTAAGAAAAGTGATTTGCTTTTCTTCATGTCCAGCATTTTCTCGGTTAGGTTTGTCTAGGGTCAGCTAGGCTCTAAGTCGCCTCCTTCGAGCCCGCAGTATTTATGTTGGTGAGTTTTTGGCCTGATAAATGATGTGATATTTAGTAAAGGAGTACAGCGTGACACTCGTTCCAGTCATTATTTGTGGCGGTTCAGGCAGCCGTCTATGGCCTGTTTCACGTACTGCTCATCCCAAGCCGTTTATCGAATTGCCCGATGGTGGCAATTTGATTCGAAAAACATACAGTCGCGCCTTGGCGTTAAATGACGTAACAGAAGTATTGACGATCACAAACCGTGATCTCTACTTCAAAACCCTTGATGAATATGTTGCCACTGCGCCGAACTACACCAACTTGGGTTTCGTACTCGAGCCTTTTGGCCGCAACACCGCTGCTGCGGTCGCATTAGCGGCGCAGGAAGTGGCCCGAACTCACGGCCCTGACGCGATTATGCTGGTGTTGCCGGCGGACCACCTGATCGACAATCAGGCGGCGTTCGCTGCAGCAGTCGAGTCTGCATCGCAGCAGGCCCGGGACGGCTGGCTGGTGACTTTTGGGGTGAAGCCCGAATATCCGGAAACTGGCTACGGGTACATTCAAAAAGATACCGACGCGTCATTAGTCAACGGCTTCAAGGTCAAGCGTTTCGTCGAAAAACCAGATTTGGATACTGCGAAAGACTACCTGGCGTCCGGTGAGTATTACTGGAACTCCGGGATGTTCTGTTTTCGTGCGGGCACACTTATTGAAGAAATGGCGCTCTGTGCGCCGGATGTCGCCAGCGCCGTAGATCTGTGCCTTGCTGGTTCCGGTGTGATGCAAGGCAGCAGCCATCGCAGCCTGCATCTGGAGCCGGAAAGCTTTGCCAAAGTACCGGACATTTCCCTCGATTTCGCACTGATGGAACGCTCAAACAAAGTGGCGACCATACCTTGTGATATTGGCTGGAGTGACATTGGCTCTTGGAAGGCCATGAGTGAACTCTCGCCAGCGGACGAGCAAGGCAACCGTATCGAAGGCGAAGCCATCCTTCATGCCTCCACCAACAACTACGTGCGCAGCCAGCGTCGACTGGCCGCGTTAGTCGGGGTTGAAAACCTGATCATTGTCGATACGCCGGATGCTTTGTTGGTCGCGCACAAAGACCATGCCCAAGACATCAAGGTAATCACTGCGCAGTTGAAGAAAAACGGTCATTGCTCGCACTTGGACCACACTACGGTGCAGCGTCCCTGGGGGGCTTACACTACCTTGGAAGAGGGCACTCGCTTCAAGATCAAGCGCATTGTCGTAAAACCTCAAGGCTCGTTGTCGCTCCAAATGCATCACCATCGCAGTGAGCACTGGATTGTGGTCAGTGGTATGGCATTGGTCGTTAACGACCAACAACGGTTCTTGCTCAATACCAATGAGTCCACGTATATACGTGCTGGGCACACGCATCGTCTGCAAAACCCGGGGATGATTGACTTGGTATTAATTGAGGTGCAGTGCGGCGATTACCTAGGGGAAGATGATATTGTCAGGTTCGAGGATAGCTACGGTCGAGCTGAAGGCAGTAGGTAATCCGCTAATCATTAGCCCGAGTCAAATCGGGCTGGTGTTTCATTGCGTGTTCAGCAGGTCCTGATAGACCTCGATGTGGGCTCGTGTCATTTGCTCCCCCGTGAATAGAAGGTTGTAACGACTCTGCGCCTTTTCGCCCATTACCAATGCTTCTTGCGGGTTGTCCCAAAGGTGTTGCATCGCTTGGCGAAGCGCTGTCGGGTGCTCTGGTGGGACTACCAGCCCGGTTTCGCCGGCAATGTTGATGTACGTAGTGCCTGTACCAATCTCGCACGAGATCATCGGCTTTCCATACATTGCCCCCTCCAGTAGTGACACTCCGAACGCTTCGGAACGAAGGTGCGAGGGGAATACGATGGCTGTTGAAAGTTGAATTAGCGCGACTTTGTCTGCTTCTGGAAGACGGCCCAAAAAGTGGACGTTTTGAAGCCCCATAGTTTTTGCTTGCGCCATGAGTTCTTGTTTCTTTGGTCCATCTCCTACGATGACCATAGGGTATCCAGTGCCTTGGAGAGCTTCCATCAATGTGTGAAGCCCTTTGTAGTAGCGCAATACGCCAACAAACAGGAAGAACCGCTCGCTCATTTCTTCCGCCCAGCGTGTCGTTAGAGCAGTGGAGGGGATTGGGTAGCTTTCCTTGTTGAGACCTATAGGAATAATTGTGGTTTTGTCATGAAATGCAGAAAGCTCAGCACTTGATTCCAGGTAGTTGGGGGATGAGACAATGATCCGGTTGACGCTACGCAGAAATATATTTTGGAGTGGGCGGTAGAGCTTTAAGAGAAATTTCTGGTTGATGATGTCAGAGTGGTATGAAACAACGCTGGGTTTTCCGGTACAACTGGCAAAGTGGATCAAGTCCATGAATGGCCATGGAAAATGGTAATGAATGATATCCGCATTCCGCGCAAGTTCTTTAAACTTCGAATAAACCTCTAACGAAAAGCCTGTTGAGGCAATATTAAGGTTTTCTTTAACGCGATGAACCCGATAACCGTTCATTTCTATTGTGGCTGGAATTGGGTTGGGGGACAGCGTAAGGACTTCGCAGGTCGCCCCCATACGATGAGACTGCTGACAAATTTGATCAATCACTTGCTCTATGCCGCCCATGGTGTCAGGAAGGGCGGTTTTAAAAAAATGCAGAATGCGCATGGTAACTTCCGGCTATGGAAAGATGGATTTGAGCCAGACGGCGTAGGGCTGAAAAAGCCACCACTTTAAGGGAACGCTACCGTGATACTTACGCACCACCGCCATAGCTTCCTGATAATGGCGGCGGCGCAAAGTTTTTGTTTTGGTCGCTTCATGTTCTCGATTGACCGCTACAAACGCGTCGATATATTTGAGAGGGCCAACTATTTTGAAGAGTCGCCACCAAAGATCGTAGTCCATAGCCATATGCAAGGTGGGGTTCACGCCGCCAATATTCAGCCATGCGGATCGTCGAATCAGCGTCGCTGGTTGGGAAATAATGCAGCGAAGCGCTAGCCTGCGCTCGCTGAACGGCTCAACCCAAACCGGTTTGCGTTTTCCGGTATTTTGAATAACGTTCCAGCATTTCCCATAAACGGCTGAGGCCTCAGGTGCTGTTTCAATGGCACTGATCAGTCGTTTTAGTCCGTCCGGCTCGAACCAGTCATCGCTATTCAGCCAGCAGACATACGGTGCTTTACCTTGAAGGATACCTTCGTTGATAGCAGCTGCTTGGCCTTTATCTGGATAGCTGCGCCAACCAGCTAGCTTGTGTTCCCATTTACGGATGATTTCCACCGAGTTATCGGTGGAACCACCATCCAGAACAAACACCTCCACAGGGATATTTTGTTCAAATATGGACCTTAAGGCGTCGTCGAGATAACGCCCTTGATTGAAGGAGGGGACTGTAATCGTAACCAAGGGTTGATGCATTCAGTGGCGATCCAGACGGCTGAGAAAATCTTGGTAGGTCAATGCTATACCTTCACGCAGTTGCGTTTTGGCAGCCCATCCCAAGTTCTTTAGGCGATTGATGTCGAGTAGTTTACGGGGTGTACCGTCAGGCTGGCTCTGGTCGTATACGATCTGCCCGTTATACCCGACCACCTCCATAATTAACTCTGCTAGTTCGCGGATGGATAGATCACTGCCCATTCCAACATTGAATAGTCCGCTGTCAACGTTGGATTCCATCAAGTGTAGACAAGCATCGGCCATGTCTTCGACGAAAAGGAACTCGCGCTTTGGCTTTCCCGAACCCCAAACTATTAACTCTGATGCGCCGCTAATTTTTGCTTCATGGGCTTTGCTAATCAGTGCCGGCAGCACATGACAGTTTTCCAGGTTGTAGCTGTCATTGGGGCCATAAAGATTTGACGGCATAACGGCTATGAACTTTGCACCGTATTCGCGGTGGTAGTTCTCGCACATCTTTACACCCATGATCTTGGCGAGGGCGTAAGGTTCATTGGTTTGTTCCAGCGGTCCGGTTAACAGGTGGTCTTCGTGGATCGGCTGGGGGCAGTCCCGCGGGTATATGCAACTGGAGCCCAAAAAAAGAAGTCGTTCGACGCCATGTTTCCAAGCGCTGTGAATTACGTTCGCCTCTATCATCAGGTTTTGATATATAAATTCAGCTCTAAAGTTGTTGTTGGCTTTGATTCCGCCTACCTTGCCGGCTGCTAAGTACACAATCTCAGGTTTTTCTGTTGCGAAAAAAGCATCGACAGCAGCCTGTTGAGTCAAATCAAGTTCAGCATGCGAACGGGTGACGAAATTGCTGAATCCAGCGGCGGATAGCCGCCGCTGGATCGCAGAGCCAGCCATACCGGCATGGCCTGCGATGTATATTTTGGCGCGTTTATCCACCTAACTATTACTCGTGGTAATCGTAAACGGAGTAGCCGTGCTTTTTTACCAACTCATCACGGGTCGCTGACTTGAGGTCCTCGGTCATCATTTCATTGACCAGATCCTCAAAGGTGATTTTAGGCGTCCATCCCAGTTTCTGCTTCGCTTTGGTTGGGTCGCCCAGCAATGTTTCCACCTCGGTTGGACGGAAGTACCGCGGATCCACGGAAACTATGCATTTACCGGTTGCGTCGTAGCCTTTCTCATCGACGCCCTGACCTTTCCAGGTAATGTCGATTTCGGCGTGTTTCGCTGCCGCGTTGACGAAGTCGCGAACGCTGTATTGCTTGCCGGTTGCAATAACGAAGTCTTCCGGAGTTTCTTGCTGCAGCATCAGCCATTGCATCTCGACGTAGTCTTTCGCATGGCCCCAGTCGCGCAGTGCATCAAGGTTGCCCAGATACAGACAGTCTTGCAGGCCCAGCTTGATGCGTGCGAGTGCACGGGTAATCTTGCGAGTGACGAAGGTCTCGCCGCGCACCGGGCTTTCGTGGTTGAAGAGAATGCCGTTACAGGCATAGATACCGTACGCTTCCCGGTAGTTGACGGTAATCCAGTATGCGTACAGCTTTGCTACTGCGTAAGGGGAGCGTGGGTAGAAAGGTGTGGTCTCCTTCTGTGGAGTTTCCTGCACCAAGCCGTACAGTTCGGAGGTTGAAGCCTGATAGAAGCGGGTCTTCTTCTCGAGCCCCAGGATCCTGATCGCCTCAAGGATACGCAAGGCACCCAACGCGTCCGAGTTGGCAGTGTACTCTGGCTCTTCGAACGAGACCGCAACGTGGGACTGCGCAGCCAGGTTATAGATTTCGTCGGGTTGTATTTGTTTGATGATGCGGATCAGGCCGGTCGAATCGGTCATGTCGCCATAGTGCAGGACCAAGCGACGATCTGACTCATGGGGGTCTTGGTAAAGGTGATCGATACGGTCGGTATTGAAGGAGGATGCCCGGCGCTTTATACCGTGCACTTCGTAACCTTTTTCGAGAAGCAACTCGGCCAGGTAGGATCCGTCTTGACCTGTTACTCCAGTAATAAGCGCAACTTTTTTCATATGCTTCTCTTAACGTATTTGATTCAAAAAATCTTCTTTAGGTACGTAAGCGGGTAGATAGTTCCGCATGATCAATTTGCTCGATCCGGGCCCAAATCACGATCGTCTATACTGCCTCAATGGGGCTGAATTCTCAATGTATCCTGGTAGCTTGTGACTTCTACGGTGTATGGGCAGGCGGCTTTAATTGCTTGTGGCTGAAAATCACGGCGAAGTTGGACATTTATCGCCAGAAAATCAGACATCTCCCTCATACCGCCACTGGAAATGCATTGGTTTTTTGAGAGCTCGTTATTGCCGAAGTACAAATTTTTTGATCCAGAACGAATCACTTAATCCTCTCGATCGAGTTTGCCTGGCTTGATAGTCCTAATCGAAGAGTGGCACTTTGCCTCTTTTGCCTAGGGAGCATGTCTTGAAGCTGGCAGTGAGAGGGATGTGACGTTGAGTGACGCTATCGCAGCGACGCTTGGCAAGCACCAGCGTAGTATCACTCTGCAATATTCCTCGTTATCGATTAGGCACGAGGTTTCTCTTCGAAAGAAGAGTATAGGTAAACTGATCTGGCGAGTATCACAGACAGGTTTGTGATGGTTACGAAAAAAAAGCAAAAGTTTTGCTAGATTGTTCACGCGGTTGAAATATTAAAGTGCATTGATTCGAGTCATCAGAAGCGTTGCCGTGAACTGTCCTTGCTATCGTTTATATATAGCGACAACAAATATAGGCGTATATACGCAAGTATGCCAAGATTTCTGTATTTAGTCTCTGCAGGCCCTGATCGAGAAGCTACACCTCCGATGCTGCCCCGCCACTGAGGCCCATTCCTTTGCCGCAGGTGCAAATTTAAAATGGTTGCCAGCTTTCGTCAGGCATAAGCCAGAAAGCATCATCAATCGCTGAAAATACTGGATGGGAGTCAAATGCTTCTTTTGGATTCAGAGCAGTCAAATTGCCTTTGGCGATGTCTTCGCGTACGAAGAAAGCATTGAAGCAGCAGGTTCCCACTGCGCAGAGTTCGTAGCCCTTTGGCTTCAGAAGGGTCGTCCAGGCGGTCAGGCTTGCTGCCCCTGATTGCTGCCATCTACGGTTGAATTGCTCTCGGTCACGCTGGACGACGCTGTGCCGTTCGCGAAAGCGCTTTTCAAACTCTACGACAATTACGCGAGGTCTGATGTCACGCAGGTTTTCCATGACTGCGAAGTCACCGCCATCGATGTCGATGATGAAGAGGTCGGGTTCCGGTTCCGGGTTGTTTGCCATAAGCAGGCCGTTGATATTTTCCGGGCTAATGGCTTGCTGAACGATCTTCGGCGAGTAGTATTCGGTTTCGCCCTCTCGAGTCCAATGGTAATGCCGCGTCGAAGCTGTGCGCGCGAAAAAGTAACGCATTCTGCTGCACTCAGTTGCATCGAGTTCAAAAATTGTTCCATGCCAGCCATGATTGACCAGCAAATTTGTCGACAGGTTTTCCGGAATCCCCACATCAGAATCGCTGCAGTTGCTGCCAATTTCGATGACATAGCGATTGGTGCAGCCAATATGTGTGAATAAGCGCAACAAGATTCCGTCTTCATCATTTTGCGAAAACGCACGAAACCCGCTTTCCACCAAGTCTGAAGGCTCAAGCACTCTTGGGGAGTTATGTTTCCACGTATGCATCAAGTGCTTTTGTTGGGCTGCGTCAGCATTGCTGACGAAATTGCGACGTAGTAGGGGGTTAAAACTTCCTACGTCCTCAGTCGAAAGGCCTTTGTTCAGAAGAATCGTTTCAAAGTGAATCTGACGCTCGCTCAAAGCCTTCAATTCTTGCAGGGCTTCTGCGAGCTGTTGGGACAGTGTATTGAGATCAGACATTTTGTTTTTCTTCCAATAAATCCACTGAGACAACCGGGTGCATATTGAAAATCCCGCCATAGAACGCTGCCAGCGGCGATTCTGTAACCTGCAGCTGTTCAACGTCATGCATTAGCAAGCTGTACTCTTCAAATTCGCTTCTAGAGAAACCTTTATTTGCAACACCCACCGAAAATGAATATTGACCCGCCTTTAGATTCAGATTGAGGTTGAATCTTACGAGGACCTGGGCGCCTTCTTCGCATGGCGCTTCGGGCATTTGCAAGGCAAAAGTGCTGGTCTCAAATATCGAGCGTCCCAAACGGTCCCTGACTATAAGGCCATAGGCAGGGCGCTCGAAGTCCTTGTTCAGTTTAACCACGTATCGAACGGTTAACTGAGTTTCGCTTTCAATGTGGGTGACAGGCTGGTTTTCGGCGTTCAGGAGGGCGAAGTCGATAAGTTCGGCGTCGCCGTTGGTCGTGATGGTTGTAGCTTTTGTCCACGCCTTGGGGCGCTCAATCGCTTCGAGGCTCTCAGTTGCAGGAGCAATGCTCTGATCGATAGATACCTCGCCGCTACTCATGTCGGTTTTTTTGGCGACCAACCCTTGATACAAATCGATCACGTCTCGAGGTGCACCAAAACTGAGTGTTCGGCCATGGCTCAGTAGCAAAGCCTTGTTGCAAATGTGTTTGACCGTGTTGGCATCATGGGACACGAACAGTAACGTCCCCCCGCGTGCGCGAAAGCTTTCCAGGCGTTGGAAACACTTTTGCTGAAAGTAGGCATCGCCTACCGCCAACGCCTCATCAATAATCAAAATGTCGGGCTCGAACGCCGTCGAAACGGCGAAGGCGACACGCATTTGCATGCCACTGGAATACGATGAAACGGCTTGTTCGAAGTGCTCGCCAATATCAGCAAACGCCTCTATGTCGGGTATTTTTGCTTCGATTTCACGACGGCTGAAGCCCAGTAGTGCTCCGTTCATATAAACATTTTCGCGGCCGCTGAACTCAGGATTGAAGCCTGACCCCAGTTCAAGTAAAGCAGCTACACGACCGTTGATGCTCACCTTACCTGTAGTGGGGGTGAGGGTGCCGGTGATGATTTGCAAGAGAGTGCTTTTACCGCTGCCGTTCAGTCCGACGATTGCACAGGACTCGCCTTTGCGAACTTCAAGGAAAATTTCGCGAAGAGCCCAGAATTCCTTGAAGTAGTTACGACTTGGCCTGCGGAGCAGGCGACGCAACCTCGGGTAAACGAATTGCTTGAGTTGATCACGAGGGTGTTCGAATATTTCGAATCGCTTGGAAACGGCTTCCACACGAATTGCGAATTCATTAGAGGACATTCGCGAATCCTTTTCTGGTCTTCTGGAACCAGCCATATCCCGCCCAAGCAAAGCTCAAGGCCACAACAGCATAAACTGCCAGGCCAGCGAAGTTAGGCATTGAACCACTGATTAGTATCGCTCGGGCTTGCTCGATAATGAAGGTGAGGGGATTGAGCATCAGCCAAGGTTGGATTTCGACGGGTAGAGCGGAAATGGGGTAAAAAACCGGAGAGGCGAACAGCAGCAAGGTCATAAGCAGACCAATGGGGTGGGCGACATCGCGTAAATACACCCCAAGCGATGCAAGTATCCAGGCCAGGCCTAAAGACAGCACGATCAGCGGTGCTATCACCAGTGGCAGAAAAACGACTGTCCAGGGGATGGTGCCGTGAACCAGAAGTTGTGCGACCAACAATACGCCAATACTGACCAACGCGTGGAAGAAGGAGGTGCCCATGGCAATGATAGGGAGAATCTCCAGAGGGAAGACCACCTTCTTTACGTAACTTACGTTGCTCAAAATTAGCGTGGGGGCCCGAGTCAATGTCTCGGCAAACAAGCTGTGAACGATCATTCCGGTGAATAGCAGAATCGCAAACTCACCTTTGCTGCCAGGCTCGCCAGTTCCCCAGCGAGCCTTGAACACGACTGAAAAGACCAGCGTGTAAATCACCAGCAACAGTATCGGGTTCGCGAATGACCACAGAATACCCATCATCGAACCTTTGTATCGTCCGATGACATCCCGTTTGGTCATTTGCTGGATCAGGTGCCAGTTTGACCAAACGCTTTTGATCAGTGACAACAGCGAGACGGGGGCGGGTGAGTGCGGGTTCATCTCAGCTTCCGCTTCAGTATTTCAAAGCGAGCCCTGAAGCCTTGGGTCTTGATCGCCTGGATCTGAGCCTTGACCCATGCCTTGTTAAGGAACAGCCGGGCGATGTGCTGCCGCGGCGACTCTACGACGACAGGGGCGGGTACTTCAGGCATGTAGAACCCTGCCGAAACCTTAAGTACTCCAGGATTGAAATCCTTGATTAGTTCGGTTTCGGCGGCCTCATCCCAAGTTCTTTCGGGGAACGACTGACGGATATCCAATGTGACGGTAGCAGGCAGCAGGTGCTTGATTTTACCGCTGATCATTGCCGCCAGTGGCCGCCCGTCAAGATAATGGAGTGCGATACCCAGGTCGGCAGGGAGCGACGCAGTCCTGAAAATGAAGCGGCCATATCCGGGTGGGCCGGCAGCGTCCACATGACCAAAGTCGATCAACTCGTGAACGGTATGCACGGGCGAGTGACCATCGTCCATGATCACCGCGGTTGCCGCGCAGTTCACTTGATCGTCGCGTTGCAAGGCGCCAGCTAGAACGGTCAGGTGGTTGAAGAACAGCTTTTCATTCGGTGCGACAAATATGATCGCGTCGGATTCCGCTGCGTCGTTTACCAGTTCCTGAAGAATTTCTCCTAGCGGACGTTTGCTCTTGATTCCAGGATGAATGCCGTACCTGTAGGCTTCAACTTCCTTTATCTGAATCGGGATAGGCGAGGCGCTGAGGATTCTTGAAATTTCCGGTTTCAGGCTGCCAGCGATTACCTTATCGATGACCAGCGTGGCGGTGAAGTTTCTGTAATCCTGATGGCGGACACTTTCGACGTGTGCTTTCAGAGCCGCAGTAGAGTACTCGGGCATCAAGAGGTTTAGGCTGATATGTGTTTTTTCGCCTTCGGTCCCAAGATGTCGTGTGACTAATTGTTGCTTGCGCTCCTTCAAGCCACTGTACAGTTCCTTCAAGCTGCCGATCAGCGAGTAATGGCCGTTGAAGATAGCCTGTGCCTTTTTGATCTTGGCCATGGCCTCTTCGGGATTGCTTTTTATCCAGCTGAGGTGGGCTGTGATATCGCCGTAGATCTGCTCCATCGGAGACCGGCTGTCGATATAAAGAAGTGAATCGCCAAAGAATTTTTGCGCGAAAGGATTCTCGTCGCAGATGACAAGGGTGCCAGCAGCAATGGTTTCGAACAGACGGTTCGACATCATTTCCGAGTCGCGGTGGGCCTGGGAGGACAGTACCAGTGCCGCCCCCGCTTTGGCGATCTCGTTGATCATGGAGTTTCCGTCGAACGGAATCTCTCGAACGTAGCTCTGATAACCTTCCCAGACACGTACGCCCTGAAAAATAGTTGGGCCGTAGATTTTCAGCAGACCGGTAGGGTCGAGTCGCTTGAGCACTTCCTGCTGGCGCGATTGACGACTGCTGACGATCGCTTCCCAGTTAATACCGGCGTAGAACAGTTTGCCGTCACCCAACGAAGGTTCATGTACGATCTGGGGGGTGGAGTGGTACAGCTTGAAGTGTGCGGGTAAGTGCGTCGTAGCGCCACGTACCATTCGGGCCACATGGTCATCGGCGGCAATGGAGCTGCAACTGAGGAAGTCATCGTGCGTGGTCAGGTTGCGCGAGCAACGTTGATAGCCCCACTCATGGTAGAACTTCAGCGGGTTCCAGAGTGCGACAAAGGAAAATGCGTCGTAGCGCTTTGGGGTGTCGTAGTGGAGGTGAATCACAAAATCGACATTCGCCTTGGACGCTTTTATGTCCGGAGCGGAGACGAAGCCGCCATCGGCGAGGATTTCAACGCATTCAACCCCAATGGCTTTGGCTGCCAGCTTCAGACGTGCGATGCACTCATCTTCTGCGGTTTTAATACCTGGCCAAAGTTTTACAACTCCGAAGCGACCAAATAAACCCTCGGGCAGAGGGAAATCATTGTTCATTACATTGGATCCAAATGTAGGAAATTAAAAGATGACGGTTCGCCTGCGGTGCTTGCATCAGATGTCGATACGTGCGTCCGGGGTCGGCGACTCAAGCAAGTTCAAGAAGTCCTCGTAGGCGCTTTTGAGCCCTGTTTTTTCATCAATTTTAGGTTTCCATCCAAGCGCTCTAATCTTGCTGCTATCCAGTAGCTTGCGGATAGTGCCATTTGGTTTGTTCGTGTCGTAAACGATTTTTCCCTCATAGCCGACGACCTCCGCAATCATCGCAGCAAGGTCGGCGATGGCGATATCGTGATTACAGCCGATGTTGTAGAGGTCGTCAGTGGTTGGCGCGAGCATTACGCACTTCATTGCGTCGGCAAGGTCGTCAACATGCAGGAGCTCGCGTCGTGGAGTGCCATCGCCCCAAACGACGAACTCTTTCTGCTGCAGGACTTTGGCCGCATGCGTACGACGGAGAATTCCCGCAACGACATGGCTGTGTTGAGAGTGGTAGTTGTCGCCGGGGCCATAAAGATTTGGCGGGATAACGGAGACGAAGTCACAGCCATATTGTTTGCGGTAGGCCCGGCACATTTCAATGCCAGCAATTTTGCTGACAGCGTACGCGCGGATACTATCTTCCAAAGGGCCCGTGAGTAGCGTCTCTTCGGTAATAGGTTGTGCTGCATTTTTGGGATAGGTGCAGTTGGTGGCGACAAAGAGTAATTTTTTGGTCCCGAACTTGTGAGCGCCAGAGATGACGTTCGTTTGAATCATCAAGTTGTCGTAAATGAACGATGCAGGCAGCGTTGCGTTGGCATGAATGCCGCCGACCTTGGCGCCGACATGAAAGATATAGTCCGGGCGGTGCTCTGCCATCCAATCGTATACAGCAGCCTGGTTGGTAAGATCCAAATCGGCCCTAGACGTCAGCAGTAGTTGGGCATCCTCGTCTTTAAAATTCCGGACTACAGCAGAGCCAAGCATTCCTTTGTGCCCTGTAATCCAAACTTTTTTTCCGGCGAAGTGTGGTACGGAACCCTGTACTGATGCCTTGACGCTTGTTGCAGACATTTGATCATCCTAATTATTTGGAAAGCTTCGCAAATTCACCTTCACCCTGCATCCGTTCGTCCTGCGCCGCCATCAAGGTAAGTTATCGGTACCCTGCGCAGCGTGCGGTCAAGCAAGCCTTTTTGCCCCACGTACAACACACTCATCTCAGAAGGGGAGCTCAGGTCGAAAGTCGCCTTTATTAATCCCGGCACGGTAATTGCGCGCTCCGTTTTCTGTTGTCCACTCTGGTCGGAGGACTGTGGGTTTGTATCCTGTCAAAGTGCCATTCGGTAAACTTGGGTTGATGGCTATTTGCCCACTTTGTATCGTTCACCAGCGACCTACTTTAATCAAAACCAAGACATTAGCTCATCTCGCGCTGCCTAGAGGGTCTGTATGGGGGAAGGGTAACAGTGAGGTCGGTTGTGGCAACCGCCTCTTCCTGTAGCCCTTCTGCAGAGGTGCTGCGTTACATCGGCGATGTTACCACGTCGTATTTTTTTTTCCTCCCCGACAAGGGCATTGGCACATTTTGCCCACTGACGCGGCACTGGCCGCTGATCGGGTTGGGGTGAGTCCAGTGGACGCTGCATCGTAAACGTTAACCTTCTGACATTGCTCTGCTAAAGGCCATGTTTGTTCAGGTAAAGACACAGCCTGAGCCAGACAAGTTCAGATTGTCAGCGTCAAATATCAGGTCGTAGTCGCGCGATGGATTTTCTTTGATCATGGGCGCGCCAGGTGTTCGTTGGGAGGTACCCCCACAGGTCTGCCCGAAACTGATGAGGCTCTCGATAGTCCGGGCTGGGCCTGCGGTAACGTGGTCAGATATCTCACACGAACATCCTGTTCGCCACTGGATACTTTTGCGATGACTAAAGTCGTATTGATAACGTATTGAGGCGTTAATTTACGATCAACGGTGTTATTTCCTTGGCGTATAGACCTGATCCTTCTGGTGTCAGGTGCACGATGTCATAGATCAGGGGTTTTTCATCGGGAGATGCCATTGGGCAGGACCCGTTAGGGCATACCGCTTTTGTCAGTGATACATAAGCAATACGGTTGTGATGAGAGACCACCTCACTGACGGCAGCCTCGGACCGTTGCATGACCTCCCAATCAACATCATTTGACGAGTTGAAGTTGAACATCTTGCCTTTTATCCTTTCAATCATGATCAAGGGAACGCTGCGTTTGAAAAGTGGCGCTTCACCTATTACAACCACTTTAGTCAAGTTCAAGGTGTCTACTTTATCCAGCGTTCGATCTAAGGACGCCATGTATTCGGGCGATATCGGCCAGCCGGCAGTAATGATTAGAATATCGGGTCGAGCGGCCTCGATTTTTTTTAAGAATATTTCGTTTGCATTCTTGCAGTAAGGGCGTGCCGGCATATCCATGCCTAGAATCGGAGCACATGCTGAGGCCGTTAACTGCCCAAGTGAGATGTTATGTTCGCCAAGTGTTTTACGTAGCCCCATATAGAGGTGTGCGGCATGACTGTCTCCCCAAAGAAGCGCCGTTTTATTTTTTCCAGAGGGCACACAACGTAGGAGGTCCGTTTTAGCGGGATCTTGATCCGGGTCTAGAAAACATTCCCCTGCTTGATAATCCTTGGTTGGATTGTAGGACATCGTCGTAAGCACTTGATCGATTCGACTTTGGGAAGATGAGGGGAAGCCGTGTTTGTGTGAGACGAACCATCCTATGGCTACCACTAGGCAAAGAGACATAGATGCGACTGACAAGATGTGTGCAGGCGTCCATTGCTTTTTTGCGTAACGGAAAGTTTGCTCAATCAGTTTGTAATTTAACCAAGCTAAAAGAATGGCCATTGCAAAAATCACCAGTGCGGCGATCTCTTTGTCTGCATTAGGGAATGCGCGTTTGGCGAATACAATCAAAGGCCAGTGAACGAGATACAGGGAGTACGATATTTTTCCCACGAATACCATCGGTCGGGAGCCCAAGAGCATCGACATCCTGTCGCCTTGCTCGCCAGCCATGATAATGAGCGCTGCGCCTAAGCACGGTAGGGCTGCGGCGATTCCAGGGAACGGGGTTTGACTATTGTAGAAGAATATTGGGTAAGCCAATCCGGCCATGCCCAGCGCAAACAGGCATAGCGAGATTATCGGAGGTTTTTTTAGGTGTAGCGCGGGAAGTGCAATCAAACTCCCGATAAGAAGCTCGAATGCACGAAACGGCAGAAGATAAAACGACGCGGTTGGGTTTGTAGAGAGTAATTGCTGCGAGAAAAACAACGATACAGCCAGCATGATAACGATGGTTGCGGGTATCAACCGTTTTGAAACTTTCGAAAGTCCCAGGATGATTAACGGGAAGAAGATATAGAATTGCTCCTCGATACCAAGTGACCAAAGGTGCAGAAGCGGAATCTCATCCGCGGAGGGCGAAAAATAATTGAGGGTGGCATAGAAGTAGATGTTTGCGGAGAAAAGCGCTGAGGCGATAGCGGATTTTGCGTAGTTTGCAAGTTCACTTGGATACTGTAGGCAATAGGCGGCAATCGATGTTGTGACTATCACCGACAGAAAGGCAGGCAGGATCCGGCGTGCTCGTCTTACGTAGAAATTCGCGATGGAGAATGAGTCGTTGCTAGTCTCTGCGTAGATGATCTTCGAAATAAGGTAGCCAGAAATCACGAAAAATATGTCGACCCCGACAAATCCGCCAGGAAGTAATCCGACATTCAAATGGAAAATCACCACACTCAGGACGGCTATCGCCCGGAGTCCATCAATATCTGAACGGTACTTCATGTCTTGGAAAAATCCTTGTGGTTACTCAGTTTATGGGGGGGATTCTAACCGTGAAAATGACTTTTTTGATCTGTTTTTCGTTCCGGATTCGGAATTAGGATGGATTAACCAAATTCTGCACGGAGTAGTTTTCGCCACAAAAAATGATGTGAATCGCTCCGGGTTTCGTAGGCACCTCTTTGCCTTAGAATGAGGCCAATCAGGAGGTGCCATGAGCAACCCACGTTATCCCGAAGAATCCAAAATCCAAGCAGTCAATCAAGTGACCGAAAACAAGCTACCCGTTGCTGAGGTAGCTGCCCGTCTCGGCGTGTCGACGCATAGCCTCTATGCCTGAATAAAGCGCTACAGCAAACCTCAAGTAGAACGGCAGCAGGATGATGATCAGCACGCTGAATTGCGTCGCCTGCGAGCGGAATTCAAGCGCGTCACTGAAGAGCAGGCATATTAAAAAAGTCCGCCGCATACTTTGCCAAGGAGTGCGGCTGAAGTACGCCTTTATCAAGCTGCGCGCGGGCGACTATTCGATTCGACGGCTTTGCCTGGCGCTGAAAGTCCATCCCAGCGGTTATTACGCCTGGCTGGCTGAGCCGCAATCTGTACGTGCCAAAGACGACCAGCGACTGGTGGGTTTGATCAAGCATTTCTGGCTGGAGAGCGGCGGCGTTTATGGCTGTCGCAAAATCCATGACGATCTGCGCGAGGTCGGTGAAGACTGTGGTCGGCACCGTGTGGCGAGGCTAATGCGTCTTGCGGGACTGCGCTCTCAGACAGGTTATCGACGTCGCCCGGTAAAGTACGGCGGTAAGCCAGCGGTCGCCTCGCCCAATTTGCTGAAGCGCCAGTTCGATGCCGTAGAACCCAACAAAGTTTGGGGCATCGACATCACCTACATTCGCACGTATGAAGGCTGGTTGTATTTGGTGGTGGTGCTGGATCTGTTTTCTCGTCAGGTCGTTGGCTGGTCAATGAAGTCGCAGATGACCAGTGATCTAGCTATTGATGCGTTGTTGATGGCGGTTTGGAGGCGTAAACCGAAGCAAGAGGTGATGGTTCATTTCGGCCAGGTAGCCAGTACAGCAGCTCCGATTGGCGCAGCTTTAATTTGATTGCCAGCATGAGTCGCCGAGGCAACTGTCATGACAATGCTGTGGCCGGGAGCTATTTCCAGCTTCTGAAACGGGAACGGATCAGGCGGAAAACCTACACCACGCGGGAAGATGCTCGTAGTGATGTGTTCGATTACATCGAGATGTTCTACAACGTTAAACGTCGGCATGGCTTCAACAAACAACTGTCGCCGGTAGAGTTTGAAAAGCGTTACGCAATGAGTTTGCAAGGTGTCTAGAGAGTCCGGGGCGATTTAATTTTATTCTCGGGAGGCCGTGAGCAATAGGAGCAACCGTTAGGAGGTGGTTCTCCCCAGAGTGCGAAACTTTATCACATGAGTAATCGTGAGCACTGCTGCTTACTCTACCCGGCTCTGATCCCGTGGGGGGGCAGGGCCGGGCTTTAATCGGATCTAAAGATCTGTGGGGGACGAGCACTGCCTTCAGCTGGATCTCTGGCCGTTAGGGGGCAACGCTCGCCATCAAAGCGGAATAGTGCAACTGATGTTAGAGAACCAGGCATTGCCATCCTGTACCAGAGCGAATCGTAACTGTGATGATTCGGTCTTGCTAGCGCTCGGTAACTGGAGGGCACTGAGAGGGACTGTTAGCGTCTCGCTTTCGCCCGGCGGTAGAACGCGATTACTCGATGCACGATATCCATTGTCCCATTGAGTGACTGCTCCATCTGTTCTTTCAATGTGATATCCGATTTTTATCGGGAATTGTCCTGCCCCTATGCTCCAGTTGAAGTTACTTTCATTGGTTAAAGTCAATGTCAGGTTTTTATATGAAGATGTACCTTCTTCTCGGGTGCAGGAGAGACTGCCTTTCATGGCTTCAAGTGGAGTAATCGCAGAATCACCCGTGCCCTTTGTTAATACTGATCCGTCCAGAAATAATTCTGGGTGCGTCTTGTTGTCGACAGTAACTGGGATGTTTCCAGGGTAACTATGGATAAAGGCGACAAGCATGTCCCGGTTTAACAATATAGGGTAAAGATTTTTGTTTGCCGCTTCTTTTGAATTGATTTCAATAGTGCTGATATTTTTGTAGTCAGGTTCGTAGTGTATACGGTATCCAGGATCATCCAGGAGTGCGTAGGCAAGATTGCTCGCGTCGTCCTCGACTACCTTGTAGTTACGCGCCTGTAAGGTTTGGTGAATTGCCGAATACTCCTCGCCTTTGACGACAGTTCGGTCGATTACAATAGATTTGAAACCCAATGCTTCGATTTCGGTCAGTTGTTGCGTGAAAGTGAGTTTAGATATCCTGTAATTCCAGTCATCTGCTGGGCTATTTTTCGCGCCACCATTGCTCCAGTGAATTGTGTGTGAGTTTAGGTAAAGGCGGACTTGGGAAAAAGCGCCCCACCCGTAGTAAGGGCTTTCGCGTAAATATTGAGCGTAAGGGTATTGATAGACCATTGAGTTTTTTGGAATGGTCTGTTCTAACTGGCTAACGAAATTGCGCTCTGCTTTATACTGATCTGCAAAGGGTTGATTTCTGCGGTTCGAAGTCGCAGGGATCTGATCGAACAGTCCTACGATAGTAATAGTTAGAATCAGTACTGAAGCGATCATTCGTCCTTTTTGTTCTTTGCGATCTCGCCATCCATCAGCTATTCGGGCGCCGAATAATAGTAGGAAGAAAATAAGGAGTACGGCGAAACGATCATAGGCACGGATGGTAGGGAATATCAAAGCTATCAGAGTGCCAATGCCTCCAAATATGCAGCACAGCAATGAAAATAGGATTAAGGGGAGTAGGGTGTCGATCAAGCTCAATTGATTATTGGTTGTGGCGGAGGTGTCAGCTTTTCTGAGTATGGGAAGTGCTAGAGCGGTGAGTGCTGCCGCAAGTAATAGTGATCCCAAAAGGCCGAGAGAGACTGCGGCAACGGATGAGTATTTTCTTGCGGCGGTATTAGAGCTTAGGATTTTCTCTCCTGCTTTTGCGATTGACGGTATTCTATGATTGGTGGCGGGAGCGATAAGTTGCTTCAGGCTTGTGCTATAAACTTCAGCCTCAAAAGGGTGCTTTATCAACACGGGATCCGCTGTATTTCCCGTGGGGTAAAACTCACTGTGATGATTTTTTTTGTAAGTGTAGAGTGGTAGCTGTATCAGTAATGACGCTGCGACAAGCAGCAAAATATAGATGGTAGAGGGGGTAAGCAGGATAGGTTTTTTCCAGTCCACCAATACAGCTCGGGCACCAGCTGAAAATCCGAGTGTGAGTAGTATGAAAAACGCGTAGTACCCATCGGATATCGCTATGAGTAAAATGAAAAGTGCGCCGAGCAGAAAAAAACGATCAGTTATAAGTTTTTTGGGGGCTGCCAAAAGTATGTGATCAAATTTTCCCTGTAGAGTCCATATTACAGAAACGAGGGCAAGAGGAACTATGAAATAATTGGGTATAAAAGAGTAAATGAGAAAATTTATTCTGAAGGTAGTAAAGGCAAATAGGAAGGCGACACAAACCCCGCAGAGCCTAGAGATATTAAGCAGTCTGCAAGCAGTGAAAGATGTGAGTGCGATCAATGAAAAGTTTAGCAGGTAGTAGAATTGCTGAAGGTAAATTGGGTCTTTGATAAAAAAGTTTAGACCCAGCATGATGACTGAGTGCAGTGCGCTGGTTTGTGCGGCGGCATTGTGATGCCAGCTTGCAACTTCTGGTGCTCCTAGGAATGGATTGCTAAGCACCCATCCCGTATCGGTTAATACTTTCGTCAGGGTCAATTGCCATATGTCATCCCCATTTCCATATATCATAGGGATCGACATGTCCCAATGGTTAAGCCCTAGAACATAGTAGCCTAGCACCATCGGTAGAATTATCAGAAGGCCAATGTAAATTCCCAGTTTTTTTAGTAATGGCTTTTTGTTTTGGCGCAATGCTTCTTGCATCCTGGAATGTACCTTGTGTTTTTTTAACTTGCGTTATTTTTGAAGATGAATAATTTGCAGGCGATGAACATCACGGTGCTGTAAATTACTATTCCACAGAGTTGCGCAATGTAAGGATTGATTTTCAGGGCGTTTAACGCGAGTAACACTGCAGCTGCGTTCAATAAATAGGCGATAATGGCGCACAGTATATATTTAGGGAACGAGTGCCTCGCAGGGTTCGTGCTTTTAAATGTCCAGATGCTATTCAGGATAAAGCTAATGGCCAAGCCTACGGCATAACCCACAGCATTAGCCGTCAGCGGGCCGAGGGATGTAAAGTACATGATTGCATAGATAGCGGCCAAACCTGTCAGCGTGTTTAACACGCCGACAAGTAAGAATTTCATCGTCTGAATGGCCAGTGCAATCATTCTGGCGCTCGCGCAGACATACGGTACTGAGCACCTAGTGCGAGCCAATTCAACTTCCGCTCCAGCGGGCGCAGATAGCTCAAGAAGGCCGGAAAGAAAAGTTTGTAGTCAACGCTGGGTTTTGCCCAGCCACCGGCAGTTGCGCGTTTCGCCATAGTCCGCCCCAGAATCAGTTTTGCGTTTACATCAAGGGGGCAGGTGTTCACCGCTTTTACGGTCAGTGGATTCAGCGGGTTATGCTCATATATCGTTAGAATTCCTCCTGGTTTGGTGATGCGTAGCAACTCCTTTAACCAGTGATCATGGTCTTCGTGCGGTATATGGTGAAAGACGCAAGCTGTGAATACGATATCCTGGCTGTGTGTAGGCAAAGGGATAGTGTTTTCAATCTGTACGTATCTTTCGTCACCGGGGAATCTGATTTTTGCGATTTCAATACTGCGAGATGAGACATCCCCGCAAGTAATCGCACTGCCAGGGAAATATTTTCTGAAGAAGGGTAATGAGTTTCCGATACCGCTGCCGAAGTCAAAAACAGAGGCCGAGGGCAGTTTTTGATCTGCTACTAGCGCTGCCAAGTCTGCAATTTTGTATTCAGAAAAAAACTCCGGGTTTTCGCCGGTAATTGCGACGTTCTCTTTATGCTGATCATGGTACTCGTCAGCAAGTAGATCGAATTCGGCACGTACGCGTTGATCTTTATCCGGGTTGATATTATCGCTCAATTCGATGTCTCCTTGTTGGGCTCCGTTTTGATCTCCTTGTCCAGAGATGAGACTATCTCTTGAATAATAAACAAAGGTCGGCCTTTGGTTTCTATATAGAGTCTTCCCAAATACTCTCCCATGACACCAGCAACAAATAACTGCATGCTGCCCAGCGCCAGCATGATCACTGCCAGGGATGTCCATCCTTCTACACTGTTGCCTGTGAAGTAGTGAAGCAACACATAACCCAATAGCAGTACTGTGGCCGCCCCGAAGCCAATGCCTAAATACGATGCCATGCGCAAAGGGCGTACAGAGAATCCGGTGATTGCATCTATTGCAAACTTAATCATCTTCGACAACGGGTACTTTGTTTCCCCGGCGAATCGTGCTGCGCGCTCATAGGGAAGGGCTTCTTGCTTAAGACCGATCCAACTGACCATTCCGCGAATAAAGCGATGATGCTCAGGCATTCCGTTCAGCAAGTCGACGGCTCGACGACTCATCAGGCGGAAGTCCCCGGTATCTGCAGGGATGTCGATGTCTACCATCCGGTTAAGCATGCGATAGAAGAAGTGAGCCGAAGCCTTTTTGAACATCGTCTCGCCGTCGCGTTTAATCCGCTGGCCGTAGACAACGTCGCATCCGTGGTCCATTCGTTCCATCATTTTTGATAGCAGTTCTGGAGGATCCTGAAGGTCGGCGTCGAGGATGAAAACCCGATTGCCCCGACAGAGTTGCAAGCCGGCTGACAATGCAAGTTGATGACCATGGTTGCGTGAGAGATTGATGGCAACCACGCGGCGATCAATTTGCGACAGATCCTGCATGATTTTCCACGTTGAATCCCTGGATCCATCATTGATCAGGACGAGTTCGTAGTCATCGTTAAGTTGCTCTGTACAGACGGCGGTAACTCGTCGGTGCAACTCGAGAATCCCGTCTTCCTCGTTATAACAAGGAATGACTACAGATAATGTTGGCCCTGCCATTGATTCATCCTTAATTCTGAAAAGATTGCGTCATTTGCGTTACATGGACGAATGCCATGCATAGGCATGGGCAATGATATCGTCTAGAGCAGGGTAACGTGGGGTCCAGTTCAAAGCCTTCCTTGCCTGTGCGGAGTCCGCGACGAGCACTGATGGGTCGCCCATGCGCCTGGCTACAAACTCATGAGGAACTGCCTGGCGAGTGATTCGTTGCACGCTATTCAGAACATCTTTAACGCTATAGCCGGCGCCGTTCCCCAGGTTCAGCTTCAGGGAGTCGCCCTGATTTCGCAAATGATTCAATGCCGACAGGTGGGCGGCGGCTATGTCGCAGACGTGAATGTAGTCGCGCACGCATGTGCCATCGGCAGTTGAATAGTCATCGCCAAAAATTTTCAGCGAAGGGCCGTTGCCCAGGGCGGCATTGATTGCCAAAGGTATCAAGTGCGTTTCCGGCTCATGGCGCTCGCCTAGCGAACCGTCTGGTTGAGCGCCTGCAGCGTTAAAGTACCGCAGGCACACGTGACGTATACCGTAGGCCTGTTCGTAATCAGGTAGAACCTGCTCGACTGCGAGCTTGGATCGGCCATAAGGATTTATCGGAACGGTTTGGTGAGCCTCGCAAATAGCGCCGTTGGTAGGGCTCCCAAAAATGGCCGCAGTAGATGAAAATATGAAGTTCTTGATCTGATGGTGCGCCATGCTCGCCAGCAAGGCGAGGGTCTTGCTCAGATTGTTCTCGTAATACTTCGCAGGCTGCAGGACCGATTCCCCCACTTGAATGTAGGAAGCAAAATGCATTACTGCGTCGATCTCATGTTCCTGAAAAATTTGCTCGAGGAGTTCGCGATTACCAGCGTCCCCGACAATAAGAGGCACGCTCTGAGGCACGGTGTCGGCAAACCCGGAACTCAGGTCGTCGAGCACGACGGCTCCCAAGCCCTCTTCAGTCAGCATTCTCACCATGTGAGAACCTATATAACCGGCGCCCCCAATAACCAGTACGTTTTTCGCCGTCACACCGCCTCTCCTTCGATGGCTTAGAGTCCGTTTTGCACATTCAATAAAATGGCGCTTGTTAATCCTTCTGACACTATATCAATCTTGGTGCGTGCCTGGGCCTTGCAGCATGCGCTTTGAACGTTTTTTGACGCTGCAGGTTCAAGCCAACATCGGATAAGTAAACAACCCAAAATGCAGCAAATTCAGCCCGAAATGCGTAACAACCGCGGCCCCCAACCCCCCGAACCGATACGCTAGTCCATACCCGACGCCAGCAATAGTCGCCAGCAACGTCCATTGCCATCCCGCACCTAAGTGCACCAACCCGAACAGCAACGCCGCCAAAAACAGCGCCAGATTCTCCCCATACGGCAACTGCTTGAACCGACGGCTTAACCCGCCCTGGATGTACCCGCGAAATAGCGCTTCCTCCACCAGCGTCACCAGAAGCAGGTTATTCAAAACCCATAGCCAAGCCTGTTCCGGCCACTTCGGCGCCCAACTGATGACGCCCAACAACGCAGCGCCGCCCAATGCGGCAATTGCCGTCAGGGTCAACGCCAGCGCCATGGCACAGATCGACAGGCGCAGGGGGCGGCGTGCAACAATCCACGGGCATACCAGCAGCAGCCAGAAGCCGATCAGCGGCTTGTCCTGGTTCAGGTACAGGGAGAAGGGCACGGCATCGTCGGTGAAGCGTTGCGGGTCGATGGCCCGGCCATTGTAGAACCCAGGCAGCCAGTGCATGGCCAGGGCCAGGGCGAGCACCACGAACAGGCCGTGGCCCAGGTACTGGCCGACGCGGCTGCGTTGCTGGCGCACGGCAAAGCCGGCAGCCAACAGCAGCAAGATCGACAGGGCGGCCAGCAGGCCCAGTTGCCCGTAGCTCAGGGCCAGTGCGTAGCCAATGGAAAGAAGTGCCAGGTACATCCATGGCAGAGCAGTCATGGGGAATCCTTGTTGCGTAAGAATGGGTATTGCAGAGACGTAGTACTGCGCCGGATCTGTAGTCGCCATTGCGACCGGTGAGTCAGATTTGGCGGGGGCGCAGTATAACCGCCTCGTCCTGGCACGGCAGCCCAATGCAAAACACCGCCCGAAGGCGGTGTTTTTTTCAGGCAGCGTCAGGAGGCAATCAGTTGCCGCAGAACGTAGTGCAGGATCCCGCCGGACTTGAAGTATTCCACTTCATTCAAGGTGTCGATGCGGCACAGCACCTCGATCTTCTCCTGGCTGCCATCCTCACGGGTGATCACCAGGGTCAGGTTCATCCGCGGCGTCAGTTCCGTACCGCTGAGGCCGAGAATGTCCAGGGTTTCCTTGCCGGTCAGCTTCAGGCTCTTGCGGTTCTGGTCCAGCTTGAACTGCAAGGGCAGGACGCCCATGCCCACCAGGTTGGAGCGGTGGATACGTTCGAAGCTTTCGGCGATCACTGCCTTGACTCCCAGCAGGTTGGTGCCTTTGGCCGCCCAGTCGCGGCTCGAACCGGTGCCGTATTCCTGGCCGGCGATCACCACCAGCGGCGTGCCGTCGGCCTGATAGCGCATGGCTGCGTCATAGATCGCCAACTTCTCGCCGGTGGGAATGTACAAGGTGTTGCCACCTTCCTCGCCGCCGAGCATTTCGTTGCGAATGCGGATGTTGGCGAAGGTACCGCGCATCATCACTTCGTGGTTGCCGCGCCGTGAGCCGTAGGAGTTGAAGTCCCGCGGTTCCACGCCCTTGTCCCGCAGGTAGCGGCCAGCCGGGCTGTCGGCCTTGATGTTGCCGGCCGGGGAGATGTGGTCGGTGGTCACCGAGTCCCCCAGCAGGGCCAGTACCCGGGCGCCGCTGACATCGGTGATCTGCGGCAGCGGGCCGGCGATGTCATCGAAGAACGGCGGGTGCTGGATATAGGTGGAGTCGTCCTGCCACACATAGGTGGCGGCCTGCGGCACTTCGATGGCTTGCCACTGTGCATCCCCGGCGAACACTTCGGCGTACTCCTTGTGGAACATCCGAGTGTTGACCTGGGCCACGGCGTCGGCGATCTCCTTGCTGCTGGGCCAGATGTCCCGCAGGTACACCGGCTGGCCGTCCTTGCCCTGGCCCAGAGGCTCGCTGCTGATGTCGATGCGCACCGTGCCCGCCAGGGCATAGGCCACGACCAGGGGCGGCGAGGCCAGCCAGTTGGTTTTCACCAGTGGATGCACCCGGCCCTCGAAGTTGCGGTTGCCCGACAGCACCGAGGCCACGCTGAGGTCGGCCTGCTGGATGGCTTTCTCGATCGGCTCCTGCAGCGGGCCGGAGTTGCCGATGCAGGTGGTGCAGCCGTAGCCCACCAGATCGAAGCCCAGTTGGTCCAGGTAAGGCGTCAGGCCGGCAGCCTTGTAGTAGTCGGTCACCACCTTGGAACCTGGAGCCAGCGAGCTCTTGACCCAGGGTTTGCGTTGCAGGCCTTTTTCCACGGCCTTCTTCGCCACCAGGCCGGCGGCCATCATGACGCTGGGGTTGGAGGTGTTGGTGCAGGAGGTGATGGCCGCGATCACCACGGCACCGTTTTTCAAGCGATAGGTCTGGCCGTCGTACTGGTAGTCGGCTTCGCCCACCAGGTCCGCGTTGCCCACCGCCACACCACCGCCACCTTCGCTTTCCAGGCGGCCTTCTTCCTTGCTGGTGGGTTTGAACTGCAGGTCGAGGAAGTCAGTGAAAGCCTGGGCAACGTTGGGCAGTGCAACCCGGTCCTGCGGCCGTTTGGGGCCGGCGAGGCTGGCCTCCACGGTGCCCATGTCCAGCGCCAGGCTGTCGGTGAATACCGGCTCCTTGCCCGGCAGGCGCCACAGGCCCTGGGCCTTGCTGTAGGCCTCCACCAGTTTCACCAGTTCGTCGGGGCGCCCGGACAGTCGCAGGTAGTCCAGGGTGATGTCATCCACCGGGAAGAAGCCGCAGGTGGCGCCGTATTCCGGTGCCATGTTGGCGATGGTGGCACGGTCCGCCAGGGGCAGGTCGGCCAGGCCGTCACCGTAGAACTCGACGAATTTGCCGACCACGCCTTTCTTGCGCAGCATCTGGGTCACCGTCAGCACCAGGTCGGTGGCGGTGATGCCTTCCTTGAGCTTGCCGGTGAGCTTGAAGCCGATGACTTCGGGAATCAGCATCGACACCGGCTGGCCGAGCATCGCCGCCTCGGCTTCGATCCCGCCCACGCCCCAGCCCAGTACGCCAAGGCCATTGATCATGGTGGTGTGGGAGTCGGTGCCCACCAGGGTATCGGGGAAGGCGTAGGTGCGGCCGTCCTCGTCCTTGGTCCAGACCGTGCGCCCCAGGTATTCCAGGTTGACCTGATGGCAGATGCCGGTGCCCGGCGGTACCACGCTGAAGTTGTCGAAGGCGCTCTGGCCCCAGCGCAGGAAGGCATAGCGCTCGCCGTTGCGTTGCATCTCGATATCGACGTTCTGCTCGAAGGCGCTGCTGCTGGCGAATTTGTCCACCATCACCGAGTGGTCGATCACCAGGTCCACCGGTGACAGCGGGTTGATCCGCTGCGGATCGCCACCGGCCTTGGCCATGGCGGCGCGCATCGCGGCCAGGTCGACCACCGCCGGCACCCCGGTGAAGTCCTGCATCAGCACCCGTGCGGGGCGGTACTGGATCTCGCGGTCGGAGCGGCGCTCCTTGAGCCAGGCCGCGATGGCCTTGAGGTCGGCGCCGGTGACGGTCTTGTCGTCCTCCCAGCGCAACAGGTTTTCCAGCAGGACTTTCAGCGACATGGGCAGGGTGTCGATATCACCCAGGCTCCTGGCGGCGTCCGGCAGGCTGAAATAGTGATAAGTCTTGTCGTCGACTTTTAGGGTCTTAAGGGTTTTCAGGCTATCGAGGGATGGCATTGAATGACTCCTTGTGGCCCGCACGGCTACGGGCCTGTGATACGGACAGAGAGTTAACCTAGCTCTGTTTGGGGCTTATGGCTAATCACTGGACTGCTGGGCTCAGTCCAAGGTTCCGAACTCGGTTATCATGCGCCGGTTTTCGTGACAGGCTTTGCTACAGGGCAGGTTTGCGCATCGATTCATCGCCATTTGCCCAGGAGATTCAATGAACACCCTGTTTATCCATTGCCGGCCCGGCTTCGAGGGCGAAGTCTGCTCCGAGATCGCCGACCACGCGGCCCGGCTGAATGTCGCCGGTTATGCCAAGGCCAAGCCCAGCACCGCCTGCGCCGAGTTCATCTGCACCGAGGACGACGGGGCCCAGCGTCTGATGCAGGGCCTGCGCTTCCCGGAGCTGATCTTTCCCCGGCAGTGGGCCCGGGGCGGCTTCATCGACCTGCCGGAAACCGACCGCATCAGCGTGATCCTTGCCTACCTGGCCAACTTCCCGCAGTGCGGCAGTCTGTGGCTGGAAGTGGTGGACACCAACGATGGCAAGGAGCTGTCCAACTTCTGCAAGAAGTTCGAAGCCCCCCTGCGCAAGGCCCTGACCGCGGCCGGCAAGCTGGTGGACGACGCGACCAAGCCACGCTTGTTGCTGACCTTCAAGAGCGGTCGGGAAGTCTTCGTCGGCCTGGCTGATGCCGGCAACTCGGCCATGTGGCCCATGGGCATTCCACGGCTGAAATTCCCCCGGGAAGCGCCGAGCCGCTCGACCCTGAAGCTGGAAGAGGCCTGGCACCATTTCATTCCTCGGGACCAGTGGGACGAGCGTCTGCATGGCGACATGACCGGCGTCGACCTGGGGGCTGCCCCGGGCGGCTGGACCTGGCAACTGGTCAACCGCGGCATGCTGGTGACCGCCGTGGACAACGGCCCCATGGCTGAAAGCCTGATGGACACCGGCCTGGTGCAGCACCTGATGGCGGACGGCTTTACCTACAAGCCCAGGCAGCCGGTGGACTGGATGGTCTGCGACATCGTCGAGAAACCGGCGCGCAACGCCGCGCTGCTGGAGACCTGGATCGGCGAGGGGCACTGCCGCGAGGCGGTGGTCAACCTCAAGCTGCCGATGAAGCAGCGCTATGCCGAAGTGAAGCGCTTGCTGGAGCGCATCGAAGAAGGCTTCAAGGCCCGGGGCATTCGCGTGGCCATTGGCTGCAAGCAGCTGTACCACGACCGCGAGGAAGTCACCTGCCACCTGCGGCGCCTGGATCTGAAAAAGCCCAAATCGGCGTAGTACCTGCAACACCACCCGCTTCCTGGTAGAGGCCGGCTTACCGGCGAAAAAGGCCCCACACTGGTGCAAGGTGTGAGGATGCCTTCGCTGGCAAGCCAGCTCCTACGGCAGGACCGGGGCCGTGGAACGACAGCAACAGATGAACCGATGGCGGTATTGCGCGACAATGCCGGCCAGTTTCAGGAGTGATTCATGAGCCAGATTATCGATACGCCGGTTGACGGCACCCTCGACGCCACCGGCCTCAACTGCCCGGAGCCGGTGATGATGCTGCACCAGCACATCCGCGACCTGCCGCCGGGCGGGCTGTTGAAGGTGATTGCCACCGACCCCTCCACCCGCCGCGACATTCCCAAGTTCTGTGTGTTTCTCGACCATGAACTGGTAGCGCAGCAGGAAGAGGCAGGTACCTACCTCTACTGGATCCGCAAGAAGCTCGATTAACCCGCCGAGCGGCTGATGCGGATCTGCTTGCGCGCGCTGCGGGTCAGGCGGATCGACAGCATCAGCGCCGCGCAGCTCAAGCCCACGATCAGGCCTTCCCACAGGCCGCTCGGGCCCCGCGCCGGGCCGAACCAGTCGGTCAGGCCCAGCGCGTAGCCCACCGGCAAGCCAATCCCCCAGTAGGCGAACAGGGTCAGGATCATGGTCACCCGAGTGTCCTGGTAGCCGCGCAATGCGCCGGCCGCCGTGACCTGGATGCCATCGGAAAACTGGAACAGCGCCGCATACACAATCAGCATCGAAGCGACCTGAATCACCATCGGGTCGGTGGTGTAGATGGTGGCGATGGGCTCACGCAGGAAGAACATCAGGCTCGCCGAAAGGCAGGCGTAGGCCAGTGACGTGGCCATGCCGACGCCGGCGCTGAAGCGCGCATTGCGGGGTTGCTGGCGGCCCAGGGCCTGGCCGACCCGCACGGTCACCGCCATGGCCAGGGAGTAGGGAATCATGAACATCAGGGCGCTGACGTTGAGGGCGATCTGGTGCCCGGCCACCACCGTGGCCCCAAGGCTGCCGATCAGCAGGGCGATCACCGCGAAAATGCTCGATTCGGCGAACACTGCAATGCCGATGGGCAGGCCGATGCTCAGCAAGCGCCCGATCATCGCCCCTTGCGGCCAGTCGAAGCGGCTGAACAACTGGATCTTGCGGTAGGCCGGTGCCCAGAAAATCCAGCCGGCCATGCCCAGCATCATGGCCCACATCACGATGGCCGTGGCCCAGCCGCAACCGACGCCACCCATGGCCGGTACACCGAAATGGCCATAGATGAAGATGTAGTTGATGGGGATGTTCAGGGCCAGGCCTCCCAGGCCGATGACCATGCTCGGCACCGTGCGGCCCAGGCCATCGCTGAGGCAGCGCAGCACGTAGTACAGCGCTACCGCCGGCAAGCCACTGGCGATGCCGTGCAGGTAGCCCATGCAGGGCTTGATCAGTTCCGGATCGACATTCATCAGGTGCAGCACCGGCTCGGCACTGATCAGTATCAGCAGGGCCGAGATCCCGGCCACCACGGCGAGCCACAGTGCCTGGCGCACCAGCGGGCCGATCTCGTGCAGGTTGCCGGCGCCGAAGCGCTGCGCCACCTTGGGCGTGGTGGCCAGCAGGGTGCCGGTCATCAGCAGGAACACCGGAATCCAGATCGAGTTGCCCAGGGCGACGGCTGCCAGATCCCGCGGGCCGACCCGGCCGGCCATCACGGCATCGACAAAGCCCATGGCGGTGGTGGCCACCTGGGCAATCATGATGGGCAGGGCCAGTACCAGCAGGTCATGCAGTTCACGGCCGACCCGGGCAGGGCGGCTGGTGGCGGTGGCGGCAGGGGAGTCAGTCACGGAATTCACGGGGCGTAGCGTCCATAGGTGGTGTTGCGCAGGACGCGACAGTCTACGCGTTGACATCTCAGTCAGGAAAACATCCCGTGTTGTGGATTTGTAAGCGCCGGGAGTGGTGAAAATGCCGGTTCGCGCGCATGCCGCGCTAGCCCGGCCTGGCATCTGCGCCTACACTGCGGCTCCGCCAGAGGAGCCTGCCATGTTGATTGTTGCCGACGAAAATATCCCCCTGATCGAAGAGTTCTTTGCCGGTTTCGGCGAGATCCGGCGTTTCCCCGGGCGCGCCATCGACCGGGCGACCGTGGAGCAGGCAGATGTGTTGCTGGTGCGCTCGGTGACCCAGGTCGACCGCCAGTTGCTGGAAGGCAGCCCGGTGCGGTTTGTCGGCACCTGCACCATCGGCACCGATCACCTGGACCTGGAGCATTTCCAGCAGGCCGGGATCACCTGGTCCAGCGCCCCGGGCTGCAACGCCCGGGGTGTGGTGGACTATGTGCTGGGTAGCCTGCTGACCCTGGCCGAGATCGAAGGCGTGGACCTGGCGCAGCGTTGCTATGGCGTGGTCGGTGCCGGTGAAGTGGGCGGGCGCCTGATCGAGGTGCTGCGTGGCCTGGGCTGGAATGTGCTGGTCTGCGATCCGCAGCGGCAGGCGGCGGAAGGCGGCGACTATGTCAGCCTGGAGCAGTTGCTCGAGCGTTGCGATGTCATCAGCCTGCACACACCCCTGACCAAGAGCGGTCAAGACTCCACCTGGCACCTGCTGGATCGCCAGCGGCTGAACCGGCTCAGGCACGGCACCTGGCTGATCAACGCGGCCCGTGGCCCAGTGGTGGATAACCGGGCCCTGGCTGAGGTGCTGCGCCAGCGCGAGGACTTGCAGGCGGTGCTGGATGTCTGGGAAGAGGAGCCGACGGTGGATGCTTCCCTGGCGGACCTCTGCGTGCTGGCGACGCCGCATATCGCCGGTTACAGCCTGGACGGCAAGCAACGGGGCACGGCGCAGATCTACCAGGCCTACTGCCGTTTCCTCGGGCAGGCCGAGCAGGTCAGCCTGTCGGCCTTGCTGCCGGCGCCCTGGGTGCCTCAGGTCAGCCTGAATGCCAATGCGGACCCGGCCTGGGCCCTGGCGATGATCTGCCGTGCCGTGTATGACCCGCGTCGCGATGATGCGGATTTTCGCCGTAGCCTGTCGGATGATGTAGCTCAGCAGCGCAGTGCCTTCGATGGTCTGCGCAAGCATTATCCGGAGCGCCGCGAGATCGACGGCCTGGAAGTGCGCATCCAGGGCGAGTCCGCGGCCTTGAGCCGGATCGTCCGTGCCTTGGGTGCCAGGGAAGCCTGAAACCGCGCATAAAAAACCCGGCCGCAAGGCCGGGTCAAGAGGACGTGAGGCTGTGTGTCAATCTTGCCGAGCAGGCTTGACCAGTCGCTTTTCCAGTTCGCGGCAGGCGTTCTGGATCATGTCTTCAGTAATAGGTACTTCGCGACCCTGGGCGTCGATGATGGCACACCCCAGAGACTGGTTCGGCTGGGTACGGATCACTTGAATCTTGTCATTGCTGCTGTGTTGCAAGGACATGGCCTGTCTCCTCATCAGGTTGTGTGCTTACTCTAGAATGGCCGGGTGACCAAGCTGTTACAGACCGCCGCGAGGGCTGGCCCGGCGACTTCACTCCAACAGAAATGCCCGGGGAGTGCCAGCCACGGATTAGACCGATAATCTCTAGGCTCTAGTGTCAGCGGTCATAATCAACCTGACTCATTGTGATTTACCAAAGTTCCTGCGAATTCATCTCGTTGCCGTTGCTGCAACGAACGGCTCGCCGGTGCGTCAATGGATGAACAGCATGCTTTCTTCTCGTCACCGCCGGGCGCTGCATCTGGCCAGCCGCTTTGTCGCTCCCTACCGTTGGCAGGCGCTGGGCGCCTTGTTGGCACTGATAGTTACCGCCGGCATTACCCTGTCCATGGGGCAGGGCATTCGCCTGTTGGTGGACCAGGGCTTCATGACTCAATCGCCCCATCTGTTGAACCAGTCCATCGGCCTGTTCCTGTTGCTGGTGCTGGCGCTGGCGGTGGGCACCTTCGTGCGCTTTTACCTGGTGTCGTGGATTGGCGAGCGTTGCGTGGCGGATATCCGGCGCCAGGTGTTCAATCACCTGATCTACCTGCATCCCGGGTTCTACGAAAACAACCGCAGCTCGGAAATCCAGTCGCGCTTGACCGCGGACACCACCTTGCTGCAATCGGTGATCGGGTCTTCGCTGTCGCTGTTTTTGCGCAATGCGCTGATGGTGCTGGGGGGGATCGTGCTGCTGTTTGTCACCAACCCCAAGCTCACCAGCATTGTGGTCATCGCCTTGCCGCTGGTGCTGGCGCCAATCCTGATCTTCGGTCGGCGGGTGCGCAGCCTGTCGCGCCTGAGCCAGGACCGGATTGCCGATGTCGGCAGCTATGTCTCGGAAACCCTCGGCCAGATCAAGACGGTCCAGGCCTACAACCACCAACCCCAGGATGAACGGCGGTTTGCCGTGACCGTGGAGCAGGCGTTCGACACGGCGCGCAAGCGGATTGTCCAGCGTGCCTGGCTGATCACCCTGGTGATCGTCCTGGTGCTGGGGGCGGTGGGGGTGATGCTCTGGGTCGGTGGCATGGACGTGATTGCCGGGCGCATCTCCGGCGGCGAGCTGGCGGCATTCGTCTTCTACAGCCTGATTGTCGGCAGTGCCTTCGGCACCCTGAGCGAAGTGATCGGCGAGTTGCAGCGCGCGGCCGGCGCGGCGGAGCGGATTGCCGAATTGTTGCGGGCGGACAATATCATCCAGCCGCCCGCCGACGGGCTGGTAAGCCTGCCGGCGCGGGTGCGGGGTGATCTGGAGCTGGACGGGCTGCGGTTTTCCTATCCGTCGCGGCCCGACCGCTTCGCGATCGATGGTTTGAGCCTGAGCATCCGGTCCGGAGAGACTCTGGCGTTGGTGGGGCCTTCCGGGGCCGGTAAATCCACCCTTTATGATCTGTTGCTGCGCTTCTACGACCCGCAGCAGGGAAGGATCCTGCTGGATGGCGTGGCCCTGACCCAGCTCGACCCGCTGGACCTGCGTCGCTGCTTCGCCCTGGTTTCGCAAAGCCCGGCGCTGTTCTACGGCAGCATCGAGGAGAACATTCGCTACGGCAATCCCGAGGCGACCCTGGCCCAGGTCCAGGAAGCGGCGAAGATCGCCTATGCCCATGAGTTCATCGAACAGATGCCCGAGGGTTACCAGACCCACCTGGGGGATGCCGGGCTTGGCCTTTCGGGCGGCCAGCGCCAGCGCCTGGCGATAGCTAGGGCCTTGCTGGTGGACGCGCCGATCCTGCTACTGGACGAAGCCACCAGCGCCCTGGACGCGCAAAGCGAGCACCTGATCCAGCAGGCCTTGCCCAGCCTGATGAAGAACCGCACCACCCTGGTGATCGCCCATCGCCTGGCCACGGTGAAGAATGCCGACCGGATCGCGGTCATGGACCAGGGCAGGCTGGCCGCGGTGGGTACCCACCAGCAACTGATTGCCAGCAACCCCTTGTATGCGCGCCTGGCGGCCCTGCAATTCAGCGATGGCTGAGCCCACGGACCCCTGAGCCCTGTAGTCGTTGCCGAGCCTGCGAGGCTGCGCACGAGCACGTAGTCCTCGCCAACGTAGCGAGCGCTTTACGGCCACTTCGCGCCCGGTCGCAGGCTCGGCAGCGGCTACAGGTATTGGGGGGTGTTGGGGGAGATACAAAAATGCCCGCATTGCTGCGGGCATTTTTTGTTGTGGGTCGGTGCTTACTGATCGTCGAAGTAGCGTTCGTGCCAGTCCACCAGGGGCTGCGGCGAATTGAGCTTCTGGCCGTAGATCACCGAGTAGGACAGTACGTTCTGCACGTACTGGCGGGTTTCGTCGAAAGGAATGCTTTCCACCCAGACATCGAAACTCAGGTGGTCGGCCCCCTTGAGCCACTGGCGCACCCGCCCGGGGCCGGCGTTGTAGGCGGCGGAAGCCAGTACCCGGTTGCCGTTGAACTGGCTGTGGACCTGGCTCAGGTAGGCGGCGCCCAACTGGATGTTCTTGTCCGGGTCCAGCACTTGCTGGGGCGAGGCCAGGGGAATGCTGAACTTGCGCGCGGTTTCCTTGGCGGTGCCGGGCATCAGTTGCATCAGGCCGCTGGCGCCGACGCCGGAACGGGCGTCGTCCATGAAGGCGCTTTCCTGGCGGGTAATGGCGAACACCCAGCTGGAATGCAGGCCGCGAACCTTGGCTTCGCGCACTAGGGTGTCGCGGTGGGCCATGGGGAAGCGGATGTCCAGGTCATCCCAGTACTGAGCCTGGCTGATGGTGCGAATGGCCGGGAAGTACCATTTCAGGTCGTAGGCCAGCTTGGCCTGGGCAACCATTTCGTCGCGGTTGAAATGCCGGCTGACGTGGTACCACTCGCGGCGGCCGTCGACGATCTGCCCGCGGGCATGCAGCTCCAGCGCGCGGCGTACACCCGGGGTGTTGCGTACCTTGTTGATCACGGCTTGGCTGAGCATCAGCGGCTGGTTATTGAGCTGGTAGGGCGCCTTGGCGTGATCGGCGGCAAGGAAGCCGTAGAAATCCCGCTCCCGGGCCAGGCCCTTGAACAATACCTGGGCCTGAGGGTTCTTCGGTTCGGCCAGTTCCAGGCTACGGGCCTGCCAGTAGCGCCAGCGGTTGGTGGTGGCCAGGTCCTGGGGCAGCTTGCGGGTCAGCTGGTAGGCGTCTTCCCAGCGCGCCAGGCGCAGCAGCAAGCGCAGGCGCCATTCGGAGACGGTGTTGTCCCGCAGCTCGGGATCGTACTTGGTCATCACGTCCAGGGCGCGGCTGTCGAAGCGCCGTGCCAGGGTCAGGCCGATCTCGCGGGCGATGGCCACTTTTTCGTCACGGGAAAAGTGCATGCTGCTGGCATAGCCATCCAGCAGGGCCATGGCCTTGTCCGGATCCTGGCGCGCCAGGCGGCGCAGGCCGAGGCCAACCACGTCGGACATGGCTTCATCGGCAGGCTGGAAGCGCGAGGGCTGGCTCAGCAGTTCGGGTTTTTGCGCCACGTCCACCAGCAGGCGGCCCTGGGGCGCCAGGGTGGTCATGCTCTTTACCAGGCTGTTGGCCAGGGGGTAGTTGCGGGCCTCGGCGGCCAGTTTGGCTCGCTGCCAGCGCTTCTGTTCGGTCAACTGGCCTTCGGCGGCCCACTGGGCGAACAACGCGTCGCAGGCAGCAGGTTGGGATTTGCCGGTCAGCCAGAGCTTCTCGGTGGCGGCGTAGCCTTCGGCCTTGAGGTTGTGCCCCAGCTGGTACTGGCCATTGAGGCAGTCCAGTTCGGTGAAGTTGAGTTTCGGATCGTAGTACTTGGTGAAGGTCGCCCAGTCGCCGCGTTCGGCCAGCCAGCGCAACCAGCGCAGTTTCATCCAGTTGGCCTGGGGCAGGTCGCCATGTTCGGCGAGAAACTTCTCGATCTCGGGATTGCTGGCGGATTTCAGCCGGGCCGTGAGCTCGTCGTAGGCCAGGTAGGGCTCCAGCGGATAGTCGCGCAGCGCATCGGCATAACGGAAATAGGGGCCGGAATCGCCTTTGGCCAGGGCGCGCTTGGCTTCATCGTAATACTGGCGCTGTAGAGTCAGGTCTGCCGCCTGGGCGCAGTGGACGGCTGTGGTGGAAAGAAGCAGGCAAGATAAAACACTGAAAAGGCGACTGCGCATGAGACATCCGGGCAGAGAAATCATGACAAGTGCCGACAGGGCCAACACTGATTGCTCACTAGCTTAGCCTTTTGCCAGCAACCGGTGAAAGCTTTGCCGGCCTGCTGGCATCAGTTGGCAACAAATGTGCCGCGAGCGCCCTCGTGGGCGAAATACCCGGCCTTCTGCGGGCTCAACTCAGGTAGAATGCGCGCCCGGTTTTTGGAGAAGAACATGACCCTGCTCAAATTCAGCGATGTGTCCCTTGCTTTCGGCGCCATGCCGTTGTTGGACAAGGTGTCCTGGCAGATCGCCCGTGGTGAGCGGGTGTGCATCATCGGCCGTAACGGTACTGGCAAATCCAGCATGATGAAGCTGGTCAAGGGCGATCAGAAGCCCGACGACGGCTCCGTATGGCGCGCACCCGGTCTGAAGATCGGCGAATTGCCCCAGGAATTGCCGGTGGCCGACGAGCGGACCGTGTTCGACGTGGTTGCCCAGGGCCTGGATGGTGTCGGTGAGTTGCTGGCCCAGTACCACCACCTGAGCCAGAACATCGTCACCGACGCCGATCTGGAAAAACTGATGCACGTCCAGCACGACCTCGAAGCCCGTGACGGCTGGCGCCTGCAACAACTGGTGGACAGCACCCTGAGCCGCCTGCAACTGCCGGCCGACAAGACCCTCGCCGAGTTGTCCGGCGGCTGGCGTCGTCGCGTGCTGCTGGCCCAGGCCCTGGTGTCCGAGCCGGACCTGCTGCTGCTCGACGAGCCCACCAACCACCTGGACATTGGTGCCATCGCCTGGCTGGAAGAGGCGCTGAAGGATTTCCAGGGGGCGGTCCTCTTTATTACCCACGACCGTTCCTTCCTGCAGAACCTGGCCACCCGCATCCTCGAACTGGACCGCGGCGGCCTGATCGACTGGAACGGCGACTACGCCAGCTTCCTGGTGCACAAGGAAGCCATGCTGGCGGCGGAAGAAACCGCCAACGCGCTGTTCGACAAGCGCCTGGCCCAGGAGGAAGTCTGGATTCGCCAGGGCATCAAGGCCCGGCGCACCCGCAACGAAGGCCGCGTGCGCGCCCTCAAGGCGCTGCGTGTCGAGCGCAGCGAACGTCGCGAGCGTACCGGCAAGGCCAATATCCAGCTGGAAACCGCAGACAAGTCCGGCAAGCAGGTGATGGTGCTGGAGAACGTCAGCTTCGCTCACCCGGACGGTCCGTTCCTGGTCAAGGACTTCTCCATGGTCCTGCAGCGCGGCGATCGCATCGGCCTCTTGGGCGCCAACGGTACCGGCAAGACCACGCTGCTCAAGCTGATGCTCGGTGGCCTGGTGCCCAGCAGCGGTAAGGTGGAAGAGGGTACGCGTATCGACGTGGCCTACTTCGACCAGTTGCGCCATCAGCTGGATCTGGAAAAGACCGTGATCGACAACGTCGCCGAAGGTCGCGACTTCATCGAGATCGATGGCCAGAGCCGCCACGTGCTGAGCTACCTCGGCGACTTCCTGTTCAGCCCGCAGCGTGCTCGCACGCCGGTCAAGGCGTTGTCTGGCGGCGAACGTGCGCGGTTGCTGCTGGCCAAGCTGTTCAGTAAACCGGCCAACCTGCTGGTGCTCGATGAACCGACCAACGACCTGGATGTAGAAACCCTCGAACTGCTGGAAGAGGTGCTGCTGACCTTCCAGGGCACTGTGCTGATGGTCAGCCACGACCGGGCATTCCTCGACAACGTGGTGACCAGTACCCTGGTCTTCGAAGGCGAAGGCAAGGTGCGCGAGTACGTCGGCGGCTACCAGGACTGGTTGCGCCAGGGCGGTTCGCCGCGGTTGCTGGGGGTGACCGAGAACAAGTCCGGCAAGGCCGAGCTGAATTCTGCAGTGGTGGCACCGGTACAGGCGGCTCCGGCTCCTGTCCAGGAAGCGCCGGCGGCGAAAAAGAAGCTCAGCTACAAATTGCAGCGCGAGCTTGAGGCTTTGCCGGGGCAGATCGACGCCATGGAGCAGCAGATCGCCGGGGTCGAGGCGGAAATGGCTGACGCTGGTTTCTATCAGCGCCCGGCGGCGGAAACTGCAGCGGTAATTGCCCGCCTTGAGCAGTTGAATGCCGAACTGGAGCAGATGGTCGAGCGCTGGGCCGAACTGGATGCCTGAGTGACCGGTTGCTGATAAAAAAGCCCGACTGCAGAGTCGGGCTTTTTTTCAGTGCGCTTGCCAGCTTTTGGGAGCCGGCAACCCTCGGGGCGGGTTCAGCGTTTGACCAGGTGCACGGCCAGCACGTCGCAAGGCGCGCCGTGCAGGACGTCATTGGCGGTGGAGCCCAGTAGCAGGGCCAGGCCATGTCGGCCGTGGCTGCCGACCACGATCAGGTCGCATTCCTGTTCCTTGGCCAGGTGATGGATTTCCTGGCGCGGCTGGCCGTAGGTCAGGTGGCTGTATTCCTTGGTCAGCTCCGGGTACTTGTTGATCAGCCGATCAAGACGCTCCCGGGCCTGGTCGAACTGTTGCTGCTGCAATTGCGAAAGATCCATGGGGACGTCGCCCCCGAAGGCCATGGCCATGGGTTCGACAATGTGCACCAGGGACAGCTTGGCTCCATTGCTCACCGACAGTTCGCGAGCACGGTGGATAACAGGATCGCACTCTTCGGTTAGATCTACGGCGACCAGAATATGGTGGTAGGGCATGAGGTGCTCCTCCTGAGGGTTGCAATAGCTTCAAGTATGGCTGGTTTCAAGCGGGTTGGTTTGACCCAGGTCCCGCTCATCAAAAATCGAGAGTACAGATATGACGGTCTGGATAGTGGTGTCAATCCTTGCGGTAGTTCTCAGTCCGCTGGCGTGGTTGCGACCTTCTCGTCGCCAGAGCGGGTTGATCGCCTTGCGCATGGAGGCGCGACGCATGGGCCTGGCCATGCAACTGGCCCCTCAGGAGTGGCCGCACTGGCTGGGCCAGGAGCCGCCCAACCCTTGCCCGCAGTATCACCGGCCACGGCGCAGCGGGCAGCCTGTGTGTTGGAGTTATTGGCAGATCGCGCCGGGCAACTGGGTCAACCAGTGGCGCGAGCCCTGTGTCGATGAGCCACTGCTCAAGCACTTCCAGGCCTTGCCGGCAGGGGTGTTCAAGGTCGAGGCGGACAAGCAGATGATTGCCCTGTACTGGAACGAGCGTGGCGAGGTCAGTGTTTTGCAGGATATTGCCTCGGTGCTCAAGGCGTTGGCCTGAGTCATCCAGGGGAGGGTGCGCGCGGCAATCGCGGGCAGCCGGCAATAAAAAGCCCGATATCAGCATCGGGCGGGGATGGCCAGGCAGGCCGGTAATCTCGTGGCTGCCACCCGGGGTGGCCTCTTGCAGAATGGGGCGGTGCCCCTGTCGCACAAACTGTGCGGCTTCTTCAGATATTTTCCCAGCGTAGTCGCTCTTTCTCCCATTCAGTGGGAGATTTAGGGCGCATTTTCTAAATATAGATCCTATGAATGGTTATGAATGCAGGGGCGTGTTGATCGTTCAGGGAGCAATGGAGTGACCGCAAAGTCGCGTTTCAAACAGCATTTTGGACGATTGACAATTGCTGGATTTTCCCTGAATGTGGCGTACCCAAATCAAACGGGCGTATGAAATGAGCGTTTGCATCGCAGGCGGCTCTATACAGAATCCCGACTATCGCGTTGGCGGGTGTGCCTGGCGGATTGGCGTTAGCATCGACGGTGACGTTAGTGCCATGCCAGAAGTCAGCGTCCGACGTGTACTGTTCAGCTTCCATATCGTGGAGATCAGTTGATGATTTACGAAGGTAAAGCCATCACGGTTAAGGCTCTTGAAAGTGGCATCGTCGAATTGAATTTCGACCTCAAGGGTGAGTCCGTCAACAAGTTCAACCGTCTAACCCTGAACGAATTGCGTCAGGCTGTTGACACCATCAAGGCAGATGCTTCGATCAAGGGCGTGATCGTCAGCAGCGGCAAGGACGTGTTCATCGTCGGCGCCGACATCACCGAGTTTGTCGACAACTTCAAGCTGCCGGATGCCGAGCTGGTGGCAGGCAACCTCGAAGCCAACAAGATCTTCAGCGATTTCGAAGACCTCAACGTGCCAACCGTTGCCGCGATCAACGGCATCGCCCTGGGCGGCGGCCTGGAAATGTGCCTGGCGGCGGACTACCGCGTCATGGCTGCCAGTGCCAAGATCGGCCTGCCGGAAGTCAAGCTGGGCATCTACCCGGGCTTCGGCGGTACCGTGCGCCTGCCGCGTCTGATCGGTGCCGACAACGCCATCGAGTGGATTGCCGCCGGCAAGGAAAACCGTGCTGAAGACGCGCTGAAAGTCGGTGCCGTCGACGCCGTGGTTGCTCCCGACAAACTCAAGGACGCCGCTCTGGCGCTGGTCAAGCGCGCCATTTCCGGCGAGTTCGACTACAAGGCCAAGCGCCAGCCTAAGCTGGAAAAGCTCAAGCTCAACGCCATTGAGCAGATGATGGCTTTCGAAACCGCCAAAGGTTTCGTGGCCGGCCAGGCTGGCCCGAACTACCCGGCACCGGTCGAAGCGATCAAGACCATTCAGAAAGCCGCCAACTTTGGCCGCGACAAAGCCTTGGAAGTAGAGGCCGCCGGCTTCGTCAAACTGGCCAAGACCTCTGCTGCGCAAAGCCTGATCGGCCTGTTCCTGAACGATCAGGAACTGAAGAAAAAGGCCAAGGCCTACGACGAAATCGCCAAGGACGTGAAGCAGGCCGCCGTACTCGGCGCCGGTATCATGGGTGGCGGCATCGCCTACCAGTCGGCCTCCAAAGGCACGCCGATCCTGATGAAGGACATCAACGAACACGGCATCGAGCAGGGTCTGGCGGAAGCCGCGAAACTGCTGGTGGGCCGCGTTGACAAAGGCCGCATGACCGCCGCGAAGATGGCTGAAGTGCTCAACGGCATTCGTCCGACCCTGTCCTACGGTGACTTCGGCAACGTCGACCTGGTGGTTGAAGCCGTGGTCGAGAACCCCAAGGTCAAGCAGATCGTGCTGGCTGAAGTGGAAGGCCAGGTCAAGGAGGACACCATCCTGGCGTCCAACACCTCGACCATTTCCATCAGCCTGCTGGCCAAGGCCCTCAAGCGTCCGGAAAACTTCGTCGGCATGCACTTCTTCAACCCGGTGCACATGATGCCGCTGGTGGAAGTGATCCGTGGCGAGAAGTCCAGCGAACTGGCGGTAGCGACCACCGTTGCCTACGCCAAGAAAATGGGCAAGAACCCGATCGTGGTCAACGACTGCCCGGGCTTTTTGGTCAACCGCGTGCTGTTCCCGTACTTCGGCGGTTTCGCCAAGCTGGTCAGCGCCGGTGTGGACTTCGTGCGCATCGACAAGATCATGGAGAAATTCGGCTGGCCAATGGGCCCGGCGTACCTGATGGACGTGGTCGGCATCGACACCGGCCACCACGGTCGTGACGTCATGGCCGAAGGCTTCCCGGATCGCATGAAGGACGATCGCCGCTCGGCCGTGGACGTGCTCTACGAAGCCAAGCGCCTGGGCCAGAAGAACGGCAAGGGCTTCTACGCCTACGAAACCGACAAGAAGGGCAAGCAGAAGAAGGTGGCCGATCCGTCGGTGCTGGAAGTGCTCAAGCCGATTGTCTACGAGCAGCGTGAAGTCACCGACGAAGACATCATCAACTGGATGATGATCCCGTTGTGCCTGGAAACCGTTCGTTGCCTGGAAGACGGCATCGTTGAAACCGCTGCCGAAGCTGACATGGGCCTGGTCTACGGCATTGGTTTCCCTCCATTCCGTGGCGGTGCGCTGCGCTACATCGATTCCATCGGTGTTGCCGAGTTCGTTGCCCTGGCCGACCAGTACGCCGATCTGGGCGCGCTGTACCACCCGACCGCGAAGCTGCGTGAAATGGCCAAGAACGGCCAGAGCTTCTTCGGTTAAGCGCCCACACTAGAGCGAGAGTGAACATATGAGCTTGAATCCTAGAGACGTCGTGATTGTCGACTTCGGTCGTACTCCGATGGGCCGCTCCAAGGGCGGCATGCACCGCAACACCCGCGCCGAAGACATGTCGGCGCACCTGATCAGCAAACTGCTGGAACGCAACGCCAAGGTCGACCCGGCGGAAGTCGAGGACGTGATCTGGGGCTGCGTCAACCAGACCCTGGAGCAGGGCTGGAACATCGCACGCATGGCGTCGCTGATGACCCAGATCCCGCACACCTCGGCCGGCCAGACCGTCAGCCGCCTGTGTGGCTCGTCCATGAGTGCTTTGCACACTGCCGCGCAAGCGATCATGACCGGCAACGGTGACGTGTTCGTGGTCGGCGGCGTCGAGCACATGGGCCACGTGAGCATGATGCACGGTGTCGATCCGAACCCGCACATGTCCCTGTACGCAGCCAAAGCCTCCGGCATGATGGGCCTGACCGCTGAGATGCTGGGCAAGATGCACGGCATCACCCGTGAGCAGCAGGACGCCTTTGGCGTGCGCTCCCACCAGCTCGCCCACAAGGCGACTGTGGAAGGCAAGTTCAAGGATGAAATCATCCCGATGCAGGGTTACGACGAGAACGGTTTCCTGAAACTGTTCGACTACGACGAAACCATCCGTCCCGAGACCACCCTGGAGAGCCTGGCGGCCCTGAAGCCGGCGTTCAACCCTAAAGGTGGTACCGTGACTGCCGGTACTTCGTCGCAGATCACCGACGGTGCCTCGTGCATGATCGTGATGTCGGCCCAGCGTGCCCAGGACCTGGGTATCCAGCCGATGGCGGTGATTCGTTCGATGGCCGTTGCAGGTGTGGATCCGGCCATCATGGGCTATGGTCCAGTACCGGCCACGCAGAAAGCCCTGAAGCGCGCGGGCCTGGGCATCAACGATATCGACTTCTTCGAGCTCAACGAAGCTTTCGCTGCACAGGCCCTGCCAGTGCTGAAAGATCTGAAAGTGCTCGACAAGATGAACGAGAAGGTTAACCTGCACGGCGGCGCGATCGCCCTGGGTCACCCGTTCGGTTGCTCCGGCGCACGTATCTCCGGGACCCTGCTCAACGTCATGAAGCAGAATGGCGGCACCTTCGGGGTGTCCACCATGTGCATCGGCCTTGGCCAGGGTATCTCGACCGTCTTCGAACGCGTTTAAGCGTTGGGTTGATGGAAGCCGGGGCCCAGTGCCCCGGTTTTTGTTTTTCTGAAGATTTGTTTGTCTTTATTTTGAAAAAATTGCACGAGGGCCAGAGCATGCAGTTACAACCCGGGCTCTATCAGCATTACAAGGGGCCGCAGTACCGCGTTTTCAGCGTGGCGCGGCACTCGGAAACGGAAGAAGAAGTGGTGTTCTACCAAGCCCTGTATGGGGATTACGGCTTTTGGGTGCGGCCCTTGAGCATGTTCCTGGAGTCGGTCGAAGTTGACGGCGAGCAGGTCCCGCGCTTTGCTTTGGTGCAGGCCGAACCCAGTCTTTTTTCACCGGCATGAGTACAGGTCGCGCAGTACCCTGCGCTTGACCTCACCCTGTTGCCACTATATATAGCGGTGCCGCGTCAGGCGCCAACCGCCTTTCACTTCTCGAATTCAGGAATTTTCTGATCCATGGGCAAATCGCTGGTCATTGTGGAATCCCCGGCTAAGGCCAAGACCATCAACAAGTACTTGGGTAACCAATACGTGGTGAAGTCGAGTATCGGCCATATCCGAGACCTGCCCACCAGCGGTTCGGCAAGTGCCGCCAAGGAGCCAGCCGCCAAGCGTGGCAAGGCCGCTGCGGGCGAAGCCCCGGCTCTGTCGCCGAAGGAAAAGGCTCGCAAGCAGCTGGTGTCGCGCATGGGCGTCGATCCCGAGCACGGCTGGAAAGCCAAGTACGAAATCCTCCCTGGCAAGGAAAAGGTCATCGAAGAGCTGCGCCGCCTTGCCAAGGATGCCGACACCATCTATCTCGCAACGGACTTGGACCGCGAAGGGGAGGCCATTGCCTGGCACCTGCGGGAAGCCATTGGCGGTGATGACAGCCGCTACAAGCGCGTGGTGTTCAACGAAATCACCAAGAAGGCGATCCAGGAAGCCTTCTCCCAGCCGGGCGAGCTGGACATTGATCGAGTCAATGCCCAGCAGGCGCGACGCTTCCTCGACCGCGTGGTGGGCTACATGGTTTCGCCGCTGCTGTGGGCGAAGATCGCCCGTGGCCTGTCTGCCGGTCGCGTGCAGTCGGTAGCCGTGAAGCTGGTGGTGGAGCGCGAGCGTGAGATTCGTGCCTTCATCCCGGAAGAATACTGGGAAGTACACGCTGACCTGGGCACTGCCAAGGGCTCGAATGTGCGTTTTGAAGTAGCCCGTGAAAACGGTGAAGCCTTCAAGCCGCTCAACGAAGCACAGGCCATGGCCGCCCTGGAGAAGCTCAAGGCCTCGGCCTACAGCGTCGCCAAGCGTGAAGACAAGCCCACCAGCAGCAAGCCATCGGCGCCGTTCATCACCTCCACCCTGCAGCAGGCTGCGAGCAATCGCCTGGGCTTCGGCGTGAAGAAGACCATGATGATGGCCCAGCGTCTGTATGAAGCCGGCTACATCACCTATATGCGTACCGACTCCACCAACCTCTCGGCCGATGCCGTGGCGATGGCGCGTACCTATATCGAAGACGAGTTCGGCAACAAGTACCTGCCGGCTTCGCCCAATGTCTACAGCAGCAAGGAAGGGGCCCAGGAGGCGCACGAAGCGATTCGTCCGTCCGATGTGAACACCCACCCAAGCAAGCTGTCGGGCATGGAACGTGACGCTGAGCGCCTCTACGAGCTGATCTGGCGCCAGTTCGTCGCCTGCCAGATGCTGCCGGCGCAATACCTGTCCACCACCGTCAGCGTCGCCGCTGGCGACTTCGAGCTGCGTGCCAAGGGCCGCATCCTCAAGTTTGACGGTTACACCCGGGTCATGCCGCAGATGGCCAAGCCGGGCGATGACGATGTGCTGCCGGAAATGGCCCAGGGCGAAGTGCTGAAGCTGATCAAGCTCGATCCGAGCCAGCACTTCACCAAGCCACCGGCGCGTTACTCCGAAGCCAGCCTGGTGAAGGAAATGGAAAAGCGCGGCATTGGTCGTCCTTCGACCTATGCGGCAATCATTTCGACCATCCAGGATCGCGGCTATGTGACCCTGCACAACCGTCGTTTTTATTCGGAAAAGATGGGCGACATCGTCACTGAGCGCCTTTCCGAGAGCTTCTCCAATCTCATGGACTACGGCTTCACCGCCGGCATGGAAGAGAATCTCGATGACGTGGCCCAGGGCGAGCGCGACTGGAAGAACGTCCTCGACGAATTCTACGGTGACTTCAAGAAGAAGCTCGAAGTGGCCGAGGGCGCCGAAAGCGGCATGCGCGCCAACCAACCGGTAATGACCGATATCCCATGCCAGACCTGCGGCCGGCCGATGCAGATCCGTACCGCCTCCACCGGCGTGTTCCTCGGCTGCTCGGGCTACAGCCTGCCGCCCAAGGAGCGTTGCAAGGCCACCGTCAACCTGGTGCCGGGCGACGAGATCGCCGCGGATGACGAGGGCGAGTCCGAATCCCTGGTGCTGCGCGGCAAGCATCGTTGCCCGATCTGCAGTACGGCGATGGATGCCTACCTGCTGGACGAAAAGCGCAAGCTGCACATCTGCGGTAACAACCCGGATTGCGCCGGCTACGAGATCGAAGAGGGCAGCTACCGGATCAAGGGGTATGAAGGCCCGAGCCTGGAGTGTGATAAGTGCGGCAGCGAGATGCAGCTCAAGACCGGCCGTTTCGGCAAGTTCTTCGGTTGCACCAACCCGACCTGCAAGAACACTCGCAAGCTGCTGAAAAGCGGTGACGCGGCGCCGCCGAAGATGGACCCGGTGAAGATGCCCGAGCTCAAGTGCGAGAAGGTCAACGACACCTACATCCTGCGCGATGGCGCTTCGGGCCTGTTCCTGGCGGCCAGTCAGTTCCCGAAAAACCGCGAGACCCGTGCGCCGTTGGTGCTGGAACTGATCCCGCACAAGGATGAGATCGATCCCAAGTACCACTTCCTCTGCGAAGCTCCGCAGAAGGACCCGGACGGCCGCCCTGCGGTGGTGCGCTACAGCCGCAAGACCAAGGAGCAGTACGTGCAGACCGAAGTCGACGGCAAGCCGACCGGCTGGCGTGCCTTCTACGACGGCGGTAAATGGAAGGTCGAAGACAAGCGCTAAGTGCTTGGCCTGCCGAGGGCTAGCTTCTCGGTGTAGCGACCAACAGGGCCGCATGACTCCTTCAAGGGGGCATGCGGCCTTTCTTTTGCTTGCGGCAAGCTGGAGTGATCCCTGAAACTGTGCCGTCTGCATCTGGTTCTCTTTTCGCAGTGGAGGCTGCCCATATGGCCCACGAGCTCTATACCCGTACCAATCAGAAAATCTACTTTGCCGGTCTGTCGCTCGAAGCCCTGGCACGCGCTGAGGAAGGGCGGGCCATGAATGCCCAGGCGCAGGTCCAGGCGGGGCGCGAGTCGGTGCTGTTCCACCTGTACGGGGCCTTGCTGGGGCTGTGCCATGAAATTGCCGGGTTCTATCGGCTGCCGCAGGCCAATGCGGCCCGGGTCGAGCAGATCCTCAATCGTGAAGTGCTGCAAAGCATTGCCATTCCCGAGCTGGCAGAGCTGGTGGAATTGGCCCACAGCCCGCAAACCTGGCTGGCGCAACTGCTGTCTGCTTACAGCGAGCTGTTTCAGCCGCCACAGGCGCCGCACAAGCCCAAGGGCAACGTAACCCAGCCACTGATTGTTGCGGTCAATCTGGATGAAGAGGAGCCCGAGCAGGCACTGAGTCGGGAAGAGCTGGAAAGCTGGCGGCAGAACCTCAAGGCCCTGGCCATTCGTTTCAGGGATGGCCTTAACGAGTGTTGATCCTGAGCGCTGCTTGATGGGTGGCGTGACTATTTGATCAAGGAAGATTCATGCTGTTCTTCTTGCGTGACCAGGCGCTGCTTCGCCTGCTGAACGATTGCCGGGTGCGAGTGGTTCGTGCCCAGTCCAATACTGACTTGCTGGAAGTGCTCGACAGGCTGGAGATATTCCCCGGCGGTCTGGAATTCGACCATGTGCAGGCAATAACGCTTCTGGTCCTGGCGTTTGCCTCCCTGGCTGTCGCGCTGCTGATGGACGGCATGGGCGGGATGTTCTGGGTGTTTCTGGCTCTGTGTTTCTTTAGCTATTACGTCAGCAAAGGGACCTCTGGCTCCTTGACTGATCTGGCGGCAAGCATCGTGCGCAAGTGCGTAATGTTTCATCATGGCTTGAGCGAGTCCGACAGCAGTGCCGACTGGCGCCTGAAAAGGCTGAACAACGAGTTCAGCGATTACCAGCGGGGTAATGAGCGACGCCATATCCAGGACTCGCTCCTGGGTGTCTACCAGGGGCCTCGCCAGTCCTTGGCGTTCGAGTATCACCATCTGCAGTACGTCAATTCCAGGCAAGAGCCTGGTGCCGGCGGCAGCTATCGCACTGTCTACGACACGTACAACCGCTACAGCCTGGTGCTGGATTTCCCGTGGGTGACAGAGATTACGGTTCGCTCCAGTCCCCTGGAAGTGTCATTGGCGGGGCAGCCGTTCAAGACCGGTCGCGAGGATTTCGACCAGGTCTTTGTACTGCGCGGTAATGATCAGGCCTGTTGCGAACACTTCGCCAGGCCAGCAACCCTGGACCTCCTGATGGAGCTTTCACGCCACCTTTACCGGGTCAATCTGGAGTTTTCCAGTCAAGGGCGGCTCTGTCTGAGCTTTGATAATGCGGACATCATTGCCCATGCCGATCCGGGCTCGCTGAGTGACCTGGCGGTCTTTCGCGAGCGGATCAAGGCGGGTATCGAGTTGCCGAAGCTGTATTCACTGCTGGAGCTGGTGCATCGGTTGGCGCAGTTGCATGACAGCCATGCTCTTGCTGCTGTTCCAGATGTTCCTGAGGCTGGCAACTTGATCAAGGAAATGTAATGCAGTTTCTCAAGCACGATGCCGAGTTGGTGAAGTTGTTGGCCACTAGCAATGCAGAGGTGGCTCGAGCCAAGAGCAACGAGGATCTATTGAGGGTCATCGCCAGGCTCCAGTCCTTCAGGGGAGGGTTGGAGTTCGATCATGCCCAGTCCTGGCTGCTGTTGATGCTGGCTATTGTGTCGGCGATCCCGGCCATGGCGGGTGTGGAGCTGATGTGGTTTGCGACGGCCTGCCTGGGTTTTGCCACCTTGTATACCTGGATGGGTCGTAAAGCCGTGTTAGACGAGTTACCGCAGAAAATAGCCCGTAAGTGTTCATTACTCAGTAACGGCCTTTGGGACCCGGGCGGAACCGCCGATGAGCGTTTCGCGCAACTGAGCAGTGAGTTCGACGACTATGATCGCGGCAATGACAGCCGCCGTATCGAGGCTTCAGCCAGGGGGACCTACCAGGGCCCGCGGCATCAGTTGTCCTTTGTCTTTCACCATCTGCGTTATGTGAACTCCCACTACAAACGCAAATCCGATGGCGAGAGCGAGCGGGTCTATGAGAGTTTCGATCGCTTCAGCCTGGTGGTGGACTTTCCTTGGGTCAGAGGAGTGATGGTGCGCAGTGATCTGCCAAATACCAAGAGCAAGAAGCGCAAAGTCTTTGAGACCACTTCCGATGACTTCAACAGAAGCTTCAATTTCACCGGTGATAGTGAGCTGGCTTGCGCGAAGTTCGCAACGCCCACCACCCTGGCTTTCTTGCTGGAACTTCGTCGGCGGCTGAAAAAGGTGAATCTGGAATTCTCCAGCGAGGGCCATTTATGTCTGAGCTTCGATGATGCCGAGGTCATGGCCTACAAGGATCCGGGCACGTTTGACGATCTGCCGAGCTTCTACGCCAATATCGAGCAGGGCCTGCCGTTGCCTAACCTGTTTCCGGTGCTGGCCTTGGTGCATGAGTTGGCGGAGCTGCACGACAACAATTTCGATCTTCCGCTGAAGGTCACTGATGAAATGGAGCAGTAGAGTATGGAGTTGTTGCTGGTCATCGCGATTGCCTTGGGCGTTCTTGCCTATGTGCACTACAACAAGATTGTCGGTGCGCATAACCGTGCCCAGCGGGCCTGGTCGGATGTGCTGACCTACCAGCGCCAGAGGATCAAGGTGCTGGACATGCTGGAGCCGCAAGTGGCTGGCTTCCAGGCTTATGAAAGCCAGTTGCTGGAAAAGATCGTTGGGCTGCGTAGTGCCATTGGTAGCTTGCCATCCGCAGCCGACGGTGATGCGCTCAAGTCGGTAGACCAGGGCACCAAGGCTTTGCTGGGCGGTTTGAATCTTGCGTTTGAGGCCTACCCCGACCTCAAGTCCGTCGAGTTGTTGAGCAACCTGATGCGTGAGGTTGCCGAGCAGGAAGGCAATATCGGTGGGGCGATTACCCTGTTCAACCTGAATGTGGAGCACTTCAACAACTCCATTCAGATGTTTCCCGGCTCCTTGGTCAATCGGTTGGCCCTGAAGAAGTCGCTGATCACGCCGTTTTCCGACAGCCAGGCCTCGGCGGGTTTTGAATACAAGCCGAATTTCTGAAGGGGGCTGGCGCGGGCTTGGGGTCGGTGTGGCTAGGTGTTGATTGCAAGGATCGGGAAGTAATTCCTGGTGAGGGGGCACGATCCCCCTGCAAGATCCTGAGCGGGGCGGGGGTGATGACTGATATAATCCCGCCCTTTCGTGGAGACCAGACCTTTATGCCAACGTCCTTTCTAGAAATTGTCGAGTTGCCAGACGGCCGTATCGAGCTGCGCAGAGCTGAGGACGAGGGTTCTCTGGTTACTTTGGATTTCTCCGAGGATGCCAAAGCCTTTCTGCAAGGTCAGCACGTGGAAGTGGCCAAGGCCATGTTGAGCGTCGGCGTACAGATGGCCGGTCGACTGGTTGAAGGTGAAATTGACAAGGAAGATGGCCCGCGGGTTCTGCACTAAGCCCGTCTATCGGGTTTCTCCGGTCATCCGTCGCATTTGTTCCGGCTTCTCAATCCTGGAGAAGCCTTGTGTCATTCAAGCGTAAATCCCACGCTTTCCCGGTGTTTCATCCCAGGCGAATATTCAGGCTCTGCGCATCGCCAGTCCGTGCGGCGCTGATCAGCTGTTGCCGGGCGCTGGCGCTCAACGGGTTCAACCAGCTGACTACGGTATGACTGCGACCCAGGCGCAGGGCCTCGCAGGCGAGCTGTTGCGGGCTCTGATTGCCCCGGGGGTGCAGTAGCAGGATCCCCTCGCGATTCAGGCCGGCGTCCCGTAGCCAGCTTTGGGTCAGGCTGGAGGGCGGGGCGATCAGTGTCAGCCAGCGCGCGTCCTGGTCCTGGCTGAGTTCCCGAAGGATAGGTGCCAATAGGTTCAGGCAGTTCCCGGCGGCGCCGCGTAACGACAGCTCGCTGAAGGCTTCTGGATCTTTGTTCCAGGGCGATTCGACCACTTCCTTGAGGGCGGGCGCCAATGGCTGGGCCAGGAACGCCTCGAACAGTGGCAGTTGTGCTTGCTGTGGTGTGTGGGGGAACTGCATGGAGCCTCCTTTAGCGGCGAATGACGCCGACACTCAAGCCTTCGATCACCAGATCCTGATCTTTCAGGTTGACTTCGATGGGGGCGAATTCAGGGTTCTCGGCAATCAGCCAGACCTTGCTGCCTTCGCGCTTGAAGCGCTTGACCGTGACCTCATCACCGATGCGCGCCACCACGACCTGGCCATTGCGGGCCTCGCGAGTGGTGTGTACCGCCAACAGGTCGCCGTCGAAGATGCCGATGTCCTTCATGCTCATGCCATGGACGCGAAGCAGGTAGTCGGCGCGAGGGTGGAAGAAGGTCGGGTTGATATTGCAGGACTCTTCGATGTGCTGCTGAGCCAGGATCGGTGCACCGGCGGCGACACGGCCAATGATCGGCAGGGTATCGTCGGCCTTGGCTTCGAAGCCGGGAATGCGGATTCCGCGGGAGGCACCCGGGGTCATCTCGATGGCGCCTTTGCGGGCCAGGGCCTTGAGGTGTTCCTCAGCGGCGTTGGGCGATTTGAATCCCAGTTCCTGGGCAATTTCCGCACGGGTGGGCGGGTAGCCGTTGTCTTCGAGGCAGCGTTTGATAAAAGCCAGAATCTCAGCTTGGCGTGGCGTCAGTTTTAGCATGTCGATCGCTCTGTCTTTTTATACAGTGACTGGGATTATATACAGTGAACGTCGCTTGGCAATCCTCCTTTTGCCTGTGGCGGCCGAGCGGTTGTCATCCGGGGGCCGCGATCCTGCGCCGAAGGCTGGCTACAGTGGCCGGCAGGTGTGATTAAATAGCGCGCCGGACGGCTTGCGCAGAGGCCGGCAGGCTTGACATTGCAAAGCCTGAAACGTATGTTTCAAACAAGTGTTTGTCAGGCGGAGTAGCCATGGCCCAGTCGGAAACCGTTGAACGCATTCTCGATGCTGCCGAGCAGTTGTTCGCGGAAAAAGGTTTTGCCGAAACCTCATTGCGGCTGATCACCAGCAAGGCCGGGGTCAACCTGGCAGCGGTCAACTATCATTTCGGGTCCAAGAAGGCCTTGATCCAGGCGGTATTCTCGCGTTTCCTCGGCCCGTTCTGCATCAGTCTCGATCGTGAGCTTGAGCGCCGTCAGTCCAGGCCGGAGAACAAGCCGAGCCTGGAAGAGCTGCTGGAGATCCTCGTCGAGCAGGCCCTGGTAGTGCAGCCGCGCAGCGGTAACGACCTGTCGATCTTCATGCGTCTGCTGGGGCTGGCGTTCAGCCAGAGCCAGGGGCACTTGCGGCGTTATCTGGAGGACATGTACGGCAAGGTGTTCCGCCGCTACATGCTGCTGGTCAACGAAGCGGCGCCGCGTATTCCGCCCATCGAGCTGTTCTGGCGCGTGCACTTCATGCTCGGTGCTGCGGCGTTCAGCATGTCCGGGATCAAGGCGCTGCGGGCTATCGCCGAAACCGATTTCGGGGTCAATACCTCCATCGAGCAGGTGATGCGCCTGATGGTGCCGTTCCTCGCCGCCGGCATGCGTGCCGAAACCGGCGTCACCGACGAAGCCATGGCCAGCGCCCAGCTCAAGCCGCGCAGCAAATCGGCCCCGGCAGCCGCCAAGGCCTGACCCACGGGTGGGCGCGACAGCTTACATCCGCTAAGCTAGCCGCCCATGCCGATTCTCGTTCTATATCCCGTGCCTTCCCTGCGCCGATGCTGCTCGGCCCGGCTGCATCCATGCGGATGCGGCTCGATCAGCGTTGCCTGGAAGCCATTGTAGTGCTTAAGGAATTTCTATGACTGCTGGCCTGCAAGGCTCTTTGATGGTGGACGTCGCCGGTACCTGGCTGACGGCCGAAGATCGCCAACTCCTGCGCCAGCCGCAGGTCGGTGGGTTGATCATCTTTGCCCGCAATATCGAACATCCGCGCCAGGTACGGGAGCTGTGCGCGGCGATTCGGGCGATTCGCCCGGACCTGTTGTTGGCCGTGGACCAGGAGGGCGGCCGGGTGCAGCGTCTGCGCCAGGGCTTTGTGCGCCTGCCGGCCATGCGTGCCCTGGCCGACAATCCGAATGCCGAGTACCTGGCCGAGCAGTGTGGCTGGGTCATGGCCACCGAGGTGCTGGCGGTGGGGCTGGACCTGAGCTTCGCCCCGGTACTGGACCTCGATCACCAGCGCAGCGCGGTGGTGGGCAGCCGGGCTTTCGAGGGCGACCCCGAGCAGGCGGCGTTGCTCGCCGGTGCGTTTATCCGCGGTATGAACAGCGCCGGCATGGCCGCTACCGGCAAGCACTTTCCCGGGCACGGCTGGGCCGAGGCCGACTCTCATGTGGCGATCCCCAATGACGAGCGCAGTCTGGATGAAATCCGTGCCAAGGACCTGTTGCCCTTTGCTCGTCTGAGCAAGCAGTTGGCGGCAGTGATGCCTGCGCACGTCATCTATCCGCAAGTCGACCCTCAACCGGCCGGCTTCTCGCGCTACTGGTTGCAGGACATCCTGCGTGGCGAGCTGCAATTTGACGGGGTGATCTTCAGCGATGACCTGTCCATGGCCGGCGCCCATGTCGTCGGGGACGCGGCAAGCCGGATCGAAGCGGCGCTGACCGCCGGTTGCGACATGGGGCTGGTATGCAATGACCGTGCTGCCGCCGAGCTGGCCCTGAGTGCCGTGCAGCGCCTCAAGGTGCAGCCTTCGCCACGCATCGCGCGCATGCGTGGCCAGGCCTTCGCCAATATCGAGTACAAGCAGGATCCGCGTTGGTTGGCGGCGCTGGGTGCCCTCAAGGATGCCCAGTTGATCGACTGACGACTTCGCAAGGGGGCTCCGGGCAATTCTGGATGCCCCCGCACGTGGCCGGTCTCAGCGGCCGCCCTTGTTGTCCGGCAGTGGGGCGAACAAGGCTTCGATGTCGTCGCTCTGCAGCTTCCAGTCACCGGCCTTGCGCCCATCAAGCACACCTGCCGCCAGGTCCGATTTTTCCTGCTGCAGGTGCTGGATCTTTTCTTCCACCGTACCTCGGGCAATCAGCTTGTAGACGAACACGGGCTTTTCCTGGCCGATGCGATAGGCGCGGTCGGTAGCCTGGCTCTCGGTGGCCGGGTTCCACCAAGGGTCGTAGTGAATCACCGTATCGGCTTCGGTCAGGTTGAGGCCGACACCACCAGCCTTGAGACTGATCAGGAAAATCTGCAGCTTGCCGCTCTGGAAGTCCCGTACCGGAGTGCGCCGGTCCCGGGTCTGGCCGGTGAGCAAGGCGTAGGCGATGTTGCGCCGCTTCAGCTCGGCCTCGATCAGGCTCAGCATCGAGGTGAACTGCGAGAACAGCAGAATCCGCCGGCCCTCTTCGAACAGTTCTTCAAGCATTTCCATCAGGCTGTCGAGCTTGCCTGAGGAGCTGCCCCGTGTGGGTGGCGAGTCGTTGACCAGGCGCAGGTCGCAACACACCTGACGCAGTTTGAGCAGGGCTTCAAGAATGATGATCTGGCTGCGCGCCACACCTTTGCGGGTGATTTCGTCGCGCACTTTCTTGTCCATGGCCAGGCGCATGGTTTCGTAGACATCACGCTGCGCCTCGTTGAGCTCGACCCAGTGGATGATCTCGGTCTTGGGCGGCAGTTCGGTGGCCACTTGCTCCTTGGTACGGCGCAGCAGGAAGGGCTTGATCCGGCCGTTGAGGTGCTGCAGGCGCACCTCGCTGGCGTGCTTTTCAATCGGTACCCGGTAGTCACGGTTGAAGCTCTTGGCATCGCCGAGCCAGCCCGGCAAGAGGAAGTGGAACAGCGACCAGAGCTCCCCCAGATGGTTTTCCAGCGGCGTGCCGGACAGGCACAGGCGCTGCCGGGCATTGAGTTCCCGAGCAGCCTGGGCGGCCTTGCTCGACGGGTTCTTGATGTACTGCGCCTCATCGAGGATCAGCACATGCAGGGGCTGGGCCGCCAGCAGTTCGATGTCCTTGGGCAGCAGCGCATAGGTGGTCAGCAGCAAGTCATGGTCGCCCAGCTGGGCGAAGTGTTTCTTGCGCCCGGCGCCATACAGCGCCAGTACCTTGAGCTGCGGGGTGAAGTGCGCGGCCTCGTCCAGCCAGTTGGGAATCAGGCTGGTGGGCATTACCACCATGCAGGGGCGGTCCAGGCGCCCGGCGTTCTTCTCGCTGAGTATGTGCGCCAGGGTTTGCAGGGTCTTGCCCAGGCCCATGTCGTCGGCCAGGATGCCGCCCACTTCCAGCTGGCGCAGTGACTGCATCCAGCTCAGGCCTTCGAGCTGATAGGGGCGCAGGGTGGCGTTCAGGCCCTGGGGCGCCGGCGCCGAGTAGTCGCGGATGTCCCGCAGGCGCTGGGCGAAGGTGCGAATGTGTTCGCCGCCTTCCCATAGCAGTGGCAGGTCCTGCAACGGGTTGAGGCGGGTGGCGTCGGCGCTGCTCAAGCGCAGGGTGGTATCGCCGGGTTCTTGCAGATAGAACTCGCCCAGGGTTGCCAGTACCGGCTTCAGGCGGCCATAGGGCAGTGCCACTTGCAGCGGGCCATGCAGGGAGTTGGGCCGATTGGGAATGTTCACCAGGATCAGCTCGTCGTCGCGGCGCTTGGCCAGGCGCTCCGGATTGAGGATCTCGGTGTGCGAGCGCATCAGGTTGAGCAAAATCGGCAGCAGGCTCAAGCGCTCGCCGTTGACGATGATCCCCAGTTCCAGGTCGAACCAGTCGCGGCCCGGGGCCTCGTCGACACTGGCGTACCAGTCGTCCACCGCCGTCAGGTCGAAGCCGAAGCCTTCGTCGATCTGCAGCTCCCAGCCCTGGCTGCGCAGCTTGGGCAGCTCGTTGAGGGTGAAGGTCAGCCAGGCGCTGTCGTTGACCATCTCGAACAGCTCGCCGGCGCTTTCCGGCAGTGCCTTGCTCTGCCGGGTGGCGATCTTGAAGCCCAGGCCTCGCAATTGCTCGCGCCAGCCCTGTTCCAGCTCGGGCTGGCGCTTGATGCGCAGGCTCTGGTGTTCCTGGCGGATGATCACATCGGTGTTCTTCTGCCCGCTGGCGTATTCGCCCCTGTAGTTGAACGACAGTGCGGCGCGGTGCTGGATGTAGCGCTGCATCTTGCCGTTGCGCGGTTCGAAGGCGCTGAACTCGATGCTTGCCAGCCACAGCCGCGGCACCGGGTGCACATCCTCCAGCAGTACCTGGGGCAGGGCAGCGGGGCGACGGCTGTCGAGGACTGCGGAGAGCTTTTCCAGCAGTTCTGCGTCCTGGGCTGCCGCCGGGTAGGCCAGGGTTTCCTCCACTTGTAGCAGCACCGCAGCGATGTGCTTGCAGTTGCTGCGTACTGGGCAGGTGCAGTGGGCGTCGATCAGCAGCAGGTTGCCCTTGCTCGATTCGCGCAGGGTGATGGTCTGCCGGTACATAGTGCCACCGGAGCCTTCGCAACTGGCGGTGATAGCGCTGTCTCCGGCCGTGGCGATGCGCACGCGTTTTTCCAGGGCGTAGCGCCGGCCACGCTCCAAGGCTTGTTCCTTGAAGCGGTTGACCCAGGAGGGGGCCAGGGGTTTGGTCAGGGGCGGGGTCATAGGGACTTCGATCAGTCCGGAATTTCAGTTGGAGCGGGGCGCGGTGCCGGTGCGGTCAGCGAGGTGATCTTGATCAGCAGCGCCAGATGGCCGTTGTCCAGGTAGTTGAGCTGGCCATTCTTGGTATGGCTCTGCTGTTTCAGGCGCTCGCTGCTGGTGACCAGGCCGTTGCTGTCGATCTGGTTGACCCAGAAGTCCGCGTCCACATCGGTGAAGCGCCCTAGCTTCAGGCTCAGGGTGCCTTCGATGGGGAACTGGCCGAACTGTTCCGGGCCATCGCTGAGGGCAACCTTTACCGGGGTTTCCCCCAGGGTCTGTTGCCAGGCCTTGTGCAACAGCACGCTGTAGCTGCCGCTGGCGCCGAGCTTTTCCACGATGCTGCCCAGGGCTGGGGTACGCAGGCTGTCCGGGCTCAGCCGTTGAGCGCCGGCGGCCCAGTCTTCGGGGGCTGCACGGCTGACGATCAGCGGCTCGGCGTTCTGCCGTACGAGGATCATTTCCACCTGGTACAGGTCATCGGCAAAGGCCGTTGGCGCGACCAGGGCCAGGAGCAGGGTCAGGGAGCGGAACAGGCGCATGGGGCGTCCTTCAAGCAGATTTCGGGGTGAGGCGCTCAAACAGTGCCTCCAATGTATTAAAGCGCTCTTCCGGGCGCTCCATCGGCACCATGAACTTGAACAGGGTTGCGCCTTCGAATTTGTAGCGTTTGGGCTGGCCCTGGATCAGTTTGATCAAGGCCAGTGGGTCTACCGGTGTATCTGCGGCGAACTCGATGCGGCCGCCTTGTGGGCCGCCGTCGACCTTCTTGATCCCCAGTTGCTCGGCCTGGAGTTTGAGCAGGGTCAGGCGGATCAGGTTCTTGGTCGGCTCCGGCAGCAGGCCGAAGCGGTCGATCATCTCCACTTGCAGGTCCTTCAGGCCGTCCTCGTCGGTGGCCGACGCGATGCGCTTGTAGAGGATCAGGCGCGCGTGCACGTCCGGCAGGTAGTCCTCGGGAATCAGTGCCGGCAGGCGCAGGTTGATTTCCGGGCCGCCACCCAGTGGCTGGTCGAGGTTCGGTTGTTCGCCCTTGCGGATGGCCTTCACCGCGCGTTCGAGCATTTCCATGTAGAGGGTGAAGCCCACGGCCTGGATCTGCCCGCTCTGGCCGTCGCCCAGCAGTTCGCCAGCGCCACGGATCTCCAGGTCGTTGGTGGCCAGGACGAAGCCGGCTCCCAGGTCCTGGGTGTTGGCGATGGCCTCCAGGCGTTTTTCCGCGTCCGGGGTGATCTGCTGGCGCGGTGGCGTCAAGAGGTATGCGTAGGCCTGGTGGTGACTGCGCCCGACCCGACCGCGCAACTGGTGCAACTGGGCCAGGCCGAACTTGTCGGCGCGCTCGATGATGATGGTGTTGGCGCTGGGCACGTCGATGCCGGTCTCGATGATGGTCGAGGCGATCAGCACGTTGAAGCGCTTGTGATAGAAGTCGCTCATCACTTGTTCGAGTTCGCGTTCGCGCATCTGCCCGTGGCCGATGCCGATCCGCGCCTCGGGCACCAGTTCGGCCAGGTCGGCGGCGCATTTCTCGATGGTCTTCACGTCGTTGTGCAGGTAGTACACCTGGCCGCCACGCAGCAGTTCGCGCAGCAGGGCCTCTTTGACCGTGCTCTTGTTCTGCTCCATGACAAAGGTGCGCACCGACAGGCGTCGCGCCGGCGGGGTGGCGATGATCGACAGATCGCGCATGCCCGAGACGGCCATGTTCAGGGTCCGCGGGATCGGCGTGGCGGTCAGGGTCAGGATGTCGACTTCGCTGCGCAGCGCCTTGAGCTGCTCTTTCTGGCGGACCCCGAATCGGTGTTCTTCGTCGATGATCACCAGCCCCAGGTTCTTGATCTTCACATCGTCCTGCAACAGCTTGTGGGTGCCGATGACGATGTCGATCTTGCCTTCGGCGAGGTCCGCCACCGCAGCATTCACTTCCTTGGTGGACTTGAAGCGGCTCATCACTTCCACGGTCACCGGCCAGTCGGCGAAGCGGTCGCGGAAGCTGTTGTAGTGCTGCTGGGCGAGTAGGGTGGTGGGCACCAGGATCGCCACTTGCTTGCCGCCGTGGACCGCAATGAAAGCGGCGCGCATGGCCACTTCGGTCTTGCCGAAGCCCACGTCGCCACAGACCAGTCGGTCCATCGGTTTGCCCGAGAGCATGTCTTCGCGCACGGCCTCGATGGTGCTTTGCTGGTCCGGGGTTTCCTCGAAGGGGAAGCCGGCGCTGAAGGTGGCGTAGTCGGCCTTCGGGTCGGCAAAGGCATAGCCTTCCCGGGCGGCGCGGCGGGCATAGATGTCCAGCAGCTCGGCCGCCACGTCCCGCACCTGTTCGGCGGCTTTGCGCTTGGCTTTCTGCCAGGCTTCCGAGCCCAGGCGGTGCAGTGGGGCGAGTGCATCGTCGCTGCCGGTGTAACGGGCGATCAGGTGCAGGTTGGCCACGGGCACATAGAGCTTGGCGCCCTCGGCGTATTCCAGAGTGAGAAATTCGGCGACCTGATTGTCGATTTCCAGCGTGGCCAGCCCCAGGTAGCGGCCGACACCATGATCGATGTGCACGACCGGCGCGCCTTCACGCAGCTCGGTGAGGTTCTTGATCACTGCATCGTTGTTGGCATCGGCGCGCTTTTCCCGGCGCCGACGCTGCATTACTCGCTGGCCGAACAACGGGCTTTCGGCCACCAGGGCCAGGGCCGGATCGTCCAGCACCAGGCCTTCGTCCAGCGGGGCGATGGTGATTGCCAGGCGTTCCTTGCTGGCGACGAAGTCCGGCCAGCTGTCGACGGTCTTGGGTCGCAGCTTGAGGCGCTCCAGCAGCTCCAGCAGCACTTCCCGGCGGCCGGCGGATTCGGCGGTGAACAGCACTCGCCCGGGGAACTCGTCGAGAAAGCCCGAAAGTGCTGCCAGCGGCTGGTTGGCCTTGGCTTCGATGGCCAGGTTCGGCAGCTCGTGGGCCGGGAAGCGTTCGCGGCCGACACCGGTCTCGATGTCCTGCTGGCTGGCCACCACTCGCGGCCAGTTCTTCAGCCGGGCGAAGCAGTCTTCCACTGGCAGGAACAGTTCGGCCGGGGGCAGGAGCGGGCGCGAAGGGTCGACGCGGCGCTCTTCATAGCGGTTGCGTACATCGTTCCAGAAGTTTTCCGCGGCCTGTTCGATGCCCGGCAGGGAAAACACCTGGGTGTCCTGGGGCAGGTAGTCGAACAGGGTCGAGGTCTCTTCGAAGAACAGCGGCAGGTAGTACTCGATACCGGCCGGGGTAATCCCGCTGCTCAGGTCCTGGAAGATCGGGCAGCGACGGAAGTCCACATCGAAGCGTTCGCGAAAGCGCGCCTTGAAGCGGGTCACCGCTTCTTTCTGCAGCGGGAACTCCTTGGCCGGCAGCAGGCGCACCGAGTCGACCTTGTCGATGGAGCGCTGGTTCTCCGGATCGAAGGTGCGCAGGGTCTCGATTTCGTCGTCGAACAGGTCGATGCGATAGGGCAGCTTGCTGCCCATGGGAAACAGATCGATCAGTGCGCCGCGCACGGTGAATTCGCCGTGTTCGTAGACGGTGTCCACGTAGCGGTAACCACTGGCTTCCAGGCGGGTGCGCATCTGTTCCACATCGAGCTTCTGGCCGACGTCCAGCACCAGGCTGCTGCCCAGCAGGAACTGGGTGGGCGCCAGGCGGTGCAGGGCAGTGGTGATCGGCACCACCAGCACGCCATGTTCCAGCTCCGGCAGCCGATAGAGGCTGGCGATGCGCTGGGAAATGATGTCCTGGTGCGGCGAGAACAGGTCGTAGGGCAGGGTTTCCCAGTCAGGAAAATGCAGCACCGGCAGATCCGGGGCGAAGAAGCTCAGCTCCTGTTCCAGCCGGTCAGCGCTTTGGCTGTCGGCAGTCAGCAGGAGGGTGAAGCGCTTGGCAGCGCTGGCGGCTTCGGCGATGGCCAGGCTCAGGGCGGCACCGGGCAAGTTGCCCCAATGCTGTTTGCCGGCGGCGGCAGGGAGTAGCGGTAGACGCAGGACGGGCACGGACGGTCAAGCTCCAAGCGTTGCGACAAAGTCGGTAATTGTAACGGCCCCGGGCAGCCACTGTCAGTGGCTGATGCGTCTAATACGCTGGTTGGGGCAAATGTAGTGGCTATGACAACAAAATGCGCTTCTTGACCTGAAATGTAGTGCCGATTGTGGCTGGTGTTACGGAGGGTTACAGACAGGCTGGTGTGATGTCCAAAAAATTGACGCTGCTGGAAGCCGCGGTTTTACTGGTCTCCAGCACAGTGGTGTTTTTTTGCAAGGGCTTTTTGTTACGTTCCGCACGACAGGCGCGCATTGCTACGACAGGAACTGGGCGGCATAATGTAGCCCCTTTTTTCTGCCCCTACATGTGGAAGGTTCCCGTGACTCAGAAGCCCGACCAGTGTCTTGGTGAATGGATCGACCGTGAAGCACTCGCAGAAGCGATGATTCCGCTTATCGGTCAGCTCTACCGCAATAACAACGTGGTGAGCTCGATCTATGGCCGCAGCCTGATCAACCAGTCTGTCATCGCGATTCTCAAAGCTCACCGCTTTGCTCGCCACCGTTCCTCCGACGATAGCGAACTCTCCGTCCACGAAACATTCCCTCTGCTTAAAGCCATGAGCGAGCTCAAGCTCGGCGCGGCATCGGTAGACCTGGGCAAGTTGGCGTTCAAATTCCGTAACGAAGGCAATGGCCGCAGCGCCGAGCAGTTCGTTCGCGAAGAAATGGCTGATGTGGTTGGCCAGCAAAATGCTTCGGCCCGCAAAGGCACTGACGTAGTCCTGTACGGCTTCGGTCGTATCGGCCGTCTGCTGGCGCGCATCCTGATCGAGAAAACCGGTGGTGGCGACGGCCTGCGTCTGCGCGCCATCGTGGTGCGCAAGGGCGCCGAAAACGACCTGACCAAGCGCGCCAGCCTGCTGCGTCGCGACTCGGTGCACGGTTCGTTCAACGGCACCATCACCATCGACGAAGAAAACAACACCATCACCGCCAACGGTAACCTGATCCAGGTCATCTACGCGAAGAACCCGACCGAGGTGGACTACACCCAGTACGGCATCAAGGACGCTCTGCTGGTGGACAACACCGGTGTATGGCGTGACGCCGACGGTCTGGGCCAGCACCTGGCCTGCCCGGGTATCGACCGCGTTGTTCTGACCGCGCCAGGCAAAGGCAAGCTGAAGAACATCGTTCACGGTATCAACCACAACGAAATCACCGCTGACGACAAGATCGTGTCCGCCGCTTCCTGCACCACCAACGCCATCGTGCCGGTGCTGAAGGCTGTGAATGACAAGTTCGGCATCATCAACGGTCACGTCGAAACCGTTCACTCGTACACCAACGACCAGAACCTGATCGACAACTTCCACAAGGGCGATCGCCGTGGCCGTAGCGCCGCGCTGAACATGGTGATCACCGAGACCGGTGCTGCTACTGCTGCTGCCAAGGCCCTGCCTGAGCTGGCCGGCAAGCTGACCGGTAACGCGATCCGCGTTCCGACGCCAAACGTGTCGATGGCCATTCTCAACCTGAACCTCGAGAAAGCCGCCACCCGTGAAGAGATGAACGAGTACCTGCGCTACATGGCGCTGCACTCCGACCTGCACAAGCAGATCGACTTCGTCAACTCGCAGGAAGTGGTGTCCACCGACTTCGTGGGCTCGCGTCACGCCGGTGTGGTCGACGCTGAAGCGACCATCGTTCAGGACAACCGCGTTGTTCTGTACGTCTGGTACGACAACGAGTTCGGTTACAGCTGCCAGGTAGTGCGCGTGATGGAAGACATGGCCGGGGTCAACCCGCCAGCGTTCCCACGCTAAGCGACTGCTGAAATGAAAACGCCCCGACTTGTCGGGGCGTTTTTGTTTGTGGCTTGCGCCGGCAAGCCAGGTCGGCGCAACCGTAGGAGCTGGCTTGCCAGCGAAGCGTTTGTCTCAGGCGCCGCGCGCTGTTGCCGCTTGCGCGGTACGCAGTTCGTGGCGATTGCCGCGGAACAGCACCAGGGTGGCGATCAGCCCCAGCACCGCCGCGCCACTGAGCCAGATGCCCGGAGCCGCCTGATTGCCCAGGACGTGGATCAGGTAGGTGCAGGCTGCCGGGGTAAAGCCGCCGAAGGTCGCGGTGGCCAGGCTGTAGGCCAGGGAAAAACCCGTGGTGCGCACTTCCACCGGCATGATTTCAGTCAGGGCCACCACCATCGCGCCGTTATACGAGCCATAGAGGAAAGACAGCCACAGCTCGACGATCAGCAGGTGGCTGAAGCTGGGGTTGGCCACCAGCCAGGACAGTGCCGGATAAGCCGTGAAGATGGCCAGGATGGTCGCCCCCAGCAGCAGCGGCTTGCGGCCGATCTTGTCCGACAGTGACCCCATGACCGGCAGCCAGAAGAAGTTCGACAGACCGATGCACACGGTTACCAGCAGGGCGTCGAAGTCCGACAGGTGCAGTTCGGCCTTGCCGAAGGTCGGGGTGTAGGCGGTGATCAGGTAGAAGGACACGGTGGTCATCACCACCAGAGCCATGCCGGCGATGACGATGCCGAAGTTCTGGCCGATGGAACGGACGATTTCCTGCAGCGAAGGGCGATGCTTGCGGGCCTGGAACTCCGGGGTCTCTTCCAGGGAGCGACGGATCATGAAGATCGCCGGAACAATCATGCAGCCCACCAGGAACGGCACGCGCCAGCCCCAGTCACCCATTTGCTCGGGGCTCAGCCAGTGGTTCAGGCCTACGCCCAGCAGGCCGGCGAAGACCACTGCGGCCTGTTGGCTGGCCGACTGCCAACTGACGAAGAAGCCCTTGCGGCCCGGCGTGGAGATTTCGGCCAGGTACACCGACACCCCGCCCAGCTCGACGCCGGCGGAAAAGCCCTGCAGCAGGCGACCCAGCAGCACCAGCAAGGGCGCGGCGACGCCAAGGGTGGCGTAGCCCGGCACGCAGGCAATCAGCACGGTGCCCGCGGCCATCAGTGCCAGGGTAATGATCAGGCCTTGGCGACGGCCGTGACGGTCAATGTAGGCACCGAGGAAAATCGCTCCCAGGGGGCGCATCAGGAAGCCCGCGCCAAAGGTCGCCAGGGACAGCATCAACGAGGCGAAGGCGCTGTCCGCAGGAAAGAAGGTCTTGGCAATCGCCGTGGCGTAGAAGCCGTAGACCATGAAGTCGAACATCTCGAGAAAGTTGCCGCTGACAACGCGAAAGATCGCCTTGCCTTTGCCCGTGGTCGTGGACATTTTTTTCACTCACTTTGGCTGTCTTGTTAGCAATCCCTGGTCGTTATGCGTCCCTTACTGCAAAGTCGGGGCTCGAGGCTGCACGCTGAACAGTTTTGTAACGATATGTGTATGAAAGCCATCCGGCAACAAAAACTCTTGGGGTGGCAGGGCGGCTCTAGATCAAGGTTCTGCCCGTAGCCAAGGCGGTGGGACGCCGGGCAGGCGGCCTCCGTCTGTCGCATAATGGCCATTTGTACTGCCAGCTGGCCCAGCAGGGCGGTTGATCGGGAGGAACACCTTGTCGGGTAAGCAACGATCGCGATGGAGCGCTTTGTACACCGCGCTGGTGCTGTTGGCCGGTTGTGGCGGCGAGCGCCTGGAAAGCCTCTCCGGGCCGACCATGGGCAGCACCTGGTCGGTGCAGTATGTGCGTCACGCCCAGGGGCCGGCGCCGTCCCTGATACAGGCTGAGGTCGAGGGGATTCTGGCCGAGGTCGACGGGCAGATGTCCACCTATCGCAGCGATTCGGACATCGAGCGTTTCAACGCCTTGCCCGCCGATAGCTGCCAGCCGATGCCGGAGCCGGTGTTGCAGTTGGTGCGAGTGGGTGAGCAGTTGTCCCGGGGCAGCGATGGCGCCTTCGACCTGACGGTGGAACCGCTGCTGGATCTCTGGGGTTTTGGCCCTCAGGGGCGAGAGGAAAAGGTTCCCGGCGCGTCAGCCCTGGCTGAGGTGCGGCAGCGGGTAGGGCACGCTCACCTGCGTATCGAAGGGCAGGAGCTGTGCAAGGATGCGCCGGTGGAGGTGGATTTCAACAGCATCGCCGCCGGCTATGCGGTGGACCGCATCGCTGCCCGGCTCACGCAACTGGGGATCGACAGCTTCCTTGCCGAAGCCACCGGCGAGCTCAAGGCCGTGGGTCGCAAGCCCGACGGCTCACCATGGCGGATAGCCCTGGAGGAGCCGCGTGATGACCAGCAGGTAGCCCAGCGGGTGATCGCCCTGGATGGTTTTGGCGTTTCCACTTCCGGCGACTACCGTAATTACTTCGAGCAGGACGGCCAGCGTTACTCCCATACCTTCGATGCCCGGCTCGGCCAACCCATCGCCCACCCGTTGGCCTCGGTAACGGTGATTCATCCTTCGGCGTTGATGGCCGATGGCCTGTCGACGCTGTTGCTGATACTCGGCCCGGAGGCGGGCTGGGACTACGCGGAAAAACACGGCATCGCCGGATTTTTTGTGATGCGCAGCGCTACAGGTTTCGTCACACGCAGCAACCCGGCTTTCGATGCGCTGCTGGCCGGGCAAAAACAATAACCTGGTGCGCTGTTGCGCAGCCTGTAGTGCAGGCAAAAGTAGCCTACGACGCGACCAAGGGTTAATGTGCGCGGCGTTGACGCTTCTATAGACTGTGCCCGGGTTCGTAACCGAGCCAAATTGATCCTTCATGCCGCTGGCCGCGGCATGATTTAGCCGGAGACGCCAGAAGGGTGTCTCGGCCTGTTCTGAGGAGTACGCATGGCTGTCTACAACTACGACGTAGTGGTGCTGGGCTCAGGCCCCGCTGGAGAAGGTGCGGCGATGAACGCCGCGAAAGCAGGACGCAAAGTGGCGATGGTCGATAGCCGTCGCCAGGTCGGCGGCAACTGCACCCACCTGGGTACCATCCCGTCCAAGGCCCTGCGTCACTCGGTCCGGCAGATCATGCAGTTCAACACCAACCCGATGTTCCGGGCCATTGGCGAGCCGCGCTGGTTCTCCTTCCCGGACGTGCTCAAGAGCGCCGAGAAGGTCATCTCCAAGCAAGTGGCCTCGCGTACTGGCTACTACGCCCGCAACCGGGTCGATGTGTTCTTCGGCACTGGCAGCTTCGCCGACGAGCAGACCGTGGAAGTGGTCTGCGCCAACGGCGTGGTGGAAAAGCTGGTAGCCAAGCACATCATCATTGCCACCGGCTCGCGCCCCTATCGCCCCGCGGATATCGATTTCAGCCACCCGCGTATCTACGATAGCGACACCATCCTCAGCCTCGGCCATACCCCGCGCAAACTCATCGTCTACGGCGCCGGGGTCATCGGTTGCGAATACGCCTCGATCTTCAGTGGCCTGGGGGTTCTGGTGGAGCTGGTGGACAACCGCGGCCAGTTGCTGAGCTTCCTGGATTCGGAAATCTCCCAGGCCCTGAGCTACCACTTCAGCAACAACAACATCACCGTGCGCCACAACGAGGAATACGACCGCGTTGAAGGTGTGGACAACGGCGTGATCCTGCACCTCAAGTCTGGCAAGAAGATCAAGGCCGACGCCTTGCTCTGGTGCAACGGCCGTACCGGCAACACCGACAAGCTGGGCATGGAGAACATCGGGGTCAAGGTCAACAGCCGCGGCCAGATCGAAGTCGACGAGAACTACCGCACCTGCGTGCCGAACATCTACGGGGCCGGTGACGTGATCGGCTGGCCGAGCCTGGCCAGTGCCGCCCACGACCAGGGTCGTTCCGCGGCCGGCAGTATTGTCGACAACGGCAGTTGGCGCTTCGTCAACGACGTGCCGACCGGGATCTACACCATTCCCGAGATCAGCTCCATCGGCAAGAACGAGCAGGAACTGACCCAGGCCAAGGTGCCTTACGAGGTGGGCAAGGCGTTCTTCAAGGGCATGGCCCGTGCGCAGATCGCCGGCGAGCCTCAAGGCATGCTGAAGATCCTGTTCCACCGGGAAACCCTGGAAGTCCTCGGCGTCCATTGCTTCGGCTACCAGGCTTCGGAGATCGTGCACATCGGCCAGGCGATCATGAGCCAGCCGGGCGAGCTCAACACCCTGAAGTACTTCGTCAACACCACCTTCAACTACCCGACCATGGCCGAAGCCTATCGGGTAGCGGCATACGATGGCCTCAACCGGCTTTTTTGAGCGGCTCCGGCCGGTGGCCTGAGCCGGCCGGGGAGACCGATTTCAGCGATTCTCGAGGGTGGCGCTGGCCAAACCGGGAAAGTCTGTAATCAGGCTATCTACGCCGAAGTCGGCGAGCCTGCGCATCAGCGCAGGCTCGTTGACCGTCCATACCGACACATGCAAGCCCTGGCGCTGCGCCCGTTGCAGACGCTCTGGGGTGCACAGCGTCCAGTTCAACGCCAGAATCTCGCAGCCATAGCTCTGGGCGACCTTCAATGGGTCGAGCCAGGCGTATTCGGCTACCAGTCCGCGGGACAGGTCCGGGGTCAGCTCCACGGCGGCCTTCAATACTTCCCGAGAACTTGAGGTCACGGTGACCTTGTCCAGCAGGCCGAAACGCTGGGCCATTTCGCGAATCGCCAGCACTGTGGTGGCGGCGCGAGTGCGCGAGGCGCTCTTGACCTCCAGCTGCCAGTGCTCGAAGTCGCATTTCTCGAACAGCTCTTCCAGGCGCGGAATGGGGCAGGGGTTGACCCAGCCCGGGCCGCCCTTGCGCGCGTCGTAGGTCACCAGCTCGGCGGCGGAATGCTCCACCACTTTGCCGCGCCGGTCTGTGGTGCGCTTGAGGGTCGGGTCGTGGATCACCATCAACTCGCCGTCCATGGACAGGTGCAAGTCGAGCTCGCAACGGCGCACGCCGTGCTTGAGGCACTCCTGAAAGCTGGTCAGGGTATTTTCGGGTGCTTCGCCTTTAGCGCCGCGATGGCCATAGATCAGGGTCACAATTGCTCCTTCACGGATGTTGTTCCTTAAGAGAGGGTCGGGCGTACTGCTCAGCCGGCGGCGGGGTCGCTCTGCTCCCGGGCCTGGCGGCGTTGCTGGGCCTGTTTCTGCAGGATATAGCGCGCCAGCAGCTGGCGTTGGGCATCGGTCAATGCTTCGAACTCGGTGCCGATCTCGAAGGTGCCAAAGCTCTGGGGCTCGCAGTGGGTGACCTTGGCCCGCAGCAGCAGGCCCAGGGCCTGCGGCATCAGCAACAGCTTCACCGCAAGATGGCTGCCGCTTGGGTAGCTCTGGTGATGGCTGAATTCGATGCCGCCCTCGGACAGAATGACCCGCTGCGGCTCGCCGAACTTGCCGAACACCGTTTGCGCCACCACCTGGCTGAGCAGGTCGATGCGTTTGTTCATAGCCTTGAGGTAGCTGGCCAGGGTGCGATCGCGCTCGCTGACCTGGCGCAGCAGATGCTGGGATTCGAATTCGCTCAGGTGCAGTTCACTGAGCAGATTGAACAGTGGGGACTCATCCTGCAACACTTCCTTGCTCGCCGCGTCGAGGGCGGACAAGGGGCTAATTTCCAGTGCGATCGTGTCCTCGATACGGTAGTATTCGCGGCGATCTTCTTCATCTAATGTCGACATGGCGAACCCATGGTAGAGGCAGTGGTCTGAGTGTAAAGCTGCTTACCAGGCCCCGCCACAAGGACGTCTTCTTTTCCTCTGCACAAGCCCCGACATGTTCAGACCTCTGTTTGCTTTTATCGGCACGCGTTACACCCGTGCAAAGCGTCGCAATCATTTTGTGTCATTCATTTCCCTGACTTCGATGATCGGACTCGCCCTTGGCGTGATCGTGATGATCGTGGTGCTGTCGGTGATGAACGGCTTCGATCATGAGATGCGCACCCGCGTGCTGGGCATGGTGCCCCACGCCACCATCGAATCCGGCGAACCCATCAGCGACTGGCAAAGCCTGGCCGACAAGGTCAAGCAGAACCCCAAAGTGCTGGCGGTGGCGCCGTTCACCCAGATGCAGGGCCTGTTGACCAACAATGGCCAGGTGCAGAAGGTGCTGCTCAATGCCATCGACCCTGAGCAGGAGCGGCAGGTGTCGATCATCGACCACTTCATGCAGCAGGGGCAGTTGGACGCGCTGGCGCCCGGTAGTTTCGGCATTGTCATTGGTGACAAGGCGGCAACCAAGCTGGGTGTCGGCCTGGGAGACAAGCTGACCTTCGTCGCCCCGGAAGTCACGGTGACCCCGGCCGGGATGTTCCCACGGATGAAGCGTTTTACCGTGGTGGGCATCTTCCATGTCGGCGCCGGCGAGATCGACGGCTACCTGGGCCTGACCAACCTCCAGGACCTGGGTCGCCTGCACCGCTGGAAGGCGGATCAGGTACAAGGCCTGCGGCTGAAGTTCGACGACCTGTTCCAGGCCCCGCGCACCGCCTGGGAAATCGCCCAGCAGCTGGGTGAGAACCACTATTACGCCCGCGACTGGACCCGTACCCACGGCAACCTGTACCAGGCCATCCGCATGGAAAAAGCCATGATCGGCCTGTTGCTGCTGCTGATCGTCGCGGTGGCCGCGTTCAACATCATCTCGACCCTGGTGATGGTGGTGAACGACAAGAAGGGCGATATCGCCATTCTCCGCACCCTGGGGGCGACGCCGGGAACCATCATGGCGATCTTCATGGTCCAGGGCACGGTGATCGGCGTGGTCGGCACCTTGATCGGTGCTGTGCTGGGGATGCTGGCGGCGCTGAACGTGAGTGCCGCGATTTCCGCCCTTGAAGGCCTGATCGGCCACAAATTCCTGAATGCCGACGTGTATTTCATCGACTACCTGCCGTCGCAACTGATGGCCGAGGATGTGTTGATGGTCTGCGGCGCGGCATTGGTCCTGAGTTTCCTCGCCACCCTGTATCCAGCCTGGCGTGCGGCGCGCACCCAGCCTGCGGAGGCGCTACGTTATGAGTGAGTTGGGCATGAGTGAAAAAGCAATCCTGAGCTGCCGCGACCTGGGCAAGTCCTATGAGGAAGGCCCGGAATCGGTGGTGGTCCTGTCTGGCCTGCAACTGGAGCTGCACCCGGGTGAGCGAGTGGCCATCGTCGGCACTTCCGGCTCGGGCAAGAGTACCTTGCTCAACCTGCTGGGCGGCCTGGATACGCCATCCAAGGGCAGCGTCTGGCTGGCGGGCGAGGAGCTTTCTGCGCTGGGCGAGAAGGCCCGCGGCCAGTTGCGCAACCGCGCCCTGGGCTTCGTCTACCAGTTCCACCACCTGCTGCCGGAGTTCACCGCGCTGGAGAACGTCTGCATGCCGCTGCTGATTGGCCGCACGCCGATCCCGGAAGCCCGTCAGCGTGCCACCGCGCTGCTGGAGCGGGTCGGGCTCGGCCATCGGCTGGAGCACAAACCGGCCGAGCTGTCCGGTGGCGAGCGCCAGCGGGTGGCCATTGCCCGGGCGCTGGTGAACAAGCCGGGGCTGGTGATGCTCGATGAGCCCACCGGCAACCTCGACTCGCACACGGCCCAGGGAATTCAGGACCTGATGCTGGAGCTCAGTACCTCGATGCGCACCGCCTTCCTGGTGGTGACCCACGACATGAACCTGGCTCGACAGATGGACCGCGTACTGCACCTGCAAGAAGGTCACCTGGTCGCTATCTGATGCGCCCGCACACGGCGTCGGCGGCTGGGCTGTCGATGCCGGGTCATTAATCTTTCCAGGGTGCCTTGCCCATGTTCAGACCTTTATCGATCTTTATCGGCACGCGCTACACCCGCGCCAAGCGGCGCAATCGTTTTGTCTCGTTCATTTCCATGACCTCGATGATCGGCCTCGCCCTGGGCGTGTTGGCGATGATCGTGGTGCTGTCGGTGATGAACGGCTTCCAGCGGGAAATGAGCTCGCGCATCCTCGGCATGGTGCCCCACGCCACTATCGTTGGGGTCAAGCCCATCGATGACTGGCAGCCGGTGGCCGCGGCGGCCCTGAAGAATCCGGAAGTCACCGCCGCGGTGCCCTTTACTGAGATGGAGGGCATGCTCTCCTACAAGGGGGCGATGCAGCCGATCCAGATCAGCGGCATCGATCCGGCCCAGGAAGGCAAGGTGTCCATCGTTGCCCAGCATATTGTCCAGGGCAGCCTGCAAGACCTGAAACCTGGCGAGTTCGGCGTGGTGATCGGCGAGATCACGGCCCGGCGCTTTCGCCTGAACGTCGGCGACAAGCTGACCCTGATCGTGCCTGAAGTGAGCACTGCACCGGGGGGGATCACCCCGCGCATGCAACGCCTCAACGTGGTTGGGGTATTCAAGGTGGGGGCCGAGCTGGATGGCTCCATGGGCCTGATTCATGTGGCCGATGCTGCAGAAATGCAGCACTGGCAGCCGAACCAGGTGCAGAGCGTGCGCCTGGCGGTCAAGGACCTGTATGCCGCGCCAAAGGTCTCGGCGGATATCGCCAAGGGCCTGGGGGCGGACTTCCGCGCCGATGACTGGACCCACACCCAGGGCAGCCTGTTCAGCGCGATGAAGATGGAAAAGACCATGATCGGCCTGTTACTGCTGATGATCGTGGCGGTGGCGGCATTCAACATCATCGCCACCTTGATCATGGTGGTGAATGACAAGGGGGCGGACATCGCGATCCTGCGCACCATCGGCGCCACACCACGGCAGATCATGGCGATCTTCATGGTCCAGGGGACGGTGATCGGTATCGTCGGCACCCTGATCGGTGGGGTGCTGGGGGTAATCGCGGCGCTGAACGTGAGTGAGCTGGTGGGCTGGCTGGAAAGAATCAGCGGCCAGCAGATCTTCAGCTCCGATGTGTATTTCGTCAGTAACCTGCCTTCTGAACTGCAGGGCGGCGACGTGGTGCTGATCTGTGGTGCCGGCTTCGTTCTGAGCTTCCTGGCGACCGTGTATCCGGCCTGGCGCGCGTCCAAGGTCGAGCCGGCCCACGCTTTGCGCTACTCCTGAGACCCGCCTTCGCCGGCCGCCGGCTCCTGTCCGATTGGTGCAGGAGCCGGCTGGCCGGCGAACAGTCCCTCAATCCTGCCTTGGCAACTCGATCACGAAACGGGTCCAGCCCGCCGCCGATTCGCATCGGATCTGCCCGCCGTGGGCACGAATGATCGACTGAGTGATCGCCAGCCCCAACCCCGCATGTTCACTGCTGCCTTCGCGCCGTGCCGGGTCGGCCCGGTAGAAACGGTCGAACAGGCGCGGCAGTACATCCTTGGCGATCCCTTCGCCGGTATTCTCGATGCTCAGGCTCAGGTGCTCGGCACTTTCGTTGAGGCGCACCTTGACCGCGCCCCCGGCCGGAGTGAAGCGCAGGGCATTGTCCAGCAGGTTGGACAACGCCCGGCGCAGCATGCTGCGGTCCCCCGCAAAGCCGGCCTGGCCTTCACGGGTCAGTTCGATCTGTGCGTCTTCGGCCAGGGGGCCATAGAACTCCAGCAGCATGTCGGTTTCCTGGGCCAGCTCCAGCGCTTCGCGCCTGGGTGTAAGCAAGCCGTGGTCGGCCTTGGCCAGGTACAGCATGTCGTTGACCAGTTGCGCCATCCATTGCAGCTCCTCCAGGTTGCTGTGCAGGGCTTCGCGATAGTCCTCCAGCGGCCGGGGGCGGGTCAGGGTGACCTGGGTGTGGGTCAGCAGGTTCGACAAAGGGGTGCGCAGTTCGTGGGCGATGTCGGCGGAAAATGCCGAGAGGCGCTGAAACGACTCTTCAAGACGGCCCAGCATGGCGTTGAAGCTGCTGGCCAGTTCCGCCAGCTCGGCGGGCATCTGTTCCTGGGGCAGGCGCTGGGTCAGGGAACTGGCGGAGACCCCGGCGGCCACCGCGCCCATGCGCCGCAACGGGCGCAGGCCACTGCGGGCGGCCCAGGCGCCGAGCAGGGCAGTGGCCAGGGCCGAGAGGCCCACGGTGAGCCAGATCAGGTGTTGCATGCGCTGCAGAAAGTGCTGGTGATGGGTGATGTCGAGGATCAGGGTCAATTGCGGCGAGGCCGCCTGGCCGGGATTCAGCGCTGCTGTGTAGAGACGGTAGGCGGTGCCGGCCTGCTCCAGGCTGCGCAAGCCGGCACCGCCAGGCAGAGAGGCGGGCAGGCCGGGGGCGCTGTCGAACCAGAGCTGGCCATTGACGTCGCCGACTCGTAGCTGCAGGTCCGGCTGGTGGCTCAGTTCGTCCTGCAGCCTGGCCTGGCTCGGGGAGAAGTCACCGGCCTCGTTGACATCCTGCAAGGCGCTGCGCAGGGCCAGCAGCTTGCCGTCCAGCAGTTGCTGATCCAGTTCGATGAAATGGGCTTCGCTGGCGCGGCTGAACAACACCCCCGCCAACAATGAGACCACTGCGGTGCAGGCGGCGAACAGCAGCGCCAGGCGCCCGCTCAGGGACAGGCGGCGCATCAGGCCTGGCGCTCTTCGAGCACGTAGCCCATGCCGCGTACGGTATGGATCAGTTTGTTCGGGAAATCGTCGTCGATCTTCAGGCGCAGGCGGCGGATGGCTACTTCGATGACGTTGGTATCGCTGTCGAAATTCATGTCCCAGACCTGGGAGGCAATCAGCGACTTGGGCAGGACTTCGCCCTGGCGCCGCAGGAGCATTTCCAGCAGGGCGAATTCCTTGGCGGTCAGGTCGATGCGCTGGCTGCCGCGTTCTACCCGGCGGCGGATCAGGTCCAGGCGCAGGTCTGCCAGTTGCAGGCTGGTTTCCTGGGCCACGGCGCTGCCCCGGCGCAGCAGGCTGCGGACCCGGGCCAGCAGTTCGGAGAAGGCAAAAGGCTTGACCAGGTAGTCGTCGGCCCCCAGTTCCAGGCCGTGCACCCGGTCTTGCACGGCATCCCGGGCGGTGAGGAACAGTACCGGCACTTCCAGCCCGGCGCTGCGCACCGCCTGGAGGATCTGCCAGCCGTCGCGACCCGGCAGCATCACGTCGAGAATCAGCAGAGCGTAGTCGCCGGTCAGGGCCAGGTGCTGGCCGGTGCTGCCGTCGGCCACCAGTTCGGCGTTGAAGCCGGCCTCGCTCAGGCCCTGGCGCAGGTAGTGGCCGGTTTTGGGTTGGTCTTCGACGATCAGCAGTTTCATGGTGGGACTCGTGGCGGTTGGAACCCGGGCTTTATACCGTGCAGCAGGCCAGGGCAGTGCAAGCTGACAAAGTTGTAATCTGCATGTCAGCTGGCTGGCAGCGGCAGGGCTCTAGAGTGTGCCACAGGCTGAATCCCGATCTTGTTGGAGTCTGATGATGAGTATGCAAAACCTGTTGTGGCGAAGCCGGTCGATCCTGGGGGGCTGCCTGATGCTGTTGAGCGCACCGCTCTGGGCCTCGCCGGCCGGCTCTTACGATTTTGGCCAGCCGGCGCCTGCGGCCAAGGCCACTCGCAGTGTCGAGGTGGTGATGGGGGACATGTCGTTCAATCCCAAGGCCCTGGAGATCAAGGCCGGCGAGACGGTGCGATTCGTGCTGATCAACAAGGGGCAGTTGCTGCACGAGTTCAATCTGGGCAACGCGGCCATGCATGCCGAGCACCAGCAGGAAATGCTCAAGATGCAGCAGAGCGGCATGCTCACCCCGACCGGCATGAAGGCGATGGATCATGGAGCCATGGGCCACGGCTCAATGGCAGGCATGGACCATGGCATGCAGCATGACGATCCCAACAGCGTGCTGGTGGAGCCGGGCAAGCAGGCCGAACTGACCTGGACCTTCAGCAAGAGCGGCAACCTGGAGTTCGCCTGCAACATTCCAGGGCACTACCAGGCCGGGATGGTGGGCAAGCTGACGGTCACCCCATAGGCATCCGGGGCTCAAAGGCGGGAGCAAAGGCTGATAGAATCCGCTGATTCTTCAGTCAGGTTTCCGCCATGCATCCCGCAGCCGAACATTCGCCGCTGGGCAAGTCCAGTGAATACGTCTCCACTTACACCCCGTCCTTGCTGTTCCCGATTCCCCGGGCGGCAAAATGGGCCGAGCTGGGCTTGAGTGCCGATACCCTTCCTTATAAGGGCGTGGACTACTGGAACTGCTTCGAGTTGTCCTGGCTGCTGCCGTCGGGCAAGCCGGTAGTGGCTATCGGTGAGTTCAGCATTCCCGCCGATTCGCCGAACATCATCGAATCCAAGTCGTTCAAGCTGTACCTCAATTCGCTGAACCAGACGCCGTTCGATGATCGGTCGACCCTTGAGGCCACCTTGCGCACTGATCTGTCGGCTGCTGCCGGCAAGCCGGTAGGCGTGCGGATCCGCAGCCTGCAGGAGGTCGAGGCCGAAGGCGTGGTGGCGCTGCCTGGGGTGTGTATCGATGATCTGGATATCAGTGTCGACAGCTATGAGCACCCGCGCCCCGAACTGCTGCGCTGCGATGCTTCGCGCGTGGTGGAGGAGAGCGTGCACAGTCATCTGCTCAAGTCCAACTGCCCGGTAACCAGCCAGCCGGACTGGGGCAGCGTGGTGGTGCAATACCGGGGCGCGGCTCTGGATCACGCCAGCCTGCTGGCCTATCTGGTGAGCTTCCGCCAGCACTCGGACTTTCACGAACAGTGCGTGGAGCGGATCTTTCTCGACCTGCAACGCTTGCTCAAGCCGGAGAGACTCACCGTGTATGCGCGTTATGTGCGCCGCGGTGGGCTGGATATCAACCCTTACCGCAGTACCGAAACCGCGGATTTCGCCAATCACCGGTTGGTACGCCAGTAAAAGCAAAGCCCCGCTCCTAGAGCGGGGCTTTGCTTTGTGGGGTTGGCTACCGGGGGGTGCTCAGATGCCGATGTTGCCCAGGGTCTGGACGATATTGCGCAGGGTTCCGGCAATCGCCGGGTGCTCCAGTTCGAAGCGTTCCACGGCCAGGTTGACGCCGTCGGCGAGGCTGGCGTCCTGGGTGCCGGTCTCCAGTTTGAGTTGCAGTTCGATCTGCTGCATCAGCTCTTGCAGATTGTTGCGCTCGGCTTCGGAAAGCGGTGGGTTCTGTTCCAATTGCTCGCGCAGGGTGTCGAGTTGTTCTTGCAGTTCGCGGGCAGGCATGGCGTTCTCCCTTTATTGATAGGCACAGGGATGGACCGCGCTGTCGAGTCAAAGGTCCATGCCCACGGCTTAGAGTAATCCACTCCCAGGCGCTGTGCATGATCCTGATCAACAGGCTTATGTCAGGGTTTTTCACCCTTGAGCCGGCGCAGTTCGATGTCCGCCAGGCAGGTGTTCAACTCCCCCAGATGGTCGATGACCGAATGCACCCCCAGGCCGAAGAGCTGCACCGTGGCCTTGCCACGCTTGAATTCCCGTTCTTGCTGGCTCAGGGCCTGCCATTCGCTGGGGGTCATGCCGCACAGGGAGCCGCAAGAGGCCAGGCCGATGGTCCAGAGGCCGGCATTGAGGCCCGACTGCAGCAGTTGGGGTTCGCCGCTGACCAGGACACAGCCGTCGATGCCTTTGACGTTGAGCGCCATCAGCGCCTGCCAGCAGGCATCGGGTGCAGGCCAGGGGGCGGGGGAGTGAGGTGCCGGCGTGATCCAGTCCGGCAGGACGGCAGCCAATTGGCGGCTACTGGCGGGGAGCAGCTGCTCCAGCCAGGCGCAGGGGATGCCTTGCTGATGCAGGCGCCGCAGCGTATCCAGTGCGCCAGGTGTGGCTTGGGCTTGCTCCGGATCAGGTTTGTCCGTGGCTTGCTGGCGCATCCGCGCGCCGAAATCCACCAGGCAGCCACTGAGGCCGAAGAGTACGGCAGTCAATGGGCGGGCGGGTTGCACTGAGGCGTCGGCGTGGGGCATGTCAGCGTCCTTGAAATACCCTTGGAGGCTAGCGGCAGAACATGACATGCAGGTGACAGTACGGTGAATGGCAGCAAGGTTGGCTGAACCCTGACTGAAGACGGTTTGCGGTGATGCTGCCTAAACCGGCATATCCGCTTTATACTCCTGAACTTATCCTCAGGGCATAGCCCCACGAGAGAACAATCGAAGGAGTTTCCTGCTATGCGCTGGAGCCGTTATCTAGTTCCACTATGTATGAGTGCCGGTGTGACGCTGGCTCCCCTGGTTGCCCAGGCGGCCGAAGATGATCCATGGGAAAGCATCAACCGTCCCATCTTCACCTTCAACGATACGCTGGATACTTATGCCCTGAAGCCTCTGGCACAGGGCTATCAGGCCGTCACTCCGCAGTTTCTGGAAGATGGCATCCACAACATGTTTCGCAACATCGGTGATGTCGGCAACCTCGCCAATGACATCCTCCAGGCCAAACCTGGTGCTGCCGGTGTCGACACTGCGCGACTGTTGATGAACACCACCCTGGGCCTGGCGGGCTTCTTTGATGTCGGTACCAAGATGGGCCTGCAGCGCAATGACGAAGACTTCGGCCAGACCCTCGGTCATTGGGGCGTGGGCAGCGGTCCCTACGTGATGCTGCCGTTGCTGGGGCCAAGCACCCTGCGTGATGCGCCGGCCAAGTATGTCGACAGCTACACCGAACCCTACCGCTACATGAATGACATCCCCGCGCGCAACATCACCATGGGTGTGGATGTCGTCGATACCCGTGCCAGCCTGCTCTCGGCGGACAAGCTGATTCGCGGTGACAAATACACCTTCATTCGCAATGCCTACCTGCAGAATCGCGAATTCAAGATCAAGGACGGCAAGGTCGAAGACGACTTCTAAGCTCGACTGTCCTGCACAAACTGAAAAGGCGGCCTGATGGCCGCCTTTTTCATGGGTTGGAATCTTTACTTCATTTTAAGGATTGTAAGTCCAAGTTTCTGGCCGCCACCTTCTTGTGGGTTGACCCATACCACTTCTGTCTCTGCTTCCAGCCCCCTGAGGGCTGCGTGCTCTGAGTCGATACGTACACTCAACTGATCGCCGACCTGGAACGAACGTGGTGCCTGAACCTGCATGCCGCTGCTGGAAAGATCGATGCAGACCGCTTCGATCACCTGCCCCTGATGGATCAGCGTGACCTCTGCATCCACCCGCATGCGGATGTAATCGCGCTTTTCGCTGTAGTCACGCTGGTTTTGGTTCATGGGTTCCATCCTGCGATTGAGTTGCGGTTTTAGCGGTTTTTATAACTCCCGGTGATTTGCGGTGTAAAGACGTCAGGCGACCATCGGCATGAGCTTGAAACGCCCCGCGGATGGGAGTACCGTCTGCGCCTTAGAAGGGCACCTCTGATGGTCGGGCGTGCAGGGCTCAAGGTCCTGGCCGGGCTTGCAGAGTGGCTAGAAAGCGAATCCAGTAGCGTGCCTCAGGCCCCAGGCCAGAGCACCTACGCCAACCTAATTCTGGCGCCGTTTGCCCACATGCAAAAAACCAGTGCCACGCTGCTGATAATCGATGACGACGAAGTAGTGCGCGCGAGCCTCGCGGCCTATTTGGAAGACAGTGGCTTCAGCGTACTGCAGGCCGCTAACGGCCAGCAGGGTCTTCAGGTATTCGAGCGCGACAACCCCGATCTGGTGATCTGCGATCTGCGCATGCCGCAGATGGGCGGTCTCGAGCTTATCCGTCAAGTGACCGAACTGTCCCCGCAAACCCCGGTGATCGTGGTTTCGGGTGCGGGCGTCATGAACGATGCGGTTGAAGCCCTGCGCCTAGGCGCGGCGGACTACCTGATCAAGCCGCTGGAAGATCTGGCTGTGCTCGAGCACTCGGTGCGCCGCGCCCTGGATCGTGCTCGCCTGTTGCTGGAAAACCAGCGTTACAGAGAGAAGCTTGAAGCCGCGAACCGCGAGCTCGAAGCCAGCCTCAATCTGCTCCAGGAAGACCAGAACGCCGGTCGACAGGTGCAGATGAACATGCTGCCGACCAGCCCCTGGTCGATTGACGAATTCAACTTTGCCCACCAGATCATCCCGTCGTTGTACCTGTCGGGTGATTTTGTCGACTATTTCCGTGTCGACGAGCGCCGGGTGGCCTTCTACCTGGCGGATGTTTCCGGTCATGGTGCGTCGTCGGCCTTTGTCACCGTGCTGTTGAAGTTCATGACCACCCGTTTGCTGTTCGAGTCCAAGCGCAATGGCACCTTGCCGGAGTTCAAGCCTTCGGAAGTGCTAGGCCATATCAACCGTGGCCTGATCAGTTGTAAGCTGGGCAAACACGTCACGATGGTCGGTGGAGTCATCGACGAGGAGACTGGCTTGTTGACCTATAGCATTGGCGGGCACTTGCCGTTGCCGGTGTTGTACACCCCCGACAGTGTGCGTTATCTGGAAGGGCGTGGTTTGCCGGTGGGCCTGTTCAACGAGGCCACCTACGAAGACCACATTCTGGAGCTGCCGCCGGTGTTCAGCCTGACGCTGATGTCCGATGGTATCCTGGACCTTTTGCCCGAGCCTACACTCAAAGAGAAAGAAGCAGCCTTGCCCGAACGGGTGAGGGCAGCGGGCGGCAGCCTGGATGGCTTGCGGCAAGTTTTTGGATTGGCCACGCTAGGGGAGATGCCGGATGATATCGCCCTGTTAGTGTTGAGCAGGAACCTTCAATGAGTACCGGTAGAATCCAGTTCGCCGAGCAGGATGGCACCTTCGTCCTGAAGTTCGTCGGTGAAGTGCGCCTGACCCTGTGTTCGGCGCTGGATGCGACTATTGAGCGGATTTTCACCGCGCTGAATTTTTCGGCGATCGTGATCGATCTGACAGAAACCCGCAGCATCGACAGCACCACCCTGGGCCTGCTGGCCAAGCTCTCGATCCTGTCGCGGCAGAAAGTCGGTCTGTTGCCCACCGTCGTCACCACCCACGAAGACATTACCAGGCTGTTGCAGTCCATGGGCTTCGATCAAGTGTTCAACATCGTCGATCGCCCGATTCCCTGTCCGGAATGCCTGACCGACCTGCCGTCCCAGGACCAGTCGGAAGAAGTGGTACGGGTCAAGGTCCTGGAGGCGCACAAGATACTCATGGGCCTTAATGACTCCAACCGTGAAGCCTTTCACGATCTGGTGAATGCCCTGGAGCGTCACTGATCGACTGAAACGCGAGCGCACAAAAAAGGGCGAACTTGTGAGGGTTCGCCCTTTTTGCGTTGACGCGAAGCGATCAGAGCTTGGCAGCCAGCAGGGCTTCGAGCTTTTCCTGGTCACGGGCGAACTGGCGGATGCCTTCAGCCAGCTTTTCGGTGGCCATGGCGTCTTCGTTGGAAGCCCAGCGGAACTGTGCTTCGTTCAGGCTCTGGCGAGCTTCACCGGTCTTGCCCGGGCTCAGCTTGCGTTCCAGCTTGCCGGTGTCGGCGGCCAGCTTCTCAATCAGATCCGGGCTGATGGTCAGGCGATCGCAGCCGGCCAGTTGCTCGATCTGGTTGAGGTTGCGGAAGCTTGCCCCCATGACCACGGTCTTGTAGTCATTGGCCTTGTAGTAGTTGTAGATGCGGGTAACCGACTGCACGCCCGGATCGTCAGCGCCCTGATAGTCGTTGCCGGTAGCCTTCTTGTACCAGTCGTAGATCCGCCCTACGAATGGCGAAATCAGAAACACCCCGGCTTCGGCGCAGGCCACGGCCTGGGCGAAGGAAAACAGCAGGGTGAGGTTGGTCTGGATGCCTTCGCGCTCCAGCTTTTCGGCGGCGCGTATGCCTTCCCAGGTAGAGGCGATCTTGATCAGCACCCGATCACGGCCGATGCCGGCCTTGTCATACAGCTCGATCAGCCGATGGGCGCGCTTGAGCATGGCTTCGGTATCGAACGACAGGCGGGCATCCACCTCAGTGGAAATACGGCCCGGAATGACCTTGAGAATCTCCTGGCCGACAGCCACGCCGAAACGGTCGCTGGCCAGGCCGACATCGCCTTTGCAGTCGTTGACGCAGGCATTCAGCAGATCGGCATAACCCGGGATGGCCGCAGCCTTGAGCAGCAGCGAAGGGTTGGTGGTGGCATCCACCGGCTTGACCCGGGCGATGGCGTCGAAGTCACCGGTATCGGCCACTACGGTGGTGATTTTCTTCAGTTGTTCCAGCTTGGAAGTCATGAGCGTGCTCTGTCCTATGGGTCTGACGACATTACCCGAGCGCTGTCAGGCGCTCAAGGGCGCGGAATGCTAACTACGGCCCCAAAGTCCGTGACCTGAAAACAGTCGTTTGAATGCTGGGGCACTGTCCAGTAGATACGATGCCAAAAGCCCGGCCAGGTTCAACCCGGCCGACGCTTAACGTCCTTCCAGCAACTGCCCGGCCTGATCCAGCAGGGCCAGCGGATCCTGGGTCTTGTGGATATCCACCGACAACAGCTGGCGGAACTTGCGAGCACCGGGGAAGCCCGTGCCCAGCCCTAGGACATGGCGCGTGATGTGGTGCATGGCGCCCCCGGCAGCCAGGTGCTCGGCAATATAGGGGCGCAACCGGGCCAGCGCCTCGGCCCGGGAAATCACCGGCTCAGTGCTGCCAAACAGCTGCTGGTCTACCTCGGCCAGCAGATAGGGGTTGTGATAGGCCTCACGGCCCAGCATCACCCCATCGAAAGTCTGCAGATGTTCATGACAGGCCTCGAGGGTCTTGATCCCACCGTTGAGGATGATTTCCAACTGTGGGAAATCCGCCTTCAATTGCGCCGCCACGTCGTAGCGCAGCGGGGGAATGTCCCGGTTCTCCTTGGGCGAGAGGCCTTCGAGAATGGCGATTCGTGCGTGCACGGTAAAGCTGCTGCATCCGGCTTCCATGACCTGGCCGACGAAATCGCATAGCTCGGCATAACTATCGCGACCGTTGATACCGATCCGATGCTTGACCGTCACGGGAATCGACACCGCATCGCGCATGGCTTTCACGCAATCGGCCACCAGCGCCGGATGGCCCATCAGGCAGGCACCGATCATGTTGTTCTGCACCCGGTCGCTGGGGCAACCGACGTTGAGGTTGACCTCATCGTAGCCATGCTCCTGGGCCATGCGCGCGCACGCCGCGAGATCCGCCGGCGTGCTGCCCCCCAGTTGCAACGCCAGAGGGTGCTCGGACGGGTGGTAGCGCAGGAAGCGCTCGTGATCACCATTGAGCAGCGCACCCGTGGTGACCATTTCGGTGTAGAGCAAGGTGTGCTTGGACAGTAGGCGCAGGAAGAATCGGCAGTGACGATCCGTCCAATCCATCATAGGTGCAACGCTAAACCGCCGGGACAGCGTAGGGCTTGAGTTTACTGGGGCTATAGCTGAATTCTGGACCATTTTGCTCTACGTGTTTAAGACGTGTTTTCGGGCGTTTTCAGGCGTTTTTTAAGGCTCGGTGGTACGATGTACCACTTAAAAACTGACGCGTACCACTTTCGATATGGCGACTATCAGGGCAAGAAAACTGGCAGATGGGAGCGTGAGCTACACGGCTCAGATCCGCATCAAGCGCGACGGAGTGCAAGTTTACCAAGAGAGCCAGACCTTCGCCCGAAAACAGGCCGCTCAGGCCTGGGCGCGTAAGCGCGAGTCGGAGCTCGATGAACCTGGCGCGATCGAGCGCGCGAGCCGCAAGGGCGCGACGCTCAAAGAAATGACCGAACGCTACCTGGTAGAGGTCGAGAAAGCCCGGCCGTTGGGTAAGACCAAGCGCGCGACACTCAATGCCATTGGTGAGACGTACCTCGGCGAGCTGACCGACACGGACATCAATACTCAGTGCTTGGTCGATTTCGCGCTTTGGCGGATGAGCAAGGAAGGTGGCGGGGTTCAGCCACAAACCGCCGGCAATGACCTGGCGCACCTCGGTGCTGTTCTAGCGATTGCCAAGGATGCGTGGGGCTACCAAGTGGACCCGCTCGCCATGGGCGGAGCCCGGCGTGTACTGCGCAAGCTGGGTTACAACCTGAAAAGCCGTGAGCGCGACCGCCGGCTGACTTTGGACGAGTTGGGAAGGGTGCTGACGCACTACCAAGACATGCAGGCGAGGCGCCCAACTGTCATCAATATGCTGAAAGTCGTGGGCTTTGCCCTGTTCTCTACGCGCCGGCTGGATGAAATAACCCGTATTCGCTGGGCCGACGTCGACGAGCATGGTCAGCGAGTGCTGGTGCGCGACATGAAGAACCCCGGTCAGAAGATCGGCAACGATGTCTGGTGCTACCTGCCGGACGAGGCGTGGCAGATTCTCCAGACGATGCCAAAGGCCGGCGACGACATATTCCCCTACAGCCCTGAATCTATCTCCACTTCCTGGACGAAAGCCTGCAAGTTTTTGAACATCGCAGATCTGCACTTCCATGACCTTCGCCACGAAGGCATCAGCCGTCTGTTCGAAATGGACTGGGATATTCCGCGTGTGGCGAGCGTTTCAGGGCATAGGGATTGGAACTCGATGAGGCGCTACACCCACCTGCGCGGGAAGGGTGATCGTTACGTGGGATGGGAATGGCACGAGAAGATGTTGAGGGCGCCCGTACAACTGGGCGCCGCGTCAATGAAGTGGCTCAGTAGGCGGGTTTTAACCCGTTGAGCTGGTTGTGCTCTTTAACCGCGGCCGCGCGCTGTAGATCTAAGTAGGCGGCCAGGTCGGTGAGGTGGATGCCCTTGGCCGACTTCTGGCTCGGTTCCATGCGGGTAATGGGCAGTTTGATCTGACCATTCATCACCTTGCGCTGGAACACTTCCGGCGTTAGATGCGTGAAGTAATCCCGGCACACCAGTTCCAGCGAGATAATCGCCTGGCCGTCGTATTGGGCCATCAGAATAAAGGCTGTGTTCATGGTGCATTCCTCGCACCGCAGTTCGGGCAGTCGTCGAATCGCTGACGCTCGCTGAGGAAGCGGCCGCAGCCGTCGCAGTTGGTGAGGTTGCTGTATTTCCTTGTACGCTGGACCTTGATCTTGGGCAACCGCAGGCCAGCAGCCCGGAGCGCCTGTTTGTGATCGAGCAGCGAGGCCCGAACGACGGGGCGCGAACGCTCAACTATGTAGCCGCATGGCCATAGCTCAAATTCCTTCGACCGATACCCGACAGCATCTGATGCCCCCGGGTGAATCGCCTGTTCCAGGTCAGCGGTTGGCCCTTTCCCGCCGAGCCAGACGAGGTCGTTCCCGTCCCATGTGCATGCGTAGGCCACATACACACGGCCGTCATCGTTACGGTAGGCCTCGGCTTCAGACCGGGTCAGGTACTGGCAGTCAACTCCGATTTCCGCCCGTGCCCGAACATACGCTGCGGGCCAGGGCAGGTCGGTGTCGCGGCTCTCGAACTGCTTCACCGCGCGCTCGATAGTGAATTGCTCGGCCTCGTCCAGGTTCGAGGTGTACCCGCCGCCGGACTTCCAGAACATGGCGCGGCTGCCGACGTTGTTGCGGCTGTCCTGTAAGTAGAAAAGGTCAGACATTGTGGGCCTCCTGTTCAAAGTTGAAATGACTGGCGGGTGAGCAGCGGCTGGATCTGCTGAGCAGCATCGATGTCGCCGGCTGGCTGGATGTCGCAAACGAAGTAGTTTCGCTTGCGGTTTTTTTCAGTGAGGTCGGCTGTGAGTTGTCGGGCAGTAATTCCGCACTGCTGATATGAGTCAGGCCCAATCCAGCGTTGAACCGGGATCACCTGACAATCCGTGCGGGCGGCACTGGTGCACAGGTACAGCAAAAGGAATACGTTCATAGGACCTCCTGCTGCGCGACGCTGTGTGCTTCCGGTTCACACGCCAGCAGCAGTCCTGCCATGTAGTCGATGGCCTGCATTGCGTCGTCGTTGTTTTCGCCGAACACCCTACGGGCTGTCGCTTCTGCGAGAGCTACGGCTGCCCGCCAGTCTGCGGGCGGCTGTTTGGTAGGTTCGTCAGCCTCCCAGCCAATGGCACGCCGGCGACGCATTAGATTAAGTGCGTCGGCGGCGCCCTGGGTGAGGTGCGCAGGCTGGCGACAATTACCGGCCGCCAGGTCATCGACGAACTCCTCCAGGGCATCCATGGCTGCCAGGCCGTGACCAAGGCTCCAGGCGACTACTTCACCGCCCTCGACTTCCTGCGGGATGGTTTGACCAGTGGATCGACAGATGACGATGGTGTCGTAGCGCGGTGTGGTAGCCTCTGCGGTGCCGCCTTGGGGTTGATTCACTTGCATGGTGCTTCTCCTTTGGGGTGGTCGGTGTCGAGGGGTTGCAGCCCCTCGGCACCACTCTTTCGGAACAATTCAGCCGGCGATGCGAACCAGGAAAATTTCCAGGTCCTTCAAGCCATCGTTCTCGTCGTGAGCTGTCTGCCACTTCAATACTTCGTCGATTTGCTGGCGGGTGCAGTCATCCACGAGCAATGTGCGTTCTCCGCGCTCAATCCTTACTTCCATGATCGAAAGTAGGCCCTCTTGGGCGTATGCATCCGCGTGGATGATGCTGGTGGGCTTTCCTTGCGCGTTTCGCTGCTCCTCGATCTGCCTTATTTGGCGGGTCTTTCCCGTTTCCCTGGCGCCTTTGATGACCTTGATATGCATGGTGCTTCTCCTTTGGGGTTGCCCAGGCGTTGCAGCACCTGGGCGGTTGGGTTAGCGGACGATGGCCAGCAGTGCGTCCGGTGCGAGGTTGCCCAGGACGATCAGGACAGCCAGCGCCGCGGCGCTGCAGGTCAAGGTGATCGCGTTGTCACTCAAGGTCGGTTCGTTATCGTCTTGCATGGTGCTTCTCCTTTGGGGTGCCGAAGCGTTGCAGCGCCTGGCGGGTTGGGTAGATCAGGCTTGGAAGTGCCAGCACTTCATGATGGGTTGCTTGGCTATTACGGCGTTGCTGGTCCGGGCCTGGTAGGCACGAACAGCGCTGTCAGTCGATTTGTTTGGGTGGAGCAGCTTCCGGGACCGGGAGTCTTTCAAGCGATCCCGCAGTTCGCTGATGTCTGCGATTTTTTGGCGATGCTCGGCCGCGACCTTCACGAAGTCGTTGAGGTTGATGGCGATCACGTTTTCATTCTTGCTGTGATTGACCACTGGCCCATCGGCGTCCAGGCCTTCGAGGTACTCGTAGACCTCCCAGAATTCGGTCACCACCGGATGGTCGGAACTGATCGAGGCTTGGCGCTCGAGGGCCATGCTGATGATCAGGGCGCGGGTGCCGCTGATTTGCTGATCGCTGAGTTTCACAACGGTCTGCAAGCAGTCCAGGAGGGCGAGCAACTGGGCGTGGTTTTTGTTGATACGCTCGACCCGGATATAGCCGCGCAGGTTGTTGCCACAGTGCTTACAGGCGCTTCCCTCGTCGTGGAACGGCGTGGCGCAAGCGAAACAGTGGGAATGAAGAGTTCGCAGCTTGGCCTCGTATCCCGGCAGGCGCTGGCCGAACAGGTCCATGATGTCCTGCTCTTTGCGTACGGCCTGGAGCAGAAAGTTGCTCAGGGTCGAGCCTTCCAGGGAGTTGAGCAGGTCGGCCGCTGCGCGGCTTTCTGGCGTTACGTTGGGGCGGACAAAGTGCAGTTTGACGATCCTGGTCATGATCGCTTCAGAAGCCACCACGGGGGCGTTCTGGCTGATTGCGATGGTGCCGCGGAACGGGGGCTCGTAGGTCTCGTTGCCGGCTGTCTTTACGCCTTTGGTCGCCAGGGTGCCGCCGCCGTAGTAGTCCTTGAGCTCGTCCCATTCAAAGGTTTTGGCGTGTGCCTTGTCGTCACCGCTACGGTCTGACTCCAGCAGAACGATAGGCATACCCGAAACCTGGCCCATCAGACGGCTTCGGCCGGCCTTGGTGGATTTGGACGGGTCGAAGCCTTCATAGCCCTCACGGCCCAGCAACTTCCACAGCAGGGTGAGCAAGGTGGTCTTGCCGGCGCCCGCTTCGCCTGTAGCTTCCAGGAACGGAAAGGACTGGTAGCGGCTACGGATCTGTTCGGCGAACAGGGAGCCAAACCAGAAGGCCAGGGCCACGATGCCCTGGGTGCCGAAGCACTGCCAGAGTAGGCCCAGCCAGCGCGGATCGTAGTGCTTGTCATCTTTGGTCAGGCCGATCTTCACACCCTTCTGCAGCGACTTCAGCTTGAGCTTGCCCATCTCGAAGAACTCCTCCTCGTTGATGCTGATGAGCTGGCCCTCACGAACGGCTATATCGTTGAAGACGTAGCAGCCGTATTCCTTGCTATAGCCGACGTAATCGATGGTCTGCACGGTTTTGATGGCGTACAGCTGGTCCTTCATGATCTTGTCCAACTGCTGGCCGCTGCCGGTGAATACGGCCCCTGCGGCCATGCCAAGCAGGCGCTTCTTGAACTCGCTGGCAGCGGCGACCTGGCCACCGGTGAAGGTGTTCTTCACTGAGCCGCCGTCGTGGGGGAAGTCGACCCGGAAGAAGTACCAGGATTCGTCCGTAATTTCGTTGCGCTGGAAATACAGAGCCTTGGGGTAGCAGTTGGCGATTTCGACGACGCAGCCAGCAACGTTCAACGCTTTCTCTCGCAGTTGCCGCTCGTTGAGGACTTGGGCGTCCTGGTCGTCGCTTTTCTCCAGGGCCTGCTTGGCGCTGTTGAACTTGGCAAGGTCCAACTTCCACCAGTACAGGCGGGAGTCGAAGCAGAAATGAAACTCCTCCCGCTCGCGCCACTGGTACATGAGCAACGCCTTGTCGGTGGCGCTTTCAGCGATCAGCAGGGCGCCATGGTGGCGTGCTTCGGTGAGGTCCTTGTCGATCCGGTGTGCCCGTTCAACTTCATCCTCCATGAAGGCCCAGCGCTGGTGCAGATCGTTCCAGTCGACCTTGCGAGCGTCGGGTTGTGGGATCTGCGCCGCCTCGCAAATGAATCCCAGCTCGCGAGCACGCTTGACCCAGGTCCGGGTGTATTTATGCGCCCCCGGCTCGTTGTCCAACGCCCAGATAAGCTTGGGCGGCTTGCCTGCTCGGGCGGCGATCAATGCCTTCAGCGACTCTTCAGGAAAAGCATTGGAGGAAAGTGCCGACACTGCTGATATGCCGTTGTGAATCAGTGCAATGGCGTCGAAGACTCCCTCGACAATCCACAGTTCGTTGACCTGTAGCAGATCCAGACAAGGCGGACACCACCAGTAGCCCTTGTAGCTTTGCCCTGGCTGAAAGCGGGCCTTCTTTTTGCCGAAGCGCGAGGGCTGATCAATCAGCCGCTCCCAGTAGCCGCCGTGATCCAGGGGGAAGCGCACCGTCGCGGAGCCGATGTTCAGCTCCCCGTCGAAGTAGTTGTCTTGGGTGAACCATCCTGTGATGAGTTCCAGCCGGAAGCCGCGGGAGAAGGTGAGATAGGCTTTGGCGCTGGCCGTAGGGTTGTCATCGGTAGCCGGAGCGCGCTTGCTCCAGTTGTCGAACAGATCGGGGTACAGCTCCTTAGTGGGCGCCATGTACTTGCAGTTTTGCTCCCTGCCACAGCGGATGAACCAGGGCTCGTCGTGGCGGGAGAAGAGGCGTCGCTGATTGCACTGAGGGCAGGTGCCCTTGCGCATGTACTTCGTGCCAGCCATGTGCTGGAGGCCGAAGTCGGCCTCCAGGCGCTGGATAACATCAGCGCGGATCTGGTGTTCCATCGGCTTTTGCATGGACTTGCGGTTCACAGCAGCGGCTCCACGGGAGGAAATTGGTCTTGCAGGATCATCGGGTTACTTCCCTTCGCCGAGACTGTGTTTAAGGGCGCCGATCAGGCGTTTCTGTGCGGCCATCACAGGGAAGGCCGCGAGTAGCGAGCCGTGCCGCAGGCCTTCGGGGATCATGCGAAAGCGGTCGTCATACCAGTGCTCGTTGAACTGGGCGCTGTAGTCAGCCCGGAGCGTTTGAAGCAGGGCTTCGGCCTGTTCGCGAGGCAGTTTTGCGGTGATGGCGATGTCGATTTCCATGATCCACCTCAGATTTCGGGCAAAGCTCACCCAAACCCACAGGAAACGGGGCAGGGCGGGATGTTTTAAAAGGGTGTTATCGAGGGTGCGGCTTGAGAGCAGAGTCGCGCTGGGTGAGCAGAGTCTGTGGCAGAAGCCTTGCCGGGACTGGGTAGCGCAGATCGGCCCGGGTATCGATCAGATGCACGACCTTGCAGCCAGGACTGGAGCCCCAATCGATACCAATCCATTTACGCTGCTGGATCACCTGCAGGTCGGTCCAGGCGTTGTGCACCAGCTGTTCAGCCATGAATACCGGCACTTCCAGGGCGGTCGTTAGGTGTCGGACGCAGTTGTCGTAGAGCCTGTCGGAATCCACCAGGTACTGCGCTTCATGTCGTTGCAGATAGGCAAACGCCGCACGTTGCATGCTGCTGTGGTAGTCATGGGGCAGGTGTTCGTGATTCATGGCGCACACTCCATTTCCATTTGGTCGAGCAGATCGGGTTGATCGTTGGCGGTCTTCATTGCCGCACGGCGTAAGGCGATGTCGGCGACCGGAAGGCGCACGGATGGGTTAGCCATGCCGCTGGGGCTCATCTCGTGGGTCATCTCGAATTCAGCGCGTACTGACCAACCACAGGCCTCGTTGGTGCACTGCAGGTAGGCCACCCGCAAGAAAATGTGGGTGCCCTCGCTGGTGCGAATGCGCATGCGGCTGAGGCAGTGCGGGCAGACCAGTTTGTAGGTGCTCAATGCTGGCGCTCCTTGCTGTGCAGTAGGATCGTGGCCAGCACCTCAGAATGTCGTGCCGACATGTAGCGGTGATGTGCGGCGAGGATGGCCTCCGCTTCTCCAGGTTCTATAACGCCGTCGTTCAGGGCTTTGGCGATGATCTGGTCGACATAGCCGCGTTTGGCGGCGGCATTCACCGAGCGGCTGTAGAGATCGACGTTGTCCAGGGTTTCGGGGTTGGCCAGGGGCACAAACATTCCACCGTAGAGGCTGGCGATGTACTCGGGTAAATGAGTAGTGCGGGAGTCCTGTTCCAGCAGGTGGATCTGTTCATCGCTGAGCGGTCGGCTTCCGGCGTTCTCGTAAACGTGGTTGTCGAATTTCTTAAGTTCGTAGCCGAGACGTGCGGCTGCACACTCACGACCACCTGGGTAATCGCAGATCACCGCGCTCATTACCTGCCGTTTGGTTACTAGAACCGGGCGTTTCATCTTCTGGTTTTCTCCCTGAGCCAACGGGCCTAGTTTGTGACGACGCCGTCTTTGATTCCGAGTAGTACCGCGGCGCGGTGAGACTCTCCGCGTAGGCATTTCTTCTGTCCGTTCAACACGGCATACACCGTGGATGGGGTGAGGTTGTGCTGATCGGCCCAGTCCTTGGCTGATAGACCTTGATGCGCGAGCCTCTCGCGGGCTTCCTTGCACGCTTGCTCCGTGGGGTATCCGTTCGGCATAGTCTCGTTTCGTGTGATTTCGTGTGATGACAGGCGAAGTATTTCCCATGAATGTGGGAATGTCAATTCGTAATGGAGACATTTGTGGGAATTGGTGATCGCCTAAAAGAAGAGCGCGAGCGGCTGGGCTTCAACCAGACCGAATTCGCGGCAAAGGCTGGTGCCTCGAAAAACAGCCAGTACAACTATGAGAAGGGCGACCGTAGCCCGGATGCCTGTTACCTGGCAGCAGTGGCTGATCAGGGTGTAGATGTGCTGTACGTCGTGACTGGCCAGCGCGTCTCTATGGACGAAAGTTCGCTATCGCAAGATGACCTGGAAATCGTGCAGCACGTTCGGGCGTTGGGTGACGAGGACAAAGGCGCCGTAATGCGCCTACTTAGGGCTTTCACTGATAAAAAATAGGGAGTAGGGCTGTGTCAAAACGGATTTGTGTATCAGTGCTGGTTTCTACACTGCTTGCTCTAGGGGGCTGTGGTGCCGAAGAAAAAAGTCAGAAGATTTCAAGCGAGGAGTACGGCGATGCTTGGCCGTTCACCGTAGATAGTGTTGATCTTCTGTGCGACGGCCCATCACCGAAAGCCTTGGCAAGAGCATCTAATGGAACGGTTTACGCGCTGAGTGGCAGCGCCCGCAGTCAGGCGAAAGAGCGTGGTTGGGCGGATGGCCATGAGATCACCAAACCCAACCCGACGATGCCATCCATCAAGATGGACTACAGCGATATTGTTCAACGTGCGCAAGCCCTCTGCACTGGCGCATAACCTCGCAAAGAAAACCCCTTTCGTAGGCTGGTTACACGCCGAAACATGCTGAAAATCGCTCATTCCCCGGGTGCTTTGTTTGGCACCGATTTAGGTGTCGGGTACCCGAACGTGTGAAATGGAGTGATGCATGTTGGTGAAAAATGAGCTGCGAAGCGATCTGCCTCAGCCGATTGAGTTGGCTGGACTGAATGAGCGTGAGCGGATGGTCTTGCAGCTGTTCAGACTGCTTGATGAGGTGGCTCAAGAAGACATTATTCGTTTTCTGAATGTCCTTTTGGGTAACAAGTAAAAAAATACGCTGAGGCGGTGCTTATTAATTCTAGGACAAGTGCCGTCGTTAAATGGAGAGAGTAATGTCGATGAAGCAAATTGTTTGTGCGGCTCTTGTCTGTTTTGGTGTTTCCATGCAAGTACAGGCTCAGCCGGATGTGAAACCGAGAATTTACGATTCTTTTGAGTTTCAAGGTCTAGTTTTGCCCGGTACCGCATTGGATGCAAAAAAAACCGGCTTCAAAAATTGTGAATTCTCAGTTTATGTTGGATACATATGTAAGCGTGAGATTCCTGGCGAGATCTACGGAGTTAGGCTGAAGAGCGCGGAAGTCAAACTGAATGATGAGGCAAATTTTTCGGGTGAAAGCACCACCACTGATAAAAGTAAGTTGAGTGGTGTACCAATAGAAAAACTTTCATATGGTTCTATATCTTTAAAGTTTGATAGTAAAGAGGAAAAGGCGTTTCAAGAAAAGTTGAAACTAGATGGTTGGGTGGAGCTGTCTCGTCGGTACTATACTTACTATAAGCGCGGGGTTAATGTGGAGATCGTTATAACTCGCTGGGAAGCAACTTTACACCCTGTTACGACAAAAGAAGTTAATGAGATTCTAGATCGGTTGGAAAAAGAAAATCAGGAGCGTGCAAAAAAAGATGATGCGGTGAAGAAAGCACAGGATTTCATGAAGTCATAGCACCTGTGGTGTGAGTTTCCGATCTGCACAACAGCGAAAGGCTTTGGATAAAACCGTTGCCTATACCCATCGAAGAGCCCGGCTTTGCGCCGGGTCCTTTGTTTAAGCAGGGGGGGCTATGCTGTTTCCGCCTGCATCTTCTTCCATTCCCGATCGACAGCCCGCTTCGCCGTCGTCTTGCTCGCATACAACCACCTCAGCCGCCGCGGCTTGCTCTGATCCCCAGCCGTGATGGTCTTCTGTTTGCCGGTCTTCTTGTCGCGGTAGTAGGCGATGATCCCTGTGTAATCCCCTTTGTTCTCTTCTGCCAACCCTTCGACGGTGTCCTCGGGCAGCTTGCTTTCAAGTTCCAAGCTGACGGTGTAGCCGCTGTCAGCACTGAGGCTGTGCTGCACGTTGCCGCCGTACCAGATAATCGCATCGATCTCGGGCTTCACGCCTTCCAGGGTATAGGTCAGCTCGGGGATCAGATCCGGCCGGCCCACGGCCAGGGTGTAGCTCAGGGTGGCGCTGCCACGCTGCAGACGATTGAATTCGGCCCGGGCAGCTCGCAGTGCTGACTGGCGGTCGCTGAAGGTGTGACGCAGGTCCTTGAGGTTGTCGCCGCCGCCGGCGATGGCCTCTTGTTTCTTGGCACTGTTCACGTCGTAGAAGTAGGCCCGCACGCCGTCGTAGCTGTCGCGGTCGGCCTGCAAATATCGGTGCTGATCACCATCGGCACGGGTGAGGGTGATGTGTGGGAGCTCCATGCCGCTGGCGCTCTTGCCGCCGCCGGCCGGAATGCACAGCAGGCAGCCAGCCTTGACGGTGACCACGGCGTCGAACTCTTCACCGACTCGGCTGATCAGGTTGGCGTCTGATTCGTTGGCCTGGTCGAGCTGCAGAATAGGAAGGCCGTCCAGGGCGCCGGCGATGGTAGCGGTCAAACCGTTACCGATGGCGATATCGCCCAGGACATCGCCGAGGGTGGTGTTGCTCCAGCTCCGCTCGCGTTTGGTTTTCAGCCCTTTGCGCAGATCGGCCGAGCGCGCCCGGATGCTGAGCACGTCCGGAGCACCGCTGTGCTCGGTCTCGTCGACGGTGTAGGTGCCTTTGTCCACCAGGCCAGTATCACTCCAGCCCAGCCAAAGCCTGATCACGGCGCCCTTCGGCGGAATAGCCAGCAGCCCGTCATGATCGCTCAGGGTGATGCTGAGCTGATCGGCTTCAATGCCGCGGTTGTCGGTCAGTTGCAGACTCATCAGGCGCGGGCTGATGAGTTGGGCGATATCGTTGCCATCTACAGTGATGCGGAAGGCCGGGACAGCATAGGCGGCGTCGCGGCGGTACCGGTCGGCGGCGTCTTCGATAAAGCCCGTGACGCGGGCGAGGGCGGCATCAATCACAGCAGCATCCTCAAGATACTTACGCCAGTGCTGCCGGCGGCCCCGATCAGGTCTATCCGGTCGTCATCGATGCGCTTGAGGTTGAGCGTGAACTCCAGGCGCCGCGGCGTGCCATCACGGAAAAACACCGTCTTGGTCTCGCTCAGGCTCTCGATCACCCACAAACCGTAGATCCGGCCGCTGCCTTCGACCATGGGCCAGGCCTTGCCGGTGTTCGCCATCAGCCGCAGGGTGTCGAGGCTCAGCACAGATCCGGCCAATTCGGGCAGGATGACGCCCGGCAAGGTGATCGAGTCGTCGCCTCGGCCCACAAACTGCCTGGCTGGAGCGGCGCCGATGCGGGTATTGCTGACGTGTCGCCACTCGGTCTGTCGTTGCAGCTCCTGGTAGGCGGCTGTGGAAAGGCTGAAGACGAACATGCCCAAGGCCATCATCATGGCGATTTACTCCAGGTCGGACAGTTGGCTGCGCTTGCGGGCGCCTTTTTCGCTTTCAATGCGCGCAAGTTCTGCCCGCACGGCGCGGCCGATTGCCAAGGCATCCATGCCAGGCGTGGGGTGGATGTTGATTTCGTAGGTGTCGTGGCTGTCGTAGGTGGCCGCAGCAGCTGGGCTGATGGGGGCGCGCGTATCGACCGAGAGGCCGGGCATGGCAGCAACGCCCAGGCCCATGCTGCCTGCCATGGCGAGCTGCTGACCGAGGTTGTTCACCGCGTTCAGCGGGCCTTTCTGGCCGGCCTGCAGTCCTTGGGTCAGCCCTTCCATGGTGAAGCCGCCGAGTTCGGCGAACACCCGCGACGGGCTGTGGATGTCGAGCTTTTCCTTGAACCATCCAATGGTTGAATCGCCGATCGCGCCGATGGTCTCTTTCACCTTGCCCATGCCGGCGAGGAGGCCATTCACCAGGCCATTGACGATCATGTTGCCGAACTCGGTGAACTGGGTCGGGAGATCGAGGCCCAGGTAGTTCAGGACCTCGGCGAATGCCCGGTAGATGATCCCGATGGGGCTGAAGTTGGCCAGGACGGTCAAGATGCCTCCAATGCCTCCGTCGAACCCGGCTTTGATCTCGTTCCAGAGGCTGATGACATAGGCCTTCACCGCGTCCCAGTTCTTGTAGATCAAGTAAGCGGCACCTGCGAGGACAGCCACGACGGCAGCGATTGCCAGTACCACCGGGTTTGCCGCGAGCCCCCACATAGCAATGCTGACCGTGCGCAGAGCCGCGATCAGCGGACCGCCCAGGGCCATCGCCAGCACGCGGACTCCCTGGCCAATCAGGCCGAGGGCGCCGCTGCCCTTGATGCCGAACAAGGTCAGGGCGTAGCGCACCATGGCGAAGGGACCAATCATGCTTGCCAGGCCGATGCTGAGGCCGCCCATGATGGTCATCAGTAAGGCGATGCCGGCGACGGTCTTGGCGATCTGGCGGGTCAACTCGGGGTTGGCCTTCACCCAGGCGCCCACACGGTTTGCCACTTCTCCCAGCGACTGGATGAGCTCCTTCAGTTCTGGGGCCATCACATTGCCAACGTCGGCCATGGCGTTGGTCCAGCTACCCTCGGCGGCTTCCAGAACGTTTGCCAGCGTCGACAGCTGCACGTTCACTCGGGTCCGCAGGTCGGCTTGGGTCTGCATCTTGCCCTCGACTTCGCGATAACCGGCAATGCCCTTGGCCATCATGGTGTTGAGGGTGGTGAGAGTCTCGCTGTCGTCGCCGAACATGCTTTTGATCAGGTCGAGGCGAACCTCGGTGTTCAAGCCCTTGAGCTTCTCCAGCTGGGCATACATCTTCTCGATGCCGCCGAACTCGCCTTTGCCGTCGGTGAAGTCGAGCTTCAGCGAGATCCCGCGTTCGGCCTTCAGGTCATCCAGTAACTTCTGGATTTTTGCGTTGGCCATCGCGCCCTGGAAAATCTTCCGGTAGGCGTTACCCGCCGCGCCGCCTTCCATACCGGCCTGATCCATCATCACCAGCAGGGGAGTGAGAACCTTGCTCGCTTCCAGGCCCTGTTTCTTGATGATGTCCATCACCGGGGAGATCTTGCTGAAGCCCTGCAGCATGTTGCCGCTGTCGACGCCCAGGTAATAGGTGCGCTGGATGGTATCCATCAGCGCCATCATGTCGCCTTCGGTGGTCCTTGTGGCGTCCTGCATTTTCGCCGCGAACTCTGCGGCGGCGGTCACCGGCATCTGCAACTGAACGCCCAGATACGCAGCAGCCTCGCCGGTACCACCGAGGATGTTGGTCGCCGTTAGCCCCTGGCGCCGGAGCATTGTCATCATTTCCTGGAAGTCGGCAGTGGTGCCGGGCAGGCGGTCACCGAGCTGCGTGGCCAGGGTCGTCATTTTTTCGAACTCGGCAGCAATGGAGCCGTCCGGCGCCATCATCGACACCTTCAGCTGGGTCGCGGCGTTCTCTGCCGGAGCGAAGGCGTCTACTGCTGCCTTCAACGGCCTGCTCAGGGCATAGCCGGCACCAAGCCCAGCGGCGCCGCTTGCAGCCATCCCTCCGGATACGCTTTGAGCCTTCTCGTAACTCCTCTTCGCATTAACGAGCTGTCGTTGCTGCCCGGCCAGACGCCTGAGTTTGGCTTCCTGCTGCCCTATGGTCTGGTTGGTCTGGGTGATTTTGCTGCGCAAGTCACGCTCAGCTTGCCCGAGGTTGCGGGTGCTGATGCCGGCGTCGTAGAGCTTCGTGCGCAAGCCCTGGAGCTGCTCGCCCTGTTGCTGGTGTTGTTGCTTGAGCCGCTGCGCCTCTCGGATCGCTGAACGCATATCCCGGGTCATGGCCTGGGTCGGCGCACCGGTGGCAGCGAACTGCTGGCTGAGCGCTCGCACGCGATCACGGGCGGCGCCGAGAGCCTGCTCGGTCTGCTCTGCGGCTGCTCGCTGGGTGCGCCAGGCGCTGATGTCTTTCTGCTGCGCGTTGAGTTGCTTGAGGTTGTCCCGGGCATCCTTCAATGCTCGCGCAGCGCCGATGCTGCTCTTGTTGATCGACTTCAGGGGGCCGGTGGCCCTGTCGATGGCGTTGAGTAGCACCTGAAGTTTGAGGTCATTCGCCATCGGTGGAGCTCCGTACCCTGGCGCGCTCGCGCCAGTCCATCAGTTCCTGCAGACCCAACTGGTCCATGTCAGCCGGCGCCCAGTGAAAAACCACGGCCAGATCGGCCATGGCGTCCTCTACGCAACGAGGGATACTTCCGTCTTCACCGACTTCTGCAACAAAAAACCGGAGATCTTGCTACCGCAGGCCAGCAAGTCGGCAGGGTCCATGGCTGCGGCTTCCGGGGCGGTGATGCCTGGGTTGCTGATGCGAGGCAGGATCTTGATCAGGGTCGCAACGTCCATATTCAGCAGCTCGACCAGGTGCACGCCGCGCAGCTCGCCGGCTTGTGGTTTGCGCAGGGTGATCATGTCGATAGTGGTCTTGCCCCGGGTGATCGGTGTGTCGAGGACTACGATGTTGTCTTCGACTTCGGCAGGGGCTTGGGTGTTGTCGTCGGTGTTCATTGGGGGCTCCAGGTTGCAGTGCTTTCCACTCTCGGGCCGAGAGTGGCAGGGGGTCAGATGCCGAGGGCTTGGCGCTGTTTCTCCAGCATGTCCACGCCGTTGACCTTCTCGATGAAATTGAGCAGGTCGATTTCGATGATGTCTTCGTTGTCCACGGTCAGCTTGTAGTAGCTGCAGGTGGTGGTGATGCTGTGCTCGGTGTCTTCACCGGGGGAGGCGTCGCCCATCTCGATGGTTTCGTGCCGGCCACGTACCACCACCTCGACGGTGCTGACGTCGCCGGTGTCGTCCTGCTGAAAGGCGCCGGAGAAGCGCAGCATGATTCCGGAGGCATTCACCGAGCCGAACTGGCGCAGGGCGATCAGGTCGATGCCGCCGGTCTTCCATTCGAACTGGATGCCGTCATCGGAGAAGCCCAGGTCTGCCTTGACCGAGCCGTTCATGCCGCCGCCCCGGTAGGCTTCCATCTTGCGGCCGAGGGGCGGCAGGGTGACCGACTTGACCACGCCCAGGTAGCTGTTGCCGTCGTTGAACAGGTTGAGGTTTTTCAGTTTGCGAGGCATGGCCATGGTGGTGTTCTCCGGTGTCCTGGCGCGGGGTGACTCCCTTCGCGGGGGAGCCCCTGGTTAGCTGTTGATCTTGCTGGCGAATTCCATGAGGTAGCGGTCGGTGATCCGCTGCCGCAGGGTGAGGTCTTCCAGCGGTGGTACCGGCGTGTAGTCGTAGTCAAGGAACAGCTTGCCGGCCTTGAGGGTGTCCTTGTCGTTGGCGTCTTCCTGGTACCAGCAGTTGCCACCGATCAGATATCCGGCCGAGATCAGCTCGCGGAACTTGGCGTTGATGCCGTTGATGATGTCTTTCACCAGGGTCGGGGTCATTGGCTTGTCCACGGCCCACATGTGCGCCTCGGCCATGGTGTCGGCGAGGATCTGCGCGGTACGGGTGTAGTTCTCGAAGGCGAACAGCGGATCGTCGCTGCAAGTCCGGCTGCCCCAGAAGCGGAACCCGCCCTCGTTGATCAGGGTGGTGACCTCGTTGGAGTTGAGGTAGTTGGCGTCGGTGGCCGGGTTCTGCAGGTCCCAGAACACGTCGGCGCTGATGCCGGTAGCCCCGTTGACCGCGACGTTGGACAGGGTCTTGTGCCAGCCTACCTCCTGGTCGATCTTCGCCCGCAGGCCCAGGGCGCAGGCTACTGCAGATGCTTTGGTAGTCGCGTTGGCGGTGGTGTCCCAATGTTCGAAATCCGGCCAGATCACCATGACTTCCCGGGCGCCGAAGTTCTCGCGGTAGGCGACGGCCTCTTCCTTGGTCTTGCTGTCCCGGGCGCTGACATAGCAGAAGGCCCGCAGTTGCTGGCCGATCGATACCAGTGCGGTCGCTACTGGCAGGCTATCCAGGCCTGGCACGCCGAGGATGCGCGGCACCATGCCGACACGGGCTTTGGCGGCGAGCAGGGCTTTCATGCCGGTGTATTTACCGTCGGCGGTGGTGGTGCCGATCAGGGCGCTGGTGGTCGCGGCTTCGGTTTCGCCTTCCTTGACCCGCACCACGATCACGTAAGGCTTGGTCTGGTCGGCGATGGCCTGCAGGCTGGCGCCCAGGGTGCCCTTGGTGCCGGCTTTGCCGACCGCGGTCTGAACGTTGGTCAGCAGGACCGGGGTATCGAGCGGGAATGCCAGCGGATCAGCGTCGTCGGCAGTGCAGACCAGGCCGATAACAGCGGTGGGGATGGTGCGAATGGGGCGGGTGCCGTCGTTGAGTTCGAGGACCCGCACGCCGTGAAGATAATCGGCCATGGATTTTGCCTGCGCAGTGAATGGGGTGACAGTGCACAGGCTGCCGCGCGCGCGTCGGATCAGCGAGCGCGCAGGCTTGTAGGGGAGTGGGTTACAGGTGCTCGGGTAGCCAGACGGGTGCTGGCGGGCGGTGTTCGGTGCGGTGAAATTTGTCGGCTTCGGGCCAGTCACGCAGCGCCCGGCGATAGGTCTGGAGCTCGGCGTACTGCTCGGCTGTCAGGGTTGTGGCCGCGCCGTCCTCCAGTTCGTCGCGGTGCCGGGTTACGACGCTATCTGTAGTGCTGAGGCGCTGATCACGCCATGCCCGTTCAACGGCTGCAAGATCCTCCGCGCTCGGTGGCGGTGGGTCGGTAAGCACCGGGAAGCCGTCCTTGCCCCAATCAATGACCAGGCCCGCTGCCTGACCTGCCATTAACTCCGCGTGCCTTTCAGCGGCGATTTCAACGACATCCTTCGGCATGGACATGTGAATGGTTGAGTCGTAGAAGCTGCGAGTGGATTTCGAACTGAACATAGACCCTCCTCAATTTCCTAGGGCGATGAAAAAACCACCAAGTCCGGCAGTCGGCACCCCTGTTGTGCTCGTCATTGCCGTGGCTTTGATTCCGTTTGTGCCCTTGTCTACCAGGGAAAACACTGTCGCTCCTCCGTTTCCGAGAATTGCCGCGCTCAAGCACGCATTGGGGAACGCAATGTAATAGACAGCATTCCAGTTACCCATTGCTCCTCCTGCCGACACAGCACTCCCCCATTGCAAAATTAAGCCCCCCGGCAGTCTCTGATAACCGGCTGGTGCTAACGACGCAGCAAAGCTCGCGGCATACTTGAGCATCGCCACACCCGAGGCGATCCATTGCGTCCCATTGCTTACCAGCGATACGGACTCGCCATCGTTCACGGTGATGTTTGATGCTGGCGCAAGCGCACTGTTCAGAAAAATAGTGTCAGTGCCCTGGCGCAGAATCGAACACGACAAAGACGATGCACCAATGTTGATTACGGACCCCACCGGCACGCTACTTAGCAGAGGCAGGGTCAACGTGTTGCAGGTCCCGAACACGTTGATATGAGCATTGACCTGCGACGGCTGAATAACCTGTCCCGCCGTACCGTAGCTGAAAGCCCGGCCGAATCCGCCGATGGCCCGCTGTACGAACTCTGCCGTAGCCAGCGCCTTGTTGTTGGCGAACTGTGCTGGGGTCGGCGCCGTAGGATCGCCCAGGAGGGCCGGCGAGTTGATTGGCGCGAACCCTTCAGTCACGTTTTGAAAGACCAGGGGCGTAGTGCCCACGATGATTGTGCCGTCGGTGATCAACTGCCAGCGAGTGTCGGCCAGGGTGCTCCCTTGTTCCACGGACACAATCAAGGCCGAGGTCACCTTTGCGCTGGTGTCTGCGTCTGCGGTGCGCGTCCAGGCGCCCGCCGCTGCGCTGTATAAGCCATTGTCCTTGGCTGCGGCTTGGTTCTTCACCAATACCCGGTCACCCGCTACCAGCGCCACACCGTCTACGCTTTGCAGCCCGGCCAGGGCGATGTTGGCGGTGGTTGCAGCCCGTACCGATTGTTTGCTGTCGAGCTTGTAGATCTCTTCCAGGACCTTCGAATCAACATAGGTACGGGTGGCGAGCACGATACTCGGGTCGATCTTCAGCTCGACGTTGGCCGTGTTGCTGACGATCAGGTTCATGCGCACGACCTGGGTGCGGCCTGAGCCCTGGGACAGCAGCGGCTTGAAGCTGGGCGCGCAGTTGGCAACGGCCACCAGGTCGCCAGCGGTGTCGTACAGGCCAATTTCGCGAATCCACCAGCCGCCGACGCTTTCAGGAATGACCTGCTCGGCGATGATGATGTTGGAGTTGTTCGGGTCAACCTTCAGCTGATTCAGCGGCGCCCGCCGGCGCTCGTTGATCAGTTGGGTCTGCTGCTCGTTCGGCATTGGTTCGGTGTTGTTGGCATCACCCACGCCCATCTGAGCGAACGTCCAGGGCACGCCCAGGGCATCGGCATTGGCCTGCTTGGCCTTGCCTACGGCGGTAAGGATCGCGAAAAACTGGCTGTTCTGGTCTGTCATGGGTAGATGTCCATGGTGTCGATGTTGTGTTCTCTGCCACCCAGGCGGATAAAACCGCTGACCTCGATGTCGCGTTGGGTAGGGGGGTAGACGTCGATTTCGTCGCCATCGCTGAAGCCGGCGCCGAGGAAGATGCGGCCGGTGATCTCCAGGCTTATAGCCATGCCGGTCAGGTGACGAGTCACGGGCCTGGCGTCATCCACAAGCCAGGTTAGTTCCTGGTACATCTCCTCGGTGATGCCGGTTTCGAGCACGCCGATCTTGATGGCAAAGGTTCCCGGCACACCTTCCGGTACTGCCTGCCACCATTCGAGGACCTCGATCAGGTACCCCAGCGGTTCCACCACGCGGCGCAGGGCGCCGATGGTGCCTTTGCGTGAGTGGATGTAGTGGGATGAGCGAATCGCCGAGCGCTTGGCAGTCTCAGGCCAATTGCTGTCCCAGCGGTCGACAGAGAAGGCCCAGGCGAGATAGGGCAGTAGCTCAACCGGGCAAGTGCCGGGGTTCCAAAGCTGGCGCAGCGGAATCGGCACACGCTGGATCTGCGCCAAGGCCACAGCGGCCTGGCGTTCGAGTGCTGTGGAGTTGCCAGGCAGCAGCGGCTGAGCGCTCATCACTCATCCCCCCGGCTCAATACGATGTTGGTGCAGTAGGGCGCCTGGGCTTTGCTGGCGACGATATCGACCCAGTTGTCCAGCAGCACCTTGCGCATGCCTTCAACGTGCAATGCCGCGTGGACTGCTGACTCGGTGACCTCCATCCCCAGGCGTCGGCGCTGATGCACATAGGCCTGCAAGCTCTTTTCCGCCGCGGCCAGTATGGGTTCGGCTTCTGGGCCGCTGGATAGCGGGTAGAGCTTGGCCTTGACCTGGTAGCGCAGGATGGTCGCGCCCTGGACGATCAGGCGGTCGGCCACCGGGCGGCGGTCGTCATCGCTGAGGTAGCTGCTGACCACGGCGAGCAGGTCCGCCGGCGCTGTGCCGTCGCCCAGCAGGCTCTGCACCGTCACGACTGCCACGGCCGGCGATGGGCTTTCGGCGGTGGCGTCGGCGACACGGCCATCAGCAGCCCGGGCGTGGAAGATGTAGCTGTTGCGAGGGCCGGCCGTGCTCAGGCCTTCCCAGGCCATCTGCGCGCGCTCACGGAGGCTGTCGTCGCCCTCCATAATTCGAGGTAGTGGAGGTACGGCGCTCGGCTTGGCCTCCTGAACTACCAGACGCTTGACGTTGTAGTTGGCGGCCAACTGCTCCAGGTCGGTGCCTTTGGCGGTCGCCAGTAGGTTGGCAAGCGCTGCCTCGTTCACCCGTTGGCGCCAGACCATTTCCCGGTAGGCGTTCTCCTGCAGCAGCTTGGCCATAGGCTCGGAATCCATATTGAGGCGGGCAGCGATCTCGGCCTGCTCCTCGGCCGGCCACAGGCTGATGGCATAGGCCTTGCGCTCGGCGAGGATCAACTCGTAATCGATCTGCTCGACGATCTGTGGCGGTGGCAGCTGGCTGAGATCGATGGCGGCGAAGGTGTTCATGCGCTGGCCCCCAGTTGGAGTGTGACGGCCAGGTTGAGCGGTTCATTGGTATCGACTCGACGACATTCAATATCCAACACCGACTGCCCTTGCAGCGTCGCACCCTTGAACTGCACCTGACTCAGGCTGACGCGGTGTTCCCAACGCATCAGCGCCATAACGGTGGCGGCATAGACCCGCAGACGGGTTAGATCATTGAACGGGTGGTCGACCAGCTCGGGCAACAGGCTGCCGTACTCCCGGCGCATGACGCGGGTGCCGAGGCGAGTGCTGAGGATGTCGCTGCACGACTGTTCGATGTGTTCGGTGGTGCTGATCGCTGCGCCGGTATCTCGGTTCATTCCGGGGCTCCTGTCTTGGCTCCGCCCGGCATCACTCCACCATGCAGGTGCTTGACCAGGCTGATGCCGGCCGCGACCACGTCCTGCGACACGGTGACCTTGCCGGTGACGGTCTGATTGCCGGTCTGGGTGTAGTCGCCCTGGTGGGTGATTGGGCCGAGGATGGTGATGCCGCCCTCGCTGACCAGGTTGGTGGTACCGCCCGGGGCCAGGGTGGCATTCAGGTGATGGGCGACGCTGTCGTACTCGATCACCGTGCCGTCGCTGTAGCTGCGGCGGTGGAGTCCGGCGCGGTCACCGTTGGCCGGGGCGTTGTCGCTGAACAGGCCGGTTAAAGCCACGCCGTTGCCAAGTTGGCCCGAGGGGCTGATCAGTAAGACTTGCTCACCGGCGGTGGGCGGGTCCCACTCCTTGTCGGAACCGGCGCGCAGGGTCAGCCATGGCAGCCAGGTCGTGGTCAGTTCACCGGTTTTCACACGCACGCGCGGGGGCTTCATCTGGACTTCGGCGACAACGCCGAAGCGGACAAGGTTTTCAATCAGGCGGGCGAGGGTGGCTAGATCGTTCATGACGCCGATGGTGGCGCCGCGCGCGTGCGGGTGCAGCTTTGGCTCCTTGTATGAGGAACCGGTACAATCGAAACGCGATTAAAATCGCAGTTTTGATGGTTAACAGGGAGGTGATTATGTTGCTTGAGATATTAGGTAAGGCACCGACTGAGGCTTGGGTCGGTCTTGGTGGTGTGATATTTGGTTCGCTTCTTACGACTTTTGGTGTTTGGTTAACAAATCGGTCAAACGCTAAACAAGCTGCTCAGAGATTGGAGCATGAAGAAAGAGTATCTAGTGAAAAGGTTCGTAAAGAACGCTTAGAGGAGCTTTATGTTCTTGTTGGTGTTTGGGGTGATAAGGCTGTAAGTGATTTTGAAGATTTTGTTTCTAAGATGCGCGGTTTTAACTTGGATGAGCCTAGCTCTTCAGATGGAAAAGTACGTGGCGAGTCGCCGTTAATCAGGATTGGAATGATAATCTCCATATATAGTGATACGGCAGTCGATAGCTTTGGAGCTGTTCAAGAGTCTTTTGGTAAAGTAGGTAATCTTCAGTTTGAATCCTATATGGTCGCTGACGAAGTGGTTAAGCTTCGAGAAGTTATGGGTCTTATGAGTGTGGCTATTCAAGAATTTCAGACTGCGCTTAGAGAGTTTAAGGCCGCCATTGCCGTCGAGGCTCGATCGGTCTAGGTTTTATTTATTGGCTTGTTAGTTTTTTTAGTAGGCTGTCTCGAATTAAATCTAAATCTTCATTAGTAAAACCTAATACTTCCCGCTGTTCATACTTCACCTCTGGCGCCCCACGCTCGGCCCGGTCCTTCAGCCCGTATTGATGCACACGCGCAATACGGGCTACCCGCCCAGTAAACCCAACACTGATCGCATTACCATCTCCCTGAACCTTCAAGAAGCTCGCTGTGCGCAGCTTCTTGAACATCTGTACCTGGCGCTTGATGCGTCCTTGTTTGCCCCGTAGGTTCCGCTGTTTGCGCGGTGCGTACTTGCTCCCGTCCGGGTTGCGCTGGGCAATGATCCGTTGTTGCTGGCTGCGGCGCAGGGCCTGGCCGATGCTTCGGGCGAGCTGATTACGGGCGGCCGGCTGCAACTGCCCCAGCAGACCCGCGGCCCAGTCCTCCAGTGCTTCAAGATCAGCCATTGGGCACTATCCATTCCGGGCCGCTTTCGGGCCATGGTGGGTTGCGCTGTGGTTCACCTGGGTGGCTGATAGTGGTGTTGCCTGCATCATCCGTGCGAACGACCACGCGCTCGGTGAGGGAAAGGGTCAAGCTCATGTCTACCTTGCTCTTGTCGATGAGGTCCGCCTCGAACTTGATGCCATCGGCGGACTTGTCGAGGTTCTCCAGCAGTTCGGACTGGTTCACCCGGAGCCACTCCAGCAGCGGCAGCATGACGCTGTCGGGGTGGCCGGCGAAGTCGGTCAGGATCACTTGCAGGTCGTAGTTGTACTCGAACGAAAGGCTGGCGGCAGCCGTGCAGCGGACCTTGCCGTTGTCGATGAAGATCAGCAGCCGGTCGGAGTTGTGGCGCAGTTCCGGGACTCGTTCCAGCAGGAAGGCCTTCAGGCTGTCGGGTTTGTTCATGGTTTGGCCTGCTGGTAGCGGTAGATCATGTCGACCTGGCCCGCGCATTCGGCCCAGGCGGCCTCGGCGGAGTCCTGGTCGGTGATCAAGTCGCCGTTACTGGTTGGGCTGGTCGCCGGCAGGCTGCAGGGCACCACGGCCGGACAGCCACTGACGATAAGCGTCGGCGCCGGTGAGGGCGGGGCGCTCGCGCAGCCGGCGAGCAACATCAGGCAAGGGCTGGTCAGCCCAAGCGCGCAGATCAGCGTTTTCACGTTTCAGCCCCTCGATGGTGCGTTGTCGTTTGGCGAGCCCCTGGCGTAGCAGGTCCTGTTCGGTGCGCAGACGGGCCTGGGCCTCGCGTTCGCTGGAAAGAACAGCCTCTAGGGCGTTGGCTTTGCCCTCGCTGCGTCCGGCCGCGGCCAGCGCGTCCTGGGTGTTTTTCTCTGCCAGTGCTCGGTTCTTGTCGGCGACTTCAATGCGTTGTTGCTGGCCCCAGAGCAGCAGCCCCAACACGCCGACCAGTGCCAGGCCCAGCAGGATCTGGCGGATGGTGCTCATTTGAGGAACTCCCCCAGGATCAACTGACGGTACTGCTCATCGGTATAGGCCGCGCGGGCCTCCTCGTAGTAGGCCTCATCGATTACCCCCGGTATCAGAAGATGGCGCTGATAGCTGCCACCGTTGAGCTCGATCAGTTGCAACAGCAGATCCGTTTCCGGGGTATCAACCCTCAGGTCGCGGATTCGGCTCGCCGTCGTTGCGTAGTACCCGCCGTTGCGGACCTTGGTCGACTTGAGCCAGTCGAACTCGTCGTAGATCCAGATAGCTCGTTCCTGGTTGACATCATCAGGAGGGGCCTGACGGTCTGAAAGTACGACAACCCCTGGCAGGCGTCCGCGTAAATCCTTCGTTTGTCGGGTGACGAAAATCACCGTCTTGCCTTGGGTGGTGAGGTCGTTTGCGATTTTCACCAGGCGAGTGGTTTTCCCTGTCAGGCGACCTGAGATTTCGAGGTAGGCAATCTTGGCGGTCATGCGCGGTACCAGCCGAGTTTGTTCATGGCGCCGACGTCAAGGTGTTCGAGCGGGCCGCGAATCACAATCACCCGACAACCCGGGTCGACGAATTGCAGCGCCTCGGCAAGCAGCTCCATGGCTTCTGGCTCGGTGTTTTCCGGCACGACCAGGACATCACCGTCTTCAACCTTCAGCTTGTGCACCGCTTCGAGATCGATCATGCCGGTACCTCCTGACCGCAGCTGCAGGCGCTATGTCGCTCATAGGCGCGCTGGAGCTTGGTGTCGTACAGGTTGCGTTGGTAGTTCGGCCCGTTGTACTGCCTGGCGAAGTCGGACCACTTGCGGGCCTTCAGCGCTTTGTGGAGGGCCGGATCGGTCTCGATGAAGCGGACGAAGGCCTCAAACTGGCGGGGCTCGCTCGCGCTCATGGCCGTCACGAAGTCCTGCACGCTGGCATAGCCGAGGCGCTTCCAGTGAAAGCCCATGATCTGGAAGGCGCCCCAGGAGGCAGACTCCAGGGCCGCGGTGTCATCGATCAGGCGGGCCGTGGCCAGGCGCTGATGCTCAGCAGGGCCGCCGGCATAACCACCCGGGTTCGGATTGATGATGGCCGGGTACTGCGCCGCAAGCTCGTCGGCGTGGCGCTTGAGTTCTGCCGGGTCGTCGCCTGGGTAGCGTGGCGTCTTCAATTGGCGGTACATGATGTGCCGCTCAAACAGGATCGCCGGCTTGCCGTTGGCGAAGAAGCCCTTGCCGTTCGATTCGACCTCATTGACCGCGTAGACACTGGCGAGGGGCAGATCCAGGCGCTGGGCGGCGCTGACCAGGTCGGCGTTCTTCAGCAGCAGAGCGCAATCGCCACCGACCAGGCTGGTTTGGGTTTTCTCGCCGGCGATACCGTCCACCACCAGGCCGGCCTTGAGCTGGTAGGCGCGCACGGCCGCTTCGGTGGCGTCGCCGTAGTCGCCGTCCACCACCAGGATGGCCCCGTGGCTGTTGAGGTTCTTCTGCAGGCTGCGTACCGCTTGCGAGCGATCGCCGTGCCGGAGTGTGTTCATAGCTGCTCTACCTTGCGGTTGAAAAACTTGCGGGCCGCGGCGCGGGTGCCCTCGACGCCGAGCAGGCCGATCACGCCGCCGAAAAACGGGGCGGTCGATGCCGGGATGCCGAGCAACGCCAAGCCGTGGCTGGCAGCCAGGGCCAGCGCCCCGCAGAGCGGCGCCTCGATCAGCACTCGGCGTAGGGTGCCCCCGCCATACATGATCCGTAGGGCCGCGATGATCAGCGCCAGGACGCCGGCGTACAGGGTCGGCCAGTTCTGTTCGAGCCAGGCGGCGAGCCAGGCCCAGGTGTCGGGACGGTCAGGCATTCGCTTCATTCCAGGGTCCAGGGTGGTAGGTCTCAAGGAGGCGGCTCAAGTGGATCAGTCCCATAGGTTCACCATCTGCCGCTGTGGGGCTGTGGTCTGGGCTTCGGGCATTTGAACGGCGAGGCCTTGCGGCAGGGTGGGGCCGTGATCAGCCAGCCCGGGGTTGGCCTCAAGCACCGCCTCGGTGACGCCGGCGGTGCGGCCGTAGTGACGCCAGCAGAGAGCGTCGACGGTGTCGTTTTGCAGGGCGCGAAGGGTGACAGCCATCAGATCAGTTCCACGGTGGTGCGCTTGGTTCTCAGGAAATCGCGGATGGCCCAGCGTTGGTCGCGGTGGTAGTCATCGATGTTCGGGGCCAGTTCTTCGGCCTTGCGGTTGCCCGTGTTGGTGCTGTCGTAGGAGCGGTAGCGTTCACAGACCTCAGCGCCAACACCGGCCTCGATCGCTCGGCGGTACAGGTGGACCTGGGCGGACTCATCCTTGACCAGAGGGCTGGGGACGTCTTTCAGTTCGGCATAGCCTGCAGCTTGCTGGGCTATGCGCCAGTCATCGAGCTCCCGGTTGACGCTGATGGCGGCGTTGATCACCGCTGTTTCCAGACGAGCCGGGGTGACGCTGCTGTCGATGCGCAAGGTTGCGCGTAGCTGGTCCAGATCGATCGAGGGCCAGAATGGGTCGGTGTTGATGTGGCCGCTTGGCGTGGTGCCGCCGGCTACGAATCCGCTCATGGTGCTGCGCTCAATAAGTCGCCGGTGGTCGGGGCTTCACGTTCAGGCGGAGCGGTCTGGCCGATCCGCCCCGAGCCGGCGGGGTGCGTGGGGACGCTCGGTTAACTGCGTGCCCTTAAGGGGCGGGCGCAGTGTGTTTCTTGAGGAGGCGCTCGACGCGCTCCAGATCCTTTTTGCCGCCGCAGTTGCTGTGCAGCTCGATGGCGCGGGCCAGGTGTGTCTTGGCCTGTTCCAGGGGCTGCAGGGCAGTGTCTGCGGGGGCGTCATCAGCGACCTGAGCAGAAAGCGCCTTGCCGATGGCCAGGTGCAGTTTGGCCCGGGCCTGGTCCGGCATGTCTTCCTTGGTGGTGATCTGCTCGGTGCGCAGTAGCAAATCCAGGTCAAAGCTGCCGCCGGCTTTCTGGGCCTTCAACGCGGCTTCGGCGATCTCTTCGGCGACAATGGTGCCGGTGGTGCGCTCGAAGCGATCCGGCATCAGCAGCTGGTGCTCGATCACGTAGGCGGCGATGTCCAGGGCACCCTTGAAGTCGCCGGCGTCCATGCGCCAGACCATCAGGGTGGTCAGCACCTGGTCTTGGGCACCTTTGCCCTCGGCGAGCATGCCTTCGACGTAGGGCTCGTACTCCGGCAGTAATTGCCGCTTGAGCTCTGCCTTGCCCTCGGTGGACTGCACCTGTTTCAGCCGCAGGTAGTCCTGTTGGAGTTTGGCGAGGTGCAGCTCGTAAATGGTGGCGCCTTCCATTGTCAGGGCTGGCCCGGCGACAGCAGCCGCTGCAACGGCTGCTGTTACGCGTTGGAAGTGACGACGGCAGGGGTTGGTCATGATTGCCGGCCTCAGCTCAGGGTGATGTTTTCGGCCATGGCAGCGCAGCCCAGGTCTTCGATCACGTAGCTTTCATTGACCGATTCGAAGTTTTCGATGCGGTCGCGTTTGGCGTTGTCGACGACGGTGCGGCGGCGGGTGCCTTCCTGCCAATACAGCGACAGGTTGTCGAGGCGGGTCACCAACAGGCCGTTGGCCGGGAAGTGCGGCACCCGAACGGCTGGCAGGTTGCCAATGCGCTTTTGGCTGGTGACGATATCGGCCGCGAGCATCTCGGTCGGCGCCTGGGTTTTGTTGATGATCGGGAAGTACTTGTCGGCCAGTAGCTGGCGACCGCAGACCACCACCAGTTCGGTGTCTTCCTGGTACCAGGGCTCAATGAACTCGTTGACCATGCTGACGACCAGGGCGTCGATGTTTTCGAAGTCCTTGCCCGCACCGATCTGGATCTTGCCGCTGCCGTCGACCACTTCGTGCAACACGCGAGCGGCGTTTTCCAGGCGCATTTTCTGCAGCCAGCCAATGTTCACGTCTTGCAACAGCGGGTTGGTGGATGGGTTGGAGGTTGCGGCGCGGCTGGTGCCGTTCCAGCCGATCATGATCCGGTTGAGGGCCTGGGCCTTGATGATGGCGTCACGAATGCGCGCCTGAAAGTCCTTGAACTTGGCCCACTGGTCGAGCTTCTGGTAGCGAATCCCAGTGTCGAAGTTGGTCTGAGTGCAGGCGTACCCGCGATTGTCCAGGCCGCTCGGGTCGCGGGGCTCACGGTCCTTGACGGTGGTGTCGGTGGTGCTGGCAATGGTCCCGTCGATGCCGATGCCGATCTTCTCGCCCGACTGTTCGGAGACGCCGTAAACGTTGATGGCGCTGAGGAAGGCGCTGGACTCCTGAATGCGGGTTTCCAGGGTCTGGGCAACGCTGGGGGCGGCAGTGAATTTGGTGGTGACGTCGCTCACGCCGTGCAGCTGCGCGAGTTGTTGCAAGTAGGCGTTGTACAGGACGCGGGTATCGTTACGCATGGTGTTCTCCGATGTTCCTTGGCTTGGTGGTGTCCGTGTTGGGATCAGCAGTCGGTGACGAGAGCCCCGTCACCACCCGTAGCCGCGGGGCGAGCGGTGAACTGCGGTTGCTGGCTGGTGCCGGCAGGCGTCTTTTCGAGCTTTTCCATCAGCGTCGAAAAATCGGCAGCCAGTTTTTCGTGCTTGGCCAGTAGGCTTTCGCGGGCGGCCTTTTCGGCGGCGAAGGCCTGGCCCTGGCCGGCGACGTGCTCAGCCATGGCCTCGACGGCCTCGCCGAGCTCGGTGAATAGAATGGCGTCCTTGCCTTCCTTGTCCTTGCTCTTACCGAGCAGGTCGAGCACGCGGCTGAACAGGCCAGCGACCTTGCCGCCTTCGTCCTCGACTTCCTCGAATTCAAGGGCCACCTCGATGGCCTCGGAAAACAGGTTGCTGGAGTCGCGCTTGCGGGCTGCCAGCGGGTTTTTGTCCGGGTTCTGGGCGCTGAACGTCAGCATTTCGGTACCCAGGCTGGCCGGGGTATCGGTCACCGCGATGCCGTCCAGGTAAGCGCGGCCGGTGTCGGCGAACTTCGGGCGGATCTCGATGCTGGTGTAGAGCTTCTGTCGGGCCTTGTTCATGTTCACTAGGTCGGCAGTGGGTTCGATCTGGGCGAACAGGGCGAGCTTCTTGGCGCCGGCAATCTCGACCTCTTCGGTCTTCAACGCGACCACATCGCCGTAGGCGCGGAACGGGCTGTCCGGCAGCAGGCTGCGCATGTGCTCGATCCAGACCCGAGCGCCGTAGGTGTTCAGGCTGTAGGTCTCGGCAGCGTCGACCAACCATTGCCGTTCGATCTGGCGGCCATCGGTGGTGGCGCCTTCAACGGCGACGCGGAAGAACTTGGAACGGTGTTTCTTGGTTGGGGTGTCGGTTTTGCCGGCCATGCGTGAATCCTCAGTGCGGTGGCTGTGTGCCTTGGCGATGAGGGCATGTTGTTGAGCGCGGGCGAGACGGGCAACGAGGCGCTGTTGTAGATCCGCGGCGTACAAGGGGCGGCGCGGGAAGTGTTCGCGCGCGGGCGGCAGCATCTGCGCCATGAATGCCATCGTCGATTTGCCCACCGATCATCGCCGCCACGCCAAACACCTGTATTGGCAGGGCTATCGCGTGTGCGAGATCGCCGAGCTGATCGGGGAGAAGGAAAAGACCCTGCACAGCTGGAAGGCCCGGGACGAATGGGACCGGGCCACGCCGCTGGAGCGCATCGAAGCGGCCACCGAAGCGCGCCTGGTGCAGTTGATCCTCAAGGACCCCAAGTCAGGGGCGGACTACAAGGAAATCGACCTGCTGCACCGCCAGCTGGAGCGCCAGGCGCGAATCCGGCGCTTTACCGAGGGCGGTACCGAAACCGAGCTGAACCCGAACCTGGCCAAGCGTAACGAGGGGCCGAAGAAGGCACCGAAGCGCAACGAGTTCGATGAAGAACACATCGAAAAGCTGACCGAGGCATTCATCGATGGCTGTTTCGGCTATCAGCTGGACTGGTACAAGGCGGGCAACCAGCGTACCCGCGCCATCCTCAAGTCCCGGCAGATCGGCGCGACGTTCTACTTTGCCCGGGAGGCGCTGATCGATGCGTTGACTACTGGGCGCAATCAGATCTTCCTGTCGGCCTCGAAGAATCAGGCGCACATCTTCAAGGCCTACATCCAGGCCTTCGCCCGTGAGACGGTCGGTATCGAGCTGACCGGCGATCCGATCATCTTGGGCAACGGCGCCGAGCTGCACTTCCTGGGGACCAACGCCCGTACGGCCCAGGGTTATCACGGCAACTTCTACTTCGACGAATTCTTCTGGACCTTCAAGTTCAAGGAACTCAACAAGGTCGCCAGCGGCATGGCGATGCAGAAGCAATACCGCCGGACCTACTTCTCGACGCCGTCGAGCATGGCGCATGAGGCCTACACCTTCTGGACCGGTGAGCGCTTCAACAAGGGCAAGCCGGCGGCTCAGCGGATCAAGCTCGACGTGTCCCACAACGCCCTGCAGCAGGGGCGGCTCTGCGAGGACCGGATCTGGCGCCAGATCGTCACCATCCTGGACGCGGAAGGGCGGGGCTGTGATCTGTTCGATCTGGACGAGCTGCGGCTTGAGTACGACGCCGAGGCCTTCCAGAACCTGCTGATGTGCCAGTTCATCGACGACGGGGCCAGCATCTTTCCGCTGGCAATGCTGCAGCCCTGCATGGTGGACAGTTGGGACCTCTGGGCAGAGGACTACAAACCCTTCGCCGCGCGGCCGTTCGGCGATCGCCAGGTCTGGGTGGGCTATGACCCGGCGGAAAACGGCGATAGCGCAGGCATGGTGGTGATCGCTCCCCCCATGGTACCCGGCGGCAAGTTCCGAATCCTTGAGCGACACCAGTTCCGCGGCATGGACTTCGCGGCCCAGGCCGAGGCCATTCGACAGGTCACCCAGCGCTACTGGGTGACCTACATCGGGATCGACATCACCGGCATGGGTTCAGGCGTGGCGCAGCTGGTGAAGTCGTTCTTTCCGAACATCACCACCTTCAGCTACTCGCCCGAAGTCAAAACCCGCCTGGTGCTGAAAGCCTACGACGTGATCAAGAACGGCCGGCTGGAGTTCGATGCCGGCTGGACGGATATGGCCCAGTCGCTGATGGCTATTCGAAAGACCGTCACCGCCTCCGGGCGCCAGTTCACCTACACGGCCGGTCGCACCGACGAAACCGGCCATGCCGACTTGGCGTGGGCGACCTTCCACGCCCTGCACAACGAACCCCTCGAAGGGCAGACCACGGCGAACACCGGATTTATGGAGTCCTACTGATGAGCAGACGTAACCGCGGAAAACAGCTGGTAACCGCCAATGCCCCGAAAGAAGGGGAGCTGCTGCAGGCCGAGGCCGGCCCGGTGGAGGCCTTCACCTTTGGGGACCCGATGCCGGTGCTGGATGGCCGCGAAATCCTCGACTACCTGCAGTGCTGGCTCAATGGCCGCTGGTACGAAACGCCGATGTCCATGGATGGCCTGGCCAAGACCACCCGTGCCAGCGTGTATCTGCAATCGGGGCTGAACTTCAAGCGCAACATGCTGGCCCGCACCTTCATCCCCCACAAGCTGCTCAGCCGACAGGCCTTCGAGCAGTTCGCCCTGGACTGGCTCTGGTGCGGTAACTGCTACCTGGAGAAGCGCAACAACATGCTGCGCAACACCTTGGCACTGGTCCCGCCGCTGGCCAAATACATGCGCCGCGGCGCCGATCTGGTGACCTACTACCAGGTGAGGGGCTGGAAGGACGAGCACGAATTCGCCCCAGGCTCCATCTGCCACCTGCGGGAGGCTGATATCAATCAGGAGATTTACGGCCTGCCGGAGTGGTTGGCGGCGCTGCAAAGCGCACTGTTGAACGAGAGCGCCACGCTGTTCCGCCGCAAGTACTACAACAACGGCAGTCATGCGGGTTTCATCCTCTACATGACCGACGCGGCGCAGAAGGAAGAGGACATCGATTCGCTACGTGCCGCGCTGAAAAACTCGAAAGGCCCGGGCAACTTCCGCAACCTGTTCGTCTACGCACCCGCCGGGAAGAAGGACGGCATCCAGCTGATCCCGGTCAGTGAGGTGGCGGCAAAGGACGAGTTCAGCTCAATCAAGAACATCAGCCGCGACGATTTGCTCGCGGCCTTGCGCATTCCGCCACAGTTGATGGGCATCGTGCCGCAGAACGCGGGCGGTTTCGGGTCGTTGCGGGAGGCTGCTGAGGTTTGGGCGGTGAACGAGCTGGAGCCGTTGCAGGCGCGCCTGGCCCAGGTCAATGAGTGGCTGGGTGAGGAGGTTGTCAGGTTCAGGGAGTTTGAGTTAAGCGCGAGGGAGTAAGATCCGCAAAGTGAGTATATGAGGTCAGACCCACATCTGAAGTGGCTTTTACTGGAGGTAAAAAACCCCGCCGAAGCGGGGTCTGTATGTGGTTTAAAAAATGTCGTGGTGATCGCGTAGCCAAGAAAAAACGCGATACGCCTGGGCCATTTGCACAAAGGCACAGAAACCCTTCCACATACGGTGAGCAAATTTGGAAAGCTCCATAAGCAGCCTCCTCAAAGAAGCCCGACACAACCACCGCCTTAACCGGGCTGAGCGGTGATGGTAACTGAAAGGTGGTCGAACGCTTTCAGCGTGCCAGGCATTAATCGGCCCTTCCATCCCGGCACGTTTTCCAGACGTGGTGAAGGGGCTAGGGCCATGCAAGACCCTTGCCCTACGTAATACCCCAAAACGCGGGATAGGAAAAAGCACTTTGACGCCTTTTTGAAGTATATTTTCCAGACCTGACGGAAGGCCTTGACGCGGGCGTTCGAGGTTGTTCTAGGTGTTGTGGGGGCACTAGGATAAATGACGTCATCGGCGATCTTTTCGCTACGTTTCGCCAAGGATCGCTACGTTTCGCTGAGTTACTACTTGCACGGTGATGCGGATAAGCACCCGCTCAAACGATGAGCTCAACTGGTTACCTGTGTTGACGCCATTGCGTAATGACGACGTCGTCAATTAAGATCGATTTGTCGAACGCTTTCAGCGTGTCTGCGAACCCAACCTCCAATTGGGCCGCACAAAACAACCGCCCCTCCAAGGCGGTTTTTTTGTGCCTACGATTTCTCAATCGTGTCGTCACAGCGGCGGTAGTACTGGTAGCTGATCCCGCACGCTTAGCTCCCTTCTGCTGTAGTTCTTCCCAGAATGTGTCAATCACAACGCAGGGAGTCGTGGGGTATTGACGTTAGTGGCGTGCTTCAATGCTCGGCGCGCCGTCGTGCCCTCACCTCAACCGTTGTCATTTCGACAGTGGTGTGGTGGGTTGCTCAGTCAGCGGCCTGCTCTACAGTGAAAATCCAGCATCTGACACTTTGTGCCTTGCCTTCTTCGTTGCGGGCATGCGCTGAGTGGCTGCATTTGTTGGCTTCGACAAATCGCGGATGTTGGCTAAGGCGTAAGGCGTGTCGCAACTCGGATAGGTGGGGCATTGCGCAGCGTTGTGCCTGGGCTGCTCGAGTCACTTCATTCAAGTTGATAGCAAGCTTCCCTGGTGCCACGGCGTGGTTGAGCTTGTGACCCTCCGGTTGCGCGCTGAGGTGGTAAAACAGATCCCAGAACTCTGTGACCAGATCCGGAACATCCGGTTCAGCCCTGCTTATCGCTTCAAGTGCCGGTGTCGACAACCCCAACTGGCGAGATGTTTGATCCAGTTGCTCATGGAGTGCGGCACGCAACGCGTTATTACGTGTTCTGTTCAACTCTTTGAGTAGCGTGATGCGGTGGCGGGAGAGTGCAATCTGCTGATTGACGTTCGGTGCCCCAGCCCGTTCGGCGCTACCTTTGGTCCAGTAACTCCACAATGCGTCGTCGCATTCTTCCTGGTAGCGGGTGATCTTATCGCGCAGCTCGGTGGGCACTTTATTGGGGCTGATTGAGTAGAGCCAGGCTGGGAGTTTGCGGAGGGGGAGGCAGACCATGTCGTATTGCTTACCATCACCACCAGTTGTGGTCATTTCAACCATAACTGAGTTGAATTTTTCACTGAGCTTCCGGTATTGGGTTTTCCAGTCCATCCCCATATTGGTAACGATCGGTTTCATTGCTACCAGCGGCTCATTGTCTTTGCCGACAAGGACAACGGTGTCCTCATAGAACGGGACGGGCATCACGTGCTGGGCTGTTTGCATGGGGATACTCCCTGCCTATATCGAGGATGCCCGATAGTAGCGGCGCCCATCTGCGGTTCACAACGTCTCCTCGCTCTGCATTGACCAACAAACCCTACCTTCCTAGCGGCACGGGCAGCTGTGGGGGTAGGGGCAGGCGCACTGTTTTGGTGCGGCCTAAGGCCGATTCGGATCGTTCAGCCCCGGCGCGCGCCGTCGTCCCCCCACCTCGCCTGCGGGCTAAATGGGTCGCTTTTTCTGCACCCCTGCAACCTATTCAGAACAGCGCCGGCCTGGGCGCTCTGGCACGTCCCTGAGGAGGTAAATGCCTGCGGAACCCTGCGAAGGTAGGCATGTTTTCAGCGCCTGCTGATAGGGGGATAGCCTGCCGAATCTGAGAGGAGCCTCGGGAAAAGGGTTAGTTTTTTTCTGAGGCTGCTGAGAAGGGGGGAAAGGCCCGGATTTACTGGGCTTGAGACCTAACTTTCATGGGTTAGTTTAGGTTAGGTTTAAGGTTAGCAATTTGTAAGTTATTGAATTTAAAGGAATTTATAAATCTTAAAATTAACATCTCAAAAGGTTAGAAAATAACCCAGACCTAACCAAAAACTAACTTTTATCACTCGGCTGAAAGCCGCATATCACAAGGCCTTCAGCGGTGTTAGTAAAAAACTAACCGTCCTAACCTTTTTCCGATGGGTCAACATGAAACGCCGAAGGCACCTAGGGGGCGGCGCTGGCTGAGGTCTCGCTGCTGTTTGCGCATGCATTCACACAAACGGACCCCGAAACGGCCCCCAACTGATTGCAGTCATGTACATGCACCGCTGGAGGCCTTGAAATACTTGGAGCGGGTGAAGGGAATCGAACCCTCGTTATCAGCTTGGGAAGCTTAACTGGCTATGCACATCTATAAAGGACGGGGTCTTTCGTGCATACCAACTGATAGGAGGGACTTCCTGTCGCTTATTTTGGGGGGTATTCGATGGTGTTCAGATTTTTGAAACTATTTTTTATGCATGCCAAAGCCCGCTGATGCGAGCTTTTGGACAGTGCTTTTGTAGTTTAGGCTAACAAATCAATATAGCTATTTATCTCTAGTGTTGGGGGGGATAATAGTGGTTTGATCATTGCAGTGTGCTGCTTGAAGGTAAAGGGCTTAAATGTCGCAGCATAATCATTCAGAAGTCCCTTTAAGCGCTCAGCAATGGTTTTAACCTTATTAATAAACTCGTCATGACTTTGGCATTTTGTTCTGATCTGTAAAGGGTCGCACACTAACCATAGATTTAGGCTTTCTAATTCATATTCAATGTCGATGAATATGTGCTGAAAATCTTGGGGGAAAAACCTATGGAAAATAGTATTAAATTTTTCTTCTATGTCGGACTTTTTTATGTTTTTAAATCTTGATGACTTTAGCTCGGCTATGTAGAAATGGTATTTTTCATTCGATCCTTTGACTATCGCTATTCCATCTACTGACTTTGGGGGGGCTGCAAAGGTCGGGGTGCAATAATAATCGTCTGGTTTGAGTATTACAATTTTGTTGCTGTCAAGGTCCCCATTATCTAAAAGTAAGGTGGTTCCAATTTCAACTTCCATACCTTGTTCAGACAAGGTATGTCTAATTAGTTGTTGCATGGAGGGGTCAGCGTATATGCTTGGGATCAATTGCAATCATCCTTGTTGTTTTGAGAGTTCTCACCCATAAGCAGTTCCATACGCTCGTTTATCAAGTCTTCTGATGCATCACCAAAGTTTTCGTCATTTATGCCAAACTCATCAACGATCTGAGGGATTCCAATGCTGCCTTTTTCCTCCATTAGAAATAAGTCGCATTGTACGTCTTTACTTGGCAAAATTCCTTCGATCACTAAGTTACTAGCTTTGTTGAACACGTAGTTGCTGTGTGAGGTCATAATCACGGAAACTCCTAGCTGAGCAAGATCCGCATAAAACCTGGTCATTTTAATTTGATTTATTGGGTGTAAATGTGCTTCGGGCTCTTCAATGATAAGTATTTTCTTGAAGTCAATTGGAGTCGTTTTATTTCTTCGTCTCAAACGAGCTTTAATTGAAGACTCTTCGGTATTCCATGCTATGACATGGCGAATGTAGGCAACAATAGGTGCGGTTTCAGACACCATTGAAGATGTAGAGGATATATCTAGCCGTAATGTCGTACCGTTAGGCCTGTAGAATAGCTTCTTTTCTTCGAAGTCAAACTCAATGCAGCCCTTTAAAACGTCAGCTTCAATGTTTTTTGCAAGTTTCTCAAATTGCTGTACGTTTCTATCTATCGCTACAATGTTGGTGAGTCTAATGAAATAGTCGCTTAACTGACCTGAAATGCCCGGCAACTCAATTTTAGATGTAAGAAATGACCGGCTTTTAGAAAGCTCTGCGATAATTTGCCCAAATGCGGATAGCGCTTGATATAGACCTGAACGAGATGCAGGTAGGTAATCGATATCTAGAATGTTTTCTGCTGCATCTACTAATGACTGAATGACTCTTCGGACGCAAACTGATTTTACTTTCCTTATTATGTCTTCGGCGTCTTCAGTGGTTGATATATATATGACGAGGTCTTTGCCAATTATTGTGGTGTTTCTATTTTGCTTGGAGTATCTGAGAATTACGCCATGATTAAATTCTATATTGGCAACTTTGAACTCATCAATGTTTCCCTCCAAGGAAAAGCTAACGCTGCCTAGATCTACAGATATCTTGGCTATGTTGGAGTCTGAGAAGCTATTGGAAATAGAGTTGTGTTCGGAATAAGAGCTTCTGACTTTTTTTGAGAACTCTTCACCAACGCTGTGCTGTAAAAAGTCCTTTGCGAGATGACGGTAAAAAGTTAAGGCGTTGAGGGATTTTGACTTCTTATCTTTTATTAGATTTTTGAAATCGGTAACTTCTTGTTTTGGAGAGTCTTCCTCTTCGTCAGCGATTTCATACAAAAACATCCTTCTATTGAAGGAGGTTATTGAGCTGAATTCAAGCAGGCTTTTTACCATGAAATAAAATATGGTTAATACGTAGGATTTTCCTACGTTGTTGTCACCTACTATTAGATGGAATTTTTTTTGTGTGTCAAAAGTGAATTCTTTAACCGGGCCGAAATTCTCAATTTTAACTTTCATGGTTGTATTGACTTGAATTTGGTATGAGGTTGAATAGCTTTAAAGCAGAATATAATTTGTATGTCTGGCTTTTGTGTTTGTGGTGATTTAGATATGTCCATATATTCGCACCGTATCAGTTTGGCTTATTAGTGACTAATTTAGCATCCTTGCTTATAGCTGGGCTCTGCCATAAAAGATTCACAAAGCCAATAATCTATTGAAGGCTGAAATTCTTTATTTCATGTCGAGATAAGCTCGCCTTTTTTGAGTCACCTCTGGTCTATTGCTGCCCCAATCATAGCCACTCACACTCAATTTCACTAGCGTCTATTGAGGATTGGAGTATGTCTCTGTATGCCAGCAGCTGAGATTGATCAGTTGAGACCCGTTGGGTAGAGGTTGGCACATTTCAGTCACACCAAGCACCACCCCAAGTCGTCTGCATTTAGGAAGGGGGAAGCTCAGCTATTATGGGAAAGGGTTGGTACAAAAGTGGTACAGGCTTTCACTCGTTTGCTGTACACGCCCTAAGTTAGAAGGAGAATAGGATTAGTAGGTCCAATCCATCATCGGCGCCACGCTGAAGCGCCGGGAAGGTTCTGAACGGGAAGGGCTTGAAGCGGTAAAGGGCATGGGATGTTTGTCGCTTTGCGGGGCAACCGCCTGTGGTCATGGCGGTTGTCGGGGTGACGAATTGGCGCAGTTTATCAGGAAGTGCCACGCCGACGTTGTGCTCTGAGCCTTTGCCGGACTAGCGAGGCTGTCCGAGCATCCGTCCCAGCTGCGCCAGCCAGTGGTAGCCCACCACGAAACTGAATCGTAGCCAGACACCCGCGCAGATGCTCCAGGAGAGGACCCGGGGATAGTCCTCACGAAAAAACTTGCCATAGAAGCGGATCATGCCTCGGTGCTTGTGCCATTCGACGAACACCGGGCGGGTGCGGCTGCAGGCGCCCCAGGCGTGAAAGATCCTGGCCTGGGGTACGAAGCAGACTTTCCAGCCTTCCTGGCGAAAGCGCATGCACAGGTCCAGGTCCTCGCAGTGCAGGAAGTAGCCTTCGTCCCAGCCGCCGACGCTGTCCAGGGCTTTGCGCTTGACCAGCATGCAGGCGCCGGAAATGGCTTCTACCTGCGTCGGACGGCTGGGCAGGGGCTCGCGGTGCAGAAGAAAGTCGGAGAACAGTCGCGGCGAGAGCCAGGCCAGGCCCGACAGGTTAAGGGCGCGTACTACTGCTCGCCGTGGGGTGGGGAAGACCCGACGTCCACCGGGCTGTTCGCTGCCGTCGAAGTTGCACAGCAGGCCACCTGCCATGCCCAGATCGTGGGTGTGGCGCAGGGCGTCGATCATTCCTTGCAAGGCGCCCGGTTGCAATACGGTGTCGGGGTTGAGGAACAGGATGTGTGGCTGCTCGCAGTGACTGGCGCCTAGGTTGCAGGCCGCGGCGAAGCCGGTGTTGCTTGGGTTGCGCAGGATGAGCAGGCGTTCATCGGCAGCGAACCGGGTGGCAACCTGCTCCAGGCTGCCGTCATGGGAGGCATTGTCTACCAGCACCAGCCGGTTGATGTCCTGGGCCAGCACCGAGATCACGCAGTCCTCCAGCAGAAGGCCGGCGTTGTAGTTGACCACCACCACATCACAGGAACGCGGCATGGGCCCCCTCGAAGCGTTTTGCCCAGGAGTTGGCTTCGCGGAACTTCAAGGTCTCGGCCAGGGGCTCGGTAAACGTCAGCGCCTGGTGGATCACTCGGGAGATGTCGTCGAGGCTGTCGCTGAGAAACACTCCCGGAAGATGGCGCCTGGTGCCCATTTCGCCGAATACGGTGCTGACCACTGGCAAGCCCAGGGCCCGGTACTCGTAATATTTGATCGGGTCGACGTAGCGGGTGATGTCGTTGCACTTGAACGGGATCAGGCCGACATCGAACTCGGCCATGGCTTGCAGCGCGGCCTCGTGGGACAGCGCCGGCAAGCACCGGATATTGTCCGGCAGTGCCCTGGGCGAAGGTCCGTGCTGGGGGCCGATCAGGCGTACCTCGGCCCCGGGAAAGGCCACGGCCAGGGCAAGCACGAATTCCCAGTCGAACCACTTGGCGAGGGTGCCGATGTAGCCGAACACCGGCCGTGTTCCATGTGCTGCGCGCCGGGACAGGGGCAGGGCGGGCAGGCGTTCGCTGGCGCAACCATTGAGCAGCAGCCGGGTATCGACCTGTTGCCGTTGCCAGTAGCGCTGCAAAGTCGTGCAAGAGGCCAGGGCGGTGACCACAGCCCGGGCGGTCTGGTGCTGGCGCCGGTGCATGGCACGGCGCGACCAGCCGCGATAGAACGCCGGTACGTTGTCCATGACGTCATAGAAACTGCCGGCGAAGATCGGTTCCTGCAGCAGTTGCAGGGCCAGCCTCGAGGGTTTGCCGATGCCGAGCTGGGTCGGTGCCTGGGCAAAATGGCGGATCTGTTGCTTGAGCTCCTGCCAGAACAGGCGATTGACCCAGCCCGAGCCGGGCAGGGGCTCTATGGGCAGGGCCCGGGGCCTGGCCAGGGTCAGCCAGTCCGGCACGGCGACGGTCGGGCCCTGGTATGGCGGGCGGGTAAGCAAGTCGGCCAGTACCGGCAAGCGCGTGGGATAGGGTTCGACCCACAGCACGGGGGCCTGGGTGGCCGCATGGAACTGGCGCACCAGTTCATGGGGGCGCTGCGCGAAGCTGTGCCAGCTGACCGGTGACAGATAGACCAGCCTCATGATGGCTCCCTGGCGGTGTGGGGAGTCCAGGGTCGGCCCCATTTCGCCTCGTACAGGGCCTTGTTGCGCTCAAACAGTTGTTGGCGCTGGCTGCCGGGCATCTGGCTGAACGAGGCAGAAAGATGGTGATAAATGAACACGTCTTCGGCAAAGGCGCAGGACAGCCCTGCTTGCTCGACCCGGCGGCAATAGTCGTCGTCTTCGAAAAAGCCCAGACCGAAGGCTTCATCCAGGGGCCCGACGCGCTCATAGGTCGACCTGGGCATCATGACCGCGAAGAAACCGAGGGTGGCGCAGGGCACCAGCTGGCCGGCATGGCGCCAGGTGTATTGGCGGGCGCGGCCAGGCATCTCCTCGAGGCTGCGGTAGCTGATCTCGATCTTCGCTTCGTTGCCGATGTTGTTGGTTACCGGCCCGATCAGGCCGAGCCCCGGGTTGCGTTGCAGGTGGCGGCGCAGGGTCTGCGCCCAGCCAGTGGTGACCTCGGTGTCGTTGTTGAGCAAGACCAGGAACTCGCCCCGAGCCCGGGCCAGGCCCTGATTGTTGGCCGCGGAGAAACCCAGGTTGCCGGGGTTGAGGATGAGCGAGTGAGCGCTGTCGCTGACCCACTGCCGAAGGAATTCGACGCTGCCGTCGGTGGAGGCATTGTCGACGACAATGATTTCCAGATTGCGGCCCAGAGCATCGGCGGCCAGGCTGGCCAGGCAGGCGCGGGTGAATGCCAGGTTGTTGTAGGTCACTACTATCACGCTGATCAGGGGCCCGGTTTGCTCGCCTTCAACCAGGGCCTTCAACTGTTCTACCCGGTGCTCCCACGTCTGTTGTGCGGCGAATTCCTGGCGCTGGCGGGAAGTGCTGTCGCAGGCAGGTTCCTGCAACGCCTGGGCGATGGCTTCGATAAAGGAGGGGGTATCCCTGGCAATGGATACCTGCTGGCCGAACTCCTGCAGCTCGGGCAGATCCACCGCCACCACCGGCTTGCCGGCACTCAGGTATTCGTAGACCTTGACCGGGTTGGTGGCCAGGGTCAGTGCCTCGATGCGAAACGGCAGGATGCAGACATCGAAGGCCTGCAGGTAGGCGGACAGCTGTGCGTAGGGGATTTCACCGGTCAGCCTGACGTTGGCATGGCGCTGCAGGCGCGCACCAACCCGCCCGGTATCTGCGCCTATCAGCAGGATCGTGCAGTGCCTGAAGGCTTCGGCGATGGCGGCCAGCAGATCCACATCGAACCACTGGGCGAGCGCGCCGTAGTAGCCGATCACGGGACGGCCTTGCGGGTCCTGATAACACTGGGCCGGGGGCTTGGAAAAATAGGTGAAGTCGGCGGCATTGCGCAATACGGCGCGTTGCCCGGTGCTTGCAGGTGGGCAGTGCCGACTCCAGTGGCGTTCCAGCCACGCCGAGGCAAACAGCGTGATATCGGCCTCGCGCAGCAGCTCATGCTCCAGTTGCAGGAGGTCCGGGGCGTTGTTGCCGAAGCCCTGATGGTCGTCCATGCAGTCATAGACCAGGCGGCTGGCCGGCAGCGCCCCGGCCACGGGGGCCCAGAACGGGTGCTGGACCAGGGAGATCACCTGGCTCGAATGGGCCCAGCTCAATAACTCGCCGATGCTGCGACGCAACTGCTGGACCACGGCCTCTTGCGGGGCAGCGTGGTAGAGGAGCGGGGCTGTGCGTGCAAACAGCCGCACTTCGAACAGCCGCCCTCGGTCATCCAGCGGGCGCAAGGTAAAACCGTCGCGAGCGTCGTCCTCCAGGCTGGCCGAGACATAGAAAACCCGGCGTCCGCTGGTGCTCAAACCGCGGGCCAGGTGCTGGGGACGCTGCTGGCGGAAATCCCAGTCGATGGCACCCCAGACCACGTAATCCGGCCATTGCGGGTCGGCCGCCGGTAGCACGCTACAAGCGGGTACGAAACTCTTGGCGGCCCGCTGATGCCGACGCAGGGCCCGCCAGCCAGGTCCCAGCACGCCGTGATACAGGCGCCGGATCAAGGCTTTCAGCAGGTAAGGCAGCGGCAGGCGGTGATAGACGCGGCGCCAGCGCTGGAACAGGGCGGTGCTCATTGTCGCGCCCCGGATACAGAGCGAGTCAAGGCACGGACTCCGACTGTTTCGGGGTCGCGGCAACGATCACGAAATCGCTGTTCAGGGTGCCCGACTCGATCAGCCCGTCTTCGATGTCGAACAGCATCCGCAGCACCCGCATCGCTTGGGGATCATCGGCCTTGAAATTGCCGGCGATGCCATGCAGCAGAAATTGCAGCAGGGTGCCGCCGCAGGTGTTGAGGGCCTGGATCTGGAAGTGCTGTTCCACCACCTTGAGGATGTCCTGGGAGCGCACCGCCTCGGACGGATCAACCTTCACCACCTCTTGTGGATCAGGGAGCGGTACGTTGTTCTGCACCTGACCGTAGGAACCCTGGACAAAAGAGCGGCGCATGGCCGGGGGAATCAGGGCGAAGGCATGGCTGATGGCTGCGCACTGGGCCTGGTCAAAGGCAAAGTGATTGGCGCCGACATACTCGTTGAAGAACAGCCAGCCGTCTGCCTTCAAGGCCTGGCGGACATTGGCGCAGACCTTTTCCAATTGGCGAATGTGATGCAGTGAACCGTTGAACCAGACGGCGTCGTAATGAGCGCTGGGCAGTTGCACCCGCTCGACGTCGGTAAGGCTGTAGTGCAGGGTCCGGGCCCCCAGCGCCGCCGCTTCTGCCCGGGCGGTGTCCAGCGCCGCCGGGGCGATATCCACGGCGTCGCAGTCCTGGAAGGCCTGGAGTTTGTAGAGCTCGCGTTCCAGGGTACCGGTGCCGCAGCCGATGCTCAGCATACGCGGCACCGGTAACCGGTCCGCCAGAAAGGTGTTCAGGCAATAGGGTACCCAGTGAGCATGACCGCTGCCGGCCGTGGCCTTTTGCTGATGGCGTTGTTGCACCGCAGGCACTGCCAGCCAGTAGACATCCGCAGAAAACGCATCCGAGCCAGCCTGGTTCTGTGACCAGTGCTCGGCGGTCTGCGCCTTGCGCTGCTCCTCGCTCATGTCGTCCGGGGGAACAGGGGCTGCGACTGCCCGACCACTGAGCTGTTGAATTATTTTTTTCAGCACGTTCGGCATCTTCCTTGTGGGTGTATCGGGCTGCCGATTCAGTCGGTGAGCTTCATTTTCGTGGCGTCGGCGTTCGCTCTACGGCGTGCTTGGCGATGGGGTTGCCAGGGCCCCCACTTGCTTTCGAAGTAGGCCTGGTTCTTGTCCCATAACCGCTGGTATTCGCCGCTGGTGATAAGGGCCTTGAACGAGGCCTGGCCGTAGTGGTGGATGTAGCTGTCCTCGGCGCATACGGTGCGCAAGCCGGCGGCCTGGACTCGCCGGCTGTAGTCGTCGTCTTCGAACATGCCGATGCCAAAGGCTTCATCCAGCCAGCCCACCTGATCCAGCACTTCGCGGCGCATCGCTACGCAAAACATGGCCAGCATCGGGATGTCGAAGCAGCGCCCGCGGTACTGGCTGGCGCGCCGGTCGGCGAAGTCCTCCATGTCGTCGAGGTCCTGGTAGTCGATGCTGACCCGGGCCTCGTTGCCCACCGCATTGGTGGTCGGCCCCACCAACCCCACCTCCGGGTCGTCGAGGTGGCGCAGCAGGGGCGCGAGCCAGCCCTTGGGCACCACGGTGTCGTTGTTGAGCAGGACCAGGTAGTGGCCCTGCGCAAGGCGCAGGCCCTGGTTGTTGGCGGCGGCGAAACCCAGGTTCTGTTCGTTGAGCACGATGCTCACATTGGGTTCGCTGCGGGCCAGGTAGCGCAGGTAGTTGCGGGTGGAGTCCTGCGAGGCGTTGTCGACGATGATCAGTTGCAGGTTCGGGTAGGCGCAATTGCGCAGCAGGCTGTCGATGCAGCCGCGGGTCAGCTGCACATTGTTGTAGGTGACGATGATTACCGAGACCTTCGGAAACAGTTCGACCAGCGCATCGCGCGTGTCTTCGAAGCGTTGCCGCCAATCGTTTTCCCTGGCCAGTGCCAGCCGTTGGTCCCAGCGCTGCAGATCGGTTTCCCCGAGGGCTCTTTCGATCTGCGTGACAAAGGCAGACGGCCCGTCGGCGAAATACAGGTAAGGCTCGTAGATCTGCATCTCCAGCAGCGGCACTGCGACCACGGGTTTGCCGGCGCTGATGAACTCGTAGAACTTCACCGGATCCACCGCGTGGGTCACGTTGTAGAGGCGAAAAGGAATGATGCAGACATCGAAGTGGTACAGGTATTGCGGCATCTGCGAGTAAGGCTTGCGGCCCAGCAGGTGCACATTGGGCAAGCGGTCGAGGCCGGCCAGGTCACGGACGAACACATCGCCAATGAGCACCAGATTCCACTCTGGTCGTTGCCGGGCGATGGCCGCCACCAGCTCAAAATCGACCCATTCGGCCAGGGCACCATAGAAGCCGATGATCGGGCCTTGAAGCTCCTCCAGCAGAGTATTGGGTGTACAGCATCGGGCAAAGAAGTCGAAGTCCACCCCGTTTCTAACCAACTGGCAGCGACGGCTGGTACTGGCCCATTTGTCGTACAGCACGGAGGCGGTGACGGTTACCAGATCAGCCTGCTTCACCAGTACCTGTTCCTGGTCCAGCAAGGGCTGACCGATGTTCGGGAAGTCCTGCCATTCGTCCATGCAGTCGTATTGCACGGGCCAGCCGTATGCCTTGCGCAGGTGCAGGGCCAGGCGCGTCCAATAGGGCAGGTGAACCACCGACACCGCCGTCTTGATCCGGTAGTCGCTCACCAGGGCCTGCAACGCCTCGGCATTGGCGCGCAGGTTGCCTTCGGTGATGCAGGTGGCGTAGTAGTCCTGCCGTGCAAGCCCGCGCAGGGTGACTTCGAAGACCCCGGGAGCGACTGGGTGCACCGCATAGGGCCGCTCTGCCGCGGGTAGCGGCGAAAGGATAATGTAGAACACCCGATAACCCTGGATAGCGAACTGCGTCATCAGTTGCTGTGGTCGCTGGAACCTGGCGGACCAGTCGATATTGGCAAAGCACAGCAGGTCAAAATGCTGAGCAGCAGAGCCGGGTGCTGAGTCCTCCACGATATCGGGCTCCAAGGGGGTGGAAGCTGGCAGAGGCTGGACGAGAGAGGGCAGGTGAGTCGGGTACTCGCTCTCGTCGTTGATCACCCCGTGCCGCAGCAGCTGCATCAGCATGCGCAGGGGGCGGGTCAGGCGCCAGGAACGCGAGCGCCGCATATGTTCGATATGCGCCAGGGCGGCATCGCGCTGAAGGATGGCCTGTGCGTGCTCGAGCCGCAGCCGGGTCGACTCCTGCTCCTGCGAGTGGGACTTAGTCATGAGCGGGCTCATAGTTGTGCAGTGGGCTCTGGTCGCCACTGGGCCACATTGAGCTGAGGGAGCCGGGCCGGTAGAAGGTCACGGTCATGCTGCGCCGTGAAGTCCGGCAATTCGCTGCCACTTGCGTCACCGCATGCCAGGAGTTCTCGGCGCGTACCAGTACTGCCGACGTGCCCACCAGGGGCGGGATCACCGCGACCACATCCGTGGGGTCGGCAGAGCCCAGGATATTCAGGCAGCCACCGTCCTCGATGTCCCAGGAATCGTTGAAATACAGGATATGGGTCACCAGCTTGTCGCCCAGGTCCGGGTGCGGGCCGAGGCAGGCCTGCGGCCCGTAGTGGAAGACATTGACCTCCATGGGAGCGTTTCTGAGGTCCATGTCGGTGAGTGTCGACAGCGCCAGGCGATAGTCCGGTGCGGTCAGGTCGCTGGCCAGCCTGCGCCAGGCCGGGCTCAGGCGCTGCTCGTGGATAATGCGCCCGGTGCCCATTTCCACCAGTTGCCGCGCATGGTACTCGTAGTCCTTTTCTCCGCCATAGCCGGACACCGTCTTGAAGGAGTCACGGGGATAGGTCGCTACCAGGGCTGCGGCGTCCGCGGGCGAATACAGTTCGGTGATCCGCCCCCAGCGAAAGGGCTGAGTGTGCAAGGGGGCTCTGGTCAGCATTGGCAGATTCAGCATCGTATTCATCTTCCCAATAAATGTTGCAGGCGCCGCCGCAGGGAGCGTAACGGCGCGGTGAGGCGATAGGAGTTGGAGCGATGGATTCGACCCAGCTCGGCATCGACCCGACTGGTGAGTTCCGTTTGGTGGCGGCGTAGTAGCGTCAACTGCTGTACCTGGATTTTCAGCGCATCCAGTTCGGCCTGTTTGCTCAGGATTGCCTCGCGACAGTCCGGGAGGGGGGCCTCCAGCAGGCCGGGCAGGGCCTGCCAGAAGCGGTTCAGCGCCTGGCTGGTGGAGCGCGGGCCCTGGGCGATCAGTTCGGCTACCCGGTCCCAATGGCGCTGCACTTGTTCTTGCGCGGCGATCACCTCGGGGCAGGGCCCCGTTTCGCTCAGGTGTTGCAGGAACCATTGGGGATCGATGGGCTGTTCGGCGGGCAGGGGGCGGATCCCGCGGTATGCGCGCAAGGCGGTGTACTTGCCCTGGTTCAGGTTGGCCGAACAGAAGGCCGGTACGCCGAAGGCCAGGGCGGTGATCGCCAGGTGATAGCTGTGGCCGATGACGCCCTGGGCCTGGGCCAGGATCTCCGCCAGTAGCAGTGGCTCTGGCCAGGCCGGCAGGCGCACGGCCCGTGGCAGGTCGGCCCCGAGAATCGACTCATGGTCCCCGAGCACCGGGCCGATGGGCAACAGCAGCAGCTGCCACTGGCTGAACAGCGCGTTGTGGGTTTTCCATAGCTGGAGAAAGCTCTCCAGGCCGGCAATCGCATGCACCACCAGATAGGGCCCGGTCAGGCCGGCCTGGGCACAGAGTTGGCGATAGGCCGCCGAGGGTTGCTGCCGGTCGATCAGGCTGGGCAGGCCAAAGGCGGTATCCGGCAGTACCTCGACCTGGGCCTGCTCGCTCAGCGCGGACAGGGTGTTTGCAGACAGGGCATCGCGCACCCGGACGTGGGGGCTTTGCTCCAGGGTCAGCCTGACCAGCGGGGCCGCCCAGGATGGAATCGGGTTGCAGTGCATGCCGGGGGCGTTCCAGATCAGCGGCACATTGTGTTGCAGGGCCATCAGCGCAGGCGACAGCCAGTACCCGGTGGGGTGATGGATCTGCGGGTCGGGCGGGTAGTAGTCGGCAGCGATGACCTTGTCGAAGCGAATGATGAAGCCGCCGCCGATCAGCACTGCGTCCAGGCTATCGATGAGCTGGGGTAGTTCACTGACCGAGGTGACGGGGTAGGGCCATTGCGGCGTGCTGCGCGAGTGATAGGAGAACGCGTGCAGGCGCACCTTGCCCAGGCGCGCCTGCAATGCTGCTTCGGCAATGAGGGGGAACAGCAGGTCGCCGTAGTTGGCTACATCGAAGGTACCGAAGATCGCGACTTGCCATTGCTTGTCGCTCATGAACGCTCCTCGACTGCCAGGAGCTGCTGCGATGGGCGGGTGACAGGTTCGATGTGCAAGTCGACGATTCCCAGGAAGTGCTTGTTGCCCGGCAAGGTGTCGAACGCCAGGAGGGCCACCTGCTTTTCAATCAGGTGGGAGGTTTCTTCCGTTTCGCCATTCATCAGCTTGAGCGTGATGTGGTAGCGCCCGGCCGCCAGGTTGGCGGCGAATCGCAGGCACACCGAGGCGCTGCGCCAGCCTTGCCGGGACTCGCCGCATTGCAGGGCGACGTTGACCCCGCTGACCACCAGCAGCCGGGCTTCCTGGATGGTCAGGCTGATATTGGGGCGGGCAATGGCGTCGCTGACCTGGGCATCGATGGCGATTTCGATCATGTCGCCGTGGGCAAAGCTTGAGTACAGCGCCCCGGTATTGCTGAACACGGCTGAGGTGATCCGCCCTTCAGGGGTGCCGAAGGCCATGCCGTGCTTCGGGTTGAGCGGTGTCTTGGCGCTGACCTGGACGGCGCCCGCGCTGGCCCAGCGGCGCTGTTCGTCACGCATGTCCAGCAGGTACAGCTCGGCCATCGCCTCCGGTGCACCGCTGGCGCGGATTTCGCCGTCGCGCAGGTAGAGGGCACGGTTGCAGAAGCGCTTGACCATGCTCATGTCATGGGACACGAACAGCAGGGTCGTGCCTTGTCGGGTCAGGCGCTCCAGGCGTTCCAGGCACTTGAACTGGAAGGAAGCATCGCCGACGGCCAGGGCTTCGTCGACGATCAGGATATCCGGCTCCACGCACACCGAAACGGCAAAGGCCAGGCGCACCAGCATGCCGCTGGAATAGGTCCTGGTGGGCTGGTCGATGAATTCGCCGATGTTGGCGAAGGCGGTGATTTCGTCGAAACGCGCCTCGATCTCCGCGCGTTTGAGGCCCAATACCGCACCGTTGAGGTAGACGTTCTCGCGGCCGCTGAACTCGGGATTGAACCCCGAGCCCAGCTCCAGCAGGGCGGCGATCCGCCCATGGCTGGTCACGCTGCCCGTGGAGGCGGTGCTGGTGCGGCAGATCAGTTGCAGCAGGGTCGACTTGCCGCTGCCGTTGCGGCCGATGATGCCCAGGGTTTCGCCCTTGCGCACTTCCAGCGCAACGTCCTTCAAGGCCCAGAATTCGCGATAGCGCTGCTTGCCGCGGGGCAGCAGCAGTTGCAGCAGGCGGTCGCGGGGCTGGTCGTAGATCGGGTAGCACTTGCCCAGGCCCTGGGCCTTGATCGCCAGTTCAGAGCACATCGGCGAACCCCGGGCGGGTTTTTTCGAACCACGCCCATCCCAGGAAGGCCACGCCTAGCGCGACGCTCAGCTCTATCAGCCACAGGCCGAGATCGGGCACCACGCCCCAGATCAGCACGTCGCGGGAGGACTCGATCACCAGGGTCAAGGGGTTCAGGTAGAGCCAGTGCCGGTAGGCCTCAGGCAGGGCGCTCAGCGGATAGAACACCGCCGACATCAGCAGCAGGGCCGACATCAGTACACCGATGACCTGGCCAACATCCCGCAGGTAGACCCCCAGGGAGGCGAGGACCCAGGACAGCCCGAGGGTGAACAGCACCAGGGGCAGCAGCACCAGGGGAAACAGCAGAGCGGTGGGCGGCGGCAGGCCGAAGGCCAGGAGGTGGAACAGCAGCCAGACGGCAAAGCTCACCAGCGTGTGGAACAGCACCGCCCCGAGCATCACGCAGGGCAGCATGTCCAGGGGGAACACCACCTTCTTCACATAGTTGACGTGGCTCAGGATCAGCCCGGGGGCTCGGGTGAGGCATTCGGAGAACAGGTTGAAGACCATCATCCCGGTGAACACCAGCAGGGCGAACTGGGTGTTCGAGTCGTTGTCGGTTCCCCAACGCACCTTGAACACCACGCTGAACACGAAGGTGTACACCAGCAACATGAGCAAGGGGTTGAGAAAGGACCAGAGCAGGCCGGCGATCGAGCCGCGGTAGCGGCCTATCACTTCGCGTTCGATCAGTGCCCGCAGCAGCTCGCGATGACGCCAGGGCCTGAAGGTGAAACGGTGCAGCGTGGTACTTCCGGTCAACTCCCGCTCCTTGGGGCCAGCTTCCAGCACCACCCCATGCTCGACAAGGGCATGGGTGAACGGGTGGTGATTCGAAGCGAAGGATTTTGTGAATTGTTTATAGACCCGAAATGCAGGAAGTGAAGGTGTCGTTACAGCTTTTTTTGATGAGCGGCGGGCGCAGCCGGATAAGTGGCAAGACCCCCGCGAGGGTAATGCTCACTGCGGATGCCTGGGCTCGGCGGTAAAGAGCAGGGTGGGCCTGGCGGGCAGGCTCCTGCGCGGCGCCGGCCCGGGTATGGTTCAGTACTGGCGGGCCGCCAGTTGCTGCGCCAGGGCCTGTGCCTGCTCGGCGGCCGCCTGTCGCGAGGCCTGGTCGATGTCCGGGCCGAGGATGGTCTTTTCCACGATCAGCGAGTGCTGGTTGGCAATCCCGATGAAATTCAGCCAGGCCTCTATATAGGGCTTCTGGAAATCGAATGCCGGCGCTGGTGTGCTGGAGCAGGAAGAAAAGTCCAGGCCCCGGGCGTAGGCCGCCACCGCCGTCTTGTTGCGCAGCAGGCCTTGCAGGCCGTTCTCGGGGTCGAAGCTGAAGAGGATGCCCTGGTGGGAAACCAGGTCGATGAAGTGCTTGAGCTTGTAGGGAATGCTGAAATTCCACAGGGGGATGGAAAGCACCAGCAGGTCGGCCTGGTGCAGCGGCTCTGCCAGCGCCTGGAGCCGGGCCCAGGCCCGCTGTTCGGCATTGCCCAGGGGCTGGCCGGCCAGTTGTGCATATTTGGCGTCCATGGCCGTCTGATCGAGTTCCGGCAAATCGAGGCTCCACAGGTCCAGGGTGGTGACCCCGGTGTCCGGCCGTTGCTGTCGGTAGCTCTGGATGAAGCTGTGGGCGATTTCCAGGGAGGCGGAGCGGCGCAGGCGGGGCGAGCATTGAATGTGCAGGAGCCGGGTCATGGACGAATCTCTTGGGGTTGGGATGACCGTCATTGCAACATAGCTTGTTTTTAAATATAAATTGTCGATTCAAGCCTTATTGATTTCATTCTGAAATATGTTCGATGCCCTGCTATTGCGCACCTTTGTTGCTGTTGTCGATGAACAAGGGTTCAGCCGTGCGGCCCTCAAGCTGCACCTGACCCAGTCCGCGGTCAGCGGCCACCTGCGGCGCCTGGAACAGCAGGTCGGCAAGCCGCTGCTCCAGCGCACCACCCGCTCGCAGCAGCTGACCGCCGATGGCGAGCGGTTGATGGCCTATGCCCGGGCGATCCTGGCGTTGAATCGCGACGCCTGGACCGAACTGACCCGGGTGCCGTTCCACGGGCGCGTGGGGGTGGGCCTGTCCGAGGATTTTGCCGACCCCCGGCTGCTGCGTGCGCTGCAGGATTTTGCCGGGCGCTACCCAGGTATCCGGCTCGATGTGCAGGTTGGCATTCCCGGTACGCTGCTGGATCTGCTGGCCCAGGGCAATTTGCAATTGGTAGTGGGCTCGCTGTGCGAAACTGCCGAGCCTGGCCGCCTGCTCTGGTCCGAACCGCTGGTCTGGGCCGGGCTGGTGCAACCTGCCGGGCTCTTGCCCGACCCCTTGCCCCTGGCGCTGTTTCCCGAGCCTTGCCCCTATCGGGCCGCGGCCCTGGGCCGGCTGGCCCAGGCCGGCATTGCCCAGCGCACGGTTATGCTTTGCAGCAGCAATTGGGCCCTGCGCGCCGCCGTGCTGTCCGGGTTCGCCATAGCACCCATGGCGGCCAGCCAGTTGGGGGCAGGGCTGTGTGCCCTGGGGGAGGAATACGGTTTGCCACCGTTGCCGGATGCGCAGTACCGTCTGTTCACCGCGCCCGAAGCGGACCAGACTGTGCTGGCGGCGCTGTCCGAGGTGTTTGTCGAATATTGCTCGAGCCGTCGATCGGCGCTTTAAGCATTGCTCGTGGTGGCCGATAACCCCAGGGTGGAGCCGGGTCGTTCAAGGTTGCTGCCTGATCTCCCGGCCCGGGTCAGCGGCCAGAAAACCTATACTGTGCAGGGCGCTGGCCGTTCAGCCAGTCTCGAAAACAACCAGGGACCCGCCCTGTAGCCCAGGCCACTCCCGTCAGGACGACCCTTTTGCCTGTTCCCATCTACGATCCTCATCATCCCCCTGGTGGAACCCTGAAGCGCTTGCCGCTGCTCAAGGCCGCGGTGGCCTTCATCGCAACCGTGTTTCTGTGCCTGTGCGGGCTGTTGTACCTGCAACTGGAACAGTCCTGGCGTCACGACCTGATGCAGGCGGAAGTCAATTCCACCAACCTGACCCGGGCCATCGCCCAGCAGGCCGAAGACACGTTCATGGAAGCCGACCTGGTGCTGATGAGCCTGTCCGAGTGGATCCAGGCCCTGGGCGATGGCCCTGAACAGCAGCCCCGCTTGCAGGGCATATTCGCCCGGCGGGTGCAGGCCCTGACCCAGCTCAGCGGGGTATTTCTCTATGACCGGGACGGTCAGTGGGTGGTCAGTTCCTTTGGTGATTCGCCCCATGGCAACGATGTGGCAGACCGCGACTACTTTCGTTTCCATCAGCAGAATGCTTCGTTGCTGGCTCACATCAGCCCGGCCATCCGCAGCCGGGCCAATGGCGAATGGATCATTCCCATCTCGCGGCGGCTCAACGATAGCCAGGGGAATTTCCAGGGGGTGCTGATGGCAGGCATCAAGCTGGCGTATTTCGATCAGTTCTTCACCAGTTTCAATATCGACGAGCAGGGTGCCATGTTCCTTGCCCTGTCCGACGGCACGCTGATTGCGCGGCGGCCGTTCGAAGAGCGGCAGATCGGTGCTTCCCTGGCCCGCGGCGAGATCTTCAGCAAGTACTTGCCCGAGGCCACCACCGGCAACGCCATGATCACCTCGATTGTTGATGGGGTGACGCGCCTGTACGGCTATCGGCAGTTGCAGGCCTATCCCCTGGTGGTGGCCGCGGCCAACTCCAAGGACTCGGTGCTCAAGGGCTGGTATGCCTCGGCCTACCAGTCCACGGCCATCGTCGCCCTGGTGCTGCTGGGGGTCGGCCTGTTCGGCTGGGTCTTCGTGCAGCAGGTGCGCAACAACGAGCGGATCGAGGCAGATCTGCGCGAGGCCCAGGAGGCCTTGGAGGTGATCGCCACCCATGACAGCCTCACCGGCCTGGCCAACCGCCGCTTGTTCGAGCGCGCCCTGACCGTGGAGTTTGGCCGTGGTGCGCGGCAACGCAGCCCGTTGAGCCTGGTCATGGTCGATATCGACTATTTCAAGCGCTACAACGATACCTACGGGCATGTGGCGGGCGATCAGTGCCTGACCGAGGTGGCCCAGGCGCTCAAGGGCTGCTGCCAGCGCAAGGCTGACCTGGCCGTGCGCTATGGTGGCGAAGAGTTTGCGGTGTTGCTGCCCGACACCGACATTCATGGCGCGCTGGCCATGGCCGAGCAGATTCGCCGCAGTGTCATGCAGCGCAACATCGCCCATTCCGGCTCACCGGTGGGCTGCGTGACGGTTAGCCTGGGCTGCTACGCCTTCGTGCCGACGGGCCGCGACAGCATCGAGATGTTTATCGAAAGGGCCGACGCGGCCCTGTATCAAGCCAAGGCCACGGGCCGCAATCGGGCCATGGCGCTGGCGGCGGACCATGTGGGGGAGCCGTTGCAGCGCTCCGATCGCTGACGGCTACCAGCGCTTGCAGAACACCTGGTTGGCGTAGGCGTTGCCGCCAAACTCGTAGGCGGTGCTACCGGCGCAGACGTAGCCCTGGGCCTGATAGAAGGCCTGCGCCCTGTGGTTCTGTGCCCAGACGGCGAGCCACAGGCAGGGCCTGTCGCTGGCTTGCAGCCGTTCTTCCACCTGTTGCAGCAGCGCCTGGCCAACGCCTTGCCGATGGGCATGGCGCTGCACGTACAGGCGCACCAACTCCATCCCATCGGCCAGGCCGGCAAGCGGCGGCCGGGTGTTGCCGGCGATTTCCGCGAAGCCCAGCAGGTGCCCGTTACGCTCGGCCAGCAACAGGCTTCTGTGGGGATCCTCAAGGCGCTGGCGGAACTGTTCCGGGGCGTAGACGCTCAGGGCTTCCTCGGCCAGGTCGCTGCGCATGCCGTCGGTGGCATAGGTGTCGAGAAAGACCTGGGTGGCCAGGCCACTGATGCACAGCGCGTCCTCGCGCTGGGCTGGGCGTAGGGTGAAATCGACGGGCATGGCTACATCCTTGTGGGGCTTGTAAGGGTGAGGCCTCAGGCTTGGCTGAGGCGTTGTTGCAGACGCTGGCGCACGGCGGGCCACTCGTCGTCGATGATGCTGAAGCGCACGGAATTGCGCTTGCGTCCGTCGGGCATGATGCGCTCGTGCCGCACTATGCCTTCCTGTTGGGCACCGAGGCGCAGGATCGCCGCGCGGGACGTGTGATTGATCTCGTCGGTCGTGAACTGCACCCGCACGCAGTTCATGTCGTCAAAGGCATGGCACAGCATCAGGTACTTGGCCTCGGTGTTGACGAAGCTGCGCTGCCAGCGGCTGGCGATCCAGGTGCTGCCGATCTCCAGCTTGCGGTTGTGCCGGTCGATCTTCCAGAAACGCGTGCAGCCGATGACTTCGCCCGTGCTCCTGAGCACGGTAGCGAACGGCAGTACGCTACCGGCATCACGCCCCTCGAGCGCCACGTCGAGGTAGCGTTCGACGGTGTCGGGGGAGGGCACTACGGTGAAAGGCAGGTTCCACAGCTCACCGTCCCGGGCGGCGTTGACCAGGGCGTCGGCATCACTGCGTTGCAACGGGCGCAGGATGATTCGTGGGCCTTCCAGTGAGTGCATGGCGCAGAGTTCTCCAGCGGGAGCGACGGGGCACTTATTACAGAGTCGCCCTCGGCGCTTGGCAAGAGCCAATCCGGGGCCAATGCGATAAAAAATATCAGCCGAATTGATTGTCCGGGCCTGCCGCTTCTGGCTTATACATAACGCCGACCTGCCGGGGCCTGTCGCGACCCTGGGCGACCCTCATTTCAAGGATTTGTGCATGAGCCAGCCGCACCTGATGAACTTCGACCTGTACCTGCAGCAACTGGGCTACCCACAGGCGCCAGCGCCGACCCTGGAAACCCTGCGGGAGCTGCAATGGCGCCATGTCTGTCGTTTTGCCTTCGAAAGCCTTTCGACCCTGTTGCGGGTTCCGGTACCCATCGACCTGGCCTCGGTGGAGCGCAAGATTCTCCACGAAGGGCGCGGCGGCTACTGCTATGAACTCAACCAGGCCTTCCTGGTGCTGTTGCTGCACCTGGGTTTCGATGCCCGGGGCATCACCGGGCGGGTGGTGATGGGGGCGCCGGAAGATGCGCTGACCGCTCGCAGCCACCGTCTGGCGCTGGTGCACCTGGAGAGCCAGCGCTACATCGTCGATGTCGGCTTTGGCGGCATGGTGCCTACCACGCCCTTGCTGCTGGATACCGAGCAAGAACAGGCAACGCCCCACGAGCCGTATCGCATCACCCTGCGCGAAGGTAGCTACACCTTGCGCGCCAAGGTCATGGATGAATGGCGGGCGATGTACGTTTTTGACCTGCAACTGCAGGGCGATGTGGATTACGAGATGGGTAACTGGTACGTCTCGACCCACCCGGACTCTCCTTTCCTCGGCCAATTGAAGGTGGCGCTGATGGGGCCGGGAATACGCCGAACGTTGAACAATGGCAGCTACGCCCTGCATAGGATGGGGCAGCCCAGCGAGCGGCGGCAGATCACCGATGCAGGGGAGCTGATGGGCCTGTTGCAGGACGAGTTTGCCCTGCGCCTGCCGGCCCACCCCGAGCTGCCGCGGGTTCTCGAGCAGTTGCTAGAGGCCTGATTTCACAGGTTCTCCAACAGCGAGGCGGTGTCCGTGGTTCCGGTCGGTTGTCGACACGGCCGTCCAGGTGCAGTTGCCGCGTTTGCCGTCGCCGGCCCGGCCAACGGTAGGGCCGTGTTGCACCCAATGTGTACAAGATCCGGGTTCCGGCCAACGGATCGCACCCTACGAGCAGCAGATAAGCCGATCCGGCAACGGGATCGGCTTTTTTATCCTGTTTTTTCAACCAGTAGAGCAGCCCTCAAACCTTCGGTTGAAGAGCGGCGGATCGGCCCTGGGTTGGTTTCAACGAGGGCTCTGGGCCGCCTTTACAGGCCGGCACGGAGTCAATATCCGAGTGCCTTGCGCGCAATAGCCCGGGTTGATGGGTGGGGAAATTCAGAATGGAAAACTGTATACAATCCTATGGACAGTTGTCTTGGATGTTGCATACAGTGTGCCCATAACAAAAACAGGGAACCCCACACCATGAATACCCCCCAGGTTTCACAACAGCGGCCCGAAGACGAAAATTTGGGTGTTGGCGCAAACATGGCTTATGGCCTGCAACACGTGCTGACCATGTATGGCGGCATCGTTGCCGTGCCACTGATCGTCGGCCAGGCGGCTGGCCTGTCGCCTTCGGAGATCGGCTTGCTGATCGCCGCTTCGCTGTTCGCAGGAGGGCTGGCAACCTTGTTGCAGACCCTTGGCGTGCCGTTTTTCGGCTGCAAGCTGCCGTTGGTGCAAGGGGTGTCCTTCGCGGGCGTGTCGACCATGGTGGCGATTGTTACCAGCGGCGGCGAGGGCGGCTTCCAGTCGATTCTCGGTGCGGTGATCGTCGCCTCGCTGATCGGCCTGCTGATCACACCGGTGTTCTCGCGGATCACCAAATTCTTTCCACCGCTTGTCACTGGCATCGTCATCACCACCATCGGCCTGACGCTGATGCCGGTGGCGGCGCGCTGGGCCATGGGTGGCAACAGCCGGGCCCCGGACTTCGGCAGCATGTCGAACATCGGCCTGGCGGCGGTGACCCTGGTGCTGGTGCTGCTGTTGAGCAAGATCGGCAGCGCGGCGATTTCCCGTCTGTCGATTCTCCTGGCCATGATCATCGGTACGGTGATTGCGCTGTTCCTGGGCATGGCGGACTTCTCCGGTGTCACCCAAGGGCCGATGTTCGGCCTGCCCACGCCATTCCACTTCGGCATGCCGACCTTTCATGTCGCGGCGATCCTGTCGATGTGCATCGTGGTCATGGTGACGCTGGTGGAAACCTCGGCGGACATCCTCGCCGTGGGTGAAATCATCCACACCAAGGTCGACTCCAAGCGCCTGGGCAACGGCCTGCGCGCCGACATGCTGTCGAGCATGATCGCGCCGATCTTCGGTTCCTTCACCCAGAGCGCCTTCGCCCAGAACGTCGGGCTGGTGGCGGTCACCGGCATCAAGAGCCGCTTCGTGGTGGCCACCGGCGGGCTGTTCCTGGTGATCCTCGGCCTGCTGCCGTTCATGGGGCGGGTGATTGCCGCGGTGCCGACTTCGGTGCTGGGCGGCGCCGGTATCGTGCTGTTCGGCACCGTGGCGGCCAGTGGCATCCGGACCCTGTCCCGGGTCGACTACCGCAACAACATGAACCTGATCATCGTTGCCACCTCCATCGGCTTCGGCATGATCCCGATTGCCGCGCCGAGCTTCTATGATCATTTCCCCAGCTGGTTCGCCACCATCTTCCACTCGGGCATCAGCTCCTCGGCGATCATGGCGATCCTCTTGAACCTGGCGTTCAACCACTTCACCGCGGGCAACTCCGACCAGCAGTCGGTGTTCGTCGCCGGCACCGAGCGCAGCCTGCGCTTCCAGGACGTTGCCGTACTGCGTGAGGGTGACTACTTCAGCGGCGGCAAGCTGCACGATGCCGAGGGCAATGAAGTACCTCTGGTAGGAGAGGAGCCGGGCCACTCACCGAACCAGGCCGGCGATGGTTCGCAGCCGAGCCATGCGCGCGGCAGTGTCGAGGCCACTCACTGAAGTCGAGTACCGCGGCCATGAAAAAAACCGGCGCCCTCAGGGCGCCGGTTTTTTTGCAGTCGGTTATTCCAGGTTGTCCAGCGGCTTCAGGGCCTGCAGGGCGTCGGGGTTGTCCTGGTACTGCTGGCGCAAGCTGGCGAGCTGCTGATCATGGCCTGTGCAGACCTCATTCACGGCTTTCTCCAGGAAGACCCGGCGTTCCTCGTCGTAGGCTTCCTCGCCGGCAAAGTGCTCGCAGGCTTCGTGGCGCTGGATGAATGCAGCCACCTCATCGGGAAGCTCGGCGCCGCTTGCGCCATAGTGCTTGCCCAGCAACAGGCGTTTTTCCTCGACCCAGCCGGTGTAGTCCTCGCCGTCCTTGGCGATGTACATGACCTGGGCCCAGCCGTCTCCACTGGAGGCGTATACCGTCAGGCCATCACCGGGAATCACGTAGAGCTTCTTGTTCAGGCAGGTGGCATTCGGCCCGCTGTGAAAGTGCAGCCGCCCCTGGCCTATCACCTTGGCTTCCAGGGGCGGGCGATATTCGCCGGCTTCCAGGGAGACGTTGTCGCTTAAGGTGGCGCAGTCCACCGGGGCTTCGGCCAGGGCTGGCAGGGGCAACAGGGAAAGCAGGCCGTACAGGGGCAGGAGGCGCAGGAGTCGGTCCATCGCGAGGGTATCCATGAGGTGGGAGTGCGGATCGCGCGATGGTAATGACAAAGATGCGGCCTGTGAATGATCACGGGCCGCATCCGCTGTATTTCAGTCGGCAGCCTTGCTGAGGTGCCCCTGGCGTACCAGGGACAGGGCGAAGACCACCACCACTGCGGCGGCCCCCGCCAGGGTCAGGGGTAGACCATAGCTGCCGCCGCTCATGGCCGCGCCGCTGAGCAAGGGGCCCAGCAGGCTGCCGATGCCCCAGAGCAGCCCGGCGCTGGCGTTGGCAGTCACCAGGTCGGCGCCGCTGAAGGACTGGCCGATCAGCACGATAGCCAGGGTATAGATGCCGCCGGCCACGGCGCCGAGGATGACCAGGCTCGGCCAGAGCAGGGTGGACGTTTGCATCAGCAGTGGCAGGGCAAGGCCGATCAGCAGGGCAATGATGCCGCAGCCCAGGTAGATCCCGGGGCGCCCGAGCTTGTCCGAAAGCCAGCCGAGGGGGAACTGGAACGCGGTGTCGCCCAACAGAATGATGGTCACCATCAAGGCCGCGAGCTTGATGCTGTAGCCATGGGTGGCGGCGTACACCGGAAAGAGCGACAGCACCACGCTGTCGAAAAACGCGAAGAACAGGATGCCCACGCACAGCGCCGGCGCGATGCGGATAAAGCCCAGTACCGAAAAGGTGCGACTTTCGGCATGCAGCGGCTGCTGGTCTTCCAGGGGCAGGATCAGCCAGACCACTGCGATCGCCACCGCATAACTGACGCTGACGATGCCCAGCACGGCGGGCCCCTCGGTGCCCAATAGCGATACCAGGCCCGGGCCCAGGAGCTGGAAAAAGGTGAAGCAGGTGGTGTAGACCGCTACCAGGCGTCCGCGGGTGGCGTCTTCGGCCATTTCATTGACCCAGGTTTCCCCGAGAATGATGATCAGCCCCGCCCCCAGGCCCATGGCGACCCGCGCCAGGCCCAGGCTGTAGAGGCTGGCCCCGGGCAGTTCCAGGGCGGCCACGCTCAAGGCGCACAGGCTGAAACACAGCAGGTAGATCTGGCGCCGGGTCAGGCGTTGGCTCAGGGCATTGACCAGGAAGGCCGAGAGCATCATGCCTGCGGCGGGCAGCGCCGACATGATGCCGATCTGGTTGTTCGAGGCGCCGGCCTGATACAGGCGCAGGGCAAGGATTGGCACCGTGGAGCCGATGCTCAGGCCGACAATGGAGATGCCCAGGATCAGGGCGGCTAACAAGGCTTTGTTCATGATCAAGACCTGCGCCTGAAGCGTCAGGCGCCAAAAAAGACAGTTATTGCGGGCGCTGCAGGACATCGCAGGCCGACGTGCGGGCGATTGCCGGGCAGATGCCCTGGTGGAAGCAGAGGGGCTAGCGGGGTGGCGCCGGGTTCAATCGCGATCAGCGTGGGCCCGGGTGCGGGGAGAAGGTGAAGGCAAACAATACGCTACGGCGTCGACGGTTGATCGCACAGTCAAGTTGGGCAACAGCCAGAGTTGCCGAAGGGCTCATCGAGGGGGAAGGGCACGGTGACTGTGCGGGCAGGAACATCGCGGGGTCTGACTGCTTGGATAAAGAGGCGCACAGCCTACGTCAGGCCTTTGCGGCAATGCAACCGGGTTGGCGAAGGAGGATTCCAGGCGTGCATGAGGCGTCTATCCGCATGTCGGGATGACAGGCGGATCAATCATTTGCAAGGGGGATACTGCTTGAGCTGATTTGCCGCAGGAGCAGGGCGCTCTCATGAGGATCAAGGCAAATCAGTGTAGGAAGATGGCTCCACGACCTGGACTCGAACCAGGGACCCAGTGATTAACAGTCACTTGCTCTACCAACTGAGCTATCGCGGAATGCGCCGTATCTTACTGATTCAGAAAGGGAAGTCAACAAGTCGAGAAATATTTTTTCAGCGCGACGAGGATCTGAATGAAAGGCTGGCAGGACTTTGCGGGATTTATCGGTCTTCAGGTCTCTGGCGGATCCGATAGGGGCTACCATGGCGCCCCGGAAGTGGTTTCACGCGCTGCCGGCCTTCAGCCGCATAGGTACGCCTTTATGATCTGCTTCGATTTATCCCAGCATCCTTCTGTCTGTTTCGCGCTGTGCTGCGAGGTGCTGTCATGAGCATCGAGCAGATCAGCCTGCCCAAAGGGGTCGGCCCCCAGGCCGGCAAGTTGCTGGACGCCATTACCCAGGCCGGATCGGCGATGGATTTGAACCGTGCCGGCGGCAAGGCCGAAGGTTTTGTCCTGGGGCTGGAGAGTGCCAAGGCCATCAAGAGCCAGGTGGCCGAGGCGCTGTACGTGGCGTTCGACGATGCCGCCAGCCAGCGCCTGGCTCAATTGCAGGGGTAGGGCGGTTCAGCCGCCGAAGGTCAGGGTGCCGAGCATCAGCTTGGCCATCAGCGAGGTTGCGGCCAGTTGCACCAGCCACAGGGCCAGTCCGCCAAGGAATACCCCCAGGGCAATTTGCAGCACCAGGCTCTTTTCGCGTTTCTGCGAGCGGGGCAGGTAATGCTCCAGTTCGTCGCGGTCGGCCCGCAGGTCATCGTTTTTCATCGGGATCTCGCTCAGCAGGGGGGGCATAGGCTCACAGTCTAGAGGCTGTGGGGGCGGGCAGGGCAACGACGTATCGCCAACGAAAAAGGGGAAGCCTGCCGGCTTCCCCTTTTCGTTGGCGCTGTCGTGAATCAGATCACTTGCAGGATGGCCTGGGTCACGACATGGATGTTGTTCTGGTTCAGCGCGGCGACGCAGATGCGGCCGGTGTCCAGGGCGTAGATGCCGAATTCGTTGCGCAGGCGGGTCACTTGCTCAACGGTCAGGCCAGAGTAGGAGAACATGCCGCGCTGGCGACCGACGAAGCTGAAGTCGTGCTCAGGGGCGCCTTTGGCCAGCAAGTCGACCATCTGGGTGCGCATGCCGCGAATCCGCAGGCGCATTTGCGCCAGTTCCTGCTCCCACTGGGCGCGCAGTTCCGGGCTGTTCAGCACGGCGGCGACGATGGTTGCACCGTGGGTCGGCGGGTTGGAGTAGTTGGTGCGGATCACGCGCTTGACCTGGGACAGCACGCGGGCGCTTTCTTCCTTGGAGCCGCTGACGATGGACAGGGCGCCAACGCGCTCGCCGTACAGCGAGAACGACTTGGAGAACGAGCTGGAAACGAAGAAGGTCAGGCCCGACTCGGCGAACAGGCGCACCGCCGCGGCGTCTTCGTCGATGCCGTCGCCAAAGCCCTGATAGGCCATGTCGAGGAAGGGCACGAGGTTTTTCGCCTTGACCACCTCCAGGACGTCTTTCCAGTCCTGTGGGCTCAGGTCGACACCGGTCGGGTTGTGGCAGCAGGCGTGCAGCACCACGATCGACTGGGCCGGCAGGGCGTTCAGGTCTTCCAGCAGGCCAGCACGGTTCACGTCGTGGGTGGCCGCGTCGTAGTAGCGGTAGTTCTGCACCGGGAAGCCGGCGGTCTCAAACAGGGCGCGGTGGTTTTCCCAGCTCGGGTCGCTGATGGCGACCACGGCGTTGGGCAGCAACTGCTTGAGGAAGTCGGCACCGATCTTCAGGGCGCCAGTGCCGCCAACGGCCTGGGTGGTGACCACGCGGCCAGCGGCCAGCAGTGGCGAGTCGTTGCCGAACAGCAGCTTCTGTACCGCCTGGTCGTAGGCGGCAATGCCGTCGATCGGCAGGTAGCCACGGGAAGCATGTTGGGCGGCGCGAATCGTCTCGGCTTCGACAACGGCGCGCAGGAGCGGAATGCGTCCCTCCTCGTTGCAGTACACGCCCACCCCAAGGTTGACCTTATCGGTGCGGGTATCGGTGTTGAATGCTTCGTTGAGGCCCAGGATAGGATCGCGTGGTGCCATTTCGACAGCGGAGAACAGGCTCATTTTTACGGCGGCTCTGAATGGAGTGTGGAGGGACGTGTCGCGCTCCAGCCGAATGCACTAGAGCGGTGCACAAACGGGGAGCTAGTATAGAGGCCATCATCGCGTGGGGCGACAGGCTATTGACCTTTTGCGCCAAGTTTTTCGCTTTATTTTTCGACCGTTAGTCTTATTGCAATAACCAGGGTGTCAGCGGGTGTAGGACCTTTGCCTTGAAAGCTGTGGTAATCGGCTCCACATCAAGGATATTCCGGTTTTTTTCCTCGGCGACATGGGTCGTACGCGGTCTTTCCTGTTCCTGTACGGTATTGCCGCGCACGAATGATCCCAGAGGTACGTTATGTCTGAATTCCAGCTAGTCACCCGCTTCCAGCCCGCCGGCGACCAGCCGGAAGCCATCCGCCTGATGGTCGAAGGCATCGAGGCCGGGCTGGCCCACCAGACCCTGCTCGGTGTGACCGGTTCGGGCAAGACCTTCAGCATCGCCAACGTGATCGCCCAGGTGCAGCGCCCGACCCTGGTGCTGGCGCCGAACAAGACCCTGGCGGCGCAGCTGTATGGTGAGTTCAAGGCCTTCTTCCCGAACAACGCGGTGGAGTACTTCGTTTCCTACTACGACTACTACCAGCCCGAAGCCTATGTGCCGTCCTCCGACACCTTTATCGAGAAGGACGCCTCGATCAACGACCATATCGAGCAGATGCGCCTGTCCGCGACCAAGGCGCTGCTGGAGCGCAAGGACGCCATCATCGTCACCACGGTGTCGTGCATCTATGGCCTGGGCAGCCCGGAAACCTACCTGAAGATGGTCCTGCACGTGGACCGCGGGGACAAACTCGATCAGCGCGCCCTGCTGCGCCGCCTGGCGGACTTGCAGTACACCCGCAACGACATGGATTTCGCCCGCGCTACCTTCCGCGTGCGTGGCGATGTGATCGACATCTATCCGGCGGAGTCGGACCTGGAAGCGATCCGCATCGAGCTGTTCGATGACGAAGTGGAAAGCATCAGCGCCTTCGACCCCTTGACCGGTGAAGTGATCCGCAAACTGCCGCGCTTCACCTTCTACCCCAAGAGCCACTACGTGACCCCGCGGGAAACCCTGCTGGACGCCATCGAAGGGATCAAGGTGGAGTTGCAGGAGCGCCTGGAATACCTGCGTTCCAACAACAAGCTGGTGGAAGCCCAGCGCCTGGAGCAGCGCACCCGTTTCGACCTGGAGATGATCCTCGAACTGGGCTACTGCAACGGCATCGAGAACTACTCGCGCTACCTCTCGGGGCGTCCGGCTGGCGCGGCGCCACCTACCTTGTACGACTACCTGCCGGCGGATGCCTTGCTGGTGATCGACGAATCCCACGTCAGCGTGCCCCAGGTCGGCGCCATGTATAAGGGCGACCGCTCGCGCAAGGAAACCCTGGTTGAGTACGGCTTCCGCCTGCCATCGGCTCTGGATAACCGGCCAATGCGTTTTGACGAGTGGGAAGGGGTGAGCCCGCAGACCATCTTCGTTTCCGCCACTCCGGGCAACTATGAGGCCGAGCACGCCGGCCGCGTGGTGGAGCAGGTGGTGCGCCCCACCGGGCTGGTGGACCCGCAAGTGGAAGTGCGCCCGGCCCTGACCCAGGTGGACGACCTGCTGTCGGAAATCACCAAGCGTGTGGCCGTGGAAGAGCGGGTACTGGTGACCACCCTGACCAAGCGCATGGCCGAAGACCTTACCGATTACCTGGCCGACCATGGCGTGCGTGTGCGCTACCTGCACTCGGACATCGACACCGTGGAGCGGGTGGAGATCATCCGCGACCTGCGCCTGGGCACTTTCGATGTGCTGGTGGGGATCAACCTGCTGCGTGAGGGCCTGGACATGCCGGAAGTGTCCCTGGTGGCGATTCTCGATGCCGACAAGGAAGGCTTCCTGCGTTCCGAGCGTTCGCTGATCCAGACCATCGGCCGGGCCGCGCGTAACCTCAATGGCCGGGCGATTCTCTATGCCGACCGCATCACAGGCTCCATGGAGCGGGCGATTGGCGAGACCGAGCGCCGTCGCGACAAGCAGATCGCCTTCAACCTGGCCAATGGCATCACCCCCAAGGGTGTGGTCAAGGACGTTGCCGACATCATGGAAGGCGCCACCGTGCCCGGTTCGCGCAGCAAGAAGCGCAAGGGCATGGCCAAGGCCGCGGAGGAAAACGCCCGCTACGAAAACGAACTGCGCTCGCCCAGCGAGATCACCAAGCGCATTCGCCAGCTCGAAGAGAAGATGTACCAACTGGCCCGCGACCTGGAGTTCGAAGCCGCGGCGCAGATGCGCGACGAAATCACCAAGCTGCGCGAGCGCTTGCTCACCGTCTAACGACGCTCGATCCCTCGTAGGAGCCGGCTTGCCGGCGAAGAGGCCCTCCAATCCTGTGCAAGGGTTGGGAGTCTATTCGCTGGCAAGCCAGCCCCTGCAGGCAATTCGTGGGTCAGTGGGCTTCGCCGGCCTTGAGGCCCTTGGGCAGGGCCTTGGTCAGCAGGATCGCCAGCATGCTGATGCCCAGGGCAATGCCGACGAAATGGAAGGCGTCGTTGTAGGCCATGATCTGTGCCTGCTGGTGGGTGATTTCGCTGAGCTTGCCCAGGGCTGCGGTCTCGCTGCCGAACTTCTCGGTGAGGGTTGCCAGGCGTTCCGCCACCTGGGGATTGCTGGGCACAACGGCTTCGCGCAGGTAGTCGAAATAGGTCTTGGTCCGGGCATCCAGCAAGGTCGCCAGCAGGGCAATGCCGATGGCGCCACCGAGGTTGCGCAGGATGTTGAACAGGCTGGAGGCCGATCCCGCGTCCTGGGGCTGAATATAAGCCGTGGCGATCAGCGAGATGGTGACCATGATCAGCGGCTGGCCCAGGGCGCGAATGATCTGGATCTGGTTGAACTGCGGCCCGGCAAAGTCCGGGTTGAGCACCCCCGACGAAAAACTCGCCAGGCCGAACAGGCCAAAGCCCAGGGTGCACAGCCATTTCGGTGAAATGAACTGCATCAGCTTGGGCACCAGGGGAATCAGGAACAACTGCGGCACCCCCATCCACATGATCACTTCGCCGATCTGCAGCGCGTTGTAGTTCTGGATCTGCGCCAGGTACAGCGGCAGCAGGTAGATCGAACCGTACAGGCCAACGCCCATGCCCAGGCTGGAGATACTCGACAGGCCGAAGTTGCGATTGCGCAGGATGCCCAGGTTGATCAGCGGGTTGGGCCTGGAGACCTGGACGATGACGAAGGTGACCAGGCTGATCAGGGCGATGCTGCCCAGGGTGACGATCAGGCTCGATTCCAGCCAGTCCTTGCGGTGGCCTTCCTCAAGAAATACCTGCAGGCAACCCAGGCCCAGGCCGAGGGTGAGAATGCCGGCGTAGTCGGTGCTTTTCAGCAGTTCCCAGTGAGCTTCCTTCTTTTCCAGGCCATACAGCAGGCCCGCGATCATCAGCAGGCCCGGCGGCACGTTGATATAGAAGATGTACTCCCAACCCCAGTTTTCCGTGAGCCAGCCGCCCAGGGTCGGGCCGATGGAGGGGGCGAAAGTGGCGGTCATGGCGAACATGGCCATGCCCTTGGCCCGGTGATGCTCGGGGAGCTTGATCAGGGTCAGGGTGAAGGCCAGGGGGATCAGGGCGCCGCCGGTAAAGCCCTGCAAGGCGCGGAACACGATCATGCTTTCCAGGCTCCAGGCCATGGAGCAGAGCAGGGAGGCAATAAGAAAGCCCACCGAGACCCAGACCGCCAGGCGCCGGGCCGAGAGCAGCTGCACCAGCCAGGCGGTGAGGGGGATCATGATGATCTCCGCCACCAGGTAGGAAGTGGAGATCCACGAGCCTTCCTCCAGGGTAGCGGACAGCGCGCCCTGGATGTCCTTGAGCGAGGAGTTGGTGATCTGGATGTCGAGCACCGCCATGAAGGCGCCGAGCATGGCACTCATCACCGCGATCCAGTCGCGCCGGGTGGGTTCGCCCACCGGACGCAGCAGTTGATCACCGGCCATCGACGGGGTCTTTGACGTTGACCTTCACGGTTACCGACATGCCGGGGCGGATCTTGCCCCGCAGGGGATTGTCGGCTGCGAAGGTCAGTTTGACCGGAATGCGCTGTACCACCTTGGTGAAGTTGCCGGTGGCATTGTCTGGCGGCAGCAGGCTGAATTGCGCGCCGGAGGCGGCGAACAGGCTGTCGACCCGGGCCTGGATCGGTGTATCGCCGTAGGCGTCGAAGGTCAGCTCGGCCTTTTGCCCGGGCTGCATGTGGCCAATCTGGGTTTCCTTGAAGTTGGCCTGGATCCAGATGTCCTGGTCCGGAACGATCGACAGCAGATAGGCGCCGGCCTGCACCACCTGGCCATTGCGTGCGGCGCGCTGGCCGATGAGGCCGCTGATGGGGGCGTGGATCTCGCTACGGGTCAGGTTCAGTCGTGCTTGCGCCAGGTCGGCCCGGGCGTTGGCGATCTGTGCATCGAGGCGCTTGATCTCGGCGTTCAGGGCATTGACTTGCTGGCGCTGGCCCTGCAGGTCGGCTTCGGCCTTGGCCACCTGGGAGCGGGCGATATGGTTGTCGGCGGAAAGGGTAGTGACCCGCTCCTCGGAGACGTAACCGGGCTTGCGCAGGGTCTGGGCCCGAGACAGGTCGATCTGCGAGCGGCCCAGGCTGGCCTGGCTCGACGCCACCTGAGCCTGGCCCGCGGCAATCAGGCTGGCTTGCTGGGTCAGCTTGCTCTGGGCCTGCAGGCGTTCGGCCTCGCGGGTATCCAGGGCGGCCTGGGCGCGGTCCACCGCCAGTTGGAAGTCCTGCCCTTCCAGGCGTACCAGCAACTGGCCCTGTTCCACATGCTGGTTGTCCTGCACCAGCACTTCTTCGATTCGCGCGCTCAGTTGGCTGGAGACCCGGGTGATCTCGCCCTGCACGTAGGCGTTGTCCGTGGTCTCGTAAAAGCGCCCGTGGAACCACCAGTGGGCAAGGAAACCCAGGGCAATCAACAGGACCAGGGACAGAAAGACAAACAGGCGACGCTTGAGTTGGGCTGGCATGGGCTGGCTGTATTCAATAAAAGTGTAAGGAGATCTATCAGCGGGCGAATCTGGCATATAGCCACTGGGCGGTAAATGCCATGGGCTGATTATTGGCCCTTCAACAGGCTGGCAGCGGCCTGGAGTCGCAACCTTGGCTTAAATGCCCTCCTCACTGGAGCGGGGCTGCCGTCGCCTGTTACCATTCGCCCCCTGTTTTATTCCTCGTTTTTCTTTCCTTTCGAGACATGCCATGACCACCGTCCGCACGCGCATCGCGCCATCGCCTACCGGGGATCCCCACGTAGGTACCGCCTACATCGCTTTGTTCAACTATTGCTTTGCCAAGCAGCATGGCGGTGAGTTCATCCTGCGTATCGAAGACACCGATCAGTTGCGTTCGACCCGGGAGTCCGAGCAGCAGATTTTCGACGCCTTGCGCTGGTTGGGCATCAACTGGAGCGAAGGCCCGGACGTTGGCGGCCCTCACGGCCCGTATCGCCAGAGCGAGCGTGGCGACATCTACCAGAAGTACGCTCAGCAACTGGTGGACCTGGGCCACGCCTTCCCGTGCTTCTGCACCGCCGAAGAGCTGGACCAGATGCGTGCCGAACAGATGGCCCGTGGCGAAACCCCGCGCTATGACGGCCGGGCCCTGCTGCTGTCCAAGGAAGAAGTGGCCCGGCGCCTGGCGGCCGGCGAGCCTCACGTGATCCGCATGAAAGTGCCTACCGAAGGCGTCTGCGTGGTGCCGGACATGCTGCGCGGCGATGTCGAGATCCCGTGGGATCGCATGGACATGCAAGTGCTGATGAAGACCGATGGCCTGCCGACCTACTTCCTGGCCAACGTGGTCGACGACCACCTGATGGGCATCACCCACGTGCTGCGCGGCGAAGAATGGCTGCCGTCGGCGCCCAAGCTGATCCTGCTCTACGAGTACTTCGGCTGGGAGCAGCCGCAGCTGTGCTACATGCCGCTGCTGCGCAACCCGGACAAGAGCAAGCTGTCCAAGCGCAAGAACCCGACCTCGGTAACCTTCTACGAGCGCATGGGCTTCATGCCGGAAGCCATGCTCAACTACCTGGGCCGCATGGGCTGGTCGATGCCGGACGAGCGCGAGAAGTTCTCGCTGCAGGAAATGGTCGACAATTTCGACCTGACGCGGGTGTCCCTGGGGGGGCCGATCTTCGATATCGAGAAGCTGTCCTGGCTCAACGGCCAGTGGCTGCGTGACCTGCCGGTGCAGGAGTTCGCCAGCCGGGTGCAGACCTGGGCGCTGAACCCCGATTACATGATGAAGATCGCACCGCACGTACAGGGCCGGGTCGAAACCTTCAGCCAGATCGCACCGCTGGCCGGCTTCTTCTTCGCCGGTGGGGTGAACCCGGATGCCAAGCTGTTCGAGTCCAAGAAGCTGTCCGGCGATCAGGTGCGTCAGCTGATGCAATTGATCCTGTGGAAGCTCGAAAGCCTGCGTCAGTGGGAGAAAGACAGCATCACCGCGACCATCCAGGCGGTGGTTGAGTCTCTGGAGCTGAAACTGCGCGATGCCATGCCGCTGATGTTTGCCGCCATTACTGGCCAGGCCAGTTCGGTGTCGGTGCTCGATGCCATGGAAATCCTCGGTCCGGACCTGACCCGGTTCCGTCTGCGCCAGGCCATCGATCTGCTGGGTGGTGTGTCGAAGAAAGAAAACAAGGAATGGGAAAAACTCCTCGGCGCCATCGCCTGAGGCGTTTTTGCCCAAGGGCAGCCGACAGGGGCGGGGAGCTTTTCGACTACGCTTGAAACTCAAGCGCCAGGCGGGTTGATTGCGGCTTCTGGTGGTTCTTTGAGGCTTGCGGCGAGTGTTTTGTGCGACTCGCCGCAGGCGCAGAGGGCCGCAAAACCCCGGGTTTTCCGGGCGGGGCGGTAAGTGATTGTTATCCCGGCAAATTTTTTTTCAAAAAACGGAAAAAAAATTGACAGCCTTCCGATCGCCCCTTAAGATTCGCCCCGTCCTCAGCGATGAGGGGCTATAGCTCAGCTGGGAGAGCGCTTGCATGGCATGCAAGAGGTCGACGGTTCGATCCCGTCTAGCTCCACCAAATTTGCAGTTCAAGGCCTGGCCACACCGGCCTTGAATCGATCGGTACTCAGCACCGGTCAGTTGTACAGAAGGGTTTGCGTCCCCTTCGTCTAGTGGCCTAGGACACCGCCCTTTCACGGCGGTAACAGGGGTTCGAGTCCCCTAGGGGACGCCAGTTTCACACAAGCGATGTTGCAAGATGTCGCTGCGCCGCGAGGCGAAAATCCGGGGCTATAGCTCAGCTGGGAGAGCGCTTGCATGGCATGCAAGAGGTCGACGGTTCGATCCCGTCTAGCTCCACCAATTTACAGTTCAAGGCTTGGCCACACCGGCCTTGGATCGATCAGTACTCAGCACTGATCAGCTGTTAGAAGGGTTTGTGTCCCCTTCGTCTAGTGGCCTAGGACACCGCCCTTTCACGGCGGTAACAGGGGTTCGAGTCCCCTAGGGGACGCCACGTTTACCCGCTCTGCGGGATTTTTAAGGGTCATTCAATCATTGAATGACCCTTTTGTTTTTCTGGCCTTCGGCCAATTTCTCTTTCTTCCTCAGCCTGCGCTTCTGACCGACGGTCACACTGGCGACTTGCGGAAAATTATTATGAGAATAATATTTTTTCCGTAATATTCGGAGGTAACGATGAACGACAAAAAAGCTCAAACCCGCGAACGTATTCTCCAGGCCGCCAGTTCTGCACTGATCCAGCGCGGCCCGGCCGAACCGAGTGTGGGTGAGGTGATGGGGGCTGCCGGCCTGACTGTGGGCGGCTTCTATGCGCACTTTGAGAGCAAGGATGCGCTGATGCTGGAGGCTTTCACTCAGTTGCTTTCCCATCGACGCGGCCTGCTCGATGAAATGGATGCAAGCCTCAGCGGCGAAGAGCGCCGGGCGTTGGCAGCGGCGTTCTATCTGTCGCGCAAACACCGCGACTCCACCGAGCAGGCGTGCCCGATTCCAGCCTCGGTCGGCGAACTGGGGCGCTTGCCCGAGAGCTTTCGCAAGGCCTTGAACGAACACATGGAGCTGATGGTCGCGCAACTGGCTGCCAGCCCCGAAGATACCGACAAGGCCTTGGCCGACATGGCGCTGATGGTTGGCGGCCTGTCCCTGGCGCGGGCCTTGGGGCCCGGCGAGTTGTCCGATCGTTTGCTGCGTGCCGCCAAGTCGGCGGTGCTATGACCTGAAGTGCAACGGCGAGGTAGGTGATGAGCAGATTGAGCTGGATTCGTGGCGTCAATGGCACTCTGGGGTGGGTGGCGCCGCAATGGGCGGCGAATCGGATGCGTCATTTGTTCATGACCCCTCGCGAGCTGCCGCCACGAAAGTGGGAGTTGCCCCTGCTGGCGCGTGCCGAGCGCCTGACCTTGCGTTTCGGGCTTTCAGCCCTGCGTTGGGGCCAGGGGCCGACGGTATTGCTGATGCACGGCTGGGAAGGGCGGCCCACGCAGTTTGCCAGCCTGATCGAGGCCCTGGTGGCCGCCGGCTATACCGCCGTGGCGCTGGATGGCCCGGCCCATGGTCGTTCCCCGGGCGATGAGGCAAACGTGGCACTGTTTGCCCGGGCGATGCTGGAGGCAGCAGCCGAATTGCCGCCCCTGCGCGCGGTGATCGGCCACTCCATGGGCGGTGCCAGCGCCATGCTCGCGGTGCAATTGGGCCTGCGCACCGAAACCCTGGTCAGTATTGCCGCGCCGGCACGTATCCTGGCCGTGTTGCGCGGTTTTGCCAGCTACATGCGGTTGCCGCCCAGGGCGCGTTCCGCCTTTATCCGCCAGGTGGAGAAGAAGGTCGGAATGCGCGCCGCCGCCATGGACGTGGCCCAGTATCAGTTGGATATGCCCGGCCTGATCATTCACGCCGAAGATGACCTCTTCGTTCCGGTCAAGGAATCGGAGCTCATCCACCAGGCCTGGTTCGACAGCCGTCTCCTGCGCTTGAGTGAAGGTGGCCACCAGCGGATATTGGCCGACTCCCGAGTGGTGGATGCGGTGGTGGCGCTGGTCAGTGGACGGCATCTTCAAGCGCGCCAATCGGCCTGAGCATCCGTTACACTGCCCCGGTCAAAAAAACTGACCGGGAGTCGGGCATGAGTTGGGATCTGGCAACGCCATTCGTCATCGATCTGCAGGTGGCCGCCGAGGATATCGATGGCCTCGGGCACGCCAACAATGCGGTCTACGTGACCTGGCTGGAGCGTTGCGCCTGGCGACATTCGCAACGCCTGGGGCTGGACCTGGCCGAATACCGGCGCCTGGACCGGGCGATGGCCGTGGTGCGGCACGAGATCGATTACCTGGCGGCGGCCTATGAAGGCGATGAGCTGCAACTGGCCACCTGGATCGTCGATTGGGACCAGCGCCTGAAGATGACCCGGCGTTTCCAGCTGATGCGCCCGAGCGACGGTACGACCCTGTTGCGGGCCCAGACCACCTTTGTCTGCATCGAGCTGTCCACCGGCAAGCCCAAGCGCATGCCCGCCGAGTTCCTGGACGGTTACGGCCCGGCCCTGCAGGGCGCCTGATACCTTTCTGTGCCCGTGCAGGCGCCGGCTTGCCAGCGAAGGCGCCTGCAACGGCTGGCTCGCCCCTGTAAAACTCCTGCTGAAGGTCGAAACCCAGTAAACTGGCGGACGTTTTTTTGCCCGTTTTCTTGTCGAGTGTGTTTCATGCAAATTGCCCTGGCGCCCATGGAGGGGTTGGTCGACAACATCCTGCGGGATGTACTGACTCGTGTTGGCGGGATCGACTGGTGTGTCACCGAGTTCATCCGCGTCAATGACCGCCTGTTGACGCCTGCCTACTTCCACAAGCTCGCCCCCGAACTGCTGCACGGTGCACACACCGCGGCCGGCGTGCCGCTGCGAGTGCAGTTGCTGGGTTCGGACCCGGTGTGCCTGGCAGAGAACGCGGCCCTGGCCTGCGAGCTGGGCAGTGAGGTCATCGACCTGAACTTCGGTTGCCCGGCCAAGACCGTCAACAAGTCCCGGGGCGGGGCGGTGCTGCTCAAGGAGCCCGAGCTGCTGAACCAGATCGTCGAGCATGTGCGGCGTGCGGTGCCGGCGCACATTCCGGTCACGGCGAAAATGCGCCTGGGCTTCGACAGCCCGGATGGCTCGTTGGTCTGTGCCACAGCGCTGGCCGAGGGTGGCGCCGAACATATCGTGGTGCACGCGCGGACCAAGGTCGACGGCTACAAGCCGCCGGCCCATTGGGAGTGGATCCCGCGGGTGCAGGAAGTGGTCAAGGTGCCGGTGTTCGCCAACGGGGATATCTGGAGCGTCGAGGACTGGCGCCGTTGCCGGGAAATCAGCGGCGTCGAGGACATCATGCTGGGTCGCGGGCTGGTTTCGCGTCCCGATCTGGCCCGGCAGATCGCCGCAGCCCGGGCCGGTGAAGACGTGGTGGAAATGTCCTGGGCCGACCTGCAGCCGATGCTCCAGGATTTCTGGGCTCAGGTGGTGGTGCAACTGACCCCGCGTTCGGCGCCGGGGCGCCTGAAGCAATGGCTGGCGATGCTGACCCGCAACTACCCGGAAGCGGTCGAACTGTTCACCGCCCTGCGCCGGGAAACCGAGCTGGATCAGGTCGGGCGCCTGTTGGGCATGCCCCGGAGCGAGGCGGCGTAAAAAATTTTTAAGGCATGTCTTGAAACGCTGGAGCCCATCCCTATCTCTTGGGTACGCGATGCCGAATTCGGGTCGCGGAGATAACCACTCGCTGAATAATCAGGAGAAACACCCATGAGTACTGCATTTTCCTTGGCTCCACTGTTCCGTTCCTCTGTCGGCTTCGACCGTTTCAATGATCTGTTCGAGTCGGCACTGCGCAACGAACCAGGCAGCAGCTACCCACCCTACAATGTTGAGAAACACGCTGACGATCAATACCGCATCGTCATTGCCGCCGCCGGTTTCCAGGAAGAAGACCTGGAACTGCAAGTGGAAAAAGGCGTGTTGACCGTGAGCGGTGGCAAGCGCGATGCCAATGAAAGCGTCACTTACCTGCACCAGGGCATTGCCCAGCGTGCATTCAAGCTGTCCTTCCGCCTGGCCGACCATATCGAGGTCAAGGCCGCGGCCCTGAGCAACGGTCTGTTGAATATCGACCTGCTGCGGGTTGTGCCGGAAGAGGCCAAAGCCAAGCGCATCCCGATCAACGGTGCGCAGCAGGCGGCTCTGCAACACTAAGACCGCTGCAAAAAAAGGGCGCCCTGGTGGCGCCCTTTTTCGTGCCTGTCATTCCAGCAGCTTCTTGAATTCGCTCAGCGGCAACGGCCTGCTATGGAGGAAACCCTGGTACAGGTGGCACTCCAGGCCCTGGAGGAATTCGAGCTGCTGCGGGGTTTCCACGCCTTCGGCGATGACCTTGAGGTTCAGGCTGCGGGCCATGGCGACAATGGCCCGGATGATTTCCGCATCGTTGGGGTCGTGGGTCGCATCGCGGACGAAGGACTGGTCGATCTTCAAGGTGTCCACCGGCAAGCGCTTGAGGTAGGTCAGGGACGAGTAGCCGGTGCCGAAGTCGTCCATGGCAAAGCTCACTCCGAGTTTCTTCAGCCGGCGCATCTTGTTGATGGTGTCTTCCAGGTTCTGGATCACGATGCCTTCGGTGATCTCCAGCTTCAGCAGGCTCGAGGGCAGTGCGTAGGCGTGCAGGCTGTGTTCGACCCGCTCGACAAAGTCGGTCTGGCGGAACTGCCGCGGGCTGATGTTGACGCACAGGCTGAAGTGCTGGGGATCCACCAGTTTCTGATCGATCAACTGGCTGAAGGCCAGGCAGGCCTCGTCGAGAATCCAGGTGCCCACTTCGAGGATCAGGCCGCTGTCCTCCAGCACCTTGATGAACTCGGTCGGCGACTGTGCGCCCAACTCCGGGTGTTGCCAGCGCACCAAGGCTTCGGCGCCGACGATGCGGTTGTCGCGGGCGTCCACCTGGGGCTGGAAGTGCACGCTGAATTCGCCCCGGGACAGGGCCAGGCGCAGGTCGGTTTCCATGCGCAGGCGTTCGCTGGCGGCTTTTTGCATGGTGTTGTGGAACATCTGGGTGGTGTTGCGCCCTGAATCCTTGGCCCGATAAAGGGCGATGTCGGCGCGCTTGAGCAGGTCGGTGGGGGTCGAGCCGTGGTCGGGAATCAGTGCCACACCGATGCTCGGGGTGACCTGCAGGCGCTGGCCATCGAGGAACATCGGTTCGGACAGCAATTCGCGCAGGGTGTCGGCCAGCTGGCGGACCTGTTCGCTGACTTCGTTGCGCGTGCCCTCAAGGCCACTCAGCAGGACCACGAACTCATCGCCGCCCAGGCGTGCCACGGTGTCTTCCATGCGCACGCTGGCTTCGAGCCGGGCGGTGATGATTTTCAACACGGTGTCGCCCACCGGGTGGCCCAGGGAATCGTTGATGTGCTTGAAGTGATCGAGGTCGAGAAACAGTAGGGCACCGCGCAGGTTATGACGCTTGAGCAGGGCAATCTGCTGGCTCAGGCGGTCCATCAGCAGGGCGCGGTTGGGCAGGTTGGTCAGGGGGTCGTGGTAAGCCAGGTGGCGGATCTGTGCCTGGGCGTTCTTCAGCAGGCTGACGTCCCGGGCGGTCATTAGCAGGCAGGGCGTTTCGTTGAGAGTGATGGGTTCCACCGAGACTTCCAGGGTGAGGATTTCCCCGCGCTTGTTGCGCCCGAGCATTTCCAGGTGGTGCACCCGGCCCTTGATCTGGAGCTCCGCCAGCAAGGTGGAGAGTTGCGCTTCTTCGGCCCAGATGCCGATTTGGTACATGGTGCGGCCGATCACCTCGTCGTTGCGGTGGCCGGTCAGGCGGCAGAAACCATCGTTGACTTCCAGATAGCGGCCCGTGTCGCGCTCGGTGATGCTGATGGCGTCAGGGCTGGAGTGAAAGGCCTTGGCGAACTTCTCTTCACTGGCCTTGAGGGCTGCCTCCGAGCGCTGCTGCTGGGTGATGTCCCGCAGGTTGGTGACGATGCAGGGCTGCTTGTCCACGGTGATCAGGCGGCTGGAAATGATGCAGGTCAGCGGCTGGCCGTTCTTGTGGTGGACCACCACTGCCACATTATTCAGCGCCTGTTCGCGAATCACCTGTTCGATGCGCCGCAGGCGCGGCGCCGCGTCTTCCCATAGGCCGATCTGTTCGGCGCTGCGGTTGAGCACTTCGTCCAGGGTCCAGCCGAAGGTCTGGGTGAAGCTGGAGTTGATCTCGATGAACTGACCGGTTTCCAGCAAGGTCACGCAGATCGGGTCGGGGCTGACCTGGAACAGGCTGGCGAATTTCTCTTCGGAGGTGATCAGGCGCTGTTCCCGTTCCACCTGCTCGGTGATGTCCAGCAGAGTGCCGGCCATGCGCAGCGGGCTGCCCTGTTCGTCGCGGTAGAGGCGGGCGCGGCTTTCCAGGTAGCGCGAGCTGCCGTCCTCCAGTTGCACCCGGTAGGTCAGTTGATAGTTGCCCGCCGGCCCTTCGCGCAGGCTGCGGTAGGCATCGCGCATGGAGTTGCGCTCTTCGGTGGGTACGCCTTCGAAGAAGGCGTCGAAGGATTCATGGAAAGGGATGGGTTCCAGGCCGTGCAATTGCGCGGCGCGGGCCGAGCCGTAGAGCATGCCGCTGGGAATGTGCCAGTCCCAGGTGCCCAGTTGCGCCGAATCCAGGGCCAGGTCCAGGCGTTCCTGGCTGTCCTTGAGCGCCTGTTCGGATCGTTTGCGCTCGCTGGTGTCGAGAAAGGTGCTGAGCAGGTAGGCCTTGCCCTCCAGTTCAACCTTCTGGGCACTGAGGATGCCGTCATGGATCTGCCCGTTGCTGGCGCGAAATTGCACTTCGAGGCTGGCGGCCTGGCCCTTCTTCTGGACCGCCTTGATCAGTTGGGCGCGCTGTTCGGGGTTGACCCACAGGCCGATCTCCAGGGTGGTACGGCCGATCACGTGCTCGGCGGGCCAGCCGAACTGGCTTTCGAAGTACTGGTTGGCCTCGCTGATCAGGCCATCTTCCAGGCGGGTCAGCAGCACGGTGTTGGGGCACAGGTGAAACAGCGTGGCAAAGCGCTTTTCCGAACTGCTGAGGGCTTCTTCGCGTTGGCGCTGGTGGGTGATCTCGCGGATCACCCCGATCATTCGCGGCTTGCCGTGCTTGTCCGGTAACACGCTGCCGTTGATCTCCAGCCAGTGCAGGCTGCCGTCGGGCCAGCGGATGCGGTGGTGCATGGCGTGTTCCAGCGGCGCGCCGGCCAGCACTGAATGAAAGGCGCGAATCGTCCTGGCCCGGTCCTCGATGGGCAGCAGGTCGAGGTATTCGAGGTTTTCCGGCAAGGGCTGGCGCGGGTCGAAGCCGAACAGCGCCTGGGTGCCCCGGGACCAACTGATCTGCCCGCTTTCAATATCCCAATACCAGGCCCCCAGGCGCGCACCATTGAGGGCGGCGAGCAGCTGCGGTGCGTTTTCCCAGCTTTGCTCCGACTCCCGGGGGTCGACAGCATGGATACGCGGCAAGGGCGGAATACGGTCAGCGGGTTTGGGCATGGAGGTCAGGCCTTGAGCTGAGTCATTCGTCGGGTGCGGGATACTCATGGCGCTGCGGCGTGGCACGGGCGATACCCGGAGTGTTATGCCGGGTTCCCTGGCCAATCGACTTGTGCATCCAGTAAGGCCATGAAAGCCCGCGCAGCGTTCGAAAGTGTCCGTTCGGTATGCAGGATATAGCCTAGCTGGCGGTGCAGCTGTATGCCCGGTAAAGGAATGCGCGCCACCTGGTCGTCGAGCATGGTGCGTGGCAGCACGCTCCAGGCCAGGCCGATGGACACCATCATCTTTATAGTTTCCAGATAGTTAGTACTCATGGCGATGTTAGGCGTCAGGCCCTGGGCTTCAAACAGGCGTTGGACAATATGGTGGGTAAAGGTATTGCCGCCGGGGAAAACTGCGGGATGCAGGGCAATATCCGCCAGGCTCACCTGGCCGCTGCTGACCAGCGGGTGTTCCGGCGCGGCGACGAAGTCCAGCGGGTCGTCCCAGACCGCAGTGGCCTTGACCAGGGAGTGGGGCTCGGGGGCCAGGGTGATCACTGCCAGTTCGGCGCGGCCATGGAGGATTTCCTCGTAGGCCACTTCGGAGTCGAGGAACTGGATGTCCAGGGCCACTTGCGGGTAGCGCCGGGTGAAGGCCCGCAGCAATGGCGGCAGGCGGTGCAGGCCAATGTGATGGCTGGTGGCCAGGGTCAGGCGGCCACTGACTTCGCCGGTGAGGTTGGTCAGGGCGCGGCGGGTGTCATCCAGCACATTGATGATCTGGTAGGCCCGGGGTAGCAGGGCACGCCCGGCCTCGGTCAGGCCGATCTCCCGCCCCAGGCGGTCGAACAGCCGCACGTTGAGTTGCTGCTCCAGGCCGGCGATGCGTTTGCTGATGGCTGGCTGGGTCAGGTGCAGGCGTTCGCCGGCGCCGGAAAAGCTGCCGGTCTCGGCGATGGCTATAAAGGCGTTGAGGTTGGCCAGGTCCATAGTTGTATTCCAGTTGGTTATCCAAAGCATGAAAAATATGAATTTGAGTTATTTAATCTAACGCCATAGGATCGGCCTCACAAGCCAAAGGGTTATTGATCGGCGCACGATCGGAGCCCGGGGCATAGAAACAAGCTGATGAGGAATGGTCCGATGGCCGGCAAGACGCTCTACGACAAGCTCTGGGATTCGCATTTGGTCAAGCAGCGCGACGATGGTTCGGCGCTGATCTATATCGATCGTCACATCATCCACGAAGTGACCTCGCCGCAAGCCTTCGAAGGCCTGCGTCTGGCCGGGCGCAAGCCATGGCGCATCGATGCCAACATCGCTACCCCGGACCACAACGTACCGACCACGCCGGAGCGCAAGGGCGGGATCGAAGCGATCGCCGACCAGGTTTCCCGCCTCCAGGTGCAGACCCTCGACGACAACTGCGATGAATACGGCATTGTCGAATTCAAGATGAACGACGTGCGCCAGGGCATCGTCCACGTGATCGGCCCGGAGCAGGGCGCCACCTTGCCGGGCATGACCGTGGTCTGTGGTGACTCCCACACCTCGACCCACGGTGCTTTCGGCGCCCTGGCCCATGGCATCGGCACCTCCGAGGTGGAGCACGTCCTTGCCACCCAGTGCCTGGTGGCCAAGAAAATGAAGAACATGCTGGTGCGCGTGGAAGGCACCTTGCCTTTCGGCGTGACCGCCAAGGACATCGTCCTGGCCGTGATCGGCAAGATCGGCACCGCCGGCGGTAACGGCCATGCCATCGAGTTCGCCGGTAGCGCGATTCGCGAGCTGTCCGTCGAAGGCCGCATGACCATCTGCAACATGTCCATCGAAGCCGGTGCCCGTGTCGGCCTGGTGGCGGCGGACGAAAAGACCGTGGCATACGTCAAGGGACGTCCGTTCGCCCCCAAGGGCGCCGAATGGGACTTGGCCGTCGAGGCCTGGAAGGACCTGGTGTCCGATGCCGACGCCAAGTTCGATACCGTGGTCGAGCTCGATGCCGCACAGATCAAGCCGCAGGTCAGCTGGGGCACGTCCCCGGAAATGGTCCTGGCGGTGGATCAGAACGTACCGGACCCGGCCAAGGAAATGGATCTGGTCAAGCGCGACTCCATCGTCCGCGCCTTGAAGTACATGGGCTTGAGCGCCAATCAGGCGATCACCGACATTCAGTTGGACCGCGTCTTCATCGGCTCCTGCACCAACTCGCGGATCGAAGACTTGCGCGCCGCCGCGGTCATCGCCAAGGGCCGCAAAGTGGCTTCCACCATCAAGCAGGCGATCGTGGTGCCGGGCTCGGGCCTGGTCAAGGCGCAGGCCGAATCTGAAGGCCTGGACAAGATCTTCCTCGAAGCCGGTTTCGAATGGCGTGAGCCGGGCTGCTCGATGTGCCTGGCGATGAACCCGGACCGCTTGGAGTCCGGCGAGCATTGCGCCTCGACCTCGAACCGCAACTTCGAAGGGCGCCAGGGTGCCGGTGGGCGTACCCACCTGGTCAGCCCGGCCATGGCCGCCGCCGCCGCTGTCAGCGGTCGTTTCGTCGACGTCCGTGAATTGATCTAAGGAGCGCAGCATGAAAGCTTTCACTCAGCACAATGGTTTGGTCGCGCCTCTGGATCGTGCCAACGTCGACACCGACCAGATCATCCCCAAGCAGTTTCTCAAGTCGATCAAGCGCACCGGCTTTGGCCCCAACCTGTTCGACGAATGGCGCTACCTGGACGTGGGCCAGCCCTACCAGGACAACTCCAAGCGCCCGTTGAACAAGGATTTCGTGCTCAACGCCGAGCGTTACCAGGGTGCCAGCGTGTTGCTGGCCCGGGAAAACTTCGGTTGCGGCTCCAGCCGCGAGCACGCGCCGTGGGCCCTGGAGGAGTACGGTTTTCGCAGCATCATCGCGCCCAGCTACGCCGACATCTTCTTCAACAACAGCTTCAAGAACGGCTTGCTGCCGATCATCCTGAGCGACGCTGAAATCGACGAGCTGTTCCAGCAGGTCGAGGCTACTCCGGGCTACCAGTTGCGCATCGACCTCCAAGCGCAGACCGTGACCCGCCCCGACGGCAAGGTGCTGAAGTTCGAGATCGATGCCTTCCGCAAGCATTGCCTGCTCAACGGTCTGGACGACATCGGCCTGACCCTGCAGGACGGCGACGCCATCGCCGCCTTCGAGGCCAAGCATCGCGCCAGCCAGCCCTGGCTGTTCCGCGACGCCTGATTGCCTGATCGACGGCAAGCCGGCCCCTACGGATGGCGTTGTAGGAGCTGGCTTGCCAGCGAACGCCGTTTCCCTTGCCCAAAAGGATCGCCCCATGACCAGCAACGCCCACAGCCAGGTAGTACAGAAGCAATTTGGCGAGCAGGCTTCGGCTTACCTGAGCAGCACCGTGCACGCTCAGGGTGCCGAATTCGCCTTGCTGCAGGCCGAGGTGGCAGGCAAGGGCACAGCCCGGCTCCTGGACCTGGGCTGCGGTGCCGGCCACGTCAGTTTTCATGTCGCGCCGCAGGTCAGGGAAGTGGTGGCCTACGACCTCTCCCAGCAGATGCTGGATGTGGTGGCAGGGGCGGCGCAGGAGCGCGGGCTGGGTAACATCCGCACCGTACTGGGCGCCGCCGAGCGCCTGCCGTTCGCCGATGGCGAGTTCGACTTCGTCTTCAGCCGTTACTCGGCCCACCATTGGAGCGACCTGGGCCTGGCCCTGCGGGAAGTGCGCCGGGTCCTGAAGCCGGGCGGCGTGGCGGCGTTCATCGATGTCTTGTCGCCGGGCAGTCCGCTGCTGGACACTTACCTGCAAAGCGTCGAAGTGCTGCGCGATACCAGCCATGTGCGCGATTATTCGGCGGGTGAATGGCTGCGCCAGGTCAGCGAGGCCGGCCTGCACACCCGCAGTACCAGCCGCCAGCGCCTGCGCCTGGAGTACAGCTCCTGGGTCGAGCGCATGCGCACTCCCGAGCCGTTGCGGGTGGCGATCCGCCAGTTGCAGCAGGCAATGGGTAACGAAGTGCGTGAATATTTTGAGATTGCGGCCGACGGTTCGTTCAGTACAGATGTACTGGTGCTGTGGGCCGAGCGATAGACTTTTTCCGGGCACGCCTGCGGGCGTGCCGACAGAGCAAACGAGGAACGCATGAGCAAGCAGATTCTGATTCTCCCCGGTGACGGTATTGGCCCGGAAATCATGGCCGAGGCGGTCAAGGTCCTGGAATTGGCCAACGACAAGTACAGCCTGGGCTTCGAGCTGAGCCACGACGTGATCGGCGGTGCGGCCATCGACAAGCACGGTGTGCCCCTGGCCGATGAGACCCTGGATCGTGCCCGTGCCGCCGATGCGGTGCTGCTGGGCGCCGTGGGCGGCCCGAAGTGGGACAAGATCGAGCGTGACATCCGCCCTGAGCGCGGCCTGCTGAAGATTCGTGCGCAACTGGGCCTGTTCGGCAACCTGCGTCCGGCGATCCTCTACCCGCAATTGGCCGATGCTTCGAGCCTGAAACCGGAAATCGTCTCCGGCCTGGACATCCTCATCGTTCGCGAGCTGACCGGCGGCATCTACTTCGGCGCGCCACGGGGCACCCGCGAACTGGAAAACGGCGAACGCCAGTCCTACGACACCCTGCCGTACAGCGAGAGTGAAATCCGCCGTATTGCCCGGGTCGGCTTCGACATGGCCCGCGTGCGCGGCAAGAAGCTGTGCTCGGTGGACAAGGCCAACGTCCTGGCGTCCAGCCAACTGTGGCGTGAAGTGGTCGAGCAAGTGGCCAAGGACTACCCGGATGTCGAGTTGAGCCACATGTACGTGGACAACGCCGCCATGCAACTGGTGCGTGCGCCGAAGCAGTTCGATGTGATCGTCACCGACAACATGTTCGGCGATATTCTTTCCGACGAAGCCTCGATGCTCACCGGTTCCATCGGCATGCTGCCGTCGGCGTCCCTGGACGCCAACAACAAGGGCATGTACGAGCCATGCCACGGTTCGGCGCCGGACATCGCCGGGCAGGGCATTGCCAACCCGCTGGCGACCATCCTCTCGGTGTCGATGATGTTGCGCTACAGCTTCAACCTGACCGAGGCCGCGGACGCCATCGAGCAGGCCGTGAGCCGGGTCCTGGACCAGGGTTTGCGCACCGGCGACATCTGGTCGACCGGTTGTACCAAAGTCGGTACGCAGGAAATGGGCGATGCAGTAGTCGCCGCGCTGCGGAATCTGTAATCTTTCGGGCCCACTGCACAGACAGTGGCCCACTTTTGTATAGGTGTAGTTGCGATGAAACGTGTAGGTCTGATCGGTTGGCGCGGTATGGTCGGTTCCGTGCTCATGCAGCGGATGCTGGAAGAGCAGGACTTCGATCTTATTGAACCGGTGTTTTTCACCACTTCCAATGTCGGTGGCCAGGGGCCGTCGGTGGGCAAGGATATTGCTCCGCTGAAGGACGCCTACAGCATTGAAGAGTTGAAAACCCTCGACGTGATTCTGACCTGCCAGGGTGGCGACTACACCAGCGAAGTCTTCCCCAAGCTGCGCGAAGCGGGCTGGCAGGGCTACTGGATCGATGCCGCATCCAGCCTGCGCATGGAAGATGACGCGGTGATCATCCTCGATCCGGTGAACCGCAAGGTCATTGACCAGCAGCTGGATGCGGGCACCAAGAACTACATCGGCGGCAACTGCACCGTCAGCCTGATGCTGATGGGCCTGGGCGGCCTGTTCGAAGCCGGCCTGGTGGAGTGGATGAGCGCCATGACCTATCAGGCCGCCTCCGGCGCCGGCGCGCAGAACATGCGCGAGCTGATCAAGCAGATGGGCGCCACCCACGCTGCCGTCGCTGATGAACTGGCCAACCCGGCCAGTGCCATCCTCGACATCGATCGCAAGGTGGCCGAGGCCATGCGCAGCGATGCCTACCCGACCGAGAACTTCGGCGTGCCGCTGGCCGGTAGCCTGATTCCATGGATCGACAAGGAACTGCCCAACGGCCAGAGCCGTGAAGAGTGGAAGGCCCAGGCCGAGACCAACAAGATCCTCGGTCGCTTCAAGAGCCCGATCCCGGTGGACGGCATCTGCGTGCGCATCGGCGCCATGCGCTGCCACAGCCAGGCGCTGACCATCAAGCTCAACAAGGATGTGCCGATCGCCGATATCGAAGGGCTGATCAGCCAGCACAACCCTTGGGTCAAGCTGGTGCCGAACCAGCGTGATATCAGCATGCAGGAGCTGAGCCCGACCAAGGTCACCGGCACCCTGAACATTCCGGTGGGCCGCCTGCGCAAGCTGAACATGGGCTCGCAGTTCCTGGGCGCCTTCACTGTCGGCGACCAGTTGCTGTGGGGGGCGGCCGAGCCGCTGCGCCGCATGCTGCGGATCCTGCTGGAGCGTTGATTCTCTGAGCGCTTGAAACAGCCCGCCCCTTGCACAAGGCGCGGGCTTTTTCATGCCCACCGCAGAGTGGGCTTGCCCGCCAAGAGTGCTTCGTTCCAGCCACAGCTCTCCCCGCGAATTGCCTCGCCACCCCGTGCCGGGTAAAGTGCCGCTCCCCCCGTTTCGCCTGAGGTAGCCCCATGACTCCTTCCCTTGATATTGCCGTGATCGGTGCCACCGGTACTGTCGGCGAAACCCTGGTGCAGATTCTGGAAGAACGTGACTTCCCCGTTGCCAACCTGCACCTGCTGGCCAGTAGCGAGTCGGCCGGTCATTCGGTGCCGTTCCGCGGCAAGAACGTGCGGGTGCGTGAAGTCGACGAGTTCGATTTCAGCAAGGTCCAGCTGGCGTTCTTCGCGGCCGGCCCGGCGGTGACCCTGAGTTTTGCCCCGCGTGCCACGGCGGCCAACTGCGCGGTGATCGATCTTTCCGGTGCCTTGCCTTCGGCCCAGGCGCCCAATGTCGTTCCCGAAGCCAATGCCCAGGTGCTGGCCGGCTTGAAAAAACCATTGCAACTGAGCAGCCCGAGCGCTTCGGCTACCGCCCTGGCCGTGGCGCTGGCGCCGTTGCAAGGCTTGCTGGACATCCAGCGGGTCAGCCTGGCCGCCAGCCTGGCGATCTCCAGCCAGGGTCGTGAGGCCGTCAGCGAACTGGCCCGGCAGACGGCCGAACTGTTGAATGTGCGCCCCATGGAGCCACGCTTTTTCGATCGGCAAGTGGCCTTCAACCTGCTGGCCCAGGTCGGCACTCCAGACGCCCAGGGCCATACCCTGCTGGAAAAGCGCCTGGTCCGGGAGTTGCGCGAGGTGCTGGGGCAGCCTTTATTAAAGATTTCTGTCACTTGCATTCAAGCGCCGGTATTTTTTGGCGATAGCTATAGCGTGACTCTGCAGTCAGGCAGCGCCGTTGACCTGGCGGCAGTCAATGCGGCGCTGGAAGCGGCCCCCGGCCTGGAGCTGGTGGAGGCGGGCGACTATCCGACTGCCGTGGGTGACGCCGTGGGCCAGGATGTTGTCTATGTGGGGCGGGTTCGTTCCGGGGTCGACGACCCGACGGAACTGAATCTGTGGCTGACCTCGGATAACGTACGCAAAGGTGCGGCCTTGAACGCTGTGCAGCTGGCTGAATTGTTGATAAAAGACCTGCTGTAAAAGATACTTGGCAACAATTTGCAGAATGAATCTAGCCGGGCGCTATGCTTGGCAAGTTGCTGGAGGTGAGTGGCCGTCAGGTGCTCCCGGGGCATGCAAGAAATAATCGCGCGTCGTGGTCGTTGATGGTCCCGCGCAATGCCTGTTGGCAGCCGCTACAAAACCTTCTCGCTGGCCGAGGAATGTTCAAACAAAGGATGAGGCTATGGTTCAAGTTCGCAAACTGGTGTTAGCAATAGCGGCCGCCTCGGCGCTGTCCTCCGGTATGGCGCAGGCGCTTGGGCTTGGGGAGCTGACCCTGAAGTCGAGTCTGAACCAGCCTCTGGTAGCAGAAATCGAATTGCTCGATGTCAAGGACCTCACTGCCGCCGAGGTAGTGCCCAGCCTTGCGCCGGCAGAAGAGTTCGCCAAGGCCGGCGTTGATCGCCAGGCCTTTCTCAACGACCTGCGTTTCACTCCGATTCTCAATCCCGGCGGCAAGAGTGTGCTGCGGGTGACCTCGAGCCAGCCGCTGTCGGAGCCGATGGTCAAGTTCCTGGTGCAGGTGATGTGGCCCAACGGCCGCCTGCTGCGCGACTACAGTGTGCTGCTGGACCCTTCGAAATTCTCCCCGCAGGCCGCCGCCGCTGCGCAGAGCGCGCCAGTGGGCGCCCCGGCGGTGAGTGCCCCGGTCACCCGCGCCAACAAGTCCGGCAAGCCGGAGCAGTACACCACCTCGGCCCGTGACACCTTGTGGGAAATCGCCGCCAAGAACCGCAACGGTGCCTCTATCCAGCAGACCATGCTGGCGATCCAGGCGCTGAACCCGGATGCCTTTATCGATGGCAACATCAATCGGCTGAAGACCGGCAAGGTGCTGCGCCTGCCCGATGTGGTACAGAGCACCGCGCTGCCGCAGCCCAAGGCAATTGCTGAAGTGGCGGCGCAGAATGCTGCCTGGCGCCAGGGCCGCCGTGCCGGTGCCCGTGGCCAGCAGCAGGTGGACGCGACTCGTCGCGCCGGTGCCGACAAGGCGCCCAAGCAGGTCAACACCAAGGACAACCTGAGCCTGGTGTCCGCTGAAAACGGCAAGACCCGGGGCAAGGGCGCAGCCGGCGATGCCAAGGCACTGAACAACAAGCTGGCGGTGACTCAGGAAAGCCTCGACGCAACCCGTCGTGACAACGCCGAACTCAAGGAACGCATGGCGGACCTGCAAAGCCAGCTGGACAAGCTGCAGCGCCTGATCGAATTGAAGAACAACCAGTTGGCCAAGATGCAGGCCGAGGGCGCAGGTACTGCGGTACCTAGTGCCCAGCCAGCTCCGGCAATGCCAGCTGAGTTGGTGGCCAAGCCCGAAGCGCCAGCCCCAGTGGTGGCGCCAGCGGCCCCGGCCAGCGAGCCGGCTGCCAAGCCTGCTGAGGATGCCGTTCCCGCCAAGAGCGACGAGGATAAATACTCCGATCTGCTGACCAACCCGATCCTGCTGGGGCTGGTGGGTGGTGGTGCGGTATTGGCCTTGTTGCTGCTGTTGCTGTTGCTGGCTCGTCGCCGCAAGGCTCAGCAGGAAGCGGAGAAGCACTTGCGCATGGCGCGGGCACTGTCGGAGGAGAGCGATTTCACCGAGGAAATGGACCTGCCGGAAAGCAGCTTCGAAGGCCTTGAGGTTCCAGCCCCAAGCGTTAATCTCGCTCCAGCTCCAGCTCCAGCTCCAGCTCCGGTGGTGGCGCCCGCTCCGGTAGCCCCGGTCGAGCGCGCCACCGATGTGCTGGGCCAGGCTCAGAATCACATCGATGCCGGCCGCCTGAACCAGGCCGCGGCGATTCTCGAAGAAGCGGTCAAGTTGGAGCCGCAACGCAGTGATCTGCGTCTGAAGCTGATGGAGGTCTACGCGCATCAGGGTGACCGCAGCGCCTTTGTCGCCCAGGAACGGCAGTTGGTGGCCAATGGCGATAACCACGCTCAGGTCGAGCAACTGAAAAGTCGCTTCCCGGCAATGGTCGCGGTAGCGGCGGCAGCTGGCCTGGCCACTGCGGCCGTGGCAGCCGAACTGGATGCCGAGTACGTCAAGGAGCTGCTGCAGGACGAACCGCCAGCGCCTGAGCCGGCTGCTCCGGTAGAAGGCCTGGATGCGGATTTTGACCTGAGCCTGGATGACCTGGAGGCGGCTTCACCGGCAGTGCTCACCCCTGAACCTGAAACCGAGCTGGAAGACTTCCCGCTGGATGACGACCTGAGCTTTGGCTCGGTGCTCGAGCAGCAGCTTGCTCCCGAGGAAAACCTGGACGACCTGGGTGATTTCGATCTGGACCTGGGGGCTGATCTACCGGCGGCGAAGCCGAGCGATGAAGATTTCCTGCTGAGCCTGGATGACGACCTCAAGGACCTGCCGGCAGGCGACGTGCCTACCGTCACCGACCCGGCCCTGGATGACCTGGACCTGTCGGCGGACTTCGATCTGTCCCTGGCCGATGAGCTGGATGCTGGCGCGGACTCCAAGGACGCCTTCACTTCCGAGCTGGATGATGTAAACGCCGAACTGGATCGTCTGAGCCAGAGCCTTGATCAGCCGGAGCCGGCGATCCCCAGCTTCACTGCCGAGGATGCCGCTGCAGCGCCTGATGAGGCGGACTTCGACTTCCTCTCCGGCAGCGATGAGGTGGCCACCAAGCTCGATCTGGCCCAGGCCTATATCGATATGGGGGATAACGACGGTGCGCGGGACATCCTCGGTGAGGTGCTGAGCGAAGGTAACGAAGGTCAGAAGAGCGAAGCCCAGGAGATGTTGGGGCGACTGGCCTGAAGCAACCTGATGCTTGAACAGAACGGCAGCCGATGAGGCTGCCGTTTTTGTTGGTGGCGCTGCGGTGGCGGTGAGGCTCAGGCCAGCAGGTCTTCGTAAAAGGCACCAAAGGGCCGGGTTGGGTGGGCGATCTGGATTTCCAGGATCCACAGACCCACTTGCGGGCAGGCGGCGAAATCTCCCAGGTCCCCAGCGCGGTAGATGGCGTGGGGAAAGTCGCTGACCCGATGGCCCTTGATATCCAGATTGAGTACCCAGCCCATGGCGCGGGCCTGTTCCTGTGCGTAGCGATAGAGTTCAGGGCCAGCTACCTGGTGGCTCTGCCAGTGGTCGTGGACCTGGTCGAACAGGCTTTTCGCCGCGGCGGCACAGGCATGCATTTCAGCGTCGTCGCCGACTACGAACGTCGCCCCGCAATCACCTTCATGGCGATCCCAGACCACGCCCAGGTCGATGAAGAACAGATCGTTTTCCTGGAGTAGCGGATCGCCATCGGAGCGTTGCTTGAAGGTTTTCAGGGTATTGGCGCCAAAGCGGATCAGCAGCGGATGCCAGATTCGCTCCATACCCATCTCCCGCAGGACTTGCAGGCCCATTTCCCTGGCGGCGGATTCCTGCATGCCCGGCTTGACCTGCCGGGCGATCTGCCCGATGGCCTCCCAGGTCATGCGCTTGGCATGGAGCATGCCCTCCAGGCTGTAGGCCAGGCCTACGGCTTCTTTGCTGGTTGCGTTCATTCATCGGCTCTCGATCAGGGGGCTTTGTTGTTTTCGATATATAAAAAACTATATAGCGTTTGCCTGTGGGCGGATGCAATCGCCCTGTGGGCGGCTGTATGGCTGATCAATCTGCAAACAAAGCCCGACAGCCCGTGGCGTCTATTGTCTGCGGCCCTATAATGAGCGCCTTTGCGCATATCAGCAGGCTGTAAGTTCTTGGCAAATATAGATAACCCGGCCGCCGAAATGGCAGCCGAAGGCTTTTCCCGAATCGCCCTGGGTGTGGAATACAAGGGCTCGCGCTACCGCGGCTGGCAGCGTCAGGCCTCCGGTGTGCCCAGTGTCCAGGAAACCCTGGAGAAGGCCCTGTCCCGGGTCGCGGATTCTCCGGTGGTGGTGTCCTGTGCCGGACGCACCGATGCCGGGGTGCATGCCTGCGGACAGGTGGTGCATTTCGATACTCAGGCCGTGCGTTCGATGAAGGCCTGGGTGATGGGGGCCAATATCAATTTGCCCCACGACATCAGCGTCAGCTGGGCCAAGGAGATGCCCGCGCATTTTCACGCACGGTTCAAGGCGATCGCCCGGCGTTACCGTTATGTGATCTACAACGATCAGATCCGTCCAGCCCATCTCAACGAAGAAATCACCTGGAACCACCGGCCGCTGGATATCGAGCGCATGGCCCAGGCTGCCGCGTTCCTGGTGGGCACCCATGATTTCAGCGCGTTCCGGGCCGGGCAGTGCCAGGCCAAGTCGCCGATCAAGGAGATCCATCACCTTCGGGTCACCCGGCACGGCAAGATGATCGTCCTGGATATTCGTGCCAGCGCCTTCCTGCATCACATGGTGCGCAACATCGCCGGGGTGCTGATGACCATCGGTGCCGGCGAGCGGCCGGTGGAGTGGGCGCGAGAAGTGCTGGAAAGCCGGATCCGGCGTACCGGCGGCGTCACCGCCCATCCTTTTGGTCTGTACCTGGTGCAGGTCGAATACAAGGACGAGTTCCAGTTGCCCGAGCGATACATCGGGCCACATTTCCTCAGCGGATTCTCGGAACTTGACGGCTGACGCCCGGAAAAGCATTTGCTACCATCCGGGACTTTCCGGATTTGCCCCCGAGGTTCATGACATGCCAGCTGTTCGCAGCAAGATCTGCGGGATTACCCGCATAGAAGATGCGTTGGCAGCAGTGGCGGCGGGGGCCGATGCCATCGGCCTGGTGTTCTATGCCAAGAGCCCGCGGGCGGTGAATGTGCAGCAGGCGCGGGCAATCATCGCCGCCTTGCCGCCGTTCGTGACCAGCGTCGGCCTCTTCGTCAATGCCAGTCGTTGCGAGCTGGGGGAGATTCTCGACGCCGTACCGCTGGACTTGCTGCAGTTTCATGGCGATGAGTCGGCGGCTGATTGCGAGGGCTATCACCGGCCCTATATCAAGGCGTTGCGGGTCAAGGCCGGGGATGACATCGCGGCGGCCTGCCTGGCCTATCCGCGGGCCAGCGGGATTCTGCTGGATACCTATGTCGAAGGCGTGCCGGGTGGAACCGGCGAGGCGTTCGACTGGTCCCTGGTTCCTCAGGGGCTGAGCAAGCCGATCATTCTTGCCGGTGGCCTCACGCCAGATAACGTGGCGGCAGCCATCGCCCGGGTGCGCCCGTATGCGGTGGATGTCAGCGGCGGGGTGGAGCAGGGCAAGGGCATCAAGGACCCGGCAAAGATTCAGGCATTTATGCAGGCAGTGCGTCGCAGCAACGAGTCGATGTGACGGCTGGCAGTCTGCCGCCGTCCATAACACCACTGTACAAAACAGGCAGGCGTCGCCTTCAGGCGGGGTCGGAATCGAGTGGCAACCGCTCTGGAGCGGGTTGTCGGGATGGCTGAGGAAAGGTTCGTTGCAGGCAGGTCGAGCCCGGTGCTGACCGCGGCAGCGAACTGATCATCGCCGCACACATGAATTTAGCTCAAGGGCATACGCGGGGCTGCGAACCAGAGCGTTCGGGCCGCCGGTACTGGAGAAAGAAAGCATGAGCAACTGGTTAGTAGACAAACTGATCCCTTCGATCATGCGTTCCGAGGTGAAGAAAAGCTCGGTGCCTGAAGGTCTTTGGCACAAGTGCCCATCCTGCGAGGCGGTGCTCTATCGTCCGGAGCTGGAAAAGACCCTGGATGTTTGCCCCAAGTGCAACCACCACATGCGCATCGGTGCGCGTGCCCGTATCGATATCTTCCTCGACGTCGAAGGCCGTGCCGAACTGGGCGCTGACCTGGAGCCAGTGGACCGTCTGAAGTTCCGCGACGGCAAGAAGTACAAGGACCGCCTGACCGCTGCGCAGAAGCAGACCGGCGAGAAAGATGCGCTGATCTCCATGAGTGGCACCCTGCTGGGCATGCCGGTGGTGGTCTCGGCTTTCGAATTTTCCTTCATGGGGGGCTCCATGGGCGCCATCGTCGGCGAGCGTTTCGTGCGCGCCGCCAACTACGCCCTGGAAAATCGCTGCCCGATGATCTGCTTCTCCGCCTCCGGTGGTGCGCGGATGCAGGAAGCCCTGATCTCTCTGATGCAGATGGCCAAGACCTCCGCGGTACTGGCGCGCCTGCGTGAAGAAGGCATCCCGTTCATCTCCGTGTTGACCGACCCGGTCTACGGCGGCGTTTCCGCCAGCCTGGCGATGCTGGGCGACGTGATTGTCGCCGAGCCAAAAGCCCTGGTGGGCTTCGCCGGTCCTCGAGTGATCGAGCAGACCGTGCGGGAAAAACTGCCTGAAGGTTTCCAGCGCAGTGAGTTCCTGCTGGAGCATGGTGCGATCGACATGATCATCTCCCGTCAGGAACTGCGTCCGCGCTTGGGCAACCTGCTGGCCCAGCTGATGGGCCTGCCGACGCCGGAATTCGTCGCGGCGCCGGTCGAGCCGATCGTGGTGCCGCCGGCTCCAGCAAACCTATGACCCAACGTACCCTGGGCGAATGGCTCGCCTACCTCGAGCAGTTGCACCCCTCGGCCATCGACATGGGGCTGGCGCGCTCGCAGCAGGTAGCGTCCCAGATGGGGCTGGGCAAGCCGGCGCCCCGGGTGGTCACTGTAACCGGTACCAATGGCAAGGGCTCTACCTGCGCTTTTGTCGCTTCCCTGCTGCGGGCCCAGGGCCTGCAGGTGGGGGTCTACAGTTCGCCGCACCTGCTGCGCTATAACGAGCGGGTGCAGATCAATGGCGTCGAGGCCACAGACGAGCAGTTGTGCGAAGCCTTTGCTGCGGTAGAGGCGGGGCGCGGCGAAGTCACCCTGACTTACTTCGAGATGGGCACTCTGGCAGCGTTCTGGCTGTTTCAGCAGGCGGCGCTGGATGCCGTGGTCCTGGAGGTGGGGTTGGGTGGCCGCCTGGATACGGTCAATCTGGTGGATGCCGACCTGGCGCTGGTGACCAGTATTGGTGTCGATCACATCGAATACCTGGGCGATTCCCGCGAATCCGTGGCCTTCGAGAAGGCCGGGATCTTTCGTCCTGGCGCTCCGGCGCTATGTGGCGACCTGGATCCGCCGCAACCCTTGCTGGACAAGGCGCGGGAGCTGGGCTGCCCGTTTTTCCTGCGGGGGCGGGACTTTGATCTTGGGGTCACTGACCAGCATTGGCAGTGGCGTGGCCTGGATGCCCAGGGCAAGCCGGTCGAGCTGCAAGACCTGCCATTGCTGGATCTGCCTATGGAAAATGCCGCTCTGGCGTTGCAGGCCTATCTGCTCACCGGTTTGCCATGGCAGCCGGAGCGGATCAGCGCGGCCTTGCGCCAGACCCGGGTTGCCGGGCGTCTGGATCGCCGGCAGGTCGACTGGCAGGGCAAGCGCCTGAACCTGCTGCTGGACGTCGGTCACAACCCCCATGCCGCCCAGTACCTGGCTGAGCGCCTGGCGCGCCGGCCTGTGCCGGGCAAGCGTCTGGCGGTGTTCGGGCTGCTGGCGGACAAGGATCTGGAGGGCGTGATTGGCTGCCTGAAAGGGGCGGTCCGGCACTGGGCGGTAGCGCCTCTGGATACGCCGCGGGCGCGCCCGGTGGAGGATTTGCAGCAGGCTCTGGAGAACCTTGGTGCTCCGGTAGCGTCCTATTCCAGTGTGGCTGCCGCGCTGGAAGCGCAATGCGCGCAAGCCACTGCAGATGACGAAATTCTGCTGTTCGGTTCTTTTTATTGTGTTGCCGAGGCGCTTGAGTGGCTCGCCCGGCGCTCCACGGAGGAAGCTGCACATGGCAATGCTGGATAACGTCTACAAGCAGCGAATGGTCGGAGCACTGGTGTTGGTGGCCTTGGCGGTGATCTTTCTGCCAATGCTGTTCTCGCGCGAGGATGAGCAGCGTCATGTGACGGTGGATGTGCCGTCGGCGCCGCAAGCCGCGGCCATGCCGCAGGTCCAGGTCGAGCCGGTAGTTGTGCCAGAGCCTCAGGTACTGCCCGAGGGCTCTGTGCCAGCCGACGAGCACGAGCCTGTGGTGCAGCAAGCGCCATCGACCCCGATCGCACCGGCCCCGGTGGTGGCTCCTGCTCCGACCGTGGCCAGCAAGCCTGCGCCTGTGGCCAAGCCTGCGCCGACACCGGCTCCGGTTCCGCCGCAGCCCGTGGCCAGTGCCAAGCCCGATACCAGCCAGAGCCGGGTCGATGCCAATGGCCTGTCCGTCAGTTGGTCGGTGCAACTGGCCAGTCTGTCGAGCCGTGAAAGCGCGGAAAACCTGCAGAAAACCCTGCGCAGCCAGGGTTATAACGCCTATATCCGTTCCGCCGAAGGCAAGAACCGGGTATTTGTCGGGCCGCTGATCGAGCGCGCCGAAGCTGATCGCCTGCGTGACCTGCTGGGGCGTCAGCATAATCTCAAGGGTTTCGTGGTGCGCTTCCAGCCAGAGCGTGGCTAAGGCTATCCGCTTGATTTTAAAAGCACAGTGAATCGCAGCTTACCGACAGCCAAGCGCTCTGTTAAAATGCGCCGCCTTATCCGTCTGTAGGCTGCACTGTGCCATTTACCTGGGTTGACTGGGCGATCGTTGCAATAATCGCCATCTCCGCTTTGATCAGCTTGAGCCGCGGTTTCGTCAAAGAAGCCTTGTCGTTGCTTACCTGGATCATCGCAGGAGTCGTTGCCTGGATGTTTGGTGGCTCACTGTCCGAGTACCTCGGCGGTTATATCGAAACTCCCTCGGCTCGCGTGATCGCGGGCTGCGCAATCATGTTTGTCGCCACCTTGCTGGTGGGGGCAATGGTCAACTATCTCATCGGCGAGTTGATTCGCGTCACCGGCCTCTCCGGGACCGATCGATTCCTCGGCATGGCCTTCGGCGCTGCGCGTGGCGCGCTGCTGGTGGTCGTGGCGATCGGGCTCCTGAGCCTGGGGCCGGTACAGCAGGATTCCTGGTGGCAACAGTCGCGACTGGTGCCACAATTTCTATTGGTTGCAGACTGGTCCAAGAACCTCATATTGGGGTGGAGCAGTCAGTGGCTGGCCAGCGGTATCAGCGTACCCGCTGATATACCGTTCAAGGAGCACCTCTTACCGGCCAAAACGCCTCAGTAAGATGGGTTCAGTTCAGTTTCATTAAGTAGGGGTTGCGTCGCATGTGTGGCATCGTCGGTATCGTCGGTAAGTCGAACGTCAATCAGGCGCTGTATGACGCGCTAACCGTCCTCCAGCACCGCGGCCAGGACGCTGCCGGTATCGTGACCAGCCATGATGGCCGGTTATTCCTGCGCAAGGACAACGGCCTGGTGCGTGATGTGTTCCAGCAGCGGCACATGCAGCGCCTGGTAGGCCATATGGGCATCGGCCATGTCCGCTATCCAACCGCGGGCAGCTCGACCTCGGCCGAGGCTCAGCCGTTCTACGTCAACTCGCCTTACGGCATCACCCTGGCGCACAACGGCAACCTGACCAATGTGGAGCAGTTGGCCAAGGAGATCTACGAGTCCGACCTGCGCCACGTCAACACCAACTCCGACTCTGAAGTGCTGCTCAACGTGTTCGCCCACGAGCTGGCCCAGCGCGGCAAGTTGCAGCCTACCGAGGAAGACGTGTTTGCCGCCGTCACCGACGTGCACAACCGTTGCGTGGGTGGCTACGCGGTGGTGGCCATGATCACCGGCTACGGCATTGTCGGTTTCCGTGACCCCCACGGTATCCGTCCGATCGTCTTCGGCCAGCGTCATACCGACGAAGGCGTGGAATACATGATCGCCTCGGAAAGCGTTTCCCTGGATGTGCTGGGTTTCACCCTGATTCGCGACCTGGCTCCGGGCGAAGCGGTCTACATCACTGAAGAGGGCAAGCTCTACACCCGCCAGTGCGCCACCAACCCGCAACTCACGCCGTGCATCTTCGAACACGTATATCTGGCCCGTCCGGATTCGATCATTGATGGCGTCTCGGTGTACAAGGCGCGCCTGCGCATGGGTGAGAAACTGGCAGAGAAGATCCTGCGCGAGCGTCCTGAGCACGATATCGACGTGGTGATCCCGATTCCGGATACCAGCCGCACTGCGGCGCTGGAGCTGGCGAACCATCTGGGGGTCAAGTTCCGCGAAGGTTTCGTCAAGAACCGTTACATCGGCCGTACCTTCATCATGCCGGGCCAGGCGGCGCGGAAGAAATCCGTACGCCAGAAGCTCAATGCGATCGAACTGGAATTTCGCGGCAAGAACGTGATGCTGGTGGACGACTCCATCGTCCGTGGCACCACTTGCAAGCAGATTATCCAGATGGCCCGTGAAGCGGGCGCGAAGAACGTCTACTTCTGCTCGGCTGCACCGGCCGTGCGTTACCCGAACGTGTATGGCATCGACATGCCGAGCGCCCACGAGTTGATCGCCCACAATCGTTCGACCCAGGACGTGGCAGACCTGATCGGTGCCGACTGGCTGATCTACCAGGACTTGCCGGACCTGATCGAGGCGGTCGGTGGTGGCAAGATCAAGATCGAGAACTTCGACTGCGCGGTGTTCGACGGCAAGTACGTTACCGGCGACGTCGACGAGGCCTACCTGAACAAGATCGAGAACGCTCGTAACGATGCGTCCAAGGCCAAGACCCAGGCGGTCAGCGCCATCATCGATCTGTACAACAACTGATCCGAGCATTTTAAGAAGACATTAGGAGTAGGCGGCATGAGTCAGGATTGGGATGCCGGTCGGCTGGACAGCGACCTTGAAGGCGTAGCGTTCGATACCCTGGCGGTGCGCGCCGGCCAACACCGCTCGCCGGAAGGCGAGCACGGTGACCCGATGTTCTTCACCTCCAGCTATGTGTTCCGCACGGCCGCCGATGCGGCGGCGCGGTTTGCTGGCGAAGTGCCGGGCAACGTCTATTCGCGCTACACCAACCCCACCGTGCGTTCCTTCGAAGAGCGCATCGCGGCGCTGGAAGGGGCAGAGCAGGCTGTGGCGACCGCCACTGGCATGGCGGCCATTCTCTCGGTGGTCATGAGCCTGTGCAGCGCCGGCGATCATGTGCTGGTGTCGCGCAGCGTGTTCGGCTCCACCATCAGCCTGTTCGAGAAGTACTTCAAGCGCTTTGGTGTTGAAGTCGATTACGTGCCCCTGGCGGACCTGTCCGGCTGGGATGCGGCGATCAAGAGCAATACCAGGCTGCTGTTCGTCGAGTCGCCCTCCAATCCGCTGGCCGAGCTGGTGGATATCGCCGCGTTGGCGGAGGTGGCCCATGCCAAGGGCGCAATGCTGGTGGTGGATAACTGTTTCTGCACTCCGGCCTTGCAGCAGCCGTTGAAGCTGGGGGCGGACGTGGTGGTGCATTCGGCGACCAAGTTCATCGACGGCCAGGGTCGTTGCATGGGCGGCGTGGTGGCCGGGCGCAGCGAGCAGATGAAAGAAGTGGTGGGTTTCCTGCGTACCGCCGGGCCGACCCTGAGCCCGTTCAACGCCTGGATCTTCCTCAAGGGCCTGGAAACCCTCAACCTGCGGATGCGTGCTCATTGTGCCAATGCCCTGGCCCTGGCTGAGTGGCTGGAGCAGCAGGAGGGCGTCGAGAAGGTGCACTACGCAGGCCTTGCCAGCCATCCGCAGCACGAGCTGGCCAAGCGTCAGCAGCGTGGTTTTGGCGCGGTGGTGAGTTTTGAGGTCAAGGGCGGCAAAGAGGGCGCCTGGCGCTTTATCGATGCCACGCGACTGATCTCCATTACCGCCAACCTCGGCGACAGCAAAACCACCATCACCCATCCGAGCACCACGTCCCACGGGCGCCTGGCGCCCCAGGAGCGTGAAGCGGCAGGCATTCGCGACAGCCTGATCCGCATCGCGGTGGGGCTGGAGGACGTGGTCGACCTGCAAGCCGACCTGGCTCGCGGCCTGGCAGCCTTGTGATCGAGTTGTCCACGCCCCAGGGCGGCGGCAATGGGCGTGTCGCGCTGGTGACCGGCGCGGCCCGGGGTATCGGCCTGGGTATCGCTGCCTGGCTGATCAGCGAAGGCTGGCAGGTGGTGTTGACCGACCTCGATCGTGAGCGCGGCTCCAAGGTGGCCAAGGTGCTGGGTGAAAGTGCCTGGTTCATCACCATGGACGTGGCCGATGAAGTGCAAGTGGCCCAGGGGGTGGCTGAGGTGCTGGGGCAGTTCGGGCGCCTCGACGCCCTGGTCTGCAATGCCGCTGTAGCCGACCCGCACAACATCACCCTGGAAAGCCTGGATCTGGCCTACTGGAATCGGGTCATGGCGGTGAACCTGGGCGGGCCGATGCTGCTGGCCAAGCACTGTGCGCCGTATTTGCGCGCCCATGGCGGCGCCATCGTCAATCTGGCTTCTACCCGCGCCAGGCAATCGGAGCCTGACAGCGAAGCCTACGCGGCGAGCAAGGGGGGGTTGCTGGCCTTGACTCATGCCCTGGCGATCAGCCTGGGGCCGGAGATTCGGGTCAATGCGGTAAGCCCCGGCTGGATCGATGCCCGGGATCCTGCGGTGCGTCGCGCAGAGCCGTTATCCGATGCCGATCATGCCCAGCATCCGGCAGGCAGGGTAGGGACGGTGGAAGATGTGGCCTCCATGGTGGCCTGGCTGCTGTCCCGCAATTCGGGCTTTGTCACCGGCCAGGAATTCGTGGTGGACGGTGGCATGACCAAGAAAATGATTTATCAGGAATAAGGGTGGGAGCGAGTTTGTGGCTGCAAGCCCAAGAGGGGCGCCTCTGGCTCTTGGTGCGAAGTTTCTGCTTGCTGCTGTTTTTGAAAAAAACTTCAAGCCTGCTATTGACTTAGCTTCGTTACCTGCGTAAATTTCGCGGCCTCAGCGAAGCAAAGGGTGATTAGCTCAGCCGGGAGAGCGTCTGCCTTACAAGCAGAATGTCGGCGGTTCGATCCCGTCATCACCCACCATTCCCTGAGTCTCTTTCGCAAGAAAGAGGGAAGCTTCCAAGGAAGCCTCCAACCGACGCGCAGCGGTAGTTCAGTCGGTTAGAATACCGGCCTGTCACGCCGGGGGTCGCGGGTTCGAGTCCCGTCCGCTGCGCCATATTTTCCAAGTCGGGTTCGCCTGGCTTGAGATTGAGGAAGCCTCGAAGCTCTTCAATCAGATGATTTAAACGGTTCACATGGACGCAAGTCCAAGCGATACGCAGCGGTAGTTCAGTCGGTTAGAATACCGGCCTGTCACGCCGGGGGTCGCGGGTTCGAGTCCCGTCCGCTGCGCCATATCAGCCTCAAGGATCACTGAACGCCTTGAAGCAACGAAACAAGCCAACAGCTTGTTTCGCATCGATAGCAAAGACCCTGGTCGCAAGACCGGGGTTTTTTGTTTTCGGGATTCGCTCTTTGGCAGCGTCTTTTGCTTGCTGCTGATCGAACACAAAAAACCGCCTGCTCGGCGGTTTTTTTGTGCTTGCAAGGAGGTTCGGCTTTCAGAAGCCGAGCTTGTCCCGAAGGCTGTAGTACCAAGCGCCCAGGGCGGTGAATGGCGTGCGCAGCAACTGGCCGCCGGGGAAGGGGTAGTGAGGCAGGTCGGCAAAGGCGTCAAAGCGCTCAGCCTGGCCGCGCAGGGCCTCCGCCAGGACTTTCCCGGCCAGGTGGGTGTAGGTCACGCCGTGGCCGCTGCAGCCCTGGGAGTAGTAGATATTGTCCCCCAGGCGCCCAACCTGGGGCAGGCGCGACAGCGTCAGCAGGAAGTTGCCGGTCCAGGCGTAATCGATCTTCACGTTCTGCAGTTGCGGGAAGGCCTTGAGCATCTTCGGTCGGATGATGGCCTCGATGTTCGCCGGGTCGCGGGCGCCATACACCACGCCGCCACCGAAAATCAGGCGCTTGTCGCCGGAGAGGCGGTAGTAGTCCAGCAGGTAGTTGCAGTCTTCGACGCAGTAATCCTGGGGCAACAGGCTGGCTGCCAGCTCATCGCTCAGGGGCTCGGTGGTGATGACCTGGGTTCCGCAAGGCATGGACTTGGCTGCCAGCTCCGGAACCAGATTGCCCAGGTAGGCATTGCCAGCAACGATGATGAATTTGGCGCGGACCTTTCCTTGGGGCGTGTGGACCACCGGATTGGCGCCGCGCTCGATGCGGATTGCCGGGGACTGCTCATAGAGGGTGCCGCCCAGCGACTCCACGGCAGCCGCTTCACCCAGTGCCAGGTTCAGTGGATGGATGTGGCCGCCGCTCATGTCGAGCATGCCGCCCTTGTATTGATCGCAGGCCACGATTTCGCGGATACGCCGCTCATCCAGCAATTCCAGCTGGGTGTGGCCGTAGCGCTCCCACAGGCGCTTCTGCGACTCCAGATGACCCATCTGCTTGCTGGTCAGCGCTGCGAATACACCGCCGTCCTTCAGATCGCACTGGATCTGGTATTTGGCCACCCGTTCACGAATGATCCGGCCACCCTCAAAGGCCATCTGCCCCAGCAGTTGTGCCTGCTTGGGGCCGACGCTGCGTTCGATCACGTCGATATCGCGGCTGTAGCTGTTGACGATCTGCCCGCCATTGCGCCCTGAAGCGCCAAAGCCGACCTTGGCGGCCTCCAGTACGGTCACACGAAAGCCGTTTTCCAGGAGGAACAGGGCGCTGGACAGGCCGGTATAACCCGCACCGATCACGCAGACATCGGTTTCAATCTCGCCTTGGAGCATCGGACGTTCCGGAGCCGCATTGGCCGATGCCGCGTAATAGGACTGTGGGTAGGGAATGTTCGCCATCCTGCGACCTCATGTGTTTAATATATTTTACGAGTGCGCCGATGCTACCTGAGTTGCAAATGAGCTGCCAGACTGAAGAAAAAACTTCTTCATCCCACGAAAATTAAAAAATTCGCATATTCATAGGCTTAGCTGCAAAAAAGGTGTTGACACCCCTTTGGAATTCCGTAGAATGCCGCCTCACAGCAGGCACGTAGCTCAGTTGGTTAGAGCACCACCTTGACATGGTGGGGGTCGTTGGTTCGAGTCCAATCGCGCCTACCAAACAAAATCCGCTCTGCTGGGCGGTCTAGAAGGGGTTCACCGAAAGGTGAGCCCCTTTTTTGTTTCTGGCCATTTTGATGGCTTTGCACAATCCGCCAAGAAGCCCACTGGCATTGCAGCGCTCGCTGCGATCTTGGCCAGTGATCAGTCGGGGCGGATGTGCTCCTGCCAATGTTCAAACAGCGCCTCGACATTGGCACTGGTCATCAGTGGCATCACTGCTTTCAACTGCTCGCTGCTCCAGTTCCACCACTGCATTTTCACAAGCATCTCGATACGCCGATCATCGAAGCGCTTGCGAATCGTCTTGGCGGGGTTACCGCCGATGATTGCGTAGGGTTCCACGTCCCGTGTCACCAGGGCTCGAGTGCCTATCACGGCGCCATCGCCGATCCTGATGCCCGGCATGACAATGGCTTCGGAACCGATCCAGACGTCATTGCCGATCACCGTGTCGCCTGCGGCTTGATATCCATTCTGCGCGCCCGCGAAGGCCGGTTCCTCGGGCATCCAGTAGAGCGGAAAGGTGCTGATCCACTCGCTTCTATGCCCCTGGTTGCCGGCCATGATGAATGCGGCTCCCGAGCCGATTGAGCAGAAAGAGCCGATTATCAGCTTGTCCGCACCTTCCTCGTGGGGCAGGTAGCGCGCGCACTCATCGAAACTATGACCGTGGTAGTAGCCTGAGTAGTAGCTGAAACGACCTACTCGAATATTCGGGTGGGTGACTTGCCGATCAAGCGTGATGCCCTTGAAGGGGCTTTCGAAGTAGTTGTTCATCGGGACTCTGCTCCATGTCTTCAGTGTCCTCTGCATTTGCCGCATCGGTCACCGGTTCAAGATCTTTTACGTATTGCCCTCTGTAGCCACCAACCTGGTTCGGGGAGCCGTCGTGACGATCGGCTTCCCGTACCAGGGCGGGTCAGTCCAGAGGGGTGAAGGCGCTGCCGCTGAAGGTGCGCACGGCATTGCCCCGTTCAACCCGGTGATGGGCGTCACGACGCTGCAAGCGCAGTTCCTGTACGGATTGCTCTTGCCGATCGGCAAGCCGTTGCTGGATCAATAGACGAGCCAGGCGCTTGTTATCGTGCTGGCTGCGTTCGGACTGCACCTTGACGCTGATGCCGGTCGCTACATGGGTGGCACGTACCGCGGAGTCGGTCTTGTTCACATGCTGCCCGCCGGGGCCCGAAGCGCGCATGGCCTCGAAGCGGATCTCGCCGCCCTCGGCTTCTTCAGGGGCGCTGAATGGCTGGCCGGCGAAATACCAGTTCTTGCGTCGATGTGCGGGCCGCAGAGGGCTTTTGCAGATCCACAGCAGGGTGCCTGTCCAGCGTCGAGCCAGGTTTGCGGCGTGCTCGCCATCCAGGCTGACCAGCACCGAGCGATGGGCGTCGCGAGCCTGGCTGGCAACCTGCTCGATGATGCCGAGGCGCACGTTCTGAGCTTCGGCTTCGTGATGCAGGCGGCGTAATGCGTGGGTTACTGCCAATTCGCATTCGGCAGGCCCTTGGGCGGAGGACAGCTGTAGCAACATCATCATCAGCAGCACCCCCGGCGTTTGTAGGTCAGTACCGGTTTGAGTCGGGCGATGATCTTCACCAGGCCGGCGTCGCGCAGGCTGCCCACCACGCTGTCGATGCTCTTGTAGGCTTCGGGAGCCTCTTCGTACATCAGGCCGCGGTCCTCGCAGATCACTCGGCTGCCCAGCTGGGTGCGCTTGAGTTGATCGAAGCTGAAGCGCGTTGCCAGCCGGCCCTTGCAGTCGCTGCGCAGCCACTTGCGCCCGGCGCCGTGCGCCAGGGAGTAGAGGCTGAACGATTGGGGGAGCGGTTGCACCAGGTAGCTGTAGTCGCCACGGGAGCCGGGAATCACCACCGGACCCTGGTCCGATGGCGTGGCGCCCTTGCGATGCAGCCAGCCCGATACGCCGTCGACCTGCGCCGCAGACACCAGGTTGTGATTGATATCCAGCAGCGGCTGGCCCTTGGCCCGCAGATTGTGCAGCAGGCGCTCGGCGATCAACCGTCGATTGGCCTCGGCAAAGCGCAAGGCCTGGTCGTGCTGCTCCAGGTACTGGGCGCCGGCGGTGCTGGTCATCAACAGGCCGTTGTGGCCGTGTTGGTCGACGTGGCTGCGCAAAATAGCTTCTCCCAGGCCTCGGGAGCCGCTGTGCACCAGCAGCAGCAAGGCTTTCGGGTCCAGTGCCAGCGCTTGCAGGGCGTCGGCGTCATGGACCTGATCGAGTTGTTGCAGTTCGGCGAAGTGGTTGCCGCCGCCGATGGTACCCAGGGAGTGCTCATGACCGCTGACGGGCAATGCCAGTTGCGCGCGTTGTTCATCCCACTGTTCATCCAGGGGCAGGTCGATATTGCCGATTTTCTTTTCCAGCTTGTCGAGGTTGAGGCGAGTGCTGGAGAGGTCGGTTTGCCACAGCGCCATGCCGCAGCCGATGTCGTTGCCCACCAGCGCCGGGTAGGCCACTTCGGTGGAAAAAAATGCCGCGCCCACCGGATAGCCCCGGCCTGGATGCAGGTCGGGCATGCCGACGACCTGGCGCATGCCGGGCAGTTGTGCGGTGGTGTGCAGTTGCTGGAGCGCTTTGTCTTCGATCCAGGTGGTGTCGGAGGCGATCAGAGAGACGCCGTTCGACAAATGACGGATGCAAGTGTCCATGTCCAATTCCTGATTGGAAAAAAATATTCAGGTAGTGGCAGGACGAAGCGGGGGTTAAGCGAAGGCGCTAGCGGGTAGCGGTTGCAGCGTTTAAACCAGGCACGTCCTGCAAGGGGTGATCAGCTGTTGCATGGTGGATCTCCTTGGCAAAAGTGTGGAAAGGGCGCGCAGGTTAATCTTTTGCCCGGGGGCTGGCAATGGTGTGGGCAAACAAAGTGCACCTTCTGCGGCCGCTACGGTCGTAAAACCATCACCTTGTTGAATGAGGATGGTTATGCAGACCTTTGGTGAGCGCTTGAAAGAACAGCGCAAGGCGTTGGGGCTCTCCCAGCAGGAATTCGGTGCCATTGGCGGTGTTGAAGCCAACGCCCAGGGCCGTTACGAGAGCGGTGAGCGGGTGCCCAAATCGGATTACCTGATGGCCATCGGGCGCCACGGCGTTGACCTGCTTTATGTGTTGACCGGCGAGCGCTCGCGCTTGTCCGAGGGCAGCCTGAGCCTGGATGAAAGCACCATTATTCAGAACTACCGCCACCTCGGAGATGAGGACCAGGAGGCGATCGCCCAGCTGGCGTCCTCCTTGGCGGAGTGCTGAGTGGGCGCGGGGGAGTTTTTCTGCTGTTCGCGCGCCTTTTTAACGCGGCCTGAGCGATACTCTCGCGTTTTCAGGAGGAGGAGGCAGCATGCGGGTTTTGATGGCGGTAATGGTGGCGGCGCTATTGGCTGGCTGTGCGAGCTCTACCATGGATGAAGCTCGGGCCCGAACGCCCAACAAAACCCTGGCCTCGGCCAAGGCCGATCAACTGGTAGCGCAATGTGTGCAGTTCGCCTGGCAGGACGAGTCGGTCTTTGGTGTCGATGCCGCTGCCTATCTGCAACCGGGCAGGGCAGGGGGGTACACCGTGTATACCCGTTCCGCCGAGACTTTTGTCGATATCAAGGCCGAGGCCGCGACGACCACCGTCCACTTTTATGCGGTTGCAGACAGCTATGTCTCGAAGCGCCGCCTGGCGGCGCTAGCGACCTGTCTGTAACGCAGAGGATAGTCACTGGCGTTGGCATTTGACGCTATCAGGTACAAACCCGGCATCGGCCGGGTTTTGTCATTTCTGGGGAATGGTTTCCAGCTGGTCAGGCCAGCTGTTATTGGCGATCTGTGGAAACACCCAATAAGCCTGTAGCAAAGCGTGTAATACATTGCCTCTTCAAACTGTCAGTTGAAATAAGGAAGTCCAGGGATTAAGGGGGCTGGGGCGGACTTTTGTAAATTGTCCTGAATGGTTAGTTTTTGTGGTGATGAAAAAAGCAGGGAAAAGTGCGCTAAGTTGAGGGTGCTCAATAAGGAGCAGTAGTTAATTAATCAATGGAGTGAAAGATATGAATAAGCCACAGGCTCAACTAAAACATGGTCGCGTTGTTTCTCCGTCCAGCCGCGGTGCGGTAGCGGTAGAACTGGGGCTGCTGGGAACCTGGCAGGTCAATGAGATGGAAGGCGGGAAAAACTTTCCGGCCCTCGCCGCCGGTCCTTTCCCAAAGCCTTACGACAGCGATGTGGCCAGTGTCGCGCCACCCGCCGATGGTCATATTCTCAGTGGCGGCAAGGTTGATGATCGCGATTGCATCAACTTCACCAACGAGGAAATGTCGAAAAAGATCAACCGGCCCTTCACTTGGCCGCTGGTGAACGTGAACCCGGGCCAGGTGTTCCAGGTGCAGTGGGAATACACCGCACCTCACGTTACCCGGGGCTATAACTGGTTCATCACCAAGGACGGCTGGGACCCGAAACAGCGCATCAGTCGCGCCCAGCTGGAACCCCAGGCTTTTTATCAGGACTTCTACACCGAAGTGCCATTCGACAAGTTCGGTTCGGTATTGAAAGCCAAGACTCATCATGAAGTTGTGCTGCCCAAAAATAAAAAGGGCCACCATGTTGTAGTACTGGTGTGGATTGTTGCCAATACCGGCAATGGCTTTTATCAGGCTTTCGATCTGGACTTTAAATAAGTTTCAGGTAGTTAACATTTTCTGACAGTTCTGAAGGATTAGAACGTGGATAAGATCGATTTTGCATTAATCAAGAGTCAGGCCGCAGATGCTGCTTCCCTGATGCCGAGCATTGCCGGCAAGAAGGTGCTCATGGGCTTCTGGCACAACTGGGCTGCCGGTCACAGCGACGGCTACCAGCAGGGGCAATTCGCCAACCTGGATCTGGTGGACGTGCCCAAGGAATACAACGTGGTTGCAGTGGCCTTCATGAAGGGCAACGGTATTCCCACCTTCAAGCCCTACAACCTTTCGGACGCCGAGTTCCGGCGCCAGGTGGGCGTGCTCAACAGCCAGGGCCGGGCGGTATTGATCTCCCTGGGCGGCGCCGATGCCCATATCGAATTGCACAAGGGCAACGAACAGCCCCTGGCCAACGAAATCATCCGTCTGGTGGAAACCTACGGCTTCGATGGCCTGGATATCGACCTGGAGCAGAGCGCCATCGACTTTGCCGACAACAAGAGTGTGCTGCCTGCCGCCTTGAAGCTGGTGAAGGATCATTACGCCGGCCAGGGCAAGCACTTCATCATCAGCATGGCGCCTGAGTTTCCCTACCTGACCAGCAATGGCAAGTACGTGGCCTACCTGCAGGCCCTGGAAGGCTATTACGACTTTGTCGCGCCGCAGTTCTATAACCAGGGAGGCGACGGGCTCTGGGTGCAGGAGGCCAATGGCGGGCAGGGCGCCTGGATCGCCCAGAACAATGACGCGATGAAAGAGGATTTCCTCTACTACCTGAGCGAAAGCCTGGCCTCCGGTACCCGTGGTTTCACTCGCATTGCCGCGGACAAGCTGGTGATAGGCCTGCCAAGCAACGTCGATGCCGCGGCCACCGGCTATGTGATCGACCCGTCGGCGGTGAGCAATGCGTTCAAGCGCTTGCAGGGCGCCGGTCACGCCATCAAGGGGTTGATGACCTGGTCGGTGAACTGGGATGCCGGCATCAGTCGGCAGGGTGTGCCCTACAACTGGGAGTTTCGTCATCGCTATGCGCCGCTGATCCATGGCGATGGCGGTGAGCCGGAGCGCCCAGGTGCTCCTGGAAACCTGATGGTACTGGGCACCAGTCGCAGCAGCGTCAACCTGAGCTGGGGTGTTTCCGGTAGTGTGCGGCCGGTGGAGTTCTACACCTTGTACCGCGACGGCAATGCGGTCGCTCGCACCCCCTCTCCGGGCTTCGAGGATCAGGGGCTGAGTGCGGACACCCAATACAGCTATTTTGTGACCGCTACCGACACTCAGGGCCAGGAGTCGCTCCCCAGCCGCAGTGTGAGTGCCAGGACCGCAGGCGGTGCGGTCGATCCGAGCTTTCCCGAGTGGCGCACCAGCCAGCACTACCTCAGGGAGGATGGAGTGACTTACGAAGGCAATCGTTACCTGTGCCTTCAGGAGCACACCTCCAACCCGGGCTGGACGCCATCCGTAGCGTTCACCCTGTGGAGCAAGGTGCTGCAGGAGCGTCATGGCTGAGTTGTGACGGCCATTGATGAAGTTGAGTGGCCAGGCGGTTCTTGCGGAAGTTGTCGATCCGTGCGAGCCGCCTTTTTCGTTTCCGCTGGCCGGCAACAGCCCGGGTTATGAGCTATTACTGAGCTGCCCGGATGTGTCGATCAATCAAGCGGAGATGAGCTCGATGTTGCAGCAATGGTTGCTGGCGGCTGTGCATTTGCTGGCGTTTGCCAGTGCCTTTGCCGGGGTACTGGCGCGTGCTTCGGCATTGCGTCGCCTGAGCGGCGGCGCTGCGGCGCCCGGGCAGGTGTTGCGGGCCGACAATGTCTGGGGGCTGATGGCCGCGGTGTTGTTGATCACCGGGTTGTTGCGGGCTTTTGGCGGTTATGGCAAGGGTACGGAGTATTACCTGCACCAGCCGCTGTTCCATCTGAAGATGACGCTGTTCGTGATCATCCTGTTGCTGGAGGTCCTGCCGATGCTGACCTTGATCCGCTGGCGCATGGCCCTGGGGCGAGGGGTGGCGCCACAGATCGGGCGGGCGCTGCTGTTCGCCCGTATCAGCGATGTGCAGGCCCTGCTCATGGTGTTGATGGTCATCGCCGCCAGCGGCATGGCGCGTGGGGTGACCTGGGCTCAGTTGTAATCATTGGTAAGCGGAGCTGCACTGCATGGCTGCTTGAGAGTAGGCTCGCGGCTCTATCAATGAGCAATGGAAGCCTTCGATGTTTCAAATGAATGACCTGGTGCCGGAGATGCTGGTCACCGACCTGCAGCGCAGTCTGGCCTTCTACTGCGATCTTCTGGGCTTCAAGGTGGAGTATCAGCGGCCGGAACACTTCTTTGCCTTCCTCTCCCTCAATGGTGCCCAACTGATGCTGGAGCAGGATGACCAGCAGGAGTCGGAGTGGCGCGTGGGGCCCTTGCAGGCTCCATTTGGCCGCGGCATGAACCTGTCCATCGAGTGCCCGGATATTCGCCAGTTGGCAGCCGCCCTGGCTCGGGCGGGCATTGCCTTGCGTCGAGAGATTCAGGAGTGCTGGTACCGTCACGACGAATTGCTGCACGGCGAGTTGAACCTGCTGGTACTCGACCCGGATGGTTACCTGCTGCGCTTTACCCAGGACCTGGGCTTCAAGCCTGTGGAGCCTGCAGCGGACGCCTGACCGCCGCACCGGTGCGCCGCCTGCAATGCAGCGGCGGCGTGTGTCGGGAATCAACGGTCGGGCTCGCTATCGCGAAAGGGCGATAATCAGTGGTTGACGACAGTCTGATGGGCGGGAATCTGCTGTGGCTGCAACCGGGCGAGGGTGTGCGGGCCGTCTGCGGGGAAAAGCTCAAGGCAAACAAGACAGGCGCTGCGCCAGCCGTTGTGCGCGGGCAAAAGGCTGGTGCTCATGCTGTTCAGGGGGTTTCGCGTTTGTCCGGAGCGGTCAGGCCTGCCTGAATGCGTTGATAGATTTCTTCCCGGTGTACCGCGACGTCTTTTGGCGCGTTGATACCAATGCGCACTTGCTGGCCGCTGACGCCGAGAATGGTGATCGTAATGTCGTCACCGATGTTTATGCTTTCACCGACTTTGCGGGTGAGTATCAGCATGATCTTCTCCTTGATAGCTTTGTAGGGCACCAGATTCAAACAGTGCAGAGGTCGGTCTTAGGTATAGATTAGTGCGAAGTTCCACTGAGTGGGTGCCTCTTTCTGACGCGCAGAAGATCTATTAATTCCCAAGGCGCAACTATACATAGGCAATAAATATCATTCTTCCTGTTTCGGTCCGATTTTGTGACGAGGTCTCTCGGGTCATGAGTGCTAAAATCGCCACCTCAGACTTTCTAGGGGTTAGGTTGTGCGCACAGTAGCGATGATGATGGCGGTATTGGCGTTGGCCGGTTGTGGGGAAGGCAAGCGGGTCGAAGCGAACAAGAGCACGGCGGTGGCAGTACAGACCCAGCCGGCCTCGACCGAGCCGCAATGGGATGTGCTGGTGGGCAGCTCGCTCCCCCTGGCGGTGAGTGACCTGACCGGCTGGCTGATCGAGCACGGGGTGATTTCCAATGTGGTGACCGTGGACGGCAAGCGTCTGGTCGTGGTCGGTCCGTTTGCTTCCCAGGCCGAGGCCGAGGCGAAGAAGAATGAAGTGACCGAAAAGCTGGTCAAGGCCAAGAAGCGTGACATCGAAGTCACGGTCATCGAGCATCAAGCCGCGCAGTAAGCCCGTTTCCATAGGCTCAATGATCGCCCGCCACCCGCGGGCGATCTGCGTTCAGCCACAAGCCTTGAGGTTGACTGCGCCGACGAATTCATTGCCGCGCCCCATCACGCAAGCCACGCTCTGATTGCGCTGGCGCTCCCAGGCCTGTACTGGATAGGTCTTGTTCCAGGCTTCGAAGAGCTGACGATCCTGTTTGGAAAGGCGCAGGCCGTACTGCTTGCTCATGTAGAAGTAGGTGCGGGCAATCATCCCGCGAATCGAAGGGCGAGGCATGACCTTCTTGGCCTTGAAGTCGACCTGGGTCAGGCACGAACCGTACTGGCCCGATTGTTCCGGCAGCCAGCCGAAGCTGAAATTGCTGCGATCACCATTCACTTCGCCAATGCTCGGTACCAGATTGTGCAGGTCGGCCTCGGCGCGCTGATAGACCGAATCGGTGCGTGTGCAGTTCTTGCGACCGCCTTGTTGCCAGCACTGGCGCTGATGGCCGATCTGCCAGGCCGGCACTATATGCTCCCATTCAATGCGTTCGGCGCGCTTGGCGTTCTTGCGCGGAACATAGCCGCAGGCCGCCAGGTTCACCCGGTTGCCGTTGTATTTGCAGCCGCAATAGAACTCGGTGGATTGGGGGGCGTAGAGCTTCCAGGCGACTTTCTTGGCTTCGCTGAAGGTGCGGGGTGCATCGGCTTGGGCGGAACAGGCGAGAAACAGCAACAGCAGGGCAAAACAACGGACACTCATCGACTCAATCTTCCTTCGGCACGACCCAGAAAATCTGCACACCGCCATCGTCGCGGTAGGCGAGGGTGACGTTGTCGTTTTCGGCGATCTCCTCCAGCAGGCGTTCCCACTCATCCTGTGGCTCATCGGCGAGGCGGAAGATCAGCGCTGCCTTGGCCTTTTGTGCGGTGGGAGAGTTGATGATTTTCTGGATGCGCACACCCAGGCGTTCGTAGGAGCTGAGGGGCGTTTGGGTCGTGGCCACGGAACATTCCTTATTAAGCTGTACGTGCATACAGTATTTAACTGTAGGGCATTTCGCAACTGCTTAAAATTCAAGAAGTTCCTCTGACAACGCTTTATGCATTTGTCTCACGAGGAGAGCAGATTTTTTTGCATGGGGGAAAGGGGGGAACCACCCGCCCGGGCGGGCGAGTGGTTGCAAGCATGCTCGACCGGGGCCGGTCGAGCAGAGGGGCTGTCAGTATTCCCAGAACATGCGTTGCAGTTCCTTGCTGTCCTGGGTCTTGGTCAGGGCGACCATGGCCAGGATGCGGGCTTTCTGCGGGTTCAGGTCATGAGCCACGACCCAGTCGTACTTGTCGTCAGGCTGTTCGGCGTTGCGCAGTACGAAACCGCCGGCATTGACGTGGGAAGAACGAATGATCTGTACGCCATTCTTGCGCAGTTCCTGCAGGGCAGGGACCACACGGGAAGACACCGAGCCATTGCCGGTACCGGCGTGGATGATGGCTTTGGCGCCACCTTGGGCCAGGGCCTTGTAGGCGGTGTCGCTGACGTTGCCGTAGCCGTAGGCGATTTCTACGTCAGGCAGGCTCTTGATGTTCTTGATGTCGAATTCCGAATCCATGGTGTGGCGCTTGGCTGGCAGGCGGAACCAGTAGGATTTGCCTTCCACCACCATGCCCAGCGGGCCCCATGGGCTCTTGAAGGCTTCGGTCTTGATGTTGATCATCTTGCTGACATCGCGGCCGGACTGGATTTCGTCGTTCATGGTCACCAGTACGCCTTTGCCGCGGGCGTTCTTGCTGCCGGCCACAGCCACAGCGTTGTACAGGTTGAGCATGCCGTCAGCCGACATAGCGGTACCCGGGCGCATGGAGCCGACTACAACGATTGGCTTGTCGGTCTTTTCCACCAGGTTGAGGAAGTAGGCGGTTTCTTCCAGGGTATCGGTACCGTGGGTGATGACGATGCCATCGACGTCCTTGCTGTCGGCCAGTTCGGCAACGCGGCGGCCCAGTTGCAGCAGGTTTTCGTTGGTGATGCTTTCCGAGGCGATCTGCATGACTTGCTCGCCACGCACGTTGGCCAGTTGGCTCAATTCGGGGATGCCGGCGATCAGTTGTTCGATGCCGACCTTGGCCGCCTGGTAGGTGGCGCTGTTGGCCGCGCTGGCGCCGGCGCCGGCGATGGTGCCGCCGGTGGCGAGAACCACGACGTTGGACAGTTTCTGTTGGGTTTCAGCTTCTTTGGCTTGCAGGGCTGCAGGTAGAAGCAGGAGGAGGGCCAAAGCGCCCGGGGCGAAGGATTTGAAGGCAGATTTCATTATTTTCTCTCTAGTAGTGAGACGGTGCTGATGCAGGTTCATCTAGAAACACCCCGGCGGCAGATCTGTATGCGCCGGGGCAGCGAGGGTGGAGCAGGATCTGTACCAGCGCTACCTTGGCTGGATGACTATTTTAAGTTACTGATTTATATCAATTTTATTTCTGTTTTTATGCGTAAGAAATCATGTGGCGTCCGGGTTTCCGAACGTTTTCAAGGTGGCGCGTTCGGCAATCCGAAAATGCTCGTCACAAGTCCCGGGATGACTTCTCGCTCATCCATTAAAGATTGTTCTGCAGCGGTCGATGATCCTTCTAGGATTTTTCACCAGGAGTTCCCATGTCACTGTCAGTAGGATTTCCAGGGGCAGGAGCCATTCTGATCAATGGCAAGTCGCCCGCGACCATCGATGCATTGAGTAATGCCGCCGCCGAACAGGCATCTACGGCGTTGGGGACCGACGAGTCGGGCACTTTGCGGGTCGGCTCCAGCAAGCAGGCCGAACAGTCTGAAAGCGAAAGCCCAAGCGAAGACAAGCACGGCATCGTGGTAAAGATGCTGCTCAAGCGCATGCAGGAGCTGCAGCAGCAACTTCGCGAGCTGCAACAGCAACTGGCTGCCGCCCAGGCCGCCAACTACCCAACCCCTGAGGCCAAGCAGACGGCGGTGATGGCCATTCAAGGGCAAGTCGCCGATACCAACGGCGCGCTGGCGGAAGTCTCTGGCAACCTGGTCCGGGAGTTGGCCAAGGAGTCGTCTTCCGGTGGCCTGGTGAACACCACTGCCTGAATCATCAGCCTGTCCGGGAGCATTTTTCGGGCAGGTTTTTCTCCTCGTGGCCGGCTGCGGATGGCTACTCACTCTCTCTGATCGCACTTTGAACAGCGTTGACAAACGCTGGCGAGGTTCGCATAGTTCGTTTTACGCAAACGTTTGCGCGGCCTTCGGACAAGGATAATCGTCTATCTTTGCAAGGTTCGCCGTCGGCCAGTGGTGCTGCCTAACTGGCGGTTCCGTTTGACGAACGCTGCTCACAATAATCATAAGATCGGAGTGAACCCATGAAGCTGCCCTTTGCTGGACGTCTCCTCGCTGTCGCCGTTCTCGCCGCTGCATCCGCGGCCCTTCCTTTCTCCTCGGCTCAAGCCGATACCCCGCAGAAACCCAAGGTCGCCCTGGTCATGAAATCCTTGGCCAACGAGTTCTTCCTGACGATGGAAGATGGTGCCAAGGCCTATCAGAAAGAGCATTCCGCCGATTTCGACCTGGTGTCCAACGGCATCAAGGATGAAACCGATACCGCCAACCAGATCCGCATCGTCGAGCAGATGATCGTCTCCAAGGTCAACGCACTGGTGATCGCCCCGGCTGACTCCAAGGCCATGGTTCCGGTGATCAAGAAGGCCGTGGACGCCGGGATCACGGTGATCAACATCGACAACCAGCTCGACCCCGGCGTGCTGAAGAGCAAGAACATCAGCGTGCCTTTCGTTGGCCCGGACAACCGCAAGGGCGCGCGTCTGGTGGGTGAGTACCTGGCCAAGCAACTCAAGGCCGGTGACGAAGTGGGAATCATCGAAGGGGTTTCCACCACCACCAACGCACAGCAGCGCACCGCCGGCTTCAAGGATGCAATGGAAGCCGCGCAGATCAAGGTGGTGTCGCTGCAGTCGGGCGACTGGGAAATCGACGCCGGCAATCGTGTGGCCTCGGCCATGCTCAGCGAATACCCGAACCTCAAGGCATTGCTGGCCGGTAACGACAGCATGGCGGTAGGCGCGGTTTCGGCAGTCCGGGCTGCCGGCAAGGCAGGCAAGGTGCAGGTCGTGGGCTACGACAACATCAACGCCATCAAGCCGATGCTCAAGGATGGCCGGGTCCTGGCCACTGCCGATCAGTTCGCTGCCAAGCAGGCGGTGTTCGGTATCGAGACCGCGCTGAAGATCCTCAAGGGCGAGAAAGTCGACAGCGGCACCAATGGCGTGATCGAAACTCCGGTTGAACTGGTCACTCAGTAGTCATTGCGGCGGTACAACGGCGCTCGCCCGGTTGGGCGGGCGCATGGAGAGTTTCCTATGTCAGTTTCTGCTGCCAACGCTGTCCTATCGGTCAGCGGTATCGGCAAGACTTATGCGCAACCGGTGTTGACCGGCATCGACCTGACGCTGTTGCGCGGTGAAGTGCTGGCGCTCACCGGCGAGAACGGTGCCGGCAAGAGCACCCTGTCGAAGATCATCGGTGGCTTGGTCAGCCCCACCACAGGGCACATGCAGTTCAATGGCCAGGATTATCGTCCGGGCAGTCGCGCCCAGGCCGAGGATCTGGGCATTCGCATGGTGATGCAGGAGCTCAACCTGCTGCCGACCCTGTCGGTGGCCGAGAACCTGTTTCTCGACAACCTGCCCAGCAGTGGTGGCTGGATCAGCCGCCGGCAATTGCGCAAGGCGGCGATCGAGGCCATGGCCCAGGTCGGTCTGGATGCCATCGACCCCGACACCCTGGTGGGCGAGCTGGGCATCGGCCACCAGCAGATGGTGGAGATCGCCCGTAACCTGATCGGCGACTGCCATGTGCTGATTCTCGATGAGCCCACCGCCATGCTCACGTCCCGCGAGGTAGAAATGCTCTTCGAGCAGATCACCCGCCTGCAGGCCCGCGGCGTGTCGATCATCTATATCTCCCATCGCCTGGAAGAGCTGGCCCGGGTTGCCCAGCGCATCGCGGTATTGCGTGACGGCTGCCTGGTCTGTGTCGAGCCGATGGCCAACTACAACAGCGAGCAACTGGTGAACCTGATGGTGGGTCGCGAGCTGGGCGAGCACATCGACCTGGGCGAGCGCCGGATCGGCGCGCCGGCCTTGACGGTGAGCAACCTCAGCCGCTCGGACAAAGTCCGCGATGTGTCCTTCGAGGTCCGCAGTGGCGAGATCTTCGGAATTTCCGGGTTGATCGGGGCAGGGCGCACCGAGCTGCTGCGCCTGATCTTCGGTGCCGATGTCGCCGACAGCGGCACCATCGCCCTGGGCACCCCGGCGCGCCCGGTGAGCATCCGCTCGCCAGTGGATGCGGTGGCCAACGGCATCGCCCTGATTACCGAGGACCGCAAGGGTGAGGGGCTGCTGTTGACCCAGTCCATCAGCGCCAATATCGCCCTGGGCAACATGCCGGCGATTTCCAGCAGCGGCCTGGTCAATGGCCAGGACGAGGAGCATCTGGCGCGGCGCCAGATCGACGCCATGCGTATCCGCAGCTCCAGCCCGGCGCAACTGGTCAGCGAGCTGTCCGGTGGCAACCAGCAGAAGGTGGTGATCGGCCGCTGGCTGGAGCGCGACTGTTCGGTGCTGCTGTTCGATGAGCCGACCCGTGGCATCGATGTCGGCGCCAAGTTCGATATCTACGGCCTGTTGGGGGAGTTGACCCGGCAGGGCAAGGCCCTTGTGGTGGTGTCCAGCGACCTGCGCGAGCTGATGCTGATCTGCGATCGCATTGGCGTGCTCTCGGCCGGGCGGCTGATCGATACCTTCGAGCGCGACAGCTGGACCCAGGATGAACTGCTTGCCGCGGCATTTGCCGGCTATCAAAAACGAGATGCGCTGATCGATGAAGCAGCGCCTAGGAATGCATCATGAAAACTGCAGCAAGCGGCAAGCGAGGCGGCCACTACTACGGCCTCGGCACTTACCTGGGGTTGGCGGGGGCGCTGCTGGGGATGATCGTGCTGTTCTCCCTACTCAGCAGTCATTTTCTGTCCTATGACACCTTCAGTACCCTGGCCAACCAGATTCCCGACCTGATGGTGCTGGCGGTGGGCATGACCTTCGTCCTGATCATCGGTGGCATCGACCTGTCCGTGGGCTCGGTGCTGGCCCTGGCGGCGTCGACCGTCAGCGTGGCGATTCTCGGCTGGGGCTGGAGCGTGGTGCCCGCGGCGTTGCTGGGCATGGCTTGCGCGGCGCTGGCGGGAACGGTGACCGGTTCCATCACCGTGGCCTGGCGCATTCCTTCGTTCATCGTGTCCCTGGGTGTACTGGAAATGGCCCGCGGCGTGGCCTACCAGATGACGGGCTCACGCACCGCCTACATCGGTGACGCCTTCGCCTGGTTGTCGAATCCGATTGCCTTCGGCATTTCGCCGTCGTTTATCATTGCCCTGCTGATTATTTTCCTGGCCCAGGCGGTGCTGACTCGCACCGTGTTCGGTCGCTACCTGATCGGCATCGGTACCAACGAAGAGGCAGTGCGTCTGGCGGGGATCAACCCCAAATCCTACAAGATTCTGGTCTTCAGCCTGATGGGGTTGCTGGCAGGTATCGCTGCACTGTTTCAGATTTCTCGCCTGGAAGCGGCAGACCCGAACGCGGGCTCCGGTCTGGAGTTGCAAGTCATCGCTGCGGTGGTGATCGGCGGCACCAGCCTGATGGGCGGGCGCGGTTCGGTGATCAGTACCTTCTTTGGCGTCTTGATTATTTCCGTGCTGGCTGCGGGCCTGGCGCAAATCGGCGCATCCGAACCGACCAAGCGCATCATCACTGGTGCGGTCATCGTGATTGCCGTGGTGCTGGACACTTATCGCAGCCAGCGCGCCAATCGGCGGGTTTGATTCATGGCAACAATCAAGGATGTGGCGGCGCTGGCGGGGATTTCCTACACCACGGTGTCCCATGTGCTGAACAAGACGCGGCCAGTCAGTGAGGAAGTTCGGGTCAAGGTCGAGGCCGCTATCGCGCGCCTGGACTATGTGCCCAGCGCGGTGGCGCGTTCGCTGAAGGCCAAGACCACGGCTACCATCGGCTTGCTGGTACCCAACAGCCTCAACCCGTACTTCGCCGAGTTGGCTCGGGGGATCGAGGATTATTGCGAACGCAACGGCTACTGCGTGATCCTCTGCAACTCCGACGACAACCCGCAGAAGCAGCGCAACTACCTGCGGGTATTACTGGAAAAACGTATCGACGGGTTGATTGTCACCTCGGCCGGTGGCGACAGCGGCCTGGCCCAGGGGCTGGCCGGCGTGCGCACGCCGATGGTGATTGTCGACCGTGGGCTGGAAGGGGTGAACGCCGACCTGGTGCGTATCGACCACCAGCACGGTGCCTACCTGGCCACCCGACATCTGCTGGAGCTGGGGCATCGGGACATTGCCTGCATCGGCGGCCCGGGCAATACCAGTGTGGCGCAGATGCGCCTGGCGGGATTCCAGCAGGCGCTGCGTGAGGCCGGTGTCGAGGCGCCTGCCGAGCGCATCCTGGAAAGTGATTTCAGTAGCACTGGTGGTTATCGCGCAGCCGCGCAGTTGCTCGATGGCGGACAGCCGCCGAGCGCGATTTTCGCTGGCAACGACATGATGGGCATCGGGGTGCTGCGCGCGGCAGCGGAGCGCAATATCCGCGTGCCCAGCGAGCTTTCGGTGATCGGCTTCGACGACATCCTCATGAGCCGCTACGTCTACCCGGCGTTGACCACGGTCGGCCAGTCGATCCTGCAACTGGGGGAAACCGCGGCAGAGTTGCTGCTGCGGCGGATCGCCTGCCGGGAGCTGCCGGTCGACCAGCGCATCGTTACGCCGAATATCGTCTTGCGGGAGTCGACGGCGCCGCTCGGTGGCGCTTTCGCCGAATACCGCTGAACCCAACTGATTGAGTACCGATGTATGTCAGCAAAAGTAGTGGTAGTGGGTAGCCTCAACATGGACCTGGTGACTCGGGCCGAGCGCCTGCCCCGAGGGGGCGAGACGCTGATTGGCAAATCCTTCGCCACGGTATCCGGTGGCAAGGGCGCCAATCAGGCGGTGGCTGCGGCCAGGCTGGGAGCGCAGGTGTCGATGGTCGGCTGTGTCGGCGACGATGCCTATGGCGAGCAACTGCGAGGTGCCTTGCTGGCCGAGCAGATCGATTGCCAGGCGGTGAGTGTGGTCGAAGGCTCCAGTGGGGTGGCGCTGATCGTGGTGGATGACAGTAGCCAGAATGCGATTGTCATAGTCGCCGGCGGCAATGGCCAGCTCACTCCCGAGAAGGTCGCCGGGTTCGATGGGGTGCTGCAGGATGGGCAAGTCATCATCTGCCAGCTTGAAGTGCCGCTGGCGACTGTGGGCTACACCCTCAAGCGCGGGCGCGAACTGGGCAAGACGGTGATCCTCAATCCGGCGCCGGCCAGTGGCCCGCTGCCAGCGCAGTGGTATGGCGCGATCGACTACCTGATTCCCAACGAGAGCGAGGCTTCGGCCTTGAGCGGGGTAGCGGTGGACTCCCTGGAGAGCGCTGAAGTGGCTGCCAGTCGCTTGATCGCTGCGGGTGCTGGCAAGGTGATCATCACCCTCGGTGCACAGGGCTCGCTGTTTGCCGATGGCCAGCGTTTCGAGCATTTCCCGGCGCCCAGGGTCAAGGCAATCGATACCACGGCGGCCGGGGACACCTTTGTCGGCGGATTTGCCGCGGCCCTGGCTGCCGGCAAGAGCGAAGCCGAGGCCATCCGCTTTGGCCAGGTGGCTGCGGCGCTGTCGGTGACGCGCGCCGGTGCGCAACCTTCCATTCCCACGCTGTCCGACGTTCAGGCGTTTATCCCTTCATGAAAAAGACACCTTTGCTCAACATTGCCCTGTCACGCTTGATCGCGTCCCTGGGCCACGGCGATATAGTGGTGATCGGCGATGCCGGCCTGCCGGTGCCCCCGGGCGTGGAGTTGATCGACCTGGCGCTGACCCACGGCGTTCCCGACTTTCTCACTACCTTGAAGGTGTTGCTCAGCGAGATGCAGGTGGAGCGTCATGTGCTGGCCGAAGAAATTCTGCTCAAGCAGCCTACGCCGCTGGCGGCGCTTGAAGGCATGACCGCCGGTGGTGAGCTGGGGCAGCGGCAGCTCATGAACCACGAGGATTTCAAGGTGCTCAGCCGCCAGGCCCGTGCGGTGATCCGCACCGGGGAGTGCCAGCCGTATTGCAATATCGCCCTGATTGCCGGGGTGACCTTCTAGGCCGCTGTCGGGCCTTTTCCATCTTGCACAAGGAGTGCGCCATGCGCCGCTATGCTCAGTTGTTTCACCACTGGTTCCGGAGTCTGCTGCTTTTGTCTCTGCTCACTGCTACCGGCGCTCAGGCGGCGGAAAAAATCGATCTGATCATCGACACCGATCCGGGGGCCGACGATGTGGTAGCCCTGCTGTTCGCCCTGGCTTCCCCCGAGGAGCTGCAGATCCGCGCCCTGACCACAGTGGCGGGCAACGTGCGGTTGGACAAGACCTCGCGCAATGCGCGTCTGGCCCGTGAGTGGGCGGGGCGCGAGGAGGTGCCGGTATACGCCGGAGCGCCCAAGCCGCTGCTGCGTACCCCCATCTATGCCGAGAATATCCATGGCAAGGAAGGCATTTCCGGGGTGACGGTGCACGAGCCCAAGGCGCCTCTGGCCAAGGGCAATGCGATCAACTACCTGATCGATACGCTGCGGGCGGCCAAGCCCCACAGCATCACCATCGCCATGCTCGGCCCGCAGACCAACCTGGCGCTGGCGCTGATCCAGGCACCGGACATCACTCAGGGCATCAAGGAAGTGGTGGTCATGGGCGGTGCGCACTTCAACGGTGGCAACATCACGCCGGTGGCCGAGTTCAACCTGTTCGCCGACCCCCAGGCGGCCGAAGTGGTGCTCAAGAGCGGCGTCAAACTGACCTATCTGCCGCTGGACGTGACCCACAAGGTGCTGACCAGCGATGCGCGGCTGCAGAAGATCGCGGCGTTGAACAACAACGCCAGCAAGGTGGTGGGGGACATCCTCAACGAGTACGTCAAGGGTGACATGGAGCACTACGGTATTCCCGGCGGCCCGGTGCATGACGCTACAGTGATTGCCTACCTGCTCAAGCCCGAGCTGTTCACCGGTCGTCAAGCCAATATGGTCATCGACAGCCGCGAGGGGCCGACCTTCGGTCAGACCATCGTCGATTGGTACGACGGCCTGAAGCAGGAAAAGAACGTGTTCTGGGTTGAGAACGGCGATGCCCAGGGCTTCTTCGACTTGCTCACCGAGCGCCTGGCGCGTCTCAAGTAAACCTTGCCCCCGCAGGTACCTGCCTGCGGGGTTCTATTCCCGTTCCGGGTCCTGTACGCCCAGGTGGTCGGCCGGGTATTTCTCGAAGACTTGTTCAATGAAGGCTCGGGCGGACTGGGTGCCCAGTTCCTTGACCAGCAGGTCTATGCCAATGATCGCCAGCTCCTCCGGGCTCCCCGGGCTGTAGGAGCATTGGCCCTGGGGCCATTTGGCTTTGATGTCGGCGTCGATACTCACGGTGGCCATGAAAGTCTCACGAATTCGGATAAGGCGGGCGCCAGGGCAGGGCTCTGGGCGGGTAGTTGCTGCGTCGCAGAGTTAACCATGTTGCCGGGCGTTTGGCACTCCGACTTAGGCATCAGGCGAGTGCTGTGCGACACTGCGGCTTTTCCTGTGCTCAAGGAAGCCTCCGTGCAAATCGATTTGAACCAGCCTGATGCCCTGACCCTGGAGGCGGTGCGTCAGCTGCTGGCGTCTGCCAGCGACAACGTGCATACCCAGTTGCGCGTGAGCAAAACCGGAATTGCCTATATCTCTTCGGGGGTAGTGGGCGGTGCCGAGATAGAAGGTTTGCTGTTTCGCCTGGAAACCTGGGCGGCCGGCTCCGGGTATGTCGGCAAGGTGGCTGCCGCCGACGAGGTCTGGGTGATGCAGATCTTCAATGCGCTCAAGCAGAACTGGCCCAAGCCGGCGTTCGACTACATCGACATCTATTGAGCGTCGTTCATATCCGGTGACGATTGTCCCGTGAAAGAGTGGCACTGGCTGAGGCAGACTTGCCGACTGTTCACCTGATACGGCAAATGGCCATTTGTTTTGAAACCAAAAGCCAAATCGGCTGTCGCACGATCTCTGCTTAATTTTGAAAAGGAGGCTTCATGCCTTGGAAGCTCGCTTCATTCGGAACCTTGTTGGCCGCTGTCGTCCTTGGTGGGTGCAGCACTGGCGGGGCGACAAAGGAGCCTGTGGCCGCTGAGTCCGGGCACACTCGTTGTGAAGCATCGGCCGCCGAATTCGCTGTCGGCAAGAAGGCTTCTCCCGAGTTGCTCGAGCAGGCCCGTACACGCGCAGGCGCGCAGTACGCACGGTTCCTCAAGCCCAACGACATGATCACCCTGGAGTACCGCTCGGATCGCCTGAACCTGAACACTGATGCCGGCCTGGTGGTGACCCGGGTCAACTGTGGTTGAGGGCTGAGGCCTTTGGATCACGCATAAAAAACCCCGTCACATGGACGGGGTTTTTTTAGCTCGCTGAGAAATTACTCAGGGCGAACTTGTGCAGCTTGCATACCCTTTTGGCCTTTCTCAGCCACGAAGGAAACGGTCTGGCCTTCTTTCAGGCTTTTGAAACCGTCGCTTTCAATAGCTTTGAAGTGTACGAACAGGTCGTCACCGCCACCTTGAGGAGTGATGAAGCCGAAGCCTTTTTCATCGTTGAACCATTTTACGGTGCCGGTTTGGCGATTAGACATGGTGTATCTCCAAGAAACATATATTTTCAGTAGTGCTGTGCTGCTCAGGCCAACTGGGCACACCGAGCTATCATAGTCGAAATGTTCGGCTTGGGAGCCCCCCAGAGGCGCTCTTTGCCCGATGTACCTGTGTATTTTGCCATCTGAGTTGGCTGCAGGCCCCGGTTTAAGGGGCTTTGGCGTAAAACAGAGGGTAATAAAAAAACCCGTAAAAGCTGCGTAAATTGTGAAAAAGACCGCGTTTCAGGCTCTGTGGCGAGCACTGGCGCAGCCTGTTCCGGGCATCAGCAGCTTATTTGACCACCCGGCAAGCAGCGATGGCGTCCAATGCTCGGGTTCGCAGATCTGCGCTGGGTTGCTTGGTTTTGCTCATCAGCTCCTTGATCTCCTCGGTGGTGAATTTTTCATTTAGCTTGTCGGCGCCGCAGGCACAGTGCTTTTCGGCGCTCTTGGCGTCGATGTTCTGGCTGGCCGCCGCGGTGCAGTCCTTCATGTAGTCGGCGCGTGCTCCGGCAGGCCATGCCGCCTGTGCACTCAAAGGCAGTAGCAGGGTGAGCGGTGCGGCAAGGGCGAGCAGTTTGATAAGGCGCATGAGTCGGGTTCTCCTGAAGTCGGTAGCAAGGACGACGATTCTCCGGTTATTTGAGGCTCGACGTACATCTCAAGTTCACTTTCAACAATAAAAGACTGTAAACCAGGCTCGCGATAATTTGCTGCACGGCGATTGCGATGTATCTGTGCTAGCATGCCCGGCTTCGGTGTTTTCAAGCTTTGGGCCTTTTCTAGCCCTTGCCGTCTATGCCTCATTAATCTTGATGTGAACCCCAGTCACTCTGGTTCGGTTTTTCGGTTGGCCGCAAGGCTCTTGCCACTGTGAGGCAGGCGTTCGTAGCAGAACGGCCGGACTGAATCGCGTACTGGCTCATCCCAACCCACGTGACCTTTGGTAGGGGTCACCACTAGGAGAGGAGGCGCCATGCCCACTATTACTCTTCCCGACGGCAGTCAACGTTCATTCGATCACGCAGTATCCGTAGCCGAGGTCGCCGCTTCCATTGGCGCGGGCCTGGCCAAGGCCACATTGGCTGGCAAGGTCAACGGCAAGCTGGTCGACGCCTGCGACGTGATCGACGGCGATGCAACCCTGCAAATCATCACGCCAAAGGACGAAGAGGGGCTGGAGATCATTCGCCACTCTTGCGCTCACTTGGTGGGGCATGCGGTCAAGCAGTTGTATCCGACCGCGAAAATGGTCATCGGTCCGGTCATCGATGAAGGCTTCTATTACGACATCGCCTATGAGCGTCCTTTCACGCCTGAGGATATGGCCGCCATCGAGCAGCGCATGCAGCAGCTGATCGAGAAGGACTACGACGTGATCAAGAAGGTCACGCCGCGCGCCGAAGTGATCGAGGTGTTCAAGGCCCGTGGCGAGGACTACAAGCTGCGTTTGGTCGAAGACATGCCGAACGAGCAAGCGATGGGCCTGTACTACCACGAAGAATATGTCGACATGTGCCGCGGTCCGCACGTGCCGAACACGCGTTTCCTGAAGTCCTTCAAGCTGACCAAGTTGTCCGGTGCCTACTGGCGCGGTGATGCCAAGAACGAGCAGTTGCAGCGGATCTACGGTACTGCCTGGGCGGACAAGAAGCAGCTCGCTGCCTACATCCAGCGTATCGAAGAGGCCGAGAAGCGCGATCATCGCAAGATCGGCAAGCGCCTGGGCCTGTTCCATACCCAGGAAGAAGCGCCGGGCATGGTGTTTTGGCACCCTAATGGCTGGACCCTGTACCAGGTGCTCGAGCAGTACATGCGCAAGGTGCAGCGTGACAACGGTTACCTGGAGATCAAGACCCCGCAGGTGGTTGACCGCAGTCTCTGGGAAAAATCCGGGCACTGGGCCAACTACGCCGAGAATATGTTCACCACCGAGTCGGAAAGCCGCGACTACGCAATCAAGCCGATGAACTGCCCTTGCCACGTGCAGGTGTTCAATCAGGGCCTGAAGAGCTACCGCGAGCTGCCGATGCGCCTGGCCGAGTTCGGTGCCTGCCACCGTAATGAACCCTCGGGCGCTCTGCACGGCATCATGCGTGTGCGTGGCTTCACTCAGGATGATGCTCACATCTTCTGTACTGAAGACCAGATGCAGGCCGAGTCTGCGGCGTTCATCAAGCTGACCATGGATGTCTATGCCGACTTCGGCTTCAAGGACATCGAGATGAAGCTGTCCACTCGCCCTGAAAAGCGCGTGGGCTCCGATGATCTGTGGGATCGTGCGGAAAGCGCACTGGCAGCGGCTCTGGATAGCGCCGGCCTGCCATACGACCTGCAGCCGGGCGAGGGCGCATTCTACGGTCCGAAGATCGAGTTCTCGCTGAAGGACTGCCTGGGTCGTGTCTGGCAGTGCGGTACCTTGCAGTTGGACTTCAACCTGCCGATCCGTCTGGGTGCCGAGTACGTTTCCGAAGATAACAGCCGTAAGCATCCGGTGATGTTGCACCGGGCGATCCTCGGTTCCTTCGAGCGTTTTGTCGGGATTCTGATCGAGCATTACGAGGGTGCATTCCCTGCGTGGCTGGCTCCGACTCAGGCCGTGGTGATGAATATCACTGATAAACAGGCAGATTTTGCCCTCGAAGTGGAAAAAACACTCAATCAAAGCGGATTTCGTGCCAAGTCCGACTTGAGAAATGAAAAGATCGGCTTTAAAATCCGCGAGCATACTTTGCTCAAGGTTCCCTATCTCTTGGTTATTGGAGATCGGGAGGTCGAGATGCAGACTGTCGCTGTGCGTACCCGTGAAGGTGAAGACCTGGGCTCGATGCCTGTCGCCCAATTCTCGGCGTTCCTCGCACAAGCGGTTTCCCGGCGTGGTCGCCAAGATTCGGAGTAATTATTATTAAGCGTGATATGAGACAAGATAAACGAGCTGCACCGAAAGCCCCGATCAACGAGAATATCTCGGCACGCGAGGTTCGGTTAATTGGCGCTGACGGCGAGCAGATTGGCATCGTCTCGATTGATGAAGCGCTTCGTATAGCTGAAGAAGCCAAGCTGGATCTGGTGGAAATTTCCGCCGACGCAGTCCCACCTGTTTGCCGGGTGATGGATTACGGCAAGTCGATCTTCGAAAAGAAGAAGCAGATTGCTGCTGCGAAGAAGAACCAGAAGCAGATTCAGGTTAAAGAAATCAAGTTTCGTCCAGGGACGGAGGAAGGGGATTACCAGGTAAAACTGCGCAACCTGGTACGTTTCCTGAGTGACGGGGACAGGGCCAAGGTATCCTTGCGATTCCGCGGCCGTGAGATGGCCCACCAGGAGCTGGGGATGGAACTCCTCAAGCGGGTTGAAGCTGACCTGCAAGAGTACGGTTCGGTCGAACAGCATCCTAAGATGGAAGGACGCCAGCTGATCATGGTCATCGCCCCGAAAAAGAAGAAGTAATCAACAGGGCACGGCAGGCCTTCTGATTATGTTTATCAACTGAATGCGGAGTATCCGAACATGCCAAAGATGAAAACCAAAAGTGGTGCTGCTAAGCGGTTTCTGAAAACTGCTAACGGTATCAAGCACAAGCACGCTTTCAAGAGCCACATCCTGACCAAAATGTCGACCAAGCGTAAGCGTCAACTGCGCGGTAGCAGCTTGCTGCATCCGTCTGACGTGGCAAAAGTCGAGCGCATGCTGCGCCTTCGTTAATTTTTGGATCAAGAATAGAGGAAGTAACTCATGGCTCGTGTAAAGCGTGGCGTCATTGCCCGTAAACGTCACAAAAAAATTCTGAAACTTGCTAAAGGCTACTACGGCGCTCGCTCGCGCGTATTCCGTGTTGCCAAGCAAGCGGTAATCAAGGCAGGCCAATACGCCTACCGTGACCGTCGTCAGAAAAAACGTCAGTTCCGCGCTCTGTGGATTGCTCGTATCAACGCTGGTGCTCGTAATAACGGCCTGTCGTACAGCCGTCTGATCGCTGGCCTGAAAAAGGCGTCCATCGAGATCGACCGTAAGGTTCTGGCTGATCTGGCAGTGAACGAAAAAGCGGCGTTTGCTGCGATTGTCGAGAAAGCTAAAGCCACCTTGGCTTAAGTACCCCCGACAGTCATCCGGGCTCACCTTTCGTGAGCCCAGATGTTAAACGTCATAAATAGGGGAAGAGCCTTCAAGCTCTTCCCCTATTTTGTATCTGGAGTCTGTACATGGAAAACCTGGATGCGCTGGTTTCTCAAGCACTTGAGGCCGTGCAACACGCTGAAGACATCAATGCCCTGGAACAGATCCGGGTTCACTTCCTTGGCAAGAAGGGCGAGCTGACTCAGGTGATGAAGACCCTGGGCAACCTGCCTGCCGAAGAGCGTCCGCAAGTCGGTGCGCTGATCAACGTTGCCAAGGAGCGTGTAACAGAGGTTCTCAATGCTCGCAAAGCGGCTTTCGAGGAGGCGGAACTCAGCGCCAAGCTCGCCGCCGAGTGCATTGACGTCACTCTGCCGGGCCGTGGCCAGACCTCGGGCGGTCTGCACCCGATTACGCGGACCCTGGAGCGTATCGAACAGTTCTTCACTCATATTGGCTACGGCATCGCCGAAGGCCCTGAGGTTGAAGACGACTATCACAACTTTGAAGCGCTCAACATCCCAGGCCACCACCCGGCCCGGTCGATGCATGACACCTTCTATTTCAACGCGAACATGTTGTTGCGCACCCATACCTCACCGGTACAGGTCCGCACCATGGAGTCGCAGCAGCCGCCGATTCGCATTGTCTGCCCAGGCCGTGTGTACCGTAGCGACTCCGATATCACTCACTCGCCGATGTTTCACCAGGTCGAAGGCCTGCTGGTCGATCGTGACATCAATTTTGCCGACCTGAAGGGCACGATCGAAGAGTTCCTGCGGGTGTTCTTCGAGAAGGAACTGGCGGTGCGTTTCCGTCCTTCGTACTTCCCGTTCACCGAGCCTTCCGCCGAAGTCGATATGGAATGCGTGATGTGCAGCGGTAAAGGCTGCCGGGTCTGCAAGCAGACTGGCTGGCTGGAAGTCATGGGATGCGGCATGGTTCATCCGAATGTGCTGCGTATGTCCGGGATCGATCCGGAAGAGTTCCAAGGCTTTGCCTTCGGCATGGGCGCCGAGCGTCTGGCCATGCTGCGTTACGGTGTCAATGACTTGCGCCTGTTCTTCGACAACGACTTGCGGTTCCTTGCGCAATTTCGCTAGTCGCGCGTCCGTAACGAATCTATTAGGAGAGCAGGATGAAATTCAGTGAACAATGGCTGCGCGGCTGGGTTAGCCCGCAGGTAAGTCGTGACGAGCTGGTAGCCCGTCTATCGATGGCCGGTCTTGAGGTCGACAGCGTAACGCCGGCCGCCGGTGATTTCAGTGGCGTGGTAGTGGGCGAGGTGTTGAGCACCGAGCAGCACCCGGATGCCGACAAGCTGCGCGTTTGCCAGGTCAGCAATGGTTCGGAGACCTTCCAGGTTGTCTGCGGCGCGCCGAACGTGCGCCCGGGCCTGAAGGTCCCGTTCGCCATGATCGGTGCCCAGTTGCCGGGCGACTTCAAGATCAAGAAGGCCAAGCTGCGTGGAGTGGAATCCAACGGCATGCTGTGCTCCCAGGCTGAGCTGCAAATCGGTGAGGGCAATGACGGCCTCATGGAGTTGCCGGTCGATGCGCCGGTGGGTGAGGACGTTCGCACCTACCTGAGCCTGGACGATGCCAGCATCGAGGTCGACCTGACCCCTAACCGCGGGGACTGCCTGTCCCTGGCCGGCATGGCCCGTGAAGTGGGTGCCTTGTACGCGGCCAAGGTGCAGCGTCCGGAAGTACCGGCGATTCCTGCGGCGCATGACGAAGTGCGTCCAGTGGAAGTGCTGGCTCCGGCTGCCTGCCCACGTTACCTGGGGCGTGTCGTCCGCAATGTCGACCTGTCCAAGCCTACTCCGCTGTGGATGGTCGAGCGCCTGCGTCGCGCCGATGTACGCAGTATCGATGCTGCAGTGGACATCACCAACTACGTGATGCTCGAACTGGGCCAGCCGCTGCATGCCTTCGATCTTGCCGAGATCAATGGCGGCATCCGTGTACGAATGGCTGAAGAGGGCGAGAAGCTGGTATTGCTCGACGGTCAGGAAGTGACCCTGCGCAGCGATACCCTGGTGATTGCCGACCATACCCGAGCCCTGGCGATTGCCGGCGTGATGGGGGGTGAGCACAGTGGCGTCACCGCCAATACCCGTGACGTATTCCTGGAAAGTGCCTTCTTCGACCAGATCGCGGTTGCTGGCAAGGCACGCTCCTATGGCCTGCATACCGATGCTTCCCATCGCTATGAGCGTGGTGTGGACTGGCAGCTTGCTCGCGAAGCCATGGAGCGGGCTACTGGCTTGCTGCTGGAAATCACGGGCGGCGACGCGGGGCCGATCATTGAAACGCTCAGCGAGCAGCATCTGCCATCCGTTGCGCCTGTCACCTTGCGCGCTGAACGCATCACTCAGATGCTGGGCATGGAAATCGACGGCCTCGAGGTAGAGCGTTTGCTCACCGCCCTGGGCCTGACTGTAACTGCCGATGGGGCAGGGCAGTGGCGTGTTGAGGTGCCGAGCCATCGCTTCGATATCAGTCTTGAGGTTGACCTGATCGAAGAGCTGGCACGTCTTTATGGTTACAACCGTCTTCCGGTTCGCTATCCGCAGGCTCGTCTGGCGCCTCAAGCCAAGGCCGAGGCCGAGGGTGACCTGCCTGCTTTGCGTCGTTTGCTGGTTGCTCGTGGTTATCAGGAAGCGATCACCTACAGCTTCATCGATCCGAAGCTGTTCGAACTGTTCAACCCAGGCGTCGAACCGCTGTTGCTGGCCAATCCGATTTCGGCCGACATGGCAGCCATGCGTTCCTCTCTGTGGCCGGGCCTGGTCAAGGCGCTTCAGCACAACCTGAACCGTCAGCAGGATCGTGTCCGCATGTTTGAAAGCGGCCTGCGTTTTGTTGGTCAGCTGGAAGGTTTGAAGCAGCAGCCGATGCTGGCAGGTGTTGTATGTGGCAGCCGCTTGCCTGAAGGCTGGGCGCAAGGTCGCGATGGCGTGGACTTCTTCGACGTCAAGGCGGATGTCGAAGCGGTACTGGGTTTTGCCGGTGCTCTTGATGCATTCACCTTTGTGCCGGGCAAGCATCCAGCGCTTCATCCTGGTCAGACGGCTCGCATCGAGCGTGACGGTCGTGAAGTCGGTTTCCTGGGGGCCATTCACCCAGAGCTGGCGAAGAATCTCGGCCTGGACCGCCCTGTCTATGTCTTTGAACTGGTCCTGAGTGAAGTGGCTCAAGGGCGTTTGCCGAAGTTCCATGAGCTGTCGCGCTTCCCGGAAGTGCGTCGAGACCTGGCATTGCTGGCGGATCGTGACGTGGCGGCCAGCGCCGTTCTGGACGTAATCCGTGAAAATGCAGGTGAGTGGCTGACAGACCTAAGGCTGTTTGACGTCTATCAGGGTAAAGGCATTGATCCTCATAGAAAAAGCCTTGCCGTCGGCTTGACCTGGCAGCATCCATCGCGCACTCTTAACGACGATGAGGTGAACTCTACGACGCAAAATATCCTCACCTCGCTCGAACAAAGGTTGAACGCCACGTTAAGGAAGTGACGTATGGGGGCTCTGACGAAAGCTGAAATGGCCGAACGTCTCTACGAAGAGCTAGGCCTGAATAAACGCGAGGCCAAGGAATTGGTCGAGCTATTCTTTGAAGAAATCAGGCACGCTCTCGAAGATAACGAACAGGTCAAATTGTCCGGTTTCGGTAACTTCGACCTTCGGGATAAACGCCAGCGTCCTGGCCGCAACCCGAAAACGGGTGAAGAAATCCCGATCACGGCGCGCCGTGTGGTCACCTTTCGTCCAGGGCAGAAGTTGAAGGCCCGAGTTGAGGCTTATGCTGGAACCAAGTCATAACGACGAGCTCCCGGTCATTCCGGGCAAGCGCTACTTCACCATTGGTGAAGTCAGTGAGCTCTGTGCGGTCAAGCCGCATGTGCTGCGTTATTGGGAGCAGGAGTTTCCTCAACTCAACCCCGTCAAGCGCCGCGGAAATCGCCGGTATTATCAGCGCCAGGATGTGCTGATGATCCGGCAGATCCGCGCGTTGCTTTATGACCAGGGGTTCACCATCGGCGGGGCGCGCCTGCGTCTTTCCGGTGATGAGGCCAAAGACGATACGACCCAGTACAAGCAATTGATCCGTCAGATGATCTCTGAGCTGGAAGATGTGCTTGTGGTGCTAAAAAAGTAATTCTCTGTTTTAAATACTTCCACTTTTCAAAAGCTTGCGGTATATTCCTCAACGTTTCCTGAGAAGTGAAATAGATTTCACGCCTAGTCGGGGCGTAGCGCAGTCCGGTAGCGCACTAGCATGGGGTGCTAGGGGTCGAGTGTTCGAATCACTCCGTCCCGACCATATTCCTAAAAGAGATCAAGCACTTAGCGGCTTGATCTCTTTTTTCGTTTAGAGGCGGCGCAAACTGATCGCGCTGGCGGTAGTTGAATTTCGTGCCCCGGTGGTTTTCTCATCGTTCCGTTGGGCATTTAGATAGAGACGCAAACAGCTCTCTGTCACAGGTCGGTACCCCCTTTCTCCTCCCATTCCTATACCAGGCTGGCATTCATTGGATGTTCGGTGTGGTCATGGCTGTTGTAGTGGCCGTCATTCCACGCTGCACACCCAACGATGATTATTCCGGTATGGCGCACGAATGAAGGTCACATCCGTAAGCAGGATCATGCCTTTGTCCTGCAGGACTTCAGTCAATTCAACAAGTGTCTCTGCTTCGATAGTCATTGCTGTTACCTCGTCAGATTTACTGTGTTCATAGTTGTGGACTGAATCTGCGTTCGTGGAATTCAATTTTTCTGCGCGGTTGATTGGGTTCCCAAGTGGTAGCTGTGACCGGGTTCCAATCTGGGGCTTGGTGCCCGGATTGATGAGCGGGTTCGGCCTGGCTTGCTAGGTTATCGGCTCGATGGGGGGAGGGCGCACGGGTGGCAACTACTCCTGCCACGTCCATGACTTGGCGCTTGTTACGGCTGGCTCACGCAGACTAGTGGAGGGTGGCAATGCGCCGGTTTTCGCCAATCCTGATTCGGTCCAGCGCTCGGTTGAGTGCGTCCAGGGCATTGAGCAAGGCTTGTGCCTCGGTTTCCCTACCCTGACCCCAGAGGCGCTCGGCCATCTTGTTCAAGGCCTGGATGGAGCGCTCGATATCGGCGGCAGTGACTGCCTTGGCATCCTCCGGCTCTTTTCTAGGCATGGGCTGAGGCCTCGATTCTGGTTTGCTGGCGAACTGGATGATGGGTTTGCCAGTGTTCGATGGAGGGCTGTTTCCGGTTTGGTCTGGCGAGATTCATGGAAGGCCTGTCACTGACGACATTTCAAGGCCGCGGCTTGTATGTCGGAGGCGCTACCGACGTTGACGACGCTCATGCTGTCGGCGCCAAGTTCGGCTGCTTTATTGAAGGCCATATTCAGCGCGTCCCCATTGGAGGAGCCCTTCACGGTAAATGCCGTCAGAACCTTGCAGGCCTGTGCCGAGGAGGCCGTCACCAGATCGACCTGCCTTCCTGCTTCCGTCAGTTGTGTGGTGCAAGCCGAGACCGAAGCCGCAGCGACGACAAGCAAGACAAGGCCACGCAGATTACGCATCACTGAACACTCCTGTCGACGAGGTTGTCGGCCTATCCCGGCCAGCCAGCCCCGGGCAATCATCGCGAGTACATCGCCCACCAGAACACATGGCCCAGGATCGAGATCTGCTGTTCCTGGATTTCGGCGAAGCTATAGTCTTCGTCTGGATGTTCATCCCGATTGAAGCTGCGCAGGCGCAGCCCGACCGGCAAACGGTAAACCTGCTTCACGCGCAACTGGCCATTGTGGTTGAGTGCATACATCTCCCCGTCGACTACATCCTTCAGGGCATTCCTGCCGACGTTCACGCCAACGGTTGCGCCGTCGCGCAGCACCGGGACCATGCTGTTGCCGCTGACCGACACGCACTTGGCGTTGTTGAACTGTACGCCGTTCTGACGCAGATCTTTCTTGAAGAAGCGCAGCCGGGCGGTATCGCTTTCTTCGATGACAAACCGGCCCGAGCCTGCAGCCAGCTCCACCTCGTGAAGAAAGGGGACGTAGACCTCGTTGTCATCGAGCGGGGTCGCATCGTCCCAGGTCTCGATATCGTCCAAATGCACGCTTGGCTGGGTGCGTGCCGATGCGGTATCCGCGGCCTTGAGCATTTCTCCAACGCCTTCAGCGAGCCACATGGAGGAAACGCCGCATACCGAGGCAATCTGGGCGACAAAGGCCGTGGCCTTCGATTTGCCACGTTCCAGGTCGGAGATTGAGGTTTGGGTCAGGCCGGCACGTTCAGCGAGCTCTGTTTGATTGAGCTGGGCGTGGCGACGAGCTGTTTTGAGTCGATCTTTAAATTCCATCCGCCCAGTATTACGGGGGTTCCCATAAGCTTGCAAATGGGTATTCCTATATTGTACTATATGGGTGTTCCCGTAAGGGCGTCAGGCAGATAATCAAATGGATTTGCAGATGTTAAAAGAATGCAGATGTGGAAGTTGCAATCGACTTCTCGCTCGAGTGGGCGAGTTTACTGAGCTCCAGATCAAATGTTCCCGCTGTGGAACCTTGAATCATGTAAAAGCCGCGAGTCTCGAGCTATCGCCAGGAGCGGCCAGGTGTGACAGCGGCGTCGGTCATTGAGCCTGTGATGCAACGGCTCGTCCGGGCCAGAGGCCCGAACTGCTGTTGCATGACGGTTCCAGGCCGCGCGTAGCGCTGTCGCAGTCATTATTGGAATGGGTGGAGCTCTCACGCCGTGGTGGTCATAACTGCGCGTTGAAGCTATCGCCCCCTTCGTGAAAGCCAAGAGCTTCGATTTCCTCGCCTTTGAGCGACATGCAGGCGGAATCCTCCGCATCCATCATTCGACTCAATAGGTAACAACATGGCTTGGATTCGATACGACTTTACCGATAACGGCTCTTCTGTACTGCCGGCTCGCTACTACATGGCGCCGAACCAGTATCTTCAATCCCCCAACAAGCGCTTCAAGCTGCTCTTCCAGCCCGATGGCAACCTGGCACTGTATGACGGCGCCCAGTTGGCATGGGTGGCTGACCAGAACACGCCGTTCACCAACGTGAGCAAGGGCAACAAGAAAGATCCGATGATGGTCTTCATGAACTACGGCTTTGTCCTGGATGACCCGCTGCGTGGCCGTATCTGGTCGACCACTCCGAGTGACCCCACCATGGGTTCGCGCGAAGATGCCTCGCTGCGTGCGTTCACCCAGCTTCAGGACGACGGGAACATCGTCACTGTCGACACCATCCCGCACTGGTATGCGCCCAATGGTCGTGTATTCACCCCGGCGGTGGGTACGGCAATGATCATCAGCGGTCCGGCCGAGCTGGTACCGGGCCAGCTCTACAGCGCTGGCGATCACGCTCTGGTCTTCCAGGGCGATGGCAACCTGGTGGTGTACGGGCCGAACTGGAGCGTGGTCTGGGCGACCTATACCCAGAACAAAGGTGGTGTGCGCTGCGTCATGCAGGCAGACGGCAACCTGGTGATCTACGCCGCGAACAATGCGGTCGTCTGGCAGAGCGGCACGGCTGGTCACCCCGGCGCAACCATCCGCCTGCAGGCCAACGGCAGTTTCACGATAGTGACCGAGCGGCCGATCTGGGCCCGCTTCGGCTATACCCCGACCATCAAGCCGCCGCGTGTGTTCTACCCCGATCACAAGTGGAAAACCGGTAGCTACACCTGGGACAACGTGTTCTAACGGCCTGCAAGAGGCCCCGCGACGATGCGGGGCTTCTACAGGCTTCACTCAAGGGCCCGGCAGGCTTGTTCTGCCGGGCTCTGCCCATTGGTGGCGCAGATTGAACGGGGTCACGAACGGGCAAGCGACAGCTGGCCTTCAAAGGCCGTGCGTTCAACCTTGAAAAACAGATTCTCCTGAGTACCGCCATTCACCTGCTTCAGGACGGTGTGCGACAACTGCCCGCCGATTTTCTCCATGGCTCGCTGTGAGCGGATATTCGAACCCGCAACATGGAACCAGACGGTGTCGACCCACTGAAAGGCGTGCCCGAGCATCAGGTACTTGAGTTCCTTGTTGGCACTGCCCCCCCATTTTTCGCGCGCCAGAAAGGTGTAGCCGATGGCAACTTCACGCTGGTCCTCGTTGAACTCGTAGTAGCGGGAGCTGCCTGCAACCTTGCCGCTGTCGCGGTCGATCACGATCAGGGTGCTCTTGGCCGCCAGTGCGTCGTCGTACCATTGGCGAAATACCGGCTCCTGATAGCGGGTCGAGCTTTGGTGCTGAGCCCAGATCAAGGGATCGCAGGCGACGCCATACAGCGCCGCGAAGTCCACGGCCTCAAGTGGGCGCAGTTCAAGTGATTCACCAACGAGCAGGGGCGAGAGGGGCAGCGATTGCATCAGTGATCTCCAAAGGACGAATGCATCTGTTTCGTTGCGCGAGGCTTGCTGGATGAGCAATATGCTCCGGTTGCATCACGGCTACGCGGGAGCCGGAACCTTAACAAGGCTCTGGCAGGCCTGAATAGCGCGGCACGGCTGCTGTTGGCCGCGAGTATCCCTGATCGGCCTGTGGCGCATCACCTGGTCAACCCCGCGCAATACTCAACAAGCGCGCAATCGCTCTGAGCACATCAATGGATGGCAACGCGACGATGAAATACCCCATTAGCCTGTTGGCATGCACGCTCTTACTGGCCTCGCCCGCGTGGGCGCAGGGCAAGCGGGTGATTCCCGGTAGCGAGCAGGTCGAGGCGGGTTATCTCTCGTCGCAATTGTTGCTGAAGCCCTGTACGGACGTGACGACTCTGGGCTTCAGCGCGGACGACAGCGCCCTGCACGATGCCGCCGCCGCGCGCCAGGCCTTGCCTGCGGGAACCTGCAACGACGCAGCGCTGGTGGAGAAACTGTTCAAGGCGCGCTTTGTGCAGTACGGCTCGATCACGCAGGTGTTCACCCCGTGGCAATTGGCACGGCAGGTCGACAGGCAGAACCGCGCCATCAGCCGTTGCCCGGATACCCAATGCCTGGGCCGCGAGCTGGATGCAGTGATTGCCGCGCTGGCGCCGGTGTATCTCGGCGCGAGCCGCGCCTGGCCCAGGGGCAAGGGGCTGTGCGCCAGCGAGCCGGTGGACAGCCCGGCGAACCAGGCCCTGGCGGTTCTGGGGGCCGACACCCGTCAGCAGATCAATGCGCAATGCGCGCAGGAGGGGGTGATTGCCACAACCTGCCACGGCCCCCATGGCCAATTGCTGTTCTTGAGCTGTGGCATGAGCGGCAATCAGGTCAACTCAAGCCAATGGCTTTATCGTGCCGGCAAGGCACACGCCGAGCCGCTGTTCGCCGTCGAGGATGGCCCCCTGGGCGTACTGGCGACTTCCTGCAACGGCATGCCCGACCTGATGACCAGTGCACGGGTCAGTGCCGGAGAGCACAACGACACCTTCTACCGGTACGACGGCAAGGCCTATCAGCAGGTGTATTCCTACATCAGCACCTTTGTCGGTATCGATGCCAACGGCAATGACCTGGCCATCGCCCAGGCCGGCGCACTGGCCAAGGTCGCGTGCCGCTAGGGGGCGCGCATTGCTCACAGCGCGCGGCAAAGATCAAGATTGACCTCCCTGGCCGACGCCCAGAAGATGCGGCCCTTCGTATCCAGTCTCGGGAGAGGGCATGCAGGCTCATGACGCTTACTTCACTATCGACGCCGAGGCGCTGCAGGACCGCTCCCTGGCCGAGCTGGCCGCCGGGCAGCCGCTGCCGCTGCGCTGCGCAGGGCTGGACCTGAGGGGCCAGGACCTGTCCCGCATCAGCCTGCCCGGCGCCTGGTTCGAACGCTGCCTGCTGACCGGCGCCGATCTCACCGCGGCCAACCTGATCAATACCCGCTGGAACAGCTGCCGCGGCGGCCAGGCCAACCTGCGTTCTGCAGTGCTTACCGATGCCCGTTTCGAACGCTGTGACCTGAACAACACGCAATGGCAGCGCAGCAAGGTGGCCCATGCAAGCTTTGATGGCTGCAAGCTCACCGGCGCCCACTTCGGCGACGTGTCGGCCCTGGGCCTGAGCTTTTCCGACTGCCTGCTCAACAGCGCCATGCTCTCGGGTATCTCGTTCTACAAGTCGCAGTTGCACAACATCGATTTCAGCGAAGCCCACCTGACCTACTGCGACTTTCGCAAGGCGGTGTTTGTCGACGGCGGCAGCCTGTCCATGGCCCGGGTCAACAATGCCCGCTTCGATGACGCCGACCTGCGCGAAGCCAGCCTGCATGGGCTGCGCCTGGTGGATGCCAAGCTGTTCAAGGGGGCGATCATTTCCCGCAGCCAGGCCGGCATGCTCCTGGCCGGGCTGGGCCTGACCGTGCTCTGACTAGAGCCCGGCCGCTGCGGGTTGGGCCTGCAGCAATTCGTCGAGCACCCCCATGAAGGCTTCCACCAACTGGCTGCGGCCCTGCTTGCGGGTCAGTACCAGCAACTGGGCGGTGGCGCTGGGGTCGGCGAGGGGGCGGTAAGTCACGCCTTTTTTCGCCAGGGTCTGGGTGCAGCGGGGCACCAGGGCAATGCCCTGGCCGGCGGCGACCAGGGCGATGATCGAGGTGATCTGCCGGCCGCTGGGGCCCGGGCGCAATGGCAGGCCGTTGCGTCGGTAGAGTTGTTCGATGGCTTCGTTGAGCCCCGAGCCGTAGTCGGCGGGAAACAGGATCAGCGGATGCTCGCTAAGCTCGGCCAGAGTCACTTGTGCCTGCGCGGCCAGGGGGCTGTCGCTGGAGATCGCCGCCACCAGCGGTTCGTCCCCCAGGGACAGGGACTGGATATCGCTCTGCTCGCTCGGCGGTTGCATGCGGCTCATGCCGATGTCGATGCGCCCGTCGACAATCTGCGACCACTGGCTGACCGAAGCACCTTCCACCAGGGTCAATTGCACGTCCGGGAAGCGCTGGGCGAAGGCCTGGATCGCCTGGCTGAACAGGTCCGAGAGGGCGATGGAACTGGCGTAGCCCAGGGCCAGTTGCCCGGCGCAACCTGCAGCCAGCTTGCCGGCCATGACCTGGGCCAGGTCCACCTGTTCCAGCACGGCCCGGGCGTACGGCAGGAAATGCCGGCCCTGGGCGGTGAGGGTCACGGTGCGGCTGGTGCGGTCGAACAGGCGAAACCCCAGTTCGGTTTCCAGGGCCGAAATCTGCCGGGTCAGCGGCGGTTGCGCCAGGTGCAGGCGCAGGGCGGCGCGACCAAAATGCAGCTCTTCGGCGACCGTCAGAAAATAACGCAACTTGCGTAGATCGAGCATCCTGTTCCCTGGGTATTGATCGGTCGGAATTCGGTATTGGTCTTGGCTTGGCGACGTATTTTATAAAGGCCTTTGGTCATAAAACGAGAGGTTTCATGAATTCGCGTCAGCATTGTGCGCGCATCGCCCTGTTTCTGTGTGGTTGTGCGGCATTTCTCAACCTGTATGCGACCCAGGGCATTCTCCAGGAATTTGCCCAGAGCTTTCAGGTGAGCATCCGGGAAGCCGGCTGGAGCATCACCGTCACCACCCTGGCGGTGGCCCTCACTGCGCCCTTTGTCAGCCGCTTTACCGGGCGTTTCGATCAGCGCCGGGTGATTGTGGTGGCCGCGCTGTTGCTGGCGGTGCCGGCGGGGCTGGCGGCCTATGCCGGCAGCTTTACCCAACTGCTGGTCTGGCGCCTGGTGGAGGGCATGCTGATCCCGGTGGTGTTCGCCACCAGCGTGGCCTATATCGGCGACCGCTGGAGCGGCGGCACCGTGACCGAAGTCACCAGTCTGTATGTCGCCGGCACCGTGCTGGGCGGCTTTGCCGGGCGTTTTGTCACCGGTTTCATGACCGAATACGTGGGCTGGCGCGAAGCCTTTGCCTTGCTCGCGGGCCTGAGCCTGCTGATCGGGGTGGCCATTCATTTGCTGCTGCCGGCCAACCCGCCCCTGACCGCGCCCCGGGCATCCGGCGGCCTCAGTGCCCTGCGCGAGCTGTGCCGGCGGCCCTTGCTGGCAGCCTACGGCGTGGGCTTCTGCGTGCTGTTCTCGCAAGTGGCCACCTTTACCTACGCCGGGCTCTATCTGAGCCAGGCGCCGTTCGACCTGGGGGCTGCTGCCCTGGGCGCGATCTACAGCGTGTTCCTGCTGGCCCTGGTGGTGATCCCCATCGCCGGGCGCCTGAGCAAGTCGCGGCCCCAGGCCGAGCTGCTGGTGGCCGCGGCGTTGCTCGGGGTCTGCGGTTCGGCCCTGACCCTGCTGCCGTCGCTGTGGCTGATCGTGCTGGGCCTGGCCCTGAGTTCCACCGGAGTGTTCCTGGCCCAGGCCGCCGCCAACTCCTTTACCACCGCCACCGCCCGCCACAACAAGGCCGGCGCCGTGGGCCTGTACCTGACCTGCTACTACCTGGGCGGCAGTTTTGGCGCCGTGGTCCCGGCCCTGCTCTGGAGCCACTGGGGCTGGCAGGGCTGCGTGGCGCTGATCGTGCTGTTCCAACTGCTGTCGCTGCTGATTGCCTGGGGCGGCTGGAAGCCCCTCGAACCCCAAACCCCGGTCGCGGCTCGCGAACCGTCCAACCCGATAGATTCATCATCCAACAAGGAATACGTGAGGTGACCATGAATAACGTACTGACCCGGCAGAGCCAGTTGCTGAAGATTGTCGAACCTGTGTTGAACGACATGCCGGCCAGTGTCTTGAAGCATGCGCTGTTCGAGGCGTTCTGGAGCGAAGAGGGCGCCCTGGTGGACATCGAGCATGCCTTCGAGAAGCTCACCTCCCGTCGCCACGAGCCGGCGGTGCTGCGCAAGTTCTTCGCCAGCTGGTCGAAGACCAACAACTCCGCCACCAGTGTGTCCGGGCTGGCCAACCGCATCACCTTGCTGGCCCGCTCCGGGCAGGGCTCGGAAGCTGCCGACGGCCTGTACCGGGCCTGCGGCAGCCTGCAGCGGATCACCGATGAAGACCTGGGCGCGCTGGGCAATACCCTGCATTCGGACCTGTTCTACAACATGGCCACGCCGATCTGCGGCGATGACCAGTGGCTGCTCAAGGAAAACTGCTTGCCCTCGGCCCAGGGCTTCAAGGACTGGACGGATTTTCGCCGCCTGCGTGACCGCGACCTGCTGCAGGGGCTGCTGACCACCCTGATCCACGAGGTCTACACCCACGGCGAAGTGGAGTTCATCCACCCGCTGTACAAGCAGTGGTTCGTCCGCGACATGGGGGTGCCGGCAGAGAAGGCGCGCACCACCGTGGCCTGGGTCACGGTGCACACCGGCGGCACCGAGAGCAATCACTTCGCCCATGCGGTGGCGGCGGTCAACGAGTTCGTCGATGCCATGCAGGTGCGGGTCGACCCGCAGGCCGCGCGGGAAATCTTCGCCGAATACCTGCAGCGCAAGGCTCGGGTAATGCGCGACTGTGCCCAGCTGTTGCGTTGATGGCTCCGGCCCGGCCCCGGCAACGGGGCTTGTGGCTGACCCAGGCTCGCCTATCCTGTTGCTGATTGACCCTTCCTTTTCATTTTGCAGCCTGCCTCGACAATGAATGACCTGAAACATCACGCCTCCCCGGAGGCATTGCCGGCGTCCGATGTGTCGGTGCGTCGCCGTTCCCTGGTGGCCGGTTGCGGCGCCCACGCGGTGCATGACGGCCTGACTGACGTGATCTATGTACTGCTGCCGATCTGGCAGGCGCAGTTCGCCATGAGCTACGCCCAGATCGGCCTGCTGCGCGGCGCCTATTCCGGGATGATGGCCGGCTTCCAGTTGCTGGCCAGCCGTGGAGCCAAGCGCTGGGGGCGCGAGCGCCTGCTGGTGGGTGGCACTGCCCTGGCCGGGCTGGCCTACCTGCTGGCGGGGCAGGCCGGGGGGTTGGGGGTGCTGCTTCTGGCGCTGCTGCTGGGCGGCCTGGGGGCCAGTACCCAGCACCCGCTGGCGTCCTCGATCATCACCGATACCCACGAGGCTGGCGGCGGGGTCAAGGAAGCGCTGTCCCAGTACAACTTCGCCGGGGACATCGGCAAGACCCTGATTCCCGGGTTGGTGGGGCTGCTGCTGACCGTGATCAGCTGGCGTGCCAGCGTGACCCTGATCGGCCTCCTGGGGTTGGCCGCTGCGCTGGCGCTGTGGTGGCTGATCCCGTCCCGGGCGGCGACCCTGGCCATGCAGGAAAAGGCGCCGAAGACGGTCAAGGGCCAGGGCTCGGTCGGCGGCCTGCGGGCACTGATCCTCACCGGCACCCTGGACAGTGCGGTACGCATGGGTTTCCTGACCTTCCTGCCGTTCCTGCTCAAGGCCAAGGGCGCCGGCACCGCCGGTATCGGCCTGGCCCTGACCCTGCTGTTCGTCGGTGGCGCTTTCGGCAAGCTGCTGTGCGGCTACCTCGGGGCGCGCATCGGCATGATGAAGACCGTGTGGATCACCGAGTTCACCACCGCCAGCCTGATCGTGCTGGCGGTATTCCTGCCCTATGTGGGGTTGATGGTGATGCTGCCGCTGCTGGGGCTGGCGCTGAACGGCACCTCGTCGGTGCTCTATGGCGCGGTGCCGGACCTGGCGGGGGCGGGCAAGCGCGAGCAGGCGTTCTCGCTGTTCTACACCGGCACCATCGGCGGCGGGGCACTGGCGCCGGTGCTGTTCGGCAGCCTCGGCGACGTCACCGGCATTCCCCTGGCGGTGATGGCCCTGGCCGCGACCCTGCTGCTGACCCTGCCGCTGTCCTGGTACGTGCAGCGTGGCCTGGACGCCGACGCCCGGTCCTTGCCCAGCCCCGGCTGAGGTCCCGCCAATGCCCTGACAGCGCAGGCCCGGCGCGGGATTGTCCGGGCCTGCTGCTTGCTGGTGGAGCGCTAGCCGCGCAGGCGCCATTCGGGCCCCGCGGCAGGGGCCGGCAGCGGCGCTGCCAGGGTCCTGGCCAGTTCGACGAAGCGCTCCAGGCAGCGCGACCCCAGGGGCGTGCGCCAACTGACCGTCTGTTCCAGCACATAGGGCTCGGCCAGCGGCACATAGACCACCCCGGGACGCTGCAGGGTCGCGGTGTAGTCGGGCACCACGGCCACCCCGCGCTCCGCCGCCACCAGGGACACCAGGGTGGTCATCTGCGACGCCGTGGGCCCCAGGCGCGGGATGATCCCGCTGTGGGCGCAGAGGTCCTCCAGGGCGGTGTTCAGGGCCGATCCGTAGGCGCTGGGAAAGGTCACGAAGGATTCCCCCGCCAGTTCGCAAAACCCCAGGCTGCTCCTGCCGGCGAAGGCGCTGCGCGACGGCACCGCCACCACCAGGGAATCGCGCGAACTCACCAGCGACTGCAAACCGTGGGCCGGCAAGTTGGGCGCCCCCCAGCCAAAGCCGATATCCAGGCTGCCATCGATCAACTGCTGGCGCTGGCTGGCGGTGGACACCTCGCGAAACGCCAGCTCCACCTCCGGCAGGCTGCGGCTGGTGTTGCGGATCATCTCGGAGAAAGCGTTGGACAGGGGAATCGAGCTGGCATAGCCGATGACGATACGGCCGATGGCGCCATGGGCGATCTTGCGCGCGGTGGCCTCGGCCTCGCCGACGGCACTGATCACCCCCCGGGCCTGCTGCAGGAACAGTTCACCCTCCGGGGTCAGGCACACGGTGCGGGTCGAGCGTTCGAACAGGCGGATGCCCAGGCGCGCCTCCAGGGCGGCGATATGCCGGGTCAGCGGCGGTTGGGCGATCCGCAGGCGCAGGGCGGCGCGGCCGAAGTGCAATTCATCGGCAACGGTGACGAAATAACGCAGACGACGGAGCTCTAGCATTTCTTGTTTTTCCAGTATCAATCACGACGCAAACAGTATTGGCCGCTATTTGCGACTGTCATCAGAATGTAAGACGACCAGCCTAGACCAGCTTTCCAAGTTGCCGCAGGCGCATGGGTACAGGCTCGGTTCACTCTGTTTTCCGATTGTTTTCGCAGGTACAAAAATGACAAGCAGCGAAGCCACGGCCGTCCGTTTTTCCTTGTCCCAGCGTGCGCTGGGCCTCAGTGCTCCAGGCACCTCGAGCATGCGCAGCAAAGCCAACGCCCTGAAGGAAAGCGGGATCAAGGTGATCAATTTCGCCGCCGGCGAATTGTCCTTCGATGCCTGCGAGGACATGCGCGCCGGGGCCATCGAAGCCATCGCCAATGCGCGCAATCGCTACACCCCGCCCATCGGCCTGCCGGCCCTGCGCGAGAAGCTCGCGCAACGGGTCAGCCAGCGCACCGGGGCTGCGTTCGCCGCCAATGAAGTGGCGGTCACCGCCGGGGCCAAGCAGGCGCTCTACAACGCCTGCATGGTGCTGCTTAATCCCGGGGACGAGGTGATAGTGCCAACTCCGTACTGGGAAACCTTTCCCACCCAGATCCGCCTGGCCGGCGCCACTCCGGTGTGCGTCCAGACCCGCGCCGACCACTACCGGCTGACGGTGGACGCGGTGCGTGGCGCGCTCACCGAGCGCACCCGGATGATCGTCATCAACACCCCCAACAATCCCACCGGCACCGTCTATGAACGCGAGCAACTGCTGGCCATCGCCCAGATGGCCCAGGAGCGGCAACTGTGGGTGATGTTTGACGAGTGCTATCGCGGCCTGGTGCGCCAAGGCCACGAGCACCACAACATCCTGGCGCTGTGCCCGGCATTGAAAGGGCAGACGGTGCTGATCGATTCCTTCTCCAAGAGCCAGGCGGTGACCGGCTGGCGGGTCGGCTACGCCTGCGCCCCGGCGCCGGTGATCGCGGCCATGCACAACCTGCAGGGGCACACCACCTCAAACCCCAGCAGCCTGTCCCAGTACGCCGCGCTCAATACCCTGAACGCCGATTCGTCGCACTTTGCCGACCTGGTCAACCCGTTCCTGCAACGCCAGCTGCACGCCGCACGCACCTACCTCGACCGTCTGGAAGGGGTGAGCTATGCGCCGCCGGAAGGCGCCTTCTACCTGTATATCGATGTCTCTTCCCGGCTCGGCGGCTACTACCACGGCGAAGCGGTGCGCGATGTGGATCACCTGGCCGACCTGCTGCTGACCGAGGCGCACATCGCGGTGGTGCCCGGCTCCGGTTGTGGCGACCCCCACTGCATCCGCATTTCCTACGCCGTGGAATATGAGGAACTGATCGAGGGCCTGGGCCGTTTCGCCCAGTTCATCTCGGCGATCGTCATCGACTGAAGCGGCTCCCGGCAGCCCAGCCCCCAGGGGGATCAAGCCCGTTCCCGAGCCCGCCGTGGCCCGGGCCGGCGTCGTTCATCTTGTTGTCCGTGAAGTGAAGAACAATTACAGGAGAAAAACATGGAGAGTTCCCGCAAGGAGTTCATCGGCTACGTGCACCAGGCCCTGGTGGATGTCGAGGACCGCAACCTGGTGGAGGCCCTGCTGACGGGCTTTGAAAACCACCCCGACAAGCTGGACGGCTACTGCCTGACCTACCAGCGCATGACCTCGCGCAAGTGGTCCGAGGACTCGCTGTGCACCTTTTTCTGCGGCTGGCGCAGCCCGGATGGCGCGGCCCATGCGGTGTCCAGCATCATCGTGCGGCTGCTGCAGGAGTCCGAGGACCTGCCCGGTGATGACAACAAGCTCAAGCTGCTGGAGGCGGCCCGGCACTGCGGCGAGATCATCGTCGAGGACGTCGGCCTGGGTGAGATGCACGGCCATCCCCACCATTCCAAGCTCTACCACCGCATGGCCTCGGCCATCTGCGGCTCGGACAACTGGCGCCTGCAGGACAAGTACCTGAACCCCATCACCAAGGAGTTCTCCACCTGGGTCGGCGAGAAGCGCCCGCTGGCCCCGAACCTGGTGGAAGCCCTGGAGATGATGGCCCTGACCGAGCTGTTCAACACCGGCGAGTACAACCTGATGACGCCACTGTGGAAGAACTGGCTGCGCGAATCCTGCGGTTACCCCGCCGGGGAAGCCAACCGCATCGCCGGCTTCCTCAGCGTTCACTGCGGCGCCGTCGAGGCCCGGCATTTCCGCCACGCCACCGACGCCCTGAAGCTCTACACCCAGGCCACCGGCCAGCAGGTCAACTACCGGCGCATCGCAGCGCTGTCCGATGAGTACGTGCTGCGCGCCTGCCAGCACCTGGAGAAGATGGCCTCCGTACTCAAGGAATAAGCGCCTGCCAACCAGGCCGGGCAGGGCGCCTGCCCGGCACCGCAGGCCGGACCCTCATTCATTTATTGGAGAACTACCCACATGCGTCTTGAATCCGACTCGATGGGTTCCATTTCGGTACCGTCCAACAAGTACTGGGGAGCCCAGACCGAACGCTCCATCCACAACTTCCCCATTGGCCGTGCACGCTTCCAGTGGGGGGCGCCGATGATCCGCAGCATGGGCATCCTGAAGAAGGCCGCGGCCCTGGCCAACCTCAAGCTCGGCGAGCTGCCGGAAGCCATTGCGCTGCCCATCGTCAAGGCGGCGGATGAGGTGATCAGCGGGCAACTGGACGAGCATTTCCCGCTGGTGGTGTTCCAGACCGGTTCCGGCACCCAGTCCAACATGAACGCCAACGAAGTGATCGCCAACCGGGCCATCGAGATGCTCGGCGGCGAGCTGGGCAGCAAGAAGCCGATCCACCCCAACGACCACGTCAACCGTGGCCAGTCGTCCAACGACACCTTCCCCACGGCGATGTACATGGTGGTGGTGACGGAGATCTTCGAAACCCTGCTGCCGGGCGTCTCGGTGCTGCGCGACACGCTGTTCGAGAAGGCCGAGCAGTACCGCGATGTGGTCAAGGTCGGACGCACCCACTTGCAGGACGCCACCCCCATCACCCTGGGCCAGGAGATCGGTGGCTGGGTCGAGCAGATCGACTATGCCCTGGCGGCCATCCAGCACAACCTCACCGGCCTCTACGACCTGGCCATCGGCGGCACGGCGGTGGGCACCGGGCTCAACTCCCACCCGCAGTTCGGCGACGAGTGCGCACGAATCATCGCCGAGCTCACCGGCTACCCGTTCAAGTCCTGCGCCAACAAGTTCTTCGCCCTGTCGGCCCATGACGCGCTGATCAACACCTCGGCGGCGATCCGCACCCTGGCCATGGCCCTGATGAAGATCGCCAACGACGTGCGCTGGCTGGCCAGCGGGCCGCGCTGCGGCATCGGCGAGATCGACATTCCAGAGAACGAGCCGGGCTCCTCGATCATGCCGGGCAAGGTCAACCCGACCCAGTGCGAGGCGCTGACCATGGTCTGTACCCAGGTCTTCGGCAACGACGCCACCGTGGCCTTCGCCGGCAGCCAGGGCAATTTCCAGCTCAACGTCTACAAGCCGGTGATGGTGCACAACGTGCTGGAAAGCATCACCTTGCTGGCCGAGTCCTGCCGGGCCTTCAACGACCACTGCGCGGTGGGCATCGAGCCGAACCGGGCGCGCATCGAGGCCAATATCGAGAAGAACCTGATGCTGGTGACCGCCCTCAACCGCCACATCGGCTATGACAAGGCCGCGATCATCGCCAAGACCGCCCACCACGAGGGCAAGTCGCTGCGGGAAGTGGCCCAGCAGCTGGGCTATGTCTCGGCGGCGGATTTCGACCGCTACGTGGTGGCCCTGGACATGACCCACCCCTGAGCGAACCCGGTGTTCCCCAACCACAAGAGGCGTGTGAATCCCATGCAGGAAGCTGATATTCGCCGAACCAACCTGAGCCAGTTGCTGCGCCGCAAGCGCTGCCTTCGCGTGCTCGAAGCCCACAGCCCGATCTCCGCTCTGCTGGCGGAGCAATCCAGGCTGGAGCGGGGCAGCGGACCGAGCCTGGTCTACGACGCCATCTGGTCCAGCTCCCTTACCGACTCGACCCACAAGGGCCTGCCGGACATCGAGATCCTCTCGCCGAGCAACCGCTTGCACGGCATCCGCGAGATCTTCGATGTGTGTTCGTTGCCGATGATTTTCGACGGCGATACCGGGGGCAAGGCCGAGCACTTCGCCATCCACGTGAAGATGCTGGACCGGGCCGGGGTCTCGGCGGTGGTGATCGAGGACAAGTGCGGGCTGAAGAAGAACTCGCTGTTCGGCAACGCGGTGAGCCAGCTCCAGGACTCCATCGAGGAGTTCTGCGAAAAGATCCGCGTGGGCTGCGCCAACCGCAGCCACGAGGATCTGCTGATCATCGCCCGTTGTGAAAGCCTGATCCTCGACAAGGGCATGGACGATGCCATCGAGCGCTGCCTGGCCTATGTCGCGGCCGGCGCCGACGGGATCATGATCCACAGCCGCAAGAAGGACGGCCTGGAGATCCTCGAGTTCGCCCGGTTGTTCCGCCGCCACTGCCCGCGTGTGCCGCTGATCTGTGTGCCCACCAGCTACGCTCACTTGAGTTTCGACGAGCTGGAGGGGGCGGGCTTCAACGCGGTGATCTACGCCAACCACATGCTGCGCAGTGCCTACATGGCCATGCGTGATGTGGCGGTGGGGATTCTCGAGCATGGCCGGACCCTGGAGGTGGAGCCGCGGTGCCTGGGCATCGACGAGATCCTCGACCTGGTGCCGGGCACCCGTTAGGCACTCGCGGCCAACCCCCTTCGCAGGGCCGTGGAACGGGCGTGCTTTATCCGATTCCACTCCGAGATTCGGAACGTTCTGAATTCAGAATTTTCCTACAGACGCTGTGGGGGGCGCTGTCTAGACTCGCTCCCCGTTCGCCCGGCCAGCTACCACAGGCAACACGCTGAATGGCGGTGGTTGGTCAGGGCGGGCTGCAACACGGCTGTACCTGCCTGCCCGGTCCATGTTTCGCCTACTGCCCAGGCTGACCGGGTTGGTTCTACAGCGTGGGGCACTCATGGCCCCGGTCCCCACATCCCCCCAACCTCTCATCGCCCCAGCCCCCTGATACCCGGCCATCGCCAGTGGCTCAGGGCAAGGTCTGGGCGCGGGCCAGGCTCGGTGCCTGCGCGCCATCCTCCCAGGCACCACCCAGGGCCCGGAACAGATTTACCTCGGCCAGCAACTGCGCCAGGCGGTCATTGATCAGCCCTTGCTGGGCGCTGAACAGCGAGCGCTGGGCATCGAGGAACACCAGGTTGCTGTCGACGCCGATGCGGTAGCGGTGCTCGGCCAGGTTGTAGTAGTCCTGGCTGGCCTGCACCAGGCTGTGCTGGGCACTCAGTTGCTGCTGGAAGGTCTGGCGCGCGGCCAGGCCGTCGGCGACTTCCTGGAAGGCGGTCTGGATGGCCTTTTCATACTGGGCGACGCTGATGTCCTTCTGCAGCCGGGCGTAATCCAGGCTGGCCCGCAGGCTGCCGGCATTGAAGATCGGCAGGTTGATCTGCGGCTGGAAGGTCCAGGCCCCGGCACCGCCCTTGAACAGCCCGGACAGCTCCTTGCTGGCGCTGCCGGCGTTGGCGGTCAGGCTGACGCTGGGGAAGAACGCTGCACGGGCCGCGCCTATATTGGCGTTGGCGGCCTGCAACTGGTACTCGGCCTGGAGAATGTCCGGGCGCCGCTGCAGCAGGTCCGAGGGCAGGCCCGCGGGCACCTGGGCCAGCATGCCCTCGGCCAGCCCGCGCCGGGGCAGGGCGTCGGGCAGCGGTGCCCCCACCAGCAGCGTCAGGTTGTTCAGGTCCTGGGCCACCTGGCGCTGGTAGCGGGCCAGGCTGGCGCGGGCACTGTCGACGCTGGTGCGGGCCTGGGCCACGTCCAGGGCCGAGATCTTGCCGGCGCTGCCATTGCGGGCGGTCAGGCGCAGGCTCTGTTCGTCCGCGGCCAGGGTCTTGCGGGTCAGCTCCAGCAGCTCCTGGTCGGCACACCAGCTCAGGTAGGCCGTGGCGACATTGGCCACCAGGCTCAACTGCGCGCTGCGCCGTGCCTCTTCGCTGGACAGATAGGTCATCAGCGCCTGCTGGCTGAGGCTGCGGATGCGCCCGAAGAAGTCCAGCTCATAGGCACTGATGCCCAGGTTGGCGGAGTAGCTGGAGCTGATCAGTGCCTTGCTGCCGGTCATCTGTTCCGGCAGGCGCTGGCGCTTGCCCGAGGCGCCGGCGCTCACCGCCGGGAACAGGTCGGCACGCTGGATGCGGTACTGGGCCTGGTAGGCCGCGACATTCAGCGCCGCCACCCGCAGGTCGCGGTTGTTCTGCAGGGCGCTGTGAATCAATTGCTGCAGCAACGGGTCCTGGAACAGTCCCTGCCAGTCGGCCCCCGGGTTGCCGGCAGCGGGGGCGAAGGCTGCGCCCTGTGGGTACTGGGGCGCCACGGGAGCGGTCGGGCGCTGGTAGTCCGGGGCCAGGGAGCAGCCGCCGAGGGCCAGGGCCAGGGCCGCCAGGGTCAGTGGGGAGTTACGCATTGATCAGCCTCGTGACAAGCACATCCTGATGGCGGACAGCCAGGGGCGTGCGGGCGGTTTCAGGCGCCGACCATCCACTTGGCCAGCCCGTGACGGCCGCTGACCCCGAGCTTGGCGGCGGCGCGCTTGAGGTAGGTTTCCACCGAGCTGTTCTTGACGCTCAGGCGCTGGGCCATTTCCGGCACGGTGCCGCCGGTCAGCAACCCCAGGCAGACTTCCTTTTCCCGCGCCGAGAGGGTGATGTCACCCAGGGACAGGCGCTCATCGAACTCCCGTTGCAGCGGTGTCTGCTGCAAGGCATCGGCGGGCTTGGCACTCCAGCTGCGCAGGTTCTTCAGGGCCTGTTGCCGGTGCAGCTGGGCGTGGCGTTCCAGCAACGGCAGCAGGGTCTGCGACAGGCTCTTGAGAAACGACAGTTCGGACAGGGAAAAGCCGCCCTGGTCGGGAGCCCGGTAGAGGGCGATGACACAGCGGCGATTGGCTTTGCGCGAGACCAGGTGGCATTGGTGCGCGGTGGTGCGGGAAGGGCCGCTGCGGGCCTGGGCATTCATTTGAATCAGCAGCGAGTCGTCCATTTCCAGCATCTGCTGCAGCAGCGGGTCATGGCGTCGCGGCGGCTCCGGCAGTGGCAGGTCCTTGTGCAGCCCGGCGCGGCCCAGCAGGGTAATGGCCAGGGGGCTGGCCTGGCGTTCGTCCAGGGTCCATTCGCTGAGTACCAGTTGGGTCAGTGGCACCAGCTTGTCCACCAGTTGCAGCATTTCGCTGGCGAACTGCGGGTGGCCGGAGCTGGAAATCAACTGCCCCAGTTCGAAGTAGAAGTGCGGGGTTTCCAGGTTCGCAATACTGCTGGTCAGACTCATATCCTTATCATCCTTGATCGAGACAAATCGCTGATCGACGCGCGCTTGCCGCGGCATGCCGTGGCAGATTCCCGATGAACCTGATCCAGTTCTCGGGCGTTGATTTAAGCCTATGGCTTTGCCTGGCGTCTGTAGGGGGAAACCGGGACATCATGGCCCTGCCAGGGCCTCGCCAAGGCTCTGGGTCAAGCCCTTGCGACGGTCCCGTCGCGCCCGCCGGCGGGGTGTTTCCCGGCGTCAAGGTTGCCCGAGGGGCAAGCCTGCGGTGGAACGCAAAAGCCCTCCGTCAGGCCATGAGCGTCGTTCACGCGTAGCCAATTTCCTACAGCCGATTCAGCTGATCAGCAGAGCTGCTGCAACAGCCCGGCGCGGTGCTGCCCGAGGTGGCCGACCGGGGCCGGAACTGTCCGGGTTTCGGGTGACATACAGGCCCTGGGGCCGATGCTTAAATCCGCGGACGCCGGTGCCCGGGCCCATCACATGAGAAGGATCTTATGACGCATTTTTCCGCCGCAGCCGTGGGCGCTTTCGTCGCGCCAGTCACCCCAGCCAGCCACTGCCCGCCATGGGCCGGGCACCCCGCCCGGGGGCGCGCATGAACGCCGGTCCGGTACAGGCCCGGGGCCTGCCGCTGACCGCCGGGCAGCGCGATATCTGGCTCGACCAACTGAGCCGGGGCGACTCGCCGCTGTACAACATCGGCGGCTATGCCGTGCTCAAGGGGCCGTTCCGGCCCGAGCTGATGCAGCGCACCGTGGAGCTGCTGGTGGACAAGCACGACGTGCTGCGCACGGTGCTGTCCCTGGAGGGCAGCGTCGACGGCCTGCCCTTGCAGCACTTCGACCGGCAGTGGCCGGTGGAGCTGGTGTTCCATGACCTGTCCGCGGCGGCCGATCCGCTGGCGGCGGCCCAGGCGCAGATCCGCCGGCAGATGCAGCAGGCGTTCAAGCTCGACGGCGAACGGCTGTGCCGCTTCTCGCTGTTCCGGGTGGGCCCCGAGCATCACCTGATGGAAGTCGAGGCCCATCACCTGATCCTCGACGGCTGGGGGTTCGCCCAGCTGTCCCAGTCCCTGGGCGGGCTCTACAGCGCCCTGGCCAGCGGCGAGGAGCCCCAGGCCACGGCGCCGTCCTTTGTCGACTTCATCGAGGACGACGCCCGCTACCACCAGTCCAGCCGCTATGCGCGGGACCGCGACTACTGGCTGGACAAGTACCAGAGCCTGCCGGAGCCGGTGCTGCGCCCGCGCTACCGGCCCGCCGCCGACGCCGCGACCCCGGGGGCGACCCTGGTCCAGGCGTTCCCCGCGGCCTTGCACGAACGCATGAAGGCCCTGGGCAAGAGCACCGGGGCCTCGGCCTTTCATGTGCTGCTGGCGGCGCTGCATGTGTACTTCACCCGCACCCTGCAACGGGACGAATGGGTCCTGGGCATGCCGGTGCTGAACCGCCCCAATGCGGCCTTCAAGGTGACCCTGGGTTCCTTCACCCAAGTCAGCGCGGTGCGCATGGACTTCGGCCGCGAACTGAGCTTCGAGGCCCTGGTGGGGGCGGTGCGCGATGTACTGAAACAGGACTTCCGCCATCAGCGCTTTCCCCTGAGCGAACTCAACCGCGCCCTCGGCCTGCTGCGCGAAGACCGCGCGCAGCTGTTCGAGCTGTCGCTGTCCTACGAACTGGAAGACCTGGACTACCGCTACGGCGAGGCGGCGGCCTCGTCGGTGAAAGTCTCCAACCGCCACGAGCCCACGCCCCTGGCCATCCACCTGCGCAGCAACAGCTTCGATGACAGCGCCTGGATGCACTACGTCTACGACTCGGCGTATTTCCAGCCCGAGGAAATCGAGGCCCTGGCCGCGCGCCTGCTGCATGTGCTGGAGCAGGGGCTGGACAATGTGCAACTGCCGGTGGCCCGCTTCTCCCTGCTGCCTGCCGCCGAGCTGCGCCGCTTGCAGGCCTGGAACGCCAACGAACAGCCAGCCGCCGCCGAACAGCGGATTCACGCCCGGGTCGCAGCCTGGGCCCGGCGCACGCCCCAGGCCATTGCCCTGGTCGCCCAGGGCCAGGCCCTCAGCTATGAACAGCTCGACCGCCGGGCCAACGCCCTGGCCCTGCACCTGCGCGAGCTGGGAGTGGGGCCGGATGCGCGGGTGGCCATCGTCGCCCGGCGCAGCCCGGAAACCCTGGTGGGGCTGCTGGCGATTCTCAAGGCCGGCGCGGGCTATGTACCCCTGGACCCGGCCCATCCGGCTGAGCGCCTGGCCTTCCTGCTGCACGACAGCGCGCCGCGGGCGGTGTTGACCCAGGGCGCCCTGCGCCAGTGCCTGCCGACGCTGAACGTGCCGCTGATCGACCTCGACAACGGCCAGTGGCTGGACGGCCCGGGCGAGATTGCCGAGGCCGCCGGGCTGACCGCCGAGCACCTGGCCTACGTGATCTACACCTCCGGCTCCACCGGCCAGCCCAAGGGCGTGATGGTGGAGCACCAGAGCCTGTCGAACCTGGTGGACTGGCATGGCCGGGCTTTCGACCTCCAGGCTGGCAGCCACACCTCATGCCTTGCCGGTTTCGGCTTCGATGCCATGGCCTGGGAAGTCTGGCCGGCCCTGTGCGCCGGGGCGACCCTGCACCTGGCGCCGGTCAGCGACGGCCCCGAGGAGCTGGACCGCCTGCTGGCCTGGTGGCGCGCCCAGCCGCTGGAGGTGAGCTTTCTGCCGACCCCGGTGGCCGAGTACGCCCTCAGCCAGCAACTGGGCCACCCGACCCTGCGCACCTTGCTGATCGGCGGCGACCGCCTGCGCCAGTTGCCTGCTGACCCCGGGTTTGCCGTGATCAACAACTACGGCCCCACCGAGGCCACGGTGGTCGCCACTTCCGGGGCCATCGAGGCCGGGCAGGCCCTGCATATCGGCCGGCCCATCGCCAATACCCGGATCTACCTGCTGGATGAACAGCAGCAACTGCTGCCCATCGGCGTGCCCGGCGAGCTCTATGTGGGCGGTGGCGGGGTGGCCCGGGGTTACCTCAACCGCGATGGGATGAACGCCGGACGCTTCCTTGCGGACCCCTTCAGCGACCGTCCCGGCGCGCGCATGTACCGCAGCGGCGACCTGGCTCGCTGGCGGGAGGACGGCAGCCTGGAATACCTGGGGCGCAACGACGATCAGGTGAAGATCCGCGGCCTGCGCATCGAGCTGGGGGAAATCGAGACCCGCCTGGGGGATCACCCGGCAGTGCGCGAGGCGCTGGTCCAGGCCCGGGACGGCCAGTTGCTGGCCTGGTTCATTCCGCGCCAGGCGGTCACGGCCCTGCAACTGCGGGAATTTCTGCGCCAGCAGTTGCCGGAGTACATGTTGCCCATGGCCTACGTACCGCTCGACGCCTGGCCGCTGACCGGCAACGGCAAGCTGGACCGCCGGGCGCTGCCGGCGCCGGGGCCCGAGGACCTGATCAGCCGCGCCTACGAGGCGCCCCAGGGCCCGCTGGAAATCACCCTGGCCGGGCTCTGGAGCGAGCTGCTGCAGGTGGAGCAGGTGGGCCGCCACGATCACTTCTTCGAACTGGGCGGACATTCGCTGCTGGCCCTGCAACTGATCCAGCGCATGGCCCAGGCCGGCCTGCAGGCCGATGTGCGGGTGCTGTTCGGCCAGCCGACCCTGGCCAGTCTCGCTGCGGCGGTGAGCACCGGGCAGGTCGTCGAGGTCCCGGCCAACCGCATTCCGCCCGACTGCCAGCGCATCACCCCGGCGATGCTGCCCTTGGTGGAGCTGGACCAGGACAGCATCGACCGGGTGGTGGCCTGCATCCCCGGCGGCGCTGCCAATGTGCAGGACATCTACCCCCTGGCGCCGTTGCAGGAGGGCCTGCTCTATCACCACATGACCGCCGCCCGCGATCCCTACCAGCAGCACGCGCTGTTCGCCTTCGCCCGGCGCGAGGACCTGGACGCCTTCGCCCTGGCGCTGCAGGCAGTGATCGAGCGCCACGACATCCTGCGCACCAGCCTGGTCTGGGACGTGCTGGAGCAGCCGCTGCAGGTGGTCTGGCGCCAGGCCCGGCTGACGGTTCAAGAATGGCAGGCCGGGCCCGGCGGCCATGTAGCGGAGCGACTGCGCGAGCACTTCGACCCGCAGCACAACCCGCTGGATATCCGCCAGGCGCCGATGCTGGCCCTGGCCTGGGCCGAGGACCGGGCCAATGGGCGCTGGATCGGCCTGCTGCGCTTCCATCACCTGGTCAACGACGCCACCAGTACCGCGGTGCTGCTGGCGGAAATCGCCGCCCATGTGCAAGGCTGGCAAGCCAGCCTGGCGCCGGCCTATGCCTACCGTGACTACGTGGCTCGCACGCGCCAGGGGCAGGCCGCCCACAAGGCGTTCTTCGAGGCCGGCCTGGGCACGGTGGACGAGCCGACCCTGGCCTTCGAACTACAGGAACGGCCCGGGGAACATCTGGACCTGCAACACGCCAGCGGCCTGCTGGAAGCCGAGCTTGGCCAGCGCCTGCGAACCCAGGTGCGCCAGCTCGGGGTCAGCGCCGCCAGCCTGTTTCACCTGGCCTGGGCCCTGGTACTGGGGCGTACCAGCGGCCGTGAGGACGTGCTCTTCGGCAGTGTATTGCTGGGCCGCCTGCAAGCCGGGGCGGGGGCCGATCGGGCCCTGGGCATGTTCATCAACACCTTGCCACTGCGCCTGGAGCTGGCGGGGCTGACGGTGGCCGAGGGGCTGGGCCAGGCCCAGCAGCGCCTCAGTGCCTTGCTCGCCCACGAGCAGGCGCCGCTGTCCCTGGCCCAGCGCTGCAGCGCGGTGGCGGCGCCGACCCCGCTGTTCAATGCCTTGCTCAACTATCGCCACAACCTCGGCGGCGACCTGTTGCAGGGTTTGCCTGGGGTCGAGTTGCTGAGCAGCGAAGAGGTGCTCAGCTACCCGCTGATGCTGGCGGTGGACGACCTGGAACCGGGTTTCCGCCTGGGCTGCCGGGCCCCGTGGCGGATCGGCGCGCAACGCCTGCTGGGCTACCTGAACACCGCTCTCGAAGCGCTGGTGCTGGCCCTGGAACAGGCGCCGCAGACGCCGTTGCACAGCCTGTCGATCCTGCCGCCGGTGGAGTCGCGCTACCTGCTGCAAACGCTCAATGCCACCCGTTCGCAATACCCGCGGGAGCTGACCCTGCATGCCCTGTTCGAGGCCCAGGTGCGGCGCACGCCCGAGGCCATTGCACTGCAGGCCGGCGCGCGGCAACTGAGCTACCGGCAGCTCAACCAGCGCGCTAACCAGCTGGCCCATTACCTGCGCGAGCAGGGTGTGGGGCCGGATGTGCGAGTCGGGCTCTGCGTGCAGCGCAGCCCGGAACTGCTGATCGGCCTGTTGGGCATCCTCAAGGCCGGCGGTGCCTATGTGCCCCTGGACCCGGACTACCCGCTGGAGCGCCTGCGCTACCTGGTGCAGGACAGCCAGCCACTGGCGGTGCTGGTGCACCAGCCGACCCGCGAGCTGCTGGGCCCGCTGCCCCTGTCGCTGATCGACTTCGACCGCAGTACCTGGGAGCAGGCGCCGCAGCATGATCCCGTGGTGGCAGGGCTGACGGTTTCGCACCTGGCCTACGTGATCTACACCTCGGGTTCCACCGGTACACCCAAGGGGGTGATGGTGGAGCACCGCGGCCTGGGCAACCTGATGCACTGGAGTTCGCAGCTGTGTGGCGAGCGGGCCCGGGGCACCCTGCTGCAAAAGGCACCGTTCAGTTTCGACGGCTCGGTCTGGGAGCTGTTCTGGCCCCTGGTCACGGGCATGCGCCTGTTGCTGGCGCGGCCCGACGGCCAGCGCGATCCGTTGTATCTGGCGCAATTGGTGCGCGAGGAGCAGGTGAGCATGATCAAGTTCGTGCCGGCCATGCTCCTGCAATTTCTGCAACTGGAAGAGGCCGGCCAGTGCCACAGCCTGACCGATGTGTTCTGCGGCGGCGGCGAGCTGACCGAGGCGATTGCCCGGCTGTTCCGCCAGCGCCTGCCCGGAGCCCGTTTGCACAACGTCTACGGCCCCACCGAGGCCACCGTGGACAGCAGCGCCTGGACCCTGGAGCCAGGGGCAGCGGTGCCGCAGGTACAACTGCCCATCGGCAAGGCCATCACCAACACCCGGCTGTATGTGCTGGATGCCCATGACCAGCCGGTGCCCCAGGGCGTCAGCGGCCAGCTGCACATTGGCGGGGTCGGGGTTGCCCGGGGTTACCTGGGCTTGCCGCAGTTGCAGGCCGAGCGCTTTATCGACAGCCCCTTCGTCGCCGGCGACCGGCTGTACCGCAGCGGTGACCGGGTGCGCTACAACGCTGACGGCGACCTGGAGTTCCTCGGACGCAACGACTTCCAGGTCAAGCTGCGGGGCCTGCGCCTGGAGCTGGGGGAAATCGAGGCGCGGCTGGCCAGCCACCCGGCCCTGCGCGAGGTGGCGGTGCTGATGCGTGGCGAGCGCCTGGTGGCCTATTTCAGCCTGCACCCCGGGGTGGCGGCGCCTGGGATCGAGGCGCTGCGGGCCCATGTCCTGGAGCGTCTGCCGGAGTACATGGTGCCGGCAGCCTATGTGCAACTGGCGGCGCTGCCCCTGAGCGCCAACGGCAAGCTGGCGCGCGATGCACTGCCGGAGCCGGGCCTGGAAGCGGTGCTGAGCCGCGATTTCGAGCCGCCCCAGGGGCCGCTTGAAACCACCCTGGCGCGGCTCTGGGCCGAGGTGCTGCAAGTGGAGCGGGTAGGGCGCCACGACCACTTCTTCGAACTGGGCGGGCATTCCCTGCTGGCGGTCAGCCTGGTGGCGCGGATGCGCCAGGAAGGCCTGCACGCCGATGCCCGCCTGTTGTTCAGCCAGCCGACCCTGGCGGCGCTGGCGGCCCATACCCTGGGCCAGTTGCAGCGCCTGGAAATCCCCGCCACCACCATCCCCCAGCTCAAGCGCCAGCGGCGTCTCTGAGGCCGCTGCAAGTGCTTTTCCCCGCGCCGGCCCCAGGGCCGGCGCGGGCCGTGGTACCTCAGCGGGACAGGCCCCGCGCCATGTCCCGGCTTCCCATGTCAGCCCCGCTGCGGCGGATGTTTTAGCGTCTGCGAGCTGCCAGCAAGCCTGGCGGGCTCACTGTCCCTGGTGCTTTTTGCGCAACGGCGCGACAGCCCCGCGCGGTGCCTGGCAGCGGCGCTTGTCGCCCGTCCGGGCAGCGGGGCGCCGGTGAAAGGTTGCATCTGAAACAAGGACGTTCTCTTCAACCGTTTCCGAATTCTCAGGCAGGTTACAAGATGCAGTTCAGCGAATTGATGGCAGTGCTTTCGACCCTGGCGATCCGTCTTCAACGGGAACAGGAGGACCTGCTCGTCCAGGGCGATGACGAGGCGCTGGACGACGGGCTCTGGGACAGCCTAGTGCAGCACAAGGCCCGGCTCCTGGAACTGCTCGACGGCCAGGGCGGCAGCTGGCTGAGCCCGGCCTTCAGGATCACCCCGGACATGCTGCCCCTGGTGCAGCTGGACCCGCCCGCCATCGAGCGTATCGTCGCCGCAGTGCCTGGTGGCGCCGCCAACGTGCAGGACATCTACCCCCTGGCGCCGCTGCAGGAGGGCATGCTCTATCACCATTTGTCCGCCGCCCAGGGCGACCCCTATGTGCTGCAGGCGCGCTTCGCCTTTGCCAGTGCCGAGCGACGGCAAGCCTTCGTCGAAGCCTTGCAATGGGTCATCGACCGCCACGACATCCTGCGTACCGCCATCGCCTGGGAAAGCCTGGATGAGCCGTTGCAGGTGGTCTGGCGCCAGGCGCCGCTGGTGATCGAGGCCGTGGCGCTGGACCCGGCCGACGGCGATGTGCTCGGCCAGCTGCAGGCCCGCTACGACTCCCGGCACTTTCGCCTGGACCTGCGTCAGGCGCCGCTGCTGCGCCTGGTGCACGCCGAGGACCCGGCCAACCAGCGCCAGGTGGCGCTGCTGCTGTTCCATCACCTGGCCCTGGATCACTCCGCGCTGGACCTGGTACGCCAGGAAATCCACGCCCGCCTGCAAGGGCACAGCGAGCGCCTGCCGGCCCCGGTACCGTTTCGCAACCATCTGGCCCAGGCCCTGGCAAGCCGCAGCGAGGCGGCCCACGAGCGCTTCTTTCGCGAGATGCTCGGCGATGTCGACGAGCCGACCCTGCCGTGCGGCCTGGGGGATGTGCAGGGCGCCGGGCGGGTGATCGAAGAGGCCCGGCTGACCCTGGACCGCGAGCTCAGCCAGCGCCTGCGGGCCCAGGCCCGGCAACTGGGGGTGAGCAGCGCCAGCCTGATGCACCTGGCCCTGGCCCGGGTGCTGGGCCAGCTGTCGGGGCGCGAAGCGGTGGTGTTCGGCACCGTGCTGCTGGGCCGCATGGAGGCCGGCGAAGGCGGCGAGCGGGCCCTGGGCATGTTCATCAACACCTTGCCGCTGCGGGTGGATGTCGGCGCCCAGGGCGTGCGCGCCGGGGTCCTGGCCACCCATCAGCGGCTCAGTGCCTTGCTCGCCCATGAGCATGCGTCCCTGGCCCTGGCCCAGCGCTGCAGCGGGGTCAGTGCGCCGACGCCGCTGTTCAGCGCCATGCTCAACTACCGCCACAGCCACGCCGCCGATGGCGCCCAGGTGCAGGAGGTGGCCCCGGGCATCCAGGTGCTGGGCGCCGAAGAACGCACCAACTACCCGCTGACCATCAACATCGATGACCTGGGAGAGGATTTTTGCATCACCGCCCTGGTGGATCGGCAACTGGGCGCCGAGCGCATCGCCGGCTACCTGCTGACCGCCCTGGAGAGCCTGGCCCTGGCCTTGCAGAGCACTCCGCAGGCACCGCTGTACAGCCTGGAGATGCTCCCGGCCAGCGAGCGCCGCTACCTGTTGCAGGGCCTGAACACGCCGCTGGGGCACTACCCGGACAGCCCGCTGATCCACCAGCAGGTGGAAGCCCAGGCCCGGGTCCAGCCCGAGGCCCCGGCGCTGCTGTTCGGCGAGCTGCGGCTGAGCTACGGCGAGCTCAACCGGCGCGCCAACCAGGTGGCCCACCGTTTGCTGGCGCTGGGTGTACGCCCGGACCAGCGGGTGGCGATCTGTGTCGAGCGCGGCGTGGAAATGATCGTCGGCCTGCTGGGCATCCTCAAGGCCGGCGGCGCCTACGTGCCCATCGACCCGGCCTACCCCCGCGAGCGCATCGCCTACACCCTGCAGGACAGCGACCCGGTGGCGCTGCTGGTGCAGGCCGGCACCCAGTCCCTGGTGGCCGACCTGCGGGTGCCGCTGATCGACCTCGACAGCCGCACCCTGGCCCATGAAGCCCAGGAGGACCCCGAAGTGCCGGGGCTGACCCCGGCCCACCTGGCCTATGTGATTTACACCTCGGGCTCCACCGGCCTGCCCAAGGGGGTGATGGTGGAGCACCGCAACGTGGCCCGGCTGTTCAGCGCCACCCGCGACTGGTTCGACTTCAACTGGCGGGACGTGTGGGCGCTGTTCCATTCCTTCGCCTTCGATTTCTCGGTGTGGGAGATCTGGGGGGCGCTGGTGCATGGCGGCCAGTTGCTGGTGGTGCCCCAGGCCGTCAGCCGTTCGCCGGATGACTGCTACCGGCTGCTCTGCGAAGCCCGGGTGAGCATCCTCAACCAGACCCCCAGCGCCTTCCGTTCGCTGATCGCGGCCCAGGACCAGAGCCCCCTCAAGCACTCCCTGCGCCAGGTGATCTTCGGCGGCGAGGCCCTGGAACCGGGGATGCTCAAGCCCTGGTATGCCCACCTGGAAAACGTCGGCACCCAGCTGGTGAACATGTACGGCATCACCGAAACCACGGTGCACGTGACCTATCGCCCGTTGCAGGCGGCGGATGCCCAGCTGGTGGGCAGCAGCCCCATCGGCCGGCGCATTCCCGACCTGCAACTGTATGTGCTCGATGCCCACCGCGAGCCGCTGCCCAGCGGCGTGGTGGGTGAGTTGTATGTGGGCGGCGCCGGGGTTGCCCGGGGCTACCTCAACCGCGATCAGCTGACCGCCGAGCGCTTTATCGCCGACCCCTTCAGCCACGAGCCGGGGGCGCGGCTGTACAAGACCGGCGACCTGGCGCGCTGGCGCAGCGACGGCAGCCTGGAGTACCTGGGGCGCAACGATGACCAGGTGAAGATCCGCGGCTTTCGCATCGAGCTGGGGGAGATCGAGGCCCGCCTGGCGGCCTGCGACGGCGTGCGCGAAGCGGTAGTGATCGCCCGGGAAGACACCCCGGGGGACAAGCGCCTGGTGGCCTATGTGATCCCCCGGCCGGGGGCCGCTGCCAGCGCTGCGCAACTGCGCGAGCAACTGCAACAGAGCCTGGCCGAGCACATGCTGCCCAGCGCCTTCGTGACGTTGCAGGCCTGGCCCCTGACCCCCAACGGCAAGCTCGACCGCAAGGCCCTGCCGGCGCCGGACAGCCAGGCCCTGGCCCGGCGTGAATATGCAGCGCCCCAGGGCGAGGTGGAACAGGCCATCGCGACGATCTGGCAAGAGCTGCTGGGCTTGCCGCAGGTCGGGCGCCAGGACAACTTCTTCGAGCTGGGCGGGCACTCGCTGCTGGCGGTCAAGCTGATGGAGCGCATGCGCCAGGTGGACCTGTGCGCCGATGTGCGGGTGCTGTTCGGCCAGCCGACCCTGGCCGCCCTGGCGGCGACCGTGGGCGGGCAGCGCGAGGTGCAGGTGCCGGCCAACCGCATCGCCGCCGATTGCCGCCACATCACCCCGGACCTGCTGCCCCTGGCGGACCTCGATCAGGCCGCCATCGACCGGCTGCTGGCGCGGGTGCCCGGCGGCGCCGCCAACGTCCAGGACATCTATGCCCTGGCGCCCTTGCAGGCGGGGATCCTCTATCACCACCTGAGCAGCGCCGAGGGCGATCCCTATGTGCTCCAGGTGCAGTTCGAATTTGCCGGCGAAGACGCCCTGCAAACCTTCACCCTGGCCTTGCAGCAGGTCATCGCGCGCCACGACATCCTGCGCAGCAGCATGGCCTGGGAAGGCCTGGAACAGCCGGTGCAGGTGGTCTGGCGCCAGGCGCCCCTGGACATTCAGGTGGTCGAGACGGACCCGGCCCAGGGCCCGGTGCTGGAGCAGCTGCAGGCGCGTTTCGACCCCCGTCGCTACCGCCTGGACCTGAGCCGGGCGCCGCTGCTGCAACTGGCCTGCGCCGCGGACCCGGGGCAGCAGCGCTGGCTGGGCCTGCTGTTGTTCCACCACCTGGCCCTGGACCACAGCTCCCTGGAGGTGTTGGTGGAGGAGATCAGCGCGGTGCTGCAGGGCGCCGCCGCGCAGTTGCCGGCGCCGGCACCGTACCGCAACTATGTGGCCCAGGCGCGCCTGGGCCATGGCGAGGAGCAGCACCAGGCGTTCTTCCGCGAGATGCTGGCGGACATCGACGAGCCGACCCTGGCCTTCGGCCTGCAGGACGTGCAGCGCGACGGCAGCGGCATCCGGGAGCGTCAACTGCGCCTCGACCCGGCGCTGTGCCGGCGCCTGCGAGAGCAGGCGCGGCACCTGGGAGTGAGCCTGGCCAGCCTGCTGCACCTGGCCTGGGGCCGGGTGCTGGGGCAACTGGCGGGCCGCGATGACGTGGTGTTCGGCACCGTGCTGCTGGGAAGGATGCAGGGCGGCGCCGGTGCCGACCGGGCCCTGGGCATGTTCATCAACACCTTGCCGTTGCGGGTCAGTGTCGGGGAGCAGGGTGTGGCCGAGGCCTTGCGCGCCACCCACGCCCGGCTGGCCCGATTGCTGGGCCACGAGCACGCCTCCCTGGCCCTGGCCCAGCGCTGCAGCGGCGTGCCGGCATCGCTGCCCCTGTTCAACAGCCTGCTCAACTACCGCCACAGCGCTGCCGACGCCGCGCAGCAGGGGCCGGCGAGCTGGGAGGGGATCCGCGTGCTCGACTCCCGGGAGCGCAGCAATTACCCCCTGGCGCTGAATATCGACGATGACGCCCAGGGCCTGCGCCTGACCGTGCAGGCCGTGGCGCAGGTGGACGGCGATCGGGTCTGTGGCTACCTGCAGTGCGTGCTGGAACACCTCGCCCAGGCCTTGGAGCAGACCCCGGCCCTGGCCCTGGAGAACATCCCGGTACTGCCGGCGGCCGAGCGCCGCCAGGTATTGCTGGAGTTCAATGCCAGCACCCGCGACTACCCGCGCCAGCACACCGTGCACCGGCTGTTCGAGGCCCAGGCCCAGGCCCACCCGCAGCGGGTGGCGGCGGTCGAAGGCCAGGCGCAGCTCAGCTACGGCGAGCTCAATACCCGGGCCAACCAGTTGGCCCGGCACCTGCTGGAGCTCGGGCTGCAGCCCGGCGACCGGGTGGCGATCCTGTTGCCCCGGTCCCTGGACCTGCTGGTGAGCCAACTGGCCGTCTGCAAATGCGCCGCGGCCTATGTGCCCCTGGATATCAACGCCCCGGCCCAGCGCCAGGCCTTCATGGTGGAAGACAGCGCCAGCGTGCTGCTGCTCAGCCGCAGCGACCAGGTGCTTGCGTGCCCGGCCAGAAGGGTCGACCTGGACCGCCTGCAACTGGCGCCATTGCCCGGGCACAACCCGGACCTGGCGCAGTCGTCCGAGACCGTGGCCTACATCATGTACACCTCCGGCTCCACCGGCGTGCCCAAGGGCGTGCAGGTGCCGCACCGGGCCATCAGCCGCCTGGTGCTCAACAACGGCTATGCCGACTTCAACCCCGAGGACCGGGTGGCGTTCGCCTCCAACCCGGCCTTCGACGCCAGCACCATGGATGTCTGGGGCGCCTTGCTCAATGGCGGCCGGGTGCTGGTGATCGATCACTACACCCTGCTGGAACCTGCGCGTTTCGGCCGGGCCCTGAGCACGGCCGGGGCCACGGTGCTGTTTGTCACCACGGCGCTGTTCAACCAGTACGTGCAACTGATTCCCGAGGCCCTCAAGGGCCTGCGGATTCTCCTCTGCGGCGGCGAGCGTGCCGACCCGGCGGCCTTTCGCCGCCTGCTGGCGCTGGCGCCGCGGCTGCGCCTGGTGCACTGCTACGGCCCCACCGAAACCACCACCTACGCCACCACCCATGAAGTCACCGCCCTGGCCGATGACGCCGAGCACGTGCCCATCGGCCGGCCGATCGGCAACACCCGGGTGTATGTCCTGGACGCCCAGCAGCGGCCGCTGCCCATCGGTGCCCCGGGGGAGATCGTGATCGGCGGCGACGGCGTGGCCCTGGGTTATCTCAACCGCCCCGAACTCAACGCCGAGAAATTTATCCGCGACCCTTTCAGCGAACAGCCCGGGGCCTTGCTGTACCGCACCGGGGACATTGGCCGCTGGCTGGGCAACGGCCTGCTCGAATGCCTGGGGCGCAACGACGATCAGGTGAAGATCCGTGGCCTGCGCATCGAACTGGGGGAAATCGAGGCGCGCCTCACTGCCTGCGCCGGGGTCAAGGAGGCCGTGGTCCTGGCCCGGGAAGACGAGCCCGGGGACAAGCGCCTGGTGGCCTACTACACCCTGCAGGCGGACGCCGCGCCGCTGCCGGCCGAAGCCCTGCGCGCGGCCCTGCAGCAGCAACTGCCGGACTACATGGTGCCCCTGGCCTACGTGCAGTTGCAGGCCTTGCCCCTGACCAACAACGGCAAGCTGGACCGCAAGGCGCTGCCGGCGCCGGCCCCGTCGGCCTTGCTCAGCCGTGAATTCGTCGCCCCCCGGGGCGAGGTGGAAATCGCCTTGGCGCGGATCTGGAGCGAGCTGCTCAAGGTGGAGCAGGTGGGGCGCCACGACCACTTCTTCGAACTGGGCGGGCACTCGCTGCTGGCGGTGAGCCTGATCGAGCGCATGCGCCAGATCGGCCTGAGCGCCGATGTGCGGGTGCTGTTCAGCCAGCCGACCCTGGCCGCCCTGGCCGATGCCGTGGGCAGCGGCCGGGAAGTGCAGGTGCCGGCCAACCTCATCAGCGCTGATTGCCCGCGCATCACCCCGGACCTGCTGCCCCTGGTGGAACTGGACCAGGAGGCCATCGACCGGGTGCTGGCCAGCGTGCCGGGCGGCGTGGCCAATGTGCAGGACATCTACCCCCTGGCGCCGTTGCAGGAGGGCATTCTCTATCACCACCTGAGCGCCGGGCAGGGCGACCCCTACCTGCTGCAATCGCGCCTGGCCTTCGACAGCCTGGAGCGCCTGCAGCGTTTCGCCGGGGCCCTGCAGCAGGTCATCACGCGCCATGACATCCTGCGCACTGCGGTGCTCTGGGAAGGCCTGCCGCAACCGCTGCAAGTGGTCTGGCGCCATGCCGAGCTCCGGGTCGAGGAACAGCACCTGGACCCGGCCGAGGGTGACCTGCTGGCGCAGTTGCAGCAGCGCTTCGACGCCCGTCACTGGCGCCTGGACCTGGCCCAGGCGCCGCTGATCCGCCTGGTCTATGCGCGAGAGCCCGGGCAGCAGCGGGTGCCGGCGATCCTGCTGTTCCACCACCTGGCCCTGGATCACACCGCCATGGAGGTGATCGGCGAGGAAATGCGCGACCTGCTGTTCGACCGCGCGCAGCACCTGGGCACACCGGTGCCGTACCGCAACTATGTGGCCCAGGCACGCCTGGGTGCCGGGCAGGCGGAACACGAGGCGTTCTTTCGCGACATGCTCGGGGACATCGACGAGCCGACCCTGGCCTTCGGCGTAGAGGATGTACAGGGTGACGGCCTGGGTATCGAAGAGGCCGAGCTGGTGCTGCCCGAGGCCCTGAGCCGGCGCCTGCGGCAACAGGCGCGGCACCTGGGGGTGAGCGCCGCGGCCCTGATGCACCTGGCCTGGGGCCTGGTGCTGGGGCAGTTGGCCAACCGTCGCCAGGTGGTGTTCGGCACCGTGCTGATGGGCCGCATGCAGGGCGGCGCGGGCGCCGACCGCGCCCTGGGGGTGTTCATCAATACCCTGCCGCTGCGGGTCGATGTGCAGGGCAGCGTGCATGCCGCGGTCAAGGCCACCCACGCCCGGCTCAGCGCCTTGCTCGGCCATGAGCACGCCTCCCTGGCCCTGGCCCAGCGCAGCAGCGCGGTGGCGGCCGGCGCGCCACTGTTCAACACCTTGCTCAACTACCGCCACAGCGTGCCGAACACGGCGGCGCCGGACGGCCTGGATATCTGGCAGGGCGTCGAACTGCTGGGGGGCGAGGAGCGCAGCAACTACCCGCTGAGCCTCAGCGTCGATGACCTGGGCGAAGGCTTCAGCCTGGCGCTGCTGGCCCAGGCCGGAATCGGTGCGCAGCGTGTCGGCGCTTATATGCAAAGTGCCCTGGAGCAACTGGCCCAGGCCCTGGAACACAACCCGCAGGCGGCCCTCGAACAGTGCTCGGTGCTGCCGCCACAAGAGCGCGAGCAACTGCTGGAGGGCTGCAATGCCAGCACCGCCGACTACCCCCGCGGGCAGACCCTGCACGGGATGTTCGAGGCGCGAGCGGCACAGGCTCCCGACGCTGTGGCGCTGGTACAGGGGCCGTTGCGCCTGAGCTACCGCCAGCTCAACCAGCAGGCCAATCAGCTGGCCCGGCAACTGCTGGAGTTGGGCGTGCACCCAGACGATCGCGTGGCCCTGTGCCTGCAACGCGGGCCGCACTTGTTGCGGGGCATGCTGGCGGTCCTCAAGGCCGGGGCGGCCTATGTGCCCATCGACCCGAGCCTGCCGGCCGAACGCATTGCCTACCTGCTGCAGGACAGCGCGCCGCTGGCAGTGCTGGTGCAAAGCGCCACCCGCGAGCTGCCGGGCAGCCTTGCGGTGGTGTCGATCGATCTCGATGGGGTTGCCTGGCAGGAGGCCGAGCTGGGCAACCCGCTGCTGCCGCACCTGACCCCGGCGCACCTGGCCTATGTGATCTACACCTCCGGTTCCACTGGCCTGCCCAAGGGCGTGATGGTGGAGCACCAGAGCCTGGAAAACCTGGTGCACTGGCACTGCGCGAGTTTCGACCTGGGCCCGGGGCGGCACAGCTCCAGCGTCGCCGGCCTGGGCTTCGACGCCATGGCCTGGGAGGTCTGGCCGACCCTGTGCAGCGGCGCGACCCTGCACCTGCCGCCCGCCGATGTGGGCAGCCAGGATATCGAAGCGCTGCTGCACTGGTGGCGCGCCCAGCCCCTGGATGTCAGCTTCCTGCCGACCCCGGTGGCCGAATACGCCTTCAGCCAGGGGCTCGGCCACCCCACACTGGACACCTTGCTGATCGGTGGCGACCGCCTGCGCCAGTTCGCCGCCGACCCGGGTTTTGCAGTGATCAACAACTACGGCCCCACCGAAGCCACGGTGGTGGCCAGCTCCGGGCGGATCGAGGCCGGTAGCGCCCTGCATATCGGCCGGCCCGTGGCCAATGCGCGGCTCTACCTGCTGGACGAACTGCAGCGCCCGGTGCCCCAGGGGGTCAGTGGCGAGCTGTATGTGGCCGGGGCCGGGGTGGCCCGGGGTTACCTCAACCGCCCGCAAATGACCGCTGAACGCTTTCTCAACGACCCCTTCAGCGCCGAGCCCGAGGCACGCATGTACCGCACCGGTGACCTGGCCCGCTGGCGCGCCGACGGCAACCTCGACTACCTGGGGCGCAACGACGACCAGGTGAAGGTGCGCGGCATGCGCATCGAACCTGGGGAAATCGAGGCGGCGCTGCTCACCCATCCGGCCCTCAAGGAAGCCCTGGTGCTGGTCCGCGAGGGGCGCCTGCTGGCCTATTTCACTTCCCGTACCGAGGGCGTGCAAGCCGCCGCCGAAGACCTGCGCGACCACCTGCAAGGCCGGCTGCCGGACTACATGCTGCCGGTGGCCTATGTGCGCCTGCCGGCCATGCCCCTGACCGCCAACGGCAAGCTCGACCGCAAGGCCCTGCCACCGCCGGGGGAAGAGGCCTGGCTGAACCGGGAATTCGTGGCCCCCGAAGGCGAGGTGGAACAGGCCCTGGCGCGGATCTGGAGCGAGGTGCTGCAGGTGGAGGCGGTGGGGCGCCATGATCACTTCTTCGAACTGGGCGGGCATTCGCTGCTGGCGGTGAGCCTGATCGAACGCATGCGCCAGATCGGCCTGGACGCCGACGTGCGGGTGCTGTTCGGCCAGCCGACCCTGGCTGCGCTGGCGGCTGCGGTGGGCAGTGGCCGCGAGGTCGCGGTCCCGGCCAACCGGATCACCGCGGATTGCCCGCGCATCACCCCGGACCTGCTGCCGCTGGTGGAACTGGAGCAGGAAGCCATCGACCGAGTGGTGGCCAGCGTGCCCGGCGGCGTGGCCAACGTGCAGGACATCTACCCCCTGGCGCCGTTGCAGGAGGGCATTCTCTATCACCACCTGAGTGCCCGGCAGGGCGACCCCTACCTGCTGCAATCGCAGCTGGCCTTCGCCAGCCGGCAACGCCTGGATGATTTCGCCGCAGCCCTGCAGCGGGTGGTCGAGCGCCACGACATCCTGCGCACCGCGGTGCTCTGGGAAGGCCTGAAGCAGCCGCTGCAAGTGGTCTGGCGCCAGGCAGGGGTGCAGGTGCAAGAGGTGCAAGCGAACCCCGCCCAGGGCGAGGTCCTGGAGCAACTGCAGGCGCGCTTCGATGCCCGGCACCTGCGCCTGGACCTGACCCGGGCGCCGCTGATGCGCCTGGTGTATGCCCAGGACCCGGCCCGCCAGCGCATCGTCGCCATCCTGCTGTTCCATCACATGGCCCTGGACCACACCGCCCTGGAGGTGGTGCGCGAGGAAATCCAGGCCTGCCTGCTGGGGCAGTCGCCCGCGGGCACGGCGATTCCCTATCGCAACTACGTGGCCCAGGCGCGCCTGGGTGTGAGCCGTGAAGAGCACGAGGCATTCTTTCGCGAGATGCTCGGCGATATCGATGAGCCGACCCTGCCGTTCGGCCTGCAGGACGTGCAGGGCGATGGCGATGCCATTGAAGAGCGCCAGCAGGCCCTGGAGCCGTCACTGAGTGCGCGCCTGCGAACCCAGGCCCGGTTGCTGGGGGTGAGTGCGGCGAGCCTGTTCCACCTGGCCTGGGCCCGGGTCCTGAGCGTCACCTCGGGCCAGGACCGGGTGGTGTTCGGCACCGTGCTGCTGGGGCGCCTGAGCGCCGGGCAGGGCGCCGACCGGGCCCTGGGCATGTTCATCAACACCTTGCCGCTGCGGGTCGACCTGGATGCGCGTGGCAGCCGTGCCGCGGTCAAGGACACCCACGCCCGGCTCAGTGCCTTGCTGGGTCATGAACACGCCTCCCTGGCCCTGGCCCAGCGTTGCAGCGGGGTGGCCGCGCCGCTGCCGCTGTTCAGTGCCATGCTCAACTACCGCCACGGCAGCGACGGGGTGCCGAGCCAGGCCGTGCAACAGGCCTGGCAGGGCATCGAGACCCTGCATAGCGAGGAGCGCACCAACTACCCCCTGAGCCTCAACGTCGACGACCTGGGCCAGGGGTTCCGTCTCACCGCCATGACCCTGGCGCGGATCGGTGCCGAGCGTATCTGCGGCTACATGCAGCAGGCCCTGCTGGCCCTGGTGGAGAACCTGGAGACGGCGCCGCAGCGGCCCCTGCGCGAGGTGCCGATCCTGCCGCCGCAGGAGCGTCAGCACCTGCTGCAAGGGTTCAACGCCACGGCCGTGGATTACCCCCTGGAGCAGACCCTGCACGGGCTGTTCGAGGCCCAGGTACGGCGCAGCCCCGAGGCCACTGCGGTGCAGGCCGGCGAGCAGCAGCTGAGCTACGGCGAACTCAACCGGCGCGCCAACCAGCTGGCCGGGCACCTGCTGCAACTGGGCGTCGGCCCCGACAGCCGGGTGGCGATCTGTGTCGAGCGCGGGCTGGAAATGGTGGTCGGCCTGCTGGCGATCCTCAAGGCCGGCGGCGCCTATGTGCCCATCGACCCGGGCTACCCCGCCGAACGCATCGCCTACATGCTCGACGACAGCGCGCCCCTGGCGGTGCTGGCCCAGGGCGCGACCCGGGCATTGCTCGGCGAACTGGCGCGGCCCCTGGTGGACCTCGACCAGCTGGCCTGGAGCGGGCCGGCGCCGGGCAACCCGCAAGTAGAGGGGCTGACCCCGGGGCACCTGGCCTATGTGATCTATACCTCCGGTTCCACCGGCCAGCCCAAGGGCGCGATGAACGAGCACCGGGCCGTGGTCAACCGCCTGTTGTGGATGCAGGCGCAGTACCGCCTTGGCACCGAGGACGCGGTGTTGCAGAAGACCCCGTTCAGTTTCGACGTCTCGGTCTGGGAGTTCTTCTGGCCGCTGTTCACCGGCGCGCGCCTGGTGATGGCGCGCCCCGACGGGCACAAGGACCCGGCCTACCTGCGCCAGGTGATCCGCGAGCAGGGCATCAGCACCTTGCACTTCGTGCCCTCGATGCTCGATGTGTTCCTGGCCCAGGGCGAGGGCGCCGAGGACCTGGGCCTGCGCCAGGTGATGTGCAGCGGCGAGGCATTGCCGGGCAGCCTGGTGCGGCGCTTCAAGCAGCAACTGCCACAGGTGGCATTGCACAACCTCTACGGCCCCACGGAGGCCGCGGTGGACGTCACTGCCTGGGATTGCAGCGGCCCGCTGGCCGATACCCCGGACCACACGCCCATCGGCAAGCCCATCGCCAATACCTGCATCTACCTGCTGGACGCGCAGATGCAACCGGTGCCCCTGGGGGTGGTGGGCGAGCTGTACATCGGCGGGGTGCAGGTGGCCCGGGGTTACCTGAACCGCGAGCAGTTGAGCGCCGAACGTTTCCTCAAGGACCCGTTCAGCCAGGAACCGGGGGCGCGCCTGTACCGCACCGGCGACCTCGGGCGCTATCAGGCCGACGGCACTATCGAGTACCTGGGGCGCAACGACGACCAGGTGAAGATCCGCGGCCTGCGCATCGAACTGGGGGAGATCCAGGCGCGCCTGACCCAGCTGGAGGAGGTCAAGGAGGCGGTGGTACTGGCCCGCGAGGATGTGCCTGGCGACCAGCGCCTGGTGGCCTACTACACCACCCACGACAGCGCCCGGCGCCTGCCCGTCGAGCACCTGCGCACGCAACTGCTGCAGCACCTGCCGGAGTTCATGGTGCCGGCGCTGTTCGTGCACCTGGCGGCGCTGCCCCTGAGCGCCAACGGCAAGCTGGCGCGCAAGGAACTGCCGGCCCCGGGGCTGGAGGCGGCCCAGGTGCGCGAGTACGAGGCCCCGGTGGGCGACACCGAAATCGCCCTGGCGCGGCTGTGGGCCGAACTGCTCAATGTCGAGCGGGTGGGGCGTCACGATCATTTCTTTGAACTGGGTGGGCACTCACTGCTGGCGGTCAGCCTGATCAGCCGCATGCGTGAGCTAGGCATGGAAGCCGATGTCCGGGCGTTGTTCGAACAGCCGACCCTGGCGGCCTACGCGGCCATGACCGAACGAATGGAGATCGTCCTGTGAGCGTGATCGAACTGTTGGCGACACTGAAGGAAAAGGATGTGCAACTGGTGCTCAAGGACGACCAGTTGGTGGTCCAGGGCAACAAGCAGGCCCTGAGCGAACCGCAGCTGCTGGCCCGCTTGCGCGAGCACAAGCCGGAGCTGATCGAGCTGATCCGCGCCGGCCAGTATTCGCCGAGCAAGGCCGGGCAGGTGCAGGTGCCGGCCAATGGCATCACCCCGGGCATCAGCCGCATCACCCCGGCGATGCTGCCCCTGGCCAACCTCGACCAGGAGGCCATCGAGCGCATTGTCGCCAGCGTCCCGGGCGGGGTCGCCAACGTGCAGGACATCTATCCCCTGGCGCCCCTGCAGGAGGGCATTCTCTACCACCACGTCAGTGCGCAGCAGGGCGACCCCTATGTGATGCAGGCGCAGTTCGCCTTCGCCAGCGAGGAACGCCTGGAAGCCTTTGCCGAGGCCCTGCGCGGGGTCATTGCGCGGCACGACATCCTGCGCACCGCGGTGCTCTGGGATGGCCTGGAGCAGCCGATGCAGGTGGTCTGGCGCGAGGCCGGGCTGGAGCTGCAAGAGGTCGAGACCGACCCTGCGGCCGGTGAGGTTCTGGCCCAGTTGCATGCGCGTTTCGACGCCCGCCACTATCGCCTGGACGTCAGCCAGGCGCCGCTGCTGCGCCTGGTGCATGCCCGGGATGAAGCCGGGCAGCGCATCGTCGCCATGCTGCTGTTCCACCACATGGCCCTGGACCACAGCGCCCTGGATGTGGTGCGCCACGAGATGCAGGCCTTCCTCTCCGGGCAGGCCGAGCGCCTGGGGCCGGCCATGCCGTTTCGCAACTACGTGGCCCAGGCGCGGCTGGGCATCAGCGAACAGGAGCACGAAGCGTTCTTCCGCCAGATGCTCGGCGATATCGACGAGCCGACCCTGCCTTACGGCCTGCAGGATGTGCAGGGCGATGGCCGGGCCATCGAGGAATGCACCCAGGCCCTGCCAACCGAGTTGAGCCAGCGCCTGCGGACCCGGGCCCGGCTGGCCGGGGTCAGCGCGGCCAGCCTGTTCCACCTGGCCTGGGGCCGGGTGCTGGGCACCCTGGCGGGCAAGCACAAGGTGGTGTTCGGCACTGTGCTGATGGGCCGCCTGCAAGGCGCCGAAGCCACCGAGCGGGCCCTGGGGATCTTCATCAACACCTTGCCGTTTCGCCTGGATGTGGACAGCCAGGGCCTGGGCGAGGCCCTCAAGGCCACCCACGCCCGGCTCACCACCTTGCTGCGCCACGAACACGCGGCCCTGGCCCTGGCCCAGCGTTGCAGCGGCGTGAGCGCACCGACCCCGCTGTTCAGCGCCTTGCTCAACTACCGGCACAGTGCTGCCGGGGCCAGTGCCGCGGCCCAGGCCGCCTGGGCCGGGATCAGCACCCTGAGCTCCGAGGAGCGCACCAACTACCCCCTGACCCTGAGCGTCGACGACCTCGGGCAGGATTTCAGCCTGACCCTGCTGGCCAGCACCCAGGTCGACCCGCGGCGCATCCTCGGCTACCTGCTGTGCACCCTGGAGAACCTGGCCCAGGCCCTGGAGCAGACGCCGCAACTGGCCCTGGAGCAGTTGCCGATCCTGCCGGTGGCGGAGCGCGAGCAGGTGCTGGAAGGCTTCAACCGCAGCGCGGTGGACTACCCCCCGGGGCAGGCTATCCATGGCCGCATCGAGGCCCAGGCGCAGCGCACCCCAGACGCCCTGGCGGCCTGCTACCAGGGCCGCTCGCTGAGCTATGCCGAGCTCAACCGACAGGCCAATGTCCTGGCCCGGCAACTGCGCGGGCTGGGGGTGCAGCCCGATGACCGGGTGGCCATAGTTGCCCGGCGCAGCCTGGAAACGGTGGTGGGCCTATTGGCGATTCTCAAGGCCGGGGCCTGCTATGTGCCCATCGACCCGGCCCACCCGGCCGAGCGTCTGAACTACCTGCTCCAGGACTGCGGCCCGCGGGCGGTGCTGACCCAGGCCGAGCTGCTGGGGCGCCTGCCGGCCCTGGCGGTGCCGGTGATCGAACTCAACCAGCGGTTGTGGCTCGATCAGACGGCGGACAATACCCAGGTACCGGGGCTGAGCGCGGCCAACCTGGCCTATGTGATCTACACCTCCGGCTCCACCGGCCTGCCCAAGGGGGTGATGGTGGAGCACCGGACCCTGGGCAACCTGGTGGACTGGCACTGCCAGGCCTTCGACCTGCGTCCCGGCAGCCAGGCCTCGTGCCTGGCCGGCTTCGGTTTCGATGCCATGGCCTGGGAGGTCTGGCCGGCGCTGTGTGTGGGCGCGACCCTGCACCTGGCACCGGCCCAGGACGGCAGCGAGGACCTGGATGCGTTGCTCGCCTGGTGGCGTGCCCAGCCCCTGGACGTGAGCTTCCTGCCGACCCCGGTGGCCGAGTACACCTTCAGCCAGGAGCAGGGCCACCCGAGCCTGCGCACCCTGCTGATCGGCGGCGACCGCCTGCGCCAGTTCAGCCACGACCAGGGCTTTGCCCTGGTCAACAACTACGGCCCCACCGAAGCCACGGTGGTGGCCAGTTCCGGGCCGATCCACGCCGGTGGCGAGCTGGACATCGGTCGGCCGGTGGCCAACGCGCGCATTTACCTGCTGGATTCCCAGCAGCGCCCGGTGCCCATCGGCGTCGCCGGTGAGCTGTATGTGGGCGGCGCCGGGGTGGCCCGGGGGTACCTCAACCGCCCGCAATTGACCGCCGAACGCTTTCTCGACGATCCCTTCAGCGACCAGCCTGGGGCGCGCATGTACCGCAGCGGCGACCTGGCGCGCTGGCTGGCGGACGGGCGCATCGACTACCTGGGGCGCAACGACGATCAGGTGAAGATCCGCGGCGTGCGCATCGAGCTGGGGGAAATCGAGACCCGTCTTTGCCAGTTCCCCGGTATCCAGGAAGCGGTGCTGCTGGCCCGCGAGGATCAGCCGGGCAACCCGCGGCTGGTGGCCTATTTCACCCAGCAGCAGGATGTCGCCCTGGACGTGGCGCAGTTGCGCGCCCACCTGCTGGCGCAGTTGCCTGACTACATGGTGCCGGTGGCTTATGTACGGCTCGACGCCTTGCCCCTGACCGCCAACGGCAAGCTCGACCGCAAGGCCCTGCCGGCGCCGGATCAGGCGGCGCTGTTTGGCCGTGAATACCAGGCCCCGCAAGGCGCCACCGAAACCACCCTGGCCGCGATCTGGCAGGAGGTGCTGCACCTGCCGCGGGTCGGGCGCCAGGATCACTTTTTCGAGCTGGGCGGCCATTCGCTGCTGGCCATGCGCATGGTGTCCCAGGTACGCCAGCGCCTGGGGGTGGAACTGGCCCTGGGCGAGCTGTTCGCCAATGCCGAGCTGAGCGCGGTGGCCGCGGTGCTGGAGCGCGCCGGGCGCAGCCATCTGCCGGAGATCTTCCCGGCGGTGCAGGATCACGACCTGCCGCTGTCCTTCGCCCAGCAGCGCCTGTGGTTCCTGGCGCAGATGGACGGTGCCGCCAGCGCCTACAACATTCCCATCGGCCTGGGCCTGCGCGGGCAGCTCGATCGCTCGGCGCTGCGCCAGGCGCTGCAGGCCATCGTCAGCCGCCACGCTACCTTGCGCAGCCGTTTCGTGCGCGTCGAGGACCAGCCCCAGGTGCTGATCGGGCCCCTGGACAGCGCTCTGGACCTGCACGAGGAAGACCTGCGCCAGGCGCCGCTGACCCTGGCCGGGCGGGTGCGTGCCGAAGCCGCCCAGGCCTTCGACCTGGAGCAGGGGCCGGTGATCCGCGCGCGCCTGCTGGCCCTGGCGGACGATCACCATGTGCTGCTCCTGACCCTGCACCACATCGTTGCCGATGGTTGGTCCATGGGCGTGCTGACCCGGGAGCTGGTGGCCCTGTACGAGGCCTTCAGCCAGGGCCGGCCCGATCCCTTGGCGCCGCTGGCGGTGCAGTACAGCGACTTTGCCCTGTGGCAACGGCGCTGGCTCAGCGGCGAGGTGCTGCAGCAGCAGAGCGACTACTGGCGCCAGGCCCTGGCCGGCGCGCCCAGCCTGCTGATGCTGCCCACCGACCGGCCGCGGCCGCAGCAGCAGGATTTCAGCGGTGGCAGCATCGAGCTGCTGCTGGACCGGGCCCTGAGCGACCAGCTCAAGGCCCTGAGCCAGCGCCATGGCTGCACCCTCTACATGACCCTGCTGGCCGGCTGGGGGCTGCTGCTGAGCCGCCTTTCGGGGCAGGACGATCTGCTGATCGGCAGCCCGGTGGCCAACCGCATGCGCGCCGAGGTGGAAGGGCTGATCGGGCTCTTCGTCAACACCCTGGCCCTGCGCCTGGACCTGGACCCGGGGCAGAGCGTGAGCGGGCTGCTGGCCCAGGTCCGCGCCCGCAGCCTGGAGGCCCAGGGGCACCAGGACCTGCCGTTCGAGCAGGTGGTGGAAATCGTCCGGCCCCAGCGCAGCCTGTCCCACAGCCCGCTGTTCCAGGTGGTGCTGACCTGGGTCGACAACTTCGCCCAGGACCTGCAACTGGGGGACCTGAAACTCGAAGGTGTGGCCGGGGCCAGCGCGGTGGCCAAGTTCGACCTGACCCTGAGCCTGGGAGAAAGCCAGGGGCAGATCCGCGGAACCCTGGACTACGCCACCGCGCTGTTCGATGAGGCCACGGTGCAGCGCTATGCCGCCTACCTGGTGCAGGTGCTGCGGGCCATGGTGGCCGACGATCAGCAATGCCTGGCCCAGGTGCAGTGGCTGGATGAGACCGAGCGCCGGCAACTGCTGGAGGATTTCAACGCCAGTGCCGTGGACTACCTACGGGGCCGGACCCTGGCCCAGCGCTTCGAGGCCTTTGCCGCTCGGCAGCCCGAGTCCACGGCCCTGCAGATGGGCGCGCAGCGCCTGAGCTATGGTCAGTTGAATGCCCGGGCCAACCAACTGGCCTGGCACTTGCGGGAGCTGGGGGTGGGCCCGGATCAGCGGGTGGCGATCTGCGTCGAGCGCGGGCCGGGGATGGTGATCGGCCTGCTGGGGATTCTCAAGGCCGGTGGTGCCTATGTGCCCATCGACCCGGGTCACCCCGCGGAACGCATCGCCTACCTGCTGCAGGACAGCGCGCCGCTGGCGCTGCTGGTGCAGGGCAGCACCCGGGCCCTGGTGGGCCAACCGGCCATGGTTCGGGTGGACCTCGACCAGCCCGAGTGGCAGGCCCGCCCCGAGGGCAACCTTCAGGTGCCGGGCATGAGCTGCGCGCACCTGGCCTATGTGATCTACACCTCCGGTTCCACCGGCCTGCCCAAGGGCGTGATGGTGGAGCATGCCAGCCTGGAAAACCTGCTGGACTGGCATTGCCAGGCCTTCGACCTGGGGCCGGGGCGACATGCCTCCAGCGTCGCCGGTTTCGGCTTCGACGCCATGGCCTGGGAACTCTGGCCGACGCTGTGCGGCGGCGCCACCCTGCACCTGCCGCCGGCCGGTATCGGCCACCAGGACCTCGACCAACTGCTGCACTGGTGGCAGGCCCAGCCCCTGGACCTGAGCTTTTTGCCGACCCCGGTGGCCGAATACGCCTTCAGCCAGGGCCTGGGCCACCCGACCTTGCGCACCCTGCTGATCGGCGGCGACCGCCTGCGCCAGTTCAGCCAGGAGCCGAGCTTTGCCGTGGTCAACAACTACGGCCCCACCGAAACCACGGTGGTGGCCAGCTCCGGGCGGCTGCTGGCCGGCGGGCCCCTGGACATCGGCCGGCCCATCGCCAATGCACGGATCTACCTGCTGGACCCGCAGCAGCGGCCGGTGCCCATCGGCGTCGCCGGTGAGCTGTATGTGGGCGGCGCCGGGGTGGCCCGGGGTTACCTCAACCGCCCGGAGCTGACGGCCGAACGCTTTCTTGAAGACCCCTTCAGCACCGTGCCGGGCGCACGCATGTACCGCAGCGGCGACCTGGCGCGCTGGCGGGCGGACGGGCGCATCGACTACCTGGGGCGCAACGACGACCAGGTGAAGGTGCGTGGCGTGCGCATCGAGCTGGGGGAGATCGAGACCTGCCTCAACCGCCTTCCGGGCATCCGCGAGGCGGTGCTGCTGGCCCGGGAAGACCAGCCGGGGCAGACCCGGCTGGTGGCCTATTTCAGTGCAACCCCCGGCGCCGAGCCGAGCCCGGCCGAGCTGCGCAGGCGCCTGCTGGAGCAACTGCCGGAGTACATGGTGCCGGCGGCCTATGTGCACCTCGCTGCCTTGCCCCTGACCGCCAACGGCAAGCTCGACCGCCGGGCGTTGCCGCAACCGCCGCTGGAGGCGCTGCTGAGCCGGGACTATGTGGCCCCCGAGGGCGACAGCGAGATCGTCCTGGCGCAGATCTGGAGCGAGCTGCTGCAGGTCGAGCGGGTAGGGCGCCACGATCACTTCTTCGAACTGGGCGGCCATTCGCTGCTGGCCATGCGCATGCTGTCCCAGGTGCGGCAGCGCCTGGGGGTGGAGCTGGCCCTGGGCGAGCTGTTCGCCAATGCCGAACTGTGCGCCGTGGCCGCGGCCCTGGCCCGGGCCGAGCGCAGCAGCCTGCCGGACCTGCTGCCGGCGCCGCGCAACCAGCCGCTGGCGCTGTCCTTCGCCCAGCAGCGCCTGTGGTTCCTGGCGCAGATGGAAGGGGCCAACACCGCCTACAACATTCCCATCGGCCTGCGCCTGCGCGGGCCACTGGACGGCGCGGCCCTGCAGCAGGCCCTGGAGCGCATCGTCGCGCGCCATGAAACCCTGCGCAGCCGCTTTGCCCAGTACGGTGACGAAGCCCAGGTGCTGATCGCCCCGGCCGAATCCGGGCTGGAGCTGCTGCTGGAAAACCTGCGGGGCCACCCCCAGGCCAGCGACGCCTTGCAGGCCCTGGTGCAGGGCGAGGCCTCGGCGCCGTTCGACCTGCAACGCGGGCCGCTGATCCGCGGGCGCCTGGTCAGCCTGGCGGACGACCACCATGTGCTGTTGCTGACCCTGCACCATATCGTCAGCGACGGCTGGTCCATGGGCGTGCTGACCCGGGAACTGGTGGCGCTGTACCAGGCCTTCAGTCGTGGCCTGCCCGACCCCCTGGCGCCGCTGGCGGTGCAGTACAGCGACTTTGCCCACTGGCAGCGGCACTGGCTCAGTGGCGCGGTGCTGGAGCAGCAGGCGCAGTACTGGCGCCAGGCCCTGGAGGGGGCGCCGCCGTTGCTCATGCTGCCCACCGACCGGCCACGGCCGGCCCAGCAGGACTACGCCGGCAGCAGCGTCGAGGTGCGCCTGGATGCGCAATTGACCGCCGGCCTGCGAGCCCTGAGCCAGCGCCATGGCACCACCTTGTACATGACCCTGATGGGCGCCTGGGCGCTGCTGCTGGGGCGGCTCTCGGGGCAGGCCGAGGTGGTGATCGGCACCCCGGTGGCCAACCGCATGCGCGCCGAGGTGGAAGGGTTGATCGGGCTGTTCGTCAACACCCTGGCCCTGCGCCTGGACCTGGAGGCGGCGCCCCGGGTCCAGGCGCTGCTGGCCCAGGTCCGCGCCCGCACCCTGGAGGCCCAGGCTCACCAGCACCTGCCGTTCGAGCAGGTGGTGGAGATCCTGCGGCCGTTGCGCAGCCTGTCCCACAGCCCGCTGTTCCAGACCCTGTTCACCTGGCAGAACGGCGACGGCCCGCAGCTGGAGCTGGGGGACCTGCAACTGGAGGGCATCCACGAGGCCAGCCACTTCGCCAAGTTCGACCTGTCCCTGAGCCTGGGGGAGGTGCAGGACCGCATCGAAGGCAGCCTGGAATACGCCACGGCGCTGTTCGATGAAACCACCATGCTGCGGTATGCCGGCTACCTGCAGCGGGTGCTGCAGGCCATGGTGGCCGATGAACAGATGCTGCTGGCACAGGTGCCGCTGCTGGATGCCGCCGAGCGCGAACAGCTGCTGCACGGCTTCAATGCCACCGCCCGCGACTACCCCCTGGAACAGACCCTGCACGGGCTGTTCGAGACCCAGGTGCTGCGCAACCCCGAGGCCATCGCCGTGCAGGCCGGCGAGCAGCAGTTGAGCTACCGCGAGCTCAACCAGCAGGCCAACCAGCTGGCCGGGCACCTGCTGCACCTGGGCGTCGGCCCCGACAGCCGGGTGGCGATCTGCGTCGAGCGCGGGCTGCCCATGGTGGTGGGCCTGCTGGGCATCCTCAAGGCCGGCGGCGCCTACGTGCCCATCGACCCGGGCTACCCCGCCGAACGCATTGCCTACATGCTCGACGACAGCGCGCCCCAGGCGCTGCTGGCCGATAGCGCGACCCGGCCGCTGCTGGGCAACCTGGCGCTGCCCCTGGTGGATCTCGACCAGCCGCAATGGCACCGCCAGCCCCGGGTCAACCCGCGGCTCAACGGCCTGACCCCGAGCCACCTGGCCTATGTGATCTACACCTCCGGTTCCACCGGCCGGCCCAAGGGCGCGATGAACGAGCACCGGGCCGTGGTCAACCGCCTGCTGTGGATGCAGGAGCAGTACCGTCTCACTGCCGAGGACGCGGTATTGCAGAAGACCCCGTTCAGTTTCGACGTCTCGGTCTGGGAGTTCTTCTGGCCGTTGTTCACCGGCGCACGGCTGGTGATGGCGCGCCCCGATGGGCACAAGGACCCGGCCTACCTGCGCCAGGTGATCCGCGAGCAGGGCATCAGCACCTTGCACTTCGTGCCCTCGATGCTCGATGTATTCCTGGCCTATGGCGACACCCGCGAATGCGCCGGCCTGCGCCAGGTGATGTGCAGCGGCGAGGCGCTGCCGGGCAGCCTGGTGCGGCGCTTCAAGCAGCAGTTGCCGCAGGTGGCGCTGCACAACCTCTACGGCCCCACGGAAGCGGCGGTGGACGTCACCGCCTGGGATTGCGCCGGCCCGCTGGCACAGACCCCGGACAACACCCCCATCGGCAAGCCCATCGCCAATACCCGCATCTACCTGCTGGACGGGCAGATGCAGCCGGTGCCCCGGGGCGTGGTGGGCGAGCTGTACATCGGTGGGGTGCAGGTGGCCCGGGGTTACCTGAATCGCGAACAACTGAGCGCCGAACGCTTCCTCAAGGACCCGTTCAGCCAGGAACCGGGCGCGCGCCTGTACCGCACCGGCGACCTGGCCCGCTACCTGGCCGACGGCACTATCGAGTACCTGGGGCGCAACGACGACCAGGTGAAGATCCGCGGCCTGCGCATCGAGCTGGGGGAAATCCAGGCGCGCCTGACCCAGCTCGAAGGGGTCAAGGAAGCGGTGGTGCTGGCCCGGGAAGATGTGCCGGGCGACCAGCGCCTGGTGGCCTACTACACCACCGTTGCCGGGCAGCCGGCCCTGGCGGTGGAACAACTGCGCCGGGCGCTGCTGGAACACTTGCCGGAGTTCATGGTGCCGGCGCTGTTCATGCACCTGGCGGCGCTGCCCCTGAGCCCCAATGGCAAGCTGGAACGCAAGGCCCTGCCGGCCCCGGGGCTGGAGGCGGCCCAGGTGCGCGAATACGAGGCCCCGGTGGGCGACACCGAGATCCTCCTGGCGCAACTCTGGGCCGAACTGCTCAAGGTCGAGCGGGTGGGGCGCCACGACCACTTCTTCGAACTGGGCGGCCATTCGCTGCTGGCGGTGAGCCTGATCGGCCGCATGCGCCGGGCCGGGCTCTCGGCGGATGTGCGGGTGCTGTTCGGCCAGCCGACCCTGGCGGCCCTGGCCGCTGCCGTGGGCCGCGGTCGCGAGGTGCAGGTACCGGCCAACCTGATCTACCGCGACTGCCCGCGCATCACCCCGGACCTGCTACCGCTGCTGGCACTGGACCAGGCCGCCATCGACCGGGTGGTGGCCACGGTGCCCGGCGGTACCGCCAATGTGCAGGACATCTACCCGCTGGCGCCGTTGCAGGCCGGCATCCTGTTCCACCATCTGGCGGCTGGAGCGGGTGACCCCTACGTGTTGCAGGCGCAGTTCGCCTTTGCCAGCACCGAGCGCCTGCAGGCCTTCGCCCAGGCCTTGCAGGGGGTGATCGAACGCAATGACATCCTGCGCAGCGCGGTGCTCTGGGAAGGCCTGGCGCAGCCGCTGCAAGTGGTCTGGCGCCAGGCGCCGCTGTGCTGCGAAGAGATCGCCCTGGAGCCTGGCGACGGCGAGGTGCTGGGCCAGTTGCAGGCGCGCTTCGACAGCCGTCGCTACCGCCTGGACATCGCCCAGGCGCCGCTGCTGCGCCTGGTGCATGCCGCCGACCCGGTGAACCAGCGAGTGGTGGCCCTGCTGCTGTTCCATCACCTGGTGATGGACCACGTGGCCCTGGAGGTGCTGCAGCACGAACTGCAAGCCTTCCTCCTGGGCCAGCAGCAGCGCCTGGGGGAAGCGGTGCCGTACCGCAACTACGTGGCCCAGGCGCGCCTGGGCATCGGCGAGGCCGAGCATGAGGCGTTCTTCCGCCAGATGCTCGGCGATATCGACCAGCCGACCCTGCCGCTGGGCCTGCAGGAAGTACCGGGAGGCAGCGCCGAACTCAGCGAAGCGCGCCAGCCCCTGGACCGCCTGCTGAGCCGGCGCCTGCGCTTGCAGGCGCGGCAACTGGGGGTCAGTGCCGCAAGCCTGATGCACCTGGCCTGGGGCCGGGTGCTGGGCAGCCTGGCGGGGCAGCAGCAGGTAGTGTTCGGCACCGTGCTGCTGGGGCGGATGCAGGGCGGCGAGGGCGCCGAGCGGGCCCTGGGAGTGTTCATCAACACCTTGCCGCTGCGGGTCGATCTGGGCGAGTTGCCGGTGCGCGAGGCCCTGCTGGCCACCCATGAGCGGCTGGCGCAGCTGCTTGGCCACGAACAGGCGCCGCTGGCCCTGGTCCAGCGTTGCAGTGGGGTGGAGCCGGGTACACCGTTGTTCAGCAGCCTGCTCAACTACCGCCACAGTGCCCCGGCGGCAAACCAGGCGGGGCAGGCCGGCAGTGCCTGGGAGGGCATGCAGTTGCTCAATGCCCAGGAGCGCAGCAACTACCCGCTGACCCTGAGCATCGACGACCTGGGGGACGGCTTCATGCTCACCGCCGTGGCCGCCGGGATCGATGCCCGGCGCATCTGCGACTACCTGCACGGCACCCTGGAACAGCTGCTGCTGGCCCTGGAGCAGCAACCGGAACAGGCCATCGGCCAGGTGCCGGTGCTGCCGCAGGCCGAGCGCCGACAGGTACTGGAGGGCTTCAACGACACGGTGCGCGACTACCCGCGCGAGCAGGCCCTGCACCAGTGTTTCGAGGAGCAGGTGCTGGCCCGGCCGCAGCAGGTGGCGGCGGTGCAGGGCGCCGAACAGCTCAGCTACATCCAGCTCAACACCCGGGCCAACCAGCTGGCCCAGCATCTGCTGCAACTGGGGGTGCAGCCTGGGGATCACGTGGCGCTGCTGCTGCCGCGCTCCCTGGACCTGCTGGTGAGCCAACTGGCGGTGAGCAAGTGCGGCGCCGCCTATGTACCGCTGGACGTCAATGCCCCGGCCGAGCGCCTGGGGTTCATGCTGGCCGACAGCGGGGCGCCGGTGCTGCTCAGCCACAGCGAGCGGGTGCTGGAAGCCGCGGTGCAACGGGTCGACCTGGACCGCCTGCGCTTCGACCGGCTGGCCGGGCACAACCCGAACCTGGCGCTGTCGTCCGAGGCGGTGGCCTACGTCATGTACACCTCCGGTTCCACTGGAGCGCCCAAGGGCGTGCGGGTGCCGCACCGGGCCATCACCCGGCTGGTGATCAACAACGGCTATGCCGATTTCAACCCCGAGGACCGGGTGGCCTTCGCCTCCAACCCGGCCTTCGACGCCAGCACCCTGGAGGTCTGGGGGCCGCTGCTCAACGGTGGCCGGGTCGTGGTGGTGGACCACGCGACATTGCTGGACCCGCACGCCTTCGGCTCGCTGCTGGAACGCACCGGGGTCAGCCTGCTGTTCCTCACCACCAGCCTGTTCAACCAGTACGTGCAACTGGTTCCCCAGGCCTTCAAGGGGCTGCGCATGCTGCTCTGTGGCGGCGAACGGGCGGATGCCACGGCCTTCCGGCGGATCCAGGCCGAGCTGCCGCACTTGCGCCTGGTCAACGGCTACGGGCCCACCGAGACCACCACCTTTGCCGTGACCCATGAGCCCGGTGAGCTGGCGGCGGATGCCGACAGCGTGCCCATTGGCCGGCCGCTGTCCAACACCCGGGTGTACGTGCTCGATGCCCTGGGCCAGCCGCTGCCGGTGGGGGTGGTGGGGGAGCTGTACATCGGGGGTGATGGCGTGGCCCTGGGCTACCTCAACCGTCCGGACCTGTCGGCGCAGAAGTTCCTCATCGACCCGTTTCACCAGCAAACCCAGGGCACCGCTGCGCCGGCCCTGATGTACCGCACCGGCGACCTGGGCCGCTGGCTGGAAAATGGTCTTCTGGAATGCATCGGGCGCAATGACGAGCAAGTGAAGATCCGCGGCCTGCGCATCGAACCCGGGGAAATCCAGGCGCAGTTGGCCCGCTTCCCCGGCCTGCGGGACGGCGTGGTCGTGGTGCGTGAAGACAGCCCCGGGGACAAGCGCCTGGTGGCCTACTACACCCTGCACGAGCACACCCCGGCGCCGGACGCCGAGCAACTGCGCAGCCACCTGCAACAGCAGTTGCCGGACTACATGGTGCCCCTGGCCTATGTGCACTTGCAGGCCTTGCCCCTGACCCGCAACGGCAAGCTGGACCGCCGTGCGCTGCCGGCGCCCGGCAGCGCGGCCCAGCTCGCCCAGGCCTATGCCGCGCCCCAGGGCGCGCTGGAGCAGGCCCTGGCCGGGCATTGGGCGGCGGTGCTGAAGCTCGAGCAAGTAGGGCGCCACGACCACTTCTTCGAACAGGGCGGGCATTCGCTCTCGGCCATCCAGTTGCTCAACCGCCTGCAACAGGCGGCGTTCGACGTGACCCTGGCGGAGCTGTTCCAGCACGCCACGGTGGCGGCCATGGCGCGCCTGTTGAGCGAGCGCACGGCCGCGCCGCGCTCCACCGAGCTGATCCCGGTGCGCACCGGCGGCAGTGGCCCGGCGCTGTTCCTGGTCCATGAGTTCACCGGGCTGGACGTGTATTTCCCGGCCCTGGGCCAGCACCTGGAAGGCGATTTCCCGATCTACGGCCTGCCCGGCGTGGCGGTCGGCGAGCCGCAGTTGCGCACCCTGGAATGCCTGGCCACACGCTTGGTTGACGTGATGCGCAAGGCCCAGCCGCAGGGGCCATATCGCCTGGCCGGCTGGTCCTTCGGTGGGGTCCTGGCCTATGAGATCGCCCAGCAGTTGCTGGGCCTGGACCAGGAGGTGGAGTTCCTCGGCCTGATCGACAGCTACGTGCCGCGCCTGACCGACCAGGGCAAGGCTCGCTGGTCTGGCGAGCACGCGCACAAGCGCCACCTGCTGTTGCAGTGCCGCGCCTACTGGAGCGCCCAGGGCGCGGCCGGGGTGCAGCCCCTGGCGCACCTGGAACAACTGGAGGCGCTGCTGGAGCCACTGGACTTTGCCGACCTGCTGCAACGCTGCCGCGACCAGGGGCTGCTGTTCGAGCAACTGGCCACGGCGCCGCCGCAAGCGCTCGGCCATTACCTGGACCGCGAGGTCGCCCACGGCCATGCCCTGGCCCATTACCGGGTCCATCCCCTGGGCATGCCGGTGCATCTGTTCTGCGCCGCCGAACGGCCCACCGAGCTGTCCCGGCGCAGCCCGACCCTGGGCTGGGGCGAGATCCTGCCGGCGGGCGAACTGCACTGCATCAGCGTACCCGGGGACCACCTGAGCATGATGAAGGCGCCGCATATCCAGGCCCTGGGGCACGCCCTGGGCCAGGCCCTGGCGGCGGCCAGGGCCAAGGGCGCGGTGAGCGCTGCGCCGCACCAGCCCTTGCTGCGGATCCAGAGCGGGCGCCCCGGGCACACGCCGATCTTCTGCGTGCCCGGGGCCGGTGACAGCATCACCGGCTTTATCGGCCTGAGCGAGGCCCTGGGGGCCGAATGGCCGATCCTCGGCCTGCAGGCCCGGGGCCTGGACGGCTGCGGGGTGCCCCATGGCCAGGTCGAAGTGGCAGCCCGGCATTACCTGGAGGCCATCACCGCCGAGTACCCCGACGGGCCGCTGCACCTGATCGGCCATTCCTTCGGCGGCTGGGTGGCATTCGAGATGGCCGGGGCCCTGCAGGCCGCCGGTCGCGAAGTGGTGTCGCTGACCCTGATCGACAGTGAGGCCCCCGGAGGCAATGGCGCGCTAGGGCGGCCCTATACCACCACCGCGGCGCTGTGGCGCTTGATCGAATCCATGCAACTGGCTGCAGGCCAGGACATGGGCATCGACCCCGAGCGCTTCGCCGCCGAGGACGACGGCATGCAGATGCACCTGCTGCATGCCGGCATGGTACGGGTCGGGCTGTTGTCCCCGCGCGCCGACCCGCGGGCCATGCACGGCCCGGCGCGAACCTTCGCCAGCGCCCTGCGCACCCGCTACCAGCCTCGGCGCCCGTACCAGGGCAAGGTGCGCCTGGTGCTGGCGGATGACCCGAGCCTGGACGCCGCCGGCAACCGCCGGGAGCAGCAGGGGATGGTCCAGGGCTGGCGCCGGCAGGCTGCGCACCTGCAGGTGTGGTACGGCCCGGGCAACCACTTCAGCCTGCTCAAGGCGCCCAACGTCTACCACCTGGCGGCCTGGTGGCATGACGGCCTGGCGCTGCCCCAGGGGGAGGTCATGTCATAGGGCGCGGGGCAACACAGGCGCTGGCCCTGCCGGCGCCTGGACACCCGGTTTCATTCATCTGGAACACCGCTCACTACGGCAGCACGGTGTTCTGTAAGGGGGCTCGCCGCTGGCCGGTGCAGCCCGCCCTCAACGGACTTGTGGTCATCTATGGAAAAGTCGAAGTTTCGCAAAATCGGTATGGGGCTGTTGCTGGTGGTTGTGGCCGGGTTGATTTTCTATACGGTGCAGGCGCCGGCGGAGCCGCCGCAGTACCTGACCGCCAAGGTCGAACGGGGGGATATCGAGAACGCGGTCCTGGCCTCGGGCCTGCTCGAAGGCATCAAGCAGGTGGATGTCGGGGCCCAGGTCTCCGGGCAGTTGAAGTCGCTCAAGGTCAAGGTCGGGGACAAGGTGAAAAAGGGCCAGTGGCTGGCGGAAATCGACCCGCTGGTGCTGCAGAACACCCTGCGCCAGGCCCAGGTGGACGAGGAGAACCTGCAGGCCAAGCGCCGCGCCACTGCGGCCCAGCTCAAGGAAACCAAGGCCATCTACGAGCGCTACCGTGACTTGCAGTCCGACGCCTCGATTTCCCAGCAGGATTACGAGACCGCCGAATCCAACTACGAGGTGCAGCGGGCCAACCTGCTGTCCCTGGACGCGCAGATCAAGAGCGCGCACATCCAGATCGACACCGCCAAGGTCAACCTGGCCTACACCCGCATCGTCGCGCCGATCGATGGCGATGTGGTGGGGGTGGTGACCCAGGAAGGCCAGACGGTGATCGCCAACCAGCTGGCGCCGGTGCTGCTCAAACTGGCGGACCTGGACACCATGACCGTCAAGGCCCAGGTTTCGGAGGCCGATGTGATCCATATCGCCCCCGGCCAACAGGTGTACTTCACTATCCTCGGCGAGGCGGAAAAACGCTACTACGCCAAACTGCGGGGCACTGAGCCGGCGCCGCAGAACTTTCTCGAAACCCAGACCGCCGGCACCCCCAAGCAGAACACCGCGGTGTTCTACAACGCGCTGTTCGACGTGCCCAACCCGGACCATCGGCTGCGCATTTCCATGACTGCCCAGGTGCGCATCGTGCTGGATACCGCCAAGGACGTGCTGATGGTACCGGTGGCGGCCCTGGGCCCGCGCAATGCCGACGGCAGCTTCGCGGTGCGGGTGCTGGACGCCAAGGGCCATGCCCAGGCGCGCAACGTCAGCACCGGGATCAACAACAACGTCAAGGTGCAGATCAAGGACGGCCTGGCGGAGGGTGACCGGGTGGTGATCGGTGATCCGCTGCCCGGCACGGCAGGGGCCTGAGCATGAGCGAGCCCCTGCTGCACCTCACCGGCATCAGCCGCAGCTTCACCGCCGGGGATCGGGAGTTCCTGGCCCTCAAGCACATCGACCTGAGCATCCAGGCCGGGGAAATGGTGGCGATCACCGGGGCCTCGGGGTCGGGCAAGTCGACCCTGATGAACATCCTCGGCTGCCTGGACTACGCCACCGCCGGCAGCTACAAGGTCAACGGCCGGGAAACCCGCGACCTCGACGACCAGGCCCTGGCGGAACTGCGCCGCGACTACTTCGGCTTCATCTTCCAGCGCTACCACTTGCTGCCGCACCTGAGCGCCATGCACAACGTCGAGATGCCGGCGATCTACGCCGGTACCCCGCAAGTCAGGCGCCATGGCCGGGCCCGGGAACTGCTGGCGCGCCTGGGTTTGTCCGGGCACCTGGGCCACCGGCCCAGCCAGCTCTCCGGCGGCCAGCAGCAGCGAGTGAGCATCGCCCGGGCGCTGATGAACGGCGGCGAAGTGATACTCGCCGACGAACCCACCGGTGCCCTGGACACCGCCAGCGGCAAGGAGGTGATGAACATCCTCCAGGAACTGCACGGCCTGGGGCACACGGTGATCATCGTCACCCACGACCCCAAGGTGGCGGCCAACGCCCAGCGCATCATCGAAGTGCGCGACGGCGAGATCGTCAGCGACCGGGCCAACCCGCGCCCGGCGGACGAGGCGCCGAGCGAGCCACCGGTCAGCGTGCGGCCCGCCGGTGCGCGGCGCCTGGTGGCCAGCCTGGGGCTGTTCAAGGAGGCCTTCGTGATGGCCTGGGTGGCGCTGGTCTCGCACCGCATGCGCACCCTGCTGACCATGCTCGGGATCGTCATCGGCATCACCTCGGTGGTGTCCATCGTGGCCATCGGCGAGGGCGCCAAGCGCTACGTGCTCAAGGACATCCAGGCCATTGGCAGCAACACCATCGACATCTTCCCCGGGGCCAGTTTCGGCGACAGCCGGGCGGCGGCGATCCAGACCCTGATGCCCGCCGACGTGACGGCCCTGAACCAGCTGTACTACGTCGACAGTGCCACGCCCATGGTCGGCCGCAGCCTGTTGCTGCGCTACGGCAACATCGATCTCAACGCCACGGTCAACGGCGTCAGCCACCTGTACTTCCAGGTTCGCGACATCAAGCTGGCCAGCGGCATTTCCTTCAGCGAGAACGACGCGCGGCGCCAGGCCCAGGTGGTGGTGATCGACCACAACACCCGCAACCGCCTGTTCGGCCCGGATGTCGACCCGCTGGGGCAGGTGATCCTGGTGGGCAACCTGCCGTGCACGGTGATCGGCGTGACCCGGGAGAACAAGAACATGTTCGCCGCCAGCAACCTGCTGAACGTCTGGCTGCCCTACGAGACCGCCGCCGGGCGGGTGCTCGGCCAGCGCCACCTGGACAGCATCAGCGTGCGGATCAAGGACGGCCAGCCGAGCAAAGTGGTGGAGGAGCATGTGAAGAAGCTGATGGAGCAGCGCCACGGCACCAAGGATTTCTTCACCAACAACCTCGACAGCATCATGCAGACGGTGCAGCGCACCAGCCGCTCCCTGGCCCTGCTGCTGTCGCTGATCGCGGTGATTTCCCTGGTGGTGGGGGGAATCGGGGTGATGAACATCATGCTGGTGTCGGTCACCGAGCGGACCCGGGAGATCGGCATCCGCATGGCGGTGGGGGCCCGGCAGTCGGATATCCGCCAGCAGTTCCTGGTGGAGGCGGTGATGGTCTGCCTGATCGGCGGGGCCATCGGCATCAGCCTGTCGTTCGCCATCGGCTACCTGTTCACCCTGTTCATCAAGGAGTGGGAGATGGTGTTTTCCATGGGGTCGATCATTACCGCGTTCGCCTGTTCGACCCTGATCGGCATCGTCTTCGGCTTCGTTCCGGCGCGCAACGCCGCGCGCCTGGATCCCATCGAAGCCCTGGCCCGGGATTGACAGGCCGTAGACCGAACCGCCGGCGCTGGGGCCGGCGGGGGTTACAGGGCCAAGGCCGGATCAGGCCGTCGGGGTTTCGCTGCTGTGCGGCGCTTGTTCCTCGGGCGAGTACATCCAGCGCAGCAGCGAGTGCCGGCCACTGATGCCGAGCTTGATGGCGGCGCGCTTCAAGTAGCTTTCGACGGTATTGACCTTGAGCTTGAGCTGCTCGGCCAGCTGCGGCGCGGTGCGCCCGGCCAGCAGCCCGACACAGACCTCCAGCTCGCGGTTGGACAGGCGCAGCCCGGACTGTTCCAGGCGCGCGGCAAAGCGCAGGCGCAGGCTTGCCAGGCCCTCGATGGCGGCACTGTCCTGCTCGGCGGCATCGCCCCGGGGCTGCAGGGCGCTGATGTGTTTTTCCACCATGGGCAGCAGCAACGGCGAGATGTCCTCCAGCAGCAGGCGTTCCTGGGGGGAAAAGCTCTGGTCCTGGCTGCTGCGGTACACCGAGAGCACGTAGTGGTAGGAGTCCTTGCGCCCGGTCAGGTGCAGTTGTGCCGGGTCCGCGTGGCCGCGCTGGCGTTGCAGCGACGGGCCCGGGGCCGGTTCGCCGGGTTGTTCGGGAAAGCCGGTGAGCAGCAGCGGGTCATTGCTGGCATGGGCATCGCTGTACAGAGGGTGGCGGGTCTGCATCAGGGTGTTGCCGGTTCTGCCGACGGCCTGTTCCGGGTCGGCCCGCAGTTGGGTGATATGGGTGGCGTCCACAGCCAGCTGGGTGAGTATCAGGTCGTGCAGCATGCGCGGAAAGTTGCGGCTGCCGGTGCTGGCGATGACCTTACCAATGTGTGGAAACAGTATTTGTGAGTTCATCATTTCATCCATGAATGTGAAGGTGTGGAGGGGGGCTGCCTTATAGCAACGAGTTTGGGTCAGGGTTGATTTACCTCCTGTTTGCTCTGGGCGACAAAGGGTCGCCTCGTATCCTAGTACAAGGTTTTGTTGGTCGTTTGGTGAAAATGGTCAAATAGTCGATTTTTCAAGCATCGACTTTGCTTTTTTGAGGGGCTGGTTAAAGAAGGATCGCACCATCAATCGCTGTAGAGGGGGAGCAGCTTGAAATCGGTCTGGACCACAATACATCGATGGTCTCATTCCTCTGGTCCTAGCTGGGCCAATGAGGCTGATAGTGTTCTGCTCATCACATTCTCAGGCGCTAGTACTGGGTTTTTTCCAGAAGTGATAAAAAGGTTCGATCTTCTGAATCTGAAATTCGCATTTCTGGTAAAGCCCACATGCGGACAGGTTGTTCTTTTGGGTAACAACCTGACATTGCTTGAAACCTCGGTCCTGGAACCATTGTTGAGCGTGTCTGACCAGCGTTTGACCATGTCCTTGTCCGCGAACTGATGAATCAACGGCGAGTAGCCCTATGTCTGCAATGCCGTTCTTTGTGCCGGCGGTCAACATCGCCACTATTTTAGTGTTACTGCGTATCACAAATACCTCGAGAGCGATTTCCTTGGCTGCTGACCTTCTGGCCCAGATGCTGTAGAGCTCATGGAATTTTTCCAGGTCGATATTAGGGTCAACTGAAAACCTTGAGTACTCGCCGCTTTGAACAGCGAGGTCGATCAACTCTTCAACTTTCATTGATGGATGGTAGGTTTCCACCAGTGACGAATATCTCTTGCCCTTGGTGGTGGCGAGGTTGGTGATGAACGTAGCCTTAAGATCTACTAGACTGCCTTTCATGGGGAGTGAGTCCAGCTCACTCAGCTCTTTTTCTGATTGCCAGTAAACTAAGCTGGCACCTAGTTTTAGCGCCTTGCTTAACTGCTCTTGCAGATGGGCCTTCGAAAGTGTGGGGTTGCTGATTCGATAGACTGGGGTCTGAAAAAAATCGGTGTCCCACTCAAGCTTTTCTATATCCATTGCTCTCTCGATGTTTAAGTTAATTGCTGTTTTACAAAGAGATAAGTATTAAGAGTTTAAGGGGGTGACAGGGTTTTCCCTGAACACGTAGTACTTGCATGCGAGAAAACTGTACGCCGCTAATAATATTATGGCCGATGCTTGGACTATTTCATGTGGGTAGTGGAGTTGGTCGAAAAATACATACAGTAATATCAGGTTTATCACATAGCCTGATACATGCATTTGTATGTAGCGAAATGGTGCGCCAGCTCGCCCGCTTTTTTTGAAAGTCCAACGGTAGTTGACAGAATAGCTGTAGGTGGCTCCTGCCAGATACATAAGCGTCATAGACAATTTTTCTCCGCAACCGGCATACACGATCAGTAAGTAACCAGCGTAAGCCAAGGCATTGCTGGTTACGCCAATAATTCCGTAGCGAATCAGCTGAATGATGGTATGGGTAGGGATAGTGTTCACTATGGCATTCTATTTGGCTTTGGAGTTGAAGGGGTAGTGGAACTGCCAGTATTCAGACTAGAAGGTTTTTCGTCCGACGATATAAAGCGGACGCTTTTTAGTCTCGTCGAATGTCTTGCCTATATATATGCCGACTACGCCCTGAATGGAGATGACAATTCCGCCAATGAAGAAAATAGATACCATGAGGCTGGTCCAACCTTGTACTACCGTGCCATGAAAGTAGGTGGTGATCATAAGGTAGATACCATAGATGAATGAAAGTGAGGCCATTGTAAAGCCGAGCTTTACTGCAAGCCTAAGTGGTTTGTCCGAATAGGCGATAATGGTATCCATGGCCAGACTCCAAAGTTTGGAGAAAGTGTAAGTGCTTTTGCCGTGGCCACGTTCGCAGTGCTCGACATCAATGCCGGTGCTGGTAAAGCCCATCCAGTGGACCAAGGCGCCAAAAAAACGCAACTGTTCACGCATTTGGCACAGATTGTCAGTAACTTGGCGGGAAATTATTCGAAAGTTACCGCTATTCCCGTCATACTCAAAGTCGGCAAGATAACTGAACGTCTTGTAAAAAAACCACGAGCCTAGGCGCTTTATTGCAGAGTCTTTTCTTAAACCTCGTAGAGCCAGGACAATGTCGTACCCTTCCTGTGCCTTGGCATATAACCGGGGAATTTCTTCAGGACGATCCTGTAGGTCGCAGTCCATGACCACAACCCAATCTCCTCGGGAACTATCGAGACCCGCAGTGATGCCGTAATGCTGGCCGAAGTTCCGGCTTAGCTGAATTCCCCGCACTCTTGGATCGACCTTTGCCAACTGTTTTATTAAATCCCAGGAGCGATCGCCGCCGCAGTCCTCAATCAACAGGATTTCAAAATTTGGTGTGATCTCTTCCAGCGATGTTTTCAATCGCGCATAAAGCTCCATCAGCGAATTTTCAGCCTTGTAAACAGGTACGACGACAGAAATGTGAGGTTTTTCTTTTGGATTTTCCACTGTGCTTATCATTTATAGGTTTAAAGGGGAGTTCGGGATTTACCAGAATTTTTGATAGCGAAAACAGAGCTCTAGGAAGTAGTAGAGTGCTCCGAATGCAGTGTGTGCGAAAAACAAGATGACGCAACGTTTATATTTTTTTACGTTGCTTATTGTTGTTGTAAAAGCTTCTTTGTTTTTTAGCAGGAATGCTGCAGAGAAAAGGAAAGTCAAGTATAGGCCAATCTGACCGCTCCACCAAAAATTTCCGGCATACATCCGGTAGCCACTTTCAGAAAAGAAGTAAGTCAAAATTAACCCCATCAAGAGACAGAGCGATGCGAGAAGCAGTGCCTTGTCTTTGATGAACTCTTTAGGGTAGTAGCAGAGTACAAGAAGTGGGAATGCGATAGATAGAATCAGCTTGATGAATAAGTATTTTGAGTAGTGGGCCATGCTTTCAAAAGGAAGAAATAAAACGTGGCTTTCCTCATTTGCGGTTTCTATTGAAAGGCTTTGGTAGAAGTAGGTGTGCAGAAACTGAAGACTGAGCACGAATACTGTCGGCAGGAAAAAAGCCCAGTAAATATATGCGCTTTTCAGGCTGCTTTTCAGTTGCTGGGTTGCGATGAGAAATAAAATCAGTGCTGGCAAAATGATAATAAGGAAATTTGGCTTTGATATTCCGCAGAAAAAAATTGAAATTGCCAGTAGCGTGCCTCTTGAGAGTGTGTTGCCTGAGGTTTCGGTGAAAGATTTTAATGTGTAGCAAAAAGCGATGAGGGCTAGTGGCTTGAGCAGGAGCATTGTTGGACTATGATAAATCGTAAGCCCCACATAGCCAAAATAGAAATGATGGTCAAATACCGCAAGGATCTGGAGGGGGCTGGCCACTAGTAAACATACTGACACAAGCGTGGCTGTTTTAGCTGAGGTGTACCGGCTGAGGACTTTATAGTTTAAGATCGCCAGCAGGTAAATGGCGGAAACTATGATGATGGTGGAGGCTATGGCGTAATTGACACTTAGAATATTTTTAGTGAGGATCGTGAGTAGATGGTATAGCGGGTGCGGCAGCATGAGAGTGCCGTTATCTTCCATGTCGCTCGCCCATTTCAGGTGTGCAACATAGTCGCCGCCAATTGTTGAGAGCTTATATATAAGGGGGGTGAAGGTGATGAAAGTAAATGCAAGTAGTATGAAGTAGGCGCGAGTGTGGTGTTGGCGGTTTTTATCTGGTGCTGGATATGTTTCGCTTATGTTGTCGTCTGTCATTCGCTCTCGCCTATTTTATTCTGGTTTTTACAGGAATCTATTCTTGGAGTGGTTTTGGTGTTCTATTTAATCTTGCCGGAATGAGTTGGTCTTTGGGTTGGTCTATGTTTTTTGCATATGTTTAAGTGATAAAGTAATTCTGGGTCGCACTGAGTCAATGGTTTATTGACGACGATGATGTTTTGATTTTCGTGTTCAGAATCTGTTCCTGTTTTACTTTCTGTTTTAGGTTCAAGAGCATCGTCCTGCTGCCGGACCTTATAGGCCCAAGTCCCCGTCAAGCTAAGGGGCGAGAGGTAAATTTGGCGGCGAGTATACCCTCAGTCCCTCTAGGGAGTCCTCTATTGTTGGCCCACGAGTGCTGTTTTCGGAGCGAAACAGCAAACTGATCTGGTCTTCGTCCTCATTGGTCGCAGGAATATCCGCTTCCGACAATTGGTTTGGCTGCTACCTCCGCAACGGATTGACCTCCCCGGGAAGCCACCCAGAACTTCCTGGAGGAGGGCAATGTTGGTAGTCAGGTGGGCCAGGGTTACTGGCGCTTCTCGCAATTGACCATCCATGGCACACCAAAGCGGTCCACCAGCATGCCGAAGCGCTCGGCCCAGAAGGTGGCTTCCAGGGGCATCTGCACGTTGCCCTGTTCGGCCAGGGCGGCGAATACCCGTTCGGCTTCGGCGGCGTTGTCGATGTTCAGCGAGATCGAACAGCCGTGGATGCCCAGGTAGGGCAGCTCAGGGGTGGTGTCCGAGCCCATCAGCACCTGGTCGCCGACGCTCAGGCGGGTGTGCATGATGCGTTCGTGACAGTCGGCAGAGATGTGATCACGGGCCGGGCTTTCACCGAAGGTCATCATCATTTCCAGGGTGCCGTTCAGGCATTGGGCATAGAAGGTGAAGGCGGCCTTGCAGGTGCCGTTGAACACCAGGTAGGGGTTGATTTTCATGCTGTGCTCCGGTCGCAGGTAACGGGCAGGCACGCGGGCCTGTGGACGAACTTCCATAGCAAAGCCGCTATCGGCCCTGCGCGGAGGTTTTTTTATAGATGGTTTTTCCATGCTCGCCCGTGGCGATATAACCGTCGCCGCGCCATTGGGGGCGCGGCGGCGGTGCGGGCGGGGGTTACAGGCGCGGCTGCTCCTGGGGCGTGCCGAGCAACTGGTGCAGGGTGTTGATCAGCGCCTGCTGGCGCAGCCGGTCTTGCTGGTGCCGGGCTTCGGCGGCGGCGACATCGGCGTTGCAGTGCGGGCAGGTGCTTTCATGGGCGTGGATGTACTCCAGGCAATTGCGACACAGGGCCAGGCGCGGCGGGATGCGGCCTTCCTCGGGCGACGCCTGGCCCTGGTTGACCCAGGCCAGCTTGATCACCTGGCCGCTGTCGTTGACGCTCGATACCGCCTCGCCGGTGTCGATGCGTTCGGTGATCAGGTCGAAACGGCCCACCGAGAACGACGCCGGGCCGGCGTCTTCGAGCTTGACGATGCGTTCGCGCAGGCCCTTTTTCGCCAGGTCCAGGGTCCGGTAGTGGCAGTAGGGATTGTTCCCCGGCTTGCCCAGCAGCGAGTGCGAGGTCCAGGTGCACCCGCCGCGGCAGACATCGTTGTAGTAACAGGTGCGGCAGTAGCCCCACAGGTCGTCCACCGAGCGCAGGCGGCCGAAGTGGATGCCTTCGCTGTAGTGCCAGATGTCGTGCAGGCTCATGCTGCGCACGTTGCCACCGGAGAAACCCACGGTGGCCAGGGACGGGCAGCCCTTGACCGTGCCGTCGGCCTCCAGGGCCAGGACCGTCTGCCCGGCGGCGCATCCGCTCCAGTGCACGCGATCGTCGCCGAAGCCGCGCCACATGTGCTCGTAGGGGCCGTAGTAGCCGATGTTGTTGCCCACATTCATCAGCAGCCCGCGCTCGGCGCCTTCGCGGTACAGGCGCGCCAGCAGCGGCATCACCTCCAGCAACTGGTAGGGCTGCAGCAGCAGCTCGGGGTGATCCACCGCATTGCCCATGGCCACGGTCAGCTGGATCTGCCAGTGGCTGGCGCCGGCATCGATGATCAGCTCCATCAGGGCCGGCAGGTCGGGCAGGGTGGCGGCGCCGATCTGCGTGTTGACGCTGACCTTGAGCCCGGCCTGCTTGGCCCGGCGCAGGGTATCCAGGGCCTTGTCGAAGGAGCCGGGGACATTGCGCACCGCGTCATGCAGCGGCGCCAGGCCATCTAGAGAGACGCCGACGCCATTGAGCCCGGCATCCACCGCGGCCTGCATCTTGGCCGGGGTCAGGTTGCGCCCGCCGGTCTGGATCGCCACGTACATGCCGTGGTCGTGGATGGCCTGGATCAGCCGCGTCCAGTCCTTGCGCAGATAGGCTTCGCCACCGATCAGGGTGACTTCCCGGGTGCCCAGGGCGGCGATCGAATCTATCACCGACAGGCATTCCTGGGTATTGAGTTCGCCCGGGCGCCGATGCCCGGCGCGGGAGCCGCAATGCAGGCACTTGAGGTCGCAGGCGAGGGTGATTTCCCAGACCACATGCACCGGGACAAAGCGCTTGAGGTCGGTTTCGCTGAGGTAGCGGGCGGGGAGACGGTCTGACATGAGAGTTCCTTGCGCACCCGGCGGTGCGCGGCACCAACCCATCGAAATAGGCGCGCCTTCCTTGTGTCGCAATGGCGCGGTCGTTTTGTGGCAGCCCCCGGGGCCGCGGCGGGCGGCCCCGGGTGCTGGTGGTCAGCGCTGTTCCAGGCGGCTGATTTCTGCCTGCAACTGCTGCACCGCCTGGGTCAGGTTGTCAGCGTTGGCCAGTTGCTGCTCGCCCTGGGCCACCAGTGCCTTGAGCCGCGCCAGGTCGCCGCTGGCCTGGGCCTGCTGCAGCGCCACGGCATACAGCGGGTGGCGCGCTTCGGCGGCCGGGCCGGCCTGGCTGGCGTAGTCCGCTGCCTGCGCCTGCTCCACCGGGGCCGGGCTCACGGCGGCGTGTTGCACCACGTGCCAGTGCCCCTGGAACTGGTACTTGTAGCTGGCGAAGCCGCTGGCCCAGTCCAGGCCGAGGATGCCCTGCAGGTGGAAGGTCTCGGCGATCTGGCTGGTGGGGCCGCTGGGGTTGCCGGCCAGGCTGAGAATGATGTGCCCCTCGCTGGAGGGGTCGAGCTTGACCTGGGAGTAGTCGCCCCACACGTCGGCATGGAACTGCACCGGTGGCGAGGTGCTCTGGGTCACGCGGGCAACGCCGCTGACGCGTTTCTTCGGGGTATCGACCAGCAGGTCGAGGGTCAGCACCGGCCCACCGATCACGGGGTTGGCGACGATGAGGCGGGTATGGAACAGTCCGATTGTCATGCTGCAACTCCTTATCTTCTTGAAGACATCAGGTTCGATGGACGGCCGGCCTCAGCGCCGCTCCTGCTGGCTGATCTCGGCCTTGGCGGCCACCAGTGCGGTGCGGATCAGCGGCAGCTGTTCCAGTTGCTGGGTGGCGACCTTGTGCAGGCTCTTCATCTGCGCCAGGTCACCGCTGGCGATGGCACCGTGGATCGGCGCCCCGTACAGCGCCGAGATCGGCGGCAGCGGGTGGTTGGGCTGGCCGCGGTGCAGAGGGGCCGACAGGGTGCTGGACTGCACGGTTTCCTGCAGGTGGGCGGGCACCTGGTTGACCGTCACCCAGCTGTGGCCGTTGTAGTACTGATAGTTGGCCACGCCTTCCTTCCAGTCGTCGCTGACCACCAGGTGCAGCTTGAAGTTGATCACCGAGTTCGACCCCGGGCCGCCCTGGTTGCCCTGGGCCGTGATGAGGATCTTGCTGGTGCTGGGCGGCATGACGGTGAGGTAGGTGTACTGGCCCCAGACATCGCTGTGCAGGTCCAGGGGCGGGTTGACCGCCTGGGTGATGCTGGAAGTGCCGCGCACACTGTGTTCCGGGGTATAGGCCAGCAGGTTGAGGATCAGGGTGGGTGCGCCGGGTTGCGAGGTGCCGATGCGGTAGCTCAGGGGGAACAGGCCTTCGGCTTGCGAGTAGTTGCCGGACATTTGCTTTGCCTCCATTCAATGACAGGGGAACCGCGATCAGCGGCGTTCCAGGCGGGCGACTTCCTTGGCCAGCTGTTCGTAGGCGTTGTGCAGATCCTTGGGTTCGTTCCTGGCCGGATCGCGCTTGGCCAGCAGGGCTTTCATCTCCGGCAGCTTGCCTTCGCTGATGGCCGACTGGATGGCGACTCCGTAGGGGGGGATCACATGTTGGGATGCATTGCTCATGGCGTTTGCCTTCCGTGGGTGTGGATGGGGTGCTGCGCTACTCGGCAGCTTTTGCAGTTAAGCAGCGCGGGTGGAATTGGCAGGGTAATGGCACATTGATTTTGTGGGTTTCCGACCGGTGGATTCACGGTCGGTAAAGGGTTGATTTTGGAGACATTCCAAAGGGCGATATGCAGGCGGGAGGTGATTGCGGATGGCGATAGGAGGGGGTGAGAAAGGGGGGCGAGCGTAGGCACCGGCTGCCGGCGAAGAGGCCCTCGACAGCCATGCATCGCCCTGGCCGGCGCCTTCGCTGGCAAGCCAGCCCCTACGGGGTGTCAGTGCGCTCGGACCACCCCCAACTCCTCCAGCCGGCGCCGCGTCTCGGCCGCCGTCACATGATGAATCGCATGCCACCCCAGCGCCGTTGCGGCGACGATATTGGGCGCATGGTCGTCAATGAACACCAGTTCCTCGGGGGCCACCCCCGGCAAATGCGCACGAATGCGCCCCAGGGTCGTGTGATAGATCTCGGCATCCGGCTTGATCTGGCGCTCTTGCCCCGACACCACGATGTCGCGAAAGCGCTGCAGAAACGGGTAATTGTCCCAGGCATAGGGAAAGGTTTCCCGGGACCAGTTGGTCAGCCCGAACAGGGGCACCTGCGCCTGGTGCAGCTCTTCCAGCAGGGCCACGCCCTGATCCAGTGGCCCCTTGAGCATTTCCGGCCAGCGCCCGTAATAGGCCTCGATCAAGGGGGCATGGTCGGGGTGCTCGGCCACCAGGCTGCGGGTCGCCTCGGCCAGGCTGCGGCCGGCGTCCTGCCGGGTATTCCAGGCCTGGGTGCAGATGGTGTCGAGGAACCACTGGCGGCGCTCATCGTCGGGGATCAGCTGGCGGTACAGGTGGTGCGGGCTCCAGTCGAACAGCACGCCACCAAAATCGAAAACCACGGCACGAATCGTCATGAACACGTCCTTTTGAGCGGTTATGGGCCAGGCGCCATCCTGCGACGCCCGGCAGCACAATGCAATTTGCCGCTGGCCGCTGGTCCGCTCGGCGGCACCCTGGCCACGAATCGTGATCCAACCCCTGTATCCGGCCTTTTCCAGGCTGGCACAGGAGCTGCCCATGACTGCCAAGAACCCCACGGGGCCGCGCTCGTCCGAGCATGCCTCGAATCATCATGACCCGGGTTTCGACCCCGATTCGCCAGACCTGGCCGACCCCCAGGTAGACCCGGTAGGCCCGGCCAGGGCACCCCTGGACCGCCCTGAACCCGAGCACCGGCGCAAGCGCTCGCGGGCCTACGATCCCCTGGCCAACCTGAAGAAATGACCCGGCGCGCCGACATGCGGCAGTCGCCGGGCGGTGTGGCGGGTGTAAGGTAAAACGCCCAAGCCCCAGGCTCGCCGAGGAAAAAGGAGGTGTCCATGAGCACGCCGCTGCTGAACAAACTGCAGATCAACGGCTATCAGGTCTTGAGCGTCAACCACGGGCCCTGGAAGGTCTGCACGCCGGGTGACCGGCTTGCTACCTTCGGCACCCGGGAAGAGGCCATGGCCTTTGCCGCCGCCCTGCCGGCGCGCAGGCAACGACCGGCCGCCACCGGTGGCTAGCGCCCAGGCAGGAAAAAAGCCCCGACCGGTTCGGGGCTTTTTTATGCCCGGCCGGGGGCATGGCCGGACGGGGCGAGGGCGCAGCGGGGCGCAATTACGGCTGCATGAAACTCAGCAGCGGGAGGATGAAGGCTGCTGCCAGGGCCAGTGCCCACAGGGTCTGCAGAAACAGCTCATCGGCGTTGTCGGCGGCGGGCCGCGGGGCGAGGCGGCGGCGCCAGTAGAAGTACAGGCTGCTGACCACGAACACACAGGTGATGCCCATCATGTACTCCAGCTCCCACTTCTGGGGGCTGATGGCCAGGCTGCCGTCCTGGTCATCCGGGTAGTCGAGCCGCCACCAGGCGCCCAGCAGCAGCGGCACCAGCCCGGCCAGGAGCCAGGCCAGGCGCGCGCCGGGCATCCGGGTCAGCAGGGTCACGGCCAGGCCGATCAGGCACAGCACCCAGACAAAGAGGTACAGCTGAAAGCCCATGGCCCCACCGAACAGCGTGCTGCTGACATCCCGCGGCTGCATCATCTGCACGTCGCACAGCAGCATCAGCGACAAGGGCGCGGCAACGACGATCCAGCACAGAGGGCGGTAGAGCCACAACCACAGGGTAAACAGGCGAGACATGGGCACACTCATCGAGGTTTGGTGAAGCAAGAAAGAGGCGGGGTTGACGGTCAGTCGACAATGACCCGGGTGCCAGGGCCCAGGCACAGGCTCAACTGTTCGCCGGCCCGGTTGAAGGCGCAGTACGGCAGGGGCGCCTTGCTGGCATTGACCAAGGGGGGGATGAAGAAGCCCCCCAGCAACACCGCCCATGCAATCCGCAACGACAGCTCACGGAGGGTGGCGGGGGCTCTCGGCTTGAGCCGCTGCCGGTGCAACAGGTAGATGCCGCTGTAGACCAGGGCGAAACCGAAGACCATCACATAGTCCAGCTCCCGGGCCTGGATGCTGAAGATCAGGTTGCCGTCGAAATCGTCCGGGTAGTTGATCCGCCACCACAGGCCCAGCAGCAACTGCACCAGCCCACCGATGATCCAGGCCAGGCGGGCGCCGGGCACCCGGGTCAGCACGGCCAGGCCCAGGCCGATGACGCTGAAGGCCCAGCCGCCCAGGTACAGCATGAAACCCATGGAGCCGCCGAACAGCGTGCCGCCGACTTCCCGGGGGACGATCAGGTGCAGGTTGCAACGGATCATGGTGGCCAATTGTGCGGCCACGGCGATCCAGCACAGGAGGTAGTAGAGCCGGGACCAGAAGGTGTGCAGGGGCGACATGCAGAGACTCGAAAAAAACAGGGCCGATGAGAGTGTGTGGTGGGCTGGGTTCAAACCAACAGCAAACCGCAGGCAACCGCGAACAGCACCAGGGCGATGCTGATGCCCGCCAGGGGAATGCGAAACCAGTAACGAATCGCCAGCACCCACAGGCTGGCGAGAAACCCCAGGCCGATCAGCAGCAAGCCACGGGCCTCCAGCAGCAGGGCCGGGTGCAGCCAGGCGAGGTAGCCATAGACCAGGCCGAACAGCATGGCGCCCAGGCTGTGGCTGGCGTTGAAGCCGACCCAGGCCCGCCACAGGCTGGTCTGGCGGGTGATCATCGGCGACACCTGGCGCATGCGTTCGGCCAGGGCCGGGTCACGGGGCTGGAATTTGTCGGTGGCGAAGGTGTAGATCAGGTGCAGGGTGCCGAGCAGCAGCACGATGGCTGAGCTGGCGATGATCAGGGCGGGGGCCAACACGTTTCTTCCTTGGGCGGTGCTCGGGTGCGCGGAGTATGCCGGGCCGCCCGGGGTTTTGCACCTGCGGGCGCGGCTTTTTTACCGGCACGGGGCAGGGCGCCGGGCGCCCTGCCCAGGGGCTCAGAAGTGCTCGGCGTCGAGGCCGAACAAGGAGGCGCTGCCGGCGCGGATGCTCTGCTCCAGGCTGAGGATGCGCGGCAGCATGCGACTGAAGTAGAAGCGCGCGGTGGCCAGCTTGGCACCGTAGAAACCGTCGTCCTCGGAACGCTTGTGCTCGGCCACCTGGGCCATGCGCGCCCACAGGTAGGCGTAGGCCACGTAGCCGAACAGCTGCAGGTATTCGACGCAGGCGCTGCCTACCGCGTGGGGGTTCTGCGCCGCCTGTTCACGCAGCCAGTCGCTGAGGTCTTCCAGGCGTTGCACCGCGTCCAGCAGCTCGGCGGCGTAGGCGGCGCCGGGCAGGTAGGCGTAGTCGCGGATCTCGCCGGTGAACAGGCGCAGGGCCACGCCGCCGTTGCCCACCACCTTGCGCCCCAGCAGGTCCAGGGCCTGGATGCCGTTGGTGCCTTCGTAGATCTGGGCGATGCGTACATCCCGCACCAGTTGCTCCTGGCCCCATTCGCGGATGTAGCCGTGGCCGCCGAAGATCTGCTGGCCCAGCACGCAGCTGTCCAGGCCGGTGTCGGTGAAGAACGCCTTGGCCACCGGGGTCAGCAGCGCCACCAGGGCCTCGGCGTTGTGCCGCTCATGGGGCTGGTCGGCGAACTTGGCCAGGTCCAGCTGCTGGCCGACGTAGCTGGCGAAGGCGCGGCCGCCTTCGGTCATGGCCTTCATGGTCAGCAGCATGCGCCGCACATCGGGGTGGACGATGATCGGGTCGGCGATCTTGTCCTTGGCCACCGGGCCGGCCGGGGAGCGGCTCTGGATGCGCTCGCGGGCGTAGGTGCGGGCGTTCTGGTAGGAGTTCTCGGCGCAGCCGATACCCTGGATGCCGATGGACAGGCGCTCGTAGTTCATCATGGTGAACATCGCCGCCAGGCCCTTGTTGGCCTCGCCGATCAGCCAGCCGGTGGCGCCGTCGAAGTTCAGCACGCAGGTGGCCGAGGCCTTGATGCCCATCTTGTGCTCGATGGAACCGCAGCTCACCGCGTTGGCCGCGCCGAGATTGCCGTTGGCGTCCACATGGATCTTCGGCACCAGGAACAGCGAGATGCCCTTGGGCCCGGCCGGGGCGTCCGGCAGCTTGGCCAGCACCAGGTGGATGATGTTCTCGGTCAGGTCCTGCTCGCCGCCGGTGATGAAGATCTTGCTGCCGCTGATGCGGTAGCTGCCGTCGGCCTGGGGCTCGGCGCGGGTGCGGATGATCCCCAGGTCGGTGCCGGCGTGGGCCTCGGTGAGGCACATGGAGCCGGCCCAGCGGCCTTCGTACATCGGCGGCAGGTACAGCTGTTTCAGCGCTTCGCTGGCGTGGGCGTCGATGGCCAGGCAGGCCCCGGAACTCAGGGCCGAGTACAGGGCGAAGCTGGAGTTGGCGGCGTAGAGCATTTCCTCGAACTGCACCGCGAGCATCTTCGGCATGCCCATGCCGCCGTAGGCCGGGTTGCCGCTCAGGCCGACCCAGCCGCCCTGGATATAGGTGCTGTAGGCCTCCTTGAAACCGGCCGGGGTGCGCACCTGCCCGGCGTGCCAGCTGGCGCCTTCCTCGTCGCCGCTGCGGTTGAGCGGGGCGATCAGGTTGCCGGTGACCTTGGCCGCTTCTTCGAGAATGGCGTCGGCGGTGTCGCCGTCCACGGTATCGGCCAGGGCCGGCAGGCGCGCCCAGAGCTTGGGTGCGTTGAACACTTCATGCAGGACAAAGCGCATGTCGCGCAGCGGAGCGTTGAATTCGGGCATTGCAGGAACCTCGGGCAAAAGTGGAGGTTGAGCGGCCTCGGCCGCATGAATCGACAACGAAAACCCCGCCACCTTGTAGGAGCCGGCTTGCCGGCGAAGAGGCCCGCAAGCCATGCATCGCCCTGGCCGACGCCTTCGCTGGCAAGCGAAGCGCCGCCCGGCCAGCTCCTACAAGGGCTGGGTAGGTGTATTCAGGCTAGAGGTTTTTCGCCATGTCGCGCAGGACGAACTTCTGGATCTTGCCGGTGGAGGTCTTGGGCAACGGGCTGAAGACCACGGTACGCGGTACCTTGAAGCCTGCCAGGTGCTCGCGACAGAAGGCGATGATCTCGGCTTCGCGCACGTCCTGATGATCGGCCTTGAGGGTGATGAAGGCACAGGGCGTCTCACCCCATTTTTCATCGGGCCGGGCCACCACCGCCGCTTCCAGCACCGCCGGGTGGCGATAGAGCACGCCTTCCAGTTCGATGGTGGAAATGTTCTCGCCCCCGGAAATGATGATGTCCTTGAGCCGGTCGCGGATCTCCACGTAGCCGTCCGGGTGGGTCACCCCCAGGTCGCCGGTATGGAACCAGCCGCCCTCGAAGGCTTCGGCGGTGGCCGTGGGGTTCTTCAGGTAGCCCTTCATCACGGTGTTGCCGCGCATGAAGATCTCGCCGATGGTCTGGCCGTCCCGGGGCGTGGGTTCGAGGGTTTTCGGGTCGGCCACCATCACCCCTTCCAGGGTCGGGTAGCGCACGCCCTGGCGCGACTTGATCTGCGCCCGCTGTTCCAGGGGCAGTTCATCCCAGGCGGCGTGCCAGGCGCACAGGGTCACCGGGCCATAGACCTCGGTCAGGCCGTAGACGTGGGTCACCTTGATGCCCATTTCCTCCACCGCGCCGATCACCTTGGCCGGCGGCGCGGCCCCGGCCACCATGGCGTTGACCGGGTGGTCGATGGCCGCCTTGGCGGTGTCGGGCATGTTCACCAGGGCATTGAGCACGATGGGCGCGCCGCACAGGTGCGTGACCTGATGCTCGCGGATCAGGTCGAGGATCTTCTGCGGGTCGACCCGGCGCAAAAACACATGCACCCCGGCCAGGGCGGTGACGGTCCAGGGGTAGCACCAGCCGTTGCAGTGGAACATCGGCAGGGTCCACAGGTACACCGGGTGGTTGCCCATGGCCCAGGTCATCTGGTTGCCCAGGGCGTTGAGGTAGGCGCCGCGGTGGTGGTAGACCACGCCCTTGGGGTTGCCGGTGGTGCCCGAGGTGTAGTTCAGGGCGATGGCCTGCCACTCGTCATCGGGCCACTGCCAGGCAAACTCGGGATCGCCCTCGGCCAGGAACGCTTCGTAGTCCAGCTCGCTGACCGGCTGGCCCTCGCCGTACTCCGGGTCGTCGAGGTCGATCACCAGGGGCGGGTGATCGAGCATGGCCACGGCGGCGTGGATCACCTCATGGAACTCGCGGTCGGCGATCAGCACCTTGGCTTCGCCGTGGGCCAGCATGAAGGCGATGGCCTCGGCGTCCAGGCGCACATTGAGGGCATTGAGCACGGCGCCGATCATCGGCACGCCGAAGTGCGCTTCGAGCATCGCCGGGATGTTAGGCAGCATCACCGCCACCGTGTCGTTCTTGCCGATGCCGCGCCCGGCCAGGGCCGAGGCCAGGCGCCGGCAGCGGCTGTAGGTCTGGGCCCAGGTGCGACGGATCGAACCGTGGATCACCGCCGGGTAATCGGGGTAAACCGCAGCGGTACGCTCGATGAAGCTCAAGGGGGAGAGGGCGATATGGTTGACGGCAGTCGGCGCCAGGCCTTGCTCGTAGATGGACATGGTTCGGGTACCCGGTGGCTGATTATTAGCTCTATTGGCCGAGGCTTGGGTGGCGCGTGCTGTGTACCTGGGGGCACTGACTGTAGGAGCCGGCTTGCCGGCGAAAGCGATCCCACGGGCCTCTTCGCTGGCAAGCCAGCTCCTACGTTCGGCGTTGCTTACAGGTACGCAGCACACCCAGCGAAAGCTCGGTGACTTATCCGGGGTCTTTTATATACTGTTTGTCGATTGATATGGAAGTACTACCTGAGTTGTATAGTAGTTGTACTATAAAAAGAACCTACCCTTCCGGCCGCGAGACTGATCGACCATGCCCGACTCTACCCACCTGCGTCACTGGCTGCGCCTGCAGCGTGAAGGCCAGTTGCCGGACTCGCCCTGGCTCGGCCACGACCCGCAACCCAGCCTGCTGCTGGACGCCCAGGCGCAGCCGCTGGACCTCAACCCGGCACTGCGCCAGTGGCTGGACGATGCTGCCACTGGCGATCTCGCGGCCCTGCTGCCGGTCAACCACCCGGCCCTGGTGCGGGCCTGCCTGGAACAGCAGCGGGCCATCGAGCAGGTGGAAGCCCAGTGGGGCGAGCGCATCCTGCTCTGGAGCTTTATCCCCGATCCGCATCGCCAGCGGGTGCTGGCGCGCTGCCAGGAAGCCACGGCCCAGGTCCGGGCCGAGCGCGAGTCGGCCAAGGCCCGGCGCCTGTACCGCCTGATCACCGAAAACACCACTGACCTGATTTCCCGGCACACCCCGGACGGCAGCTTCCTCGACGCCTCACCGGCCTCCTGGACCCTGCTCGGCTACTGGCCCGAGCAACTGCGCGGGCGCCTGGCCCGCAGCCTGTTCCACAGCCAGGACCTGGCCGGGCTGATGCAGCGCTCCCGCGATGCCCTGGAGCAGGACGGCTACCACACCATGACCTACCGCATCCGCCATCGCGACGGCCACTACCTGTGGTTCGAAACCGCCTGCCGCGGCATTCGCGACACCTACACCGGCACCGTGGTGGAAGTGGTGGCGGTGTCCCGGGACATCACCGCCCGGGTCCAGGCCGAAGAGAACAAGCGGCGCCTGGCGGAAGTGGTAGAGGCCAACCCCGACCCGGTGCTGTTCATCCAGCCCGGCGGCGCGGTCACCTACCTCAACCCGGCGGCGCGGCGCACCCTGGGGCTCGGCGACGGGCAGGCAATGCCGCCACTGGCGGCCATCCTCAGCGCTGCGGTACTCGACAGCCTGCAACGCGAAGGCTGGGACCGCGCTGAACACAGCGGCCGCTGGAACATCGAGGCGCGCCTGCAACCGCCGGCCGGCGGCGCCTCGGTGCCGGTCTCGCTGATGCTCCTGGCCCACCGCGCGGCCAGTGGCGAGCGTTTCTATTCCCTGGTGGCCCACGACCAGAGCGAGCGCGAACTGCGCGAAGCCCAGCAGCGCCATCACCAGGACGAACTGGCCCACACCGCGCGCCTGGTGACCCTGGGCGAACTGGCCTCGGGTATCGCCCACGAGATCAACCAGCCGCTGGCCGCAGTGGTCAACTACGCCAATGCCAGCCAGCGCTACTTGCAGGCCCTGGGCACCCAGCCAGAGGCCGCCCGCAAGGTGGCCCAGGGCCTGGAACGGATTGCCGAGCAGGCGACCCACGCCGCCGAAGTGATCAAGCGCCTGCGGGCCTTTTTGCGCAAGGGCGGGCGCCGGGTGCAGGCCCTGGACATCGCCGAAGTGGCCCGGGAAACCGTGCGCCTGTGTGCCTGGGAAGCCCAGGCCAGCCAGGTGACGATCGACTTGCAGCTGGCGGATAATCTGCCGCCGGTGTACGCCGACCGGGTGCTGCTGGAGCAGGTACTGCTGAACCTGCTGCGCAACGCCATCGAGGCCAACCGCGAAGTGCATGGGCAGCAGGGCTCGCACATTGTGCTGGCCGCCGAGGCGACGGCCGAAGGCGGGGTGCAGATCAGCGTCAGCGACCAGGGCCCCGGTGTCTGCGCCGAGCAACTGCCGCAGCTGTTCACCCCGTTCTACACCAGCAAGGCCAATGGCCTGGGGCTCGGGCTGTCCATGAGCCGCAGCATCGTCGAGGGCTTTGGCGGCGACTTGCAGGCCCAGCCCCAGGCCATTGGCCTGCGCATGTGCTGCCGGCTGCCGGCCAGTGCCCCGGCCGACCCCTCGGCAACGTCCCAGGCAACTTCCCCCGCAACGACAGGAGCAAGGCAATGACGAGTGTGGCGCAGCAACTGGTGTATGTGGTCGACGACGACCCGGGCATGCTCGACTCCACCGTCTGGCTCCTGGAGTCGGTGGGGCTCAAGGCGCTGCCCTTCACCAGTGGCCGCGAGTTTCTCGAACACTGCGACCCGAGCCTGAACGCCTGCGTGCTGCTGGATGTGCGCATGCCCGGCATGGGCGGGCTGAACGTCCAGGAAGAGCTGCGCCAGCGCGATATCCGCCTGCCGCTGATCTTTGTCAGCGGCCACGCCGACGTGCCCATCGTGGTCCGCGCGTTCAAGGCCGGGGCGGTGGATTTCATTGAAAAGCCCTACAACGAACAGCTGTTGCTGGACAGCGTGCAGCAGGCCCTGAGCCGCGCCGACCGCCATCAGAACCAGAGTGCCGGGCAGGCCCGGGTGCAACGGTTGCTGGAAAGCCTGACGCCACGGGAGAAAGACGTGTTGCTGCCGCTGGTGCAGGGCTACACCAACCGGGAAATTGCCGAGCAACTGGGGGTCAGCATCAAGACCATCGACCTGTATCGCTCACGGGTGATGAAACGCATGCAGGCCGAACACCTGCCGGAACTGGTGGGCATGGCCATTGCCGCCGGGCTGGTAGACCCGCTGCACCTGCGCTGAGGTTCAGGCCACCGCGCTGCGCACGGGCACGCCGCCCAGCAGCCGCTCAATGGCGCCGCTCAGCAGGTTTTCCAACAGGGCTTCGCGTTCCCGCTCGGCCAGGGGTTGCTCGCTGAACCAGCTGGGGGCGCTGTTGAGCAGGTTGGCCAAAGCATGGGCCGCGGCGCGCTGCGCCTGTGGGCCAAGGCCGGTCGGGGTGCCCAGCAACTGCACCAGCTGTTGTTCGTAGCGTTCGCGCAATTGCCCGACCCGCAGTTGCTGGTCGGGATTGAGGCAGCCGCTGTCGCGCTCCACCAGGCGGAAATGCCGCGGCAATTCCCGGTGCAGCTTCAGGTGGGCGCGGATCAGCGCCGGCAGGCAGTCGCCCTGCAACTTGCGCCGTTGCAGGCGCTTGAGGGTGCTGTGCAGCTCATCGAAGAACTCCTCGATCAGGTCCAGCAACAGGTGCTGCTTGCTCGGGTAATGGTGGTACAGCGAGCCCGGGGTCAGCCCCAGATGGCTCGCCAGCTCACGCATGCCGACCTGGCCGAAGCCCTTGCTGGCGAACAGCTCCAGGGCCTTGTCGCGGCTTTCGGCAAAGCGTGAGCAACGCTCAGCCATAGTGATGGAAACCCCGACCGGTCTTGCGCCCCAGGTAGCCGGCGGCAACCATTTCCTTGAGCAGCGGCGCGGGGCGGTACTTGCTGTCGTTGAAGCCGTCGTAGAAGGCTTCAAGGATCGCCAGCAGGGTGTCCAGGCCGATCAGGTCGGCCAGGGCCAGCGGGCCGATCGGCTGGTTGCAGCCCAGGCGCATGCCGGCGTCTATGTCCTCGGCGCTGGCCAGGCCTTCCTGGAACACCAGGATCGCCTCGTTGATCATCGGCACCAGGATGCGGTTGACCACAAAACCCGGGCGGTTGCCGGCGGTGATCGCGGTCTTGCCCAGGCGCTGGGCCATATTCATGGCCAGGGCGTGGGTCGCGTCGCTGGTCTGCAGGCCGCGGATCACTTCGATCAGGCCCATCACCGGCACCGGGTTGAAGAAGTGCAGGCCGATGAACCGCTCGGGCGCGCTGACGCTGGCGGCCAGTTGGGTGATCGACAGCGACGAGGTGTTGGAGGCGATCACGCACTCGGCGCTGACCTGGGCGGCGATCTGCTGCAGCACCTTGAGCTTGAGGTCGAGGTTCTCGGTGGCGGCTTCGATCACCAGTTGCGCATCCTTGAGCACGCCGTAGTCGGTGCTGATGCGGATCCGGCCCAGGGCGGCGAGCTTGTCGTCTTCGCCGAGGGTGCCCTTGCTCACCTGGCGGTCGAGGTTCTTGCCGATGGTGGCCAGGGCCTTTTCCAGGGCGCCCTGGGCGATGTCCAGCAGGGTCACGTCAAAGCCCGCCTGGGCGCAGACCTGGGCGATGCCGTTGCCCATGGTGCCGGCGCCGATCACCCCGATATTCGCAAGATTCATCTTCAGCTCTTCCTTTGTTCATTGCCTTCGCGGAGCATGGCGCGTTTGCCTTGCACAGCGCGTTATCCAGCGCGAGTCTAGAGCCCGGCGCGGTGGCCGGCCTATGCCGAAAGCGGTCAAGCGTGCTGGCGTTTTTTGCCATAGGTCCAGCTACGGGAGCACAGCCTCTACATGCGTGAATCGGATTCGGTCGCGGTCTACTTTGTCCGGGTGATGACCCACGCCCTGCGCCAGCAGCCGGCGCGGCTGGCGGCCGTGCTGCGCGAGGCCGGCATCGACCCGGCGTTGCTCGACCAGCCCCGGGCACGGGTGCCCGGCAGTGCCTTTGCCGCGCTGTGGCTGATCCAGATCCGCGAGTTGCAGGACGAATTCTTCCAGCTCGACTCCCGGGGCATGCCGCCGGGGGCCTTTGCCCTGATCTGCCGCGGGCTGATCCAGGAGCCCAACCTGGAAAAAGCCCTGCGCCAGTGCCTGAACAACTTCGGCCTGTTCCTGCGGGACGTCGGTGCCAGCCTCAGCCTGCGGGGCAAGCGTGCGGTGATCAGCCTCGACAGCCGCTGCGCCGACCCGCTGCGCAGCCACTACGCCGAGGAAACCCTGCTGGTGCTGGTTATCAGCCTGTTGTGCTGGCTCGGCGGGCGACGGATTCCCATCGACCGCGCCGATTTTCGTCATTCACGCCTGAGCCTCAGCGACGATGCGCTGCTGTGGGGCAGCAACCTGAGCTGGAACGCCGGGCGCACCGAGATCGAATTCGCCAGCCGCTTCCTGCGCCTGCCGGTGGTCCAGGACCTGGCCTCGCTCAAGGTGTTCCTGCGCAGCGCACCGCAGTGGCTGGTGATCCGCTTTCGCAACCAGCACGGGCTGACCACCCAGGTGCACCAGCGCCTGCGGGGCAGCCACTACAGCCAGTGGCCGACCCTGGAAGCCTTCGCCCGCGAAGTGCAGATGAGCGCCAGCACCCTGCGCCGGCGCCTGGAGCGCGAGGGCGGCTCGTACCAGGAGATCAAGGACGAAGTACGCCGCGGTGTCGCCGTCGAGCTGCTACGCCGCTCGGCGGCCAGCATCAGCGAGATTGCCGAACTCACCGGCTTCCAGGAGCCCAGCGCCTTCCACCGCGCGTTCAAGAAATGGACCGGCGAAAGCCCCGGGCGCTACCGCGCCCGTTTCCAGCCAGCCCCCGCCTGATTCCACGACATCCCGGCTCCTACGGATTTCGTCCCGTCATGCAGTCCCTTGTAGGAGCTGGCTTGCCAGCGAAGGCGCCCGCAAGATCACCGCCTGATCCCAGGGCCCATTCGCCGGCAAGCCGGCTCCTACGGATTTCGTCCCGTCACGCAGTCCGTTGTAGGAGCTGGCTTGCCAGCGAAGGCGCCCGCAAGATCACCGCCCCATCCAAGGGCCTGCTCGCCGGCAAGCCGGCGCCTACGGTCGGTGTGGGTTAGGCCGGGCTGCGGCCGGGCATCTGGATGCCGTGCTGCTGCACGCGGCGGTACAGGGTGGCGCGGGAAATGCCCAGGGCCTTGGCTGCCGCCACGGGTTTCCAGCGGTGGCGCACCAGGGCGTCCAGCAGGGCCTGGCGCTCGGGGCTGGTGGCGGTTTCCAGGGCGGGCAGGGCGCCTTCGGCCTCGGCGCCGCGCAGTTGTTCGGGCAAGTCATGCAGTTGGATCAGCGGCCCTTCGCACACCGCGCAGGCATAGCGCAGCACATGGCGCAATTGCCGCACGTTGCCCGGCCAGCGGTAGCCCAGCAGGCATTCCAGCGCCGCATTGCCCAGTTGCACCGGCGCACCGCAGCGCTTGGATTCCTCTTCGACAATCCGGGTGATCAGCGCCAGCCGGTCGCTGCGCTCGCGCAGCGGCGGCAACTGAAAACGCGCGCCGCCGAGGCGAAAATACAGGTCCTCGCGAAAGCCGCCTTCAGCCACCAGCGCTTCCAGGTCGCGGTGGGTGGCGCAGATCACCTGAATATCCACTGACTGGCGCCGTGAGGCCCCCAGTGGTGCCACTTCACCCTCGGCCAGCACCCGCAGCAAGCGGGTCTGCAAGGCCAGGGGCATGTCGCCAATCTCATCGAGGAACAGGGTGCCGCCATCGGCCTGTTGCAGCAGCCCCTGCATGCCTTTGTTCGAGGCCCCGGTAAAGGCCCCGGCGACGTAACCGAACAGCTCGCTCTCGATCAGGCTTTCCGGGATCGCCGCGCAGTTCACCGCGACAAAGGGCCGGTCCCGACGCTGGCTGGCCTGGTGCAGCTGGCGGGCGAAGACTTCCTTGCCGGAACCGGTCTCGCCCTGGATCAGCACCGGCAGGTGGCGGTCCTTGACCCGCACCGCCAGGCGCAGGCTCTGTTCCACCCGCGGGTCCAGCGGTTCTCCGGCCAGGCTCAGGCGCGGGCGCTGTGCCGGGCGCCTTGGCGCTTGCAGGCGGCCGTGGAGGTTATCGGAAAGGGGGCACAGGGCTTCGTCGCGGGCGCGCTGCAACAGCTGCGGGTCGAACACCTGGGCGATGTGCTGCGGCAAGCGGCCATAGCGGCGCAGCAGGTAATGGCGCGCCGCCGGGTTGAGCGCGCGCAGGCAACCGTCGTCGTCCCAGGCCAGCAGGTAATCCGGCTGGCTGTCGACATAGCCGGGGCTGGCATGGGCCCGCAGCACCCAGTAGCCCTGGGCGCTGTTCATGAAGAATGCCTGTTCGATCTCCCGCGCGCTCTGCACCACCATCTGCCGGATCAGGTGCTGGGAACGGCGGTCGTCCGGGGAACGCACCGCCGACACATCCAGCACCCCCAGCAACTCGCCCTGGGGGTCGAACACCGGGGCGGCGGAACAGGTCAGGCCGATGAACGCGGCGCGAAAATGGTCGCGCTTGTGCACGGTGATCGGCGTGCGCGCGGTGAGCACCGCCGCCACGCCGCAGGTGCCTTCTTCACCCTCCGACCAGCAGGTGCCCAGGTACAGCCCGGCCTTGCGGCAGTCGTTGCGCAGGGTGGATTCCACCCGGTAGTCGATGGTCTGGCCCTGGGCGTCGGTGAGCAGCACGCAGTAGTCGGCGTCGCGCACCCGGCCATGCAGGCGGGCCACTTCTTCGCTGGCGATGCGCAGGAACAGCTCGGAACGCTCGCGGCATTCCTTGAGCACGTTTTCGGACAGGATGCGCGGCCCCTGCAGCGAGCCGGGGTCCAGTTGGTGCTGCTCCATGGAGCGGCGCCAGGAATCGAGGATCAGGCTCGGCACCGGCGCCTGGGGCAGGTGATCGGCGTTTTTCAGGACCCGGCTGACGCAGTCCACATGGGCTTTTGAATGTGCGGAAAGCATGAAGGCCTCCGGTTGCAGCTTCTTATCGTTGTGGGCGCATTAAGCGCCGATCCGCGGCTCCCGACAAGCACCGGGCGCCGCCGTGGGGGCGCTGAGACGCAACGTCTCAGGGTCTCGCCAAGGCCCCGTGCAGCCTGACATGCAACGTCTCAGGCGCAGGGCTTCCCGACACCTGCAGGCGAGTGCAACAGCCGCTCTGCCACGGGCCTTTGCAGCGGTTTTTCCATAACTGGCACCGGCCTTGCTCTGGCTCTTGGCAACCAGTTCTCGGCAACCCGCGCCGACTGGCCCATCGAAGAATAAGAACGAGGTGCCCGATGTTTTCTCCTGCCTGTGCTCCGCCCGCGGTGAGCCCATGAACCGCCGCCCCCTCACCGTCGGCATCATCGCCAACCCGGCTTCGGGCCGTGATGTGCGCCGCCTCACCGCCAACGCCGGCCTGTTCTCCAGCACCGACAAGGTCTCGGTGATCCAGCGCCTGCTGGCGGCCTTCGGCGCCACCGGCATCGAGCAGGTGCTGATGCCCACCGACATGACCGGCATCGCCGCCGCGGTGCAGAAGAACAGCCGCAGCCGCCAGGCCCGGGAGCAGCACTGGCCGGCCCTGGAGTTCCTCGACCTGACCCTGCGCCAGAGCGTCGAGGACACCCGCCAGGCAGCGCGCTGGATGGCCGAGCGCGGGGTGTCGCTGATCGCCGTGCTCGGTGGCGACGGCACCCACAAGGCGGTGGCTGCTGAGGTCGGCGATATTCCGCTGCTGACCCTGTCCACCGGCACCAACAACGCCTTTCCGGAACTGCGCGAAGCCACCAGCGCCGGGCTGGCCGGCGGGCTCTACGCCAGCGGCCGGGTGCCCGCCGAGATCGCCCTGCGGCGCAACAAGCGCCTGCTGGTGCGCGAACCGTCCCGGGGCCTGTGCGAAGTGGCCCTGGTGGATGTGGCGGTGTCGCCCCTGGCCTTTGTCGGCGCCCGGGCCATCAGCCGCGCCAGCGATCTGGCCGAGGTCTTCGTGACCTTCGCCGAACCGCAGTCCATCGGCATTTCCGCGCTCTGCGGGCTGTGGCTGCCGGTCACCCGCCAGGAACCCCACGGCGCCTGGATGCGCCTGGACCCGCAATCCCCCGAGGCGCTGCTGGTGCCCCTGGCCCCCGGCCTGCTGCAGGGCTGCGGGGTGCTGGAGGCCGGCTACCTGCAACCCGATGTGCCCCAGCCCCTGTGCCTGAACGCCGGCACTCTGGCCCTGGATGGCGAGCGCGAGATCGAGTTCAACCCCCACGACCGGCCCACGGTCACCCTGGATGCCGGCGGCCCGCTGAGCATTGACGTCAACGCGGTCCTGGAACACGCGGCGCGCCAGCGCCTGCTGGCCATCGACCGCCATCACCGGCAACACCCCGTGAACCTTCAGTCCGAAGACACCCTGGAGAATAAAAATGTCGACACCCCTGACCACTGACCAGTTGCTCCACGCCTACCGGGTGATGCGCACCATCCGCGCATTCGAAGAACGCCTGCACGTGGAATTCGCCACCGGCGAGATCCCCGGTTTCGTCCACCTCTATGCCGGGGAAGAAGCCTCGGCCGCCGGAGTCATGGCCCACCTGCGGGACGACGACTGCATCGCCTCCAACCACCGTGGCCACGGCCATTGCATCGCCAAGGGCGTGGACGTCTACGGGATGATGGCGGAGATCTACGGCAAGAAGACCGGGGTCTGCCAGGGCAAGGGCGGCTCCATGCACATCGCCGATTTCGAGAAGGGCATGCTCGGCGCCAACGGCATCGTCGGTGCCGGTGCGCCGCTGGTGGTGGGCGCGGCCCTGGCCGCCCGGCTGCAAGGCACCGACGGTGTGTCGGTGGTGTTCTTCGGCGACGGCGGCTCCAACGAAGGCGCGGTGTTCGAAGCCATGAACATGGCCTCGGTGTGGAACCTGCCGTGCCTGTTCATCGCCGAGAACAACGGCTACGCCGAAGCCACGGCCTCCAACTGGTCGGTGGCCTGCGACCACATCGCCGACCGCGCCGCCGGTTTCGGCATGCCCGGGGTGACGGTGGACGGTTTTGATTTCTTCGCCGTGCACGAAGCTGCCGGCGCCGCCGTGGAGCGGGCCCGGGCCGGGGAGGGGCCGTCGCTGATTGAGGTCAAGCTGACCCGCTACTACGGCCACTTCGAGGGCGACGCCCAGACCTACCGCGCGCCGGATGAGGTCAAGCATTACCGCGAGCACAACGACTGCCTGATGCAGTTCCGCGAGCGCACCACCCGTTCGGGCCTGGTGCAGGCCAGCCAGTTGGACCAGATCGATGCCGACGTGGAAGCGCTGATCGAAGACGCGGTGCGCAAGGCCAAGACCGACCCCAAGCCGAGCCCCGCCGACCTGCTCAGCGACGTGTACGTCGCCTACCCCTAACGCCCCATAGAACAACAAGAGACCACCATCATGGCGAGAAAAATCAGTTACCAGCAGGCCATCAACGAAGCCCTGGCCCAGGAAATGCGGCGCGACCCCAGCGTGTTCATCATGGGCGAAGACGTGGCGGGCGGCGCCGGCGCCCCCGGCGACAACGACGCCTGGGGCGGCGTGCTCGGGGTGACCAAGGGCCTCTACCATCAATTCCCCGGGCGGGTGCTGGACACCCCGCTATCGGAGATCGGCTACGTCGGCGCCGCGGTCGGCGCCGCCACCCGTGGCGTGCGCCCGGTGTGCGAGCTGATGTTCGTCGACTTCGCCGGCTGCTGCCTGGACCAGATCCTCAATCAGGCGGCGAAGTTTCGCTACATGTTCGGCGGCAAGGCCCAGACCCCGCTGGTGATCCGCACCATGGTCGGCGCCGGCCTGCGCGCCGCGGCCCAGCACTCGCAAATGCTCACCTCGCTGTGGACCCACATCCCCGGGCTGAAAGTGGTCTGCCCCTCGTCGCCCTACGACGCCAAGGGCCTGCTGATCCAGGCCATCCGCGACAACGACCCGGTGATCTTCTGCGAGCACAAGCTGCTCTACAGCCTGCAGGGCGAAGTGCCGGAGGAGTCCTACGCGATTCCCTTCGGCGAGGCCAACTTCCTGCGCGACGGCAAGGACGTGACCCTGGTGTCCTACGGGCGCACGGTGAACACCGCCCTGGACGCGGCCCGCAGCTTGGCCGGGCGCGGTATCGACTGCGAGGTGATCGACCTGCGCACCACCAGCCCGCTGGATGAAGACAGCATCCTCGAAAGCGTGGAGAAGACCGGGCGCCTGGTGGTGATCGACGAAGCCAACCCGCGCTGCTCCATGGCCACCGACATTTCGGCGCTGGTGGCGCAGAAAGCCTTCGCCTCCCTCAAGGCGCCGATTGAAATGGTCACCGCGCCCCACACCCCAGTGCCGTTCTCCGACGCCCTGGAAGACCTGTACATCCCCGACGCGGCGAAGATCGAGAAAGCCGTGCTCACTGTGATCGAGTGGAGCCGCTGATGAGCCAGATCCATACCCTGACCATGCCCAAGTGGGGCCTGTCGATGACCGAGGGCCGGGTCGATGCCTGGCTCAAGGAAGAAGGCCAGAGCATCAGCAAGGGCGATGAAGTGCTGGACGTGGAGACCGACAAGATATCCAGCAGCGTCGAGGCGCCGTTCTCCGGCATCTTGCGCCGGCAGATCGCCCGCCAGGACGAGACCCTGGCGGTGGGCGCGCTGCTGGGCATCGTGGTCGAAGGCGAGGCCAGTGACGCCGAGATCGACGCGGTGATCGAGCAGTTCCAGGCCAGCTTCGTGCCCGGCGACAGCGCCGATGAAGACAGCGGCCCGGCGCCGCAGAAGGTCGAACTGGGCGGCCGCCTGATCCGTTATTTCGAGCGCGGTGAAGGCGGTACGCCGCTGTTGCTGGTGCACGGCTTTGGCGGCGACCTCAACAACTGGCTGTTCAACCACGAAGCCCTGGCTGCCGGGCGCCGGGTGATTGCCCTCGACCTGCCGGGCCATGGTGAGTCGGCCAAGGCCCTGCAACGGGGCGACCTGGACGAGTTGAGCCAGGTGCTGCTGGCGCTGCTGGATCACCTGGAGATTCCCGTGGTCCATCTGGTGGGCCACTCCATGGGCGGCGCGGTGTCCCTCAACACCGCGCGGCTGGCGCCGGACCGCGTGCGCACCCTGACCCTGATCGGCAGCGCCGGGCTGGGCCGCGAGATCAACGGCGACTACCTGCAAGGCTTTGTCGAGGCCAGCAACCGCAATGCGCTCAAGCCGCAGTTGGTGCAGCTGTTCTCCAACGCCGAGCTGGTGAACCGGCAGATGCTCGACGACATGCTCAAGTACAAGCGCTTGGAAGGGGTGCAGGCGGCCCTCGGGCAGCTTGCGCAACAGCTGTTCGCCGACGGCCGCCAGCAGGCCGACCTGCGCCCGGTGGTGCAGGACGGCCCGCAGCCGGTGCTGGTGATCTGGGGCAGCGACGACCGGATCATTCCGGTGAGCCACAGCGCCGATCTCAAGGCGCAGATCGAGGTGCTGCCGGGGCAGGGGCACATGCTGCAGATGGAAGCGGCGGAGCAGGTCAACCGCCTGATCCTCGACTTTATCCAGCAGCACTGAGGTGTTCTGCGGCGGCCAGGGGGCCGTCGCAGCTCTACAAGAATAAGGAGAAGCCAAGATGAGTGTTTCCCTCAAGCCTGTTCCCAGCATGCGTGCCGCGGTCTGGCACGGCCGCCACGATATCCGCGTCGAAGACGTACCGCTGCCCGAGGCGCCGCCTGCCGGCTGGGTGCAGATCCGCGTCGATTGGTGCGGCATCTGCGGCTCCGACCTGCACGAATACGTGGCCGGGCCGGTGTTCATTCCGGTGGACGCACCGCACCCGCTGACCGGGATCAAGGGCCAGTGCATCCTCGGCCACGAGTTCTGCGGCGAAATCGTCGCCCTGGGCGAAGGGGTCCAGGGTTTCAGCCTCGGCCAGCCGGTGGCAGCCGACGCCTGCCAGCACTGTGGCACCTGCTATTACTGCACCCACGGCCTGTACAACATCTGCGAAAACCTGGCCTTTACCGGGCTGATGAACAACGGCGCCTTCGCCGAATTGGTCAACGTGCCGGCCAACCTGCTGTACGCCTTGCCGGCCAACTTTCCCGCCGAGGCCGGAGCGCTGATCGAGCCGCTGGCGGTGGGCATGCACGCGGTGAAAAAAGCCGGCAGTTTGTTGGGGCAGAACGTGGTGGTGGTCGGCGCCGGCACCATCGGCCTGTGCACCATCATGTGCGCCAAAGCCGCCGGCGCGGCCCAGGTGATCGCCCTGGAAATGTCCGGCGCGCGCAAGGCCAAGGCCCTGGAGGTGGGCGCGACCCACGTGCTCGACCCCAAGGAGTGCGATGCCCTGGCCGAGGTCAAGCGCCTGACCGGCGGGCTGGGGGCCGATGTCAGCTTTGAGTGCATCGGCAACAAGCACACCGCCAAGCTGGCCATCGACCTGATCCGCAAGGCCGGCAAGTGCGTGATGGTGGGAATATTCGAAGAGCCCAGCGAGTTCAACTTCTTCGAGCTGGTGGCCACCGAGAAAACGGTGCTGGGGGCCCTGGCCTACAACGGTGAGTTCGCCGATGTGATCGCCTTTATCGCCGATGGCCGGCTGGATATTTCGCCCCTGGTGACCGGGCGCATCCAACTGGAAGAGATCGTTGGCCAGGGCTTCGAGGAACTGGTCAACAACAAGGAACACAACGTCAAGATCATTGTTTCTCCCGGTCAGTTGCGACGCTCGTAAACGAGCGATTTGGCGATGGCCGGCCGCGGCCATCGCACTTTTTTACAGTTTTGCGTTCTATCACCAGGCCTGGCCGCGCCGATCCCCGCCGCAGCCCGTGAATTCCGACCCGGTGCCGATGGCCTACGCTCCCTCTTCTTGCATGATGCAAACCCGATTTCAGCGCCTGTTCCTGGTGGCGCTGCTGATGCTTGGCGCCACGGCCTGTACCCAGCAGCAAGGGCGCGATATCGCCAAACAGTTTCGTGAAGGCAAGCCTGACGAATTCTTCCAGACCAGCGTTGACCGTATGGCCACCATCGGCATGCGCGACAACCTGCAGAGCCTGTACCTGCTGATGGGCAAGCTCTACCTGCGCAACCCCAGCCAGTGGCGCAAGTCGGGGTTCCCCGATGGCACCACGGCCCAGCGCGAGATCCGCAATGCCATCGAAAAGCGCCAGCCGCTGCCGGCCCTGGGGGATCGTCGCGACCTGGCGGCCCTGAGCTATTCCCTGAGCCCGGAGTTCCAGGGCGATCGGGTGGGGGCCTTCATCTATGCCATTGGCAGCATGCTGGTGACCGCCCATGGCGGGCGCACCGAGTTCTACATGACCGATACCATCGACCCGCAGTTCATCAGCAACGCCGCGCGCAATATCGAGAAGGCCACCTGGCTGCTGAGCCAGCGCCAGGATGCCAATGGGGTGCTGTTGCTGTTCTCCAACGAGATTTCCGAGGAGGGCAGCAACCTGAGTTTTGCCGTGGAGTTCGGCAAGATCGTCGCGCGCCTGGATTTGCTCACGCAGATTCTCGATGAGCGCTACCGGCGGGTGGGGTTCAATTACGCGCAGAGCCTGCTGCTGATGAATTTCTTGCCGGTGCAGTAGGAGCTGGCTTGCCAGCGAAGGCGCCCGTCCAGGCGCTACATGTCTCGCGGGCCTCTTCGCCGGCAAGCCGGCCCCTACGCGGCGCTTTTGCCCCGCGCAAAAAACGGTCGCATTTCAGGTCATGCCGAGTTTCTTACGCGCCATCAACAGGGCTACGACGCTCAACGCTGCCGCCAGCATCAGGTAGAAACTCGGTGCCAGCTGTGAGCCGGTCAGGGCAATTAATCCGGTAGCGATCACCGGTGCAAAACCGCCGAAGATCGTGACCCCCAGGTTGTAGCTCAGGGACATGCCGGTGACCCGGGTGCGCACCGGGAAGATGTCCGCCATCAGCGACGGCAGCGGGGCGAAGTACACCGCCTTGATCAGGGCCATCAGTGCTACCACCAGCAGCAGGGAGCTGGCGCTGGGGCGGCTGTTGAGCCAGAAGAACGCCGGCAGGATCGCCACGGCATAGACCACCGCCGCTGCCAGCATGATTTTCAGGCGACCGATATGGCCGGACAGGTAGCCGACGATGGGCGTGATGATGGTCAGGATCAGGCCGCCGGTAAGGGTCGCCAAAAAGCCCGAGGACTGGGCGATGTTCAGGCTGGTGGCGGCGTAGGACGGCATGTACTGGATCATGTAGTTCGAGGCGGTCGACACCACCAGGGTGCCCATGGCGATCAGCAGCAGGGTCTTCTGGGTCACCAGCACTTCGCGCAAAGGGCGTTCCCCCGGTTCGCTGGCCTTGAAGTCCGGCGACTCGTCCACCGTACGGCGGATGTACAGGCCCACCGGGCCCAGCAGCAGGCCGAAGAAGAACGGCACGCGCCAGCCCCAGTCGAGCATTTGCTGGGCATCGAGGTGCTTGGTCAGGAAGTAGCCGAAGGTCGAGGCGATGACCACGCCAAAGCCCTGGCTGGCGAATTGCAGGCTGGCGACAAAGTGCCGGGTGCGCGGCGGCGCGTGTTCCAGCATGAAGGCGGTCGAGGTGCCGAACTCGCCACCGGCAGAGAAGCCTTGCAGCAGCCGGGCCAGGAGGATGCCGATCGGCGCGGCGAGGCCCAGGGTGGCGTAGCTGGGCATGATGGCGATCAGCAGGGTGCCCGTCAGCATGATCAGGATCGACAGGGTCAGGGCCTTCTTGCGGCCCTTGCGGTCGGCGTAGGAGCCCAGTACCGCCGCGCCCAGGGGGCGGATCAGGAACGAGATGCCGAAGGTGGCGAAGGCCAGCAGCAGGGAGAAGGTCGGGTCCGCGGTGGGAAAGAACACCTGGCTGATGGTCAGGGCGAAGTAGGCGTAGATCGACAGGTCGAACCACTCCAGGGTGTTGCCGATCAGGGCGGCGCCTATGGGTTTCCACAGGGCCTTGGGTTCGACCCGGGTCGCGGTCGAGGTGGTGGCTAACGCTGTCATACAGGACGCTCCTGCTTATTGTTGGATTTTGAGCGACAGGTGCCCGGCCAGGGCCGGGCCGGGTAAGCGATGCCTCAGGTCCGGGGCAGGTCCCCCAGGTCCCAGAACAGGGCCGTCATGATCTCCAGGCCTTCACGAATCACCGGCAGCAGCAGGTGTTCGTCCGGGGCGTGCTGCGAGCAGCCGGGGTAGGAGTGGGGAATCCACAGGGTCGGCAGCCCCAGCACTTCGGCGAAGATGTCGTTGGGCAGGGTGCCCGCCAGGTTCGGCAACAGCGCCAGGCGCTGCGCACTGCTACCTGCAATCGAGGTCTTGGCGAACCTGACCCAGGGGTTGTCCGGGTCCAGGCGGGTGGCCGGGGAGCAGCGCTCCATGACGATCTCCACCTGGCTGAAACCTTCGCGGTCCAGGTGCGCCCGCAGCAGGCTTTCCAGCTGCTGCCAGGGCGTGCCGAGGACAAAGCGCAATTGGCAGAAGGCCACGGCCCGGGGCGGAATCGCGTTCACCGGCTTTTGCGGGTTGCCGGTGCTGAAGGCGAGGATTTCCAGGGTGTTCCAGGCGAACAGGCGCTCGCCCAGGGTCAGCCCCGGTTCGCCCCAGTGTTCGTCCAGGGGGCGGCCCAGGGACTCGCGCTGGATCTCCAGGTCGGCGATGGCGGCGCGCACGTTGTCGGGAATGTTCGCCGGTAGCAGTTCGCGGCAGCGGATGCGGCCGTTCTGGTCCACCAGGCTGGCCAGGGCGTTGGCCAGTACCACGCCGGGGTTGCTCATCACCCCGCCCCAGTTGCCCGAGTGCAGGCCCTTGTCCCGGGTGTTGACCTCCAGGCGGAACTGCGCCGAGCCGCGGGAGCCGAGGAACAGCGTCGGTCGGGCCTGATTCAGCCGTGGGCCGTCGGAGGCGATGAACACATCGGCCCGCAACAGTTCGCGCTGCTCCTGGCACAGCTGGCGCAGCCCCGGGGAACCGGCTTCCTCACCCATCTCGAACAGCAGCTTGAGGTTGAAGCCCAGGCGCCCGTCGCGGGCCTTTAGCACTTGCTCCAGGGCGGTCAGGTTGATGCTGTGCTGGCCCTTGTTGTCGGCGGTGCCACGGCCGTACCAGCGTTCGCCCTCCAGGGTCAGTTGCCAGGGATTCAGGCCCGCGCGCCACTGTTCGGCGTAACCCGGCACCACGTCGCCGTGGCCGTAGCTGAGCACTGTGTGCAGGGCTGGGTCTTCCAGGCGCGTTGCAATCAGGAACGGCCCACCGGCCTCGGGGTTGGCCAGCATGTGGCAGTCGAAGCCCAGGCGCTGCAGCAGCGGCTGGATTTCCTCCAGCAGGTAGCGCGGCAACTCGCTGGCGTGGGCCGGGTCCTGGCTGTCACTGCGAAACGCCACCCGGCGTCGCAGGTCCTGTTCAAAGTGGCCGTCGTCCAGGTACTGGCGAACGCCGGCGAGGGCAGCTTGCTTGGTCATTGCAACTCCGGTCGGGCAAGGGAACGGGCCCATGGTGGAGTTGGCAAAGGCATCTGTATATTGCTGTTTTTTGAAGGCATGATTCTAAAAATTGGATGCCTGGCAAGGGGATGCAGATGGACTATCGGTATTTTCTGGCGGTGATCGATGCGGGCTCCCTGGCCGCGGCGGGGGAGCGTTTGCACATCGCCCCCAGCGCGGTGAGCCGGCAGATCGCCCTGCTGGAAGAGAGCGTTGGCGTGGCGCTGTTCGAGCGGCGCCCGCGGGGCATGCAACTCACCGCCGCTGGCGAAGCCCTGGCCGAACACGCCCGGCGCACCTGGCTGGAACAGGAGAACATCCTCGCCGAACTGCGGGGCGAGGGTTACCCGGGGGCCAAGGTAATCCGCCTGGTATCCACCGAGGGCCTGTCGCGGTATTTCCTGCCCCGGGTGCTGCTGGAGCATTACCGCCTGCGGCCCGGAGCCGAGTACCGCCTGGACGTGATCTCGCCCCACGAGTGCGTGCAGCGCATTCGCCGGGGCGAGGCGGACGTGGGGCTGACCTTCAGCACCGAGCCGGTGGAGGGGGTCAACGTGTGCTACTCGATCCGCTCGCCGATTCGCGCCCTGATGCGCGCCGGGCATCCGCTGGCCAGCGCCGGGGTGCTGTCACTGGAGCAGGTGCAGGCGTTTCCCGTGGCCTTGACGCCCAAGGGCACCACCCAGCGGCAACTGCTGGACCTGGTGTGCCAGATGGACGGCCTGAGCTTCGATCAGGTGATGACCTGCAACTTCTCCGGGGCCCTGCATGAGTTTGTGCGCCAGTCCGACACGGTGGCCTTTGCCAGTGCCATCAGCGGCGAAGGGCAGGGGATGGATGGGCTGGTATCGGTGCCCCTGTCCAACCCGCGCTTGGGCGATCGGGACATTCAGGTGCTGACCATGCCCAAGCGGGTGTTGCCGGAAAGCCTGGCGTTCTTTATCGACACCTTGATTGCGCGGTTGCAGAAAGAGGGCTGAGGGAGGCTGCTGACCGTTCTCGCCGAGCCGGACACACTCAGGGCGCTGGGTGAGTTCCTGATCAAGGCTTCAGCCGACATGGCGGCCAATGGCCTGGAGCATGTGCACCTGTAAGACGTGATCGAGCACTTCTCGCACCAGCAGCATGTGGATGTGATTGCCCTCAACCGGGCTGTGATCAAGCCTGCCTGAGGCAGCGCCGTGCCCGGCCCGGCTACATGTTGCGAATCCTCTCGTCGGCCCTGAGCTCGAACTCAAAGCCAATGCCCACGTCATTCAGGGTTTCGGTGACCCGGGCCATGAAGTACTCGGCCTGCGCGGGCAATTCATACAAGCCAATGACCCGGATGATCGGGTACTTGCCATAGGCGCCGGGGATCTCGGTGTAGATCTCGCCACTTTCGATGAAGGCGATGTAGCTGTTGATTTTCTCTTGCAGCACGAGCAAGTGCTCGCCTTGTTCCGCCTTGTCGCCCCATTCGAGGTGGTCGGTCATCACCAGTAGGAGGTCGTTGGGAGCCTCCTTGGAGATCCCCCAGAAATCGATGACTTTGGGATTGGTGACGGACATGGCTGATCCTTCAGGCGGCGGGGGCGGGGATTGTATTACGTGCCCCGGGGTTAGTGGCGGTGCTGTTGCGCGTGCGGCATGGATGGGCATGCAGCGCACGATGCAGGAACTGTTCTAGTGACCGGGCCGGGCCCTGAAGGCGAGAACCGCCCCGGCGATTTTCCAACAACCGTTGCGTAATGGATATTTGGCCATAGGATGTGCGCGTTCCCGATGATGATCGGGCCCCCATCGTCGTGATCCTTTACTCAGTTTCAAGGTTGCTGCATGAATCCGGATGACTTCAAGAAATTCAATATCGGCTCAATTGTTCGGGCCACTCAAAGCTCTGCTGCGCTCAAACACCAGCTCGGATTCCTGATCAAGGTTCTGGAGGAACTGGATATCCAGTTCTCCGACTGCGAGCAGGATCCTCTGCGCCTGGCGAAAGCCTATGTTGCCGGGGAAATTCCTGCTGAACGCTGCAAGGCGCAGGCTGCACTCTGGTGGGCAAAAATCGATGAGCAAGGGGCAATACGAGGGTTCAAGGATCGGGAGGTATTGAAGGCACGACTGGCCATTTGTCTGCTGTCGAATGATGAGGACGATATTTCCGTGTTGGGAGATAACCTCTCGTGGTTTCTTGAGGTGTTGGGTTTCTTGAATGTGGAACCGATGAAGCCAATTGAAATGATGAGAGAGTATTTCGAGTTCAAATAGAAGTTCATTCGCGCCCGGCTCGCTCTCGGTGCCCTGGCCGGCAGCCTGACGACAGGCAAGACCCCATGCGTTTTGCTGGCTCCCACCGTCACGCTGGCGGGGTGCTCGACGCGTTTTCCATGAGCCGCATGTGGATTTCATTGCGCTTGATCGGGCGCTGATCCTGCCTGCACAAGGTGTTCCTGCGCGCGGCTCAATCGGCGAGCGCGCAGGGGGCGAGCTACAGGCTGGGAGCCTCTTCGTTCACTTTCAGCTCGAAATCGAAGCCGATGCTCCGTTCATGGAGGATCTCGGTAATGCGTTTGAAAAACCAATCGACTTGCTCGGGCAGTTCGTGCAAACCCAGTACCCGGATAATCAGGTGCTTGCCGCAGGCATCGGGAATTTCGCTGTAGATCTCTTCACTTTCGATGAAGGTGATGTAGGTGTTGATCTTCTCTTGCAGCAGGAGCAGGTGTTCGCTGTGTGCCGCTTCGTCACCCCATTCGAGGGGGTCGACCATGATCAGCAGCAGGCTGTCGGGCGCGGATTTGGGGATGGCCCAGATATCGATGACTTTTGGATTGGTGATGGACATTGCTGATCCTTCAGAACGTGGGGGCGGCGGCATTATAGGCCGTAGCGATGGGTTTCTTCAGTGGGCAATCGGTGGTCGCGGTTCCGGCCCGTGGGCGAGGCCAGGGTGGGCTGCCGGGGCTTGCCCCGTTCAGGCGCAACCTGATCGAGCGGCGGCGTGCTCTTTTCAACAGCGGTCTGATCGACGGTAGTGACAAAACGCCACCATCTGCTATGGCTTGTTAGGCCCCCCCTGGATAGATGCCGGGCTCCAGGTGCCATTGCCCAGAAAAATCGAGACGGCGCGGGCCGCGTTATTCGACTTAACTGATGCTCACCCGCCAAGGGGGATATGGGCGCAGGAGGACCGAGTGGGGCCTGCGTCCCGACAGGCCTGGATTGACCCGAGTGAGTATCGACGTTGCCGTGCCGGGTGGGCCGCTAACCTGGTCGTCGGGTTGTTTGCAGCTCTCTGACACTCAGTCGATAGCGTGGAATGACAGCAGGGAAGTACCGACCATTCTATTAGAGAGATAAAAAATGAACGTCAGGACAATGAATCTTGCTCCAAGGTCTGCCGCCTTTTTCTCGCTCATTGTCCTGGTGGTGTTCGCCCTGGGCATTGTCGCCGTGCTGCAAATGGGCAAGCTGCGAGATGCGGAGCAGGATGTCGAGACCAACTGGATGACCAGCATCCGCGAGATCGGCAAGATGAAGACCAGCGTCTTGCGCCTGCGTCTGGAAAGCATCCGCATCACCGTGACCACCGACGAACAGCAGCGCCAGACCCGCATCGCCTCGTTGAGCGGTTATCGATCCAACCTGCAGAACACCATCAACCAGTACGAACCCCTGATCACCGGGCCGGCGGAGCGTGAGCTGTACCAGGCTGTAGCGACCGATGTGCAGGCCTACTTCAAGCTGGTGGACGAGCTGGAGCCGCTGTTGCGCAGTGGCGACAACGCCGCGGCCATCACCCTGATCAACACCCGCATCAGCCCCATGACCAACGCCATGCAGGAGAAGATGGACAAACTCTCGGACTTCAACGACGAGGGCGCCAGGCAGGCGGGGATCACTGCCGAGTCGGTTTACAGCAGTGGCCTGACGCTGGTGCTGGTGTTGATGGGGGTGACGGTGGTGCTCACCGTGGTGTTGGCGGCGGTGCTGACCCGCAGCATCACCGCGCCCATCAGCGACGCCCTGGCCGTGGCCGAACGCATTGCCGGCAGCGACCTGTCCCGGGAGATCGGCGTCAGTGGCCGCGATGAAGCCGGCCGCCTGCTGGCCGCCCTGGCGCAGATGCAGACCAACCTGCGGGAAACCATCGCCCACATCGCCGATTCCTCCACCCAACTGGCCTCGGCCTCGGAAGAAATGACCGCAGTGACCGAAGACGCCAGCCGCGGGCTGGTGCGCCAGAACGACGAAGTCAGCCAGGCGGCCACCGCAGTGACCGAAATGAGCGCCGCGGTGGACGAGGTGGCCCGCAACGCCGAAGCCGCCGCCCAGTCGTCCCGCGAGTCCATGGAGTTCACCCGCTCCGGCATCGAGAACGTGGCCCAGACCCTCAAGGCCATCGAAGGCCTGGCCGGCAACGTGGCCAGCACTGGCGAGCAGGTCAAGGCGCTGTCCAGCCGCGCCCAGGACATCAGCAAAGTGGTGGAAGTGATTCGCGCCATTGCCGAACAGACCAACCTGCTGGCCCTCAATGCCGCCATCGAAGCCGCCCGCGCCGGCGAGCAGGGCCGCGGCTTTGCGGTGGTGGCCGATGAAGTGCGGGCCCTGGCCCACCGCACCCAGCAGTCGACCCAGGAAATCGAACAGATGATCAGCGCGATCCAGGCCGACTCGACCCACGCGGTGAGCGCCATGAACGTCAGCGCCGAGATGGCCAGCAGCTCGATCTCCGTGGCGCAGAACGCCGACCTGTCCCTCAAGCAGATCGCCCAGGCGATTACCCAGATCAACGAACGCAACCTGCTGATTGCCACCGCCTCGGAAGAACAGGCCCAGGTGGCGCGCGAGGCGGACCAGAACCTGACCAGCATTCGCGAGCTGTCGATCCAGAGTTCGGCGGGGGCCAGCCAGACGGCCAGTGCCTGCGGGGAGATGGCCAATCTGGCGATTGAGCTGAATCGGTTAGTGGCGCGGTTCAAGGTTTGAGCGCGGTTTTTTGCCCTACGGTGGTCTGGTTCCTCCGTAGGAGCTGGCTTGCCAGCGAAGGCGTCGGTCCAGGCAACGCATGGCCTACCGGCCCCAAGGCATGGCCCTCTACAACCGACCGCTAAGCCGCAAACCATCACGCACGTTCAACCCCATCAATGTGAGGTTGGTGGCCCCGGCGATCAGTTCGATGACCTGCACCACGTAAAAACCCGTGTCGAAGCTGCCTGCCGACGCCCACTGGTTGAGCACAATTGCGCAGGGCACGAGCACCAACAGGCCGTTGGCGGCAATGAAGGGCATGCGTTTTTGCTTCGAGGCGATCAGGCGTCCCTGCCGGGCCCGGCTCAGCCCCATGCCGCTGGCTCCCGCCACTGCCATTGCCGGAATCAGCACCCAGAGCCCGGGGCTGACGATCAGTTGCTTGAGTTGAGCGATCGCATGCAGGGTTCCCATGCTTTCCACCAGCAGGGTCGAGACAAAGAACGTGGCGATGCACAGCAGGGCCAGCAGGCTGGCGGTGAGGTGAAGTCGTTTGAGCATGGGGCGCTTCCCGTCAGTCGATTGGGCTGTGTTCACACTGTGCAGATATTCGGCACGGCGACCTTGGTGAACAGATGGGGCATGGCCAGGGCACTGGAGGGGTAGCGGCCCAGGGCGTTGGCGAAATCCGGGTGACTGAAGGCTTCGCGAAAGCGCTCCACCGACTCCCATACCGCGTAGTTCAGGAACATGCAGCTGCCACCGATGGCCTGGTGGAGCTGCGTGGAAATGTAACCGGCACGCTGTTTCATCCAGTTGGCATCCAGCTCCCAGGCACGCAGAAGCTCGGGTATATCGTCCTCGTCGACGCTAAACAGGTTGACCAGCACCACCGGTGACTCGCTGCACTGGAGTTGCTGATGGATGGGGACTACAGGATCGAGCGGGCGAATGGACAACATGGCGATCTCCAGTATGTAAACATGATGACAATGTGGTGCTATGGATAAAAACTAGCTTGATTGACATCATGGTGTCAATGTGAAAAAGTTCGCGACATGAAAAAACCAAACCACACCCCCGCTGGACGCGCCATGACCGATCTGGTCCTCGAGCTCTTTCGAGCCAGTGCGCGCATGCTCACCGCAGGCGACCGCCTGGTGGCCGAGATCGGCCTGACCAGCGCCCGCTGGCAGCTGCTTGGCACGATCGTGGCTGCCGATCGGGCGCAGCCGGTGTCATGGATTGCCCGCGACATGGGCGCCAATCGGCAGAACGTTCAGCGCATCGTCAATGACCTGGTGCAGGATGGCCTGCTGGAATTTCAGCCGAACCCGCATCACCGTCGGGCGCAACTGGTGCTGCTGACGGAGGCGGGAAAGGCGGCATTCGATCAGGCGTTGAAGCTGCAAGCACCCTGGATCAACGAGCTTGCCCAGGGGCTGGAAGTCGATGAGATCCAGACGACCCACCGTGTACTGAACCAGCTGCGCAACCGGCTTGAGCAAGACCAGGGCGAGTGAGCCGGGCCGGCCTGAACACGACCCTCCAACCTGACGGCGTTCTGCATTGGCCCTGTTCCCCGGTTGACCCTGTACTTAGCGCCCGAGCTTTTCCTGTGCCGCCTCCGCCAGAAAGGACGAGCGGCTCTTGATGCTGTGCTCGCGGACAAAACGGTCGATCTGCTGAATCACATAACCGGGCAAGGTCACGTTGACCTTCTCGGTCTTGCCCAGGTAAGGCGTGATGTCGATCTCCAGCATGCCCCAGCCCATCCTCGCCAAATCGGGGGTAGCGAGGTGCGAAGGCTATGAATAGGCCAGTGGTCCCGCTCAGATTGAACGCTGGTTGACCCGGGCCATCAATTGCTCGGCGCTTTCCTTGCGCTCGGAATAACGGTCCACCAGAAACGCCTGCCGGTCGCGCAGCAGCACGGTGAACTTCACCAGCTCTTCCATCACATCCACCAGCCGGTCGTAGAACGGCGAAGGCTTCATCCGCCCGGCGTCGTCGAACTCCATGTAGGCCTTGGGCACCGAGGATTGGTTGGGGATGGTGAACATGCGCATCCAGCGCCCGAGCACGCGCAACTGATTGACCACGTTGAACGACTGGGAGCCGCCGCAGACCTGCATCACTGCCAGGGTTTTGCCCTGGGTCGGACGCACCGCGCCGAGCTCCAGCGGAACCCAGTCGATCTGCGCCTTGAACACCGCCGACATCGCCCCGTGGCGTTCTGGCGAACACCAGACCTGGCCTTCTGACCACAGCACCAGCTCCCGCAGTTCCTGGACCTTGGGATGGTCCGCCGGGGCATCGTCGGGCAAGGGCAAGCCGGAGGGGTTGAAGATCCGCGTCTGGGCACCGAAATGCTCCAGCAGGCGCGCGGCTTCTTCGACCAGCAGCCGGCTGAAGGAGCGTTCGCGGGTGGAACCGTAGAGCAACAGGATGCGCGGCTTGTGCTCGTCTGGCGTCGAAGTGGGCGCGCCATCGAACAGGCGCAAATCCAGGTTGGGTAGGTGCTCGGACATGGGGCCTCCTTAAAGCGTGCCGATGCGATCAAGCTCGGTCTTGAGCTGATCGCGGCTGAGGTGGTCGAAGGGCAGTGCGAAGAAGGCTGCGCAGCGCTGTTCGATCTGCGCCTGGGTGGCGCGGAACGCGGCGTCGATCGCTGCCTCTTCACCGCGCACATCGGACGGGTCCGCCAGCCCCCAATGGGCCTTCAGCGCCGGGCCGAAATACACCGGGCAGCTTTCACCGGCCGCTTTGTCGCAGACGGTGATGACAATATCCGGCGGGTTGTCGGCGAAGGCGTCATTGCCCTTGCTGTACAGGCCGTCGGTGGCGATGCCGGCCTGCTGCAAGGTCGACAGGCTGCGGGGCAGCACCTGGCCCTTGGGGAAGCTGCCGGCGCTGAGCGCCGCGAACCCCTTGGGCGCCAGATGGTTGAACAGGGCTTCGCAAAGAATGCTGCGGCAACTGTTGGCCGTGCACATGAACAGGACTCGCATGGGGGGCTCCTGCCGCTTTGGGCGGCTGTCAGAGGCTCAGGCGCAGGGCCAGGGCCGAAAGGGTGACCAGCAGAACCGGGAGGGTCAGCAGCACGCCGACCTTGAAGTAATACCCCCAGGTGATGCGCAGGCCCTTGCGCTCCAGCACGTGCAGCCAGAGCAGCGTGGCGAGGCTGCCGATGGGGGTGATTTTCGGGCCCAGGTCGCAGCCGATGACGTTGGCGTAGATCATCGCCTCGCGTACCAGCCCCTGCGCCTCGCTGGCCTGAATCGACAGTGCGCCGATCAGCACGCTGGGCATGTTGTTCATCACCGAGGACAGCAGCGCCGACAGCAGGCCGGTGCCCAGGGTGGCGCTCCACAGCCCCTGTTCGGCCAGGCGGTTCAGCACCTGGGCCAGCAGGTCCGTCAGGCCGGCATTCTTCAGGCCGTACACCACCAGGTACATGCCCAGCGAGAACACCACGATCTGCCACGGCGCCTCGCGCAGCACCCGGCGCGTGGAGATCCGGTGGCCCTTGGCGGCGACGGCAAACAGCAGTGCGGCACAGGCCGCCGCCACGGCGCTGATGGGGATGCCCAGGGGCTCCAGGGCGAACAGCCCGACCAGCAGCATCAGCAGGGTCCAGCCCCCGACCCTGAAGGTGGCCCGGTCACGGATCGCCGTGCAAGGTTCCGGCAACGCATCCAGGGCATAGCGTGGCGGCAGGTCCTTGCGGAAATAGAGGAACAGCACCAGCAAGGTCATGGCGACACTGGCCAGGCTCACCGGCAGCATCACCGCCGCGTACTCGGCGAACCCCAGCCGGAAGTAGTCGGCGGACACGATATTCACCAGGTTGGACACCACCAGCGGCAGGCTCGCGGTGTCGGCAATGAAGCCCGCGGCCATGACGAAGGCCAGGGTCGCCCCGGGTGAAAAACGCAGCGCCAGCAGCATCGACATGACGATGGGCGTGAGGATCAGCGCTGCGCCGTCATTGGCGAACAGCGCCGACACCGCCGCCCCCAGCAGCACGCAGAAGGCGAACAGCCGATGGCCGCTACCCCTGGCCCAGCGCACCACATGCAGGGCGGCCCATTCGAAGAACCCGGCCTCGTCCAGCAGCAGACTGATGATGATCACCGCGATGAAAGTCGCGGTGGCGTTCCAGACAATGGCCCACACCGTGGGAATGTCCTGCAGCGATACCGCGCCCACCGCCAGCGCGATCATTGCGCCGAGCGTGGCGCTCCAACCGACGCCGAGGCCCTTGGGCTGCCAGATGACGAGAATCAGGGTGAAGAGAAAAACAGCCACAGCGACAAACATGCAGGTTCACTCGATAGGGGTCAGCAACAGGCGGCTTCGCGAACGGGGCGGCCATCCATGTTCTGCAGGCGCGCGGCGTTGTCCTTGAGCCAAGCGGCGTTGGCCTTGGCCGTCACCTGCAGAATCTCCCGGACCCAGCCCGGCAACTGGGGGTTGAGGCGGTAATACACCCATTGGCCCTGGCGGCGATCGAGCAGCAAGCCACTGCTGCGCAGTTGCGCCAGGTGGCGGCTGATTTTTGGCTGGCTGTCGTCGAGTGCACACATCAGCTCGCAGACACACAGCTCACCCTGATCGGCGATCAGCAGGGTGGCGCGTACACGGGTTTCGTCGGCCAGGCTTTTGAAGACTTCGGGAGGCGTGATCATGCTCGCTCCTTGTATATGGAAAATCGAATATACGAATATCCATATGTATTGTGCAAGCCAAAATTTTTCGAGGCGCCGGCCTGCGGCGAGGAGCGGCCAGAGGAGCGTGGCTTTTCATGGACGTTGCACGGCCGCCCATTGCACTATTGCGCCGGCCTTTCAGCCACTCATCACCCTCCCGTCGAAGACAGAACCCTCGACGGCCCCTGCCAAGGAAGTCATCAGATCCATGACCGTCAGCGAACTGCTTGCCGCCATTCGTAAACCCTATGTCGAAACCCTGGCGCGTGTTGCCGCAGAAGGGGCGGCGTATGTCGAACCCGCTTACCGCAACAGCGATGGTTCGCTGGCGGTTGAAGGGGCCATGGCCACGCCTTGCCGGGTGGATGTGATTGCGGCCGAGGGCGCTTCGGCTGGCGAGCCGGTGCAGGTCGATTCCGAAACCGAGCTGGGCTTTGAGCCTGTGCGCTTTGCGATCGAGCAGATGGCGGTGGTGATCTCGCCCTTTGGCTGGGACTGGTTGCCCCTGGAGGTGCGGGGCTTGAGCCTGGAACAGGCCTCTGAGGTTATTCGGGCGTGGTTCTTTGAGTGGTTCGATGGCGAAGATGAAAACCTGCCAACCGAAGAAGGGCTGCAAGGGGTGCTGCACTTTGTGTCGGACCCGGAGGCCACGGAGGAGGGGTACAGGCTCAAGATTGACCTCGGCTCGGCGCCCGAACAAGCGCTGGAAGCACTGCTGTTTGCATTGGCCGATGCCGGCGCCAGCGGAGCTTTTCTCGCATAGAGCAGGAGAGGCCCCCGAGCCGACCTGATATCGCTTCCCCTGTAGGAGCTGGCTTGCCAGCGAAGCTCGCCAACGATGACGCGGAGCCACCTTCTTACCGCGTGCACCTGGGGGCGGGTGGCGGCCAACCCGGCATCCTGCCGGGTTGGCCACGGCTCGATGCCTGCCTTCGACCCTCCTGTGCGCAGGGGCAGGAAGATCAACAGCCAACACCGCCAACGATAGCCTCGCTCTCAGAGCTTCATGCCCACCGCCAGCCGGTTGAAGGCATTCATCAAGGACACGGCCAAGGTCAGGTCGGAAATTTCAACGTCGCTAAAGTGCGCTTTCAGCGGTTCGTACAGCTCGTCTGGCGCGCCCTTGTCGTGGACGTAGGTGAGGGTTTCGGTCCAGGCCAGCGCGGCGCGCTCGCGTTCGCTGAACAGTTCGCTGACGCGCCAGCCGGCCAGGCAATCCAGCTTGTCTTGCGCCACCCCACACTCGCGCAGGGTCTGTGAGTGCTTGCCCAGGCAGAACGAGCAGCCGTTGATCTGCGACACGCGCAAAAACACCAGTTCCACGAGAGGCAAGCCCAGCGGGCTTGCGACCAGGGCGGTGTTGGTGGCGAGCAGGCCTTGATAGGCGGCTGGCGACAGGGTGGCAAAGGGCAGTCTGAGTTGGCTCATGGTGAAACTCCGATAGGGAAAAAAGTGATCAGGCACAAACGAGAGGGTTGAACAGGGGCTGCAAGGACAGTGCGCTGCGGGCCTCGTCGAGGGTTGCACGCACGGCCTCGTCACCGAACACCAACCCTTGCAGATAAGTGAACTGCAGGTCGAACAGGCCGAGGGTGTTCAGCACCTGGCGCAGGTAAGGCGTGAGAAAGTCTGGCTGCCGTGCCCGCGGGCCCTGGTGAAAGCCGCCGGAACTGACCAGGACATGCACCGGGCGGTCCTTGAGCAGGCCGACCTTGCCCTCCGGACCGGAGCTGAAGGTGCGGTGAATGCGCAGCACGTAGTCGATCCACAGCTTGAGCGCCGCCGGCAGGGTGAAGTTGTGCATGGGCGTGGCAATCAGCAGCACATCGCAGCGCTCCAACTCACGAATCAGCCCTTCGGACACGTCGAACAGTGGCGCGTCGAAAGGCGTGGGGGTGGTCAGGGCGTGGGCGTAGTCCAGGCCCAGCGGTGGCAACGGCTGCGCCCCCAGATCACGCTCGACCAGTTCGAGCTGCGGATAGCGTTGGCGCAGGGAGCTCACCAGCTCCAGTGCCAGCCGGTGCCCCTGGGAAACCTGGCCATGGGGGCTGGCGTTGATCAACAGAACAGTGTTCATACCGGCTCCCCACCCTGAAGTCGCTGAGTGAAGTGCATGCCGCGGGCCAGCAACCCCTGGCGGAAATAGAAGCGCTGGGCCAGAGGCATATGCAGGCCGGTATCCAGCACCAGGTGCTCGCATTGACGCTGCACGGCCTCATCCCGCACCGCACTCAACAGCCGCGCTCCCAGGCCGCTGCGCTGTAGCTCCGGGGTCACCACCAGGTCATCGACGTAGATGAAACGCCCGTAGAGCAGGTTTTCCAGCTCGCGGTAGCCTGCCAGGCCGACGATGCGCTCGGCGTCCCACGCGGCGAGCAAGCGATAGCCCTGCTCGGTTTGCCGGGCTACTTGGGTGACATAGGCCGCCGGGCTGGTGAGGTGGGGGCGCAAGACACGCATCACGTCGAAACTGGCCGCCAGGGCCGCTTCGCTTTCGAGGTGTTGAAGGGTGTAGGGCATGTCCGTCATCCGCTGAAAAGAGATGACCCACTTTAGAAGGTCGATGGCTTAAGCTACAGGGCCAAAAAATGCATAAATGACTAGGCCATGATCCTTCCTTTCGAATTGGACCGCAGCCAGACGGCGCCGATCTATCGCCAGCTTTACCAGCGGTTTCGTGAGTCCATCGCCGATGGTCGTCTGCGTCCGGGGGACCGAGTGCCGGCGGTACGCGCCTTGGCGGCGGAGCTCAACCTGGCGCGAGGCACCGTGGAAGCGGCTTACCAGCTGCTGATAGGCGAGGGCTACCTGATTGCTCGCGGGGCCGCCGGGACCATTGTCACCCCGCAACTGGCACCGATTTGCGCGCCCGCGCAGCGTGCCCCAGTGGCTGCAACGACCCACCAAGCTACCCATGCCGGCACCTCGCCCTTGGCACTGCAAATGGGCCTGCCAGCGCTGGATGCCTTTCCGCGCAAACTCTGGACCCGCTTGGCGGGCCGGCAACTGCGCCAGGCGGGTGTCGAAGGCCTGGTCTACCCGGACGCGCGCGGCTACGCCCCGTTGCGGGCGGCCATTGCCTCCTACCTGGGGATTTCCCGGGGCATCACCTGCCATCCGGAGCAGATTTTCGTCTGCGCCGGCTACCGCGCCTGCCTCGACCTGATCAGCCACACGCTGATGCGCCCAGGCGCCACCTGCTGGCTGGAGGAGCCCGGCTACTTCATGGCCAGGAACGCACTGCTGGAAGCCGGCGCGCAGCTGGTGCCGGTGCCCGTGGACGATCAAGGCCTGGACGTCGCCCAAGGTATCGCCCGCGCGCCAGAGGCCGGCTTTGCCGTGGTCACCCCAACCCACCAGAGCCCGCTGGGGGTGTCGTTGTCCCTGCCGCGGCGCTTGGCCCTGCTGGACTGGGCCAACCGTCAAGGCAGTTGGATCATCGAGGACGATTACGACAGCGAATACCGCTACCAGGGCAAGCCCTTGCCGGCCCTCAAGAGCCTCGACCAGCAGGGCCGCGTGCTCTACACCGGCACCTTCAGCAAAGTCCTGTTTCCGGGGCTGCGCCTGGCCTACCTGGTGGTGCCCGCCGAACAGACCCCAGCGTTCGCCCGCCAGGCCGATCGTTTGCACAACCACTGCCCGCACCTGCTGCAAGCGACCGTCGCGGCCTTTCTCAACGAGGGGCACTTTGCCCGGCACCTGAACAAAATGCGGGGCCTGTATGCGCGTCGGCGGGAATGGCTGATGGAGGCGTTGCACCAGCAGGTGGGTGGCCGCTTGCAGATAGATCCGCAGGCCGGGGGCATGCATGTGGTGGCTGGGCTGGGGGAGGGGGACGATGTGCAGATTGCCCGGCGGGCTCGGGAGGTGGGGATTGCGGTGGAGCCGCTGTCGCAGTGGTATCTGGGGGACGGGAGTAGGCAGGGATTGGTGATGGGGTTTACCAATGTGGTCAGTGCGGAGCAGGCGGTGAGCGTGGCGGTGCGGTTGGGGCGGGTGATTGGGTGAGGTGGGGGTTGTGGCCGCTGAGGCTGGAGTCTCTCCTATGGCAGCGCTCACCATTTGGCAGGCCACACCCCTGTGGCAAGGGAGCTTGCTCCCGCTGGGTTGCGCAGCAACCACAACCGCCCTCACACCGCTCGGCCTGCCCTCTGCAGCCGCTTTCAGCGCCCGAGCTTTTCCAGCGCGGCATCGGCCAGGAAAGACGACCGGCTCTTGATGTTGTGCTCGCGGACAAAGCGGTCGATTTGCTGGATGACATAACCCGGCAGGGTCACGTTGACCTTCTCGGTCTTGCCCAGATAAGGCGCGATATCGATATCCAGCATGCCCCAGCCCATGCCCTCGAAATCGGGGTTGGCGCGGTGCTTGCGGGTGGGAGAGGGCAGGGGAATGGCGTGCCCCGCTCGGGCCAGCTCTTCGAGCATGACGTGGGCAATCTCGATGGCCGCGCTGTAGGCGCTCTCGAAGCTGTCGCCGGCGGTGACTGCGCCGGGAATATCAGGAATCTGGATGCCGGTGGCGGTGTGTTCGTCGCCCCATTCGATGCAGATGGGATATTGCACGGGGATCTCCTCAATAGGTGCGAAGGTGGTGGGAGCTAGATCAGTTCAGCCAGTTTTCTGATGGCCCTGACCGTACCCCGTGGCAGATCCTTCTTCGGGTGAGGCGCCGGAACGGTGTTGGGCCTGTAAGGATGCTTGAACAGATGATGGCTTTCGGTGACTCGCTCCAGCACCCATCCTGTGGCTTCAAGCTCCTTGATCAACTGTCTGCTTTGCACCTCCATCTCCTTATCGGGGCGAGAGGTGCTTTATAACTCCAGGCGCATAATGGCGCAGGTTGAATTGTCTGTCTGGAGTTATGTGTCGGGACATGTCGTTCCGGGTGGTTTTTGGCCTTGGACGGTTGGGCTGGCCGTTCAGGGAGGCTTGGGTGTCGAGGTAGAAAATGGCGCCGTCATAGCAACGTTGCCAGCAGGCCGCGAAACGCTTGCACACCTCAAAGCGCTGATCCAGATCGGCCATGCGTGCCTGATGTGCGCTCAGTGTTTCCTTCAGCAGTGCTTGCTGGGCTCGGTAGCAGCAAGTCCCTTATCAGCCTACGCATCGCTGGTCAGGTGCGACGCGTAATTGGCAGCCCATCGGCGCCGTCACACTTAATCCAGAAGGGAAGTAACAGGCCCTGAAAACAGTGACAGAACAATACGACTGACGTAATAACAAATTTGCAAAGCGCTGGTGGCGAGTGTAGAAGGTGGAAAAATTTCAGAAAGTTCTGAAGTATATTTAAAAAATAAATAGTAGATGGAGATGATGATGGCTGAAGGGAATCAGGCTATTGGGGAAGTGTGGGCGTTAGTTGTTGGTGGTAGTGGCATTCACGGAACTAATGATTGTCTTTTTTGCCCCCGTTTACTTGCCGATCAGCACGGCATGAGTGCTCTCTGTTACGCCCGTGTGTACAGGGTGGCGTATGCGTGAGTTCATGACATTCGATGCGGCGGAACCTGCTTTAGTTGCCCGTAGGCGCATCGCCCGTGCTTTGTGTTCCTCCATCAGCAATAACCCTGATGGTCGGGAGCCGCTTTATAAACTGCTGTTCGGGTCAGTGGGTGAGGGGTTTGAACAGTGGGGCAATTTCTTTTGTGAGTTTGGTTCGAACATAAACATTGGTGACGGTGTTTTTATTAACGCCAATGGGGTGTTCCTCGATGCGTTTGAAATAAACATCGGGAACCGTGTGTTTATCGGGCCTCATGTCGGTATTTATACCTCTAACCATGCCAAGGATCTTGAGCAGCGGCGTCGTTATATAGAATCGGGTGCACCTGTAGTCATTGAAGATGATGTATGGATTGGCGGCGGCGCAACAATCTTGCCGGGCGTCACAGTGGGTAAGGGGTCAATTATCGGTGCGGGTGCTGTCGTGGCAAAGTCGGTTCCGCCACACAGTAAAGTGCTGGGCGCTGGTTCTCAGGTTTATCCGATCTAATCAATAGAGGGCATAAAGGGATGTTTGTCTATCAGTCACGCGTGAAAGATCAAATTGTTGGCTCTGTTAAAGATGTCAGTGTTCATGCAGAGGGTGGCATCTACACTGATGCGATTTCGGGCATGTTTAACGTACCGTTCGGGTATTCGTGCGACCCCATCAAGCAGCATATTTCCAAAACGTTGACGGATCTGCCTTTCCACCCCAAGGATCATTTCTATTCGTCCGAGCTGTTTGAAACTTCAGAGCTGGTGCTCAAACGCGCCAAGATGGAAGATGGCGGCTTGCTGTATGTCAACAGCGGCTCGGAAGCCATCGAGTCGTCGATTGCCATGGCCTTGGAATATCACCAGCGCAAAGGCAATACGTTCAAGAAGAAAGTGATCTGCCGCAAGCACTCCTATCACGGCGCCACCTTGGGGGCCCACAGTATTACCGGCAGGAACGATTTCAAGGACCTGCGTTGCAGCGGTTACGACACGATTCGGATCAACCCGCCATTCCCTGTCGTTCACGAAGGTCAGGCGTTGGAAATGCACAGCGTGGCGGATGTGGAGAATATTATTCTTCATTATGGTGCGGAGCAGATCGCTTGCATTATTTTCGAGCCGGTCAACCATTTGAAAGGGATGCGGCAAACTCCCGGCGAGTACCTGATCGGTATTCGTGAACTCTGTGACCGTTACGATATTGTGATGATTACCGATGAAATCGTGACCGGCGCCTCTCGAACCGGAGAGTTCTTGAATACCCATCAGTTTGGGGTTTCTGCCGATATCGTCGCGCTCGGGAAAGGCATCAGCGGTGGTTATTACCCGGCATCCGCTATGGCGACATCCCATAAAATCGCCTCGGTGTTTGACAAGCCAGAGCCGTGGATCCCGTTTTCCTATTCGCATACCTATGCAAGCAACCCGGTTTCGATCGCGGCCATCAATGCGTCGATGCGCGTGCTGGAACAGATAGAGGCCGCAGGGCAGCTACAAAAACTCATTACAAAGACTCAGGCGCTGTGTCAGGAAATCGCCGGGAATGAGCGGATCGCCCGAATTGAATCCCATGGCTTGCTGATCGGCATAACCCTGGACTCAAGCCTTGGGGAGCAGGCAGGCAAGAAATTGGGTGGGCTGTGCTTTGAAAGGAAGTTGATTATCCGAGGTGAGGAAGATTGGGCTTGCCTGGCGCCCGCCTACATCATGTCAGAAGAAACGCTAAGTGACGTGTTCGAGGTGTTGAATGAATCAATTAGTCAGTTATGACCTCGAGCCAGTTGCCAGCCTGTTGACGCCGTTATATGGCATTCGTCAAAGCGTGCATAAACGGAAGGCGTACCTGACGGCCGATGAGTATGTGCGTGCCAATGAGGAAGTTGAAGTCGGTATTGCCGAGTCGTCGAAGTGCCAGACGATCAACGAACTGTCGGTAGCCATCGCCAGACAATTTACGCCGTTCTATTCAGACGTAAGGGGCTGCCTGGAGCGGATTCATGAAATTGCCGGTTACGGAACCCTGGCATCTTGCCTGTCGTCACTGAACATTGCCGAAGCACTGTTTGCATTGGAACTCTGCAATGCGGCAGGGGTGGCCAATCAGGATCTGGTGATTGGCAGGGGGCATATTGCGCCATTGTTTTATGCTTATCGTCATGTGCTCAACGGTATGCCTTTGGCTTTTTTGGCTGCGGTTCACGACAAGATTCCGGCTGTTGTCAATAAACACTACGGTTTTGCCTACAGCATGCGGCATAGCCTGGGCGAGGGAGTGGGCATTGCGTTGGGGCGGGCCAATACCAATCGTGATGCACGTGTTATCTGTGTGGCGGGTGACGGTGAGTTGAACGAAGGGGTGTCTTTCGAGGCGATTCGCCTGATTGGCGAACTTGAGGTCAAGAACCTGACGTTGATAGTGGACAACAATGGCAGAGGGATTGACCCACTTCCCGGGAAGTTGAAGCCGGAGTATTTGGCCGCCTACTTTTCTGATGTTTATGAAGTGGATGGACACGACACCCAGGCGATCAGTGAACACGTTCGCCAGGCAGAGAAGGACCATCGCTCGGCCGCGATCATCTGTCATACCGAAAAAGGCGTTCACTCCTTCAAACGTGCCAGCCATCAGAGTTTGATGACGTCAACGGACGATCAGCAGAAGAATGATCTGAGGAAAGCTTCCAGTTGCAGTCGAACGGCCGACATTATCGAAGAAGTTCGGTCAGGGGCACCTGCCCATGTATTCACTGCGGATCTGGCCGCTCGGTTTGGCCTTAAGTCATTGTCCGGTTATTGCAACACCGGCCTGGCCGAGTCAGCGTTGCTGACCTGCGCGATGGGGTGCCCGGATGATGAACTGAAGTTTGTCCTGACCGATGACAAGTATTACCTCAACGCGATAGATGTACTGCACTCTGCTTTGATTGCCTGTCGTAATTTGCATGTCATTGGCGCTCGGAAGAACGGTGTGTGGGGCGGAGCTACATACGCCTCAACCGTATTCAGCTTGCTGACGGAAGAAACCGTATACGAACTGACAGACCCTCTCGATCTGTTGGCCTGTATTCATCGACAGAAAGCGCTGGGTGGAAACGGCCTGTACTTAATGTACGACCAGCCCATGGAAAGAGTGTGTGCCCTGAGAGAGAAGTACCGGAAGCTGTCTGAAGATATCTATATTTTTCAGCCCGAGTTTGCCGCCGGTTCATTGATAGTGTCATCGGAGTCGATGGCGTATGAAGCCTTTCAGGTCGCCACGACAAAAAGATGCACGCATATCCGGTTCCTGTCCGTTCGGCCGGATCTTGAGCTGGTTAAAGAGATGCTGAGCCAATGTGCCGAAATTATTGTCGTAGAACATAACAGTGGTCGCTTCAACCTGGCTGAATACATTGAGTCCAGGTTGCTGGTTCGAGTTCGCAAGGTCTTCAGTGATGCCTACGAGTGGCCAACAACCGAGACTTTCCAGGCAAATGTTGCACCTCGAGCACTGGGTGCATTGTTGGCTGATCCGCCGTACGCATTAGTTAATTAGACTTCACACGTTTAAATGCAGTTTCAACTACTTATTGGTTTTCTGAGCCCTGTATAGGGTTCGGCGGGCTTTCTATGGATTCAGGAGCAGTGGTTTATGACGCAGGGAAATAAAGCGCAAGGCAAGTTGTCCGGTAAAACCATGATCGTCGTGGGCGGTGCCAGAGGCATCGGCTCCGCGATTGTTGAAGTACTGGCCAAAGAAGGTGTTCATGTCTACATCTTTGATACCGACCGGACACCCAATGCAATCAACCACTATCAAACTCAGGATGTCAGTGGTTATCAGGCGGCTCGCACGCTGGCGGCGGATCTGGTGGAGCAAGGGCTTTCGGTGAAGGCCATTGCGGTCGACGCAACGTCTGAAGCCCAGGTCATAGAGGCCGTAGCGGGCGTTGTCCATGAGTCAGAGCACTTTTACGGCCTGGTCAACGCCATTGGCAGCAGCCACCTGATCAACACGGTTGAATCATCGTTGAGCGAGTTTGACGCGATCGTGCAAACCAACCTTACAGCGCCTTACCTGACGTCGCGTGAAGCTGCCCGCGCACTGATCCAGAGAGGCAAGGGTGGCGCGATCCTGAATATCAGCTCCATTGCCGCAAAAGTCGCCTTTCCTGGAATATCTTCCTACTGCGCCGCGAAAGCCGGGTTGCAGGGCTTCTCTGGCGCCTTGGCGCTGGAGTTGGCCACTCACAATATCCGGGTCAACTGCGTTTGCCCCGGCATCGTCAAAACCAATATGTGGAAGTACCTGGAGAACCGCCTCATCGAGCCCAACGAGTCGCTGGATGACTTGTGGGCTCGCATGGAGGGCCTGATCCCGTTGGGTCGTACACAGATCCCGGAAAACATTGCCCGGTTCTGTCTGGCGGTGCTTGAGAACGAAGACATCACGGCTCAATCCCTGTCGGTCGATGGCGGAATGAACCTGTATGGATGACACCGTTGGCACTACGCCTCTTTTGCGCGAAGACCCGAACACCGTACTGAGGATCAGTGATCGTGTGTTCGCTGCCGAGCATTGCGCACAGCTGCGTTATGTAGCGCCGGTTCTGAAAATGCGAAGCGAACCCGGTAGCGATTCGTTCAATATTCCAGGGCTTCATACGGTGGACAGCTTGGGCACTTTGCTCACGTCGGTGACGGGAGAGTTTGCCCTTGGCGCTGACATCAAGTTATTCAGCCTGGCCAAGTTTGATGCTGCAGGGCTCTTTCTTGAAGTCGGGCTGCACAAGCTGAAGTTCGGTGTTGAAGAGTACGGCAGCAACAAGAAGATCGTATCGGTGCATTCATCGCCCTATAGCGATGAAGTCAATGGCATCGAGGTAAACGATAAGCCTGTGCGGCTGTTCATTTCGCGAAGTGGGGATGTGTTCTCGTGTTATCTGAGTGGCTCTGAGGGTGCGGTGGTGTTTCATCGGGCGTTCTATGTGAGCAACTGCCCGGATGAAGTGCGCGTCGGGTTTAGTGTGCAGTCGCCCTTTTCCGAGGGAGCGGTCGGGGAGTTTTCCCGGATTGAAATATCCTCACAGTCCATGGGACTCATCAGAGAGTGAGCAGGTATGACGAGCAAAGACACCTGGTTGATAGTTTCTGATTTTGACGAGACGTTCATGCCGGTCTTGTCGTCTCGAGAGGCGGATGCCGGGATAGACGAACTGGAAAGCTGTTTGAATCAACTGAAACGCAAGCACCACCTGTTGTTTGGCTGGGCCACGGGAAACAGTCAAGCGGTGGTCCTGGACAAGATGAAGAGATACCCCGAATTTCCCTGGGACTTTGCACTGACCAGTCTGGGAACCGAGTTGTACTGGAATCACCCGGACCGTGTTCTGGAGGATGAGGGTTGGCCGTTACAAGGCGCAGGCACCTTTCCAGAGCGGGTCATAAGGCTGAGCACCCTGTTCGAGCAAGAGGGTATTGAGTTGACGTTGCAGTCGGAGACTTTCCAGCAAAAACGCATTCGGGGTTATTACTTGAAGGCCGATGGCAATGAAGCGATCGCCATCGAGCAGATTCATAGACTCTGTTTGCAGGTGGGTCTTGAGGCCTCGATTACCTACGCCAGTGCCGCCGCCGGCGACCCTGAGAATGTCTACGATGTAGCCATCATGCACCCGGGGTGCGGAAAGAAGCAGGGGGTCGATTTCATCGTCAAGAAACATGAGATTTCCCCCGCCAGAGTCATCTCGTTCGGGGACAGTTGTAATGACATCGAGATGTTGAAGGCCTGTTCACATGGTTACCTGGTGGGCAACGCTTCGCATGAGGCCAGGCAGGCGTTTGATCGTGTTGTTGAGGGTTTTTATTGTCACGGCATCGTTGATGGTCTTCAACGGCATTTTTGAAATGGGATATGCATCTACATGGATAGTACAGGGCACACGGAGCATCACAGTGATAAACAGATATTTGATATCTACTTCGGGTTTATCAATACCTACACCTTGTTTTTTGCGGATGAAGTAAAACTGTTTGATCTGCTTGAAGGCAAAGCGCTGAGGCTGGGTGAAATCGGCTCGGCATTGGAACTGGCACCTCGGGCAGCACAGGCGCTTGTGGCTATGTGCACCAGTCAGGGGCTGCTTGAGAAGAGTGGGGAGTGCTATGGCCTGACGTCTTTGGCGCAAGCGTTTCTGACTCGAAAGTCGGAGACCTCGTTCAGTGGGGTTCTGCAATCCGCACGCCACAAAGAAGATGCGTTCTCTTATGCATTCTTCAAAGAGTCGATGCTCAGTGGAGAGTCCGGGTTGTTCGGTGAGACGGATCTGTTTGAGAACAATGCGCAGGACCAGTTACACAGCGAAATTTTCACCAAGGCGATGCACAGTAAAAGCAAAGGACCGGCTCGGGCCTGGTCGGGTCGGATTGATCTGTCCGGGTATAGCTGTCTTCTGGATGTGGGCGGTGGTTCGGGTGTTCACTCTATTTGTGCGTTGGAGAAATGGCCTGAACTGAATGCCGTGATCTTTGATCTTCCCTATGTCTGCGATATTGCCGATACCTACGTCGAGCAGTACCGGATGGCGGGGCGCATCACAACCCATAAAGGAGACATCTGGGCGTCTGAGTATCCAGCCGCCGATGTGCATCTTTACAGTGATATCTTTCATGATTGGCCGCTGGACAAGTGTCTGTTTCTGGCCAAAAAGAGTTTTGATGCACTGCCCAGCGGCGGCCGTATCATTCTTCATGAGATGTTTTTTAATAAAGACAAGACCGGCCCACATAATGTCGCGGCTTATAACGCGAACATGTTGCTGTGGACCCAGGGTCAGCAATTGTCAGAGACCGAGATAAGGGAGCTGCTGACGATCGCCGGTTTTCGCGATATTACAGTTTCCCGCACGCAATACGGTGACTGGAGCCTGGCAACCGGAATCAAGTATTAAGGTTGCTGACAACCAATGCCCTATGAGGGCGTTCTGATTGCACAGTGTGAACTCAAGGTCCGGCGCATTCGCCCCGGACTTCACTTGTGTCTTCTTGCGGGAGATTAAAGTGATCCCAGTACGTTACCGTATTCTTTGTATTTACTCCGGCATGCTGGCGTTGACCCAGTATGAATGGATGCGCTTTGCGCCTATCACGGATCAGGTGTCCACCCAGTACGGTATTACTTATGGGGAAGTCGGTTCATTGTCTTTGGCTGTGACGGCACTTGCATTACCGCTGGCACTTCCCAGCGGTGGCCTGATTGACCGGATATCGGTACAAACAGCCTTGCGTATCACAGCCATTGCCATGTTGTTGGCGGCCTTGATCCGGGTGTTACAGCCCCATTATGAATACCTGCTTGCCGGCCAACTGTTGTTCGGGTTTGTTCAACCCTTGACCATGTCGCTGCTCGTCAAGTTGATGATCACCTGGTTTTCTGAAGACGAACATGTGCGGGTCACGACGCTGTTCAGTACGGTGATTTTCCTGGGTATAGGCTCCGCGTTCATGATTGTCCCGTTGACGGAGGAGGGGAACGTTAGCAGTTCGTTGTTGATTGACGTCGCGATCCTGGGGCTGATTGCGCTATTGACCTTCATTTATGTCCCGCGAGATGGCCCTCTTGTGCAAACAACGTCCGCCCCGACCAAGTCCGGCGGCCGTTTACTGGCGGAGGGTATCGATTTATTGCGCACGGCTCCGTTCACGGCGGTTTTGCTGATGATTTTTTTAACCAACGGCTATTTCTCCGCCATTACGACATGGCTGGAGCCGATCCTGTTGCGTCAGGGGATCGATGCCCAGGTTTCAGGATTTATCGTTGTTCTGATGTTGGCCGGTGGTATCGCGGGTATGACGTTCATGCCTTTACTGGTGCGTAGCGGTGCAAGCGTGGGGGGCATTCTGTCCGGGGTTTCATTGTTGGCAGGGGGAGGTACGGTACTGCTTTTCACCTCGGGTTCCCCTTGGATATTGAGCCTGGCAGGGATCGTGATCGGTGCCGCGCTGTTATCTCCGCTGCCTCTTTTGCTGCAACTGATAGCCGACACTGCCGGACTCTCCAGGTCTGGGACGGCGACCTCAATTTTCTGGTTAGTCGGCAATATTGGCGCCACGATAATGATCGCGACGTTGGGGGTTATCGCCGACCACGGTGACTGGGGAATGGCAGCGGTATTGCTGTGTCTGGTTCTGGTCGTCCAGATAACGATTTCTCTCATGGGCTTTCGAATGGTCGGCGCTAGCACCACCTGACTTCATACGGTTCTGTGTACATATCCGTTGCTGTGGTCACGGCCGCTTAGGGTTTCGCTCTTACAGCGACTCACTTTTGAAAAGCGCAAAAGTAAGCAAAACGCTCCTGCCCCCGCATCCGGCGCCTCGCCTAGGCTCGGTGTTCCCTCACTCCGGCATTGCTCCGGGGGCACGCCGCCACAGGCCATCCATGGCCTGGGGCGGCTAGCTCGGCATCCATGCCGAGCTGCCCCCTGCGCAACGCCTGCGTTCGGCCTCCTGAAGGGGCAGGAAGATCAAAAGCCAGATCAAAAGCCAAAGCAAAGCCAAGCGCGTTTTACGCGCTGTCGTAGGAGCCGGCTTGCCAGCGAATTGGCCCGTAAGTCATACATCGCCCTTGCTGGCGCTTGCGCAATGCCTGCACTCGGCTTCCTGAAGAGGCAGGAAGATCAAAAGCCGGAGAAAACCCATGCGCGTTTTACGCGCTTATTGAATTCAATGGCCTTCAGGGCTCCTGCCCAGTTCGCCACTGAATCACCTCCAGCACCGCGCAACCCTCCCGGGTGAGCAGATGCACCCCTCGGGTGACCCGCGTCAGGTCGCAGTCGGCAATGTCTTTCAGGTTAAGCGTGGACAGCGTGTCCATCAGATCCCGCACCACGGTGAAACGATGGGCCGCACTGCTGGCCAGATCGTTCAGAGAGGCTTGGGTATCGAGGTAGAAAACGGCTTGGTTGGCGTCATGGGTGTCGACGGGGGAGAAGCGGTGAACCGATTGATCGTCCATGGTCGTTACTCGTTGTAGAGCTTCCACCATCTGCGGCCAAGCAAATTGAGGGTGGCAGCTGTGTGAGGGTTGGCCGACCGGTAACAACGACACCGGCACACCCGAAGGTGTCCCGCACACAGCCGCCATAACACAGAATTGCAGCCACAAAAAAAGCGTCTGCAATGGTGTTTTGGACGCTGATGCGTCGTTGTAATTCGACCGGCCAAGGTCGTTCGCGGATTTTGCCGCGAGGGCGAACTATAGGGGGGGAGTTTGCGCAGCACAACCATGTGTCGGTGAGAATGTTTGAGGCAGTGTGTCATGGCGATAGCAGTGGTCACCGCAGGTAAGTGATGAGGTTCTAATCACCCTCATGTTTAAACCTCTACATGCCCGAAGTCGGTAGCCAACGGCGGAAGTCGGCTATGGATTCAACCGGTCGCGATAGGCAGAAAACGGCCAGGGGCGGTCGCTCGTTATCGGTAGTTTTAACTCCTCGGCGGTCTGACACCTCAGACATAAACAATCATATGAGCATATGGGGTTTACTCGGATTGAGCAGGCGCTAGAGCTTTGACATAGTCTTGGCACGTCTGCGACGCAATCAGTCCATCGTCACCGTCGTCGGTGATGCCGACAATTCGTTGGGCATACGCTGGGGCAAGTCTATTAGACAGCTCCAGCGCGGTGGTACTCCAAGCGCGCATCCGGTAAAAACGAATCGAGCTGATTGCCAAAGAAAATAGCTTCCATTTCGCCTTGCTCAGCGTCACAGTCGGTTAGAAGGGCCTTTCAATCATTTATCCCAGATGAAACCAACCCGGAAGGGCTTTTCCTGAAGTTTTGGAACCGCAACCAGCAAAAAGCTTAACTGTGACACATGTTGAACGAGCTGCAGTTGGCTGCCAGTGCTATCGACACCGGTAAAAGTAATCAGAAATGGCGCTGTGTAGCCGATGTTTTGAACGTGAATTTGAATTGACTGGCCAAATGTTATAAGTCTGGCACCTACCTCGTGATCATCGTCTAGGCTGGATTCAAAACCTGTGACGTATTCGTGCAAGCCCTTGAATACAGCGATGACTGGGTTATCCCTATCAAATTGCTCTTTATTTATTGCTCTATTCATCTCGGATATGAGCGGAGTTCTGACTTCCATCTGCTGATTTTTCCATTAGTTCGCGCAATGCGAAAAATGACGATATACCCCAACCCCAAAAAACTTCCACCATGCAGTTGGGCGGTTTGATTTTTCTTTACATAAACCCGGAGCCTCTTACTGGAGCCCCGAGAGTGACACCGTCCCATAGAGGGTGATGCAACTCAGGCCCGCTGGCTCCAAGATCTGAAATATCATGACATATTTGATATCGTGCGCCGTCAGCCGAAATCAACTCAATGCTAACTAGTTCATATGCATTAAAGGCATAGTCAAAATCACTTGGTATCTTAAATTCAACGGGATGATTTACATCAATTGGTAGGATTTGCCCCGGATCGAGTAGGCGGGAATTTATCTCAGCATCATATAAAGTCGTGAACGAATGACTTGACCGAAGATGCCCGCGATTGTCAGGTCCTCTGAGAATCTCGACAGATTTTACATATAGTGCCTGTTTGCCGGTATTGCTTAAGGTGTATCTGAGGTGCCGTGTCGCAGGACTAACAAGATGATCCTTAGGTGTATCGTAAATATTATCTCCAAATTGCAATAAAACTGACTCAGGTGTAAATGTTCTTTCGAGAAGGATCAACATCGCGCTGGAAGGTTTGTATAGTTGAGAAAAATACAACGCTGCGAAGGAAATGAGCAATGCCCCGCCTGAAAGAGCCAACGTCATTAAGTCTTTCGCTTCCATCTATCAGCTCCATCTGCACTCCGCTATCACACCCGATTCCAAACCAAATTGCTAGCACGATCACGGAGGGCAGCCTCTGACTGGAGAAATCTTTGTTGTCGACCCGCCAAATATGAGAGAAAACGTACATTCATGAGGTAGGTGGTTCGTATCTCGTTCTAGCTCAGCAGGCTTGCACAAAGCGAAGCAGGAGCATCAGCGCATATGAGTTACAGATACATCAAGGAGAGAGTCGTGAAATGGATTCGCAAGCTTTTTGGTATGGGCACTCAAGGCTCAACAGCCTCGTCGGATGCTCCTGCAGAGGTACTGGTTGGTCATGATCGAAAAAACGACGAGGATGGCGATCAGTACTTCTCGGACGAGCCCATCATCTCAAAACATCAAGATAGGTTCGGGCGAGCGCCTTACGCAGCGCGTATAGCTGAGACGATTGCCAGGCGCCGCGATCCCTCAAGCATTGTCATCGGCCTGTTCGGCCCGTGGGGAGATGGAAAAACTTCAGTTCTCAAGATGATGGAGGAGTCGCTAGATCAGCACGGACAGGTCGTTACAATACGATTCAATCCTTGGCACTTTCCTTCCGAAGACGCACTTTTGCGCGGTTTTTTTGCGACCCTGGCTGAGGCCCTGGGCAAAGAGCCAGCGTTTAAAGAAAAAGCGGCTGCGCTGCTTGAGTCCTACGGAGGGATCCTGTCTGTCATCTCAGTCGCTCTGCCGGGTGTAGAGATCAATCCAGGGGAAGCTGCTAAGCAGATCGGAGAGTCATTATCCAAAGTGAGTCTCGATAAGCTTAAGGATCAAATTGACGCTCTTCTGGGCCAAAGCGGGAAAAGATTGGTCATCCTTATCGACGACATTGACCGGCTGGACAGACAAGAAACCCATGCCATTTTCAAGCTGGTAAAACTCTCGGCAAGCTTCAAGTACACCTGCTACGTTTTGGCTTTCGATGATGAGGTAGTCGCTGCAGCATTGGGTGAGCGTTACGGCGCCGGTGGACAAGAAGCAGGGCGCGCGTTTCTCGAAAAAATCATTCAGGTACCTTTACATTTACCACCTGCTGATCAAATGAGTCTGCGAGACATCGCTTTCGAGGGCGTCGAACATGCTCTCAATCAAGCAGGGATTGTCCTTGACCAGCGTCAGATCGACGTATTCTCTCGCCATTTTGTAGACGGGCTTGAGCCGAAGCTTGAAACTCCACGAGTGGCCAAGCTGTACACAAACGCACTGATGTTTGCACTTCCACTCGTCAAGGGGGAGGTCAACATCGCTGAGTTCATGCTTGTTGAAGGACTTAGGGTGTTGTACCCGAAGCTTCATGCCGCAATTCGCGACAACGCAGATTTGTTTTTAAAAGGGGAGCCTCGTGAAGCTTCGCGAGGTTTGGAAAATTCTCCGTCCGCCGTTGATCGACTCCTTGAAATCGCAATGCCGGGTTCTGCCTCAGAAGAGCGAGGCCAGGTGCGAGAGCGACTCTTGAAACCTCTTTTTCCGCGAATTAGCAACATGATGTACGGGGGAGATTGGGAGGAGAGGTGGGCGAGAGAGCGAAGAATCTGTTCGAGCCGGTATTTCAAACGCTACTTCGTTTACGGCGTGCCTGAAGGAGACATATCGGATAATCATTTAACAAACTTGGTAGATGCCCTCGTCACAGCAGATGCCGATTCGCAGCGTAGTCTGTTGAGCACGTACTCCAAGCGCGTCATGCCGCAATTGATCCAAGTACTTCGAAATCGAGCGGACTCTCTGAATGAAGTCTCGGCGTTAGCGATCGCAATCGCCGTCGCGAGGAACGGAGATCTTCTTCCGCGCGAACGTGGAGCGCTCGTAATAGGCAGTACGATGATGTACGCCGGTATGCTGATTTCTCAATTTATCAGGCGTATCCCCTTATCAGACAGGCAGTCAGCTGCTGAGGCAGTACTTGGAGAGGCACATCCATTGGCAATGGGGATGGAGTGCGTTCGTTGGCTCACACACTCAACGGACAGACCAGAAGAGCGCCGAGTTCTTCCTGATGGAGCGGACGACGTTCTTTACCATCTGTTTGCTGTTCGCATCCGTGACGCGAACGAAGTTGAACCGTTGTTCATGCAGGCAGGAAGAGACGCACCAAATCTTTACTGGTACTGGCAGCACGGAAGAAATCGAGAAGAGATCGAAGAGGGTTTACGTGAGCTTTTTGATAAAGACCCAGCGAAGCTGGATGACTTCCTCGACACCTACATTGGAGAAGGATGGGAATTGGAAAGCGGCCTGCCGGTTAGGTCTGACCTACGGCGCGAGAACTACAATAGTATCGCGTCAATAATTTCACCAGACTACGTTTTCGATAACCTCCGTACCCGTTACGGTGCCGAGCTGGACGACCCTCAGTACTATCAGGATGGAGAGCCAGCGAGGATAACGGCCCACCAGTTCGCCTCTATACATCTTAGGGTTGTCGCTGAACAGCTTCCTCAGCCCGCGGATGTCGACGGATCAGGCAGTGACCCTGAGTAATTTGAGTGATGGCGATCAGGACGTTTCTCTAAAGAGAAATTGGCTCGACGCTTTTCACGGTTTGAATCATCCCGAGTTTGTTAGACAGGCTGAATGACCGCTCTTGGCTGTCACTAGCGGTAGTTAATGGTCGTTTACTGTCAGCCGTGATCATTGCAGTACGCAATTTTTTCGGTTAGTCGATTTACCCTTTTGCGCAGTTCTTCGTGAAGGAGGCTTGTGGGCTGTTCCAGATATTGCGGTGGAGTACTTTCTCCTTGCGTTGGTAGATGTTGCGGCTGGGGAGGGGTTAGCCGCCCCAGGCCATGGATGGCCTGTGGCGGCGGCCCACGGATCAATGCCGGAGTGAGGGCATGCCGAGCCTAGGCGAGGCACCGAGTGGAGGGGCAGGAGCCCTTTGGTTACTTTGGGCTGGGCCGGCACTCCGGCTTTTCCAAAGTGACTCGCTGTAAGAGCGAAACCATAAGTGGCCGTTACCGTAGCAACGGATATGCCCACCCATCTCAATGCACAATCTGCGCAAGAAACGCCTTAGCCCTCGGGCTCTTGGGCGCCCCAAAAAACTCCTCCGGCGGCGCGTCTTCAACGATGCGCCCCCCATCCAAAAACAGCACCCGCTCCGCCACCTGCCGCGCAAACCCCATCTCATGGGTCACACAAAGCATAGTCATCCCACTCCCCGCCAGTTTCACCATCACATCCAACACTTCACTCACCATCTCCGGGTCCAGCGCCGAAGTCGGTTCATCAAACAACATGATCTTCGGCTCCATGCACAGCGCCCGGGCAATCGCCACGCGCTGTTGCTGCCCGCCAGAAAGCTGGCTCGGGTATTTATCCGCCTGGTTTTCGATCCCCACCTTGGCCAGAAACCCTCGCGCCAGTTCTTCAGCCTTTTTCCGCGACAACCCGCGCACGGTCATCGGTGCCAGGGTGCAGTTGTCCAGCACGCTCATGTGCGGGAACAGGTTGAAGTGCTGGAACACCATGCCCACTTGGCTGCGCACCTGGGCGGCTTCGCGGGTGTTTTGCGAGAGGTCGGTGCGGTCCACCAGGATCCGGCCTTTTTCGGCGATTTCCAGGCGGTTGATGCAACGGATCAGGGTGGATTTGCCGGAGCCGGAAGGCCCGCAGAGGACGATGCGTTCGCCCTGGCGCACTTTGAGGTCGATGTCGTGCAGGACGTGGAAGGCGCCGTAGAACTTGTTCAACCCGGCAATATCGATCGCCACTTCGCGGTGGTCGGTGGCAACGGCGGGCGCGGCGGGAAGCGGGGCGGTCTGGGTCAGCATGGCGGTTCTCCGTCGGTCAGTTGAAGCGCTCGGCGCGGTAGGGGGTGGGGTCGGTAAAGGGCGTTTCGCCGGTGACCATCTGCGCCAGCAGCTGGCCGCTCACCGGGCCCAGGGTCAGGCCGTGGTGGGCGTGGCCGAAGTTGAACCACAGGCCAGGGTGGCGCGGGGCCGGGCCGATCACTGGGCACATGTCCGGCAGGCACGGGCGGCGGCCCAGCCAGGGTTCGGCATCGAGGCGTTCGCCCAGGGGGTAGAAGTTCCGGGCCAGGGCTTCGCAGCGGCGCAGTTGGATTTCGTTGATCGGGTCGTCGCAGTCGGCGAATTCGATGCCGGTGGTCAGGCGGATGCCGCCGACCATCGGCGCCAGGACGTAGCCGCCTACCGGGTCGAGGATCGGGTGCTGCAGGCGGGTGCCGGGCACGGCGGCGTAGTGCATGTGGTAGCCGCGCTTGATCGCCAGGGGAATGCGGTAGCCCAGGGGCTCGAAGAGGCCGCTGGCTTGCGGGCCCAGGGCCACCACCACTTCCTGGGCGGTGATCGGGCCGAGTTCGCTCTGCACCTGCCAGCCGCCTTCGATCTGGGTCAGGGTCAGGGCATCACCGATGACGAATTGGCCGCCGCGTTGCTTGAACAGTTCGGCGTAGCCGCGGGTCAGGCCGCCGGGGTCGCTCACGGTCTTGGGGTCGAGCCAGTGCAGGCCGCCCACCACGCCTTGGTGCAGGCCGGGTTCCAGGGCCAGCAGTTCGGCGCGGTCCAGTACCCGGTAGTTGAGTTCGTAGTCGCGCAGGTCGGCGGCGGCGCGCTGGGCGAAGTCGAAGGCCTCCTGGTCATTGAAGGCTTCGAGCCAGCCGCCGTCGGCGATCAGTTGCAGCATGTTGGCCGGGCGGGCCAGGGCCAGGTGTTCGGTGACGCAGCGTTCGATCAGCGGCAGCATGGCGCGGGTGGCGGCAGCCAGGCCCTTGGGCGAGGAGTGGCGCCAGTATTGCAGCAGCCAGGGGCCGGCCTTGGGCAGGTGGCGCAGGCTGTAGCGCACGTCCGATTGCTGGTTGAGGCCGTAGCGCACCAGTTTGGTCACTTCCCGGGGGAAGGCGTAGGGAATCACGCTGGCGCGTTCGATCAGCCCGGCGTTGCCGTGGCTGGTGCCGTTGCCCGGCGGCTGGCGGTCCAGCAGGACCACTTGGCGGCCGCGGGCCTGCAGGTGCAGGGCGCTGCTGACGCCGACGATTCCGGCGCCCAGAACGAGGGTTTGGCAATGCATGTTTGGGTCCTTATGACAGGGGCCGCGCGGCGGCCCGCTAAAGGGTTCAGTTCAGGTGCCGGCCCAGGCGGCCTTCCACGTATTTGAGGCTGCGCCGCACTATTTCGACGATCAGCAGGTAGAGCACCGCGGCCCACAGGTAGATCTGGAAATCGAAGCTGCGGGAGAAGGCCAGCTTGGTCACCCCCATCAGGTCGTAGATGGTCACCAGGGAGGCGATGGCGCTGGCCTTGATCATCAAAATCAGCTCGTTGCCCAGAGGCCCGATGGCGATCAGCAGCGACTGCGGCAGTATCACTTTGCGAAACGCGGTCCAGCGCGACAGGCTCAGGGCCTTGCAGGCTTCGCGCTGGCCCTGGGCTACCGCCAGCAGGCTGCCGCGCAGGATCTCCGCCTGGTAGGCGGCGGTGTTCAGGGTGAAGGCCAGCAGGGTGCAGAACCAGGCGTCGCGGAAGAACCACCACAGGCCCACGTCCTGCCAGAAGCCTTTGAACGAGCCCAGGCCGTAATACAGCATGAACAGCTGGGCCAGCAGCGGCGAGCCGCGGAAGAAGTACACATAGGCCCCGGTGAAGCGCCGCAGGAAACGATTGCTGGACAGCCGGCCGAGGGCGATCAGCAGGCCGAGCACGGCGCCCAGGCTGAAGGAAATTGCCACCAGCTTGGCGGTCACCAGCAGGCCGTCGATAAAGCGCGGGCCGTAGCGTTCCAGCAGTTCCTGGTTGAGGAACAGGTTCAGCAGGTCATCCAGGTTCATGGCTGCAGGCTCCGTTGCGCACGGTTGAAGCGCCGTTCAAGAAAGCTGAACAGGTGCCCGGACAGCGCCGAGAAGAACAGGTAGCCAAAGCAGGCCACGCTGTAGAACAGCATGGGTTCCTTGGTCACGCTGACCGCGAGGTTGGTCTGGCGCATCAGGTCCACCAGGGAAATGGTCGACACCAGGGAGGTGTCCTTGAGCAGCGACAGCCAGTTGTTGGAAAGCCCCGGCAGGGCGATGCGGGTCAGTTGCGGCAGCAGCACCCGGCTGAAGGTGGTGCGCCGCGACAGGCTCAGGGCGCTGGCGGCTTCGTACTGGCCCTTGGGCAGGGTCTTGAACGCGGCCAGCCAGATCTCGCTGGAGAAGGCGGCGAACACCAGGCTGAAGGCGATCATCGCGGCGACAAAGGTGTTGATCGCCACTTCACCAGGGTAGCCCAGGGCGCCGAGGATCTTCTGCGCGGCGATCTGGCAGCCGTAATAGATGATCAGCAGGGTCAACAGCTCCGGCAGGCCGCGAAACACCGTGGAAAAGGTCGTGGCCCAGGCCCGCGCCCAGCGGTTTTTCGAGCGTGCGGCCAGGGCTACCAGCAAGCCCAGGGGCAGGCCGATGGGCACGCAGGCCAGCGCCAGGGCGATGGTCACCAGGGCCCCGGCGAGCAGGGCCGAGCCCCAGCCGCCGCTGGCAAAGGACAGGAGTGACAGCTGTTCGAACATGCGCGAACCCTCTGGAAAAATGAACCGTGCAGGGCGCCGCCGCGCTCAAGGGAACGCGGGGCAAGGGCAGCGGCAAAGGCGGGCGGTCAGTAGATGTCGAAGGTGAAGTAGCGGCTGGAGATCTGCTTGTAGGTGCCGTCGGCGACGATCGCGTCCAGGGCCTTGTTCAGGCGCTCGCGCAGGGCGTTGTCTTCCTTGCGCACGGCGATCGAGGCGTCGGCGGTGGTGCCGTTTACGTCACCGATGATCTTGCAGCAGTCCTTGCCGGCGCTTTCGGCCCAGGCCAGCAGCGGGAACTTGTCGGCGATCACCCCGTCCACGCGCCCGGCCGCCAGGTCGCTGTTGGCTTCGTCCAGGGTCGGGTAGAACTTCACGTCGGCGCCGGCCGGGCCGTAGTGGTCCTCGGCGTAGATGGCCTGGGTCGAGGAGGCCTGGGCGCCCACGGTGCGGCCCTTGAAGTTGGTCTGGGCGTCAGTGATGTCCGAGTCCTTGGCCACCGCCACCGACAGCGGGGTGCGGTAGTAGTGGTTGCTGAAGGCGATCTTCTTCTTGCGTTCGTCGGTGGCGATCATCGAGGCCACCACGGCGTCGTATTTCTTCGCCAGCAGCGCCGGGATGATGCCTTCCCAGTCCTGGGCGACGATCTGGCACTCGACCTGCATCTGCTTGCACAGGGCGTTGGCGATGTCCACGTCAAAGCCGTGCAGCTGGTTGTTGGAGTCCACGTAGTTGAAGGGTGGGTAGGCGCCTTCGGTGGCGATCTTCAGGGTTTCGGCCTGGGCCGTGGAGGCGGCGATGACCAGGGCGCAAGCGCCGGCGAAGCGGAGGACGTTGTTCATGGAGCACCTCGGTTATTTATTGTTTTGGTCGGGCGGACGATGTGTAGCCAACAAACTCGTTATGCAGGGCAGCGGTGGCTTCCAGGCGTTTTTCCACCTCGGGTCCCAGGTGCTTGCACACCTCGTTGACCAACAGGTGCACCAGCGACAGCATGGCCGCGGTGGATTCCCAGAACAGGTTGAATTCAGTGGGCACGCGGAACACCTCGTCGGCGTTCTGCTCGGCCCAGTCGCAGAAGGTATCGGTGACCAGGGTCACCGGAATCCCCGCCTCGCGGGCCTTGTGGCACAGGGTCAGGGCGTGGCGCGAGTAGCGCCTTGCCTCGAACACCACCAGGGCGCAGTCTTCGGCGGGGCTCAGCAGTACGTCGGCGAAATGCCCGGCGGAGCCGTCCACCAGGTGCACGCCATCGCGCAGGTATTGCAGCAGGTGGACCATGGAGGCGGCGATGCCGCGCTCGGTCTGGAACCCCGCCACGTACACCCGGCGCCGGCTGGCCAGGCGCTGGACCACGGTCTGCCAGGCCGGGGTCAGGCTGTATTCGTAGACCTTGACCAGCGCCGCCACTTCCAGCTCGAAGCTGCGGGGCAGGCCCTGGGCCGCCGGGTTGGGCTGCTGGCGAAATTCCTGCAGGCGGTCGCCCACCAGCCACGGGCCTTCGCCGAGGTCGTTCTTCAGGTCGTTTTTCAGGTCCTTGAAATGGCTGTAGCCGATGGCGCGGCAGAAACGCCCGACGCTGGATTCGCTGACGCCGAGTTTTTCGGCGATGTCGGCGGCGGTCTGGAAGGGCAGTTCATAGAGGTTGGCCAGCATGTAGCTGGCAATCGCCCGGCCCGACGCGGTGGCGCTGGACAGGCTGCTTTCAAGGCGTTGCTTGATGGGCTGGCTCATGGTTGTTTTCATTCTTGTGGGCCGTTGACAATGGAAAATGAATGTTTTCTGTCATGAAGTCAACATTTGACAGTTAACTGGCGTGACGCGATAGTCAGGCACCTTCCAATAACAATTCCAATGGAGCTACAATGACCGAAGCGAACCAGGCGACCCTGGCGCAGGCACCCGTCGAGTACCTCGATCTGCCTGCCTTGACCGACTTGCTGCAACGCATTTTTCTTCGCCACGGCACCTCTGCCGAGGTGGCCCGGGTGCTGGCCGACAACTGCGCCCGCGCCGAGCGCGACGGCTCCCACAGCCACGGGGTGTTCCGCATTCCCGGTTACCTGTCGTCCCTGGCCAGTGGCTGGGTGAATGGGCAGGCCGTGCCGCAAGTGGAGGATGTGGCCCCCGGCGTGGTGGCGGTGGACGCCGGCGGCGGCTTTGCCCAGCCGGCCCTGGCGGCGGCCCGCGCGCTGCTGCTGAGCAAGGCCCGCAGCGCCGGGATCGCGGTCCTGGCGATTCGCAATTCCCATCACTTCGCCGCCTTGTGGCCGGATGTCGAGCCCTTCGCCGAAGAAGGCCTGGTGGCCCTGAGCCTGGTCAACAGCATGACCTGCGTGGTGCCCCACGGCGCCCAGCGGCCGCTGTTCGGCACCAACCCGATTGCCTTCGCCGCACCCCGCGAGGGCGCCGAGCCCATCGTCTTCGATCTGGCCACCAGCGCCATTGCCCACGGCGATGTGCAGATCGCCAAGCGCCAGGGCCAGCAGCTGCCACCGGGCATGGGGGTGGACCGCGACGGCCAGCCCACTTGCGACCCGGCAGCGATTCTCGACGGTGGCGCCTTGCTGCCCTTTGGCGGGCACAAGGGCTCGGCGCTGTCGATGATGGTGGAGCTGTTGGCGGCGGCGCTGACCGGTGGCAACTTCTCCTTCGAGTTCGACTGGTCGCAACACCCCGGGGCGCAAACGCCCTGGACCGGGCAACTGCTGATCGTCATCGACCCCAACCACCTGGGCGGCGGGCGTTTTGCCCAGCGCAGCGGCGAGCTGGTGCGGCAGATGCAGGCCGTGGGCCTGGAGCGCATGCCGGGGGATCGGCGCTACCGCACCCGGGCCAAATCGCTGGAGCACGGCATTCCCCTGGCCGTTGCCGAACTGGCGCGACTGCGGGCCCTGGCGGGCGACGACTGAACGGGCGACGACTAAGGACTTCATCCCTTCGCACCCGGGTCCATGAGCCCTTGGTGTTACTCCAGGTAGTGGGCCCGGTAGCGGGCCGGTCGTGGATCGGATTTGCCGGTCCCTGCCAGCCCCTCCAAAGCATGCTGAATTTGCCTCCAAGGCAGCCTATGGGCGGCCTTGCCCCGTTTCGATAATCGCCTCCGACATTTCGTCCCCCGTTTGCGGAGCGCGCCATGCATAACAATAAGAACTGCCAGTACCCTCTGATTCCGGCCCTGCTTGTCGGCCTGTCGACCCTTGGCCTGGGCTCTGTCGCCGAAGCCGAGATCATGCTGTACGACAAGGACCAGACGACCTTTTCCACCGACGGCTACATCAACGCCTTCTACGTCAACAGCAAGGTCGACCGCGCCGGCGACCAGTACGACCGCCGTCAGGCGCGGGTGAAGATGGGCTTTCTGCCCAACTACCTGGGTTTCAACATGGGCAAGCAGGTGGACGACCTCAAGCTCGGCGCCCGGGCCTCGTTCTGGGTGACCATCAACGACAGCGAGACCAACGGCACCGACACCGCCATCGACGTGCGCCAGTTCTACGGCACCGTGGCCAACCCGGAGTGGGGCGAGGTGCTGATCGGCAAGGACTTCGGCCTGTTCGCCCGTTCCAACATCCTGCTCGATGAAATGCTCGCCGGGTACGGCCAGGTCAGCGACAGCCTGGGGCTGGTGGACGGCGGCGGGGTGTCGTTCGGCAACATCGGCAGCGGTTACCCCTATCCCTTTCCGTCGTCGCAGATCACTTACCGCAGCCCGGTGATGGACGGCCTGCGGGTGGCGGTGGGCATCCTCGATCCGGTGGACACCAACGACAGCAGCGCCCTGGGCAAGGCCTACCAGAAGAACCCGCGCACCGAGAGCGAGGTCACCTACCAGTTCGACCTGGGCGGGGCCAAGTTCTACAGCTGGCTCAACGGCAGCTACCAGACCTCCGACAACACCGACCCCAACGTGCAATCGGTGACCTCCAAGGGCCTGGGCTATGGCCTGCAGGCCAAGATGGGCGGGTTGTCGCTGACCGGTTCCGGGTTCCAGGCCAAGGGCATCAACCCGTTCTTCACCAACAATGCCGGCGAGGCCACCCTGCGCAATGTCGACAGCAAGGGCTACCTGCTGCAGGGCTCGTACAAGGTGGGCAAGAACCGCCTGGCGCTGTCCTACGGCAAGACCCGTGACGACGGCAACGGTGTGGTCGGCAGCGGCGCCGACTACCAGACCCGGGGCGTGGCGCTGTTCCACGACATCAACGACAACCTCAAGCTGGTGGCCGAGTACAACCAGTTCGAGATCGACGGCCACCACACCAATGCACAGAACGAAAACACCGACACCTTTGCCGTGGGTGCCGTACTGACCTGGTAACCCCAGCGCCGGCCCTGGCGTGCGCATCGCGCCCGGGCCGGCGCCCCGTATTCCCCGCTTATTTTCCGCAACGGCGCCTTCCCCGTAGGAGCCGGCTTGCCGGCGAATAGGCCCTCAAGCCCTGCACCAGCCCGGCCTACACCTTCGCTGGCAAGCCAGCGCCTACACCCATGGAACCGGCTACCCGCTACCCAAGTAGCATTCGTGCCCCGGGGCCGGCTTCGTACACTCATTGCTCAGACAACCCGCGCCGGAGGCGACGATGCAGCAAGCCCAGAGCGAGGGCGTGGTCAGCGCCATGTCCCAGGCCGCCGATCCGCAGCAGGTGGCCCAGGACCTGGCCAGCCAGTTGCTGCATCCGCACCTGGGCTTCGTGCTGTTCTTCTGTTCCGCCGAATACCCCCTGCACACCCTCGGCCCGGCCCTGCAACAGAGCTTTGGCGGCATCCCCCTGGTGGGCTGCACCAGCGCCGGGGAAATCACCCCCCTGGGCTACGGACGCAATTGCGTGACCGCCATCGGCTTCGACCATCGGCACTTTTCCATCGCCGCCGAACTCATCGACCAGATGGAACACTTCAGCCTGATCGACGCCCAGCAGATGGTCGAACGCCTGGTGGGCCGCTGCCGCAGCAACACCCTGGCGCCGATCAAGGGCAACAGCTTCGCCCTGACCCTGCTGGACGGCCTGTCGAGCCGCGAGGAAATGGTCCTGGCTGCCCTCAGCGCGGCCCTGGGGGACATTCCGCATTTCGGCGGTTCGGCCGGCGATGACAACTACCTGACCCACACCCACGTGTATTTCGGCGGCGAGTTCCACAGCGGCGCGGCGGTGGTGGTGCTGGTCAATACCTGGCTGGATTTCGAGGTGTTCACCACCCACCACATCCAGCCCCGGGAAGAAAAACTGGTGGTCACCGGCGCCGACAGTACCTTGCGCCGGGTCTATGAACTGAACGCCGAGCCCGCCGCCGAGGAGTACGCGCGGCTGATCGGCGTGCCCCTGGCGCAGCTCGACCACCGGGTGTTCGCCGCCCACCCCCTGGCGGTGCGGATCAACCAGCACTATTACGTGCGCGCGGTGCAGCAGGTGCACCCGGACCTGAGCCTGAGTTTCTACTGCGCGGTGGAGAACGGCATCGTCCTCACCGCCATGACCCCCGGCCCCTTGCTGCCCAACCTGCAACAGCTGTTCGACGGCTTGCAGCAACGCCTCGGCGGGTTGCTGCTGACCATTGGCTGCGACTGTTTTTTGCGCCGTCTGGAGCTGGAGGGGCAGGGCAGCCTGGAGCAGATCGGGGCCTTTTTGCGGGAACAGCGGGTGATGGGTTTCAACACCTACGGAGAACAGTTCAATGGCATGCACATCAACCAGACCTTCACCGGGGTCGCCATTGCCCGCAGTCGAACTCCGGCCCGCCGCTGAGCTGCAAGCGCAGCTCGATGACCTGCAGCGCGAGAACCGCAAGCTGCGGCGGATCAACAGCGCGCTGATCGAACGGGTCGAATCCGGCATCACCCGTGGCAACGACCCCTATGCGGCGTTCCAGCATTCGGTGGTGCTGGCCGAGCAGGTGCGCGAACGCACCGACGCCCTGAACCAGGCCATGGCCGAGCTCAAGGCCGGCAACCATTTGCTCAGCGAAGCGCGGCTGCGGGCCGAGACGGCGCACCAGCACCTGATCGACGCCATCGAGAGCATTTCCGACGCCTTCGTGCTGTTCGACCAGGAGCAGCGCATCGTCCTGTTCAACAGCCGCTTCCGTGCCTTCTGGAGCCACAGCCGGGTACGGATCATGGCCGGCATGCGCCTCTCGGAAGTGCGCAGGTTGCTGACCAGCACCGGGCTGTTCAGCGAAGAACCGCGCAGTGGCGGTGACGAGCAGTTGCTGTATCGCCTGCATAACGGCCGCTGGCTGCAGGTCAGCGAGCGGCCGACCCGGGAAGGCGGGCGGGTGATCCTGTTCACCGACATCACCGAGGTCAAGCACAGCGAAACCCTGCGCCGGGAACAGGCGGTGGCGCAAAAGTCCCACCTGCTGCAACGGGCGGTGGACAACCTGTCCCAGGGCGTGGCCATGGTCAGCGCCGAGGGCGTGCTGGAGTTGTGGAACCGGCGCTTCCTGGAGCTCAGCGGGCTGGCCCCGGTGGCCGCGCATCGCTTGTTTGCCGAGGTCATCGGCGACAGCGAACTGCGCCTGCTGAGCCCCGACAGCCGCGACGCCAACGGCCGGCCGATCCACGAATGCGAGCAGCGCCTGAGCGATGGCCGGGTGCTGGAGATCCGCACCCATCCGCTGCCTACCGGTGGTTTCGTCAACACCTTCACCGACATCACCGAGCGCTACCAGCACGCCGAGGCCCTGAGCGAAAGCGAACGCTGGATCCGCCTGATCACCGACCATGTGCCGGCGCTGATCGCCTACCTCAATGCCGACCTGGTGTACGAGTTCACCAACAAGGTCTACGAGGAATGGTACTGCTGGCCCCGCGGCGTGATGCTCGGCCAGAGCCTGCGCGAGGTGCACAGCGAGCAGCACTACCAGCGCCTGGAAAGCTATGTGGAACGGGCCCTGGCCGGGGAGAGCGTGACCTTCGAATTCGCCGAGACCAACATCAACAATCAGGAGCGCTACATGCTGCGCTCCTACGTGCCCAACCGCCTGGCCAATGGCGAGGTGGTGGGGATCTTCGTGCTGATCCGCGACATCACCGAGCGCCGGCGCACCGCCGAGGCCCTGCATCAGGCCTACCAGAACCTGGAGCTGCGGGTGCGCGAACGCACCGCCGAGCTGACCACCCTCAACCAGCAGCTGCTGCGCGAGATCGAAGAGCGCAGCCGGGTGGAATCACGCTTGCGCGAAGCCAAGGCCGAGGCCGAACGGGCCAACCTGTCGAAGACCAAGTTCCTTGCCGCGGTCAGCCATGACCTGCTGCAACCCCTGAACGCCGCGCGGCTGTTCACCAGCGCCTTGCTGGAGCGTCGCGATCCCCAGGCCAGCAGCGCCCTGGTGCGCAATGTCAGCAACTCCCTGGAAGACGTGGAAAACCTGCTGGGTACCCTGGTGGACATTTCCAAGCTCGATGCCGGGGTGATCAAGGCCGATATCGCGCCCTTTGCCTTGAGCGAACTGCTGGAAAACCTCGCCGCCGAGTACGCCCAGGTGGCCCGCAGCGAAGGCCTGGAACTGCACTTCGTGGCCTGCTCGGCGCTGGTGCGCAGCGACATCCAGCTGCTGGCGCGGATTCTGCGCAACCTGTTGAGCAACGCCATCCGCTACACCCGCCAGGGCCGGGTGGTGCTGGGCTGTCGGCGCCAGGGGCGCTGGCTGTCGATCCAAGTCTGGGACAGCGGCATGGGTATCGCCGCCGAACGCCTGGAGGAAATCTTCCAGGAGTTCAAGCGTGGCGAAGAACAGCGCCCGGACCAGGACCGCGGCCTGGGCCTGGGGCTGGCCATCGTCGAGAAGATTGCCGGGATTCTCGGGCACCGCATTGGCGTGCGCTCCTGGCCGGGGCGTGGTTCGGTGTTCAGCGTGCAGGTGCCGATCAGCGCCAGCGCGCCCTTGCCAGCGCCGCGCCCGGAGCTGGGCGACGCCCTGCTGGAGCGTTTGCAGGGCGCGCGGATCTGGGTGCTGGATAACGACGCGGCGATCTGCGCCGGCATGCGCACCTTGCTTGAAGGCTGGGGCTGCCAGGTGATCACCGCCTTGTCCGAAGAAGACCTGGCGCGCCAGGTGGACGACTACCGCGCCGAGGCCGACCTGCTGATTGCCGACTACCACCTGGACCAGCAACAGAACGGCATCGATGCGGTAGCGCGAATCAACGCCCGTCGCGCCCTGGCGATCCCGGCGATGATGATCACCGCCAACTACAGCAACGAGCTCAAACAGCAACTGCGCGAACTGGGCCACACCCTGATGCACAAACCGGTGCGCCCGATGAAACTCAAGACCGCCATCAGCCACCTGCTGAGCCCAACGCGGCATCCCTGACAACCGTAGGAGCTGGCTTGCCAGCGAAGGGGCCCGCAAGATCGCCTTCGCCGGCAAGCCGGCTCCTACAGGGTCGGTGCACGATCAGCGCAATTCAGCGGCGCAGGTAGGCACCGAAATCGATGTCCCCGGCACTCAGGATCGCTTGCACCCGGTTGTGCACGTTGAGCTTGCGCAGAATCGCCGAGACGTGGGCCTTCACCGTGGTTTCGGCAATGTCCAGGGTGTAGGCGATCTGCTTGTTGGATTCGCCCTTGGTCATGCGTTCCAGCACCAACAGCTGTTTGCGGGTCAGGGCCTGGAGCAGTTCCGGGGGGAAGCTCGGGGTCTCGCTGCTGCGCCGCCCCGGCTGGCTTTTCTGGGTGCGGATGATGTCCGGCGGCAGGTACACGTTGCCATTGAGGATCTGTTCGATGGCGTCGGTCATCTGCGAGCGCGCCGAGGATTTGGTGATGAAGCCGACGGCGCCGTAGGTGATGGCCTGGAGCACGATCTGCTTGTCCTGCTCGGCGGAAACGATCACCACCGGAATGGTCGGCGCTTCGTTGCGCAGGGTGATCAGGCCGTTGAGGCCGTGCATGCCGGGCATGTTCAGGTCCAGCAGGATCAGGTCGAGGTCGTCGTGTTCCTGGGTCAGGGCCAGGGCGCTGTCCAGGTCGGCGGTTTCCATCACCTCGCTGCCGGGAAATCCGTCGCTGATGACGTTGTGGATGGCTTCGCGAAACAGTGGGTGATCGTCGGCTATCAGAATTTTATACATGGCCTTTCACCTCGTTATTGTGGTTATGGGGGCGGCAACGCCGTGCTGCGGCGCTCAGGGAAAGGGTTGCGGCCGGGCCGCCTCCACGGGCAGGCCGGCGGCCTCCCAGGCATCCAGGCCGTCGCGGTACCAGTAGATGTTCTTATAGCCCAGGGCTGCCGCGCGTTTTACCGCGTTCCAGCTCAGCCAGCAATCGGCACGGCAATAGAACACCAGGGCGCGCTGCGGGTCGGCGTGGCTCAGCCGTTGCAGGTTGCCGGCGAAATAAGCCTGCCACTCGGGGCTCAGTTCGCCGTCGCCGGTGTTGGCCAGCCAGTGGCTGCCGGGGAGGTTGGCGTGGGGCTCGCTGTCGATGAAGCGGCCTTGCAGCCATTGCCGACGGTAGACGTCGATCAGCAGGGGCGCCGGTTGCTCCTTGAGCAGCTCTTGCAGGCCCGGGGTGTCGATGATCCGGCCCTGGTCGATCTGCAGCGGGGTCGGGCTGCGGTACAGGCTGGTGCGATAGCCCTCGGTGGAAAACAGCGGAGTCTCGGCATGGGCCATTCCCAGAGTCAGGCTCAGGGACAGCAGGGCCAGGGTCTGCAGGGCACGGGGCATAAGGGATTTGTCCTTCTTGTTATAGGCCCATTACATGCCAGGGCAGGGCCTTTTGTGAATGCGACCATCGACAGCAAAAGCAGTACCAAAGTCGTAGATCGCCCATGGGCAAGCGCTGTGTAGGAGCCGGCTTGCCGGCGAAAGGGGCCTTGGGTCTGGCGTTGGGCTTGCGGGCCTCTTCGCTGGCAAGCCAGCTCCTACGGGGGGGGAGGTGGGGGTGAGGGGTGTGGCTCAGGTGCTTTTGCGCAGGGCGGCGTGCTGGGGGTTGAAGGTCAGCACCGCCAGCAGGGAGAACACCAGGGTCAGGCCCAGGCACACGGCCAGGGCCAGCAGGTTGAGGCGTTGATACAGGGCGAAGCGCACCAGTTCCACGGCGTGGGTGAAGGGGTTGAGGGCGCACAGCCAGTACAGCCAGGGGCTGGCTTCGAGCATCTTCCACAGCGGGTACAGCGCCGAGGACAGGAAGAACAGCGGGAAGATCACGAAGTTCATCACCCCGGCAAAGTTCTCCAGCTGGCGGATGGCGTTGGACAGCAGCAACCCCAGGGCGCTGAGCATCAGGGCCACCAGCAGCAGCGCCGGCAGGGCGCTGAGCAGCCCCATGGCCGGCGGTTGCACGCCATACAGCCAGGCCACGGCGAGGAAGGCATAGACCTGCAGCAGCGAGATCAATGAGGTGGCCAACAGCTTGCTGGCCAGCAGGAAGGCCCGGGGCAGGGGGCTGGTGAGCAGCACGCGCATGCTGCCCATTTCCCGGTCGTAGACCATCGACAGCGAGCCCTGCATGCCGTTGAACAGCAGGATCATGCAGGCCAGCCCCGGGACGATGTAGACCTCGTAGGGAATGTAGGTGCTGTAGGGCTCGATGATGGCGATGCCCAGGGCCGCGCGAAAGCCGGCGGCAAACACCAGCAGCCACAGTAGCGGGCGCACCAGGGCGCTGAGAAAGCGTGTGCGCTGCAGCACGAAGCGCAGCCATTCGCGCAGCACGATGCCGCGCAGGCATTGCCAGTAGGCGTTCATGCGAGCGGTTCTCCGATCGGGGCCGGGCGTGGCTGGGGATTCTGGGTCAGGCGGGCGAAGGCCGCGCTCAGGTCGCCGCCCTGTTCCTGGCTGATGGTGCCGGCCACGCCACTGGCCACCAGGCGCCCCTGATGCAGGATCAGCAACTGGTCGTCGGCCTGCACCTCATCCAGCAGGTGGGTGGTCCAGAGCACGCTCAGACGCTGTTCCTGGCACAGCTGGCGAATGTGCCGGTTGAGCGCCAGGCGGCTGGCGGGGTCGAGGCCGGCGCTGGCTTCATCGAGCAGCAGCAGGCGCGGTTCATGCAGCAGGGCGCGGGCGATCTCCACCCGCCGGCGGTGGCCGCCATTGAGGGCGCGCACGCTATCCCGGCGCCGTTCGCTCAAGCCCTGGCGCGCCAGTTCGGCGTCGATCCGCGCCTGCCCCTGGCGCCGCGACAGGCCATGCAGCGCGGCGTGGTAGTGCAGGTTCTGCTCCACGCTCAGGTCCAGGTCCAGGGTGCTTTGCTGGAACACCACGCCGAGCTGGCGCAGGGCGGCCCGGGCGGCGTTGCGCAGCGAGCAGCCGCCGACGCGGATGTCGCCCTGCTGCAGGTCGTAGAGCCTTGTGAGCAGGGCGATCAGGGTCGACTTGCCGGCGCCGTTGGGGCCCAAGAGCGCGGCGAAGCGCCCGGGAGCCAGGCTCAGGCTGACCTGATCGAGGGCCTGGCGCGGGCCGTAGGCGAAGCTCAGCTGGCTGACCTCCAGGGCGTTCATGGGGTCACCACCACGCCCCAGGGATAGCGCCCGACCTTCACCGACTTGAGCACCTTGAGGCTGTTCACATCGATCACCGAAACATCGCCGCTGACCCCGTTGGTGGCCAGCAACTGGCTCTGGTCCGGGGTGAATGCCAGCTGCCAGACCCGCCGCCCCACCAGCAGGTAGTCGAGGATTTCGTAGGTCTTGGCGTCGATCACCGCCACGTGGTTGGCCGGGCCCAGGGCGACGAAGGCGTATTTGCCATCGGCGCTGAGCTTGATCCCTACCGGCTGCACCTTGTCCGGGTGCACGCCCTTGATCTTGAAATTCAGGGTCTTGAGCACCTGGCGCGTGGCCACGTCGAGGATGGTCACGGTGCCGCCGATTTCCGCCGAGGCCCAAAGCCTTGAGCCGTCCTGGTTGAACTCGACGAAGCGCGGGCGCTGGTCCACCAGGGTGCTGTCGGCCAGGGTCTGGGTGCTGGTGTCGATCCAGTGCAGCATGTTGGTGGTTTCGCTGGTGTTCACCGCCCACTTGCCGTCGGGGCTCACCGCCATGCCTTCGGGCTCGACCCCGACGTTGATCTGGCCGAGGACCTTGGCGGTCTCGGTGTCGATCACCGTGACCAGCGCATCGTCCTCGTTGGACACGTACAGCCAGCGGTTGTTGGGGTGCAGGGCGAACTGCTCGGGGTCCTTGCCGGAGGGCAGCTCCTTGATGATCTTGCGGGTCGCCACGTCCATCACCTGGACCCGGTCCGAGTCGCTGGCGCAGATGTACAGCAGCTTATTGTCATGGGACAGCAGCAACCCCCGCGGGCGCTGACCCACCGGCAGTGTCTCGGTGACTTCCAGGGTCTGCAGGTCGATCAGGCTCAGGCTGTTGTCCTTTTCATTGGAGACCCAGGCCGTGGCGGCCATGGCGTGCCCGGCGGCGAGCAGCAGGCCCGCGCAGAGGGCGGAGCGGCAGAGAAGAGGGCGGCGCATGGCGGATTCCTTGTTGTTGTGGTTATCGGATCAGGGGTAGCGGCAGGTCACTTCGGGGCGGTCGTAGCCCAGGCTGTCCATTTCGTTGAAGGGGTGCAGGAAACCGTCCTGGGGCGAAGTGCTGACCAGGGCTCGGGGTTGCACCAGGGGAATCGGCTGGCGCAGTTCGCCGTTCCACGGCCGGTAGCTGAGCTTGCGGCCCTTGAACCCGTCCAGCGGCAGCTGGTCGCTGAGCAGCAGCGTCTGCAGGGCCCGAGGGTCGGCCTGGCGCAGTTTGCTCACCGCGCTGGCGACGCTGCGCACCGCCATCCAGGCAGCGAAGTCGCGGTCGTTCATCCAGCGTCCGGCCTGGGCTTCGAAGCGCTTTTGCAACTGCGCGGCGCCGAAGGTCTCGACGCTCTTGTGCCAGCCGGTGGGAGTCAGGCCCTGGGTGCCGGCCACCGGGCGCGGGAACCAGGTCTGGTAGGGCAGGTACTCGCCGAAGTCGCCGCGCTCGTCGGCCACCAGCACCACGTCGTATTCGGCGGTCTGGGTGAACAGCGGCATGTCGGTCTGGGCGCTGCGACGCTGGTCGTTGTCGAAGCTCCAGTTCTTCTCGGCGACCAGCTTCACGCCGAAGCGCTGGGTGGCCCGGCGCAAGGCGTCGGCGTAGGCCCGGTCGTCTTCGGTCTGGCCGACGACGAGCAAGGCCCGCTGCCATTTGCGCAGCACCATGAACTGCACCAGGGCGTCGGCCAGCATCGCCCGGCCGGGCAGGCTGTGCAGCACGTTGCCCAGGCACTGGCTGCTGCGCAGGGCGTCGTCGGGGCTGCCGGCGTTGAACAAGAGGCTGTCGGGCAGGGCGGCGGACAACTCGCGCAGGCTGGCCGCCGGGGCATTCACCACGAACAGCCGCAGGCCCTGGTCATGCTGGGCCTTGGCGGCTTGCAGCAGCGCCTCGGGGCTGTCGACGCTGGCGCTGTCGAGCTGGAACTGCTGCTTGAGAAAGCGCCCGGTGCTGTTGCTGTCGACAATCGCCAGCTGCGCGCCCTGCAGCCCGGCGTCGGCTGGCTCGGGAATGATGTTGGACAGCAGCGGGCCGGGGTCGGGGTGATAGCCCAGGTAGCCGATGCGTACCTGCAAGGGGTCCTCGCTGGCCTGGCTCGCGGCCAGGGGCAACAGGACCGAGGCCAGGGCCAGCAGGCAGGTCGGGATAAGCGGGGCAGGCTGGTGCATAAGGCACTCCACGGCAGGTGGCGCCAGCATAGGAAGAGTACCGGGGCGGGGAAATATGCAGAAAGTAGCGCCCGGGCAGTACCAAGGTAGTAGCCCGGCGCGGGTGCGGCGGTCTTAGCATGGTTGCAGCGGCCCCGACCCTGGAGAACACCGTCATGCGCATCCTCAAATTGCTGCTGTTGCCCTTGCTGCTGATCCTCAGCCTGATCGGCGTCGATCGCCTGCACGGCCCGCGCCCGGTGCTGCCCCAAGCGCTGCCGCTGGTGCCGGGGCGCTAGGCATGTCGGCACTGTGGCGGATCAACCTGTGGGTTACGGCATTCTTTGCTGTGGTGACCCTGGCCTGCGCCGCCTTGCTGCTGCATCAGGCGGTGGCCGATGTCGAGCGTGAGTTGCAGTCCGCCGAGGCGGTGGTGGAGTACCTCAGCGACAGCGCCGCGCGCAACCCGGCGGGCCTGCAACCGCACCTGACCCAGAGCCTGCGCCATGTACGGGTGCACTGGCTGGCGGCGGACGAGGCGGCCCGCATGCCGGAAGAGGCCGGGCTGGACGCCTGGCTCGGCCGCCAGCTGTTCAGCGAGCGCCGCCACAGCGCCCGCGAGCTGGACCTGGGCGACGGCCGCCGAGTGCTGATCGCCGTGGACGCGCGGGATGAGATCGACGAAGTCTGGGACTCCCTGCAACAGCTCTTGAGCCTGTGCGGCCTGGCCCTGTTCCTGAGCCTGCTGACCATCCGTTGGGCCGTGCGCCGCGGCATGGGCTTGCTGGATGATTTGCTGCGGGCCTTGCAGCAGGTGTCCGGCGGGCAACTGGCGGTGCGCCTGCGCGAAGCCGGCCTGCCGGAAGCGCGGCAACTGGCCGGGCACTTCAACCGCATGACCGCGACCCTGGAACAGACCCGCGCCGACAACGCGCAACTGACCCAGGCCCTGCTGGCGGTGCAGGAGCGCGAGCGCACCTACCTGGCGCAGACCCTGCACGACGACCTCGGGCAATACCTGGCGGGCATCCGCGCCCAGGTCTGCCTGCTGCGCATGGTGGCCGACCAGCCGACGGTGGTGGAACACACGGCCCAGGCCCTGGAGCTCAACTGCGAGCGCTTGCAGCAAGGCTTTCGCGCCCTGGTGCAGGACCTGTACCCGGTGGTGCTGCAGCACCTGCCGCTGGCCGAAGCCTTCGGCCTGCTGGTGAGCCAATGGCAGGACAGCCAGGGCATCGACTGCCAATTGCGGGTCGGCGCCGACCTGCCAGCGTTGCCCAGCGCCAGCAAGACCCACCTCTACCGCCTGCTGCAAGAAGCGCTGACCAATGTCGCCCGGCACGCCGATGCCAGCCAGGTACGGGTGCGCCTGCAACGCAGCGCCCGGGGCCTGCGCCTGCTGGTGCGCGACAACGGTTGCGGCGCGCACCAGCCCCAGCGCCCCGGCGTCGGCCTGCACTCGATGGCCGAGCGGGCCCGCAGCCTGGGCGGCGAACTGCACATCCTCAGCCGTCCCGGCGCCGGTTGGGCACTGGCCTTGAACATGCCCCTGAACATGCCCATGGAGGCCTGATGAACATCTTGTTGGTGGATGACCACGCCGTGGTCCGCCAGGGTTACGCCAGCCTGCTGCGCGCGGTATTGCCGGCGATGCAGGTGCGCGAAGCGGCCAGCGGCGAAGAGGCCCTGGCCCGGGTCGCCGAAGAAGTGCCGCAGCTGGTGATCATGGATTTCGGCCTGCCGGGCATCAGCGGCCTGGAGACCACCCGCCGCCTGCGCCAGCGCCTGCCGCAGCTGCGGGTGCTGTTTTTCAGCATGCACGACGAACTGCCCCTGGTGCGCCAGGCCCTGGAGGCGGGAGCCTCGGGCTACCTGACCAAGAACTCCGCGCCCCAGGTGCTGATCGAAGCGGTGCACCGTGTGCTGGCCGGGCACGCCTACATCGAACAGCCCCTGGCCACGCAACTGGCCTGCACCCCGGCGCAGAACAGCAGCGACCCGCGTTTGCAGAGCATGACCCAGCGCGAGCTGGAGATCTTCGTGATGCTGGCCAAGGGCACCCCGGCGCGGGTGATTGCCGAGCAGTTGTGCATCAGCGCCAAGACCGTGTCCAACCATTTGACCTTGCTCAAGAGCAAGCTGCAGGTCAGCTCCCATGCGGAGTTGGTGCATTTGGGGATTGATATGGGGGTGGTGCGGGTGGCGGGGTGAGGGGGTATGGTTTGGCAAATTTTGTCAAAAGCGGACAAAGCCATGAGCACCATGAACATCTCCCTGCCGGACGCTCTCAAGTCCTTTGTCGATGATCAAGTCAGCCAGCGCGGCTACAGCACCAGCAGTGAATATGTGTGTGAGCTGATTCGCAAGGATCAGGATCGGCAACATCTGCGTGGCCTGTTGTTGGCCGGTGCTCAATCGGCGCCGGGCACTGCTGTGCAGGGTGACTATTTCGAATCCCTGCGTGCCAGGGTTCACAAGGCGCGAGGATGAAAGCCAAGCCGGTCATGCCAGGTGCCCTTGCCAGCCATGACGTGGGAGGCGCTATCAGCGACTAGCTTGACCAACAGGCCGAGCAGGCTGCGCTCGGTTTTATCGATGCTTTGGAAAAGGCCTATCTTCATATCGGCCGCCATCCGGCCTTGGGTATGTCTCGCTACGCCCACGAGCTGGATCTGCCGGGGGTGCTTTGCTTGCCGCTGAAGCGCTGTCCCTATCTGGTGTTCTACGTTGAACGCGATGACTACATCGACGTATGGCGGGTTTTGCATGGTATGCGGGACTTTCCTGAGTGGTTGGCTGAAGGTGTTTTCCGGTAGTGGTGGGGGATGTTGGGGGCTTTTTGTGGTGAGGGGGTGGGGTGTATATCCGTTGCTGTGGGTGTGGCTGCTGGTGGTTTCGTCTTGATGGTTTGGGGTTTGGGTACATATCCATTGCTGCGGTAACGGCCACTTAGGGTTTCGCCCTTACGGCGACTCACTTTTTTCAAACGCCGGAGTGCCGGCCCAGCAAAAAGTAAGCAAAAACGCTTGCCCCTCCATGGGCCCCTCGCTGAGGCTCGGTGTTCCCTCGCTTCGGCATCCCTGCCGAGCTGCCCCCTACGCAACGCCTACGCTCGGCCTGCTGGGAAGGGGCCTGAAGATCAAGATCAAGAGCAAAAGCAAAAGCAAAAGCAAAAGCAAAGCGCGTTTTACGCGCTGTTCGTAGGAGCCGGCTTGCCGGCGAAGAGGCCCGTGAGTCATGCAGCGTCTGGGCGGACGTCTTCGCTGGCAAGCCAGCTCCTACAGGAGGTGGTGGGAGGGACGCCCCATTCCATCTTCAGGCCGGCCGCAACGCCGCCGTCAGATTTTGCTTTTGCTTTTGATCTGCCTGCCCCCTTAGACACGATGGCCGAACGCAGGCATTGAGCCGTGGGTAACCCGGCAGGGATGCCGGGTTAGCCGCCACCCGGCCATGGATGGCCGGTGGCGGCGGCCCACGGAGCAATGCCGGAGTGAGGGCATGCCGAGCCTAGGCGAGGCACCGAGTGGAGGGGCAGAAGCGTTTTGCTCACCTTTTGCGCTTTTCAAAAGTGAGTCGCTGTAAGAGCGAAACCCTAAGTGGCCGTGACCGCAGCAACGGATATGTACACAGCCCCCTCACTTATCCCAACTCCCCGGACACCCCTGGCACCCCTCCATATTGGCATCCTGAAAATTCCCATAGTGCTGCCGCGCCCCGCGCAGGTCGGCTCCTTCCAGATTGCTCTCGCCAAACTTCGCTTCCTGCAGATTGGCATCGCTCAGATCGGCCCCTTGCAGATCCGCCTTGCTCAACCAGGCCATCTCCAGGTCCGCCGCCCGCAGTTTGGCCTGGTGCAGCTTGGCCCCGGACAGGCGGGCAAATTGCAGATAGGCCGCGCTGAGGTCGGCTTTTTCGAATTGCGCGCCCTGGGCAAACAGGCCCCAGCCCTGGATCGCCATCAGCTTGGCGTCGGTGAAGTCCGCCAGCCGCAGGTTGCTCTGTTGCAGGCTGGCGCGGGTCAGGTTGGCGCCTTGCAGGCGGGCCTTTTCCAGGTTGGCCAGGTCCAGTTGGGCGTGGCGCAGGTCGGCGCCGGAGAGGTCGGCGCCGGCCAGGTTCATCTTGCGCAGGTCCTGGTTGGCGAGGTTAGCGCCACGCAGGTTGGCGCCGGGGCATTGGCTGGATTCGGCGATCAGGCAGCCGTTGACGGTCAGCGGTACATCGTTGCCGTCGTCGTCGACATTCATTGCCAAGGCGGGGGAGAGGCCCAACAGCAGGGCCAGGGGCAGGTAGTTCATGGTGCGATTCTCCAGGCAGGAGTGAAGGCGGGTGTGGCGAGGAAGCGGGCTCCCTCGCCACAGACAAGGCGGGGATGATCAGCGTTGGGCGGTCTTGTTATCCCAACTCGGGATCTTGAACACCCAGAACGAGCCGCCTTGGGCCACCGGCTTGGTCAGTTCGGCCATGTCGCCGCCCCACAACGGCACCGCGCCGCCGTAGCCCACGGTCACGCCGATGTACTGCTCGCCATCCTGTTCCCAGGTGATGGGCGGCGAGACGATGCCGCTGCCGGTCTGGAATTTCCACAGCTCCTTGCCGGTCTTGGCGTCGAAGGCCTTGAAGAAGCCGTCGCCGGTGCCGGTGAACACCAGGTTGCCCTTGGTCGCCAGGACGCCAGCCCACAGCGGCAGGTGTTCCTTGTGCTCCCAGACCAGCTTGCCGGTGGTCGGGTCCATGGCGCGCAGGGTGCCGACGTGGTCGTCGTACATGCGCTTGATACGGAAACCCATGCCCAGGTAGGCCGAGCCTTTCTTGTAGTTCACTTCCTCGGTCCAGTACTCCTCCTTCCACTGGTTGCCGGGGATGTAGAACAGCCCGGTGTCCTGGCTGTAGGCCATGGGGTTCCAGTTCTTGCCCCCCAGGAACGGCGGCGAGACTTCCACCGGCTTGCCCTTGGTTTCACCCGGCAGCGGCTTGGCCGGACGCTGGCCTTCGTTTTCCACGGGGCGGCCGGTCTTGAGGTCGATGTGGCTGGCCCAGGTGATGTTGTCGACGAAGGGGAAGGCGTTCTGCAGTTTGCCGTTGTTGCGGTCCACCACGTAGAAGAAGCCGTTGCGGTCGGCGTGGCCGGTGGCCTTGACCACCTTGCCGTCCTTGCCCTTGTAGTCGAACAGCACCAGTTCGTTGTTGCCGGAGAAGTCCCAGGCGTCGTTCGGCGTGTGCTGGTAGAACCATTTCACTTCGCCGGTGCTCGGGTCGACGCCGACCTGGCCCGAGGTGTACAGGCTGTCGTAGTCGTGGGGGTTGCCGTCCTTGGCGGTGCGCGCCCAGGTGTTCCACGGCCCGGGGTTGCCGGCGCCGACGATGATGGTGTTGGTTTCGGCATCGAAGCTGGCGCTCTGCCAAGGGGCGCCGCCGCCGTGGCTCCAGGCTTCGACCTTGCCGGTTTCGGTGGTCTTGTCGTCGGGCCAGGACGGCGCCTTGACGTCGCCGGTGGGGGTGCTGTCCTTGCCGTTCAGGCGGCCCATGTGGCCTTCGACGAAGGGCCGCATCCACACCTCTTCGCCGGTCTCCGGGTCGCGGGCGAACAGCTGGCCGACCACGCCGAATTCATCGCCCGAGCTGCCGTGGATCAGCAGCACCTTGCCGCTGGTCTTGTCCTTGATCAGCACCGGGGCGCCGGTCATGGTGTAGCCGGCGCTGTGGTCGCCGAACTTCTTGTTCCACACCACCTTGCCGGTGTTCTTGTCCAGGGCGATGACCCGGGCGTCGAGGGTGCCGAAGTAGATCTTGTCGCCGTAGATCGCCGCGCCGCGGTTGACCACGTCGCAGCACGGGCGAATGTTGTCCGGCAGGCGGTGGTTGTAGGTCCACAGGCGCTTGCCGGTCTTGGCGTCCAGGGCGAACACCCGGGAGTAGGAACCGGTGACGTAGACCACGCCGTCGCGGACGATGGCCTGGGATTCCTGGCCGCGCTGCTTCTCGTCGCCGAAGGAGTAGGACCAGGCCGGGGTCAGCTTGAACACGTTCTTGTCGTTGACCTGGGCCAGGGGGCTCCAGCGCTGGGCGTTGGTGCCCATGCCGTACTGCAGCACGTCCTTGGTGGTCAGGTGGTCGTTGGCGATGTCTTCCCAGGTCACGTTCTTGCCGGCAGGTGCCGCCGGGGCGGTGGCCGCTGTGGCCGCCGCGCCCAGGGACAGGCTGCCGGCCAGCAGCAGGGCCTGGACGGCAAGGCTCAGGGGGGAGAGGGCGGGTAGCGATCTTATTGTCATGGTTGCGGTTCCCAGTGGAGGTTTTGGCCTGACTAGGGTCTGCCGCGCGAGGCGCTTTGAGATACGGAAAAAGTCCCGCCCTTGCCGGGAATAGTTCCCGGGCGGCACCTGATTTAGGCCCGCGCCACAAGCCCTACTACCAAGGGAGTAGGGCGCGGCCACCAAAGCAGCATACGGCCGCCCGCCGGCTGTTTCTAAGATGGCGCCATGGCCTCTGTAGCGAGGTCTTGCGTGCAATCTTGAGGGCATAACAATGACAACAAAACGCAACGCCTTGCTCGTGGTAGGGCTGCTGACCGGTGCCTTGGCCACCGGTGCTGTGTGGGCCCATGGCAACGTGGTGCCCCAGGCGGTGGAGACCAAGGGCCTGACGCCGATCAAGGACGCCGGGGTGAGCGTCGATGGCGACGGCTGGGCTTCGGTCAACCCGTACCGCACCTCGCCCGAGCACGACAAGGCGGTGGAAATCGGCGCCTCGGCCTACAACCAGAACTGCGCGGCTTGCCATGGCCTGGAAGCCAAGTCCGGCGGCATCGCCCCGGACCTGCGCATGCTCGACGCCGGCGAAGCCGGGGATGAATGGTTCGTCGAACGGGTGCGCCACGGCGCGGTGCGCGATGGCCGGGTGTACATGCCGAAGATGGCCGACTACCTGAGCCAGGAAGCCCTGTGGGCGGTGCGCACCTACCTGGACAGCGTGCGCGTCGAGGAGTGATCGCCATGGGCCGCTTCGCCCTGTTCCTGGCTGGCCTGCTGCTGTGTTGCGCCACGGCCCAGGCCGAGGTGCGCAACTACGACACGATGATCGCCTCCGGTGAGTTGAAGGTGGCGGTGTACCAGGATTTTGCCCCCTACAGCTTCGAGGACCAGGGCCAGCCGCGGGGCGTCGATGTGGAGCTGGCGCAAGCCCTGGCCGAGGCCCTGGGGGTGCGCCTGCAACTGATCTGGGCGCCCCCCGGGGAGAAGCTCGACGACGATTTGCGGGACTACATCTGGCGCGGAAGCCCGCTGCGCCACCAGCAGTTGGCCGACCTGATGATGCGCGTGCCCTACGACCACGACTACGCGCAAAAGCGCAACGAACTGGGGGAGCTGGCCAACGATCACGTGGTGATGTTCGGCCCCTATCAGGAGGAGCGCTGGCAGGTGGCATTCGACCGCCGCCGGCTGGATTCGGTGGCCAGTGTCGCGGTGTTCCAGGAGCACCCCATTGGCGTCGAGGTGGACAGCGTGCCGTCGTTCTACCTGACTTCGGTGTTCAACGGCATGCTCAGTGCCAAGACCCACCATTACCCCAGCGTGCAACAGGCGTTCGGCGCCTTGCGGGCCGGGCAGGTGGACGCGGTGATGGCCATGCGCGGCGAGATTGACTGGCAGTTGCATAAGGCCGCTGATCCGCAGTTGGCCCTGGCGGAAAACGCCTACCCGAACATGGGCAAGCAGGTGTGGGAGATCGGCATGGCGGTGCATGAAAGCAACCGCCAGCTGGCCTATGCCGTGGAAGAGGCCCTGGAAGGGCTGATCCGCGACGGTCGCCTGCAGGCGCTGTACGCCCGTTATGGCCTGCGTTACGAGGTCCCACAGATGTATCAATAGGAGCTGCGATGAACTGGCGAGCGACCTGTCTGCTGGCGTGCTGGCTGCCCTTGGCGACCCCGGCGCTGGCCGCCGATCCCCAGGCCCCGGACCCGGTGCCCTCGGTGATGTGGGCCTTCTACCACAAGCAACTGCTGGGGGACGCGGCGTTCGTCTTCGATGACCGGGTCAAGCTGCTGGCGCCGCCCTTTGCCGAGGATGCGCGGCAGGTGCCCCTGGAAATCGACGCCCGGGCCTTCAGCGGCGACGTGGTGCGCATCCTCGCCTGGGCCGAGCTCAACCCCTTGCCGCGCATTGTCGATTTCGAACCGGGGGAGCGAGTGCTGCCGTGGCTGTCGATCCGCATCCGCATCGAGCAGGCCACGCCGCTGCGCGCCGCAGTGCTGACCCGCGATGGCCTGTGGCACGTGGGCTCGACCCTGATCGATGC